>NZ_FNJP01000001.1:0-1454626 GCF_900104165.1 Phyllobacterium sp. YR620
ACCTGAAGGTCACAGGTTCAAATCCTGTCCCCGCAACCAACATCACAACAAAACAACCCACACAAAAGCCCGGCATCCCCGGGCTTTCCTGCGTTCAAGCGGCAAGTTCACAACAGGGTTCGCTCGCTCCAGCAATGGCCTTGTGGCCTTAATCGTGGAGCGTGCTAGAACACTTTCATGGGATTCGGGGTTTTCATTCACCGCTCAGATTCAATCTACGACGATAGCCCGGCTGAACGATATCAGTTCCCGAGCCAATATCTTGGGCGTGTCCAGGCGTGCGTAGGTGACTGGATCATCTATTACGAGCCGAGGAAGGTGGCAGAAACGCGTGGTTACTTTGCAATAGCAAAGGTGATGCAAATCATCCCAGACCGCAACGCCCCAAACATGCACATCGCATTGATTGAGCCGGGGACTTATCTCGACTTCATCAATCCAGTGCCGTTCAGTAATGAAGATGGCGTGATCGAGCGCGGAGTGCTGAACAATGAAGGGCGCATCTCGGGACGCGCGCAATCGGCTGTGAGGCCAATTTCTCCAAATGACTTCGACAGGATCGTATCTTTGGGCCTGGACGAGACAGAGCCTGAACTGCCAAGAATCGGCGAAGACGTTGGCCCCTTAACAGGTTTTGCCGACGCAGCCCAGGCCCCGTTCATTTTCGAATCCGAACGGCATCGCATCAACCAAATGACATCTCGCATCGTCCGCGACCGTATCTTTCGGCGGCTTGTTCTGGACGCTTACGACAAGCGATGCGCGGTCACTGGACTGAAACTCATCAATGGGGGTGGTCGCGCGGAGGTCAACGCGGCGCATATCCGCCCGGTCGAAGCCAACGGACCAGATATTTTGACGAATGGCGTGGCCCTTTCCGGAACCGTGCACTGGATGTTCGATCGGGGGCTGATTGCCTTCTCCGATGATCTGGAGATTTTGATTTCGCGACAGGCGAATGATCCAGAAGGCATCCAGATGCTCTTCAACAAGACCGGCCGAGCAATCGTTCTACAACGTGTCAGTCAAAGACCGCATCCACATTTCTTGCGGTGGCATCGAGAAAATTGCTTCAAGCACTGAGCGCTTGATGTGCAGTCGGCCGTCAGGCCGTGATATCCACGACGCCGCAATCGCCGGCGTCCGAACCGAAGACCAGCCGATGGCCTGACGCATCCCAATTTATTGCTGAAACTGCTCCCTTGCCGGGGCGGCGCAAGAGCACCTCCTTCTGGTCGGTGAAGCGGGCAACAAGAATCATGCCGTCCGAATAGCCGATGGCGACGATCTCCTCGATCGGATGGCAGGCGACGGCGGTGACGAGACTGTCGCCGCGCGTTCCAAGTTCCAGCGGCGCCTTGCCCATTGGCCCATCCTTGCCGGCAAAGGGCCAGACAATGGCAGCGGGCGCGCCCGATGTCGCCAGCCATTTGCCTTTCACGCTCCAGGACCAGCTCTTTACCTTGTTCGGATAGCCGGTCATGCGCATGTGGCGGCTGTCTTCGAGCCGCCAGCCGTGTAAGGCATTCTCCTGCATCGACGTGACCAGAAACCGGTTGTCGGGGGAGAATACCACGGATACGTGGGCGCCCTTCCACTCGAGTTCCGTCGGCGCACTGTTCGTCGCCGGCCAATGCAGGGTAACGCCATTATAGCGGGCCACCGCAAGCCGCAGTCCCTTTGGTGCGAAAGCGAGGCCCTCAGCGCTGCGTTCATGGGCAAACTCGCGCAATGTTCCGTCGGCTGAATGGACCCATGCCGAGCGGCCTGAACCAAAGGCAATCGCTCCACCGGCGGCAGCGAGCGCGGTAATCCACTTGCGCGGCAACTTGCTTAGTTCTTTTACTTCGCCGTCGAGCCCGGTCGAACAAACCCGGCCGTCTTCTCCACCCGTAAGCAGTGACTTACCATCTGCTGAAAGAACCGCGCGTAGGAGGCCGTCGTGGACCTCGCTCGTCTTATGACCGTTGTCGAGGCGATGGACCGTGCCATCGGCCAGGGCAAAGAATGGAACGTCCCGGATGAAGCGCGCATCGACGCAATGGCCGGCCAGATCGAGCGGTGCAATTGTCGGCATAAGGGCTTGTCCTAGAGGCAGCTTTCAAGGCCAGCCTTAAGGGCGGCATGATCAAGTTGACGGCCGATGAACACCAGTCGGCTCTCGTGCTTTTCGCCATCCTTCCAGGCGCGCTGATGATCGCCTTCGATGATCATGTGCACACCCTGGATGACATAGCGCTCTGGATCGTTCTTAAAGGCCATAATGCCTTTGAGGCGCAGGATGTTCGGACCCTGTTCCTGGGTGATCTTTTGAACCCAGGGGAAGAACTTGTCGGGGTTGAGTTCGCCGGTGCGCAGCGAAACCGACTGGACGGTCACATCGTGAATGGGTGACGCGTGATCATGATGATGGTGGTGCGCGTGGTCGTGGTCGTGGTGCTCATGATCATGATCGTGGTCGTGATGGTGGTGATCGCAGTCCGGACCGCAGGCATGGTCCGGATGATCATGATCGAGGAAGTGCGGATCGCTTTCGAGCGCCCGCTTCAAGTCGAACGCGCCGCGGTCAAGCACACGGGAAAGGTCAATGCCGGCGCGCTCCGTACGATGAATGACGGCATGCGGGTTGATGGCCCGAACCGTCGCTTCGACGGCTGCAAGTTCATCGGCGGAGACAAGGTCGGTCTTGTTTAGAAGGACGACGTCGGCGAAGGCGATCTGGTCTTCGGCTTCACGGCTGTCCTTCAAACGCAGCGGCAGATGCTTGGCATCGACCAGGGCGACGACGGCATCAAGCGCGGTCTTGCTGCGCACGTCATCGTCCATGAAGAAGGTTTGCGCCACCGGCACCGGATCGGCAAGCCCCGTCGTCTCCACGATGATGGCATCAAACCGGCCCGGACGGCGCATCAAGCCCTCGACGACCCGGATCAAGTCGCCGCGAACCGTGCAGCAAATGCAGCCATTGTTCATTTCGTAGATTTCTTCGTCGGATTCGACGATGAGGTCGTTGTCGATGCCGATTTCACCGAACTCATTGACGATGACGGCATAACGCTTGCCATGGTCTTCGCTGAGGATGCGATTGAGCAGCGTCGTCTTGCCGGAGCCAAGATAGCCGGTCAATACGGTTACCGGGATCTGGGCTGCGCGCCCCGTTGCTGCCGCGGCAGCGGATGTCGTTTGAGCTTCACTCATCGTGCGCCTCTTTGGATGGATTGACCCACGATATAGGTGATAAGATTACATATTGCCACACCAAACGCCTTCAATTGCGTGAATGGCTGCTTCAATCGCGTTGAGCATTGATGGTTTTAGACAAGAACAGCCGGATCAAACCGGTCGACATCCTCAATGAGCTCGACGAGTCCTTTGACTCTATGGGCGATAATCGCTTCGCCTGCCGCTGCGGTTGCGCGTGCCGCGTCGCCGGCAACCCCTTGCGGGTTGAGATCACTCATCTTCCAGCCAAAGGCGTGCGGGCCGTAGGCGCGCAGGTGCCTGTAGTCTTTCGCAAATTGCCGCTGTCGAGAGTCGAAGGTTCCCGCCTTGGTCATGTCCACATATCGCGGATAAAGCGCCAGCATCACCGAGGTCTCGATGAAACCGCCGTGAATATCCAGGGCCTTCTCGTCGGGGGAAATAAATCCCTCCGGCAGCCCAAATCGTGTCCAGCTCGTTGCCACCGCAAGCATGTTGAAACGGATACGGAGTTCTGTCGCAACGATTGTCGTCAAGGGCGAATTGCCGCCATGGGCATTGAGAATGACAAGCTTGCGAATACCGCGTTGCGCCAGCTTTTCGCCAATACCGATCCAGCGATGCACCGCCTCGTCGAAGGCGAGCGTCCGCGTGCCGGCGACGTCCATGTGCTCGATCGAATAGCCAACGGGCTCGACAGTCAGCCATTCGACGGACAGCGTCTTGGGAAGCGCCGCCTTTAGGCGCTCGGCCAATCCGGTCGCGATCAGCGTATCAGTTTCGAAGGGAAGGTGCGGACCATGCTGCTCGTGAGCGCCAAGGGGCAAAATGGCGATCATATGTGTGGAGGATATCGGCATGAGGTGCTCATCTGTCGGGCGCTTTGCCTGATCATATCGGTATCCGCATGCGGAGGAAATGCCGCTCCTACATCTTACGGCGTATAAGCAATGCGCTTATTATTGCTTCACGAGCAATTCGTCGGCAAATTTCATCAGATTGTCATATAAGCGTTGTAACGCGATTTTGCCGGGCGGATATTGGGTATAAGTCAACTATCGCGTGCGCTTTTCGGCGAGCAAATTGCTCGTTCCTTCGTAACTCTCCGCGTAATAAACTTTGTCTGTTAACTGCCATCCACCAAACAGAGCTAGCCGTCTTATCATCAACGGAACAACGCTGAAAAGCGAGCAGGAGTTTGAATGGTCAAGGATCGTAAGCCCCTCATTCTTCATCGTCTGCAATCGACCGCGCGGCTGACGCGGACGGCATTGGCGATGCGGCTCCTCGGCCACGGCTTCTATGCGGGGCAGGATGCCGTAATGCTGCAACTTGCGCATGAGGACGGCCTTTCACCCAGCATTCTTGCCAAGCGGCTGGGCGTGCGCCCGCCGACGATCACCAAGACGATTTCGCGACTGCAGACACAGGGGTTCGTCAAGAAGCAGGGCTCGACGACGGACCAGCGCCAGGCTCATATTTTCTTGACCGAAACCGGCAATGAAGCGATCAAGGCCATCGAAAAATCGATCCGCAAGACGGAAAAGGATGCGATGAAGGGTTTCGACAAGAAGGAGCGCAAAGCCTTCGTCAAGATGCTCTCCCGCCTCGAGGTCAATCTGTCGACAGCCGAGCATCTGCGCCAGACGGCGGCCGAAGAGGATCACGACGATGAGGACGCTGACGACGAGTGATTATTCGTCGAAAGTTTTTGCAATCGGCGGTTACAAAGTAGCTTATTTTGTTATCATGGGACTCGCTGCCGCCCGCCTGATTGGTTTGTTTCCTTGCCATCCACACCCTCTACGTCACAGGACTCTGCGCCGTTAGCGGCGATCCTTTATATTTTCGCAACCGGGTTCCTGTTTTCCTGTCTCGACTCAAGCGCCAAGTATCTGGTGCTGTCCGGCGTACCTACCGCATTCGTTTCATGGATGCGGTTCGTTGAGCACACGCTGCTGGTCCTGATCTTCTTTCGGCCATGGTCCAATCCCGGCATATTCAGGGCTCGCAACCTGCCGATGCAGATATTGCGCGGCATCTGCCTGTTCGGTTCGACCTATTTTAACTTCTACGCCCTGCAGACCATGCAATTGGCCGAAACGATGACGATTACCTTTGCGGCGCCCATGGTCATCACGGCGCTCGCCGGACCCATCCTTGGAGAATGGGCAGGCTGGCGGCGCTGGCTTGCCATCATCGTCGCCTTCATTGGCGTTTTGATCATTGCGCGTCCGGGATTTGGCGAACTCAATCCAGGCCTGCCTTATTCGATCACGGCAATGCTGAGCTATTCATTCTATGTGCTGCTCACGAGAAAGATGGCCGCAACTGAATCGCCGGAAAGCCTTATCTTTTATTCCGCCCTTGCGCCGGCGATCTTGATGTCGCCGGCAATCACCCAGGCGGTCCTTCCGCAAACGCCGTTCCAGATCCTGCTTCTATGTCTTCTGGGCTTTTTTGGCGGACTTGGTCATTTCCTCATCATTCTCGCTTATAAGCGCGCAACAACGGCGGCGCTCGCTCCCTATCCGTTTCTTCAGATCATCTGGATGCTGGGTTTCGGCTATTTCATCTTCGGCCAGTTTCCGGATGCCTACACGCTATGCGGAGCCGTGATCATCATAGGTAGCGGCCTTTACGTCGTACACCGCGAGCGCCAGTTGCGAGCGGTCGCAAAATCCCGCCAGGAGCGCAAGAATGGCTGACCGTATCCCTAACGAAAGAACTTTGATTTATTCGGTTGCGGTGGCATAACGCCGTGTAAAGATTACATTTGTCGGACGACACTGCGGGAGGCGGTTTTTGGCGCAAAAGATCAAACTATCGACGATTGCCGACGCGCTGAAAGTGTCCACTGCGACCGTTTCGCTGGCCCTGCGTGATAGTCCTCTCGTCGCCGATCAGACGCGCGAGAAGATCAAGGAACACGCCCGCACGATCGGCTACATTTACAACCGGAGGGCGGCAAGCCTGCGCACGTCGCGATCCGGCATTGTCGGCGTGGTCGTCCATGACATCATGAACCCTTTCTTTGCCGAGATTTTGCGCGCCATCGAAGGTGAACTCGACCGATCCGGGCAAACGTTCATCCTTTCCAATCACTACGACCAATTGGACAAGCAGCGCACCTTCATCGATACGGTTCTGCAGCTTGGCGGCGATGGTGTCATCATGTCGCCCGCGATCGGAACGCCCGCTGAAGATATCCGCATGGCGGAAGACAATGGCCTGCCGGTCGTTCTGATCGCGCGCAGCGTCAAGGATGCGAATGTCCCGGTTTTCCGCGGTGACGACGCCTACGGCATCGGGCTTGCCACCAACCATCTCATTTCGCTCGGCCATACGCGCATCGCCATGGTCGGCGGAACGGACCAGACGTCGACGGGCCGCGACCGCTACGAAGGCTATCTCCAGGCCATGCAGAAGGCCGGCCTCGAGGTAAAGCCCGAGTGGCGAATTCCGGGACCACGCACGAAGCAGGCCGGCTTCGATGCGGCGCCGCAATTTCTTGCGCTGAAGGACCATCCGACGGCGGCCGTCTGCTGGAACGACCTTGCTGCGATCGGCATGATGAACGGTATTGCCCGCGCCGGCCTCGTCGCAGGCGTCGACATCTCCGTCACCGGATATGATGATCTCGAGGAAGCAGCGATTGCGACGCCGGCGCTCACCACGGTCTGGAACGGCCAGCGCGAAGTCGGCCAGCGCGCGGCGAGGGCGCTTCTCGATCAGCTCAATGGCGCCGACACCCATGCACGCCAGGAATTGATCAAGCCTGAACTGCGCATCCGCCAATCCACCTCCAAGCCGAAAGAGCGCTGACGCGCGCGCTGCGACGATGGTTCACGGTTCATTAACGCTACGGGACTAGGGTTTTCGAAAGAGTGACCCCTGTGGAGCTTGGCATGAAACCCGCCAACACGGTCTTGCTCGCCCTTGTGAGCGCAGTTGCAGTCATCGCCATGTTTCTTGATTTTGCCACCTACACGTCAGGTGGGGAAACGAATGTCGATACGGTGACCACCGCGTCGATCACCAGCGAAGAGCCGAGACAGAACGGTATTCTCGATGTGCCGACATTCGTCATCAGCGGCCCGGGCGGCAGTGCGAAATGCAAGGCTTTTCCCGCTGAAAACGGTCTTCCCGGCCACAATGCGCTGACGATCGAGCAGGGCTGCGCCGGTCTCTATCCGCCGCTCGCGCAAGCCAGGAGCTGGCACAATAACGAGGACGGGACGATCGACCTTGCCGATGATACGGGCCGAACCATCGTCGCCTTCAGCCCGGGTGATGGGCTTGCCTATATCAGCATCGAACCGCGCTCCGTCGTCCTTTCGATGTCCACCGAAGGCGTGCTGACGTACTAGATAGCTATTCGGCTGCGTGCAGCCGCTCGCGGCTCGCCTTGTGCGCTCGCGCCGCATCGCCGAAAGCGGTGAAAATCTTGCGCGACGGCGAATCGGTCTTCACCCAGTATTCCGGATGCCATTGCACGCCGACGGCGAAGTTGCGGGCGGTCTTCACCGATACGGCTTCGATCGTGCCATCTTCGGCAACGGCTTCGATCTCGAGCGAGGGCGCTGGCTTCTCGATGGCCTGGCGGTGGACCGAATTGACGTTGATCGAATCGCTGTTCATGACGTCGGCAAGACAGGAGCCAGGTTTAATGCGTATCGGATGACGAATGGCAAAGCGTTCGGCCTGCTGATCCGACTGCGGGGCGCGATGGTCCATGCGGCCGTCGAGTTCCTGAATTTCCGTGGCGAGCGTTCCACCGAGCGCGACGTTCAGTTCCTGAATGCCACGGCAGATGGCGAGAAGCGGAATGCCACGCTCGATGGCGCGCCGAATGAGCGGCAGGGAGGTCGCGTCGCGTGCCGGATCGTAAGGCTCGTGCGCCGGGCTAGGCTCCGCTCCATAGAGCGCGGGATGAACATTGGACTTGGAGCCCGTAATCAGCACCCCGTCGACCCCGTCGAGAATAGCGTCGATATCAAGCCCATCCCCAAAGGAAGGGACGATGAGCGGAATAACGCCAGCGGCATCATAGGCAGCCATCAGGTACTGATCGGGCGCTGCGTGCCAGGTATAGTTTTCGAAAGCGCGTACATCGGATGTTATGGCGACGAGGGGTTGCCGCATGGAAGTGCTCCCGCAAAGATTGTTCCCTCTATTTAGTGCAATTCCCCAGCGTTTCCAATGGCCGGAGAGGCGCCGTGACATTCGCGCCGGAATCGGAATTGCGACGAGAATCCTGCAACAATATCAATCCACTTACTGCCCGTGCGGCTTTGTCGGTTCATCCGCTGGACTTGAAATAGTGAGTGTGTATGGTGATCGCGGGATCGGGAGAATGGTCCAGATCAATTGTTTGGAGGAGATTTTATGGATCGTCGTTCATTTATCACAAAGGCTGGATTTGCCGGTGTCGGTGCGGCCGCAGCAACGACGCTTGCTGCGCCCGCGATCGCGCAGTCGCTGCCGAAAATCACATGGCGGTGCGCGTCGTCATTTCCGAAATCGCTGGATACGATCTATGGCGGCGCGGAAGTGCTTTCGAAGTACCTGAAGGAAGCCACGGACGGGAATTTCGTAATCCAGCCATTTGCAGCCGGTGAAATCGTGCCCGGCCTGCAGGCTGCTGACGCGGCGGCAGCCGGTACTGTCGAGCTTTGCCATACGGTCGCGTACTATTACTGGGGCAAGGACCCCACCTGGGCGCTCGGCGCTGCCGTTCCGTTTGCGCTGAATGCGCGGGGCATGAATGCCTGGCAGTATCATTTGGGCGGTATCGATCTCCTCAACGAGTTCTTCAACAAGCAGGGCCTGCAGGTCTATCCCGGCGGCAATACCGGCGTGCAGATGGGCGGCTGGTTCCGCAAGGAAATCAAGACGGTCGAAGACCTCAAGGGAGTCAAGATGCGGGTCGGCGGGTTTGCCGGCAAGGTGCTCGAAAAGCTCGGTGTCGTGCCGCAGCAGATCGCCGGCGGCGACATCTATCCATCGCTGGAAAAGGGCACGATCGACGCTGCCGAATGGGTCGGACCCTACGACGACGAGAAGCTGGGCTTCCAGAAGGTTGCGCCGTTCTACTACTATCCCGGCTGGTGGGAAGGCGGTCCGACGGTCAGCTTCATGGTCAACAAGGCGAAGTGGGATTCGCTTCCGCCTGCTTACCAATCTCTCTTCCGCACGGCAGCGCAGGCCACCGATGCCGACATGCTTCAGAAGTACGATTCGCTCAATCCGGCGGCGATCAAGCGCCTCGTCGCGAGCGGCGCGCAGCTGCGTCCGTTCAGCCCGGAGATCATGAGCGCCTGCTTCGAAGCGGCCAACGGCGTCTACGGCGAGATGGAAGCCACAAACCCCGAGTTCAAGAAGATCTGGGATTCGATCAAGGCGTTCCGCAACGAGCACTTCCTCTATGCGCAGGTCGCGGAATATTCCTTCGATACGTTCATGATGATCCAGCAGCGCAACGGCAAGCTCTAGGCGCTGAATACAGCCAAAAGCAAAACCCCGGGAACCTTGCGGTCCCCGGGGTTTTTTGTTGCCGTCACATCTTCGGTGGCTGGCTGAGGTCAGGCACCGGCGGCTGCGCCGGGGCGGCCGGTTGCCCAGGCGCTGCCGGATTTGGCGCAGGCCCACCTAAAGGCGGCGGTGAACTCAGATCGTTGGCGGGGCCACCGAGGCCGTTGCCAAGTCCGCCTCCACCCAATCCGTTGCCGAGCCCGTTGTCGCCGCCAAAACCCGGAACCTCGATCTTGATCTGCGACGGGTCGACGACCGGGCCGGTGCCCTTGTAGTGCATGACCATTTGCGGGAACATGATGGTAAGCGCCACCATCAGCACCTGGATGCCGACGAACGGCACGGCGCCCCAGTAGATTTGCCCCGTGGTGATCGGCTGGATCTTCTTGCCGGTAATCTTGTCGAGATAGGGCACCTTTGCCGCAACCGAGCGCAAATAAAAGAGCGCGAAGCCGAAGGGAGGGTGCATGAAGCTCGTCTGCATATTGATGCCAAGGAGGACGCCGAACCAGATCAGGTCGATGCCAAGCTTGTCTGCGGCAGGTGCCAGGAGTGGCACGATGATGAAGGCGAGCTCAAAGAAATCGAGGAAGAACGCGAGGAAGAAGACAAGCAGGTTGACGGCAATCAGAAAGCCGACTTCGCCCCCCGGCAGGGAGACCAGGAGGTGTTCCACCCAGACGTGCCCGTTCACGCCGTAGAAGGTAAGCGAGAACACGCGTGCGCCGAGGAGGATGAACATGACGAAGGATGAAAGCCGCGTCGTCGATGCCAGCGCCTGGTTGATCACGGTCATGTTGAGGCGGCCCTTGGAGGCAGCCATCACCAGCGCACCGACAGCGCCCATCGCGCCGCCTTCGGTCGGCGTGGCGATGCCCAGGAAAATGGTGCCGAGCACTAGGAAGATCAGGGCGAGCGGCGGTATGAGGACTATGATCACCTGCTGGGCAAGCCGCGACATCGTGTTCATGCCGAACGCCCGGTCGGCGAGCGCATAGAGATAGATGGCAATGATGGCGATGGTGCCGCCCCAAATATCCGCGTTCGCACCGGCACTTTGCGCGAGCATCTTATGCGCGCCATAGGCGATGGCCCCGGCAACGACGAGGGCGACTATCAGCGATGTGACGCCGGAGCCGAGCGTGCGCGCTTCCTTGGGCAGGGCCGGCATCGAATCGCGCCTCAGGAAGGTCATGGCAAGGATGTAAAGCATGTAGAGCCCGGTCAGCACGAGACCAGGAATAATCGCGCCATGATACATGTCGCCCACCGAGCGCCCGAGCTGGTCGGCAAGGACGATGAGCACGAGGGAAGGCGGAATGATCTGCGCCAGGGTTCCGGAGGCGGCGATGACGCCCGAGGCGACACGCCTGTCGTAGCCGTACCGCATCATGATGGGGAGCGAGATCAAGCCCATCGCGATGACTGAGGCAGCGACAACACCGGTTGTTGCCGCGAGCAGCGCGCCGACGAAAATGACGGCATAGGCGAGACCGCCGCGAATGGGCCCGAAGAGCTGACCGATGGTGTCGAGAAGGTCCTCGGCCATGCCGGACCGCTCAAGAATGATGCCCATGAAGGTGAAGAATGGAATGGCGAGCAGGGTCTCATTGGACATCTGTCCCCAAAACCGGTCAGGTAGGGCATAGAGCAACGGCCAGGAGAGTGTGATGCTGCCGTTCGACAGCGGCGCAAGTTCGACCCCGACGAAGAAGAACAAAAGGCCATTTGCGGCGAGGGCAAACGCGACGGGATAGCCGATCAACAGGAAGATGATCAGCGAAGCGAACATGATCGGCGCCATGTTCTGCGCGATAAATTCAATCATTGCGCGCTCCCGCAATCGTCGCCACTTCCTGTTCCGCGATTTCCTCCATCGAAACGGGTGGGTTAGGGTCGGGCATGTCGCCGCGTATTACCGCGATTTTCTTGATGATTTCGGAGACGCCCTGGAAGCCGAGGAGTACGAACCCAGCGAGAAGAATGAGCTTGGCAGGCCACAGAATGAGGCCGCCGGCGCTTGATGAGACTTCGCCGCTCTTGAAGGAGAGCCGCACATAGGGGATGAAATAGAAGATCATCAGAATGACGAACGGCATCAGGAAGAAGAGGTGCCCGAGAAGATCGATCCAATGCTGCACGCGCCTTGAAAAAGCGCCGTAGACGATATCGATGCGGATATGCTCGTTTTGCTGCAGCGTATAGGCGGCGGCAAGCATGAAGGCGCCGCCGAAGAGATACCATTGCAGTTCAAGCCAGGAGTTAGACGAAACGTTGAACGCCTTGCGAATGATCGCATTGCCGGCGCTGACGACGACCGCTAGGAAGATCAGCCAGGCGACGCCGCGCCCGACGAGTTCATTGATACGATCGATCGTTCGCGAAATCGCGAGCAAAGCCGGCATTGGCGTCCTCCCAATTCATTCAGATAGCCGGCAATACACCCCGCTCTTCGCGGTGGCCCTCCCAGCCTTGCCTATAAGAACATCTTCACGCTCTGGTTGCAGCACGGGATCTGAAACCATCAACAGAATTGATTAGTTCATAAAGGGATACGATAGGCCGCAGGTCCAGCGCCAAGTGGTATAACGTTCAGCAGTTGTCATGTGTCGAGCCGCGGTCTAACAGTTGCTGGACAAATGATGCAGGACTTACTGGTAAAAGGGCGAATGGCAGGCGAATCTTCTCTTTCAGTTGCAGGTAAAACCATTGTGGTCACCGGTGGATCCTCCGGTCTCGGGCTGCGTATGGTGGAAGTCCTTGCGGCCAACGGCGCAAATGTTGTTTCAATCTCGCGAACGGCGGTCCCGGAAGGTTCATGCAATCCCAGAATCCTCAGCATTGTCGGGGACGTCACGAAAGCGTCCGATATCGAACGTGCATTCGATGAGGCTGAAAGCTGGAAGGGCACTGTGACGGTCCTGTTCAACAATGCCGGGGTTGCCGAGATCATCCGGGCGATAGACACGACCCGCGACCAGTTGCGCCGCATTCTCGAGGTCAATGCGGAAGGCGCGTTCTTCGTCGCCCAGGAGGCCGCCAAGCGGATGATCGCCAAAGGCGTCGGTGGCTCCATCGTCAACCTCTTGAGCATTCTTGCCGACACCCCCATCAAGGGTTCCACCGCCTACGCCATGTCGAAGGCCGCCGCTTCTGTGATGACCCGCTCGATGGCGCTTGAATGGGCGGCACATGGAATCAGGGTCAATGCGATTGCTCCCGGCTGGTTTCCGACCCGCCTCAACGAAGACCTGATGGATGGGCCGGCGCGCGGCTTCCTGAAAGGCAAGAATCCCATGCGACGCCTGGGAGAACCGCAAGATATCGATGGCGCCGTACTCATGCTTGCGTCTGACGCGAGCAGCTATATCACCGGCACGGTAATCACCATCGATGGCGGTCACAGCCTGCAGGGTTAGATGCGCTCCTCGCCCTGGCCCGTGATGCGGGTGGCGAGTACGAAGACCAGCAGGGAAAAAACGGCGACATCCCGCCACAGAACGGAAAAATATCCGCCCCAGAGCGATTCGACCATGCCGACAAGGGCTGCGCCACAGGCAGCATGAAGCGGCCGTGAGAAGCCGCCGGCCGCGGTGATGAAGAGGATTTTCAATCCGAAGATCATGCCGGTGTTGAAGCTGATATTGCCGTAGTAGAGCGCTGCCAGAAATCCCGCCAGCGCACATATGCCGTATGCGGCAAGGATGGCCTGCGTTCTCACTCGCTTCGGATCGATCCCGCACATGGCGGTTGCCTGCGGCTCGTCGCTCACGGCACGCCAGATACGTCCCGCCGCCGTTCGCAGCATGATCGCTTCACCGCAAGCGATCACGGTGAGCGCCACAGCGATGTTGAGAACCTGCATCTGGGTGAGGCTGATATCCACCTGCGGGCCAAGGACCGGCACGGGTTGCGACAGCATGGGCGGCAGCCAGTAATCGCGCGTGTTGGCAGCGATGCGGGAAAGCTCGGCAAGAAATATGCTGAGGCCAAGGGTTGCGACAAGGATCGTGTTGCGCGTGCCGGCTTCGAGCGGCGCATAAATCACCCTAGCGATTACATAGCCGCCGGTCATGACATAGACGAGAGCGATCAGTAGACCGAAGGCCAGGGCGGCGGGCAGGGTCATCCAGAGGATCGACCAGGCAAAGGCCGCGACAAGAATAAAGGTCTGCCCGGAAAAGGCAAAGATTGCGCCGAGCGAAAGGTCGGTCCTGTGCGTGAGACCGTGGATCAGGACATAGCCATAGGCAAGCAGCGCGTAGAGTGCCGCATTGTGGATTCCGTTCAACAGGAGCTGCAGGAAATAGGTCAATCACTCCTCGCCTTTGCAAATCATTCTAACTTGCAAAACCTATTTTACCAGTTAGAATTTGGCGATGACCTTTGAATGGAATGCACATCGTTTCAGCGGGGGCGTATTGGCACTCGACCTCGCCAATACCGTCATCTTTCGCGAGTCGCCCGAACGGTCGCTCGATCGCTTTTCCGATCCCGCCGAAGTTACGCGCTTTGCTGCGGCGGCGGCGGATTTCCGTCAGGGGGAGTGGGGAAACGTCGAGTTCCGCCCGCCACTTTCCGAGCGGGAGATCACAGGCCTCATCGACATGCGCGAAGCGATAAATCGCCTGTTCAGGACGGCGGTGCATGGCGGCGGATTGAGCCGCGCGCCGCTCTCCGAATTCTTGCGCCTCGGGTCGAAACTCGTCGGCGACGAACCGGGAAACCAAGCGCTCGCGCTGCCGCAGCCCTCCAGGGACGGCGGGCGAATATCCCTGGCGGCGGCGTCATTCCTCTCCGGGGTGCGTCTGTTTGAGCCTTTGCGCCTGGAACGCATCAAGGTCTGCCCGAATTGCCACTGGCTCTACTTTGACGAGAGCCGCAATCGCAGCCGCCGCTGGTGCGACATGAATGTCTGCGGCAACAGGGCCAAGGCTCGCCGCTATTACGATCGCAACGCCAAGCAGATGGTAAGCGGCCATGTCTAGGACGAAGAATGCCTCGCGCCGGATGGCAACCTGTTTGCTTGCCCTTGCGGTTACGCTGGCGGCATGCCGCGATAGCGGTCAGGGCGATTATGTCAACGTTTCCGGCAAGATTTTCGTCTTCAATTATCGTATCGCCGAGGCGACCTATCTTCTCACCCTGGCGAAACTGCGCAAGATTCCCGATGGCTCGTCATTGGAGACCACTTTCGAAAATCCGGCTGGTGGCGATCCCTTTGTCGTGCGGCAAGATATATGGCCGACAATGGACAAGATCACCGTCGAAAGCCCACCCGTCAAATGCGTGAAAGCGAACCGGGAGTATCAGGTGACGATGCGGCTCGAAGATGCAAAAGGCGTCGTGCTTCAGACCATCGAGCGAAAGATGATCTCGGACACCGATCAGTCACTCATGCCCGACAAGCCACTTGTTGTTGGACCGTTCTACGATCCCAATCCCGACAAGCAACCAGCCCCGCCGACGATATGCCCGGCATAGCGATGATCTTCTTTTAGAAATTGGTAATTCTATTTGCCGGTTGTTGGGAATTTCTGGCGACAGAAGATGAATTAAACGATTTAGTCGGAAGTGCGATTTATAACGCTGGCATCGTTGGCGTTCCTCGTCGACATTCCCGGTACGGGCAAAGTTTTGCGGGCCTATTGATGAAAGTTGAAGCCAACGACGGCTTGTCGATCGAGCTGATTGCGGTTCGCACACTATATGCGAACGGCAAGGCGACGTGGTGGAGTTCGATCATTCAGATCCTCGCCACGGCGACAATCTATTTGAAGACGCATCATGCGATCTATCTTGCCTTCGCGCTGGCCTTTCTGGTGGTCGACCTCGCGCGCACCGCCAATGCCGGCGCTTTCGAACGCGCCAATCTTGTGTCAGCTTCGGCGGGAACGCTGAAGAGGTGGGAATGGCGCTATTTGCTCGGCGCGCTTGCAAGCTGTTCGGTGCTCGGGGCCCTATGCTTTGTCAGCATCTACATGCTTCCCGATGCGACCGCCGCGATCACCAGCGTCATCATTGTTGCTGGATCGATGCTTGCGCTTGTCACGCGCAATTACGTCTCGCCGATGGTCGTCCTCGGCCTGTCGATTGGAATTCTCGCACCGCTTTGCGCGACCTTGGTGCTGCTCGGTGGCGTCTATAACTGGCTGCTTGCCCTGCTGATCCTTCCATATTTCTGGAGCAATATCGGCGTTGCGGGCAGTCTTCGCAATTCGCTCTTCGATGCACTGCTGGGCAAGCGCCAGCTCGCTCGCGTCGCCACCAATTTCGATGCTGCGCTCAATGGTATGCCGCAGGGCCTGCTGATGTTCGATGGCCAGCAGACGATAACCGTCGCCAACATGAAGGCGGCGAAGATGATGGGTTTCGATTCTCCGGCTCAGCTCGAAGGGAGGTCGCTCGCAACCTTGTTGCGGCTTGCCCAATCGCGTTCCTATTTCCCCGAGGATGCACTGCAATCCTTGCGCATCAAGATGCAGGATTTGCTGTCCGGTTCAAAACAGCGCGACACGTTTGAATCACCGAACAAGCGCCACTATGAATTCACGGCGACGCCCGATCCCGAGCATGGCACCGTGCTCGTCATCCAGGATGTCACGCGGCGTGCGGACGCCGAAGCACAGATCAACCGCATGGCGCGCTTCGACAGCCTGACGGGCCTTCCCAACCGCAGCCAGTTTGCCGAAATCGCCGCGACGTATGCCGACGACATGGTGCAGGGCGCGCAGATCGCCCTCATGGTGATCGATATCGATGGCCTGAAACGAACCAACGATACATTCGGCCATCGCATCGGCGATGAAATGCTGCGCGCCTTTGCCGACCGGCTGAGCCTGGTCGAGGCTGACCGGCCCTTGCTCTCGCGCTTCGGCAGCGACGAATTCGTGCTGCTGTTTTCCGCCTGCTCGCATGAGGAAACGATTGGAACGGTCGAGCGGATCATGTCCGCCATTACCGGCATATACAGTGTTTCGGGTCACGATATCCAGACCGGCGCCCGCGCCGGCGTCGCCATCGTCGAGGTGGATGCGTTTGACCTCTCGGTGATGCACATGAATGCGGATCTGGCGCTCGATGTCGCCAAGAAGGATAGCCAGAAGAACTGGGCGGTCTTTGTCCAGACTATGGATCATACCTTCCGGTCGAAGCAGCGGTTGCGTGCGGATCTTCGCCGGGCCATCGCGGAAGGCACTCTCTCGGTCGCCTACCAGCCGATCGTCAATATCCGCACCTCGCGCATGACCGCGTGCGAGGCGCTGTCGCGGTGGGACCATCCGGAATTCGGAGCCATATCACCTGCCGAGTTCATCCCGCTCGCAGAAGAAATGGGGCTGATCTCGGACCTGACCCGCAACGTCATCGACCGCGCGGTGATGGATTGCCGCAACTGGAATTCGCGTATCGCCGTTTCGGTCAACCTTTCCTCGCATGATCTGCAGAACCGCAATACGGTCAGTGTCATCCAATCCGCTTTGAAACGGCACGCGATCGAGCCGCACCTTCTTGAAGTGGAGGTCACGGAAGGCGCGCTCATAACCGACCGCGCCACGACCGGCAGCGTGCTTGCCGAGCTGAAGGGTTACGGCGTGCAGGTCGCCATCGACGATTTCGGCACCGGTTATTCCAGCCTGAGCTATCTCAAGAACTTGCCGGTCAACAAGGTCAAGATCGACCGTTCTTTCATTGCCGACATCGCTGAAGAGGGACGATCGCTGAAACTTTTGCGCGGCATCGTCCACATGTCACATGAACTCGGCTTGTCGGTGACCATCGAAGGGCTCGAAACGAGCGCGCAATCGGAACTCGTCAATCAGCTCGTCGGCGCCGAGCACGTTCAAGGCTTTCTCTACGGTGCTGCGATGTCCGCCGATGACATCGTGAAGCTGCTCGATGTGACGATGGAACACAAGCTCGTGGGCAACGAAGCTGGCCCGCACGTCTTTCACTGAACGGTTGTTTGCCAATTTGAATATAAATTAAACGATCCCGGTCCGTTACCGACAGAATCATTGTATTCGAATAGCGCTCTGTTCTGAGCTGGTAGCTTGCGCACACAAAGGATACCGAAATGATTGCTGAAATCGCCATCGCACCACTCGTCGCCCTGATCGCCGGCATCGTCATATTGATCGCCCCGCGATTGCTGAACTATGTCGTTGCGCTCTACCTGATCATCATTGGCGTTGTCGGTCTTTTTCCGCATCTTCTCGGTTAGTTAATTCGGCTCGACCGCGATGAAACTCTATTCTTGATTTATATTGATCGAGGTCAGGGTGAGCGACGATCTGCGCATTGCGCAGTTGTCGGCTTTTCGCTATTGCCTTTACGACGTCGACTAGAAGAGGTTTGAAGATGGCTGAACATCACGACACCACGCCTGCAGAACTGGGCGCCCCCATGGACTATGCGGAGCATGAGAAGACCTACAATCTTTTTCTCTCGCTTTCGAAATGGGGCTTCGTTTCCTGCATAGCGCTGGTCGTTGCCATGGCTTTCGGCTTTTTCGCCGGGGGATTCTTTTCTGCTCTGGTTCTTTTCTTTGTCATTTGCGGAGCTGCCTGGTTCCTCCTTTAGGGCGCGCTGGTTCTCAAGAGCCTGGACGTCCGTCCAAAGCCCGTTCGATCTTGACCGGGCGGGTCTTTAAGACTGCCAATCGTTACAAGCGGGAAGGCGCGCTGGTCCGACAGGCCACTGCCTTGTAGTGAAAACTTGCTTTGGGGGGTGAAGAGCTTGGCTCAGACACTATTCATACCGAAAGAGACCGATGCCAACGAGGCGCGCGTCGGCGGCTCGCCGGAGACGGTAAAGCGGCTTATTGGCCTTGGCTTCAACGTCGTTGTCGAAACGGGTGCCGGAACCGCGTCGCGCATTCCTGACGCAGAGTTTACGGGCGCCGGCGCAAGTATCGGCAAGGCCGCGGACGTCAAGGACGCCGACATTGTCCTCAAGGTGCGCCGACCCGCTTCCCCTGAGCTCAAATCCTACAAGAAAGGCGCAGTCGTCATCGCCATGCTCGATCCTTACGGCAATGACAGCGCCGTCAAGGAACTCGCCGATGCCGGGCTTACCGCCTTCACCATGGAGTTCATGCCGCGCATCACCCGCGCGCAGGTGATGGACGTTCTTTCCAGCCAGGCCAATCTTGCCGGCTACCAGGCGGTCATCGATGCCGCCGAAGAATATGACCGCGCCTTGCCGATGATGATGACAGCAGCAGGCACGGTGCCGGCCGCGAAAGTCTTCGTCATGGGTGTCGGCGTCGCTGGCCTGCAAGCTATCGCAACTGCGCGCCGCCTTGGAGCTGTGGTAACCGCCACGGACGTCCGTCCTGCGGTCAAGGAGCAGGTCGCATCGCTTGGCGCCAAATTTCTCGCCGTCGAGGACGAGGAATTCAAGGCTGCCGAGACCGCTGGCGGTTACGCCAAGGAAATGTCGAAGGAATATCAGGCAAAGCAGGCGGCGCTGGTCAATGATCACATTGCCAAGCAGGATATCGTCATCACAACGGCGCTTATCCCCGGTCGTCCGGCACCGAGGCTGGTGACACGCGAAATGTATGCGCGCATGCGTCCGGGTTCGGTTCTGATCGATCTTGCGGTCGAGCGCGGCGGCAACGTCGAAGGCGCGGTGGCTGGCAAGATCACCGAGATCGATGGGGTCAAGATCGTTGGACATCTCAACGTCCCGGGCCGTATTGCGGCGACTGCCTCGCAGCTCTACGCGAAGAACCTCGTCGCTTTTGTCGAGACGCTGGTCGACAAGGAAGCGAAGGTGCTGAAAATCAATTTCGACGACGAACTCGTCAAGGCGACCATGTTGACCCATGACGGCAAGGTGGTTCACCCGAACTTTGCCCAGGCCGCTGCGGCTGTTGCTGCCCCTGCCGAGACGCCGGCTGCCAAGCCTGTCGCCAAGAAGGCCGCGCCGGCCAAGCCTGCCGCTCTAAAAGACGCCGCAGTGAAACCGGCCGCCAAGAAAGCCGCGCCGAAAAAGGCTGCTGCATCCAAGGCGGCGCCAAAGACTGAAGGAGAGGCATGATGGCTGATGCTACACTCGAAAAGGCCCTCGAGACCCTGAACCAGGCCACCGAGATCGTCCGTCAGGCTGCCGAAAACATGCCGGAAGCCGCTGGCGCCGCGGCCCACGCCGTTTCAGGCGGAGTGGTCGATCCGTTCGTCTTCCGCCTCGCAATTTTCGTCCTGTCGATCTTCGTCGGTTACTACGTTGTCTGGTCGGTGACGCCGGCACTGCACACGCCGCTCATGGCCGTTACCAACGCGATCTCATCCGTCATCGTCGTCGGCGCGCTCTTGGCGGTCGGTCTGTCGGCGAGCGGCTTTGCGACCGGCTTCGGTTTCATCGCGCTCGTGCTCGTCAGCGTGAATATCTTCGGGGGCTTCCTGGTCACCCACCGCATGCTCGCCATGTACAAGAAGAAGGAAAAGTGAGCATGAGTGTGAATATCGCAACTTTCCTTTATCTCGTCTCCGGCGTGCTCTTCATCCTTGCGCTGCGCGGCCTTTCGCATCCGACGACCAGCCGGCAGGGCAACTACTACGGCATGACGGGCATGGGCATTTCCATCGCGACAACGCTGGCACTTGCCGAGCCTAGCTTCAAGGGTCTCGGCCTGATCGTCCTCGGTCTTGCCATCGGCGGCGCTGCCGGCGCGTACATTGCCAAGCGTATCGCCATGACGGCAATGCCGCAGCTTGTTGCCGCGTTCCACTCACTCGTCGGTCTGGCTGCGGTCATGGTTGCCGCGGCCGCGATCTATTCGCCCGACTCTTTCGGGATCGGCGAAGTCGGCAGCATCCATGGCCAGGCGCTCGTGGAAATGTCGCTCGGCGTCGCCATTGGCGCGATCACCTTCACCGGCTCGATCATCGCCTTCCTGAAACTTGACGGCCGCATGTCGGGCAAGCCAATCATGCTGCCCGGACGCCATGTGCTCAACATTGCTCTTCTTGCTGCCATAGTGCTCCTGGTGATCGCGCTGGTCCTGACCGAGAGCCATGCGATCTTCTGGCTGATTGTCATCCTGTCGCTGGTGCTCGGTGGCCTGATCATCATCCCCATCGGCGGCGCGGACATGCCTGTCGTCGTCTCGATGCTGAATTCCTATTCCGGCTGGGCGGCGGCGGGCATCGGCTTTACGCTCGGCAACCTCGCGCTGATCATCACCGGCGCGCTGGTTGGTTCGTCCGGTGCGATCCTGTCCTATATCATGTGCAAAGGCATGAACCGTTCGTTCATTTCGGTCATCCTCGGCGGCTTCGGCGGCGAGACCAGCACTGCTGCCGGCGGTGAAGTCGAACAGCGCCCGGTCAAGCAGGGCTCCGCCGACGATGCTGCCTTCATCATGAAGAACGCCTCCAAGGTCATCATCGTGCCCGGCTACGGCATGGCCGTTGCGCAGGCACAGCATGCCCTGCGCGAGATGGCCGACAAGCTGAAGGCAGAAGGCGTTGAAATCAAATACGCCATCCATCCGGTTGCTGGACGCATGCCTGGTCACATGAACGTGCTTCTTGCCGAGGCCAATGTGCCTTACGACGAGGTCTTCGAGCTCGAAGACATCAATTCGGAGTTCGCACAGGCCGACGTCGCCTTCGTCATCGGCGCCAATGACGTCACCAACCCGGCGGCAAAGACCGATCCGAAATCGCCGATCTTCGGCATGCCCATCCTTGATGTCGACAAGGCGGGGACGGTGCTTTTCATCAAGCGCGGCATGGGCTCCGGCTATGCGGGCGTCGAGAACGAATTGTTCTTCCGCGACAACACCATGATGCTCTTTGCCGATGCCAAGAAGATGGTAGAGAATATCGTCAAGGCGCTGGACCACTGAACTTGTGTTTCGCGAATGCGGCAAAGGCCCGCCATCGGCGGGCTTTTTGTTAGATCAGGCGTTCCAATTTCCGCCCGAGCCGACGCTCAAAGGCCGCCAACCGTTCCGCTGACAATTGTTCGGTGTTGTAGAGCGAGAGCATGGAGAACCGCGCCTGCGGCGCGCATGTACCGATGATGGCGCGCGAAAGTATGCGGCGGACCGGTCGGAACATCACAAACCAGTCGATCCACCAGGGCGAGCCGAGCGTGGTGACGGCAAGGCAAGACTTGAGCCTGGTGAGCCGCGGAATCATACGGCCAAAATCAGGGGCATGGTCATAGGCAACACCCGGCACAAAGAGCCGGTCGATCCAACCCTTGAGAATCGCCGGAAGGCCGAACCACCATGTCGGAAAGACAAGGATCAGAATGTCGGCGCGGACGAGGTCTTCTGCATCGAGGGCCACGGCGCTTCTGTCATAAGCATCCGCGTAATAGGCCTTGCGCTCATTTGCCGTGAGGCGGGGGTCGAAGCCGCGCTCATAGAGATCGGCGAAGGTGATACTGTGACCGGCCGCATCGAGCCTCGCGGTTATGAGCGAAGCAAGGTGCGCGCAAAGGCTGTCTTTCAAAGGGTGAGCAAAAACGACAACGACGCTCTTGCCCATCTATTGCATCAGGACTTGCGCGTGCGCGCCAGACCGTCGACAGCAGGCTTGTACTTGGGGTCAAGCTGAACGGCGCGGGCGTAGGACTTGGCGGCGCGGGCCTTGTCGCCGCGATGCTCGTAGATCAGGGCCTGGTTGGCCCAGCCCTCGGCAATCGTGCCGTCGAGTTTGATCGCCGTATTGAAATCGTCGAAGGCGTTGTCGTCATCGCCGAGCGCCACATAGGAAATGCCACGGCCATTATAAGGCTCCGCAGCATCGGGCTGCAGCGAGATCGCCGTAGAGAAGTCCTCGATGGCCTGCTTATGCTGATTGCGCGCCTGATAGATGAGACCACGATTGTGGTAGGCGCGGGCATCCGTGGTGCTGAGCTGGATCGCCTGGTTGAAATCGTTCATCGCCTGGTCGAGCTGGCCCGCCTGGCGGTAGAGGTTGCCGCGCCCGATATAGGCAGCATCATATTGCGGGTTGATCTGGATCGCCCGGCTGTAGTCGGCAATCGCCTGGGCGGAGTCGCCCATATTGCGATAGACGAGCGCGCGGTTCGAATAGGCCTGGTAGAAGTTCGGGTTCAACTGAAGCGCGACGTTGAAATCCTTGATCGCGTCATTATTCTTGCCGGCGCGACCATAGGCGGAACCGCGGACATTGTATGCCTCGGGATCCTTCGGATTGTTGCGGATGACATCATTCAAAGAACTGATGTTCTCGGTCGATCCTTGTGCCTTGTCGATCCCGGTCATGTCGGTGGTCGAAGTGCTCTGGCATCCGGCAAGGCCGAGCGCAGAGATCGACGCGATCAACAATCCGGCATAGCGTACCGAGGGAAATTTGCCGTAGGCGGCGCGTTCAGATGAATATGTCATTGTCTATGTGTCCCGTACAACTCAGAGCCGTGCAAGCTCTTTTGCTCCGATGGCACCAAACGAAAAAAGGGCGGCGCGGCGTGAAGCCACTCCACCCCGATATCGGGTTAAAAAGCGTCGATAAACGGCTGATCAACGAGCCGCAGCGGCGCGAACCGGCGCCTTGCGTGCCGGCATCGGCAGAAGACCCTCGCGCTGTGCCTGCTTGCGGGCAAGCTTGCGAGCGCGGCTGATAGCTTCCGCCTTCTGGCGAGCGCGCTTGATCGACGGCTTCTCGTAGTGATCATGCATCTTCATTTCGCGGAACATGCCTTCGCGCTGCATCTTCTTCTTGAGAACGCGGAGAGCCTGATCAACATTGTTTTCGCGTACGAGTACCTGCACGTTTTATCCTGTATCTCTTAGATTTCACTGAGCCTGGTCACTAATCCCGGACCGAAGATCATGGGACAACAAACCGGACTTCGCGACGGTCATCCATCGCAAACTGCGGTCGGCATTAGCAGAAACACAAAACGATGTCCATGGCGATTTAGCATGGAATTGCTGATATTCGTTCGCCAAAGCCATGGACCACGGTTTAATTTCGGGCCGACCGGCATCGCGCGCCAATCTCCGTCGCAAAATGGCAAAAGACGCTTGGACAGATACGATAGTGATGCGCTAACACGCCGCGCATGTCGATAAAGTCCATGTCGATTTTGGGACAGGAAACCGGCGAGAAATCTTTGAACAATCGGCGCTCGAAGCCAAGTTGTGCGCAAAGGGATTAGGTAATGCGGAAATATTCGGTATTTGCTCTGGCCCGCGAAGCCATGCGTGCCCATAAAGGCTGGGAACAGCAGTGGACGTCGCCCGAACCGAAGTCGGAATATGACGTCATCATTATCGGCGCCGGTGGCCACGGCCTCGCAACCGCCTACTATCTTGCCAAGGAACACGGCATCACCGATGTGGCCGTGCTTGAAAAGGGCTGGCTTGGCGGTGGCAATACGGGTCGCAATACGACCATTATCCGCTCCAACTATCTCTATGACGAATCCGCCGGTATTTACGAGCATGCGGTAAAGCTCTGGGAAGGGCTGAGCCAGGACCTCAACTACAACGTGATGTACTCGGCACGCGGCGTCATGATGCTCGCGCACAACATCCACGACGTTCAAGTGTTCAAGCGCCACATCCATGCCAACCGACTGAACGGCATCGACAATGAGTGGTTGACGCCGGAGCAGGTCAAGGAATTCTGCCCACCGATCAACCTCTCTGCCGACGCGCGCTATCCTATCATCGGTGCAGCATTGCAGCGCCGCGGCGGGACCGCACGGCACGATGCCGTGGCCTGGGGCTATGCGCGGGCGGCTGCAGACCGCGGCGTTCACATCATCCAGAATTGCGAAGTCACCGGTGTTCGCCGCGCCGCCAACGGCGCCGTGGTCGGTGTCGACACCAATCGTGGCCCCATCAACGCCAAGAAGGTCGGCGTCGTCGCCGCCGGACATACGTCGGTACTCATGAACATGGCGGGCGTCCGCATGCCGCTCGAGAGCTACCCGTTGCAGGCGCTGGTCTCGGAACCGGTCAAGCCGTTGATTCCCTGTGTGATCATGTCGAACACCGTGCACGCCTATATTTCGCAGTCGGACAAAGGCGAAATGGTGATCGGCGCCGGCACCGACCAGTATACATCCTACTCGCAAACGGGCGGACTTCACATCATCAACCATACACTCGATGCGATCTGCGAGATGTTCCCGGTCCTGACACGCCTCAAGATGCTGCGCTCGTGGGGCGGCATCGTCGATGTAACCCCCGACCGCTCGCCCATCCTGGCCAAGACCCCGGTTCCAGGTCTTTACGTCAACTGCGGCTGGGGCACGGGCGGTTTCAAGGCAACGCCGGGTTCGGGCAACGTGTTTGCCCACACGATCGCCCGCGACGAGCCGCACCGTATCAACGCTCCGTTCACAATCGAGCGCTTTACCAGTGGCCGGCTTATCGACGAGGCAGCCGCCGCTGCCGTGGCGCACTGACTTTTTTAGAAACGAGACGAAGACATGCTTCTCATCAAATGCCCCTATTGTGAAGAAGAGCGCCCGGAACTGGAATTCCGCAATGCCGGCGAAGCGCATCTGGTCCGTGCAAACCCCATCGTTGACCAGTCGGACGATGATTTCGCCGCCTTCCTGTACTTCCGCCAAAATCCGAAGGGACTTCAGTTCGAGCGCTGGCGGCACATTCATGGCTGCGGACGGTTCTTCAATGCCGTGCGCGATTCCGTTTCCGACAAGTTCCTGACCGTCTACAAGGCCGGCGAACCGAAGCCGAATGTCGAGCAACTTGTGACACGAGGGACGACGCCGGCAGAAGCGGTCGTCGAATCTCCCGCGCCGCGCACGCCGCGCACCAAGAAAGCGGAGGCCTGAGCCATGACCAACCAGGTTCATTCCGGCAGCAACCGTATTTCCGGCGCAGGTCGGCTTACACCCGCAAAGACAGTCCGTTTCACATTTGACGGCCAGAGCCTTACCGGCCTCGAAGGCGACACGCTTGCATCGGCGCTCCTCGCCAACGGCATCCATCTGGTCGGACGCTCGTTCAAATATCACCGTCCGCGCGGCATCCTGTCGGCAGGCAGCGAAGAGCCGAATGCGCTGGTCGATATCGAGCGTGACAAGTCACGAAAGCAGCCCAACGTCCGCGCAACGGTTCAGGAAATCTATGACGGCCTGAAGGTGAAGTCGCAAAATCGCTGGCCGTCGCTGACCTTCGACGTCGGCGCGATCAACGATGTTTTCTCGCCGATGCTGCCGGCAGGCTTTTACTACAAGACGTTCATGTGGCCAAAATTCGCATGGAAGACGATCTACGAGCCGAAGATTCGCGCAGCCGCCGGCCTCGGCGTGGTTCCTGGCGAACCGGATACCGACCGCTATTCCAACCGCTTTGCCCATTGCGACGTGCTTGTCGTCGGTGCCGGTGCCGCAGGCCTTGCCGCTGCGTTGAGCGCCGCAGCCACAGGTGCAACCGTCATCCTTTGCGATGAACAGCCGGAAGCCGGTGGCGCGCTGCGCTATGAAAGCGATGTCACCATCGACGGCGTGCCCGGTTACGAATGGGCGACGGCGACCATCGCCAGGCTGCGCGCCATGGACAATGTCACCGTACTGACCCGCACGACGGCCTTCGGCTACTATGCGCAGAACTTCGTCGGTCTCGCGGAGCGGATCAGCGATCATCTCAGCACTCCGGCAGCGGAAATGCCGCGCGAACGCCTCTGGCAGATTCGCGCCAAGAAGGTCGTGCTGGCGACGGGCGCGATCGAACGGCACATGGTTTTTGCGAATAATGACCGCCCGGGTGTCATGCTGGCTTCGGCTGCGCGCATGTTCCTCAATCATTACGGTGTTGCGATCGGCCGCAAGGTTGGCGTCTACACGGCCAACGACTCGGCCTATGCGGCCGCGATCGACCTGAAGCGAGCCGGGATCGACGTTCCGATCATCGTCGATACGCGCGACAACCCGAAATCGGCCATCGTCGAGGAAGCGCGGTCGCTGGGTATCGAGGTACTGCCGGGACATGCGGTCTTCAGCGCCGGCGGCAAGCGTCGTGTTTCATCGATGCTGATCAAACCCAACAGGGGCGGCAGCGAGCGCAAGGTCGCCGTCGATGCCCTCATCGTCTCCGCAGGCTGGACGCCCTCGGTTCACCTCTTCTCGCAGTCGCGCGGCAAGGTGGCGTGGGACGCGGCGAACGAGAGGTTCCTTCCCGGCACCTACGCGCAGGACTGCCTGTCGGTCGGTGCCTGCAACGGCACGGACGGCTTGCAGGACGTGATCAATGAGGCCATCGCCGCCGGCGGATCGTCGGCCGAGCAGGCGGGCTTTGCCGGCAAGGGTACGCCGGTATCATTGACCGCCACCGGCAGTGCCAGCTGGATCGGCGGGATGATCGGCTCGGCTGCCGGCGCCGGCCCAGACACGACGGTCAAGGCTTTCGTCGATTTTCAGAACGATGTCACGGCCAAGGATGTCCGGCTCGCCGTGCGCGAAGGCATGCACTCGATTGAACACGTCAAGCGCTTCACGACGAACGGCATGGCGACCGACCAGGGCAAGACATCGAACCTCCACGGCCTTGCCATCGCTGCCGAGGCTCTGAACAAGCCGATTCCGGCGGTGGGCCTCACAACGTTCCGCGCCCCCTTCACGCCGGTGACGTTCGGCACCATCGTCAATCATGCCCGGCACGATCTTTTCGATCCGACACGGCGCACGCCGATGCATGCCTGGCATGCGGCGCAGGGCGCTGCCTTCGAGGATGTCGGCCAGTGGAAGCGTGCCTGGTATTATCCGCAGGCCGGCGAGGATATGCATGCCGCGGTCAACCGCGAATGCGTTGCCGTTCGCACCGAGGCCGGCATTTTCGATGCTTCGACACTAGGAAAGATCGAGGTTGTTGGCCCAGATGCGGCGAAGTTCCTGGAACTCCTTTACACCAATCCATGGGAAAAGCTTGGCGTCGGGCGCCTGCGCTACGGCATCATGCTGCGTGAAGACGGGTTCATCTACGATGACGGTGTTGTCGGCCGCCTCGCCGAGGACCGCTTCCACGTCACGACGACGACCGGCGGTGCGCCCCGCGTCATGAACCATATGGAAGACTACCTGCAGACCGAGTTCCCGCACCTTGATGTGTGGCTTACCTCGACCACCGAGCAATGGGCGGTTATTGCCGTGCAGGGGCCAAGATCGCGCGAGATCATCGCGCCGCTGGTCGAAGGGATCGACATGTCCAATGAAGCCATGCCGCATATGAGCGTGCGCGAAGGCAAGATTTGCGGCGTGCCGACGCGGTTGTTCCGCATGTCGTTCACCGGCGAGACAGGCTACGAAATCAACGTTCCGGCCGATTACGGGCAGGCGGTCTGGGAAGCGATCTATGAACGCGGCAAGCCGCTTGGCCTGACGCCCTATGGCACCGAGGCGATGCATATCCTGCGCGCCGAGAAGGGCTATATTATCGTTGGTCAGGATACGGACGGCACGGTGACGCCGCAGGATGCAGGGCTGACCTGGGCTATCGGCAAGAACAAGACCGACTATGTCGGCATTCGCGGGCTCTTGCGCCGCGATCTCGTCACTCCGGGACGCAAGCAGCTCGTCGGTCTCAAGACCGTTGATCCGAAGGTGGTGCTGGAGGAAGGTGCGCAGATCGTTGCCAATCCGAACCAGCCTGTGCCGATGACAATGATTGGCCATGTGACTTCATCCTACTGGTCGGAAAATTGCGGCCGCTCCATTGCCCTCGCGCTGGTTATCGATGGCACGAAGCGGCTCGGCGAGACGCTCTATGTGCCGATGCCGAATGGAGTGATCGAAGTGGAAGTCACCGGAACTGTATTCTTCGATGAAAAGGGAGAGCGTTTGAATGGTTGAGACGATCCAGGCAACACGCTTGCATCCGTTGCAGTCGGGTCGCACCGGTCCGGCCGCGGTCTCGGTGACGCTGGCTGATAATGCGACACGTATCTCGCTGCGGGCCCGCCCGGACGCTGTCGCTGCCCTTTCGAAAGTACTCGGTCTGGCGCTGCCGACAAAACCGAAATCGACTGCCGTGAATGGGAGCCGCGCCGCCTTGTGGCTAGGCCCCGACGAGTGGCTGATCATCGACGACGGCGAAAGCAACCTCGTTGCGGACCTCGCCAAGGCCAAGGTACTGCATTCGGCAGTCGACGTTTCCCATCGCAATGTCGGGATCATCGTTTCGGGCAAAGGGGCGGAAGGCGTCGTCAATGGCGGCTGTCCCCAGGACCTTTCGCAACGCGCATTCCCGGTGGGGGCCGCCTCCCGCACGGTTCTCGGCAAGATCGAGGTCGTCCTCTGGCGCACGGCGGAAAACACATTCCGCGTCGAATGCTGGCGCTCGTTCTCGCCCTATGCTTTCGCTTTCCTGCAGGAATCGGCGCGCGACATCTGGGTCTGATCGACGGCTGATTTTTGGACTGCATGAAGTTCCGGTTGTGCAGTCCGGCCATTTTCATGTAAACGGCGCGATCATGCGGGCGGAGCCATCCACTTTGGATCGCTGCCGCGTTTGCAGCGATTGTGATGACTGCCGATTTCGCGTGGTCTCTTTGCCGAGAGAAGTGAAATGGCCGTCAAAAAGCGTCTCGTCATCAATTTCACCGGTTATGAGGGCCTGCACCCTGATGCGGTGCGCGGGCGTTATCTCAATAGCGCGTCGGATTTCAACAAGCTGTGGGGCGCAAGAACTGTTGCCGGTGCGATGGTTGCCGAAGGCGACGACATCGCGTCCATGGATATCACGACGCGCGGCAGCGACTGGAAAACCGAAACGAAATTCTGCCAGTACGGTTCGGCCGATATCTTCGACGCCTATACAGCGCGCAACGTCGTGACGCGCTTCGCAACCGGTCTCATGGCGTTCCTCGACATTTTGTTGACCGGCACCTTCTGGCGATATCTGCGCACCAGCTGGCGCTTCTGCATCTTCTTTCTCTGGCCGTTCGCCTATGCCTGCTTCGTGACGCTTGCCGCGCTGGCGGTTGGGCTCTTTCCCGTGCTCGCCGAGGGCAGCAAGCTTCACCTTCTATGGACGGTGCCGCTCGCGCTCGTCATTGGCTGTGTGGTCATCCGTTGGCCCGGGGAGAAAGTGTTCTTCTCGTACTTGCTTGACGATTGGGCTGCAGCTTCCGACCGCATTTACGGCCGCAATCCCGCTCTCAACCAACGCCGCAAGGCTTTTGCAGCCAATCTTGCCGAGAAGCTTCGAGCGACCGACGCTGACGAGGTCGTCATTATCGCCCATAGTCTGGGTACGGTGCCCGCGGTCGAGGCCATCGCTGACGTATGGCGTATCGATCCGGAATTGCTCAGGCGCAAGCCGGTGTCACTGGTCGCTGCGGGTTCCTGCCTGCTGATGATTGCACTGCACCCGCGCGCCAATGGTTTGCGTGAAGATGTGCGCGTGGTCATGCAAGAGACACCGGTCCTGTGGGCGGAGTTCCAGACGGTCACCGACATCGTGCATTTCTACAAATCCGATCCGGCAGTGGCTCTTGGGATAAAGCCACGTCAGGCTCCGGTCATCGAGCGTATTCGTTTCAAGCGCATCCACAGCGCGAAGCGTTACGCCCGTGCCAGGAAAAACTTCTTCAAGATGCACCTGTTGTTCCTCAAAGGCGCACAGATTCGCAACCCCTACGACATGGGCATGTTCGTGCAGGGGCCGTTTCCATTCAAGGAACTGGTGACGAAATACAAGGGGATTGCGGCGCCGCTCGATCTGGAAGGCAAGCTCGCCGCTTGAGGCAAGCGCTCGCCGTTCAATCCATTTCAGGCGGATTTTCGAGGACCGCGATTGTCAGCCAATTGGCAACCAGCGCAGGCTTGAGCGAGTTCTCGATTTCCAGGGTCACTTCGTAATTGTTTAGCACGCGGCCGGAAGGCCGGATATCGGCATCCGCCAGCTTGAAGCGGGCGCGAACCCGCTTGCCGGACTTTACGGGCGCCATGAACCGAACCTTGTCGAAACCGTAATTGATGCCCATGGTCGCGCCCTCAAGCATCGGCAAGGCTTCATAGGCGAGCGTCGAGAGCAGCGAAATCGTCAGGAAACCGTGGGCGATCGTCCCGCCGAAGGGCGTTTCCTTCTCTGCGCGCTCCGGATCGGTATGGATGAACTGGTGGTCATCGGTGGCATCTGCGAACTGGTTGATCATTTCCTGGCTGACCACCCGCCACTCCGAGCAGCCGAGCTCGGTGCCAACCGCTTCCTTCAACTGCTTGAGTGAAATCGCTTCCTTCATAACTTCGCGCTTTCCGAACGTCTTGTGATCTATTCAAGGCTGTTCGATAGCGGGTTATGGCGTGAATGTCATCCCGTCATAAAGGAGCGCCATCTCATGCGGCCTGTATGCTGTCCGGAACGGATGGTTTTTCGAGCTGGGCGGTTGCCGGTGAAAACAACAGTTTGACGAAGCTGCGAAATGCCAACACCTGACGTTCGATACGCTTCGGATCGTTGAGCGCCTTCGACATGATGATCGCGCCGTCGACAATGCATGAGAGCATGTCGGCCACATCGCCGAGATCGATCGCATCGCGTGGACGGTGAACAGTGGCAATGTCATCGAGTATCGCCCGGAACCGCATGTGCCATTCCTTCACCGATTGGGCGATTAAATTGCGCACATTGCGATCGAAGAGCCTTTCCTGATAGCAGATGCTGGCAATGAGGCAGCCGGGATGGCCGCTCGGAAGGTCGGACATGGTTTCTGCAAGAAGCTTGAGGCTGATGAGGAAGGCTTGAAGCGGATCGTCTGACAATTGATGGCCGCGTTCGAAAATCTCGTCGAAAACGCGATTGTTCTCATCAACGTAGCGCCGAACCATCTTGTGCGCGAGTTCGTTCTTGTCCTTGAAGTGATAGAAGAAGCCGCTCTTGGTGATACCGGCCTCGACAATGATCTCTTCGATCGACGTTGCGCCGAACCCCTTGGCGAGGACCGAAGCTTCTGCGATTTCGATGATCCGTTCGCGGGTTTCCGCGCCCTTGCCCATGGCCTTCCCCAGAACTACTGTACCGTCGATACAGTTTTGCGATTGGTGAGCATAGCATGGAAAGGGCGATCCGGGCCATTGCGGCAGCTAAGTCTATGATACGACAACAGGTTTGTCAGACGATCCGCCGCCGCACCGCAAGCTTTCTAGATCGTGAAGCCCAAAGAGCGCAAAAAGGACCATGCCGACAAGGGTCAAGTGACCGGGGAGTGCGGCAGTAACCTTGGAGACGATCATGGCAAAATATCGCCACAATCTGCCGCAGCTTTCCGGCAACTTTTTCCTCAGCGATGGGGGGATGGAAACGACACTCATATTCCTTGAGGGCATTGAGCTGCCGGAATTTGCCGCATTCGTGTTGATGTCGACCGACGAGGGACGGCAGCATCTCAAAGACTACTATGTTCGCTATCTTGAAGTGGCGAAAGAGAACGCTACCGGCTTCATCCTCGACACGCCGACGTGGCGCGCAAACGCGGACTGGGGCGCCAAGCTCGGCTACGGCCGCTCCGAACTGGACGCCGTCAACCGCCGTTCGGTGGATCTGCTTGTCGAACTTCGCCAGGAGTATGAAACGGCTGCAACGCCCTGCGTCATCAGCGGCGCAATCGGTCCGCGCGGCGACGGCTACAAGGCCGGCAATATGAATGCCGATGAGGCCGAAGCCTATCATGCCGCGCAGATCGCAACCTTTGCCGATACCGAAGCCGATCTGGTCGCCGCCTACACGCTCACCAACTACAACGAAGCGATTGGCATCGCGCGCGCCGCCCGCGCCAGTGAAATGCCTTGTGTGATATCATTCACGGTGGAAACCGATGGCAAGCTGGTGACGGGTTTGTCTCTGCGGGAAGCGATCGAACGGGTCGACGAGGCGACGGGGGGGTCGCCGCAATATTACATGATCAATTGTGCGCATCCCACGCACTTTGCGCAGGTCCTGGAACAGGGCGAAGCGTGGACGCGCCGCATTGGCGGCCTGAGAGCCAATGCCTCGACCAAAAGTCACGCTGAACTCGACGACTCGACCACGCTCGATGCGGGCGATCCACTCGATCTCGGACGCCGATATCAAGCACTGACACGCGCGTTTCCGCGGATGCGCGTCCTCGGCGGATGCTGCGGAACCGATCATCGCCACGTCGCCGCCATTTGCGAAGCCTGCGCCGCCTAGCGTGCTCAGTCGATCTTCCGCGGCGCCTTGTCCCTTACAGGCGTCCGCGGGGCCTTCTTCGTTCCGGCTGCTGCCCTTGCGACCTTGACTGTGCCCACGGGGCTCTCGTCGAACTTGACGGTCTTCTTAGGCCGCGAAGGCGCCTTTGCAGCCGGCTTGGCCCGGGCACGTGCCGGTCGCCTTACTGGCATTTCAGTATGCGTGCCTTGCGGATCGGCATGGTCCGGCATATGCGAATGGTCGCTTTCAAGCCCGGGATCGGAAAACGGGATGGTTTCCAGCCCCTCCACGATCTCCGGTCCCTCAGTATCTTCCAGCATCAGGTAATCGACTTCCGGCTTGGTGTAGGCCGGGTCCCAGTGGGTATTTTCGGGCACATTGCTGTGGCCGTAATGGCCGCCCTTTGTATCCCAGATACTGGCGTTGCGGTTATGGCCGCCCGGATCCTGACCGTTGACCGCAGGCTTGGGCAAGCCATTGGGCCAGACTTTCGGAATGGAATGGGTAGCTTCGAGCCAGCGGCAAAGCCGTCGAACATTATCGAGGGTGGCGCGAACCTTTGGCCGGTGGGCGAACCCTACGACTTCGATCTGGATGGCTGAATCGCGGTTCGTCTGGACGCCGTCAGAGAGGTTCTTGAGCGCCCGTGACGCAGTGTCCGTATCGATGTGCTGGTAAATTGTGGTGGCATCGACCGTGAAATGCGGATCGGACCTGTTCGCCTTGAACGCGGCGAATGCGCCGGCCGCGGAACTTCCTTCGGTCGTGTGATGAACGATCTTGAACGGGCCCCCGGTGTAGGTTCCAGACGAACCGCTGATCGGCTTCCAGGTCGCAAAAGGACAACGTGGCATCGATTGTACCCTCCCTTATTTTTGCGTTCGAGCGGGTTGAGCCGTTCCGCCCGCCGCCATTTTTTTCCGGCGAGTGCCTGCGTGCAGCCCGACTTCGGTTCCGCGAACCGTCTCGTACTGATCGGCCTTGCGCACCTGTTCGTCGAAGCGGACACCGGCCAGGCGTTCGATGTCGGCAATCGGATACATTGCCGGCACGAATTCGGCCGGCACGGCGAATTCGAAATCGATGTCGGCAAGGTCCTGCTCAAGCATGAATCCATAGGCGGCGATGCCATCGGCCACGCGGCTGGTGATCACCTTCCAGTAGCGGGACGGGATCTTGGCACGCAGCACAGTTCGCCCGTCGCCGACACCGGTGAAGACTTCGTCTGTAGGGTCGAGCACCGGTCCAGCGAAAACGCAGAGCCGCTCGTTGGCTGCCTCGGCGAGCACGCAGTTTTCAAGATCGCCCCAATTTTCGTGGCCGCTGGCGGCCCGGTTGAACCCCGCGACCTGCGGCGAGCAATTGGTAACGTGATAGGTATCGCCATTCGCCCGACGCAGTTGATCGTAGGTCGCGCCCCAGGCAACGTCGTCGCGGCGCACGATATGGCCCTTGTCGAAAGCTTTGCGATCCCTGGTGAAAAACACATCCGGAATCTGCAGGGCTTCATCGAGGCGCGGGTCGGTAAACCATTGTTCCTGGTCGCTCTCGCCGAGGCCGGAAAGGCCGCGCCGCGTATAGTCGCGACCGGGTTCAGGCCGTTTGAGGTCAGGCGCTTTGGTGACGTTGGACGCTGTGATCAGAGCGAGGCGGCGCTGCGCATGCATCTTGATCGAGAAGTTCTCATAGTGAAGCGTGTCCGATCCCGTGAGCGTCCTGGCGAGCACGCTCGCATCCGCTGCCTGCGGCATGGCCACCTCGACCGGCGCGAGGAGCGCCTCTTGGCTTGGGTCATTGAGAAAATATGCGTCATAGCCCTTGCGCGTGCTGAAATCCGTATCGCGGAACGGAGCCCGCGCGGACTCAGTCATGCCAGCGTCGTCGGCGCTCACACTTTCGCTTGCCACGACCACGGCCTTCTGATCGTCGAGGTCGACTGAAATGGTAATGCGAAGCGGCAGGACGATGCGTCCCACCTCGCGTTCTTGCTTGATCGCGATCGACGATGCGGCGTTGGCGTTGGCACCGGAAGCGGTATCCCCGGTGCCGGAAATCGTCGGGTCTGCGCCATTCGCAACAAGTTCGGCACCATCGGCCCGTTGCCACCAATCGCCCCAATCATTGGCACCGCCGCCCGGCGTTCCGGCAAATTGCACGCCAGCCGCGATTACGCGGCTGTCGCGCGACAGTTCATAGGCCGGCACGGCATAATTCTGCTTCTGGTAAAGGCCCCCGAAGTGCAGGCCCATGACCTCGCCGCTATCAAGGTCGAGAATTGCCGAGCCCGAGTTTCCGCCCAGCGTCGAGCAATCATGTGTCGCAGCGGGTACCATCTTGCCGAAGCTTGATGTCGTTATGCCGCCCTGGAGTTCGCCCGGTTGCAACCGCTTGACGCCGTAGCGTCCCGCCATGACATCGTTCTGGACATCGGAGGGGTTGCGAGGATCGAAGGCAGGATAGCCGATGGCGAAAATATCGTGGCCCGTAAGGTCGCGCGCATCCGATAGCGAAAGCTTCAACGGCTTGGCGGTGGCGGGAAGGCCGTGCACGGCAACAATCGCCATGTCCCAATAGGGATGGATCATGACCACGCGAACGACGTCGAGCATCGGGCCGGTCGGCCGTCCCTGTTCGCGCTTGAAATCAATGGCCGCCCGTGCGCCGTCGATAAAGGCGAGCCTGCGGTCGCCAAGCCCTTTCGAGAAAATCTCGGCGACATGCCTGTTGGTCATGAGCAGGCCGTCGCCGACGACAAAGCCGGTGCCACCATAGGGATACTTGTTGTTGCCCGGCAATTCGATGCGGCCGATCGACGGAATGACCCCTTCTATCCTGGTGCGGATGGCAGCATCATCCGACAGGCGTCGCCAGAGTGGATGCGTGACGGTAAAGGTATTGTCGACAATGTCGATCGCCGGGCGCAAGTCCGGCAGGATGATCGCTTCAAGGCCGTAAAGCTCACCCTCGGAGGGATCGCGGCCAAGCTCGATCGCTTCGAGGCCGGATTTGGCGAGCCTCGTCTCATCCGTATCGCCGGGCATGCTTTCGAGACCGGAATCGCCTCCAGCCTTGGTCCGCTCCTCCAGCATGTTTCTGATGGGCTCGATACCGCCATGTTTCCTGGTGATGAGCGTCAGATAATCCTTCAGCCTGTCAGCGTCCGTATTCCCCATTTTCCCCACCTGTCCGCCCTCGGGCGCAACTCATTGCGAAAGCTCCATTCGTCAAAACCAGGAGCGCAGGAACTGCCTTTCCGCTGGTCCCTCGTCCACTCCGGGCAGTTCGCGCCCCTCATTTGCGGGAGCGGGCGCTCCGCCGCCCTGGAGCGCAGCGCCGGCGCCGCTCGTGCCAGCCGCGGCGAGATAGACGACAAAGGCGTTGAGGACCGCAAGGAAGAGGTCGGCTCCGGCGGTGCTGCCGGCAAAGAAGGCCGTTGCGAGGCAGATCACCAACGACACTGCGAGCCCCAGCCATCGCGGTTGCCAGCCAAGGGAACGCCAAAGGCCGTTGGTCACTGCGGTCGTTGCAAGCGTCATGCCGCCAATGGTGCCGAGTGCCGTCAGATCGAGCAGTTGAGGGGTCGCAGGCATCCTATCCTCCGCAAAATGGAACATGGTCCAAGACCCGCCAACGCCTGGCTTCGTAAAACGGGCGCAACTCCAGTCTGCCGTCCGCGTCAATTCCCGATATCGCCGTCAGGTCGCGTTCCTCGGGTTGCCGCCATGCACTGCTATTCAATAGGCAAAGTAATCCGACCCGGAATCTTCAGCATTGGTGCAAGACCAATAAGCCTAATAAACTCCAGTATTATCAACTATAAGTTGTCGCAAATGCTTTAGTAACTTGTAATATTCAAGCGAATATTTGACGATCTTGACACAAAATTGCGCCTGATCAAGCGAAATCTGCTGAAGCCTGCCCCATTTGCTCCAAAGGAATTAGTTGGTTCAAGAAGAGGTGATTGCGGCAATCCACACCGTCGAAAGCGCCGTTCAGTATTCGAGAGCGTTCTGGCTGTATGACATAATGATAGATCAGGGATTGTAACGCCGCTATATCCGAACCACGCTACGTAAAGTAAGAACGCCTGCGGGGCTATTCAGTGTTTTCTGCAATGAAATCGAGTACTTAGTTGTAGAAGTCGGGCGATGAACAAGTTATGGTCGAACATGTTAATACCAAGTGATTAAAGATTCTCCAGTCTATCCGAGTGAACTTTAAGTAATTTATGCTATATTGACCAATCAGAGTTCTCGTGTCTCGGGGGACGCTTGCGTGAGTGACTTGAGTGGCAGTGAAATCAAATTGCTTCGATATTTGATTGGTCAGGCGTTTCCCAACCTGAACCTCTTCTCTATCTTTCTATCCGATCAGGAATTTTTGCCGCTTCCCGCAACGGTGGTCAATCCGGACCTCGGCTATGAGGAGGCGCTGCAGGATTACATTGTCGATACGATTATTCCCGAAGCACTGATGGACAAGTTCCTGCGCATTCTGACGACAAAGAAGCGAATCCGCGCGCAGATCCAGTCGCTTATGGACCCAGTCGATATCGACAGCAACATGTGGTTCCGGACCTACATGCAAGGGGAAGTCGCTTTCAAGTATTGCGATGACGAAGGCGTCTTCGATTACTTTGCACAATACCATCCATTTACTGCTGAACTGTGGGCGAAAGTTACTGAACTCAAAGCAGAGCAGATCAGCCAGTCCAAGTATTTCCTCGCTATTGTAACGCCGGTCGATCTCGAAAATCTCGAAGCGACGGATGGTACTGTATTCGACCATGCGTTCAACGATTGGCTCAAATCCCGTTCGGGTCCTCCCGAGGCGCGCAAACGTTTCATGCTCATCTATGAGAAGGAGGAGATGGGCAACTGGTGGAACAAATGGAAGGACCGCTATCGCGCCAAGTATCCTGCCATCGATGACGAGCCAATATTCTTGCGGGAGCTCAAGAATGATCCAAAAGATCGGGCTAGCGTCCGCGCTGAGCTTCAGGCTTTTCTCAATCTGCCGGACGAGCCGCTGTCACCCAAATTGTCCAATGTCTTGTTGCTTGGGACGCCGTCGACCGCTGACACCGATCCGGGTACGCAGGCCGGCGACGTTGCGCTTTTTCAATATCTGCGCCGATTCAACGCTGACCGTGTACAGTACTGGGAGGATGGCTGGGGCGATACAATGCGGATGACCGTGCCGCAGCGTGACGAGTTCTTCCGATATCCGCCGATTTTTACACGCTCCGCATCGGAGCGAAACACCACTGTCGGCGGGCTCAAGGACAAGATGATCCCGCTGCTCATGGACGCCCTCGGGTATTCCAACGACGATGTGGTGGGCATTTGGCGCGATAGCGTGAGCAAGTTCCAGCGCGTCTACTGGCGCTCGGCAGGCGAGTGGTGGGACAGCACGGAGATCAATCCGAAAACAGAGAACGCCTGGAAAGGTTCGGTCGAAGAAATCGGGGCAAAGCTTGCCAAACTTGCCGGCTTCGGCGACCTTTGCGAGAGCAAGCTGCGTACGCGTTTCGAAAATCTTCCCGACAGCGATCCAAACCGCCAGCTTCTTTCGACCAACCTGCAAAAGCTCGGCCAGACCGTGGTCAAGCCTGGCGAATATGAAACAGTCGCCGTATCGCTCGATAGCCTCGAGGAGAGTGTGAGCCGTTTTAATCGGGCGCAGCTGAATATCGTCGCCGCCCATGATCAGAGAACCAGGCCCGGCGATAAGCAGCATACGATCAATCATTTCGAGGATTGGGATACGCGGATCGACCGACTGGTCGGACAATATTTTCCGGATCGCGAGCCGAAGATTTTCCGTATCGCCGTGCTGTTTCAGAATTTCGATAAGTTCGATGGTCTCAAATTTGACGAAGGCCTTTCTGTGCGGCGCTGGAACCTGCTCAAGGTCAGACGCGACAACAACAAGATCGATTTCAACAGCAGCGATATGAACCATCTGATCGATGCGGCCAAAGACATGATGCACCACTAGGGAGGCGGTACGCGTGAACGTAATCCCCGGTGCAGCGACCGACCTGCCGGAGACCCATGCCGAGATCTTCATCCGGCGCTGGCTAGCGGGTGACAAATCGTGTTTCGCCAAGGGGGCGGGTATCCTCATCACGACCCCCTATCCGGGCCTGCGCAGTTTTCGCAGGGACCTTGCGCGGTATTTCTGTGGCCGCGAAACACAAAAGCGCGATCTGAAAAAATTCTTCGCCAATCGCGAGACCGAGAACACGGCGACATCCGGGAGAATGACCTTTGTCGTCGGCGGCTCGGGCAGCGGCAAATCTTCGCTGACACGCGCTGGCCTTATCGCGGAACTCGACAGTATTCCGATCAAGGGGCAATGGGGCGCATGGTATGTCGCCGAAATGCGGCCGGCAAAAGATCCGATCGGACAGCTTCAACAAGCTTTGTGGAGCGTTCTACGTTCGATCATCGACCTCGCCTATGTCGATCCCGATACTGAAGACATGCCCAAAGGCGATTTCCCCGAGCGCTCTACTGCGGAAAAGTCGGCCTCGATCCGTGGGGCAACGGACCGTATACGCGGAGCGGCGCGCGAGTTCGGTATCGAATGGCCCGACGATGCAACACAGCACGATGTCGAGACAGCAACGCTGCGATGGCTGGATCGCGAAATTTCGCCGACGAAAGGCACCATATCGACCCGGTCGGTATTCGATTTCGTCAGTGAAGTGCTTGCGACTTTTGACGAAGCCGCAAGCTATGGCGAGCGGAGCGGGCGCCCACTGCTCCTGCTTCACATCGACCAGTTCGAGGAGATATTCCGCAAGGAGTGCGATGCGGATGGCCGCAAGGCGCTGATCGGCCTGCTCCGCGATATTTACGAGTACAAGCCTGCCTGTCTCTTCGCGGTTGCCACGATGCGCAGCGAGGAACTGCACCGGTTTTCCGAATATGCCGGCATGGCCGAGGTTATCAATTCCTCGATGTATCTGGTTGACCTCGTCACCGGTGATGACATCGAGGCGGCAATCGTCGAGCCGGCAGGCCGACTTGCCAAGCTCTGGGAACTGCCCCTCGACGCTGCCACCGAAGCGCGGATCGCACCCTACACGGCAGAATCGGTGAAGGAGCTCAAGGAGGCGTACCGGGAGGCCGGCGAAGCTCTTCAGCACAAGGCCGATAAGTTGCCCCTCTTGCAGCATTTTCTGCCGCTGGTCTGGGAACACGCCGTCGATGACTGGATTGCGAGGCGGGCAAAGAACAAGGATGCGCAGTTCGAAATCGACACGCAGCACCTTGCGTCCGTTCCCGGTTGGACGCCAACGGCGGCCAACGAGCAGGTATGCCGGCTCGGGCGCTGTCTAAACGCCGCCGCCGATCGGGTTTTCGCCGAAGCCGAGGACGTGATGACGGCGATGGCGAAGGAGCAGGGCTTCAAGGGCGGCCAGAATGATTTGCGTCTTGAGGCGGAAGGAATTCTTTCCGTTTCCTTGTGCTGTCTGGCGCAGCTCGATGATGGCGGCCAGGCGGTGAGAAAATTCGTTTCGGTCGACGAGATGCTGGCGACGAGCGCCGGCGCGGTTCGGCTCGGAACATCGAAGGCGGCGAAGGGGCTCCTTCGGTCCTACCTGCGCGATGCGCTGCAAAAGTTTGAAGATGCGGGCCTCGTCGAGCTCCTGCCATCCGAGAGCGGAGAGAGGTCGGACATCTACAATGTCACGCACGAGTCGCTCATCCGTAACTGGGCGGCGTACAAGCAGCATCTCGAATTGCAAAAGCGCCTCGAACAGCGCCTGGCGCAGCTCGCAATCCAGGAGCTTCCGGCGATCGACAATATCGAAAGCGGGCTGCTGCATCGCTTGTTCCACAGAAACTGGGAGGCGGCGAGCACGCTCATCCCTTCGGAAAGCCAGGCGACACTACGCCTCCTGTTCGGCCCGGATTCCCGCTACAGCGATGCGTGGGCCAAGGACGTTCTTGTCGAGAAAAAGAAGCAACTTGTTTCGATCGGCGATACTGGCCAGGCCCTGGTAGAGCCGGACAAGCGTATTCGTTGGATAGGAGACCTCTGGCGCGACGCCGTCAAGTGGCGCGAATGGGGCAGCAAATGGGTCAACCAGTTGCAGACCCTCGTCATGTGGGGTGTCAGCGCCATCGCCGTTTTGGCCATGGTCGCGCTTGGAGCCTCGTTGTGGGCCAATAATGAGCGCGTCAGGGCTGACGGCCTTGCGGTGCAACTCAACCGTGCGCTCGCAGTCAATGATTTCGCCAACTCGACCGCCCCTCGTAACGGTGCTGACGATCGCGCCCTGAAATGGCTGATCGACACGGTAAAAGCGGACTATCAATCTACGCATGACGAACAGCAGAAATCCGTGCTGCGTAAAACCATCGGCCTCATCGATACCGGTGCGCGGGCGGTCTATGGCGCCGATCTTATGGTTTCGTTCGAGCCTGGCTTGCCGAAGGGCGAAATCCAGAACGTGGACTGCAAGAAGGCGACCGAGAATTCCGGCGCATTAGATGCGTCCAAGATAGCGTTCAAGGTGCCGTCACCCTTCGATGGAAACCTCATTAGTACCGTTACAAAACTCGAATGCGCTTCCAAGGATGGCAACTGGGTTTTCCGTCTCGATGTATCGGAATCACCCAGCAACAACATGACCACGCGGCTCGACACCTATGTCGGCTTGCGGCGGCTCAACACACCGACGCAGTTTGGCGTTCGTGGGCCGCGCTCGACCGAAAGCGGCGAGAAAATCAACCTCCTCGTTCAGGATCGCGAGATACGCACGCGGCTGGCAGACGTAAATATCCAGGATGTGAAGTTCGTCCAGGCCGGCGCGGTCGTCGGCTTTTTGATTCCGAACATCGGCCCGGAACATGCGGGCAAGCGGACGAATGTGTATCTGTGGACAACGACAGGCCTTTCTGATCCGATCCAGGTCCCGACCGGAATGGCTGGCGCAGGGTTGCTGACCGCCGGACAAGGGAACGATGCGGCGAAAGACGGACGGGCGTGCCGGTCCTACAAGGTCAACCTTTTCAGGGCGACGGCAGGGAAGGGCGGACCCGACGATGTCAGGGGCCTCGACACGAGGCCGACCTATCGCACCTGTGACGCCGGTCCCGTCGATCTTGATACAAATGACAAGCAGCTTGTGGTATACAGGGCGGGTTATGACAACAAGAAATGCCTCGATGATCTGTCGGACTGCCAGAACACGATAGAGGTGCAGTACAGGGATGCCGCGAACGGCCTTGCCGAGCCGGATGATGGGCATACCGCTCGGACCCGCATCGTATATATCGGTCCCAAAATCATCGACGCAGGCGTTCAGGGCGATTGGCTGTGGCTCGAAGACGTCAAGTTGCGCAAGTGGCGATATCTCGTTGGAACGCAGCCGCTGAGCGATATCCTCGAGATGCGGTGGCAGAATGCCAGCGGAGCCTCGCTTCAGGGTGCTGCCGGTTTCAAATATCGCTTGCCGCAGACGTGCAAGGACATCGCGGAATGCAGGGCATTTGTATCGAAACCCGATAAAGGTTGGCCTGGAGTTGAAGATGAAAGTAACGAGTAATCTGCGAACTTTGGGTCTCGGCGCCCTGGCGGCGGTCGCACTGACCCAGCCGGGGAACGCAGCGCCCGAAGCACCTGTCGCCGTGGAAAACCTGCGGGCGATCGACAGGCTTGGTCAGATCAGGTCGGATTATCTGAAAGCAGTCGGCAAGCCCGAACTGGCAGAAGAGCCTGACAGTACGCAGATTGCGCAGTGGCAGAATTTTCCGAACTTCGGTAATTTTCCGAACTGGGCGAATGGATGGCAGAATTACTAGACGCACAGTCCCTGCGTGCCACGACCCGGCTGCTGGTGATGCAGCCGACGGCGTTCTGCAACATCAATTGCGATTATTGCTATTTGCCGCATCGTAACGACAAGACAGTCATGCCGCTGGAAACAGTCGGCCGCGCCGCCAGCTTCATCTTCGACGCAAAACTCAATGCGCCGGACTTTACAATCGTCTGGCACGCCGGCGAGCCCCTGGTCGTTGCGCCGGAATGGTATCGTCAGGCCATTGCCCTTTTCGATCGGGTGGCGCCGGCCGGACTCGCCGTGCCGCACGCCATGCAGACGAACGGCATGCTGATCGACGACAAATGGTGTGACTTCTTCCTGGAAACGCATATGCGTGTCGGTGTCAGCCTCGACGGAACAGCGCGGCTGCATGATGCACGGCGCAAAACGCGATCGGGGAAAGGCACGCATGATGAGGTCATGCGCGGCATCGATCATCTGCGCCGCCGCGGCGTCCCCTTCCATATCATCTGCGTCGTCGGCAAGGCGACCCTCGATGCTGCGGACGAACTCATGGATTTCTTCAATGCGGAGGATATTCGCCATGTGGGTTTCAACGTCGAAGAAATAGAGGGCTCCGTTGAAACGTCGACGCTTGAGGCGGAAGGGTCTGACACCGCATTCCGCCGTTTCTTCGCCCACGTGAGCGAAAGAGCGCGCGCAGCCGATCCTCCCATATTGATCCGCGAACGCGAAGACCTTCTCGCCTGCCTGCAGAGCCCGGCCTTCGGCTACTTCGGCTACAATTCGCAGAACGCTCCGTTCGGGATCGTGACCGTATCGTCCGGCGGCGATCTCTTCACTTTCTCGCCTGAACTTGCCGGCCTCAAAAATGAAGCCTTTGGGGATTTCTGTATTGGAAATCTAGCCGATGCGACGCCGTCCGGTGTGCTGGCATCGCCTGCGTTCCGGGCGATGTGGCGCGATATCGATGAAGGGGTCAGTCGATGCAAGGCAAGCTGCGCCTATTTCAACCTGTGCATGGGCGGCGCGCCGGTCAACAAGCTCTTCGAGAACAAGACCTTCAAAAGCACCGAAACCATGTTCTGCCGCCTGTCGCACCAGGCGGTCGCTGATGTGGTGCTGGCGGAAATCGAGAGCAATCTCACCGCGGCGCCAAAGACCACCGCGTTCATTGCGGCTGCAGGCTAGGCCTATTGCCAGAACGGGGGAAGCTGCTTGGCCTGCCAGGCAGCGACGATTAAGCCCATCGGTATGCCTTGGTTGTAGGCAGCACGAATCTCGGACCGCGGATCGCCTGCATGGTGCAGGGCGACGAGTTCAAGACGCTGGTTGAAGACCGGCGAACCGGAAGAGCCGCCGAGCGTATCGGCGTCATAGCGGAAGCGCGAGCCGTTCTCGTTGGTGCCGAGCGATTTGCCGATCGCCAGCGCTTGCGGCGTTCCCGCCGGGTGTTGGACGATGAGAACTGGCAAATCAGCATTGGGAAGAGCGATATTGGCTGCAACGCGGATCGGCTTCCAGTCGGTCAGCGGCGATGCAAGGCGCAGCACCGCGTAATCGAGGTTCGACGCGCTGGCGATGCCTGCACCGCCGGTGTCGACCGTATCGAACGGGCTGGCGTCAAGCGTCCATGCGTCGCCTGCGGCAAGATTATAGGGCGTGCCCTCGTCGAGCCCGTTGGCGTCGCGGGCATACCCGAAACGACAAACGATGTCGGCGGGGCTCGCCTCCTTGTTCAACTGCCGCTTGACGACATGATAATTGGTGAGGACCAGATCGGGCGCGACGAGAAGCCCGGTGCCTTGGGCCTGCCCGCTCGGAAACTCGATCCTGCACGTCGCCGCGCTGACGAGAGCGAGGCTTTGCGCCCAGATCCTCAGATCGGCAAAGCCACCGCCCTGCACGATCTTTTCGAGCTGCATCGAGGGGGCGGCGGCCAAGCGCTCCGGTGCGGAGGTCCCCGCTGCACGGATGGCATCGGGCAGACGCCGCACCCACGGATTCTTGCCGCGTTGTCTCTGCAGGGCGTCGACGAGGCTGTCGGTCCATCCCTCGCTCTGGATGCTGATCAGATAGGCATGGATTTGTTGCTCGAAGCTGCCGGGCCCGACCTCATTGGCGAGCGACCCCTTGTCGAGTTCGTCGGAGAGGAACATGTCGAAGCGCGACACTGTCGGAAACGAGCGCAGTATAGCCTCGCGCAGGATTTTCAACTGCGGCCCTGAAAGCTCGTTCCAATCCATGATGCCCCCGCGCTCGTCTACGCTCACACCGATCATACATGGGGGAGAACGCTTGCGCCACGAGAATGCAATGGGTTTAACTGTGCGCAGGAAGACCCTTGTTTAATGAATTAATGTACGTACATTATAAATGAAGATCATTTGGGACGAACCTAAACGATTGGCTAACATATCGAAGCATGGCTTGGACTTTGCTGCCTTGTCGTTTGAGTTCTTTCTTGCTTCGATGATCATTCCAGCCAGGGCAGGCCGCAGCAAAGCTATCGGTCGTTTCGAGAGCGGCATGATTGTGGTGGTCTTTAACGTGCTTGGAAAAGAAGCATTGTCGGTGATCTCGATGCGTCCAGCACGTATAGACGAAAGGCGTTTGCTCTGATGGTCAAAAAAACGTTCAAGACAGGCTTTGAACCGGGTCGTGGTTTCACACAAGAGGATTGGGACGCAGTCGATAGCCCGCCGTTGACGACGGAAGAGATCGCCCAAGCGAAGCCCTTCCGTGAAGCTCTCCCAGAGCTTGCCACCGAGATGGACAGAGAAATTGCCAGACGCGGCCGGCCAAGGGCGGATCTGACCAAAATGCCGGTTACGATTCGTCTCGATGCAGACGTCGTTGCCAAGTTCAAAGCCACGGGCAAGGGCTGGCAAAGTAAAATCAATGACGTCTTGAAGCGTGCGAAGGTTTAGGATTTCTGGCTCGGCCAGCCTCAACATCTGCGCTGCAGACATATAATATACGAACCATAGGGGAGGGTTCAGATGGTGGGCGTGACAGGGATTGAACCTGTGACCCCTACGATGTCAACGTAGTGCTCTCCCGCTGAGCTACACGCCCATCTGACGGGGCGCATACACCATATTGAATCAGCCCCGTCAATAGCGCCTGAAGAACTTATCAGGCTTTCTTTGCCGGAACGAAAGAATGTCGCAGCTTCTCAAGCTGCGACCAGCATTTTTTCGATTTCGTTGACGAGATCGCGCAGATGGAAGGGCTTCGACAGCACCTTGGCATCCTTTGGCGCCTTCGAATCGGAATTCAGGGCAACGGCGGCAAAGCCGGTAATGAACATGATCTTCAGATCCGGGTCGATCTCCGAGGCGCGCCGTGCAAGCTCGATCCCGTCCATCTCCGGCATGACGATGTCGGTCAAAAGCAGCGAGAACGGCTCTTCGCGTAAGCGATCGTAGGCGCTGGCACCATTGTCGAAATGCGTGACGTGATAGCCCGCCTTTTCCAGCGCCTTGACTAGAAAGCGCCGCATATCATTGTCATCTTCTGCAAGAAGGATTCTCTTCATCAGTCCGTCCGAATTCTCTAGCGCCGGATCATCCCCAAACCCTGCGTCGTACTACTCTTAACAAAACGCTTTTTTGGTAAAGATCGCGTGAATGATTTGCTAGAAATAAGGGCGAACGGGGCAAAAGTCGAGGTGTCGACGGTGTGATCAGCATTGAGCCTTAACGCCGGAGAAAGTTGGCGGACAAGCCGTTTCGAACCGTTCATCAATTCCCTATCGTAGAAACTTGCACTAGAGTAGGGGAAAACCAGCCCGCCTTGCCGCGAAACCTTGAAGCAGAAGATGACAGTCGAGCGCGATTTCACCGATATCCAGCCGTTCGAAGTGCGGCAACCCTCCGACCAGCGCATTCCTTTCGTTTTCAATTCCCCGCATAGCGGCCGCTTTTACCCGCGCGCTTTCCTCGAACAGTCACAACTCGACCCGCAGACCATTCGCCGGTCCGAGGATTGTTTCGTCGACCAACTGTTCGCCTCCGCCGTGCCGCTTGGAGCACCCTTGTTGCTGGCGCACTTTCCGCGCGCCTATCTCGATGTCAATCGCGAACCCTACGAACTCGACGCCAAGATGTTTCAGGAGGCGCTGCCCTCCTATGCCAACGGAAGTTCCGCCCGTGTCGCCGGAGGCCTCGGTACGGTGCCGCGCCTCGTTGGCGAGGGCCAGGAAATCTATGCAAAGAAATTGCCGCTCGGTGAGGCGCTGGATCGCATCGGCACGATTTACAAGCCCTACCATGCCAGGCTCAGCGGCCTCCTCTCGGCCACGCGACAGCGCTTCGGCTATGGCGTCCTGGTGGATTGCCATTCGATGCCGACAGGCATCCGCTTCCCGGAGAGCGGGATGCGCCCGGATTTCATCATCGGCGACCGGTTCGGAACGAGCTGCGCGCCGGAACTTGCCAACTCCGCTATCCATCTCCTGCGGGAAATGGGCTACCTCGTTGCGCACAACAAGCCTTATGCCGGGGGCTATATCACCGAACATTACGGCAGCCCGCTGAAGGGCCTTCACGCGCTACAGATCGAGGTCAATCGCGGCCTCTATCTCAATGAACAGAGTTACGAGAAGAAGTCCGGGTTCGATCAATTACAGCGGGATATCGCCCAGTTTCTTGCCGATCTCGTCTCGCTGCCAGATTTTTATTTTCTCGACCAGCCGCTCGCGGCGGAATAGGCGCATAGCAGCGCGGCCAATAAAAAAGACCGCGCATGAAGCGCGGTCCAAGTCTAGGGAGGAAACGCCCAAGGAGGGCAGAACAGGTCGCCCCGTTCACCCACAACTCTATGCTGCGTCGCACAAATGTCAAGAAATTTGTGTATGATTTTGTGCACTGTTGGAAACTGCTCAAATAATATGCACAAATCTCATCCATAATGCACCTGTATGAGAATGTTTTAATCGCGAGGAGCCATTTTGGTCGTAGAACTTTCCTTTTTAAAGCGGATTGCGAGTGTCGCCGCAGAGCAGACTTTGCCGCGATTCCGCAATATTTCGCTCATCGACAACAAGTTCGAGTCGGGGTTTGATCCGGTTACCGAGGCTGATCGGGAGGCGGAGAAAGCGATTCGGGGGCTGATCAACGCGGAGCATCCAGACCACGGTATTCTGGGTGAAGAATATGGCGGCGAGAATCTCGACCATTCGCATATCTGGGTAATCGATCCGATCGACGGCACGCGCGCATTTATCTCCGGTATACCGGTCTGGGGTACCCTGGCCGGGCTTACTGTGGATGGCGACGCGGTTGCTGGCGTCATGGCGCAGCCATTTACCAAAGAGCTGTTCCTGTGTGATGGCGAAGCGTCGTGGTATGAGGGTCCGGGCGGGACGCGCCAGCTTGAGACACGCAAGACGCGCGATCTTGCCGATGCCACATTGTTCACGACGACGCCCGCTATATTCAAGGCCGAGAAGCGGACTGCCTATGATCGCGTCGAACAACGCGTCAAGCTCGCCCGCTACGGCACCGATTGCTACGCCTATGCGATGGTTGCTGCGGGTTTTGTGGATCTCGTTGTCGAGACGGGCCTTCATCCCTATGACATTGTTGCGCTGATACCCATCATCGAAAAGGCGGGCGGCGTTGTGACAACCTGGGATGGCGGTCCAGCCGAAAAGGCCGGAAGTATCATTGCCGCCGCCAACGCCGAACTCCATGCTCAGGCTCTTGAGGTTTTGAACGGGTAGAGCACGACATGCGGCGGCGCCTGCGCGCCTCGTCGGTTTTCAGGCGCTGACATCCAGGGCAGGCTCGCTGTCTTCGCCAGCCTCCGCCAGAACGGAGCCATCGTCGCCGCCGGTGCCAGGGATGAAGGCATCGAAGGCAGCGAAGAACTGCTCTCTGTACAAATCCTTTTCCTGCAGGATCTCGTGGCGCGCGCCATCGATGGTAAGCAGCGTCGTATTGCGCATCTGCACGGCGAAACGTTCTATTGCCGGCGTCGAGACGACGGTGTCGGCCCCCGCTGCAACGATGAGTGTCGGGATGCGGATCGTGTCGACGTAGTCGGGCCTGGTTACGCGCTTGATCGCCTTCGCGGCGGCAACGATCCAGCTTGCAGTCGGGCCACCGATCGCAAGCTCGGGCGCGCTTTCAAGGACGCCGCAATTGCGATTGTAGCGGCTCACATCAGATGTCACCTCATTGGCAGTAAACGGGCGCAATACATGCGGACCGCCGAGCATATAGGTGCCGCCAAGCCCGGTTGAACGCAGCGTATTGGCGATGACCCGCGCGGTCAGCTTGCGGGCGCGGCTGGAATTGATGTCGAGCAGTGGTGCAATCAGCACCATCCGCCTTATCCGGTTGGCAAAGGCCGGTGCGGCGACGAGGGCAGCCAGTGCTCCGGCCGAATGGGCGAGAACGTAATATGGACCACGGCAATCGGGCAGGATGACGGACTTGAACAGGAGCTCGAAATCGCCCGCATAATCATCGAAACGCTTCACGAAGCCCTTGGCGGCATTGCGTAAATATCGGCTTGACGCGCCTTGCCCTCGCCAGTCGAAGGTTGCCACCGCAAAACCCCGCGCGGAGAGGTCCGCAATCGTCTCGAAATATTTTTCGATGCACTCGTTGCGGCCATGCAGAATGATGATCGTGCCATGCAGCGGGTGGCTGGAGGCGGGGGTGATCGCATAGCGCAGCACCTTGCCCTTGCCGAGATCGAGCCCTTCGACGCGCGTGCCTGCCGGTATCGGATTGGCGGCGGTTTCGACAAGGGGCCGGATCGTTTGCGTTGGCTGGTCCACGTCGGTGCCCGCTCGATGTGATGGTTGAATGCGCTTTTGATAGGATGCGCCGCCTTAAAGGTCAAACGGCGGCATCCAGAAAAAGAATGACCGGAAACCCTGCCTGGGAGTTTCCGGTCAATACGTTGCGGCTGGAAGGGACGTTACATCCGCAACGATCTCGGCTTGATTGATCAGTAAGCCGGATTTATTTCGATGCTGAACCCGCTCTTCGGACGGTCGTAGTAACGATCGCGGCCCATGCGCCGGGTTTCAAGAATGTCGCCGTCGCGAGATACAACGACAAGGACGGGCTCGCCGCGACGCGAGGTGCGGGCAAAGTAGCGACCGCGATCGAAGTTCACATCGCGCACCCTGTAGCCGCGCCGTTCGAGCATGCGGGTAACATCGCGCGGTCCGAACCGGTAGCGGCGGTCATCGCGGTAGCCTTCGTAGTAGCGGCGGTCCTGTACCAGATAGCCATCATTGTAATCTTCGTCGTCCACGTAGATCGCCGGCGCGCTGTTCCGGTAGTAGCGGCCATCGGCGAAAGCTGAAGCCGAGAAGCCGGTGATCAGAAGCGCCACTGACGTGAGCGCAAGAACGGTTTTTTTCATTTCAAAGTCCTTTGTCGTGTCGGATCGAATGCCAGATTGAGTGTAGGTTTAGCGGCATCGAGCTGAACGTATTCCGAAGAACATGTTCATTTTGCGTTCATCTGGCGGCCGGGATCGTCACGCTGGCGCTGGACTTTTTGATGCCTGCCGCGCCCTTGAAATCGAGAAAATGCCTAACCAAATAGACGTTGTGACCGCCATAACGGGGTCGCTGGTTTACGAAGGCTTGCCACTGCGGGAGCTCTCAATCGAACCAAAATACGCAAACATTGTCGCTCTAAAGGAGGGCTTAAACATGCGTCACGTTGATTTCTCACCCCTTTACCGTTCTACCGTCGGCTTTGATCGGCTGTTCACCATTCTTGATTCGCTGGCTCAGCCGGAAGGCGCCCAGACCTATCCGCCCTATAATATCGAGCGGACCGGCGACAACGCCTATCGCATCACCATGGCCGTTGCAGGGTTCTCGGAGGACGAGATCCAGATCGAGGCACATCGCAACCAGCTGAAGGTCACCGGCGAAAAGAATGCCGAGAAAACCGATGAAAATGCCGAAACGCTTTATCGCGGCATTGCTTCGCGGGCTTTCGAACGCCGCTTCCATCTTGCCGATTTCGTCGAGGTCAGTGGTGCCAGCCTGAAAAACGGCCTGCTGCATATCGATCTCAAGCGCGAAATCCCGGAAGAGATGAAGCCGCGCAAGATTGCCGTGACTTCCCTGTCGGACACGGAAGCCAAGCAGATAGAAGCTAAAGCCGCCCGCTAAGCGATTGGCAGGTACAACGGGAGAAAGCGGCGTGAAAGCGCCGCTTTTTCATGCGATGAGGGCGCCGAAGCGGTCTACTTCATCCGGCGTCGTTGCAAAACTCGTCACCAGCCGAACGAGCGATTCGCCTTCAGCAGCAACTCTTCCTTCAAAATGCGGCGCTCGCCAATCGTGAAAAACAGCGCCGGCTTCCCGCAGTTTTGCGGCTGTTTCTCTTGGCATCACGGGAAACACCTCGTTTGCGCGTGGCTCCCAGGCGAGGCGCAGTTGCTTTGATGCGCGAATATGGTCAGCGAGGCGTGCACTCATGGCATTGGCGTGGGCCGCAAGTTCCAGCCATAGGCCACCGGCGAAGTAAGCCTCGAACTGGGCGGCGATGAAACGCGATTTTGAAAAATGTTGGGCGACGCGCTTACGCAGGAAGGGGAAGCCCTCCGCTCTTGCCGGGTCCATGAACACCAGCGCTTCGGCGCACCAGCAGCCGTTCTTGGTACCGCCGAACGAGACGATGTCCACACCCTGCCGCCAGGTCATGTCTGCCGGCGAGCACCCAAGCGAGACCAACGCATTGGCAAAGCGGGCGCCATCCATATGCAGCGGCAGATCGTGCTCGCGGCAGAGCGCGGAGATGGCGGCAATGTCGGCGAGTTCGTAGAGCGTTCCGATCTCGGTGGCCTGGGTAATAGACACGCCCATCGCCTGACCGATAAAGACGTTACCGGGCGTAACGGGTTCAAGAGCGGATCTGAGGTTATTCAAATCCATGCGTCCGGTCGGCCCATCGACGGGACGCAGGCGCGCGCCTGCGCTGATGAATTCGGGAGCCCCGGCCTCGTCGCCAATAAGGTGTGCTTCCCGGTGCGTGAATGTCATCCCGCCAGGCCTGGCAAAGCTTGCGAGGGCCAGAGAATTGGCCGCCGTGCCGGTTCCAACGAAGAAAACCGCGACCTCACGTTCGAATATCTCGCAAAAGGTTTGTTCCACTGCCTTGTCGAGCGCGCTCGACCCATAGGCCGGCACAAAGCCGCCTGCATTCTTGACCAGGCTTTCAGCGATCTTGGGGTGGGCGCCGGCCCAGTTGTCGGAAGCAAAATGCATGAGATTGTCCTGCAGTACGATCTGATGCCGCTGGCATATCCCTTTAGCAGACGCGTGGAAAGCCATGCTCGCACGAGGCTGCGGGGGAAGCAGCTGTTTTCCTTGGCCTTTTTGGCGGAAATCACCCTAACCGAAACTATCGCGATACTTTGGCGGTCTTTTGCGCAATGATGTTTCGCGCAGTGCGCATATTTTTTACTTTTCCATCTTGTGTGATGGCGTTTATTCTGGCATACCACAATAAGACAGCATTGCTGTCCTATTTGCGTGAACCGAAACGGGATGGTGGGCATTCTTGCTTCCGTCCCTAGAATGGTGACCGCAGCCTGCAACCGGAAGATATGCCGCACCGAGGCGGGGCCGGAATTATGTTATTCCGTCCCATGAGAGATTGACCGCCCGCAACGGGCCGAATTGGAGGAATTGACGATGACGGATTTGACGCCATCTGTAACGACTGAACTTGCTCAGGCCGTACAGACTCGTGCGGTCAAAACCAATAAATCGTCGGGTATTCCGTCAAAACAGGGCCTTTACGATCCGCGCAATGAGCATGACGCCTGCGGCGTCGGCTTCGTTGCGCATATGAAGGGCGTGAAGTCGCACAAGATCATCGAAGACGGCCTGTTCATGCTCGAAAACCTCACCCACCGCGGTGCGGTTGGCGCCGACCCGCTCATGGGCGATGGCGCGGGCATGCTCGTCCAGATTCCCGATGCGTTTTTCCGGGCCGAATGGGCCGAAAAAGGCGTCGAGTTGCCCCCGGTCAACCATTATGCGGTCGGTTACCTGTTCATGCCGCAGGATGCGGAAGAGCGGGCGCATATCGAAACCGTCATTTCGGAGGTAATCGCTTCGGAAGGCCAGTCGTTGATTGGCTTTCGCGACGTTCCGGTCGACAATTCCTCGCTGTCGAAGGCACCGCATATTGCGGCGACCGAACCGTTCCACCGGCAGGTCTTCATCGGCCGCAACCCCAATATCGAAACCAACGAGGATTTCGAGGGCAGGCTATTTGTCCTGCGCAAGGTCATCTCGAACCGCATCTACCAGGAGAACGGCGGCAAGGAGAGCGATTTCTACGTCGTCTCGATGTCGGCGCGGACCATCGTCTACAAGGGGATGTTCCTCGCCTATCAGGTTGGTGCCTACTACAGGGATCTGAAGGATCCGCGCTTTGAAAGTGCGCTTGCTCTTGTCCACCAGCGGTTTTCGACGAACACCTTCCCGTCGTGGAAGCTGGCGCATCCCTATCGCATGGTCGCGCACAATGGCGAGATCAACACGCTGCGCGGCAATGTCAACTGGATGGCGGCCCGCCAGGCCTCGGTCGACAGCGAGTATTTCGGCAACGACATCTCCAAGCTCTGGCCTATTTCCTATGAGGGTCAGTCCGATACCGCCTGCTTCGACAACGCGCTGGAGTTCCTGTTCCAGGGCGGCTATTCGCTCGCGCACTCGATGATGATGCTCATTCCCGAGGCATGGTCCGGCAACAAACTGATGTCGGAAGAGCGCAAGGCGTTCTACGAATATCATGCGGCGCTGATGGAGCCATGGGATGGCCCGGCGGCAATCGCCTTTACCGACGGTCGCCAGATCGGCGCGACGCTCGATCGCAACGGCTTGCGTCCCGCGCGCTACATCGTGACCGATGATGATTACGTCATCATGGCGTCGGAAGCCGGCGTCTTGCCGGTGCCGGAAGAAAAGATCGTCAAGAAGTGGCGCCTGCAGCCCGGTCGCATGCTGCTGATCGACATCGAGAAGGGGCGCATCGTTTCTGACGAGGAGATCAAGTCAGAGATCGCGACGCGCCACCCCTACAAGCAGTGGCTGAAGAACACGCAGCTCATTCTTGAGGAACTGAGCCCGGTCGAGCCGCGCGCGCTGCGCAAGGATGTGAGCCTTCTCGATCGCCAGCAGGCGTTTGGCTATACGCAGGAAGACACGCGCCTCCTGATGTCGCCCATGGCGACGACGGGCCAGGAAGCAATCGGTTCGATGGGCACTGACACGCCGATTTCGGCCATGTCGGACAAGTCGAAGCTGCTCTATACCTACTTCAAGCAGAACTTCGCCCAGGTCACCAACCCGCCGATCGACCCGATCCGCGAGGAACTGGTCATGAGCCTGGTCTCGTTCATCGGCCCGCGTCCGAACATTTTCGATCTCGTCGGCTCCTCGCGCCGCAAGCGGCTGGAGGTGCGCCAGCCGATCCTGACCAACGGCGACCTCGAGAAGATCCGTTCCATCGGCCACACCGAAGATCGGTTCGATACGAAGACGCTCGATATAGCCTATAGCGTCGATGAAGGTGCTGCCGGTCTCGCCGGTGCGGTCGAACGCCTGTGCGACCGAGCTGAAGCGGCCGTCCATGGCGGCTACAACATCATCATCCTTTCCGACCGCCAGGTTGGTCCGGACCGCATACCGATCCCCGCCCTTTTGGCGACGGCCGCAGTCCACCATCACCTGATCCGCAAGGGCCTGCGCACCTCGGTGGGTCTCGTCGTGGAATCGGGCGAGCCGCGCGAAGTGCACCATTTCTGCTGCCTCGCCGGCTATGGCGCGGAGGCGATCAACCCTTACCTCGCGTTCGACACCCTGCTCGACATGCACAAGCGCGGCGAGTTCCCGCCGGAGGTCGACGCCAAGGAAGTCGTTTCGCGCTACATGAAGTCGATCGGCAAGGGCATCCTGAAGGTCATGTCCAAGATGGGCATTTCCACCTATCAGTCCTATTGCGGCGCGCAGATTTTCGACGCCGTTGGCCTGAAGACTGATTTTGTCGACCGCTTCTTCTTTGGCACGGCAACAACCATCGAGGGCGTTGGTCTTGAGGAAGTTGCCGAGGAAACGGTGCGCCGTCACCGTGATGCGTTCGGCAATGATCCTGTCCTGTCGAGCACGCTTGAGGTCGGCGGCGAATATGCGTACCGCATTCGCGGCGAGGCGCATCTGTGGTCCCCCGATGCGGTCGCCAAGCTGCAGCATGCGGTCCGCACGGAATCGGCCGCAACGTTCAAGGAATATTCGGACCTCGTAAACAGCCAGTCGGCACGTGCGCAGACAATTCGCGGCCTTTTCAAGATCAGGGTCGCAACAGATGCGGGCCGCAAGCCGGTATCGATCGACGATGTTGAGCCGGCTAAGGAGATCGTCAAGCGGTTCTCGACGGGTGCGATGTCATTCGGCTCGATCAGCCGCGAGGCGCATACCACGCTCGCCATCGCCATGAACCGGATTGGCGGCAAGTCCAACACCGGCGAGGGCGGGGAAGAACCAGACCGCTTCTACCCGCTGCCGGACGGCAAGCCGAACCCGGAACGTTCGGCCATCAAGCAGGTGGCATCGGGTCGTTTCGGCGTGACGACGGAATATCTCGTCAACTCCGACATGATGCAGATCAAGGTGGCGCAGGGTGCCAAACCCGGCGAGGGCGGACAGTTGCCCGGTCACAAGGTCGATGCGACGGTGGCGAAGACCCGGCATTCCACGCCCGGCGTTGGCCTTATCTCGCCGCCGCCGCACCATGACATCTATTCGATCGAAGACTTGGCGCAGCTGATCTACGACCTCAAGAACGTCAACCCCGAGGCGGATGTTTCGGTAAAGCTGGTCTCCGAGGTCGGCGTCGGTACGGTCGCGGCCGGTGTCGCCAAGGCGCGCGCCGATCACATCACCATTTCCGGCTATGACGGCGGAACCGGTGCGTCGCCCCTGACTTCGCTGAAGCATGCGGGCAGCCCGTGGGAAATGGGCCTTGCCGAGACGCAGCAGACGCTCGTGCTCAACGGCTTGCGCTCGCGCATCGCACTGCAAGTCGATGGCGGTCTGCGCACCGGACGCGACGTCATCATCGGTGCCCTGCTCGGCGCCGACGAGTTCGGCTTCTCGACAGCGCCGCTCATCGCGGCGGGCTGCATCATGATGCGCAAGTGCCACCTCAACACCTGCCCGGTCGGCGTCGCGACGCAGGACCCGGTATTGCGCAAGCGCTTCAAGGGTACGCCCGAGCACGTCATCAACTTCTTCTTCTACATGGCGGAAGAGGTACGGCAGTTCCTCGCCGAAATGGGCTACACCCGGCTCGAAGAGATCGTCGGCAAGACGGAACTCCTCGAGAAGCGCGAGGCGATCGAACATTGGAAGGCCAAGGGTCTCGACTTCACCCGCATCTTCCACAAGCCCGAGGCGCCCGAAGAAAAGACGCGGTGGACCGAGCGGCAGAACCATCCGATCGTCGATATTCTCGATCGCAAGCTGATCGAGCAGGCAAGGACCGCGCTCGAAAGCAAGATCCCTGTCAGGATCGAGATGGACATCAAGAACGTCGACCGCTCGGCCGGTGCCATGCTCTCGGGCGAAGTGGCCAAGCGCTACCGGCACAAGGGGCTCAAGGACGAGACCATTTCGGTCAAATTCCATGGGACGGCCGGGCAATCCTTCGGCGCCTTCCTCGCGCGGGGCATTTCGTTCGATCTTATCGGCGACGGCAACGACTATGTCGGCAAGGGCCTTTGCGGCGGACGCATAGTCATTCGCCCGCCGGAAAACACCAGGATCATCCCGGAAAACTCGATCATCGTCGGCAATACCGTGCTTTACGGGGCCATCGAGGGCGAAGCATATTTCCGCGGCGTCGCCGGCGAACGTTTTGCCGTGCGCAACTCGGGGGCGATTGCCGTCGTCGAAGGCACGGGTGACCATGGCTGCGAGTACATGACCGGCGGCGTTGTCGTCGTCATTGGCCAGACCGGGCGCAACTTCGCGGCGGGCATGTCGGGCGGTGTCGCCTATGTACTCGACGAAGCCGGCGATTTTGCGCAGCGCTGCAACATGGCGATGGTCGAACTCGAACCGGTTCCGGAAGAGGACGACATTCTCGAAAAGTTGCATCATCACGGCGGCGATCTCATGCACAAGGGTCGCGTCGATGTCTCGGCCAATATGACGAGGCACGACGAAGAACGGCTTGTACAGCTGATTTCGAACCACATGCACTACACCGGTTCGGCGCGGGCGAAGGAAATTCTCGACAATTGGGAAAGCTTCCGGCCGAAATTCGTGAAAGTCATGCCGGTCGAATACCGTCGCGCGCTCGAAGATATGGAGCGCATGCGCATGGGCGTCGCAGCCGAATAAAGTCAACAAGCACCATGCTTCGAGTGTCTCATCAAAGACGCTCGGCATGGGCGAATGCTGCCCTAACCCCTGAAAAGGCGAGGGTAGTCCCCCGAGAGGCGAGGGAGAGAAGTTTTATGGGTAAGGTTACAGGTTTTCTCGAAATCGACCGGCAGGTTGGCAAGTATCAGCCTGCGTCGGATCGCATACGGCATTTCCGGGAGTTTACGATCCCGATGTCGGATAGCGAAGTGAAGAAGCAGGCGGCGCGCTGCATGGATTGCGGCATACCATTCTGCCATGGACCGACGGGCTGTCCGGTCCACAATCAGATTCCGGACTGGAACGATCTCGTCTACAACGACAATTGGGACGAGGCGATCCGCAATCTTCACTCCACCAATAACTTTCCGGAGTTTACCGGCCGTATCTGCCCCGCGCCTTGTGAGGAAGCCTGCACACTCAATCTCGAGGACGTACCGGTTTCGATCAAGACGGTGGAGCAGGCGATTGCCGACAAGGCCTATGAAAAGGGCTTTATCATTCCACAGCCGGCTCTTGCCAAGACCGGCAAGAATGTCGCGGTCATCGGCTCGGGTCCGGCAGGCCTTGCCGCCGCCCAGCAGCTTGGCCGCGCCGGGCACGAGGTTCACGTCTACGAGCGGGAAAGCCGGCCGGGCGGTCTGCTGCGCTATGGTATCCCCGATTTCAAGATGGAGAAGCATTTCATCGACCGGCGCATCGCGCAGATGGAAGGCGAGGGCGTAACCTTCTTCTGCGGCGTGAACGTTGGCGTGGACAAGCCGGTCCAGGAGCTTATCGATACCTACGATGCGGTGCTCTACTGCGGTGGCGCCGAAACCCCCCGTCCCGCCGGCATTCCCGGCGCGGAGTTCGAGGGCGTCCACGACGCCATGCATTATCTCGTCCAGCAGAACCGGCGCATAGGCCGCGAGAACATCGAGTCGGTCGCCTGGCCGAGCGATCCAATCGTCGCGTCGGGCAAGCATGTAGTCGTGGTCGGTGGCGGCGACACGGCGTCCGACTGCGTCGGAACAGCATTCCGCCAAGGCGCTGTAAAGGTTACGCAGCTCGATATTCGCCCGCAGCCGCCGGAAAGGGAAGACAAGCTCAGCGTCTGGCCCTACTGGGCGACCAAGATGCGCACATCATCCTCACAGGCTGAAGGCGCGGATCGCGAATTCCAGGTGGCGACGCTCGAATTCATCGGCGAAAACGGCAGCTTGACCCATGTGAAGTGCTGCGAAGTCGATGAGGTGCGCAAGCCGATCCCCGGAACGGACTTCTTCATCAGGGCCGATCTTGCGTTCATCGCCATCGGCTTCTCCGGCCCATTCGAGAACAATATCGTCAAGGAGCTCTCGGGCTCGCTCGACATGCGCGCCGACCGGCGCGGCAATCGATCCGTCTCCGCCGACGACAAGAACTATCGGACCAGTGTCGACAAGCTATTCGTCGCCGGTGACGTGCGCCGCGGTCAGTCGCTGGTCGTATGGGCTATTCGCGAAGGCCGCCAGGCTGCCCATGCCATCGACGCCGCGATCATGGGTTCCTCGGTCCTCCCCCGCTGACGCAAAGGGCCGGCACGTCTTAAATCGCGTGCCGGTCGCAAACCCTGTCGATTGCGGCTTTACCGAGCCCGAGCCCGAGACCCATCAGTATTAAACTTTTGACTAATTGATTTAGGTCGCCAGACCGTTCATAGACCAGTTTGTCGTGGAGTATTTAACCAATGTATTTGAGAATTCTGCTTGCTGCCGCCTTGCTTGGCCTAGCCGCATGCAACGATGTCACGGAAGCTGCCGTTCAGGGTGATGCGCCCGCAAAGGCTTCCGTCGCCACCAGCGCCAGCGATCAGCCTCAACCGATGCCGGTCATCTATATCCCGGTCAAGGCACCATCCGAGGCCGAAGCGAAGACTCCGTCTTAAGAAGAAATGGCGATAGAGGCCTCATTGTTTCGGCCATGAAAAATCGTTGACCCGGCCGGGCTGCCCCTCGGGCGCTACGCCGTCGATGACCAGCCGGTCGCGCGCAGATTTGTCGCCGCCAACTGCCGGACGGGGAGCAGCGCCGAGCAGATCGGTGCCACCGTCCAGTTCCGGATCGTTGAGGCTGACCGGCGCAAGCCGGTCGATCTTGGAGGGCGCCCCCGGCGCGCCGGTCAGCGCCTGTACCGGAGCCCCCGGTTTGATCGCGGCAATGTCCGGCGATGTTGCATTGCCGAGCATCTGCCGCAGCGGCTTTTCCACATAGAATGCCAGTTTGCGTTTACCGGCGGCAGTCATGCCAATACCGTCATTGTTGCGCAGACGCGCCGTCTGGCCGGAAACATCGAAGCCGGACAGGGTGAAGTTGCCGCTCTGATCGACAAAACCATCCCAGACATCGACAAAGGTGCCCCCCGCCTTTTCGGTGGCATTGCGATAGAAGTCGTTGAATGCGAGGACGTCGTTGGTGATGCTTTTCGATTTGAAGGCAGGCTGGCCCACCCATACGACAGGTTGGCCCGCCTTCTTCACCGCATCGAGAAAGCCGTTCATCCGCGCCTGGTATTCCTTGGTCCAGTCGTCGGTCAGAAGTACCTTGCCGTCGGAGAATTGTTGGCGATCATTGGCCCCAATCATGATGACCACCACGGCCGGTTTTTCCTTGGCGATCATTTCACCGATGGAAGCCGGCCAATCGCGATGATCACTGCGCACGAAACCCGAAGATCCATCGGCCTTGTCGATGACACGCACGCCCGGTGCATCAATGAACGCGGCATCGAGCCCTTCCGCGAGGCTGCCGGCCATGAAGTCGCCCACGACCAGCACCGGCTTTGCGTCGGGCAATTTCGCCTGGATCGGAGCCTCGCTGTTTGGAACCGGCGATGTCCTTACCGTGTCCGGCCGCGGGCGGGCGCGCTTTAGCGGCGGCCTGCTCTTGCTTGGCGAGCGGGCGCGCCTGCCGTCATCGATCAGGCGGTCTGTATTTTCGCGGTAGATGCGCGGACCGAACAACATGTCGAGCAGCGTGCGCGCAGTTGCATGTTCGATGAAGAGGAAGGTGCCGGCGAGGGCAATGGCGATTGCAAGCAGCGACGGCGACCGAAGGACGGTTGGCGCGGCAACAAGGCAGGCCGGCAGGAGAGCGGGACGTGAACCAACGCGCGAACGTAATCTGTACCTGCCAAACCCAATCATCTGCGTCACTTAACTATTTTTTCCGGATGACGGTCAGCACTTCCTTGCTGGGATGACCGTCCGGATCAAGTCCCATCTGCTTCTGGAACGCCTGGATGGCATCCCGCGAGCTCGTACCGATCTTGCCATCGACCTTGCCGTCATAATAGCCGAGTTCGCGCAAATGGCTCTGCAATTCTTCGCGTTCCTTCATGGTGATCGGCGTGAAGGGGCGGTTCCAGTCCTGGCGCAGGCCCGGGGCCCCGGCGATCTGGTCGGCGAGCAAACCCACGGCAAGCGCATATTTGTCGGCATTATTATAGTTCTTCAACACGAAGAAGTTGCGTGTCATCAGGAACGAAGGGCCGGCACGGCCGTCCGGCACCTTCAGCGTCGCCTTCTCGCTGCCGCGGGGGAAGGGCTTGCCATTGGCGCGCACGACGCCAAGCTGCTGCCATTCGGCGATGGTGTGCGAGCCGCCGGGGAGTTTGCGGCCGGCCGGCAGGACGACTTCATAGCCCCAGGTGCGGCCACTCTCCCAGCCATTCTTGCGCAAGAGGTTTGCGGCCGTAGCGAGCGCATCGGGTACGGAATTCCAGATGTCGCGTTTGCCATTGCCGTCCATGTCCACCGCGTATGCAAGATAGCTGGTCGGAATGAACTGGGTGTGACCGAGCGCGCCCGCCCACGAACCCGTCAGATGGCTGCGGTCGATGTCACCGGTCTGCAGAATTTTCATCGCTGCGATAAGTTGCGTGCGCGCATATTTTGCCCGTCGCGGATCGGCATAGGCAAGCGTCGCAAGCGAACGCACCGCGTCGCGCATCACATCGTCGCGTTTCATGATCTCGCCGAAATTGGTTTCCATCGACCAGATGGCAAGCAGGATATTGCGATCGACTCCGAAGGATTTTTCGATCGCCCCAAGCCAGCGGCTATACTTGCGCGCCATTTCGCGGCCCGTCTGCACCGAATGCTCATTCACACGGTTGTCGAGATAGCCCCAGACCGGTTCGGTAAACTCCGGCTGAAATTGAGCCTTCTGCAGGACTTCCGGGTCGATCTCCGTCACGCCGGCAAAGGCACGCTGGTAGGTGGCAGCGGAAATGCCGCTGCTCAACGCGGTTGCGCGAAAATCCTGTATCCAGCTTTGGAACTTCGCATCGGCTGCGGCGATCCCCGTCGATCCTGCCAATCCAAGGCATGCAACCGCTGCAGCGATCATGACGCGCCGTGCGAACCCCGTTGAACTCACCATTATGTTTTCTCCTCGAACTGTGTTTCCACATTTTTGGGTCAAACGATAAAATAGACATGGCAAAGTTAGGAATTGGTTTACCATGCATCGGCAAACGCGCGCTGCCAGGCTACATTAACAACGGCAACGAATATTTATTTTACAGCGTTATGTATTTTGGGTCTTTGAGACCGAATTGTCTAGCGCATAAACCCAGAGCCGGCGGCGGTTTTGTACAAGTTTATGCGTAAATTTGAAATGATACTGTTCGCTTGCATCTTGTGCAGAATGCATCGTCAGTAATCGAAGCGTGCAACACTGACGAGGTAACGATGACGACGAGAAAGCAAATCCGTAAGGCCGTCTTTCCAGTTGCGGGTTTTGGTACCCGCGTGCTCCCAGCGACAAAATCCATTCCCAAGGAAATGCTGACCGTTGTCGACAAGCCGGTCATCCAATATGTGGTGGATGAGGCGCGCGAGGCCGGCATCGAGCATTTCATTTTCGTGACCGGACGCAACAAGGCTGTCATCGAGGATTATTTCGACGCGCAGTACGAGCTCTATGCCACGCTCGCAGAACGCGGCAAGACCGGACTTCTCGAGGAACTCCAAGGCATCCAGCCGGGACCGGGAACAACGAGCTTCACCCGCCAGCAGGTGCCCATGGGGCTTGGCCATGCGGTCTGGTGCGCACGCGACATCGTCGGCGATGAGCCATTCGCGCTATTGCTCCCTGACATGATCATGCAGCCCGAATCGACCGGTTGCATGGCCGATATGGTGGAGCTCTATAACCAGTCAGGCGGCAATGTCATCGCCGTGCAGGAATGCGATCCGGCCGAAACGCATAAATACGGCATTGTCGGTCAGGGCAGGCCGGTCGGCAAGGGTTTCGAATTGACCGAGATGGTCGAGAAGCCGGCCAAGGGCACGGCGCCGTCCAATCTTTACATCAATGGCCGTTACATCCTCCAGCCGGAAATCTTCGACATTCTCGAGCATCAGGAGCGGGGCGCAGGCAATGAAATTCAGTTGACCGACGCCATGCTGAAGTTGACGAAGGAACAGGACTTCTTCGGCTACCACTTCCGGGGACGTACCTATGACACCGGTTCGAAGGAAGGCTTCGTCGAAGCCAATGTTGCCTTCGCCCTGTGGCGCAACGACATCCGCGGGGGCGTCATCGACAATATCGGCAATATGCTGAAGACGATCCAGCCTAAGGACTGAGGGGGCGTGTGGCGGGGAGCCTCGTCGGGCGGCTTGCCGCTTGGTTTACCCCTCCACAGTCATCCGTGTCCGAGGTCTGCTACGCAGTCGAGGAAATTTACCCTATCTGCCGTCATCGTGGGTCCTCGGGACAAGGGCCCGAGGATGACGGCAGTGGTGGATGGATGACTGGTAGTGTGGGGGGCTCTTTGTGGCTCTCACGTACGAGACGATGCCGTCGCCGCCGTTCCTGTCAAACGCGTCGTCGCGCTCTTCTCTATTGGCATAACGGCCGCACCAAATGGTTTATTCCCGATCTCTCCATCATCCTACGGACCCTTACCCTCTTCGCCGTCATCCTCGGGCCCTTGTCCCGAGGATCCACTGTTATGACGGCTGCTGCGTTGATGGCTCGACCACGTGGTGATTGATCCTCGGGACAACAGCCCGAGGATGACGGTCGTGGTGGGTAGATAGCAGTGGGGTGTACGAACGCGGTGTCAGTCGCGGAGTGCCGCTGACTTCCGGACGCACAGGGCCGGCCTCGCCATGGGCGCTATCGTTGCAGCGTGACCCCTACGAATATGCTGGTCTCGTTCGTATTGCGGGTGTCCACCTCGCTGCGCGTCAGTTCGTGACGGGCGCTGATATCAAGACCGAAGAAGCGGTTGAACCAATAGGTAGCGCCGATCTCGGCACCGAAACCCTTGTCCCAGCCGGTATCGTCCTTGTTGTCGCGCAGCGAAACGAAGAGATTAGCCTTGAGATCGAGATTGGCGCGCGCCTGCCGCTTGATGCCGACCGTGCCTTCATAGAAAACAGAGCCGCTATCGCCGGGTGCCGTCGCTCCTTCGATGCGGGTGAGAAGGCCGATATCGACGTCGGTCCCTCGCCGCGGCGACCATTTGATCGCCCCATCAACGCTAAGACCTTCAACAGCATTAAGGCGATCGTCCTCGATGTCCTGGCGCAGGTAGCCGAGCGCGAGTTCTCCCGTCAGCTTTTCACGGATATCGAGCTCGAAGCCGCCGCGTAGCCCCGTGCGCATGCCGGAGCGGCGGAAACCATTGGAATCCACCGCCTCGTCATACATCAGTTTGCCGATTTCTACCTCGGCGAACGGCTTGATCGCCGGCGACATTTCAAAGCCGCCGCGCAGCGCGACACTCGCAAACGTATTGTCCCGGTCCTTCTGGCTCGTTGTGGTGCCGTCGGAGAATTCGGCATTGCCGTAGGTGGTGTGGTCGACATTGCCTTTGACGTCGGCGAAGAATTGGCCGAATTCCCGGCGCACCCCAAGATTGGCGTCGACATCCTGCACGGCCGGGCGATTCGACGTGCCGACGATCGTCGTGGGCGCGCTTGGGTCTTCCTGCCGGTAGCGATAGCCGGCCTCACCCTTTACCGTGGTGCGCGCGCCGAGGTCGAGTTGAAATCCGCTGCGCAGGGCGATATTGGGCGCCGAATAGTCCTCACCGACGAGGGATTTGTCGTAGAGGCCATCAAAATCCAGCCAGGCGGAATGACGCGACCAATCGGTCGTGGCGCGGGCGCGCAGGCGCGTTTCCGACAAAAGCGCGCCGGACCCATCGGAACTGCCGTCGGCATTGGTCGTGGCGCGGAGGCCCGTGCTGATTGACGGGCGCAGGGTTACCGTGCCGGCTCTAATGCCAAAAGGCGCAAAAGGTTCTGGATCGGGGCGAATGGCGCGCCGTTCGATGGCGGGTTCCGGCAGATTGTCGCGCTCGGCCGGGCCCGCCGGCGGGTTCGCCTCCCGGTTCTGCTCGATCGGCGGGTTTGGGATCGAATTGGTCGTCTCCTCGTCAACAGCCGCGCGGACGCGACGCGACGCCACAGTGCGTGCCGCCCTGTCCTCGGGAATCGGTCCGAACTGGTCGACTGGCGGTGACTGCGCGCCAAGATTGTTGCTGTCATCGGCGGGGCCGGAAGGCAGGAGATCGCTGTCCGGCGGGACGCCGCGCAGGCCAAGACCTTCATCGCCCGTCACAGGCGGAAGCGCGCCGGGGCTCAAGGGTTCGTAGGGTCGCGAGGGGATACCGCTGTCGGGAGGTGGGGTTCCCGGCGGCGGAACGGTATTCTGGGCGAGAATGCGCCTGCCATTGCTCTGTGCCTGCAGCACATTTTCGCCGACCGGACCGCGCAGGGGGGCCTGTTGCTGGGCAAGTGCGTGGGGGGCAAGCACGGTCGTGCCGAGCAGCGCTGTCAGGAGACAGAAGATGCTGGCAGGTCTGAAGCTGCCGCCGGGCGGGGCTTCCAAACGTGGGTGCCGAGGATGCATATGCAGGTTTGCCAATGAGTTCGAACGTTGAGGGATGGTAAAGAGGCATGGTTAATGACCTGCTAATTCGCGGTGGTTGGGATGCCATTCCCGGGCATTGCCTTGAACAAAAATTGGACAGCCGGGATGCAAAGCGCTAACGGTTCTCGCCATGCAGGCTATCAATCACACCGATCTCGACAAATCCGCAGCGGTCGAATCCGCCAAACGGACCATCTCAACCGAAACCGACGGTCTCGTTGCGCTGAGCGAAGCGCTCGGCGGCCCGTTGGCCGAACCGTTCTGCCGCGCCATCGAAAAGATCGCCTCGATCCGCGGGCGGATCATCGTGACCGGGGTCGGCAAGAGCGGCCATATCGGTTCGAAACTTGCGGCGACATTTGCTTCGACCGGAACCCCGGCGTTCTTCGTGCATCCCTCGGAGGCAAACCACGGCGATCTCGGCATGATTGCCGTCGACGATGCGATCATTGCCTTGTCATGGTCGGGGGAGACGGCCGAACTCAAGGGCATCGTCAGTTATGCGATGCGCTTCCGTATTCCGCTCATTGCGGTGACGGCCGGTGAGACGTCGGCCTTGGCGAACGCCGCCGATGTTGTGTTGCTGTTGCCCCGCGTGACGGAAGCCTGTCCGCATGGTCTTGCGCCGACGACATCGACGCTGATGCAGCTTGCCATGGGCGATGCGATTGCCATCGCATTGCTGGAAGCACGCGGCTTCACGGCCGGGGATTTCAAGACGTTTCATCCGGGCGGGTCGCTTGGCGCCAGCCTGACCCATGTACGCGAGATCATGCATAGCGGCGACCAGATACCGCTTGTTCCGCTCGGAACGCCCATTCCCGACGCGATGAAGGTGTTCGCAGCCAAGCGCTTCGGCTGCATTGCGGTGCAGAACGAGGAAGGCACACTCGCTGGCATCATCACCGACGGCGATCTGTCGCGTAACCTGCATCGCAACCTCATCGCCATGAATGTCGAAGACATTATGACGCGCGATCCGAAGACCGTGCCGCCGACCATGCTGGCGAGCGCCGCCCTTGCGCTTCTCAACCAGCACAATATTGGCGCCCTGATCGTGACCGAGAAGAACTATCCGGTCGGGATCGTGCACTTCCACGACCTGTTGCGTATTGGAGCGGCCTAGGCTGCTTCGACGACGAGGATCCCATGATCGACGGCGGTTATGCGCACGCGCGTGCCGGCGGCGAGATCCGGCCCGTTAACCCGCCACAGACTATCGCCTACGCGGGCTCTGCCGCGTCCGTTGACGGTTGCTTCCTCCAGCGTGACGACAAGACCGACCATCTGTTCGGCGCGGCGGTTCAGCAATGGCTCGTCGGAGACGGCATCTGTCGCGCCGATAAGCTTGCGGCCGATGAAGACGGCAATTACGGAAAGCACAAGGAAGATGATGACCTGTATTTGCCAGGTAAGCCCAAATGCCTCGGCAAAGAGGATCGCGAGCCCGCCGACGATGATGGCTGCGATGCCGAACCACAAGAAAAAGATGCCGGGCGCCGCCACTTCGAAGATCATCAGCACGAGACCGAGCACCACCCAGTTCCATGGCCCAAGTTCGGTAAAAAGGCGCTCAAGCATGGCTGTGCTCCTTCGCCGGGCGTCAGCTATTCGTTCCGCCGGTGCCGGGTACCGTTCGGCCGCGCACCGGTGGCGTCGAGGGTGACGGCGACGCCGGTTGCGCGCCGTCGCCGAAGACATCGCGTGCAAGCGCGCCAATACCCCCCAGCGTGCTGACGAGTGAAGACGCTTCCATCGGCATGAAGATGATCTTCTGGTTGGGGCTTCCGGCAAACTTGCCGAAGGCTTCGGTGTATTTCTGGGCGACGAAATAGTTGAGCGCCTGGACGTTTCCGCCGGCAATGGCGGCAGAGACGATTTCCGTCGCCTTGGCCTCGGCTTCAGCCAGGCGCTCGCGCGCTTCTGCCTCGCGGAAGGCGGCTTCGCGCCGCCCTTCGGCCTCGAGAATCTGCGACTGTTTCAGACCCTCGGCACGCAGGATCTGCGCCGCCCTCGTGCCTTCGGCTTCAAGAACGACCGCACGCTTGTCGCGCTCGGCCTTCATCTGCCTTGCCATAGAATCGAGCAGATCCTTTGGCGGGTTGATATCCTTGATCTCGACGCGGGTCATCTTGATCCCCCACGAATGCGCCGCCTCGTCGACGACGCGTAGCAGCCGGTCATTGATCGCATCGCGGTTGGAGAGAAGTTCGTCGAGAACCATCGAGCCCATGACGGTGCGGATATTCGTCATCGTCAGGTTGAGAATGGCGTTCTGCAGGCCGCTCACCTGATAGGCAGCCTGCGGCGCGTTGAGGATCTGGTAGAAGGCGATGCCGTCGACGGCAATGTTGGCATTGTCCTTGGTAATGACTTCCTGGGTCGGAACGTCAAGCACCTGTTCCATCATGTTGAGTTTGGCGCCGATGCGGTCAAAGAAGGGCACGATCAGGTTGAGACCCGGCGCGAGCGTGCGCGTATAGCGGCCGAAGCGCTCGACGGTGTAATTATAGCCCTGCGGCACCGTCTTGACGCCGGCAAACAGGACCACGAGCACGAGGATGACCAGAACCGGTATGGTGAAGTCGAATCCGCTCAACGGCATGCTGCTCTCCCTGGCCGACAGCCGCTCAAGCGGCGTTACGAAACGTTACCGCCCGTGAGCCGGCAAGCGCAAGATAGACCAAAGCAGCGATTCGAGCGAGCCCGCGGGGTCCCTCTAAATCCAGCCCTGCAATTCGCGGCGCACAAGGGTCTCGATGACCTTCATGCCTTCCTCAGAATCATTCAGGCAGGGGACATGCGTGAAATTCACCCCGCCATTGTGATGGAAGATTTCCGCGCCTTCGCCGGCAATTTCCTCGAGCGTTTCGAGGCAATCGGCAACGAAGCCCGGATTGAAGACGGCGACGGACTTCACGCCGTCCTTGGCCAGCTGCTCCAACGTCTTGTCGGTATAGGGTTGCATCCATTCTTCCGGGCCGAAGCGCGACTGGAATGTGGTGATAAGCCTGTCTTCGCCCCAGCCGAGCCGTTCGCGCAGCAGACGCGTCGTCTTCCAGCAGTGGCATGGATAGGGATCGCCGCGCTTGAAGTAGCTCTGCGGGATGCCGTGATAGGAAGCGATGAGCAATTCGGGCTCATAGCCCAGCGACGCGTAGTGCTTTTCGATCGACGTCGCCAGGGCATCGATATAGGCCGGCTCGTCCTGATAGGAGGGAACGGTGCGGGTCGCCGGCATGAACCGCATTTTGACCAGCGCCTCGAAGAACTTGTCGTTCACCGTCGCCGTGGTCGTTGCCGAATATTGCGGGTAGAGCGGGAACATGACGATACGCTTGCAGCCCTGCCGGTCGAGCCGCTGCAACGCTTCCTCGATGGAGGGCCGGCCATAGCGCATGCCCCAGTCGACGACGACATTGGGATGGGCGGAAAGCGCTGCGGCGAGTTTTTCGCTTTGCGAACGCGTATAGGTGCGCAGGGGCGACTCATTGCGCTCCCGGTTCCAGATCTTGTCGTAGAGCGCGCCGGATTTCTTCGGGCGCGTGTTGAGCACGATCCCGTAGAGCACGGGCAGCCAGATGGCCCGCGGCCACTCGATGACGCGCTTGTCCGAAAGAAATTCGGCAAGGTATCGCCGCATGGAAACCTTGTCGGTGCCATCGGGCGTTCCAAGGTTGACGAGAAGAACGCCGACCTTCGACGTTTCGATTGCCGGATGATCGTCGGGCTTGCGCACCGCCACCCGGGCCTCGTCTGAAATTGCCATATACATACTCCACGCTTGCGCGGTGGAACGTAGAGCGGGCAGGCTTTATTGCAAGAGTGCGAAAGGCCGCATGCTCGTCCTTGGACTTTGCGATGATCAACCTTGATGGCGGATGCGCGTGGTTCTGTCTTTATTCATGGGTCCTCGGGCTCTTGTCCCGAGGATCCACTTCTATGACAACCGATGCGTGGACGGCTTGAGCCGCATGGTCATGGTCCCCAGGACAAGAGCCCGACGATCCAAAAACAGGGCACCGAATCCCTCTACGCAGAAACGCGCCTCAAGCGGCCGTATTCGCCTTGGCGTTCGCGACCGTCGCCTCGATATGGTCGATCAGGCTGTCCGGCAGTTTCAGCCGGCCTGCAAGCAGGTCGAGATAGCCGCGTTCGGCTCGGGTCTTCGGATCGATCGCAAGGCGGGAAGCCGTATAGAGCTCAACTTTCTGCGCGTCGGTGACGGCCGCGGCAATGATTGCATCGAGGTCGACGGGCGCATTGAGTTCGTTCGTGAGAAACGCCTGCGTATCGCTGTTGAGGCCGGAAAGGGCGAGCTTGTCGGCAATGCGCTTGCGCTCCTCGTCATCGACATGTCCATCGGCACGGGCGGCCGCAATCATCGCGCGCACCAGCACAAGCGCAAATTCGTGCTCGCCCTGCGGCGCGGTTTCGGGATGGAAGCTCGAGTCATTCGGCGGAGGCAAGAGCTCGCCATCGAGCGTCGTCGGCTGCTCGGCCTCGGCAGGCGTCTTGCCCGACTGGTAGTTCTGATAGGCTTTGTAGGCGAGGCCCGCCACGGCAGCGAGACCGCCGAGCTTCAGGGCGCCGCCCGCCACGTCCCGGCCAGTTCCGGTGCCAAGCAGGATAGCCGCTATCGCGCCGGCCGCCAGCGGATTGTCCTTTGCCATCTGAGTCGCCTTGCCCGCAGTGTCCCGCACGGACGTGCCGACGCCGGGGATATTGCTTCCAAGGAAATCATCGAGAATCTTCTTCGGATCAAGCATGCTAATCTCCTCTTTGGCTGCATGAACTGGCCTGGCTTAGTTAGGACCGGGTTCATGGCATTGCAATGACAGGAAGGAGATTTGTCGTCCGGGCTTCGGCGGCGCGGTATTACGAGCCTATGTGCTCTTTGGCGCCACGCTCACGGGCAAGACGCACCTGCTTCTGCCGCTCGGCAAATCGGGCACGGTCAGCCTCGGTTCGCTCATGATAGCAATGGGGGCAGGAAACGCCTTCTTCGAACAGCGGCGAAAGCTTGTCCTCGGGTGCGACCGGATTGCGGCAGGCGTGGCAAAGCTCCGCCTCGCCCTCGACAAGGCCGTGACCGACCGACACCCGCTCGTCAAAGACGAAGCATTCGCCTTCCCAGCGGCTTTCCTCGGCCGGCACGTCCTCGAGATATTTCAGGATGCCGCCTTTGAGGTGAAAGACGTCCTCGAAACCGAGGCCCTTGACGAAAGCCGTCGCCTTTTCGCAGCGAATGCCCCCCGTGCAGAACATGGCAATCTTCTTGCCTTCCAGTTGGTCGCGGTGGTCTTCGACCCATTGCGGAAATTCGCGGAAGGTCTTTGTCTGCGGATCGACTGCCCCGGTAAAGGTGCCGATGGCCGTCTCGTAATCGTTGCGCGTGTCGATGAGGATCGTATCCGGGGCGGCGATGAGCGCGTTCCAGTTCTCAGGCTCCACATAGGTGCCGACGCTTTGCAAGGGATCGATATCAGCAACCCCCATCGTGACGATCTCTTTCTTCAGCCGCACCTTCATGCGCTTGAAGGGCATTTCGCTGGCATAGGAGTATTTCAACTCCATGCCGGCGATAGCAGGTTCGGCATTGAGGAAATCGACAAGCTGTTGGATGGCTGAGGCCGATCCTGCAACAGTGCCGTTGACACCTTCGGCGGCAAGCAACAGGGTTCCCTTTATGCCGAGACCGCAGCAAAGCTTCGCCAGCGGCTGCTGCAGCGACTGGTAGTGATCCAGTCGCGCAAAGCGATAGAGCGCGGCCACTTTGAAGGGCAGGTTTGAAGAATGGTCTGTCATGATCGCCTCCAACTACTGTGCCGGCAGGCGGATTTCAAGCATTTTGGCAAATCGACGCGGTCGCCTCACACTCTCGTCGCACTTGTTTGCCAGTATTTCCGGGTTTCGATGGACAAAACCGCCCCGCGCTACTAAATCGATTAAACCCAAGGCTAGTGGAGAGAATGACATGCCCCAGAAGACCGATTTGCTGTTACCCGTCCTCAAGGGCCAACCGGTCATTCCGGTCATCCTCGTGCACGATGTTGCGCACGCCGTGCCGCTCGCGCGGGCGCTTGCCAAGGGCGGCCTGCCGGCGATCGAGATCACCCTGCGCACGCCCGCCGCCCTTGACGCCATCCGCGTAGTCGCCGCGGAAGTGCCGGAAGCGATTGTCGGCGCGGGCACGATACTCAATGCGCGCCAGTATGAGGAGGCCAGCGCTGCGGGCTCTCGCTTCATCGTCAGCCCCGGGGCAACGCCGCAGCTGATCGAGGCCGCGAGGGACAGCAACGTACCGCTTTTGCCCGGCGCGATTACGCCCGGCGAGATCATGGCGCTGCGCGAGGAAGGTTATACGATGCTGAAGTTTTTTCCGGCTGAGCAGGCAGGCGGTGCGACTTTCCTGAAATCGCTGGCTTCCCCGCTTTCTGGCACCATGTTCTGCCCCACGGGTGGGGTCAGCGCCGCCAACGCCAGAACGTATCTGAGCCTACCGAACGTCGTCTGTGTCGGCGGATCGTGGGTTGCGCCGGAAGAGCATGTCAAAGCCGGCAACTGGGACGAAATCACCAGGCTTGCGGCAGACGCCGCAAAGCTGGCGGGCTGACGTCGCGTAGTTCTGGCACCGGCCGCCGTCATCTTTGGATCGACCGTCTCCCGGCATCCTCCGCCGCTGCCCCGCCATACCCTATTTCCACCGTCACGGGCGTTGTCCCGTGGATCCACCTTCAATTCGGATGCGTGTGTGGCTCCGCAACGTAGTTTGGGTCCTCGGGTCAGGCCCGAGGATGACGGCGGTGGTGGTGGATAACGGTGGTGCTGGATGAAGGCCGGGATGGATGGATCGATGTATGCATGACGCCAGTCTTACCGGATAAGGTGATACATCCACACTCACTAGGAGGGGTCACGTAACCGCGATGTCATCCACGGTTCAATAGCATCCCCGTACTATCTCGCGGCGACGGCCGCGACGCGCTAATTCCACACTGGATTTGAACGGGCAATAACGGGTTCGGAGGGGTGTCTTCTCTAGTCCCTACCCTCCGCCGTCATCCTCGGGCGTTGTCCCGAGGATCCACCTTCGATTCGGAGGCGCATGCGACTCGGCTACGTGGTTATGGGTCCTCGGGTCAGGCCCGAGGACGACGGCGGTGGTGGTGGTGGGACGAAGGTAGTGACGTATAACGCCTGTAGTGGCTTATAAAACACTACCCTCTCTCTGTCGCAGGAGGGGAACTTACGAACCGCTGGTCGGGCTGAACTTTGCGATCTGAAGGAACGTCACGGCCTTGCCAGTGAACTTGTTGGCGTCGACCGGCGCATCATGCTGGAAGCCCGTGACATAGACCGTCGTCGGCGCGGTGCGCAGCAAGGCGTTGCGGATCACTGCCGGTTCGACGTGCGGCGCCACCGCTGCCACCTGCCGGGTCGAGAGTGCGCGATCGGGCACCTCATTGCCAACCTGGATTGCCCGCGGCGCCTGTTCCTCCGCCGCCTTCCGGTGCGGTTTGGCGCCCTTCGTCGTCGTCACGACGCCGCTGTTGAGCATTGCGGCAGGATCGCCCTTGGCATGCAACATCGTCTCGCGCAGCGTCGCCATCGGCTCAGCTGAAGCCAGTTGCAGGTTTTGCTGGGCTGCCGGCTGCGGGTGGGCCACGCGGTCACCTGTCGAGCCTTGAACGGTTGGCAGAACCTTGGGCTGCGACGCCGCTACCGACTGGCGCAGCAGCGCCTCCGGTGTCGGGTCCTCGTCCGGTATGGTGATAACATCCTGTTCGGCCGAAGCGTTCTCAGCAGTTGGAGTGCTTGCCACGGCTGCAGCACTCGCCGGCGCGGGCCGCTGATCGGGAACGATCGACGCCATCAGCATGTCATTGTGCTTCGGCTTTTCGAACGGCACGGGCACGAGCGCATTGACCATCTCGGCCTGCGCCTTGCCGGCATCGCTGTCGGAATCGTCAGGGTTGGCCGCGATCAGCTCGCGGATGGCGCTCGCGCTATCCTGCGGACGCGGCTCGGGCAAAGCAGCGATAACCGTCGACTTGTCGGACGCTAGCGCGTTGAGCGTTGCCGGAGCCTCCGGCGCGGGTGTCGGCGTATAATCGGGGCGGCGCAGCGGCACCGGCACATTCAAGGCCAATGTCTGGCTGTCGTCCGGCGTACCGGCCTGGTCCTGTTCGGCCGGCTGCGGCGCCTTGGCCGTCGTTGCGACCGGAGCGGCCGTACCCTCGGCCTCGTCCGCCACGGATGCGGGCTTGGTCACGGCGCTTTTCGCCGGCTTTGCCGCCGACGCTACAGCAACTGAACCTTCGCTGTTGTCTTCATCTTCGTCGGCACCGCCGCCAAAGAGCATGCCGAACAACGTCTTGCTGCGGCCAGAGCGCGAAGCGCTGGCGATCTGGATGGAGCTGCCATTGCGGCGGCGCGCTTCATAGGCGGCAACGGCCTGTTCATAGCCAGGCAGCGGCTTGCCATCCGACGGAATGTGCAAAGTCTTCCCATCCGGGAATACGGTGAGGAGTTCCTTGCGGCTCATGCGCGGCCAATAGCGCACATTACCGACATCGGTATGAACGAAGGGCGAGCCGGATGTCGGGTAGTAACCGACGCCGCCGGCCTGGAACTTCAGGGCAGTGTAGCGAAGCGTTTGCAGCTTCACGCCCGGCAGGTACCAGTCCATGGCCTTGCCCAGAATATGCTGGCTTTTTTCAGCAACGCCACGCGAGCGCGAGCGCAACATGGAATTGGTCGATGGCGAACGATAGCCGCAGACGACATAAATATAGTCGCGACCGCCGACCGTCTGGTAAATCTGCCAGACCAGATCGAACAGGCGCGGATCCATCTTGGTGGGTTCGTTGCGGCGCCAGTCGCGCAGGAACTGGTTGAGCTTGTTCAAACCATCCTGCTGGAAGCGGCCATCTTTCTTGAACGTGACTTCGATGCGTTCATTCGTGTGGACGGCGTAGAGCTTGAGGGTGCGGGTTTCTGCATTTGCCTGGGTGGAGGCAAAGAGCATCGACGCGAAGATCATTGTGACGGCAAACCACGCAGTACGCGCGAGCGAGGCAACCGTCAAACCGCCGTTCTTTGCATGCTTCATATATGCCAATTTCGTCCCAACCCTGACCGCGATACACAACCCCCGGATGGCTGAATTATCGGATTTAATGGTTAATGGTCGCTTTACTGAAGAACAAATACGTTGAGAGCATGGCAAAAACGCACGAAGAATCCATCGTTTTGTGACATGGTCAACGGGTTGTTAACAGCACAATTAAGGCGTTTTAACGAATGAATCCATCCTGCAAAAGTCTAAAAAGTGCTTCAATGTAAAATAAGCTAGATGCTACTAGGACCATTGCAAACTCGTTTTTAAGGTTTAGCAATTTCCGACTGATTACTCCGATTCGATCCTTCACGGATTGTTTCACTGCTTTAACATGGTGCTGAAATGACTTTGGAAACAGATAGATACACAGGCGAAGATGCTGTGCGGGCTGCTCCTGCGAAGGACGCTGGCAATCCGGCAAAGGCCGATCAGGCCGCACTCGGCACGCTTCCAGTATGGAACCTCGGCGACCTTTATCCTTCCGCGGACAGCAGTGAACTCAAGGCCGATCTCGTCCGCGCCAACGCGCTTGCGGTGGCATTCGAAGACCGCTGGAAGGGCAAACTTGCCGCTGAAGCCGGAAAGCCGAATGGGGGCGACTTCGTTCAGTCCATCACCGAGTTCGAGGCGCTTGAAGAGCTGATCGGCAAGATCGTCTCGTTTGCCGGCCTCGTTTATGCCGGTGACACGTCGGACCCCAAGCATGCCAAGCTTTATGGCGACATCCAGCAGAAGATGACGGATGCCAGCACCCACCTCATCTTCTACAGCCTCGAATTGAACCGCATCGATGACGCCATTCTCGACAAGGCGATGAATGACAATCCCGCCATCGGCCACTATCGCCCCTGGCTGACGGATCTGCGCAAGGACAAGCCCTACCAGCTTGAAGACCGACTGGAGCAGCTGTTTCACGAAAAATCGATAACCGGGCGCGGTGCCTGGAACCGTCTGTTCGACGAGACGATGACGGCGTTGCGGTTTACGGTAAACGGCGAAGAAATGGCGCTGGAGCCCACTCTGAACCTGCTGCAGGATGCAGATCCGGCTCTCCGCAAGGCTGGATTCGAAGCACTCGCTGCAACATTCAAGGATAATTTGCGCACTTTCACCCTCATCACCAACACGCTCGCCAAGGACAAGGAAATCTCCGATCGCTGGCGCGGCTTTGAGGATATCGCCGATAGCCGGCACCTCGCGAACCGGGTTGAACGGGAGGTGGTCGATGCGCTGGCGGCGGCGGTGCAGGCCGCCTATCCGAAACTGTCGCACCGCTACTATGCGATGAAGGCGAAGTGGCTCGGCCTTGAATTTCTCAACAACTGGGATCGCAACGCCCCGCTGCCGGAAACGCCGCAGGCGGTCATCTCCTGGAACGATGCGCGTGAAACCGTGCTTTCGGCCTATAGCGGCTTTGCCCCCGAAATGGCCGATATTGCGCGCCGGTTCTTCGACAGGAACTGGATTGACGCACCCACTCGGCCTGGCAAGTCACCCGGAGCCTTCGCACACCCCACCGTTCCCTCCGCCCATCCCTATGTGCTTCTCAACTATATGGGCAAGCCGCGCGATGTGATGACGCTTGCCCATGAACTCGGCCACGGCGTGCACCAGGTGCTTGCGGGCGGTCAGGGCGCCTTGATGGCCTCGACACCGCTGACGCTTGCCGAGACGGCATCCGTCTTCGGCGAAATGCTGACGTTCCGATCGCTCCTCGAACAGACCCGCGACAAGCGCGAGCGCAAGGCGATGCTGGCACAAAAGGCCGAGGACATGATCAACACCGTCGCGCGCCAGATCGCCTTCTACCAGTTCGAGCGCCGTGTTCACACCGAACGCATGGAGGGGGAACTTACCTCCGACCGTATCGGCGAAATCTGGCTCGACGTGCAGAAGGAGAGCCTTGGGCCGGCCGTGCATTTCGCCCCGGGCTACGAGACCTTCTGGACCTACATCCCGCATTTCATCCATTCTCCGTTCTACGTCTATGCCTATGCCTTTGGCGACTGCCTGGTGAACTCGCTCTATGCGGTTTACCAGAATGCCGAAGCGGGCTTTCAGCAGAAGTATTTCGACATGCTCAAGGCCGGCGGCACCAAGCACCACTCCGAGTTGCTGGCCCCATTCGGCCTCGATGCCACCGATCCCGCTTTCTGGCAGAAGGGCCTTTCGGTCATCGAAGGCATCATCGACGAACTGGAAGCCATGGACGCCGACTGATGGATGCAGAGTCACCCTGGCAAGCTCCGAGGCACACGCCGTATGACGGTTCGGCGCAGCCTTTCACCATCGGCTTGCAACAGCTCGACCACAGGGACTGGATCGAAATTGACGATCATCTGCTTAGCTATCTTGCCGAAAAGCAGCGGCTTTTTGCACGCCACGGCGAGAAGATTTTCGTAGAGGAGCCAGGCAGCGAACCGGGCCAGAAGGAAGTCTTCGACCTGCTGACCGCCCACCTCATCGAACATTATCCGGAACGATATGTGCGCAAGGGCAATGCTGTCATTGTCTCTGGCAGGGACGATGCCATTGCGATCGGCGAAGCCGCAACGCCCTACCTGCACCGGGCGGCAAACCTCGTGCAGGAGGACCTTGTGCTCATGCGCAAGGACGAAAGGCGCGGCTGGCACCTCGGTGCCGCCTCGTTATCCTTCCCATCATCATGGACCCTTCTCGAAAAATTCGGCCGTTCCATGGAAGAGATTCATGCGCCCGTCCCGGATTTCGGCGCAGGCACCCGCAATGCGGGCCTCATCGCGCGCATGTTCGACAATCTGCGCCCGGACCGCTCGGTTTTCCGCATGAACTGGTCGCTTCAGCCGGATGGCGAGCTCTACCACCCCTTGGCAAGCCATGAGAAAGGCGCGCTCTATACGGACGACGATATTGCGGCGCAGAGTTTCGTTCGGGTCGAGCGTCAGACATTGCGCAAGCTTCCCGCCTCCGGCGACATTCTCTTCACCATCCGCATCCATCTTGACCCCATAAAGGCGCTCAAGAAACACCCGGAGTGCCGGGCCGTCGCTGAAGCTTTTTGCCGGCAACTCGAGGCATTGAACCCGGCGCAATTGCACTACAAAGGTATTATGACGATCCGCGATCGGCTTTTAACCGCGCTGAGAACCCTATAATCGCGCCTCGATTAACAGTAGATTGAAATTTTCAACATGCAGCGCAAAGGGTTGTTTGCTCTTTGTCACATCTATGCTCTATGGTTTCTTTGATGCCGATCTATAGCGGCTGCCTCAATGATGGAGATCAAAATTAGGAGCACGAAAAAAATGGCGAAGGCTGAATGGCCTATACATGGAGAAATTACTGGTCCGATCGTGATGATTGGTTTTGGATCCATCGGTCGGGGTACCCTGCCCCTCATCGAACGCCACTTCAAATATGACAAATCCCGCCTGGTCGTTATCGACCCCAGCGATGCCAACAAGAAGCTGCTCGACGAGCGCGGCATCCGGTTTATCCAGCAGGCGATCACCAAGGACAATTACAAGACCATCTTGAAGCCCCTTCTTACCGAAGGCGGCGGGCAGGGCTTCTGTATCAATCTTTCCGTCGACACCTCTTCAGTCGATATCATGCATTTGTGCCGCAAGAACAACGCACTCTATATCGACACCGTGATCGAGCCGTGGATCGGCTTCTACTACGACAACGACATGGATAATGCTGACCGCACCAATTATGCGCTGCGCCAGACATTGCTGGCCGAGCGCAAGAAGCATCCGGGCGGACCGACCGCTGTTTCGTGCTGCGGCGCGAATCCCGGCATGGTGTCGTGGTTCGTCAAGCAGGGCCTGCTCGAACTCGCCCGCGATCTCGGCATCGAACATAGCGAACCGGCACGCGACGACCGAAAGGGCTGGGCCAAGCTGATGAGCAAGGTCGGCGTCAAGGGCATCCATATTGCCGAGCGCGATACGCAGCGCGCTGGCGACCCGAAGCCCTTCGGCGCATTCTGGAATACGTGGTCGGTCGAAGGGTTCATTTCCGAAGGCCTGCAGCCGGCCGAACTCGGCTGGGGCACCCACGAAAAGTGGATGCCGAAAAATGCGCGCAAGCAAAAGAAGGGCAACAAGGCGGCGATTTTCCTTGAGCAGCCTGGCGCCGACACGCGCATTCGCACCTGGTGCCCCACCGAAGGCGCGCAGTTCGGACTGCTGGTGACCCATAACGAATCGATCTCGATCGCGGATTTCTTCACCGTGCATGACAAGAAGGGCAAGGTTTCCTACCGTCCGACCTGTCATTATGCCTATCATCCCGCGAACGTCGCGACGTTGTCGCTCGACGAGATGTTCGGTGCCGCCGGCCAGCCGCAAGCGATCCAGCACGTGCTCGATGAATCTGAAATCGTCGATGGCGCCGATGAACTCGGCGTTTTGCTCTACGGCCATGAGAAGAACGCCTACTGGTACGGCTCGCAACTGACGATCGAGGAAGCGCGCAAGCTTGCCCCTTACCAAAACGCGACCGGACTTCAGGTCTCGTCGGCGGTCATGGCGGGAATGGTATGGGCGCTGGAAAATCCGGACGCCGGCATTGTCGAAGCCGACGAGATGGATTTCCGCCGCTGCCTCGAGGTGCAGACACCCTATCTCGGACCGCTCAAGGGTCACTATACGGACTGGACGCCGCTCCACAACCGACCGGGTCTGTTCAAGGAAAATCTCGACATGGATGATCCCTGGCAGTTCCGCAACATCCTCGTCCGCTCGTGACGCAAATGGCAGCCTCCGGGCTGCCGTTTTCATCCGCCTCCGAGCTTCATTCCCTCCCACCGCCGTCATCCCCGGGCCCTTGACCCGAGGATCCATCTTGCAAAAGAACCACCCGGCGAAGCCACCGGAAGAGGACAAGTAGAATCGGCCGCGCGTACGCAGCCCAAGTTATCCGTCTTCGCTCCCCGACCCTGGCCGTTACGACAAGTTCTTCACCATCGGTTGCGCGCTCATTCCTGCCCAGAATTCGGGCTCCCCAAAATCTTCATACCCACGCGATAGATAGAATTGGTGCGCCGTCCTCGTACTTGAAAGTAGCGCACGTGTTATCCTAAACGACTGCAAATAGGTTTCTAGATGCGACAGCATCGCCTTGCTGGCACCTCGAAACCGCGCCTCAGGGCTCACATAGTTCAAAGTGATTTCGCCTGACCGCATGACTGCGCCTACGCCCATGATACGTCCCCCTTCTTCGGCGACAACGACAAGTTGCTCGGCGGCATCGATCCATTTGCGGACATTCGCGTCGGTCTTGTTGGCCAGCCATGCCGAAAGCCGTTGCGAGTCGTTCGCGTGATCGTCATCACACAACTCTATTATGGATCGGCGAAGGACGCGGCAGGCATTGATCGCATCCTTGTCTGTCGCGGGTCGAACGATCATCTGGTCCTGAGCCTGGAAGCGTGTTTAGCCGGATGCATCTTGGAGTTGAATGTCTGGATGGAACAAAATGGTAGCCTCAAACACTTCCAATCTGCAATTAAACTTAGGTCTTGTTTCTGCTTGATTTTCACGGCATCTAGATATCCAGAACCATGGGAGAATATTGGATGAGACGTTTTTCGCTGCCCGTCGCCGTTACGTTTAGCCTTTCCCTTGCCGGCTGCATGAGCGGGTCCATGCAGGATGGCGCAGGCGTGCAGGTCGCCAAGCCGACGGACGCCGTCCAGGGCCAATGGTTCGACACCTCGGGCGTCGCCTTCTCGAATTTCAACGGCGGCGTCTTCGAGACCCGCGCCAACGACACCAAGGAAAAACTCGCTGAAGGCAATTATCGCTTCGCCTCGGCCAATCTGATAGAGATCAACATGCGCTCGCTCGCGCGCGGCACGCAGTCCAAGGTGAATTGCGCCCTCGTCAGCACCGGCCAGCTCAACTGCACCTCGTCCAGCGGCCAGCAATTCTCGCTGACGCGGCGCGGCCCGCAAACGGGCTGAGGCCGAAACATTCGACCAATTGCTCGATTGCATGGCGGTCAAAGGAATGAAACCATTGCTCATCAACCGATGCTCCGCGCCGATCTGGAGCCAGTCAACCGGGAGCAGATCATGTCCGGAATTTTTGCCCGACTTCTCGTTGCAACTTCAGTGCTTGGCCTGTCGGCCGGTGCGGCGATGGCCGACTATACGCTCAACATCCTGCATATCAACGACCAGCATTCGCGCATTGAGCCGATCAACAAGTACGATTCGACCTGCTCGGCTGAAGAAACGGCCAAGAACGAGTGCTTCGGCGGTATAGCCCGGGTCAAGGCCAAGATCGACGAGCGCCGCGCCGCGCTGTCGAAGGATGGCGGCAACGTCATCGTCCTCGATGCCGGCGACGAATTCCAGGGTTCACTGTTCTACACGACCTACAAGGGCGACGACACCGCCGAATTCATGAACCAGATGGGCTTCGACGCGATGGCCCTCGGCAACCACGAATTCGACGACAAGCCGGAGAGCCTTGCGAAATTCCTCGAAAAGGTGAAGTTTCCGGTCATTTCCAGCAATACGGAAGCCGCGCCGGATTCGCCGATCGCCGGCAAATTCAAACCCTATCTCATCAAGGAAATTGGCGGCCAGAAGATCGGCATCATCTCTGCCTTGACAACCGATACGACGGAAATATCCAGCCCTGGCCCGAGCGTGAAATTCGCGAATGAAGCCGAGACGCTGCAGAAGGTTGTCGACACCCTCAAGGGCGAAGGCGTCAACAAGATCATCGCACTCAATCACGATGGCTATCTCAGGGACAAGGAATTGGCGGCGCAGGTCGACGGTATCGACGTCATCGTCGGCGGCCACAGCCACACGCTGCTCTCCAACACCGATCCCGAAGCAATCGGCCCTTATCCGACGCTGGTCAAGAGCCCTTCCGGCCGCGACGTGCCGATCGTCCAGGCCAAATCCTATTCGAAATATCTCGGCGAACTCAAGGTGACCTTCGACGACGAGGGCAATGTCATCAAGAGCGAGGGCGCGCCTATCCTTCTCGACTCGAGCGTGACGCCTGACCCGGCCTTCGCCGCTCGCATCAAGGAACTTGCCCAGCCAATCGAGGAATTGAAATCGCGCAAGGTCGGCGAATCGACCGGCGTGATCGAAGCCGCCCGCGAGGTGTGCCGCGCCCGCGAATGCAGCATGGGTAATCTCGTTGCCGATGCCATGCTGGACCGAGTCAAGAGCCAGGGCGTGACGATCGCCATCATCAATGGCGGCGGCCTGCGTGCCTCGATCGATGCGGGCGACGTGACCATGGGCGAAGTGCTGACCGTGCTGCCGTTCCAGAATACGTTGGCGACATTCCAGTTGCGCGGATCGGATGTCGTTGCCGCACTCGAAAATGGTGTCAGCCAGATCGACCAGGGCGCGGGGCGCTTCCCGCAGGTAGCCGGTCTGAAATACACATTCGACATATCAAAGCCGGTCGGCAGCCGCATCTCCGATATAGCGGTGATGCAGGGCGACAGCTTTCGGCCGCTCGATCCTGGCGCAACCTATGGCGTGGTTTCGAACAATTACATGCGCGCCGGCGGCGACGGCTACAAAATCTTCTCGACGAATGCCATCAACGCTTATGATTACGGTCCGGGACTGGAACTCGTTCTTGCCGATTATCTCGGTCAGCACGTCCCCTACAAACCCTATACGGATGGGCGCATAACGATGGCGGCGGCCGCGCCGGGCGTCGATCCGGTGCCAGCGGCCCCAGCGCCGCCCGAAACGCCGAAGGCGCCCGAACCGGCAAAGCCGGCGGCGCAAACCACCGCCAACCATCATCCGGACAGCTATACGATCAAGCGCGGCGACAATTTCTGGGAGATTGCCGAGGAGATTTACGGCAAGGGCATCGAATGGAAAAAGCTTGCCGGAGCCAATCCCGGGATGAAACCGATGAAGCTGCCGATCGGCGCGCAAATGAAGGTGCCCGGCCTATAGCCTAATTGTACATGACCGCACATGAAGTGGATCCTCGGGACAAGAGCCCGAGGACGATGGACGGACGCTGACGGCGGATGACGGCAGTGCTGGGACAATAGCCGAGAATGACGGCAGTGGCGGTAGGTGAGGGCCGATGACGGCAGTGCAGGTCGAAGCAAAGATCACGGCGGGATATCAAAAGAATCCCACCCTCCCGCGCCCGTTCAAGGACGCTGACAAATCTCTGCCCTACTTCGCCAGGAACTTCTCGATCCGCTCAATAGCGCGCAGGATGTTCTCTTCCGAGTTGGCATAGGAAAGGCGCACATATCCTTCGCCGAGAATGCCGAAATCCGGCCCTCCGATCAGTGCGACGCCTGCCTCCTCGAGCAGGGCTGACGCCAGCTGTTTGGCCGGCCAGCCCGTTTCCTTGACATTTGGAAAGGCATAGAAAGCGCCCTTCGGCGTCGCGCAACTGATGCCGGGCAGGCTGTTCAGCCCGTCGACGACAATGCGCCGGCGATTGTCGAAGGCCCGGCACATCTTTTCGACATCGTCCTGCGGTCCGTCGATGGCGGCGATGCCGGCATATTGGCTCGGCGCGTTCACACAGGACCAGCAATTGACCGCGAGCTTGCGCACCTTGTCGTAAAGCTGCTCCGGCCAGATCGACCAGCCCATGCGCCAGCCGGTCATCGCCCATGTCTTGGACCAGCCGTTGAGCACGATCAGGCGGTCGCGGATGGATGGGAAGGTCAAGAGCGAGAGATGCTCCTCGCCATCATAGGTCATGACGTCATAGATTTCGTCCGACATGATCGCAACATGAGGGTGGGCTTCGAGACCCTTCACCAGCTTTTCGATTTCCGCGCGGGGCGTAACGCCGCCGGTCGGATTGGCCGGCGAGTTGAGGATCAGGAGACGCGTCTTCGGCGTGATCAGCGCCAGCGTTTCATCCGCCGAAAAGGCAAATCCGTTCTCTTCCCGTATCGGGACGGGAACAGGCTTGGCGCCGGTGAACTCGATCATGGAGCGATAGATCGGAAAACCCGGATCGGGATAGAGGATCTCGGCGGCAGGTTCGCCAAAGATCATGATCGCAGCAAACATCGTCACCTTGCCGCCAGGGACGATGATGATGTTGTCCGGAGAGACTTCGATGCCGGTCGTTGTCAGCGTGCGTCGTGCCACGGCCTCGCGCGCTGCGACGAGGCCCGTGGCGGGCGTATAGCCATGGTGACCATCGCGCAGCGCCTTTATTGCGGCGTCCACAATGTGGGCGGGCGTTTTGAAGTCCGGCTGGCCAATGCCGAGATTGATGATGTCCTTGCCCTGGGCGCCCAGAGCAGTCGCGCGTGCCAGCACGGCAAATGCATTCTCTTCACCGATGCGGTCAAACCCCGGAATAGTGCGCAGCATATTCTTGTCCCACATACAATTTTCAACTTCTGCTTTGTGCTTTGAGTACAGTAACAAGTCAAACATTCTGGATGACGCTGAGCGAGCAAATTTCACCATGACCAACCTGACGACCTGGACACCCCGGCCCGTGCCTGCGCGCGAACCCCTCGAAGGGCGTTTAGCCCGCCTCGAACCGCTGGATCCGGCAAAACACGGCGACGGCCTCTTCGAGGCATCGAGCGTCACTGACGCCACCGACCGTTTCCGCTATCTGTTTGAGGCTCCGCCCGAGAGCCGCGCGGCTTTCGATGAATGGCTGGAAAAGGTTGCCGCGAGCAAGGACCCCCTGTTCTTTGCCGTCATCGACAAGGCGAGCGGCAAGGTTGCCGGGCGCCAGACGCTGATGCGCATCGATCCGGTCTTCGGCGTGATCGAAATCGGCAATATCTATTGGGGCCCGCTGATCTCGCGCAAGCCCGCGGCCACCGAAGCGCAATATCTGTTCATGGCCTATATTTTCGACGAACTCGGCTACCGGCGCTATGAGTGGAAGTGCAACAATGCCAATGAGCCCTCCAAACGATCGGCAGAACGCTTTGGCTTCAAGTTCGAAGGCATTTTCCGCCAGCATATGGTGCAAAAGGGCAAGAACCGCGATACGGCGTGGTTCTCGATCATCGACAGCGAATGGCCGGCGCTGAAGGCCGCCTACCAGAAATGGCTTTCACCGGAGAATTTCGATGCCGCGGGCAAGCAGATCAAGCGGCTCGAAGAGTTCCGCGCTGCGTGAAAGCGCCCCTTGCATAAATACGTGCTGCCGCTACAAACCTGCCAACAGCAATCGAGGCGTTTGAAGCGTGATGGATCCGAAAACCCGTAGTGCCGCCATCGCGGCTGCCTGCATCATGTTTGGTTTTGGCATTGTCGCCTATTTCATGCCGACACTGATGCTGGCGCTTGGCGAGCGATCGGCACCGGCCGCCGGAATCCTTGCCGTCGTCTTCGTTGCCGGTTTCTTCGTCGTGTTCTGGCTGCGTGCCAGGCGACAGCACAAGGACGACTGATCTCGAGCAAGCTCTAGAACCGCAGCGATGCGGTCAGGAGCAGGATGCCAAAGAGCACGATGAAGAGTGCCCCGGCAACTTCGATAATGTTCTGGACCCGACCGGAAAGCGCGGAGGCGCCCGAAACCCTCAGCGCGACATTCTTTGCCGTCACTGCCAGTGTGGCGAGGACCGCGACGGTGATGAACGTTCCGAGCGCCATTGCGAACACCGAAAGCACACCGCCGAGAACAAGCCCGTTGAGCAGGGAAAAGGTAAGGACGATCAGCGCGCCCGAACAGGGACGCAAACCGACGGCAACGATCGCCGCCCAGGCTGTCTTCCAGTTGAACTCCCCCGCAAGCATGGCAGGGTCCGGCGCGTGCGAATGCCCACAGGTCTCGCACACGTCGCCTTCGGCATGATGATGGTGACCATGAGCATGATGATGTTCATGATCGTGTCCGGCATGGGCATGGTGCACGTGATCATGCTGGTGATGGGCGTGATGACCATGGTCGTGATGGTGGTGATGATGATCGGGGGCGAGTACGGCAGTGCCGTCGCCGTGTGCCACGAGCTGAGCTACGCGCGGGCGAAACAGCTGCGGAACCTTGCGCCAGAGCAATAAAAGGCCGAAGGCGATAATCAGTACGAAGCTCCCGATCTCCATGTAGCGCGCCGCGTCGTTCATCGAAACCGTGGTGCCGCGTAGCACCAGAAATGTCAGGCCGATGATGAAGAGCGCGGTGAACGCCTGCAGCATGGATGACGCAAAAGAGAGGAGCACGCCACGCCGCAAGGTCGTCTCATTGGCCAACATGTAGGAGGAGATGACAGCCTTGCCATGTCCCGGGCCGACGGCATGGAGGATACCGTAGAGGAATGACAGGCCGACGAGGATCGACACTTGCCAAGGATCCTCGCGCATGCCTTTCAGGGCGTGGGTCATGGCGAGATAGAAATTGCGCTGCTGGATGTTTATCCAGAGGATGAGCTCGGCGAACGGCCCTGTCGGCTGCATGGCAACCTCGTTTGAGCCGATTCCGAGCGAGGAGGTCTGGGCGAGGGCGTGCCCGCCGACAAGAACAAGGACTGCCAGGGTACCCACCAGGGTGCGTTTGCGCATGGTCTATCCTTCACTCAGCCCTTGGGGCATTCGATTTCCAGCCGGGTCGCAAAGATCTTCGACATGTTGGTCCCTGTTGGATCGTTGAAAAAGGCATCGGTCAGCGTTGCCTGGTTGGCGGCGATCGCTTCGTCGGGGTCCGGACGGACCACCTTATGCGTGCAGCCGGAGGGCACGCCTGTGACATGGATGTCCGTGTCGTTCACATAGTCGATTGCGGTATAGAATGTCGGGTCATAGACGCCGAAACTGGTCTTCTTGCCGAGCTTCAGCGGCTGCTTTGGCGCACTCTCGAAGATGATTAGCAACTGGTTGTTCTGAAAGTCCGCGATGAGGTGCTGTGGCGCTCCCATGGCAATCTGCTTGCCATCGAGCGTGACGGACTGGAAATAGTCGTATTCCGATATCGACGCGTTGATCGTCGAGGCGAGTTCCGTCAGTTCCTTTTCGTCGAGTTTCATGTCCGCGTTCTTGTCGAACTCGACCAGCACCGTACTTGAAAATATGTCGTCGAAACGCCAGACGTGGCCGAGCTTTTCAACGGTCCCATCGGGCTTGATCGACACATCCAGGCGCGCTTCGGCAAAGACATGCGGGTGCACATAGGCAGGGGTGGCAAAGGTCATTCCCGCCGCCATTGCGCCGATAAAAACCGCGAATCTCTGCTGCATGAAAAGCCTTTCGTGAGTTGCGCTAAGGGATATGCCGAAATTGGCGAAATTGGGACGATATAATATAACATTTAACAAAACTAAGAGCGGCGATTGTCCTTGAACCACTTGGCGAGATAATCGACGAGAACGCGCACCTTTGCAGGCAGGTAGCGGCGGTGCGGATAGACCGCATGAATGCCGGCATCGCGTGGAATGAATTGCTCAAGAACGCTGACCAGCCTGCCGCTATCAATATCCGCCTGGGCCACAAAATCCGGCAGCAGGGCAAAGCCGAGGCCGGCAAGGGCGGCCCGGCGCGTTGAAAGCGGACTGTTGATTTCGATCGGCCCCGATACCTGGACGGATAGCGGTGCGCCGTCTTCATTCAGGAATTGCCAGGTATTGCGCGAGCGATTGTTCGTATCGACAAGGCAGGGCAGGGAGGCGAGAAGCTCGGGGCGCTCAGGGCGTCCCAGCCGCTCGATCAGGTCCGGCGAACCACAGGCAATGACATGGAAGGGTGCAAGGCGCTTGGCTATAAGCGAGGAGTCCTGCATGCGGGTGATGCGGATGGCAAGGTCGAACCCTTCTTCCACAAGGTCGACGAAGCGGTCGTCCAGCCGCACGTCGAGGACGATATCCGGCTGCTCGGCACAAAAGTCGATGAGGCACTGGCCGATCTCGGCATCGGCAAAGGTACGCGGCGCGGATATCTTGATGCGGCCCTTGATATCGCTGCTCGATTCGCGCACCGCCTCCTGCAGGCTTTCGACTTCGCGCAGAATTTCGCTGGCGCGCTGGTAGTATGTGTGCCCGGCTTCGGTCAGCGAGAACTGCCGCGTGGTGCGATTGAGGAGCAGCGCTCCGAGTTCATCTTCAAGTTCCCGCACATATTTCGAAAGCAGGGCCTTGGAACGTCCGATCTTGCGCGCCGCCGCCGAAAAGCCCTCGGCCTCGACCACGTCGATGAAAGCCCGCATGCGGGTGAGCGTGTCCATCTCAGATCGCCGTTGCCGATGTGTCGAGAATGGCCCGGCCGAGCCGGATAAGCGCGCGGTCGCTGTTCTTCGGTCCAAGCAGCGATATGCCGAAAGGTGCGCCGTGCACCTTGCCTAGCGGCAAGGTGATCTGCGGGAAGCCGGAGAGGGGCGACAGGCAAAGGAGATGCAGCATTCGCTCGCGATGGGTCTGTAGATCGTCGAAGGCTGCGGCGGCCAGCGGCGCCGCGCCGGGCACAGTTGGCAGGATGAGGACGCCATCGTCGCGCAAAAGGTCGCCGAGTTCGGAACGGAAAAGATCGCGGCGGCGCGTCTGCGTATCGTAGGTGGCCCGGTCGATCTTTGAGCTATATTCGAAACGCTCACGCACGCCCGGTCCAAGGCCGCGATCCTTGGCGGCGATCCATGCGCCATGCGCCTGCCAGACCTCGAAACCCTGTATCTGGCGAAAACACAGATATAGATCGTCCATTGATGCGGTCGGCTGGCGTGCGGAACGGGCTTGGCCCAGATGGGCGCAAACGGTGGCGTACATTTTTCTGTAGGCGGCATCCTCTGCCTCGCCGATCAGAAAATGTTCGAGCAGCGGGATGAAAAGCGGGCGCGTCAGCTTGAAGTCCTGCGCGTCGGCGCCAAGAAGGACAGCTCCGACTTTTTCGTAAAGCGCAATATCCTTGGCGAACCAGCCGAAGACGTCGAGCGAAGGCGCGAGCGGCAATGCACCTTCGAGGGTGATACGCCCATGCGTCGTCCGCAAGCCCGGGAGCCCGCAAAAACTTGCCGGTGCGCGGATCGAACCGCCAGTATCGGAGCCCGCTGCGATGGTGACCAGACCGCCGGCAACGGCGGAGACTGAACCTGACGACGATCCTCCGGTCACGCGGTCGGGTGCTGCCGGATTGACCGGATGCGGGAAATGGGCGTTCTGGCCAAGCAGCGAGAAGGCGAATTCGTCCGTCTGGGATTTTCCCGCGAGTTTCGCCCCGTTGTCGAGCAACATCTGGATGGCTGGCGCCGTGTGCATGGCAGGGGGTGATTCGGCCGCTTTTTGCGGGTTGCCACCGCCCGTTACCATCCCGGCCACATCAAAAATGTCCTTTACGGCGAGCGTCTCGCCGGTCAGAGGCCCGCGACCCGAAGCAAGCGCGGGTAACGGAACGTCGAGCAGGGCATTCAGGGGCGGAATAGTGTGCATCGTTCAGTGATTCTAGGCCATTTCCGTCACGTTGTTCAACGAATAAAAAAATTGGCCTTGCCGCAGAATTTTCATTGATTGGACACATCTTTCACCTTATATGGCGCTTGCCCAAAGTCGCACGTGCCTGTGGGTGTCCGCCGATCTTCATAATGGTGAAGAAACGGTATGGTACCTGGAACTAACCCCTCCAGTCAGTTTAGCGGCCTACTGCTGAACTGAGGACATCTTGAAGCAACGACGGTGCGGGCCTTTCTGGTGTCTTCCGGCTGTCCATAAGCCGGGATTACTGAAGAGGCACACCTTCATTGCCTGTAGTGCGGATGGGTACATCCAAGCCAAGGCAGACAAAGCGGATTTACGCTGGTTTCAGCGTCGGTCCATCGCCGCATGAAAAGTCTCGTGGTTTCAGCATCTCCAAAGGCTGGCCTCACGCACGACCGACTCATGCACTTTGTCCCTGCGGTACATCGGGCGCGTCCCATGAAACCGCGACTTGCTCAAGGCGGCCGCAAGTGCCGCTACGGATTGGAGACCCAAGATGGCTACGCAGCGCATCCTCGACTTCATCAACACCCGACGCCCGAACGGCCCCTGCCTCGTCGTCGATCTTGAAGTCATTCGGGAAAATTTCCACAATTTCGAAATGGCTCTGCCGGAGTCGAAGATTTTCTATGCGGTGAAGGCAAATCCCGCGCCTGAGATCCTGCGCCTGCTCGCCTCGCTTGGCTCGAGCTTCGATACGGCTTCCGTGGCCGAAGTCGAAATGGCTCTGGACGCCGGCGCAACGGCGGACCGCATTTCGTTCGGCAACACGATCAAGAAGGAGCGCGACATCGCACGTGCCTTCGAACTCGGCATCCGTCTCTTCGCCGTCGATTGCGTCGAGGAAGTTGAAAAGGTTGCCCGCGCTGCTCCAGGTTCGCGTGTGTTCTGCCGCGTTCTGACCGATGGTGCCGGCGCCGAATGGCCGCTGTCGCGCAAGTTCGGCTGCGTTCCGGCGATGGCTGTCGACGTCCTGCGCGCTGCGCAGAAGCTCGGCCTCGACTCCTATGGCGTTTCTTTCCATGTCGGCTCGCAGCAGACGGATCTCTCCGCCTGGGATCGTGCGCTTGGCGATGCAAAGCAGGTTTTCGATGCGCTTGCCAAGGAAGGCATCACGCTGAAGATGGTCAACATGGGCGGCGGTTTCCCGACCCGTTACCTCAAGGACGTGCCGACCGCACAGGCCTACGGCCAGGCGATCTTCCAGGCGCTGAGCCGTCACTTTGGCAATCGCCTGCCCGAGACGATCATCGAGCCCGGCCGCGGCATGGTCGGCAATGCCGGCGTCATCAAGGCCGAGGTCGTTCTCGTCTCGAAGAAGGCGGACAACGACAATGTGCGCTGGGTCTATCTCGACATCGGCAAGTTCGGCGGTCTTGCCGAGACTATGGACGAAGCGATCCGTTATCAGATCACTACGCCGCGTGATGGCGATCACAATGCGCCTTGCGTTCTCGCCGGCCCGACCTGCGATAGCGCCGACGTGCTGTACGAGAAGAACCCCTATCCGCTGCCGATCTCGCTGACCATTGGCGACGAGGTGCTGATCGAGGGAACGGGCGCTTACACAACGACTTACTCGGCGGTTGCCTTCAACGGCTTCGAACCACTCCGATCATACGTCATCTGATCGGGCATCGCCCGATCGTGGGATTTGGCCGGCAATTTGCCGGCCTTGATGACGCCCATGATTGAAGATTGGTCAAGAAGATGAACGCAGTAGATTTCAACCAGAACCTGCACGTCCAAGGCGCACAGGCCTATACGATACGCAACGAGACGGCGCAGGACGAGGCGGCGCGCGAGGCGCTGCTCGACCGCGCCATGGGCGAGGGACGTCGCCGCAAGTCTTCCGAAAAGTTGCGGCGTGGGCGCCTGCCTTCCGAAGGCCTCGCCTTTGTCGCACGCGGCGACGACGGCATGCTGCTCGGTTCGGTACGGCTGTGGGATATTCAGGCGGGTCATGACGCAGCTGGCAAGCCGGTGCGCGCGCTCCTGCTCGGACCGCTCGCCGTCGAACCCGCACTCAAGGGTCACGGCATCGGCGTTGCCCTGATGCGCCATGGCATCAGCGAGGCCGCTCGCCTTGGTCACGGCGCGATCATCCTCGTCGGCGATCCGGAATATTATGAGCGCTTCGGCTTTGAGGGCGAGAAGACGGCGCTGCTTGCCATGCCCGGCCCAGTCGAGCGCCGCCGGTTCCTGGCGCTTGAACTCAAGCCCGGCCACCTTGCGGGTGCACACGGCCTTTTGTCGCCGCGCGGTCGCAAGCCGTCACGTGCAACACAGGCGGCGCCGGTTTCCCTGCGCTTTTCGATGTAGCCGCGAGAGCCCCCTCCATCAGAGGGGGCCAGGCATTGTCAGGCAAATTCCCTAACGAAACGCTCGATGGCGGTGACTTCGCTCTGCTGAATCTCGTGGCCGCCCGGATGCCAGACGAGCTCGGCATCAACGCCCTGCGCCGTCAGGTAATCCGCAAACGCCTGCGTCAGCGCGGGCGGACAGATCGGGTCGCGCTGTCCGGCCGTGATGAGCACATGCTTGCCCTTGAGCGCCGGCTGCGGCGCCGGTTGCCACGGGATGAGCGGATGCAGCAGCACCGCTGCATCGAAGAGATCGGGCTGCGACAATAGGGCTGAGGCAAGAATATTGGCGCCATTGGAATAGCCAAGGCCAATGAGCTTCGAAGGCCGGGCTTCAGATTTGTGAGCACGGATGAAATCGGCAATAGCCGTGGTGCGCCGGGCGAGATCGTCCATATCGTAGACGCCTTCGCCCGTGCGGCGGAAGAACCGGGCTGCGCCATGTTCGGAGACATCGCCGCGCGGCGAGACGATGCCGGCTTCAGGAAGCAGCCCGCGGCCGAAATCGAAGAACTGGTTCTCGTCGCCGCCGGTGCCGTGGAAAACGAAAAACAGCGGCTTGCCCGATTCCCCTGCTTTATGAATGCGTTGATGATAGCTGCTGACTGACATGATCCGTCACTCCGGCGCGGTATTTACCGGCCCTCTTGTTGCGTTACATGCCTGCTATATGTCGCCGAACCGGGCGTGCTTAAACCCGGCTTCCGCTTGATGGATTGTCGCCGTCCCGTAGACAATGGCGGCGCGACGACGCCAAAAATTAATCGACGTCCGACCAGGGGCCGTGGAAGTCACCTTCCTGATCGAGCCGCTTGAAGCCATGCGCCCCGAAGAAATCGCGTTGCGCCTGAATGACATTGGCCGTGCCGCGTTGCTGCCGGTAACCGTCGAAATAATTGAGCGCGGCGGACAAAGCAGGTGTCGGCAGACCGGCGAGCGCCGCTTCCGCGACCACCTTGCGCAGGGATGCCGACCCGGTTTTCATGCGCTCGACGAATGCAGGCGCCAGGAGCAGGTTCTTGCCCTCGCTGCCTTCGAAGGCGGCAGCGATCTCGTCAAGAAATTGCGAGCGGATGATGCATCCTGCGCGCCAGATACGGGCAGTTGTCGCCAGCGGGACGTTCCAGCCATTCTCTTTCGAAGCGCCTGCCATGACTTCGAAGCCCTGCGCATAGGCCGCAATCTTTCCGGCAAGCAGTCCGTCTTCAAGCGCGTCGATAAACTCGGCATCATGGACGAGCTTTCTACCGCCAAGCAGATCGCCATAGGCGTCCGCGGCCAGCTTGCGCTCACCGACCAGCGAAGAGATCGAACGCGCCGCGACCGCCGCTTCGATCGCCGTTGCCGGGATGCCCAGCATCTGCGCCTCGATGGCGGCCCAGCGGCCCGTGCCCTTCTGGCCGGCGCTATCGAGGATGACATCGACTGCGGGCTTGCCGGTATCTTTGTCAGTGGCCGCAAGAACCTTGGCAGTGATCTCGATGAGGTACGAGTTGAGCGGGCCTTCGTTCCATTTCTCGAAAATCCTGCCGATGGCATCCGGCGCAAGGCCAAGGCCGTCGCGCAATATGCCGTAGACCTCGGCGATCATCTGCATATCGGCATATTCGATACCGTTATGGATGGTCTTGACGAAATGACCGGCGCCATCGGGCCCGAGCAGCGCCGAGCAGGACTCGCCCTTGTACTTCGCCGATATGGCCGTGAGCACCGGCTCGATGCGAGCATAGGATTCGGGTGTGCCGCCCACCATGATCGAGGGACCATGGCGCGCGCCTTCCTCGCCGCCAGAAACACCCATACCGACGAAGGTCGGATCATTGGGGCCGAGCGCGGCCAGGCGGCGCACCGTGTCATGGAAATTGGCATTGCCGGCGTCGATGATGATGTCGTCCTTGGCGAGGAACGGCTTAAGGGCAGCGGTCTGCTCGTCGACGGCCTCGCCAGCCTTGACCATCAGGATGATAGGACGCGGCGCCCTGATGTTCTTCGCAAGGTCTTCGAGCGTTTCGCAAGGAACTATCTTGTCCTTCAGGTCGCCGGCGTCCTCGTAGAACTGGTGGGTCTTTGCAACCGTCCGGTTGAAGACCGCGACGCGATAACCGTTCTCGGCAATATTGAGCGCCAGGTTGGCGCCCATGACGCCAAGGCCGATCAATCCGATGTCAGCTTGCTGCATGATATTTGTCCTTGATCAATCCGATAATGTTTTTCAGCGCAGGCACGCGCCTGGCGGGCCTGCTTGGCCGGGAACCGCATTTGTATATCAATCGGGCGAGGGGGCAATGCCCCGCCTGTCATTTGTCGCGCAGTTGCTCCATGTCGCGTATACGGTTGGCGCTGCTTTTTTCGAGCTTGCGCGTCACTTCGGCGATCAGGGTCTCGGCGACGAGAAACAGCGTCGCGGACGAATCCCATGGCGATGGGACCGCGGTGCGGCCGGCGATCACGTGCCGTGCAAAGCGCGCAATCGGCGAGAGCCACTGGTCGGTGATCAGCACGATTTCCACGCCCCGAGCCTGTGCCTTTTCGGCAAAGCGGATGAGGCTGTCCTGATAGCGCCGAATGTCGAAAATGACGAGGACGTCCTTCTTGCCCATATCGATCAGCTGATCGCGCCAATGGCTTTCCTGGCCGGTAAGATGCGTTACGCCCGGACGCGTTATTTTGAGGTGTGCGGCCATATAGCGGGCAATTGGATCGGTAAAGCGCCCGCCAAGCAGGTAGATGCGGGCGCGTGCGCGGCTGATCGCCTCGACGACATCGCCGAGCTGCTGCACGGAAAGATGCTGGAACGTTTCGCGGATATTGTCGATCGCGGCTTCCATCAACGGAAATTCGGCGCTGTTATTGCTCGCCTGGATGGTTGCCGCGCGGTTCCAGGGCGACTGCAACTGCGCAGCAAGCTCCTCCTGGAGCGCGCCCTGGAATTCCGGGTAGCTCTGGAAGCCAAGGCGCGAGACAAATCGAAGTATTGTGGGTGAACTCACGCCCGCCTGAGTCGAAAATTCAGCGACCGTTCGCAGTCCGATCAACGGATAGTTGGCGACAAGGGTCTGTGCTGCCTTGCGCTCCGAGGTCGACATGTTGTCGATTCTTTCGGCGATCAGCTCGGAAATGCTGGTCTGCATCGGTGCTTCCCCATCTTCGCCGCCAATATCCGCTGGAACGTAAATTCGGATTTGACAAATTTTATCGTTGTGTATCAAATCATACGCGAGTGGAAACAAAAATACAAAATGTAACGTAAATTACAGCTTGCCAGAGAGCCGCAATGGGAATGTCGCAGGCAACGGTAAAAAGCGAGGATGTGGTTCGCGTGTCTAACGCGGATGGCGCCGGCCCGTTCATCATTTTATGCGATCACGCGTCCAATCACATTCCCGAAGGCTATGGCACGCTTGGACTCAAGCCGATCGACCTGAAGCGGCATATTGCCTGGGATCCCGGCGCCATCGGCGTAAGCATGGTGATGAGCAGCCTTCTCGATGCGCCGCTGGTCGAATCCTGCGTGTCTAGGCTGATCATCGATTGCAATCGCCCGCTGGATGCTCCCGATCTTATTCCTTCGCTGAGCGAATCAACGGCAATTCCGGCCAATGCCGAATTGAGCGAGGAAGAGAAACAAAGGCGAATTGGCATTTCGCATCGACCCTATCACTCAGCGATCGAGGATCTGGCGCGTGCACGTGCCGCCAAGGGTCTGCCCGACCCGATCTATGTCGCCGTGCATTCCTTTACGCCGGTCTACCGGGGCATTCCGCGGCCCTGGGACATCGGCATCATCCACGATGCCGACGACCGGATCGCCGCACCGCTCATTGCCGGCCTTGAGGCGCTGACGCAATTTTGCGTCGGGGTCAACGAGCCCTATTCGCCGGCGGATCGCGTCTATTACACTTTGGAGCGGCACGCGTCCGCTCTCGGGTTTCCGGCAGTGATGATCGAGATCCGCAACGATCTCATCACCACCGCTCAAAAAGAAATGGCCTGGGGCGAAACGCTCTCAAGGCTGCTTAGGGAGATTGTGGAGCGGCCGCTTGCGCAAGCGGCGAGCTCACCAAAAACGGGGACGGCATAGACAAGACCTACGGAGTAGCGCTCGCGAGTATCTGACGTTGCAACTTACCAGAATAATAGGGGAACGTGATGACACAGCAGGACTATACTGACACAGATAAATCGGAGGACATAAAGGTCCTTCACAGCATGGGCTACGCCCAGGAACTGGAGCGGCGGCTCAGCCGCTTTTCCAACTTTGCCGTCTCCTTTTCGATCATCTGCATTCTTTCCGGCGGTATCAACTCGCTGGCCCAGGCCACGTCGGGCGCGGGCGGCATCGGCATCGGTATCGGCTGGCTGGTGGGCTGCTTCGTCTCGCTGACCTTTGCCGTCGCCATGTCGCAGATCAGCTCCGCCTATCCGACAGCGGGCGGGCTCTACCATTGGGGTTCGATCCTCGGCAATCGCGGTACCGGCTGGGTAACGGCCTGGCTCAATCTGCTTGGTCTCATCACCGTTCTTGGCGCCATCAATGTCGGCACCTGGACGTTCTTCGTCGGCGCCTTCGGCCCGGCGCTCGGCATTGAGAACACGCTGACGACGCAGATGATCTTTCTCGTGATCATCACCGGCGCCCAAGCGCTCATCAACCACCTCGGCATTAAGCTCACGGCGAAACTCACCGACTTCTCCGGCTACCTGATCTTCTTCGGGTCGATCCTTATTGCGGTCGTGTGCCTTCTCTCCGCCGAGACCTGGGACTTCAGCCGTCTCTTCTCGTTCCACAATTATTCCGGCGAAGCGGGTGGCAACGTCTGGCCGTCGGTATCGAACGCATGGGTGTTCGCACTCGGCCTCTTGCTGCCGATCTATACGATCACCGGCTACGATGCCTCCGCGCATACATCCGAAGAAACACTGAAGGCCGCAAGTTCCGTGCCGCGCGCCATGGTCATGTCGGTCGTGTGGTCGGCGATCTTCGGCTACCTGTTCCTTGCCGCTTTCGTGTTGATGATCCCGAACATGGACGAGGCCGCAGCACAGGGCTGGAACGTTTTCTTCTGGGCTTTCGACCAGCGCGTCGGCACCGGCCTTAAGGAATTCGTCTATATCGTCGTCTTCCTGGCGCAGCTGCTTTGCGGTCTCGCCACGGTGACATCGGCGTCGCGCATGATCTTCGCATTCTCGCGTGACGGGGGCCTGCCGGGCTCCGCTGCACTCGCCAAGGTCAGCCCGACCTACCGCACGCCGGTTGCCGCTATCTGGACGGCCGCAGTGCTTTCGGTTCTGTTCGTCTGGGGCTCGTCGATCGTCTCCGTTGCCGGTACCTCGGCCTATACGATCGTCGTTTCGTGCACGGTCATCTTCCTGTTCCTGTCGTTCACCGTTCCGATCGTTCTCGGCCTCCTCGCCTGGGGAACGCCGAAGTGGGACAAGATGGGACCATGGAACATGGGACGCGGCATCTTCACGCTGTTCGCGATCCTGTCGGTTATTTCGATGATCCTGATCTTCATCATCGGCATTCAGCCGCCGAATGACTGGGCGCTCTACATCACGGTAGGCTTCTTCATCCTGACGGCAATCGTCTGGTTCGCCTTCGAAAAGCGTCGTTTCCAGGGTCCTCCACTCGGCGAAATCATTGCCGCACGTCAGGCTGCGATCAAGGCAGCCGAGCAGGCCGTCGGCGAACGAAGCTGACCCACGCAAGGGCGGCGACTTGGCTTACTGGTCGCCGCCCTTATTTTGCCCGTGATGAATATATCTCGTACAAGGAAAGACTATGCCCGGACATTGGAGTTTCGACGAACTAAAGCGCCACGTGACCAATGGCGAGATCGATACGGTACTGGCCTGTTTCGTCGACATGCAGGGCCGCCTCGTCGGCAAGCGGTTCCACGCTTCCTATTTCGTCGAGTCGGCGCATGACGAAACGCATGGCTGCAACTATCTCCTGGCCAACGACATCGATATGGAGCCGGTGCCAGGCTACAAGGCCGCGAGCTGGCAGCAGGGCTATGGCGATTTCGTCATCAAGCCCGATCTTTCGACCATCCGCCATATCCCGTGGCTCGAAAAATGCGCCCTCGTTCTCTGCGACATTCTCGACCATCATCATCACGAGGACCTGCCGCATTCGCCGCGCAGCATCCTGAAGCGCCAACTCGCGCGATTGAAGGATCGTGGCTATCTCGCCTATTTTGCATCGGAACTCGAATTCTATCTCTTCGACGAGACCTATGAGACGGCGCGGGCCAAGAACTGGAAGGGCATGGCAACGGCTTCGCCCTATATCCAGGATTATATTATCCAGATGACGACCAAGGAAGATGTGGTCATGCGGGCCATCCGCAATGGCCTGTTCGACGCCGGCATACCGGTCGAGAATTCCAAGGGAGAGTGGGGCCCGGGCCAGGAAGAGATAAATGTGCGCTATGCCGAGGCGCTGGAAATGGCCGACCGCCACGTCGTCATGAAAAATGGCTGCAAGGAGATCGCCACCCAGATGGGCAAGGCGATCACTTTCATGGCAAAGTACGATTATTCTCTCGCCGGCAGTTCGAGCCATGTCCACAATTCATTATGGAGCGCCGACGGCAAGACCCCGCTCTTCTACGACAAGAACGCCGAACACACGATGTCAGCGCTGATGCGTCAGTGGGTGGCCGGCCAATTGAAATATGCCGATGATTTCACCTATTTTCTCGCGCCTTACATCAACTCTTATAAGCGCTTTCAGGCCGGTACCTTCGCGCCCACGAAGAATGTATGGAGCCTCGACAACCGCACGGCGGGTTTCCGTCTTTGCGGCGAAGGCACCAAGGGCATCCGCATCGAATGCCGCATCGGCGGTGCGGATCTCAATCCATACCTCGCTTTCGCCGGACTGATTGCCTCGGGGCTGGCGGGAATCGACGAGAAACTGGAGCTTGCCGCGCCCTTCAAGGGTGACGCCTATGGCGGCGCTCGTCTCAAGGAAATTCCGAAGACGCTGCGTGACGCCACCGAAACGCTTGCCCGTTCCAAGATGCTCAAAACCGCGCTGGGCGACGATGTTGTGGAGCACTATGTCCACACCGCGCGCTGGGAACAGTTCGAATATGATCGGCGCGTGACCGACTGGGAGTTGCATCGCGGCTTCGAACGGTATTGAAGACGGAACACCAGAACCAGACTAGAGGTTGAACCCATGGCCGACACGGTCAAACTGATTACCCCCATTGACGGATCCGTCTATGCGGAACGCCCCATCGCTACCGACAAAGCCGTGGATGCAGCGGTGGAAGCAGCGAAACTTGCGCAGACGGATTGGGCGCAGACGAGCATCGAAGAGCGCGGACGGCTCTGTCTTGCGGCGCTTGACGCGCTGCTCGCCATGAATGACGAGATCGTGCCGGAGATCGCCTGGCAAATGGGCCGTCCCGTGCGCTATGGCGGTGAAAAGGGCGGCGTCGAGGAGCGTACCCGCTATATGGTCCGCATCGCCGAGCAGGCGCTTGCGCCCGTCGTCGAAAACGACAGGCCGGGCTTTCGCCGCTACATCAAGCATGTGCCGCTCGGCGTCGTCATGGTCATTGCGCCGTGGAACTATCCGTACCTCACTGCAGTCAACACGATCATTCCCGCGCTGATGGCCGGCAATGCCGTGATCCTTAAGCACGCGGCGCAGACGCTGCTCGTTGGAGAACGCTTCGCGCAGGCTTTCGAGAGGGCGGGGCTACCCAAGGGTGTCTTCCAGAACATCGTTCTCAGCCACGCCCAGACCGAAAAGCTGCTGGGTTCCGGCCGTATCGACCATGTGAATTTCACCGGGTCGGTGGCGGGTGGTCGTGCCATCGAGAAGGCGGCAGCGGGGACGTTCATGACACTTGGCCTTGAACTTGGAGGCAAGGATCCGGCCTACGTGTTGCCGGATGTCAATCTCGACCATGCCGTCGCTAACCTCGTCGATGGCGCGTTCTTCAATTCGGGTCAATGCTGCTGCGGCATCGAGCGCATATATGTGCATGAGAACGTCTATGACCGCTTCATCGACGGCTTCATCGACCTGACCAAGCAGTATGTGGTCGGCAATCCGCTGGATGCAGAGACGACAATGGGACCGATGGCGCAGACGCGCTTTGCCGATCTTGTGCGCGAGCAAAAGGCGGAGGCGCTGCGTAAGGGCGCCAAGGCCCATGTCAACATGCGTGTCGCCAAGGACATTGCAGGTTCGCCCTACCTCGCCCCAGAGGTATTGACGGGCGTCGATCATCAGATGAGCGTGATGCGAGAAGAGAGTTTTGGCCCGATCGTCGGCATCATGAAGGTGCGCAATGACGAGGAGGCGCTCGCGCTGATGAACGACAGCCAGTACGGCCTTACGGCATCGCTGTGGACGACCGACACCGACCACGCCGCCAAGATCGGCGATCGGATTGAAACCGGCACCGTGTTCATGAATCGCTGCGACTATATCGATCCGGCGCTGGTCTGGACCGGGGTCAAAGAGACGGGCAAGGGCGGTGCCATGTCCGCGATCGGCTATGGCAATCTCACCCGGCCGAAGTCGTATCATTTGCGCGAAGCCATTTGATCATGATCTACCCTCCTCTGGGCTACCGCCCATCTTCCGACAGGGGAGATGTCCGGCAGGCAGAGGGGGTAATCTCACATACTGATCCCATCCATCCGAAAGAAAAATCACATGAGCAAACTCATTTCCAAGTGGAATTATCCGACGACGGTTCGTTTCGGCGCGGGGCGCATCAAGGAACTGCCGGAAGTGCTGGAAGCGACGGGGATCAAAAATCCGCTGTTCGTCACCGATCCAGGGCTCGCCAGACTGCCGGTCGTAGCGAGCACGCTGAAAATCCTCGACGACGCCAAAGTGCCCTATGGGGTATTCTCGGATGTGAAACCCAATCCGGTGGAATCGAACCTGACGGCGGGTATCGCCGCCTTCAAAAAGGGCAAGCATGATGGCGTCATCGCTTTTGGTGGCGGTTCGGCGCTCGACCTCGGCAAGCTGATCGCCTTTCAGGCCGGGCAGACACGATCGCTCTGGGATTTCGAGGACATCGGAGACTGGTGGACGCGGGCAAATAGCGATGCGATCGCGCCGGTCATTGCCGTCCCGACAACGGCCGGAACCGGGTCTGAGGTCGGCCGCGCCGGCGTGATCACCCATGAAGAAAGCCACACCAAAAAGGTAATCTTCCACCCGAAGATGCTGCCGGCGATTGTGATTGCCGATCCCGAACTTTCGGTCGGCATGCCGGCATTCATCACCGCAGGCACGGGCATGGATGCGCTCGCCCACTGCCTCGAAGCCTATTGCGCGCCGGGCTATCACCCGATGGCCGACGGCATCGCGGTCGAAGGCATCCGGCTGGTATTCGAAAACCTCCCCAAGGCCTTTGCCGACGGCAAGGACTTGACTGCGCGTGCGCACATGATGAGCGCAGCAGCCATGGGTGCAACGGCGTTTCAGAAAGGGCTTGGCGCAATCCATTCGTTGTCGCATCCGATCGGCGCGATCTACGATACGCATCACGGCATGACCAATGCGGTGTTCATGCCCTATGTGCTCGCCTTCAACCGCGACGCCGTCGAGGAGCGAATTGGCCGCCTTGCGAACTATATCGGCATCAAGGGGGGCTTCGACGGCTTTGCCAAGGCGGTGTTGAAACTGCGTAAGGAACTGAAAGTCCCGCACACGCTGCCCGGCCTAATCAAGGATCTGGACATGAGCAAGAAGCAGAAGGAACACATCGCGGATATGGCGATTGTCGATCCGACGGCCGGTGGCAATCCAGTGAAACTCACCAAGAAAGCGGCGCTGAAACTGCTTGATGAAGCGATTGCGGGATAGCCGCAGATACTGCGATTAAACAAGGGGGCGCGGGAAACGGCGCTCCCGTCCAGTCGTGAGATTGCATGGCACTTGAGTTCAAGACTTAGTGCCCGAGGACCAGGAGGTCCTTTGCAGCGAGGCTGACCTTGACGTTCTCGCCGGGTTCCGGCGGCGGAGCGCTCGGATTGTTGAACGTATCGAACGAGACGACGTTTTCGCCAAGCGATGCGCGGATACGGATCACCGAGCCGAGGAAGTGCACGCTGTTGATCTTGCCGTAGAGCGTTGTCTCGCGTTTGTCCGTGGCTTCGCCAAGGCTGACCGCCTCGGGGCGCACCGCGAGCGAAATCCGGTCGCCGGACTGGTGACCGTTGAGGCGCGGACCGATGGCGACATCCTTGCCGTCAACTGTGATGATGCCGGTCTTGGCGTCGCGAACCACGGCGTCGATCGTATTCAGCGTCCCGACGAACGAGGCGACAAAGCGTGATGCCGGCTGGTTGTAGATCTCGAAGGGAGCGCCGACCTGCTCGGCACGGCCCTCATACATGACGACAATGCGATCGGATATAGACAGCGCTTCTTCCTGGTCGTGCGTCACGAAGATGGTGGTGATGCCGAGCTTGCGCTGGATGGCGCGAATTTCCTCGCGCAGCGAGACGCGGATCTTGGCATCGAGGGCCGAGAGCGGTTCATCGAGCAACAGCACCTGCGGCTTCGTCGCGAGCGCCCGCGCCAGCGCGACGCGCTGCTGCTGTCCGCCGGAAAGCTGATAGGGGAAGCGCTCGGCCAGGTGATCGAGTTTGATCAAGGACAGCATCTCTTGCACCGTCGCAGTGATTTCAGCCTGCGGCTTCTTTGCCACCTTCAGACCGAAGGCAACATTCTGCGCAACCGTCATATTGGGAAAGAGAGCATAGGCCTGAAAGACCATGCCGATATTGCGCTGGTTCGGCTTCAAGTTGACGACATCTTTGCCGCCGATGCTGATGCTGCCCAAAGACGGCGTTTCGAAGCCCGCAACCATGCGCAGCACCGTCGTCTTGCCGCACCCACTCGGCCCGAGGAACGAAATGAATTCGCCTTTCTCGACGTTAAGATTGAAATCATGAACGACGGTTGTGGCTCCGAAGCTCTTTTTCAAATGGCTGATGGTAAGGAACGACATGGTGTTGTTTCTTCCGATTATCGCCGGGTCGCAGCGAGAGATTTGTTAAGGCGGGTAACGACCTGGATGAGGCCCATACAGACCCAGGTAATGGCGAAGGCAATCACGGATAGAGCGGCCGGCTCATAGGCACGGTTGGCGCCGAGCAATTGCAGGAACGGGCCGAATGCGGGCCGGTTGAGCAGCGCCGCCATGGTGAACTCGCCGATGACGATGGCGAAGGTCAGGAATGCACCCGAAAGCACGGCGACAAGCACATTCGGCAGAATAATGCTCGACATGATGGTGATCCGGCTTGCGCCGAGACTTTCGGCGGCTTCCGTCATGGTCCGTATATCGATGGCGCCAAGGCCGGTGTCGACAGCACGGTACATATAGGGCAGCGCCAATGTGGTATAGCCGAGGCAAAGCAGGATGTTGGTTCCCATCGCAGATCCGGTCAGAGGCAAGATCGACGAGGTATTATAAAGGCGAATATAGCCGAAGACGATAACGATTGCGGGAATGACCAGCGGCAACAGGGTGATGAACTCGATGAACGGACGCAACCCCGGTAGTCGCAGCCGTACCCAATAGGCGGTCGGAACGACCAGGACTACGCCGACGATGATCGTCGCGATGGCCATGACCACGGAATAACCGAAGGTTGCCTGAAAGCCCGGATCGCTCAAGACGACCCAGTAGGCGTCAAGCGAATAGGTACCGCGCCGCATCCGCAGCGAAAACTCGAGAAGGCCGATCAGCGGCAATGTGAAATAGAGGATGCCGAAGGCGAGCGCGAGCCAAGACCAGAAGCGATTCGTCTTCATTTGAGCCACCGTTCGCTGCGGGCACGCATCCAGATATAGACGCCGTTGGAAATGCCGGTGATGACGATCATGCCGAAGGCGAGCGCGTAGCCGAGTTGCGGGTCCTGCAGGACGTCGCCGCGGATCTGCGCATAAAGGACGATAGGCACGATACTGAGCGAAGACCCGGTCAGCGCATAGGCGGTGGCGATTGCTCCAAACGAATTGGCAAACAGCAGCAGGATCGTGCCCAGCAATGCCGGCCAGAGAATCGGAAAGGCAACCATTCGCCAATACTGGTTCTTCGTCGCGCCGAGAATGAGCGCAGCTTCCCGCCATTCCCGCTTTAATCCGTCAAGCGCCGGCGTGATGATGAGGACCATCAGCGGAATCTGGAAGTAGAGATACGTTATCGTCAGGCCCCAGAAGCTCAGCAGGTTGAAGCCGTGGGCGTAGAGGTTGAAGCCGAAGACGTTCAACAAAAGATAGGTAACGAGCCCGGTGCGCCCCAATGTAAACAGGAAGGCGTAGGCGAGGGGAACGCCGGCAAAATTCGAGGCGACGCCGGAGAATGTCATCAACGGTGCTCGTATCCATGCAGGCAGACCGCCCAGGACGACGGCGGCGGCGATGGCGAAGCCAATTCCCGCGCCAAGTAGGGCAGAGGCCAGCGAAATCTTGATCGAGATCCAGTAGGCGTTGAGGATCGACGGCTGGAAGAGGTTGGCGATATTGGCAAAAGTCAGTTTGCCTTGCGGATCCTGGAATGCGCCTGCAACGAGAAAGACGGTCGGCAAGACCAGGAACAGGAGGGCAAAGATCATGAACGGCATGACGCCGAGCCAATCGAGCGAAAGCCGCTTTTTCTCGGCCGCCGCGACGGGAAGTGTAGGACCTGGTTCTGAGATTGCACTCATGGAGTGTTCGAGACCGCTTCTTGGGTTCAAATTCCTGGTGCAGGATACCAGCACAGGATGAGCCGACAATCGCTTTCAGATAAGCCCGCGTGTGCAACCTAGCACAACGCGTTGCTCAATGCAGGAATCCCCGCGGATTGCTCCGCGGGGATCGCTGAATGCGGCTTACTGGACGTTGGCGCCGACGACCTTGTCCCAACCCTTGGTGATGACTTCCTTGGCGGCAGCCTGTTCATCGAGCGTTGGGAAGAATGCCTTCTCGTATGCTGCTGCTGGCGGAAGCTTGTCGAGAAGTTCCTTCGGGACCTTGTTGTTCTTTACCAGGTCCTGGAAACGGGCCGGGTGGCAATAGCCCTTGAGGTAGCCGATCTGGCCTTCGTCGGAATAGAGGTATTCCATCCAGAGCTTGGCAGCATTCGGGTGCGGTGCGTAGGCGCTTATGGCCTGCACGTAAACGCCGGCCAGAACGCCGGACGGCGGAACGACGACTTCAACCGGCGGGTTGCCCTTGAGGGTGTCACGGCCGGCGAGAGCATTGTAGTCCCAGCTGATGATGATCGGGGTTGCACCCTGTGCGAGCGTGCCGGACTTGCCGATGACCGGAACGAAGTTGCCAGCTTTGTTGAGTTCGGCAAAGTACTTCAGGCCGGCTTCGCCGCCTGCGGCGCCGGGCTTGGCGCCTGTCGACGCGCCGGCAGCCGAAACGGCGAGGATCGCCTGGTTCGAGGCGCGCGGATCACCGGCCAGCGCAACGCTGTTGGCATATTCCGGCTTGAGCAGGTCGGCCCAATCCTTCGGGACGTTCTTGACGATATCGGTGTTTACCTGCAGCGACATGACGCCATAATAGTCGCCGAACCAATGGCCGTCGGCGTCCTTCAGTTCGGCCGGGATCGAATCCCAGGTCGATACCTTGTAAGGCATCGTCAGGCCGTCTTTCTTGGCGTCGGGGCCGAACGAAAGACCGACGTCGATGACGTCAGGAGCCTGCGGACCCTTGTTGTCCTTGTTCGCCTTGATGGCTTCGACTTCGTCCTTCGAACCGGCATCCGGGTTGAGTTCGTTGACTTCGAGGCCGTACTTGGCTTTGAAGCCGGCGATGATGTCACCATATCCGCACCAGTCGTGCGGCAAGGCGATCGTCGTCAACGTGCCTTCCTTCTTGGCCGCGGCGACCAGTTCGGCCGGTGCTTCGGCGAACGAAATCGTCGTACCCGCGAACAGCACAGCCGTCGACAGCGCGAGCAATCGTTTGGAATAATCGATCATTTGGTAAACCCCTTTTGCGATACGTCATTGGCTCTTTTGGACGTTCTGCTCCCCGATAAAGGTCTCTCATGTCAGTTGGATGACAGACCGATGACAAGCTGGTGAACGTCTTCTCCCTGAGCGGGTACGCTGGAGTGAACCACTTTTTTCGTGGCTTAGCAATTAATACGAAAGGTACATCTTACGCATTAGTTCGAGTAGCTTAGCTGACCCGGAAATGGCGAGGGGAACCCGCAGGCAATATGCGCCGACTAAATAGTTATTCCGTTCAGTGGCCGCCGCCGCCCCCGGGCGCTGGTGCGCCGGGTTTGCGCATGAGAATGGCAAAAACCGCAAGCGAGGCAAAGAGCAGCGTCAGGATGTAGAAAACATCCATGAACGACAGGAGCGAGGCCTGTTGATGCACCATCCCCGAGACCTTGCTCAGCGCCGTTGTCGGGCCGTCGAGGCCGTTGGCCGCAAACTTCCTGGTCATGCTGTCGATGAGTTCCTGCGCTTCAGGATTACCCCAGCGAACGTTCTCCGAAAGCTGCGCATAGTGTAATGCTCCACGGTCCGTGAGAATTGTGTTGATAACCGCAAGCCCTACCGCACCGCCGAGATTACGCGTCAGGTTGAAAAGTCCCGAAGCATTCTTCAATCGCGACGGTGGCAATGTGCCGAGCGCCAGATTGTTGATCGGCACCATGCACAGCATCAGCGAGCAGCCACGCAGGATCTGTGGAATGAGAAGCTCGTAGAAATCCCAGTCGGCGGTGAGATGCGTCATGGTCCAGGTGCCGGCGGCAAAGCCAAGGAAGCCGATCATGATCATGATGCGCGGATCCATGCGGCCGGAAAGGAAGCCGGCAATCGGTGCCGTCAGGAACATGGAAAGGCCGCTGACAAACAGCGCCTCGCCGATCATCAGCGCATCGTAGCCGCGAATGCGGCCAAGATAGACCGGATAAATATAGGTCAAGCCATAGAGGCCGATACCGAGGACGAATGAGAATGCCGACCCGAACGCGAAGTTCAGGTTCTTGAAGGCGAAAAGGTCGACGATCGGCTGTTCGGCGGTAAAGGCGCGATAGAAGAAGGTGACGGCGCCGATCACGAGCACGATGCTGCAATAAAAGATTGTCGTGTCCTGCAGCCAGTCATTGCGCGGGCCTTCCTCCAGAACGTATTCGAGCGAACCAAGGAACGCTGCCATGCCGGCAAGCCCCCACCAGTCGAACTTGCTGAGCAGCGAGCGATCGCCCTTGTCGAAGTCGATGAGGTTCCAGGTGGCGACGGCGACCAGAATGCCCGGTATGACGTTGACGAGGAAGAGCCAGTGCCAGGAGAAAGCGTTGCTCAAATAGCCGCCGACTGTCGGACCGATTGTCGGCGCGAGCGTGGCGACGAGACCGATCATCGGCGAAACGATCGAGCGCTTGGAAGGCGGGAAAATGGTAAAGGCCGCAGCAAAAACGCTGGGGATCATTCCGCCGCCGATAAAGCCCTGGATCGCGCGGTAGATGATCATCTGGTCGATGTTCGTCGCCGTCGCACAAAGAATGCTGGCGAGCGTGAAGCCTGCGGCCGATGCCGAAAAGAGGACACGTGTCGAAAGCAGCCGTCCGAGGAACCCGGACAGCGGAATCATGATGACTTCGGCGATGAGGTAGGACGTCTGCACCCAGGAGATTTCATCGGAACTGGCGCTGAGGCCGGCCTGGATTTCGGCCAGCGAGGCCGAGACGATCTGAATGTCGAGAATCGCCATGAACATGCCAAAGACCATGGCGAGGAAGGCGATCGCCTTCTTCGGATCGATATGTTCGTCAGGAACCGCAGGTGCTGCGGGCCCTCCGATGGCTGCGGCTTTTGACATGATTCTCGGCCTATCCGGCTATGAGCTCGGCGTCGTGCGGGTATCGACGTCGACGACAACGCTCAAACCAGCCTGGAGCTTGCCGCTGGCAAGCACGTCGGCGGGCAAGGCGATACGGACGGGTACGCGCTGGACGACCTTGGTGAAGTTGCCGGTCGCGTTTTCAGGCGGAAGCAGCGAGAACACGGCGCCCGATGCGGGCGCCACGGAGGCAACGGTGCCTTCGAAGGTCTCGCCCGACAGCGCGTCGACACGTACATGCACCTTCTGCCCGACTTCGATATCCTTGAGCTGCGTTTCCTTGTAGTTCGCATCGATATAGAGCGCATTCACCGGAACGAGGGCCGCGAGGCGCTGACCCGAGCTGACGAGATCGCCCTTCTTGGCGGCAAGATTGCCGACGACGCCATCCACTGGCGCGCGGATGATGGTGAAGCCCAGGTCGCGAGCGGCCTTGTCCTTGGCGAGTTGCAGCGAGGCGATCGCGCTTTCAGCTTCCTTATACTGGGCGTCGAGCACGCCGATATTGGCGTTTGCCGTGGCAATCTGCGCATCGGACGAAGCGATGTTCGCCTTTGCCTGGTCGAGAGCTGCCGTCGCGTCATCGAGCTGCGACTGCGATGCAAAGCTCGTTGCATGAAGCTGCTTGGCACGAACCGAAGAGTTCTCCGCATTGGTCAGCACGGCCTGGGCAGCAAGCTTGCCAGCCTGGGCCTGCTGCAACGAAGCCCTGGCGGCTTCCGTCTGCGCCTTGATACGGTCGAGAGAAAGTCTTTGCGTTTCGATCTGCGCCTCGGCCTGCTTCTCGGCAATCGTATAGTCGCCATTGTCAAGCGTGATCAACGGGTCGCCCGCCTTAACGCGCTGGTTGGCAACGACATTGATCGTGTCGATATAGCCCATGACCTTCGGGGCAATGGCAGTGATATCGCCCTGAACGTAGGCGTCGTCAGTTGAAACCATGAATCGGCCCGTCGTCCACCACTCGTGGCCGTACCAGGCGCCTGCGCACAGGGCAGCGACAACCACGACCGGCAGGATCAAGCGCTTCTTCGAACGCTTCTTCGGCACTGCCGGCGCTGCCGCGGCAATGTCGGCTTGCGGCGCTTCGACCTTCGCCGGAGCCTCTACCTTGGCGGCAGGAGCCGGGGCCGGAAACTGACGGATATCAGCTTCATTCTTTGCTTTGGACGCTGGCATTGAAAGGCTCTTTCTTATGGAATTCACTCTGAAAAGTGATTGAACCAATCGGTTCGATCATTGACATAGCGCAAATGGAGGCGCATATCAAGTGGATCGAACCGACTGGTTCGAAAAAGAATCGGAAATAAGGAAAATACTTTCATATGTCGTCTACCAAGCCATACGTCGTGAAGGCGCACCCCCTTTCGGATGCCGAGTTCATGACCGATGGGGACCGTCCGGGCCGCCTTGCAGCGGGCCAGGATCCGGCCAAGCGTCAGCAGATCCTCGAGGGGGCAAACCGCATTTTCTCGCAAATGGGATTTGATGCGGCCAGCATGAATGACATCACGCGTGAGGCCGGCGTTTCAAAGGGCACGATCTACGTTTACTTCGACAGCAAGGAAGAGCTCTTCATGGAGCTCTGCAATCACTATCGCGAAGTGCTGTTTGCCGACATCTATCATGCGCTCGAAAGCGAAGGCGATTTGCGCGACGCTCTGATCGAGTTCGGCACTGCTCTGGCGACGGTCGTAACCTCCGATGTCGTCATCCGCGCGCAGCGTGTCGTCATCGGCGTTGCCGAGCGCATGCCGTCAATGAGCCGCGATTTCTACGAAAGGGGTCCGCGGCGTGGCCAGGCGCTTATGCGGGCGCTGATCGACAAGCATGTCGCCGCCGGAACCCTCGACATCGAGGACACCGAGCTTGCAACCTATCAGCTGGCTGACCTTTTCATGTCAGGCCTTTTCAAGAAGCGCATATTCGGCTGCATGGCGACGCCTCCGTCGCCCGCGCTTATCCGCAAGACCGTGACATCCGGCGTGGATATTTGGCTGAAGGCCTACAAACGCTGATTGTAGAAGGCGATTAGGCCGCCGCGCAGTTGGCGCAAACGCCGCGTATTTCAATCGTGGTTTTCGACTGCCTGAAGCCGTTTTCGCTTGTCCACTCGCGCACGCGTCCCGTGATCACTTCATCGGAAAATTCAGATACCTGACCGCATTTCTCGCAGATGGCAAAGGCGGTCATGCCATGGCTGTGGCTGTGGTTGTGCGGATGCGAACAGGCGACGAAGGCATTGATGCTTTCGAGCCGGTGGATCATGCCGTAGTCGAGCAATTTGTCGAGGGCGCGATAGACCTGGAGCGGGGCGCGGAAACCCTCGCCGCGCAGCTGGTCGAGTATCGTGTAAGCGCTGAGAGGCCCCTCGGCGCGAGCCAGGGCATTGAAAACCAGCGCCTGGTTCTTGGTCAGCTCTTGCGTCGATGTCATTGCCGAAAATGCTCCTTGATCATCAGTAGCAGATAGTCAGTCTTGGGCCTTGGTGCCAGTGGATACACGATTTTCAGCGGTTCTCAAATTCGCCATTGTTGACTAATGTAATAACATCACATATCGATTTGGAAAAGCCCGCGCATTGGCGGCACCTTCAGCGAACGCAGTAGAAACAATGCCCGTACCCTGCCTGACCTTTCGCGACCTTACGCTCGGCTATCACCGGCACCCGGCCGTGCATCATTTGAATGGAAGCGTTCGCCGCGGCTCGCTTACGGCCGTCGTTGGCCTGAACGGGTCGGGCAAATCCACACTGATGAAGGGGATTGTCGGTGTTTTAAAGCCGATGTCGGGGTCCTGTACGGTCGAGAAGGGGACGCGCATTGCCTACCTGCCGCAGCAGTCCGAACTCGACCGCACATTCCCTGCGCGTGTCGTCGATCTCGTCTCGCTTGGCCTTTGGCCAAAGCGCGGACTGCTTGGACGCATCACCGCTGAAGACAAGGAAAGAGTATCCAAGGCCCTGATGAGCGTCGGCCTCGAAGGCTTCGAACTGCGCCCGATCGATACGCTCTCCGGCGGACAGTTGCAGCGTGCGCTATTTGCCAGGGTCCTGCTGCAGGATGCCGATCTCATCTTGCTCGATGAGCCGTTCAATGCGATCGACACGAAAACCGTCAGCGACCTGATCGATCTTATCAAGCGTTGGCACGGCGAGAATCGCACAATTATGGTCGTCGTCCATGATCTCGACCTTGTGCGAGAGCATTTTCCAGAGACGCTACTCCTTGCGCGAAAATCCATCGCCTGGGGCGCATCGCGTGAGACGCTGCGGCCGGAAAATCTCCTGCATGCGCGCCAATTTCACGAGGCCTGGGAAGAGGGTGCGCCCTGGTGGGAGGACGACGACGCCCATTTGGCGGCGCACCACCACGACGACGGTCATCACCATCACGCGCATCATGATCACGAGCACCATCATCACGGGCAGCGCGATCATGTATGATTTCTTTATCGCGCCGTTCGCCGACTACAGCTTCATGCAGCGCGCCTTGCTTGGCTCGATCGCGCTGGCCCTCGGTTCCTGCCCGGTCGGTGTGTTCCTGATGTTGCGGCGCATGAGCCTCACCGGCGATGCGATGGCGCATGCCATCCTGCCTGGCGCCGCGGTCGGCTTTCTCCTTTACGGGCTGCAAATCGTGCCGATGACGATTGGAGGTCTTGTGGCCGGCGTCATCGTCGCGCTCGGCGCCGGCGCCGTCTCGCGCTTCACCATCCAGAAGGAGGACGCGTCGATGGCGGCCTTCTATCTGATTTCACTGGCGCTCGGGGTCCTGATCGTCTCGTTGCGCGGCTCGAATGTCGATTTGATGAATGTGCTTTTTGGAACGGTGCTCGCACTCAACAATGAGGCGCTGAGCCTGATCGGGATAATCTCCGCCATCAGCGTCGTCACGCTCGCCATTTTCTGGCGCGGCCTTGTCGCCGAATGTCTCGATCCGCTCTTCCTGCGCTCGGTAAGCCGTATTGGCACTCCGGTGCATTTCATTTTCCTCGCCCTGGTTGTCATCAACCTCGTCGGCGGCTTCCAGGCGCTCGGCACTCTGCTCGCCGTAGGCCTCATGATGCTGCCGGCCGCTGCTGCCCGCTTCTGGACCTCGCGCGTCGGACCGATGTGCGGTCTTGCCATCGTCATCGGCTGCATTTCATGCGCCGGCGGGCTTTTGATTTCCTATCATTTTGCCGTGCCTTCGGGGCCCGCCATCATTCTATCGGCCGGTGCGATCTATCTGAGTTCGATCGTCATCGGCACACGTGGCGTCATCAATAGCCGCCTGCGTCCTCACCGCCACAGAACCGCCTAGCAAAACTGGAATGGAACACATGAAAACAGCCTTCAAACTTGCCGCAACTGTGAATGTTATACTATTACTGAGCGGGGCATACTCGGCCGCATTTGCCGATCCCCTCAAGGTGGTCTCCAGCTTCACGGTGATTTCGGACTTCGCCAAGAATGTCGGCGGCGACAAGATCAAGCTGACGACCCTCGTCGGTCCGGATGGCGATGCGCATGTCTATGAACCGAAGCCCGCTGATGCCGCGGCGGTGGCCAGCGCCGATGTGGTGCTGGTGAATGGCCTGCATTTCGAAGGCTTTCTGCCGCGTCTCGTTGAAGCGAGCGCCACAAAGGCGCCGATCATTGAGCTGAGCAAGGGCGTCGAGCCGATCAAGAGTGCCGAGGACGAACACCATCATGAAGCGGCCAGCGGCACGCAGCACGAAGAACATGAGGCGTTCGATCCACATGCGTTTCAATCGATCAGCAATGCCAAGATTTATGTGAAGAATATCGTCGATGCCTTCTGCACGGCCGACACTGCAAATTGCGATACCTATAAAAGCAACGCGACCGCCTATACGGCAAAGCTCGACGCAACCGAAACCGATGTCAAGGCGGCAATCGCCTCCATCCCGGAGTCGAAGCGGCTGGTCATCACGTCACATGATGCCTTCGGCTATTTCCAGCATGAATATGGTCTGACCTTCCTCGCGCCTGAGGGCATATCGACGGATTCGGAGGCCTCTGCCGCCGATATTGTCGCCCTGATCAAGCAGATCAAGGAAGACAAGGCCTCGGCGATTTTCGTTGAGAACATCACCAATCCGCGCCTCATCGAGCAGATCGCCAGCGAAACAAAGCTCAAGGTTGGTGGAACGCTCTATTCGGATGCCTTGTCAAAGCCGGATGAGGGTGCAAGCACCTACATCGACATGATGCACCACAATATCGAGACGTTCAAAAAGGCCATCCTCGGCAGTTGATGGCAAGGGCGGTCCGAAAAACGTCCGGACCGCGGCTGGCGTCAGATGAAGGCTGCGGTCTGGGCCGGCGAAATGCGGACCTTCCCGATGTTGCGTCCCTCCATCTCGACGATCTCGAATTCGAGGTCGTCGACGGTGAGTTTCTCGCCCGCTGCGGGAATGTGACCCAGATTCCACAGTATATAGCCCGCAAGCGTCGTGTAGCGGTCGCCATCGTCGACCAGGTCGCGATCGATCAGGCCGCCAAGGCGGCGAATGTCGATATAGCCGTCAACGACCATGCTGCCGTCCTCGGCCCGCTCGATGACCGGACTATCCTCGCCCTCCTCGGGGAAATCGCCGGCGATCGCCTCAAGAACGTCGGTAGGCGTGACGATGCCCTCGAACGAACCATGCTCGTCGAGCACCACGCCCATCTGCACGTAAGAGCCGCGCAACTGTTCCATGACGCGCAGCACATTGGCGTTTTCGTGGAAGATCAGCGGCTGGCGCGTCACCTTCTCCCAATCGATCTTGCCGCCGTCGAGTATGGCAAACAGCAGATCTTTGGTCAGCGCAACGCCGACAAATTCATCGACGCGCCCGCGCGCCAGTACGACGCGGCTGTGGGACAGGGTGCGGATCTCGGCAAGGAGTTCCTCGTTGGTCTCGTCGAGATCGAGCCATTCGACTTCATTGCGTGGCGACATGATCGAGCGCACCGGTCGTTCAACGAGGTCGAGCACGCCGCGTATCATTTCCTTCTCTTCCGGATGGAAGACGTCGCTAGCGGCGCTGTGCTCGGCAATGACGTCGAGCGTATCGGAATGCGGCGCCTCGGCGCCGCGTCCGCCGCCGAGAAGACGCAGCACCGCGCCGGCGGTGCGGTCGCGCAGATCCATCGTGGTGACGTGTTTTTCACGGTTGTGGCGTCCCAGCTGGTTGGCCGCTTCGACGAGGACCGAGAAGCCGATCGCCGCGTAGAGATAGCCCTTCGGAATGTGAAAGCCGAAGCCTTCGACGATAAGGCTGAAGCCGATCATCATCAGGAAGCCGAGACAGAGGATGACGACCGTCGGATGGCGGTTGACGAAGTTCATGAGCGGCTTTGCCGCCAGCATCATCACGCCGACGGCGATGACGACCGCGATCATCATGACTTCGAGATACTTCACCATGCCGACAGCGGTGATGACGCTATCGAGGGAGAACACAGCATCAAGAACGACGATCTGGGCGATGACCTGCCAGAAGACCGCGTTGGCGGCATTCGTTTCCTTGGCGGAAAGATGCCCTTCAAGGCGCTCGTGCAGTTCCATCGTGCCCTTGAACAGGAGGAACACGCCGCCGATAATGAGGATGATGTCACGCCCGGAGAACCCGAAGCCTGCCACGCTGAACAGCGGGGTCGTGAGCTTCACCACCCAGGAAATCGAGGCAAGCAGCAGCAGGCGCATGATCAGCGCCAGCGAAAGGCCAAGAATGCGCGCGCGATTGCGCTGGTGCGCAGGCAGCTTGTCGGCAAGAATCGCAATGAAGACGAGATTGTCGATGCCGAGAACGATCTCGAGCACGATCAGGGTCAGGAGTCCTATCCAGGCATTGGGATCGGCAATCCAGTCAAGGGTCCATTCCATTGGAACGTCAGGTCCTTTCGAAGAAAATAATCAGCGTACAGCGCGGCGGGCGGATGCGCCGACGCGTGACAACGCGATGCCACAGCGGGAGCCGCGGGCGTGGGGGAAAACGGAATAAATAGCGCAATAGGAGTGTAGTCGCTGACGCTGCGCATGCAGAGTCAGCATGCTTCGCAAGTCCGGACTTGGAGGCTCTTCAGATTGATCGTCCGGCATCGATGCGCGGTCAGTCCCTGTTTGACTGGCTGTCAAAGTGAAAATTGCGTGTGCCAGATAGGCCTATAATGGCAGCCGCAAGGTTCGAGTTCAAGGGGTAGCCGGGTGTTTTGGCTACCCTGCAAACCCGCCGGCATCGAGAAAGGTCTGTTCTTCCTCGGTCATTGTGCGGCCGAGAATGGCGTTGCGATGCGGAAAGCGGCCGAAGCGCTGGATGATATCGTAGTGGTCATGGGCGTATTCGACGTTCGCAGGCGAGCCGCCGCTGCAAAGTTCGACACACCGCCTCTGATCGTCGAGGTCTTCGGAATGCATGAAGGGGAGATAGAAGAAGGCGCGCAAGGGGTTTTCGATGGAGATGTCGTGACCCTGTTCGAGGGCGCGGTGGGCATACATGCGGGCCAGCGAGTCCGTAGCATACATATGGCCGGTATTGCGAAAGAAATTGCGGGGAAACTGATCGAGCAAAACCATCAGTGCCAGAGCTCCGTGGGGAGTATCGACCCAGTGTTCATACTCGCGGCGCGCCGCGACATAGTGGTCGTCGAGAAACTGCGCGCGGCACAGTTCATCGAATGCCTCATCCTTGGTCCACCATTTTTCCTCTCCGGCCTCGCGCCAGAAATCGACAATGGCTGTGATCTTCGCATCGTCCGTGTCAGGCATGATGATGATCCCTTCAATTTGCGTCGGCGTTTTGCGGCGGTTGCACCCCGGCGACCTCGGGGTTGATTACCTGACCGGCGCGCCGCGGCTTGATCAGCGGGCCGGGAACCGGGGCATTGCCCTTCATGAGGTCGATGCCGGCGCGAATGCCTCCAGCCACCTGAAGGTCGAGACGTTCCGCGTCGCGCCGTCTCACGTCCTCGATCACGTCGGCGGCCTCGCGCCTGTCGACGCCGAGCCCGACGAGCGTATTCTCGCCGAAGATCAGCGCCGATTCGAAGGTCTCGCGCATCTGGTAATCGACGCCGATCTTGATCAGTTCGATCGTATTGCCGCGGTCGTAGGCGCGCGCATAGATTTGCACGAGCGGGAATTCTGATTTGAGCAGGTTGGCGATCGAAAGGATTGTCTCAGCCTTGTCGACGCAAATGAGAACGGCCTGGGCCCGACCGGCGCCGGCGGCGTGCAGAATATCAAGCCGCGTGCCATCGCCGTAATAGACCTTGAAGCCGAATTGCGATGCCGCCTGGATCATTTCAACGTCGTTGTCGATGATTGAGATATCGACGCCGCGCAGCAACAGCGGCTGGCAGGAAATCTGTCCGAACCGGCCGAAGCCGATGATCAGCACGTTGCCCGAAAGGCCTTCCGCCACCTCGACCGCTTCCAGGTCCTGTTTTTCTTCTGGCATGAGAAAACGCAGGGCAACGAGAAGCAGGGGCGTCAGGAACATCGAGAAGATGATCACGGCTGTAAGAATTGCATTCGCCTGGCCGTCGAGAATGCCCACGGCCGTCGCTGTCGCATAGAGCACGAAAGCGAATTCGCCCCCCTGGGCCATGATGACGGCGCGTTCGATTGCCTCGCGGTTGGAAGATTTCAGCAGCCGTGCAACGGCATAGATCCCGGTCGCTTTCACGACCTTGAAGGCGACGACGTAGAAAATGACCGTTTTCCAGTTGGCAGCGACAACGCTCAAGTCGAGCGACATGCCGACCGCTAGGAAGAACAGGCCGAGCAAGATGCCACGGAAAGGCTCGATATCGGCTTCGAGCTGGTGGCGGAACGTCGATTCGGAAAGGAGCACGCCGGCAAGGAACGCGCCCATGGCCATGGAGAGCCCGCTCACCTGCATCAGCAACGCCGATCCAAGGACGACGAGCAGCGCCGCCGCCGTCATGACCTCGCGGGCGCGCGACTGCGCAAGAAATCCGAAAAGCGGATTGAGCAGGTACTTGCCGGCGAGAACGAGACCGACAATGGCCCCGATCCCTATGCCGATCGGAACCCAGTGCATGCCGCCTGCGGCTTCCACGCTCATCGGGGCGAGAAAAGCGACGATCGCGAGCAGGGGGACGATGGCCAGATCTTCAAGAAGAAGGATCGACACCATGCGCTGACCCTGAGGCGTCGCCGTCTCGCCGCGCTCCTCGAGAAGTTGCATGACAATGGCGGTCGACGTCAGAACGAAGCCGGCGCCGGCGACAAAGGAATGCGCCACAGGAAAGCCGGTGGCGATGCCGACGCCGGTCAGAAGGAGGGCGCAGACACCGACCTGAAGCGCGCCAAGTCCGAAGATGTCCTTGCGCAACCCCCATAACCGGGAAGGCTGCATCTCGAGGCCAATGATGAAAAGAAACATCACGACGCCGAGTTCCGCCACATGCAGGATCGTTTCGGGATCGGAAAAGAACTTAAGGCCGAACGGGCCGATGACGACCCCGGCCGCGAGATAGCCGAGGATGGAGCCGAGGCCGAGGCGCTTGAACAAGGGCACAGCGACGACGCCAGCGCCGAGCAGGACCACGACGCTTAAAAGATCCGGTCCGCTTGTCTCTACCGCCATTGTCGCCCCTGCCATTTCTGCCGTTGATTTTACCATGGGTAAAGCGGCAGGCGGCAGCAGGCAAGCCTATTTGAACCGATAGCAGATTCAGCCGAGATTCCAGATGCGGCGGGCGTTCTGGGAGAAAAGCTTGCCCCGCTCCTCGTTGCTGCAGCCGGAAACGAGCGAATGGGTTGCCGCGACCCAGGTAGCAAGCCCGCCGCCAAGCGTGCAAACGGGCCAATCGCTGCCCCAGACGAGCCGGTCAAAGCCGAAACTGTCGATCACGTGATGAACATAGGGCTTGAGCGTATCTACTTGCCAAGCGTCGGCGTCCGCATAGGCAACCACCCCCGATATCTTGGCGATGACGTTGCTGCGCTTGGCGATCTCGGCAATCTTTCCGCTCCATTCGTCGAACTTTTCGCCCTTGATATCCGGCACGCCGCAGTGATCGAGGATAAAGGTGACATCCGGTGCAAGGTCAACGAGCGCAATCGCCTTGTCGATCTGACGCGGCAGGACACAGAGGTCGAAAGTGAGCTTCGTCTTGCCGAGGCTCTTGATATTGTCGCGAAACGTCGGGCTTTCCGAAAGCGCGTCTGGCATCACATGGAGCACGCGGCGAAAACCCTTCACCAGGGGGTTGGCAATCTGACGTTCGAGGAAGGCCGGAAAATCCCCGTCTTCCGGACGGCAGGAGGATATGGCTCCGGCAATAAGGCTGTCCTTGCGGCGGGCAAGGCTCGCAATGTAGGCCGTTTCCGTCTCGATCTCGTGCGCGGCGACATCCACTTCCATGTGTAGCGCCTGTGCAATGCCGGCGCGGCGCGCCTGCACAGCATATTCCTCGTAGCTGAAGTCGCGGTTGAGAGCTTCTGCGCCGGCAACCCAGGGATAAGAGAGGGCGGACTGATCGATAATGTGAAGGTGAGTATCGATCAAGGGCATGACTGACATGGGGGGATTCCTCTTTCGGTCAGGCGTGCCGGGGCACGCTTGAATGAATGACGTCGGCCCCGGCGAGTGCCGATAATTTCTGGGCCGTCGCTACCAGCATCTTGCGGGCATCGTCGATGGCCGGAGCATTCGCAATGTTCAGGAGCTGAATATAGGGACAGGTGAGGGCGGCAATGGCGCGCCCGTCGGGTCCAAGCACCGGCGCTGAAACGTTGTAGACGCCTGCGGTCTGAGCGCTCGGCATGACCTCATATCCACGTTCGCGAATCTGGTTGAGGCGCTCGAGAAAGTCCGCAGGCTGGGCAATATCGTCCGCGTGCTTTTCGTATTCGGCAATCATCAGGGCCCGCTCATCATCCGACCTGAAGGCAAGAAGCACGTGACCGGAGCCGGTGTTGAACAGGCTGATGTGCGAGCCTACGCGGATCGAGATGCCCCAGTATTCCGGGGCTTCCTGTTGGGCGATGACCACCGCCGCGCCACGATCGAAGACGCTGAGCTGGTTGGCCTGCTTAGAATTGACGGCAAGGTCGCGCATCAAGGGCGTCGCATAGGATACGAGGCGGCGCACCGGCGCATGGAGCTGCGCAAGGCCGAAGAGTTTAAGGGTCAAAGAGTAGCGGTCGCCCTCCAGCCGTGTAACATAGCCGCGCCGCACCAGCCGGTCGAGCATGCGATAAAATTCATTGGGGCTTCGCCCGAGAAACTTGGCGATTTCCGCCTGGGTGAGCCCTCCATCAATCCCAGAAAGCAGTTCGAGAATATCTAGCCCCTTGTCGAGCGCAGGCGCCCGATACCGGTCGCTGTCGTCTTCGTCCGTCATAAAAAATCTCCCCATTGAGAGTATGCATATACGAAGAGGATATTCGTAGGAAAGCGAATTCCTTGCTTGACGATAGAGCCCAATTAATGTTTGTATATGAATGAAGCGCCCATATATGGGTGTTTAACTGTGCGGGAGCCGGGGAGCGGTCCCGCTTTGGGAGGAATTTCGATGAAGTATCTTTTGGCCAGCGTTTCAGCTGGGGCTATCGCGTTGTTGGCAGCGCAGGGAGCCGTTGCGGCAGACTTGCCTGGAAAATTCGACGGCGTGACGATCGACGCCAAGCTTATCGGCGGCCAGCAGTACGAGCCTCTCTACGAGCGTATCGGCGAGTGGGAAAAGCTGACGGGCGCCAAGGTCAACATCCTGTCGAAGAAGAACCATTTCGAGCTCGACAAGGAGATCAAGTCGGACATCGCCTCGGGCAGCCTGAACTGGTGTGTCGGATCGAACCACTCGTCGTTCGCGCCGCAGTATCCAGGCATCTATACCGACCTGAACAAGCTGCTTCCGGCGGAAGAAATCGCGGAATTCGTCCCCAACAACATCAAGGCCTCGACGCTTGACGGCAAGCTCGTCATGCTGCCACGCGCGCAGTTCGACGTATCGGCGCTCTATTACCAGAAGAGCCTTTACGAGGACGACGCCAACAAGAAGGCGTTCAAGGAAAAGTACGGCTACGACCTGACGCCGCCGGATACCTGGCAGCAGGTTTCGGATCAGGCGCAGTTCTTCACCAAGGCCCCGGATTTCTACGGCACGCAGTTCGCCGGCAAGGAAGAGGCGATCAACGGCCGCTTCTATGAAATGGTCATTGCCGAAGGCGGCGAATATATCGACGCGCAAGGCAAGCCGGCCTTCAATTCGGAAGCCGGCGTCAAGGCGCTCGACTGGTTCGTCAACCTCTACAAGGCAAAGGCTGTGCCTGCTGGCACGACCAACTATCTGTGGGATGATCTCGGCCAGGGCTTCGCTTCAGGTTCGATCGCCATCAACCTCGATTGGCCGGGCTGGGCCAGCTTCTTCAACGACCCGAAGTCGTCGAAGGTCGCGGGCAATGTCGGCATCAAGGTGGCGCCTAAGGGTTCTTCCGGCAAGCGCACCGGCTGGTCCGGCCATCACGGCTTCTCGGTCACGGAAAACTGCGCCCACAAGGATGCCGCTGCTTCTCTGGTCTGGTGGCTGACCAACGAAGACAGCCAGAAGCTCGAAGCCAAGAATGGCCCGCTGCCGACACGCACCAAGGTATGGGAATGGGATATCGAGCAGTCGAAATCCGATCCGTACAAGTCGGAAGTGCTAAATGCGTTCCAGGAAGAGGCAAAGAGCGCTTTCCCCGTTCCGCCACTTGCCGAATGGATCGAAATTTCCAATGCGGTCTATCCGGAACTGCAGGCGGCGATCCTTGGCGACAAGACGTCAAAGGAAGCGCTTGATACCGCAGCCCAGAAGGCAACCGACATCCTGAAGGACGCCGGCAAGCTCTGATCTGATTTCACTTTCGGGACGGTGCAGTACGCGGTGCTGTCCCGATCGTCCAATTCATCCGGCGCGGGGCAATGACCTTGCCCTGAGCTGGAAGTTTTACCTTTAAGGTCAGTGATTATTGCGCTGGCTCGCTGTCCAGGTGACGTCAGAACAAGGCATCAGATGAAATCTCTCAAACTATCCGCGCCGACACTCTTGCTACTGCCCGCGATCATCGTTCTTGCCGCCGTGATCGTCCTGCCGCTGCTTTTCTCGCTCTATTCGAGTTTTACGCCGTTCCGTCTGACCAAGCCCGAGACGATCTGGGTTCTCATCGGCTTCCGGAACTACGTCACGGCACTCACCAGCTACGAATTCTGGACGGCGTTCGGACGCACCGTTCTGCTTTTGACGATTGCGCTCAACGCGGAAATGATGCTCGGCCTCGGACTTGCCATGCTCGTCAACAAGGCAACGCACGGTCAGCGGCTCCTGCGCACGCTGATGATGTTCCCGATGATGTTCTCGCCGGTGCTAGTTGGCTTCCAGTTCAAGTTCCTCTTCAATGACAATGTGGGCTTCATCAACAACGCCCTGCAATCGCTCGGTCTTGCCACCAATGCCATACCGTGGCTGATCGACGGCAACCTTGCCCTGTTCTCGATCATCGTCGCCGAGATCTGGTCGTCGACCTCGGTCTTCGCCATCCTGATCCTTGCCGGACTTCTCGCCATGCCGCAGGAGCCCATCGAAGCGGCGCGGGTCGACGGCTGCACGCCCTGGCAGACTTTTCGTTTCGTCACATGGCCGTACCTGATGCCGTTCGCGTTCATCGCCATGACGATCCGCTCGCTTGACGTTGCGCGCGCCTATGACATCGTCAAGATCATGACCGATGGCGGGCCGGCCAAGCGCACCGAACTCCTGTGGACCCTCATCGGGCGCACCGCCTATAGCGATGGCCGCATGGGGTTTGCCAATGCCATGGCCTATATCTCGATCCTGCTTTCGATCCTTTTCACGGTCTATTTCTTCAGGAAACTTGCGGCTGCGCGCCAGCAGATTGGAGCGGAGTGGTAAGATGGATCTGAATACATCCCATAAATTCAAGCGCCGCGCGCTGAAGTGCGCCCACCTCGTCGGCCTGTTCCTCGCGATGCTGGTGATTTGCCTGCCGGGCCTCTGGATCGTCCTGAGTTCGCTGCGCCCCACCGTCGAGATCATGGCGAAGCCACCGGTCTGGATTCCCCAGGAACTCTCATTCGACGCCTATCGCGCCATGTTCGGCGGGGCCGGCCAAGGCGGCATTCCGGTCATCGACTATTTCCGCAATTCGCTGATCATCTCGATTACGTCGACGATCATTGCGCTGGTCGTCGGCACCGCCGGCGGCTACGCCTTTGCCCGCTACAAGTTCAAGGGCAAGTCAGGTATCTTCCTCGGATTCATGCTGACCCGTGCGGTGCCCGGCATTGCGCTGTCGCTGCCCCTCTTTATGATCTTCGCGCGCCTCGGCATCATCGATACGCACTTTGCGATGATCCTGGTCTACGTGGCGCTGAATGTGCCCTTTACGATCTGGCTGATCGACGGCTTCTTCCGCCAGGTGCCGAAGGACCTTGCGGAGGCCGCGCAGATCGACGGCTGCACGCGCTGGCAGGCGTTCTGGCAGGTGGAATTTCCGCTTGCTGGGCCCGGCATTGCTTCCGCCGGCATCTTCGCGTTCCTCACCTCGTGGAACGAGTATGCGCTCGCCTCGCAGATCACCCGCTCGGTTAATTCGAAGACGCTGCCCGTCGGCCTTCTCGATTATACGTCGGAATTTACCATCGACTGGCGCGGCATGTGCGCGCTCGCTGTCGTCATGATCATTCCGGCGCTCACCCTGACGTTCATCATTCAAAAGCATCTCGTATCCGGACTGACGTTCGGCGCGGTGAAAGGTTAGTTCGTATGGCTCCCGTCACACTCAAAAAGCTGGTCAAGCGCTACGGCAATGTCGATGTCGTGCATGGCATCGATCTTGAGGTCAAGGATCGCGAGTTCATCGCGCTGGTCGGTCCTTCCGGCTGCGGCAAGTCGACGACGCTGCGGATGATCGCCGGGCTCGAGGATATCAGCGACGGGGTGATCGAGATCGGCGGCAAGCCCGTCAACGATCTGCCGCCGCGCGCCCGCAATATCTCGATGGTGTTCCAATCCTACGCGCTCTACCCGCATATGACCGTGCGGGAGAATATGGGATTTTCACTTAAGATCGGCAAAGTTGCGCAGAGCGAGATCGACGCCCGCGTCAACGAAGCGGCACAGATTCTCGATCTCGGCAAATATATGGACCGTCGGCCGTCGCAACTTTCCGGCGGCCAGCGCCAGCGTGTCGCGATGGGGCGGGCCATCGTGCGCCAGCCCGATGTCTTCCTCTTCGACGAACCGCTCTCCAATCTCGATGCGAAGCTGCGCACACAGGTGCGAACGGAGATCAAGCGCCTGCACAACAAGGTGCAATCCACCATGATCTATGTGACGCACGATCAGGTCGAGGCGATGACGCTCTCAGATCGCATCGTCATCATGCGCGACGGTTATATCGAACAGGTCGGCACGCCAGACGAGGTATTCAAGCGTCCGGCCACGCGCTTTGTCGCCGGCTTCATCGGTTCGCCGCCGATGAACCTCAACGAAGCCAGCGTCGCGGACGGAAAGCTTATTTTCGAGGGCGGCCAGAGCCTGCCGCTGCCGGCCGAATTCCGCAACAAGGTCGCGGCCGGCGACAAGGTGATTTTCGGCTTGCGTCCTGATGATATCTACCCGACCGGGCACGGCCTCAATTCCGGTGAAGCCACCGATGTTCACGAACTGGAGCTGCCGGTGTCGATCACCGAGCCGCTCGGCAATGAAACGCTGCTCTTTGTCACCATGGCAGAGCGCGAATGGGTTTCGCGCATGCTCAATCCGCGCGCCATTGCCAGCGGTGAGGTGGTAAAGTTCAGTTTCGACCTGTCGCAGGCGCATCTCTTCTCGCCCGAAACCGGCAAAACCTTGCGGAGCTGATACGATGGCAAAGATCGAACGCGTCGAACTGCGTATGGTGGATCTGCCCCCGAAGGTCCTGCGGACTGACGCTATCCAGAGTTTCGTCAGCCAGGAAACGCCTATCGTCACCATCACCGACAGCGATGGCGCAACCGGCACCGGCTACAGCTATACGATCGGCACAGGCGGCTCCTCGGTCATGCGGCTCCTTTCCGATCACCTTGTTCCGCGCATACTCGGCAAGGATGCCGACCAGATCGAAGCCATCTGGCGTGATCTCGAATTCGCAACGCACGCGACGACTATTGGTGCAATCACGGCGATAGCGCTGGCGGCCGTCGATACGGCGCTCTGGGATTTGCGGGCGAAGAAGCAGGGCCTGCCACTATGGAAACTTGCAGGCGGCGCCAAGGATCGCTGTCCCCTCTATACAACCGAGGGTGGATGGCTGCACATTGAAAAGCAGGCGCTGGTTGACGATGCGCTGCAGGCGCAGGCCAAGGGGTTCCGCGGCGCCAAGGTCAAGATTGGCCGGCCGCATGGCTCGGAGGATCTCGACCGCCTTTCCGCCGTGCGCGATGCTGTCGGTCCCGGCTTCGAAATCATGACGGATGCCAACCAGGGCTTTGCCCTCGACGAGGCCATTCGTCGTTCGCATGTGCTGGGCGATGTCGATCTTGCCTGGCTGGAAGAGCCGCTGCCGGCGGATGACATCGACGGGCATGTGCGCCTTTCATCCGGCACGGCAATACCGGTGGCTGTCGGCGAATCGCTCTATTCGATCCGCCACTTCCGCGAATATATGCAGAAGCGTGCCTGCTCGATCGTGCAGGTCGATGTCGGTCGTATCGGCGGTATCACGCCATGGCTGAAGGTCGCGCACACGGCGGAAGCCTTCGACATGCCGGTCTGCCCGCACTTCCTCATGGAACTGCATGTGAGCCTTACCTGCGCCATCCCGAATGGCAAATATGTCGAATACATTCCGCAGCTCGACGATCTCACCCATACGCAGATGCGGATCGAGAATGGCCATGCTGTGGCGCCCTCCGAACCCGGTATCGGCATCGATTGGGACTGGGATGCGGTCAAAGGCCGGAGCGTCGAGGAATTCACCACCGAGATAAGGGTCTGACGATGCAGCGCATGGGCATGATGATCGGGGTCAACCCGGATAAGGTCGCCGAATACAAGCGCCTGCATGCTGCTGTCTGGCCGGAGATTCTCGCGCTTATTTCGAGCTGCAATATCCGCAACCACACGATCTTTCTACGCGAGCCGGAAAACGTCCTGTTCGGCACCTTCGAATATCACGGAACGGATTTTGCCGCCGATATGGCGAAGATGGCGGCGGACCCCAGGAATCAGGAATGGTGGGCCGAGTGCATGCCATGCCAGGTTCCGCTCGAAACCCGGGCCGAAGGCGAGTGGTGGGCGACGATGGAAGAAGTGTTCCATCTCGACTGATGAGGAATAGTGATGCGTTTTGACCCTACGGCCCTGCAGCAGAATTGGCCATTGCCCGAAAAGCCCGGGCCCATCGTGACCTTCGGCGCCGGCAGCATCGTCGGCGATGCGCACTACCCCGCCTATCGGAAGGGCGGCTTTCCGATTGCCGGGCTGTACGACCCCGATCTCGACAAGGCGCGCAAGCTCGCCGATCAGTGGGACGTGACCGCTTACGCGTCGCTGGCCGAAGCCGCTGCGGTGGAGGATGCGATCTTCGATCTGGCGACGCCGCCTTCGCGCCATGCGGATGTGTTGCGGGCGCTGCCGCAGGGATCGTTCGCCCTTATTCAGAAGCCTATGGGCAGCGACCTTGGAGAAGCCTCCGAGATCGTGGAGATTTGCCGCGAGCGCAATATCACGGCCGCCGTCAACTTCCAGCTGCGCTTTGCGCCGATGATGCTCGCCCTGAAAGATGCGATTGCGCAAGGTTGGCTTGGCGACGTCATCGATTTCGATGCCTGGCTGGCGCTTGACACGCCGTGGTCGCTCTGGCCGTTCCTCGCTGGCCTGCCCCGGGTCGAAATCGCCATGCATTCGATCCACTATATTGATCTCATCCGGCAGATTCTCGGCAATCCGCTGGGCGTTCATGCCAAGACGCTGGGGCATCCGAACCACGGGGTCGCGCAGACGCGGACGAGCGCCATTCTCGATTACGGCGATACAGTGCGCTGTGCGCTCTCCATCAACCATGACCACAAATTCGGCCGCAAGTTCCAGGCCTGCGAGTTCCGTATCTGCGGCACTGAAGGCGCTGCCTACGTGAAGCTCGGGGTTAATCTCGACTATCCGCGCGGCGAGCCGGACGTGCTGATGATCTACCCGAAGGGCGGTTCGGACTGGATCGACGTTCCCCTGAAAGGGGCCTGGTTCCCGGATGCCTTCGTTGGGCGCATGGCCAATCTGCAGCGTTTCGCGAGCGGGGAAGACGAGACCTTGGTCAGTTCGGTCGAAGATGGCTGGCAGACGATGGCGCTGGTCGAGGCGGCTTATCAATCGAGCGCAACGCCGGCAACGCCGCTGGCGAAACTGGCGGAGGCGTGAATGGCCGAACAGGCAATCTATTTCGAAGACTATGAACTCGGCCATGTACGCGTCACGTCCGGGAGGACGATCACCGAGACCGATTTCGTGGTGCATGCCGGCCATACCGGCGATTTCTTCCCGCACCACATGGACGCGGAATTTGCCAAGACGACACCGTTCGGCCAGCGTGTGGCGCACGGCACCATGATCTTTTCAATCGGCGTCGGGCTCACGGCGAGCCTGATAAATCCCGTGGCTTTTTCCTATGGCTACGACCGGCTGCGCTTTGTGCGCCCGGTGTTCATCGGCGATACGATCCGGACCCGCGTGACCATCAGCGCCAAGGAAGATGATCCGAAGCGCACCGGCAGCGGTCGCGTGGTCGAACGCTGCGAAGTTATGAACCAGCGCGACGAGGTGGTTCTCGCCGCAGATCACATCCTGATTGCCGAGCGCAGGGCATCGGGTGCATGACAGGCACGATATGTGTCGAAATGGAGGTTTGAAATGACAGGCAAGCTCGCGGGCAAGCGCGTTCTCATCACGGCGGCAGGGCAGGGCATCGGGCGGGCATCCGTGCTCGCATTCGCCCGCGAAGGCGCGATCGTCCATGCGACGGATATCAACGAGCAACTCCTCGATGCCTTGCCCAAGGAATCCGTTATCCATCCGCGCAAGCTCGATGTGCTGAAAACCGACGAGGTCAACAGGGTGATCGGCGAGATCGGGGCGATCGACATCTTGTTCAATTGCGCCGGTTTCGTGCACGGCGGCTCGATCCTCGAAATGCCGGATGCCGATCTCGACTTTGCCCTCGACCTCAACGTTCGCGCGATGATCCGTACGATCAGGGCGGTGCTGCCCGGAATGATCGAGCGAAAGGATGGCGCGATCGTCAACATGTCTTCCGTTGCAAGCAGCGTGAAAGGCGTGCCGAACCGCTTCGCCTACGGCGTGACCAAGGCTGCGGTGCTCGGTCTGACCAAGGCGGTGGCCGCCGACTACATCACGCAAGGTATTCGCTGCAACGCGATATGCCCGGGCACGGTCGAAAGCCCATCGCTCGAGCAGCGCATGCGCGCCGGGGGCGACTATGAGACGACGCGTGCTGCATTCATCGCGCGCCAGCCCATGGGACGCCTCGGCTTGCCGGAAGAGATTGCCGATCTTGCCGTCTATCTCGCCGGCGCGACCTACACGACCGGTCAAGCCTACAATATCGATGGCGGCTGGACGGTCTAACCAAAGGAATAAACGATGAAATTTCTACGCTATGGCGCCCCCGGACAGGAAAAGCCCGGCATACTCGACACTAAGGGCCAGATTCGCGATCTCTCGGGGAAAGTCAGCGACCTTTCGGGCGCCGTACTCGATCCAGCAGCGCTGGCAAAGCTGGCCGATCTCGATATGGATGGCCTTCCGCTCGTCGAGGGCACCCCGCGTCTTGGTCCCTGCGTTGCCGGTACCGGAAAGTTCATCTGCATCGGCCTCAACTATGCCGACCATGCTGCAGAATCCGGGATGGCCGTGCCACTGGAACCCGTCATCTTCATGAAGGCGACCTCCGCCATTGTTGGGCCGAATGACGACCTGCTCATACCGCGCGGTTCGGAAAAGACCGACTGGGAAGTGGAACTCGGCGTCGTCATCGGCCGTACCGCAAAATATGTCAGCGAAGCCGACGCGCTCGACTACGTCGCCGGCTATTGCACCGTCCATGACGTCAGCGAGCGCGCGTTCCAGATCGAGCGTGCTGGGCAATGGACCAAGGGCAAGAGCTGCGACACGTTCGGGCCGACCGGCCCGTGGCTGGTGACGAAGGACGAGATCGCCGACCCGCAAAACCTCAAGATGTGGCTCACCGTCAATGGCGAGACGATGCAGAACGGCTCGACAAAGACCATGGTTTACGGCGTTGCCTTCCTCGTCTCCTATCTGAGCCAGTTCATGAGCCTGCAGCCCGGCGACATCATCTCGACTGGTACGCCGCCCGGTGTCGGGATGGGCATGAAGCCGCCGCGCTATCTCAAGGCGGGCGACGTCATCGAGCTTGGAATTGAAGGCCTTGGCAACCAGAAGCAGGTGGCGCGCGCCGACACCTGATCATTTGCGACAAACCAAAATTGAAAACGAGATTACTGGGCAATTTCAGGAGCAAGACATGACCCGCATCACCGATCTTCGGGTTTTCGACATCCGTTTCCCTACGTCGCAGGGGCTTGACGGTTCCGACGCGATGAACTCGGATCCGGATTATTCGGCGGCCTATGTCGTTCTTGATACGGACAAGGATGGTCTTGCCGGGCACGGCCTCACATTCACCATCGGGCGTGGCAACGAGATTTGCTGCCTCGCCATCGAAGCGATGAAGCATCTCGTCATCGGACTTGAACTCGACTGGGTGAAGGAAAATCCGGGACGCTTTTGGCATTTCATCACCGGCGACAGCCAATTGCGGTGGATCGGGCCGGACAAGGGCGCCATGCATCTTGCCACCGGCGCCGTCGTCAACGCCGTCTGGGACTTGCTGGCCAAGGAAGCCGGCAAACCAGTCTGGCAGCTGGTCGGCGAGATGACGCCGGAGGAAATCGTCAACATTGTCGATTTCCGCTACCTGACCGATGTTCTGACCCGCGACGAGGCACTCAACATTCTGCGGAAAGCCGATGCCGGCAAGGCCGAACGCATCGCTGCCCTCAAGGCCGAAGGCTATCCTTGCTATACGACCTCCGCCGGTTGGCTAGGCTATTCCGACGAAAAGCTGCGCCGACTTTGCCAGGAGGCTGTCGATGCCGGCTTCAACCACGTCAAGATGAAGGTCGGGCGCGATCTCGAGGATGACATCCGCCGGCTGACGATCGCCCGCGAGGTGATCGGGCCAGACCGTATCCTGATGATCGATGCCAACCAGGTCTGGGAGGTCAACGAGGCTATCGACTGGGTGAAGAAGCTTACCTTCGTCAAGCCGTTCTTCATCGAGGAACCGACGAGCCCGGATGATGTCGCCGGGCATCGCAAGATTCGCCAGGCGATCAAGCCGGTCAAGGTGGCGACCGGCGAGATGTGCCAGAACCGGATCATGTTCAAGCAGTTCATCGCTGAAGGTGCGATCGATGTGGTCCAGATCGATTCCTGCCGCATGGGCGGGCTCAACGAGGTGCTGGCGGTGCTGCTGATCGCGGCGAAATACAATCTGCCGGTCTGGCCGCATGCGGGTGGGGTTGGCCTCTGCGAATATGTGCAGCATTTGTCGATGATCGACTACATCGCAGTATCGGGCATCAAGGAAGGGCGGGTCATCGAATATGTCGATCATCTGCACGAGCATTTCGTCGATCCCTGCGATATTCGCAATGCCGCCTATATGCCGCCTTCGATGCCGGGATTCTCGATCGAGATGAAGCCGGAATCGATCAGGCAATATCTGCATCGCCCAATGGTATGATCGGCGAAGGCGCCACAAATCGACAGCGCCCGGGTTCAAGGGTGCGGCGCACCATTTGACCGAAATGCTGCGTGTCGCCGTTCGTAAATGCGATGTCGTTTCCGCACCTATCCTTTTCCAAAGCCCGATGCTTTTATCGTGACCACTTGAGGTGCCGCTTTCTAGGGAAGGCGGAGAATTGGGAAGCCGGTTAAAACCCGGCGCTGCCCCCGCAACGGTAGTGGAGTAAAACGCGGCAAAACAGCCACTGGGAGTGCACCCCGGGAAGGCGCCGTGAAGTCTGAAAAGGCAACTCCAGAGCCCGGAAACCAGCCTTGAGGGAAAACCGACTGATCGCGGTGGGCGATCAAGGAGCATGGCTTTGTGCGGTCGACAAACGTTGGCTGTACGGACGTTCTTCTCCGTCACCACCAGTCAGTTCTTTGCAGGCTTAAGGCGAGGACGCGACATGGACATTCGCAATGAACTTCTCCGGAATCTCAGAAACCGGAAACCGGGCTACGGACTGGAACAGGCTTTCTACTCAGACCCAGACTATTACCGTCTCGACATGGAGACGATCTATTATCGCGACTGGCTGTTCATCGGCCATGATTGCGAAGTCGCCAAACCCGGCAATTATTTCACCTTGCAGGTCGGCGACTACCCCGTCGTCATCGTGCGCGACCGCCAGGGACAGATTCGCGCCTTCCACAATTCCTGCCGTCATCGTGGCTCGCGCATTTGCGCGGGTGAGAAGGGGAGCTCGGCAAAACTCGTCTGCCCCTATCACCAGTGGACGTATGAGCTCGACGGACGTCTACTTTTTGCCCGCCAGATGGGTGACGATTTCGACGCGAGCCAGTTCAGTCTGAAAACGGTGCATTGCGAGAGCGTCGGTGGCTACATCTTCATCTGCCTTGCGCAGATCGCGCCCGATTTCACCCCGACACGAACCCTGCTCGAGCCGTACCTTGCGCCACACCGGCTGACGGAAACCAAGGTCGCCTTCCAGAGTTCGATCGTCGAAAAAGGCAACTGGAAACTCGTCTGGGAGAATAACCGCGAGTGCTACCATTGTGCCGGCAACCATCCTGAGCTTTGCAAGACCTTCCCGGAGGCGCCGAGCGCCACCGGAATTCAGGATTCGAAGGAAGATCCGGAAATGGTATCGCACTGGGACAAGTGCGAGGCTGCCGGTTTGCCAAGCGTATTCCGCATCGCTGAAGATGGGCAGTATCGGGCGACCCGTGTTCCGCTCATCAACAATGCCGAGAGCTATACTCTATCGGGCAAGCGCGCCGTCGGCCGTCAGCTCAGCGACGACGTCAACGCCAGGAGCATAGGTTCGCTCCTGCTCTACCATTATCCAACGACGTGGAATCATATCCTTGGCGACCATGCGATCTCTTTCCGTGTCCTGCCACTCGGTCCGAACGAGACGCAAGTCACGACCAAGTGGCTGGTTCACAAGGATGCGGTTGAGGGCGTCGATTATAATCTCGAAGAGCTGACGCATGTCTGGCTGGAAACCAACGATCAGGACCGTCGCATCGTCGAAGAAAACGCGTTCGGCATTCGCTCGCCGGCCTATGAACCTGGTCCCTATTCGGTCGAGCATGAAGGCGGCGTCCTTCAATTCCTCGAATGGTACAGCAATGCCATGGAAGCGCGGCTTTCCGGCGATACGAAACTCAGCAGGGTTGCTTGAATGAACATTGGCGTTTCCCAGAATTATCCGCACCTCGACCAGATGCAGCCGTGGAACGACCGGCTGCATCTTCTCGAATGTCTTTCGGTCGTCGAGGAAGCGCCCAATGTGAAGACCTTCACCTTCCGTTCGGATAATCATAACTGGTTTCGTTATGAGCCTGGCCAGTTCATGACCTTCGAGCTGCCCGTGCAACCGGAAGCGGTTTTGCGCACCTTTACATTGTCATCAAGCCCCTCCCGGCCCTTCACCGTCGCCGTGACGGTCAAGGCGCAGGAAGGTAGCATCGGCACGCGCTGGATGCTCGATCATCTCATGCCGGGCGTGCGTCTCAAAGCCTTTGGCCCGCTCGGCGACTTTTCGATGCGCAAGCATCCCGGCAGCAAGTATCTCTTCATATCAGCCGGGTCAGGCATCACGCCGATGATGTCGATGACGCGCTGGATGAATGATTGCGCGCCGCAGAGCGATATCAATTTCGTTACCTGCGCGCGGCGGCCGAGCGATATCATTTTCCGCAAGGAACTCGAATATCTGACGAGTTGCATGCCGAACCTGAAATTGACCTTCCTCATCAAGGAGCACGAAATGGGGCAGGTCTGGACCGGCATACGCGGCAGGCTCGAAACGCCGAAGCTGCCGCTGCTCGCACCGGACTTCAAGGACAGGACCATTTTCTGCTGCGGTCCGGAAAGCTTCATGCGCGATGTGCGCAATATGCTCGAAGCGTCCGAATTCGACATGGCCTACTACCATCAGGAATGCTTCGGCCCGGCGCCCGAGCCTGTTCTGCCGATGCTCGACGGGATCGCCACGGAGCCGGCCGCCGCGAGCGCGACGGTGACGTTCTCGATGTCGGGCATGGAGGTGCCATGCGCGGCCGGAGAAACAATCCTCAAGGCGGCGCGCGGTGCCGGCATCCGCATTGCCGCCGCCTGCGAGTCGGGTCTCTGCGGGACGTGCAAGGTCATGAAGCTCGCCGGCGATGTCGACATGGACCACAATGGCGGCATCCTCGATGAGGAGATCGACGAGGGCTATATCCTCGCCTGCTGCTCCAAGCCGCTCGGCAATGTCGAGGTCGAGGCTTGAGGCAACGGCGATCGAAGATCAAAGAGAGGACAGTTCGCGCAAGAACCGGTCCAGTTCATTGTGCGGCATGCCGACGACATGTTCTGGTCCCGGATATGTCCTGGCACTGACGTCGGCGACGAACTCGGAAAAGGCCGCGATTCTTTCCTGCTGCAGGCGGTCGAGTTCAGCCGTGAAGTTGCGATAGACCTTGGCATGGCGCGGATAATGGCCGCGATTTGAACCGAGCACGTCGGCTGCGAAAAGATACTGCGCATCGCAGCCCGCGCCGGCGCCCATCGAGATCATGAAGAGCGATGTTCGCTCGCTGATGGCGGAGGCGACTTCAACGGGCACGACCTCTATTTCGGCGGCGAAGGCGCCTGCCTCTTCAAGCGCCCTGGTCTGCCACCAGATTTCGAGCGCGCTCGTCGCGGTCTTGCCTACCGCCTTGAATCCGCCCGTCCATGTCGCCTTGGAGGGGATAAGCCCCACATGTCCGCATACGGGGATACCTTCGTCGCGAAGCCGGCGCACCGTGGCAAGGCTCGCGGCGCAATAGACGGCGTCAGCGCCCCCCTTGCGTGCCGTGAACGCGCCCCGCAGGTAATCTTCCGCGGTGATAAAATCGCCGTATTCGAGCCCCGGCACGGTAAAGGCAGAGGGCGCAGCGTCGCGAAATTCCGGCGTAAGCAGCGCCGGCGGTACGGAAAGCATGTCGACGCGGGCGCGTTCGGCGGCCTCGGCTTCCTCCAGCGTTTCAACCCGCAGCATGGTTAGCTGGCGGCGGCCCTTAAGTGCAAGAATGTCGGCGACGGTGGGGCGCAGGTTTCGCATGGTTTATCCGCATTAGGCCGCGAGCAGCGATTTGAGTTTGACATGGCTCGATTGAAGCTGCGCCGGAACCGGCCGCGCGCCGCGTTGGATCAACATCTCGGCGAGGCGAATATCTTTGGCGACAGCATTGCCGGGTCCGATGCCGCTTGCCGCGACAAGCCGGCCATCGGCGGCAAGATGAAAGAGGATAAAGGCATCGTCGCCAAGGTCACGGCGGATTGTCTGCGTCGCTTCGTCGGCAAGTCCCGCAACCTGCAGGCCGAGTTCGTATTGATCGGACCAGAACCACGGCACGGATTCGTGTGGCTCCTTGCCGCCGAGCATGTTGCGTGCGGCGAGGGAACCTTGTTCCTGCGCATTGCGCCAGGCTTCCAGGCGCACGCGCCGTCCGCCATAGATCGCGAGTGGAAAAGCGCAGCAATCCCCGGCAGCAAATATGTCAGGGTCGCTTGTCTGCAACCAATCGTTTACCAGAATGCCGTTGGCGGTTTCGAGACCGGCCGCTTCAGCCAGGTCCGTAACAGGGACGGCGCCAATCCCGATCACCGCAAGATCGGCGGCGATTTCCGTGCCGTCAGCAAGGGTGATGTCGACGCTGTCGTCCGTGTCGGTGATCGATGCGATGCCTGTTCCGCAGCGCAGACTGACGCCTTCATGGCGATGGCGGGCGGCGATGACCTCGGCGATCTCTTGCGGCACGCCCCGCATCAGGATACGCGGCTGCGCCTCGATGACCGTCACCGCCGCGCCGCGCTTGCGTGCGCTTGCGGCAAGTTCGAGGCCAATGAACCCACCGCCGATGATAGCAATGCGTGCCGCCGGACCGAAGCGCGCACGGATGCGCAGCGCGTCGTCATAGCTGCGCAAGGTCACGCAATGCTTGCTGCCTGCGGCCAGCGGCAGGGCGCGCGGCAGCGCGCCTGTCGCAATCAACAGCCGCTGGTATGGAATTTTTCGGCCGTCGTGAAGGACGACCGACTTCGCGGGCCGGTCGATTGACGCAGCAGTTGAATTGCCGATGAAGTCGATCCGCTGCTCAGCGAACTGTTCGATACTGGCGATGGTTCTCGGTAAAGGATGATCGTCCGAGACCATCGCCTCTTTCGAAAGGGGCGGACGTTCATATGGAAGGTGGGGTTCGGTGCCGATCAACGCGATCGTCCCTCCATAGCCGTTTTCACGCAGGGCGAATGCCGCGCGCACCCCGCATTCGCCAGCGCCGATGATGACCATGCCGTGTTCCATGACCGTCACCCGAGCTGAATGAGGACTTTGCCGGACTCGACCTTGACCGGATATGTCCTGAGATTGACGCAGACCGGCGCGCCTTTGGCCTGGCCGGTCTTGTAGTTGAAGCGGCCGTTGTGCTTCGGGCATTCGATAATCTCATCCATGACCAGGCCGTCGGCAAGATGGATATGCTCATGCGTACACAAGCCGTCGGTGGCGAAGAACTCGTCCTCGGGGCTGCGATAGATCGCGAAGGTGCGCCCGTCGTGATCAAAGCGCATGACGTCCTCCTCGTCGATATCGTCGGAGGTGCAGGCCTCAACCCAATTGCTCATATTCATTCCTCCCGAATATTGTCCTGGATACAGACCCGACTATTCCGCCGCGGACGCCAAAGCTTCGTTGTGAAACGCCTCGCGGTAGGGCTTTGCCGTTGCCGGCAGTTCACGCTTCAGGAAGTAGTCCTCGTTGCGCAATTGGCGAATGAAGGCGGGGATCATTTCGCGGTAGCCGCTGAGAATGGATGGGTTCGGCGCGGGCAGGTCGTGCTTGGTCATGGCGTGGAGCTGCGGCAGCGCATGGTAGGGCACCATCGGGAACATGTGATGCTCGACGTGATAATTCATGTTCCAGTAGATGAAGCGGCTGACCGGATTCATGTAAACCGTGCGGCTGTTCAGCCTGTGGTCGATGACATTGTCGGCAAGGCCGCCATGCTGCAGAAGCCCGGTCATGACATGATGCCAGGCGCCGTAAAGGCGGGGCAGGCCGATGATCATCAGCGGCAGGATCGAGCCCATGTATAGGGAAAGCGCAATGGTCGCGAGGTAGATCGCCGCCCAGATCCGCGCGACAAGGATGACCTTGGGCTGTTCCTGTTCGGGAATGAAGGTCTTCTCCTCGGCGCTGACAATGCCCGACGCATTGCGGACAAGATCGGTCATCGCGTGCCAGGCATCGAGAATGCCGAAGAAGTTGAGGATGAGGCGCAAGAGGTCGGGCGGGCGCATGACGGCGATCTCGGGATCACGGCCGACAATAACGGTGTCCGTGTGATGGCGCGTGTGGCTCCAGCGCCAGGTGATCGGGTTGCGCATGATCATGAAACAGGCGATTTCATAGACCGCGTCGTTCATCCAGCGCTTCTTGAATGCGGTGCCATGTCCGCATTCGTGCCAGCGGCTATCCGATGCGGAACCGTAGAGCACGCCGTAGGCGAGGAAGAAGGGCACGCATAGCCAACTGCCCCAGAAGTAGACGCCAAGACCGGCAAGGACGATCATGCTTCCGAGCCAGATGATCGTATCGCGAATGGCGGGGCCATCGCTGCGCTTCATCAGTTCCTTCATCTGCTTGCGCGGAATGTCCGTATGATACCACTCGGCGGCGGCGAGACCGGATTCCACGGCGAGGCGGGAATCCCGGCCGATGAGGCTGTAATCCCTTTTTGTCGGCGCCGCCAAGGTGGCTGTGTTCATTGCGTGACCTCCCAGATCGATGCAACGGAATTCCGTGTCGGCCTGGATACTATGAGTAGAGCGGCCACGCCTCAATGGAAGATGAGGAAATTCTATCATTTGCCCTCATGTCATGGTAGGAAACGATGATAGAATCTATCAGGCGAAGAAGACATGGCGAACCGACCGACTATTGCTGATCTTGCGCGCGTATCTGGTGTCAGCGTTGCCACAGTCGACAGGGTGCTCAACAATCGGTTGCCGGTGCGTGAAGAGACGGCGCGGCGCGTTTATGAGGCGGCCAACACGATCGGCTATCACGCCGCCGGTCTTATTCGCCAGCGCATGCGTCAGGAACTCCCGGAATACAAGGTTGGATTCCTGCTCAGCAAGCCCGGGCATCAATTCTATCAAAGCTTTGCACGCGAGATCGAAAACGCCGTTGTGCAAGCCGCGCATTTTCGCGGCATTGCCCAGGTTGAATTCTGCGCTTCGCAATCGCCCGAAGATATCGTCGCCAAGCTGCGGCCGCTTGCTGGCCGGTGCCGGGCGGTCGGCCTGGTTGCGCCGGATCATCCGGCCATCACCGCTGCCGTCGAGGAATTGAAGCAGAAGGATATTCCGGTCTTCTCACTGCTTTCCGATTTCGCCGCCGGGGTGCGCGAAGGCTATATCGGCGTCAACAATCGCAAGGTCGGGCGGACTGCGGCGTGGATGATTGCCAAGGCGGCGCGCAAGCCCGGAAAGGTCGTCATCTTCGTTGGAAGCCATCGCTATCACGGTCACGAACTGCGCGAGATCGGCTTTCGGGCATTTTTCCGCGAAGAGGCGCAGGAGTTCACCGTTCTCGATACGATGGTAAACCTTGAAACCCGGCAGATCACCCATGAGGCCATGCTCGACCTGATGCGCCGCCATCCCGACCTTGCGGGCTGCTATGTGGCGGGTGGCGGCATGGAGGGGGCAATCGCCGCGCTGCGGGAAACGGGCATCCAACCGCCGCCGGTGATGATCGTCAATGAGATCACGCCGGAATCGCGCGCCGCGCTTGCCGACAACATCGTTACAATGGCGATTTCCACGCCGCTGCAGCGGCTTTGCCGCGAACTCGTCGACCTCATGGGCCATGCGATCGAGCGGGGCGCGGCCAATGTACCGGGCCAGACCTTCCTGCCCTTCGACATCTACCTGCCGGAGAATATCTGACGTCTCGTCACCACCGAATCTATCAGGAATGATAGTTTTTCGCTCATCATGGTGATTGACGACGAGGCGATCACGACAGATGTTCACGCCCAACGGCAACGTCCTTGCGCGACGTTGGGATCTTCGGGAGGAAATCACATGACCGACACAATTTCGCATCCAGTTTTTGCTCTTAATCATATGGTCGCTCCCGGGCTTTCGCCGCGCAAATTCTTTGAACTGGCAAAGTCGCTTGGCCTCAAGGATGTCGAGATCCGCAATGATCTTGGCGGCAACGCCATCATGGACGGCACGGACGCGAGCGAAGTAAAGGCATTGGCCGACGAGGTCGGCGTGAGAATCGCAACGATCAACGCGCTGCAGCGCTTCAACGACTGGACACCGGAGCGCGAGAAAGAGGCAATAGAACTTGCGGACTATGCAAGGGACGTCGGCGCCAAGGCACTGGTGCTCGTTCCCGTCAATGACGGCACCGGGCAAAGGGATGGTGAGCGCCAGGCGAACCTGCGTTCGGCACTGAAGGGGCTAAAGCCCATTCTCGAACAGCGTGGCTTGATCGGCTATGTCGAGCCGCTCGGCTTCGAGGTTTGCTCCCTGCGCTCCAAGCGCGAGGCCGTCGAGGCCATTCAGGCGGTCGGCGGGGAGAAGCGGTTCAAGCTCGTGCATGACACGTTCCACCATCATCTTGCCGGCGAGCCGGAACTTTTCCCGGCGATGACCGGCCTCGTCCATATTTCCGGGGTGACCGATCCGGACGTCACGGTAAGCGCCATGCTCGATCCGCATCGGGTGCTGGTCGACGACAAGGACCGGCTCGGCAATATCGAGCAGATGCGCGCGCTCATCGATCAGGGGTATGACGGCGCCTTCTCCTTCGAGCCTTTTGCCGAGGAAGTTCAGCAACTCGAGAATCCCGCCGCGGCAGTCCGGGACAGCATGGACGGAATCAAGGCCGGGCTGGTCTAATACCGCTCCAGTCAGGTGCACATGCATGGGGGCTGCACGCTAAAATTGATCGAAGCAGCTGTCGTTGCAACTATGAGATCTTATTGAAAACAAACGGCTAAAGAATCGCCTGATTCTTTATTCGGTTAAACTTTAGGCGAATTGACCCCGGGCGGTCTCATGGACAAAACTCAGGTTTCACAACCTTCCATGTATCGAGAGGTTCAATTCCATGCCTTCCATCCTTGCCTTTAGCTGTCATTCCCGATGGCATAATTGAATAGTTTTCAGCGGCGATGCCTTCTGATCGGCAGGTCGAAGGCATTTCTGCGTGTTTTAATATTATCGTATAAATTCAAGGATTTAGACAAAAAATAACTTGCGGTATTCATCGCTCGCGGCGCTGCTTTTTCTTGCGGCGTGCGACGGCTCCAACTCCTCGTCCACGCGGAATGAAACAATCGGAACTTTTATTGACAAGCAGGCAAAGGCGGTGGGCGACGCTTCTGCCATCACCGAAAAAGCCGAAGCGGATGCAAACAAAGACGCTAATAGCGCCAATGCCAATTCCCTCCTCGATGTCGACCGGGAGGCGGGCGAACTGCTCGCCAATGCAGGCAGGGAAGACGAAGCTTTCGCCCTGCTCGCGCCCAAGGACAAGGTTGTCAACGACACTTATCAATATGATGGCAGTGCAACCGGATCGCTTGCGCTCAAGGACGCTGTCGAAGTTGCCTCGGCAAAGCGCGATGTCGCTGAGGTCAACGGCAAGTCCGTTCCCTACACGGCATCCGCCGGTCACTTTATCGCCTACGATCTGAAGACCAAGGAGCCACAGGCCTCGCTATTCTATACCGCGTATACGCGTAACGGCCTGCCGAAGGAGAAGCGGCCCGTTACCTTTTTCTGGAACGGCGGCCCTGAGTCGGCATCGATCTGGCTTCATCTCGGATCGTGGGCGCCCCGGCGCCTCAAGACGGGCGCGCCGGTCATTCCGGAGGAATACAAAACCGCACAGCCGCAGCACTTTCCGCTGGTTCCCAACGTCGAAACGCTTCTCGACAAGTCGGATCTCGTATTCATCGATCCTCCGGGCGCCAGCTATTCCCAGGCGATCGCGCCGCACACGAATTCGGATTTCTGGGGTGTCGACCAGGATCCGCCCGTCATCCGCGATTTCATCCGGCGCTACGTCAACGTCAACAATCGTCAGCTTTCGCCGAAGTACGTCTATGGCGAATCTTACGGCGGCATTCGCACGCCGATCGTAGCGAACCTTATGGAAGACGCCGGCAAGAGCCAGTTCGAGCCGGACAAATCCGGTAAGGATCCCGTCGTCCTTTCCGGCGTCATCCTGAATTCGCCGGTTCTTGCCTACGATGTGACGTGTTCCGACTATGCCGATGAGTGGAAGAAGCCCCTCTCCTGTGCGGGGTTGATACCGACCTATGCCATGGTCGCGGATTGGCACAAGGTATCGAAAGCCAGACCGGCGGGAACGTCAGTTGAAAGCTACCTGTCGACGATCAGAAAATTCATGGTGGAGCGCTTCGCGCCGGCCGATGCAATTTACTACAAGGGCGTCCCGAACGAGGATACGGAATATTTCGACTCGCCTGAGTGGTCAGCCTTCGTCGAGACGCCATACACTGACCTCGTATCTAAGGGATATTACGACCGCCAAGAAGGGCACGTGGATGCACGGGCTGAATGTCGGGCCAGTGTTATTCATGGATACCATATTTATGGAGGCTTATCTGAAGAACTGGTACGACGCCCGAATGGTCATTCCTGGCAAGTGGGTCAAGCGCGTCGGGGATGTGCCGGGTCACGAAGAGCCCTATAATATGAGCGACTACGAGGATGTGGCGTTCCAGAATGAAATCAAGACGTACCTGCCGAACTTCACCAATTACAATGTGAAAGCGACGTATATCAAATCCTCCGACGCGGCATTTGACGGCTGGAAGTGGGAGCGGACTGCAACGGCAAGCAAGCAGGCAACCAGCCTGCCCGACCTGCAAGCGATCGTCCTCAAGGACCCATCGATCAAAACGCTGGTGTTCCATGGCTACTACGACGTTGTGACCCCCTTTTATCAGACCGAACTGGACATTGAGGGGGCCGGCCTGAAAGACCGCATGCCGGTGGGGCTCTTTGAAGGCGGTCATATGACCTACTCGTCCGAAGAGGCCCGCAAGCCACTGAAGGAGATGTTGAACAAGTTCTACGCCCCGCCGTATGCCGGCCCCGGACTTCCGCGGCTAGGGCCGTGTCGATGCAATAGACGAAGGCAAGGCGCGGCCTCGGTCGCGCCTTTTGCATAATTCCCCGTACGACAGTTTTTCGATGCAGGGGCGGTGTCGGGGAAACCGAAACGGTCGCCCGATGGCCGTTTCGGTTTAGACGCTTCGAGGGATATCGAAGTTTGGGTGCATTTCCACAAGTATAGATTGAAAAGTAGTAATTAACCGCAAATGCGGATGGGCGTTCGAGTTGAATACTTGAATAATTTTTCGAATACATTCGCCATTATACTTTAGACGAATTGACCCAGATATTTCTGATTGCAAAGAGTTGAACGTTATAAATTCATTCAGCACAGAGATTTGGCGTCGATGAAATTTCAGTTTTATGCACTTGCCCCGCTTCTCCTGTTAACCGCCTGCGACGGCTCCACCTCGCCCTCGTCCCAGAATGGCGCGGGCGTTGCGCTCGCCGAAGTCCAGCCGACGCTGCCCGCCGAACCGGCGCCAGGCGGTGAAGGAAGCGCCCAAGCCGCCCCTGCTTCTGCGGTCAAGGAGGTAAAAGGCCAAGAGAATGAAATGCCGAAGGCCGAGATGGACGCAGCTTCAGCCAAGAAAGCCGCTGACGACTACCTAAAGAAAGGCAACCTCACAAAGGCAGTCAATACCTTGAAGGGGGCGGGGCTTCCCAGTGAAGCTGGGGAAATGCTCGCCAATGCCGGCCACGAGGACGAGGCTTTCGAGATTCTCGCGCCTAAAGACAAGGTCGTCGACGACAAGCGCGTCTATGACGGCAGCGACGCTGGGTCGCTGGCGCTCGATAAAGTTGACGAGGTGGTCTCCGTCAAGCGCAGTTCCATGAAGATCGGCGGCAAAACGGTGCAGTTTACCGCGTCTGCGGGTCACCTAACGGCCTACGACCTCAAGACCAACAAGCCGCAGGCGACGATATTTTTTATGGCCTATACCAGGGACGGACTGCCCAAGGGTAAGCGGCCCGTTACCTTCCTCTTCAATGGCGGTCCAGGCGGCGCATCGCTGTCGTTGCAGATGGGTTCATGGGGCCCGAAGCGCCTGAAGGCAGGCTATCCGGATATACCCGAGCAATACCAGACGTCGGAGCCCGACCGGCTTCCATTTATCAGCAATGCCGAGACATTGTTGGACAAGACCGATCTCGTTTTCGTCGATCCCGTCGGCACGGGCTACTCACAGGCAATCGCGCCGAAGAAAAATGCCGACTTCTGGGGCCTGGACGAAGATCCGCCGGTTTTGCGAGATTTCATCCGGCGTTACGTCAACCTCAACACCCGCCAGCTTTCACCCAAATATCTCTACGGTATTTCCTACAGCGGCGTTCGCACGCCAATACTTGCGAATCTCATGGAAGATGCGGGCAAGAGCCAGTTCGAACCCGACAAATCCGGCAAGGATCCAATTGTCCTGTCGGGTGTCATCCTCAATTCACCCGCGCTCGACTATGATTCGCTTTGCTCGGCCCATGGCGACGACTGGAAGAAGCCTATTTCTTGTGCCGGCTATGTGCCGACCTACGCCATGATCGCCGATTGGTACAAGGAATCGAAAGCCAGGGCGAGCGGGACCTCGGTCGAATCCTACCTGGATACGATCCGGACCTTCATGAAGACGAAGTTCGCAGCTGCCGACAAGATTTATTATGCCGGCACGCCGAACGAAAATACGATGAACTTCGCGTCCAAAGAATGGACGAGTTATCTCGCCTCAAAGGAGGGGAAAGACCTTACTCAATATCTGGAAAAAATCACGACGGCGAAGCAGATATACTGGAAGGACGGTGTGAACATGTTTCCCGGGTACTTCCTGAAGCAGCTTTTCAGAACGGACTATCTTAAAAGCCAGTACGACGCCCGGGTTCATATCAAGGGTCAGTGGGTGAAAGATGCCGATGGCTACAAGGTGGCGACCCCGTATGACCCGGAGGGCTATGCCGGCTATGCATTGGGCTACGAAATGGACCGTTACCTGCCCGATACGCTGAACTACAAGGCGCAGGCGGAGTATATAAGCTCTTCCGATCCTGCGTTCGATGCCTGGAATTTCGAACGCTCCGCGCCTGGGTCTTCGGCACGCAGCAGCCTGCCGGATCTTAAGGCAGTGATCGGCAAGGATCCTTCGATAAAGACGCTTGTAATCCACGGCTACTATGATGCGGTTACACCCTTCTATCAGACCGAGCTCGATCTAAAGGGCGCGGGGCTGGGGCAGCGCGTACCGGTGAAGCTGTTCGAGGGCGGGCACTCGACCCACTATTCGGAGGAAGCGCGCAAACCGTTGAAAGCGGCGCTGGATAAATTCTACGATGCGCCGCCTTATAGCGGCTCGGCCGCGAAGGAAGCATCCCTCAATTGAGCGACGTGTCGAGTGGCGGGGCAGGAAACAGCCCGGCCGCAGGATGCAAAGGGCATACTTACCAACATCTCGCAATAAAATGGCCACCTTGCGGTGGCCATTTCTACATCAATCGCGCCTTTGCGGGATCATGGGTAGCTCACATCCGCGGCGTTGATGCCGAAGATATGAAGCAGGTTGGAAGGAGGAGACGTGCTGGAACTGCTTGCCATGTCGGGCAGTTCAATCTGGGCAATCTCCTTTGTCCCCGACAGCTTGATGGCCTGGTAGTAGAGCCTTGCCTTCGTCGTGGTTTTACCACCGGCCCATTTGAGGCGTCCATCCGCTTCATACACGATCCTGTAGCCGTTTCCTTTGGTCGAGTCGGCGCTATAGGCAGCAAGCTTTTGTGCATCAGTGCTGCCTGTCGCGGCTATTGCTGGCAGCGAATATGCGGTGGCGTCCGTCCAATCCGGCAAGGATATGCTTACGGTTTCTGTCGTGCCATCGCCAAAAGTCAAGATCGCCTTGCCGCTACCGGTGCCGCTCGACCCTGCACCAAGAACGAAAAGCGTATTTCCCTTCAATGGCTTGTCGAATTTTACAATCTGCCCGTAGGAAATGACGTTGTCGCGGCCCAGCGGATGCAGTCTTGTTTGGGTCGGTAGCGCATCGAAAAGTCCGGCAATGAGTTTCAATCCCTCCGAATTAACATCGGCGAGTTTGAGCGTCGTCCCATCGATGCTCGATCCAGGGACGCCGCCAGTTGAATAGACACTGTCATTGGGCGTTGGCACCATCATCGAGGTCGTAATGCACGATGTCGCGAGGCCGCCGATGCCGCAATTATTGAACGCGGCAGCCAGGCCCTTGTACGAAGCCTTTTCCCAGATCTTTCCCTTGGCGGGTGAGGGCGGGAGAATTGCCGGCGTTGCCAGCGTTGCCCATTGCGACGGTTCGTCGCCAAGGGTGAAGTCAAGAGTCGCCAGGCTGTTGGCGATCAGCTTTTCCACCGGGATCCAGGTGGAATCGTACAGCACGCCGTTGAGGCGGAGGCCTTGGGTATAGGTTGCTGGCGCATTCGCAGCTCTGATGGCCACGTCGGCCTTACCGTCAGCAAGACGCAGTTGCGTCGTCGGGAACAGCGGCGAGTGGAGGCTTATGCCGCCTTCTCCTGGAATTTCCGGATAGAAGCCAAGTGCGCCCCACACATACATCGCTGAGATCGAACCGAGATCGTCGTTGCCTGGGAGCCCCGCCGGATTGAGTTCGAAGACGGCGTCTTTTTTGTTTTGGAAGTCCTCGACTGTCCCGACCATTCGGCGAACCACACGCTGCGTTCCGGCCGGGTTCTGCGCCCAATTATAGACCCAGGGCGAACCGAATGACGGTTCATTGCCAAGGTAGGCATGGTTGCTCTTTTCACCAGCGTTCAATTCTGTGAAAAACGCGTCAAGCCTGTCGGATGTCGCTTTCGCACCGCCGAGTTCATCGACCAACCCGCCGAGATCGTGCAGCACCATCCATAGATATTGTTCGTCCGAACCTTCCATGAAGCAGCCGTTTGGCGCGCAGGAGCCGCCCCATTTGCCGTCACGACCCTTTTGCGCCATCACCGGTTTGGCACCCGTTTTGTTCAGCGAGTTTTTCCAGCTCGCGGATTGGTTAATCAGCCGGTCGCCATTAGCGGTGTCGCCAAGCTTGCTGGCGAATTTTCCGACAGCGTAGTCGCTGGCGGCGAGTTCGAGGCTCGTCGAGATGTACCCGTTCCAATCAGCACTGAAAATATAGCCGCGGGAAAGATAGCCGAGCCGCACATCCGCAATCGATTTGCCCTGGCAGTGCGCGACCGGATCATCGGCGGCATTGACCATAAGTTGTCTCGCCGATTCCGTATCGAAATTCGTGGCGCCGAAGGCATGTGCCTGAGCCACAATCATAGGCCCGGAATCCCCGGACATGACACCCTTGTCGTTGCTGTAGTTGACCCAACGGGGCAGTGCGCCGCACACCTTGCCCATATTGACCATGGACTGGGCCATATCGGCGGCCTCTTTCGGGAAGAACAGGGCGTGAAGGGGCGTAAGCTGCCGGTAGATATCCCAGCCAGAGAAGTTGGTGTATTGAACGCGTCCCGCCTCAGCCTTTTTGATCTGACGGTCAAAACCCATATAGCTGCCATCGACGTCGCTTGCGATCGTCGGCGCAAGTAATGACCTGAAGAAAAAAGTGTAGAGCTTCTGCTTCTGATGGATGAAATAATCGTTGTTCTTCGCCTTGTCCCAATCGACCTTGATCGTTCCAAGCTTGTCATTCCACTGCTTTCGATTCACCGCTCTTGCGGCGTCGAAATTCCATTCCTTGACGCTTTCCTGCTGAAGGTTGAGCTTGGCGTTGTCCTGGCTGACGAATGAAACACCGACCTTCATCATGATATCGATTGGCTTGCCGGGTACCGTTGTAAACTCCAATGCCGGCGCGCCGGCAATCGTCGTCAGGACGAAGTCCTGATTGAACTCGGCATAGATAAAGGCATCAGGCTTATCGTCACCATTGTACGGAACACAGAACGCGCCGGTCTGCGCTCTGCCAACTAGGGCGCGGGGCGAGTCCGGGGCAACCTTGATTTCACCGGACTGCCCTTTGCGTACATTCGTGCGCGTCGGATCGATCAAAAGAAAGGCTTTTCCGTCGGCGGGATAGACGAAACGGCCGAAACCCGTGCGCGCAGTCGCGGTGAGTTCGACATTGACGTTTGAGTCGAGCTTGACCTGGTAGTATCCCGCCGCCGCCGACTCATTGGCGTGGGAAAAAGTAATACCCTTGGAAAGGTCGAAGGAGGCGCCGGTCAGCGGCATCATGGGAAACTCACCCCCATTGCCGGCGCAGCCTGCGCCGTTCATATGGGTAAGGCTGAAACCCTTTATGCCCTTTGTTGTCCCATTATTGCTCCAGTAATAACCGGAAGGCCAGGTCTTCGACTCCCAATTGTAATGATTTTCCGGCGCCCAGAAGACCATGCCGAATGGTACGCCCGCGCCTGGCGAAAGCGATCCGCCTTTGCCGGCGGCGGCGGCAACCGCGCCTTCGGCCATCTTGGCGTCGGCGGTGCCGACAAACTGGTTGACGTAGGCGGTCAAATCGTCCGGAACCAGCTTGGCCATCGAACCTTCGATCGCGGCCAGTTGAGCGGCGATTTTGCTTGCGGTCTCGGCGCTGGATTTGGCGGAAACGTCGAAGGCGCTCTGCAGTTTGGCCAGCTGCTCGCCGAGAGCGGCAACGGTCGTAGTGTCCGCCTTGGATTTCATCGCCTCAAGCAACTGCTTGATGCTGTCGCTGGCGGCTGTGAGTTTCGTTCTGTCGTCGCCTGCGGTCTTGACCGCCGTGGCAATATCGTCGCTCAGGCCCTTGAGCTTGCCGCCAAGTTCATCAAGGGCTGTACGGTCGGAGGCCGTGAGCTGCGGGCTCTTTTGCAGCTCTGCCAGTTTGGCCTTTACAGCTTCCAAATCCTTGACATTTGCGGCGGCGGCAATGCCGTCGCCCATCGTTTTGAGCGTGCCGGTCAACCCGTCAAGCGCGATGCGGTCGGCTGGGGTCAGTTGCGGATTTTTCGAAAGCTCGGCCAGTTTGTCCAGGCCGGCTTGCAGGCTGGCTTTGAACGCGTCGTCCGACTGTTTGGTGTCAGTCGCAGACTGCTGCAGGGCGTCGAACTGGCTTTGCAGGCGGTTGATGGCATCCGACATAGCCGTTGTCGCAACACTGTCGGTGGTTTTGCTCTCCGCAACCTGTGACTGCAATAGGGCGATTTGTGAGCTGGCCGCCTCGCCCGCTGCTTTCAGGGAAGCGTTATCGTCCTTGAGCGCGGCATTGTCGTGCTTGAGCGTTTCAATATCCGCTGCAAACGTACTGGTTGGTGCTGGCGCTTCGTCCTTGCCGTCGCAACCTGTCAATATCGTGCAACCAAGCAGGGACGCCACCAAGGTGCGTCTAATCATCATCGTCTCCTCCCAAATGAATTCTTGAAAAATGTGTTGATGCGCAAATGGGCGCTGCCTTCAAATATCGACTGGCGTCGAATGTCGCATTCCTCCCAAAATGCCAACCTAAACCGATTAAACAAAACGCTGCATATTTCGAGTTGGTGCAAAAGGTGTCAATCGGACCAAAGTCGTACACGATGCATCTATCGTTTCGCCTATCAGCATCGTCAGCAACCACTTCCAGTTGCACAGCCGTGCAAAATTAGACCGGCAATTATTACCGCTTCAAATTGAATCTTGCTTGACGCTTGAACGATAAAATGGAATAAATATTTCAGAAACTGAGTGCGACGGTTCGTATATTCCGTTCTAGGAGGCTCAGGATCAGGTTTGCGCGAAACTTCGCGCACTCTCCTCGCCGCAATCTCGCATCCAGGGGTAGGTTGGCTGCGTGTACCAAGGTGTGGGGACAATCCGGATTAAAGCGGGTGTGGCCGGGCACCATTTGTGGAGGAGATGAAATGAAAAAGTTACTGATGACCGTGGCTGTTTCAGCCCTGATGAGCAGTTCGGCCTTCGCCGCCAATATCGGCGTGTCGATGGCTCTGTTCGATGACAACTTCCTGACCGTTTTGCGCAATGGCATGCAGGACTATGCCAAGACGCTCGATGGAGTGACCCTTCAGGTTGAAGACGCGCAGAACGACGTCGCCAAGCAGCAGAGCCAGATCCAGAATTTCATCGCTTCCAAGGTGGATGCGATCATTGTGAACCCTGTCGATACGGACGCGACTGCGGCCATGTCGAAGATCGCCGCCGACGCCGGCATTCCGCTGGTTTACGTCAACCGCGAACCCGTCAATGTCAATGAACTGCCCGAGAAGCAGGCATTCGTGGCGTCGAACGAGGTTGAGTCCGGTACCCTCGAGACCAAGGAAGTCTGCCGTCTGCTGAAGGGCAAGGGCGACGTCGTCGTCATGATGGGCGAACTCTCCAACCAGGCCGCGCGCCAGCGCACCAAGGACATTCACGATGTGATCGCCACGGATGAATGCAAGGGCCTTAAAATCGTTGAAGAACAGACTGCTAACTGGTCCCGTACGCAGGGCGCCGACCTCATGACGAACTGGCTTTCCGCCGGTCTCAAGTTCGATGCGGTCATCTCCAACAATGATGAAATGGCCATCGGCGCGATCCAGGCCCTGAAGGCTGCCGGCCGCACGATGGATTCCGTCGTGATCGGCGGTGTCGATGCGACGCAGGACGCGCTTGCCGCCATGGCTGCGGGCGATCTCGACGTAACGGTGTTCCAGAACGCCGCCGGCCAGGGACAGGGCGCTGTTGATGCGGCGCTGAAACTTGCCAAGGGCGAGAAGGTCGAGGCCAAGGTGTACGTTCCGTTCGAACTGGTAACACCGGAGAACCTCTCGAAGTACCAGAAGTCGAACTAAGGCCGTTCAACGCCTTTTGACGATCCGGAACGCATCGTTTTGCGTTCCGGTCTATAATGGAGCCTCTCTGGGAGGAGATGATCATGGCAGTCAGTCCCTCGACCATGGCGGCGGTGCGCGCCAGTGGCGCCATACCGCAGGCCGAATATCTCCTGAATGCGGAAAACGTCCGCAAGGAGTTTCCGGGCGTCCTCGCGCTGGACAATGTCCAGTTCCGGTTGAAGCGGGGGACGGTGCATGCGCTCATGGGCGAAAACGGCGCCGGCAAATCCACCCTGATGAAGATCCTCGCTGGAATATATATTCCAGATCAGGGCGAAGTCTTCCTCAAAGGGGTGCCGATCCGCCTGAAATCGCCGCTCGATGCGCTCGAAAACGGCATCGCCATGATCCATCAGGAACTCAACCTGATGCCGTTCATGACCGTGGCGGAGAACATCTGGATCCGGCGCGAGCCCAAGAACGGGTTCGGCTTCGTCGATCATGGCAAGATGCACGACATGACCGCAGAGCTGTTCCAGCGGCTCAATATCAACCTTGATCCCGACAGCCAGGTGCGCGACCTATCCGTCGCGAACCGGCAGATGGTCGAAATCGCCAAGGCGGTCTCCTACGAATCCGACGTCCTTATCATGGATGAGCCGACTTCGGCGCTGACAGAGCGCGAAGTGGAGCATCTCTTTGCCATCATTCGCGATCTGCGGTCGCAGGGTATCGGCATCGTCTACATCACACACAAGATGAACGAACTCTTCGAGATTGCCGACGAGTTTTCGGTGTTCCGCGACGGTCGCTTCATCGGCACACATGCGTCGACGGACGTTACCCGCGACGACATCATCAAGATGATGGTCGGGCGCGAAATTACGCAGATGTTTCCGAAGGAAACGGTGCCGATCGGCGATGTGGTGCTTTCGGTAAAGGACCTTTCACTGAAAAACGTCTTCCACGATATCTCGTTCGATGTGCGCGCGGGCGAGATTCTCGGCATTGCCGGACTGGTCGGCTCGGGCCGCTCGAATGTGGCGGAGACGGTCTTCGGGGTGACGCCGGCAACGACAGGCACCATCGCCATCAACGGCAAGGACGTAAAGATCGATACGCCCCACAAGGCGATCGCCCATGGCATGGCGTTCATCACCGAAGACCGCAAGGAAACCGGCTGCCTGCTCATTCTCGATGTGCTTGAGAACATGCAGATCGCCGTGCTTCAGGACCGCTTCGTCAAATATGGCTTCGTTGCGGAAAGGCAGATTTCCAAGGCGTGCAAAACAATGAGCGATACGCTGCGGGTAAAGACGCCGAGCCTTGAAGAGAAGGTCGAAAACCTTTCAGGCGGCAACCAGCAAAAGGTGCTGATCGGCCGTTGGCTCCTGACGAACCCGAAAATTCTCATTCTCGACGAGCCGACCCGCGGCATCGACGTTGGCGCCAAGGCGGAGATTCATCGCCTTGTTTCACAACTCGCCAAACAGGGCGTCGCCGTCATCATGATCTCGTCGGAAATGCCGGAAGTGCTCGGCATGAGCGACCGCATCATGGTGATGCACGAAGGTCGCGTAACCGGATTTCTCGATCGAGACGAAGCAACCCAGGTCAAGGTGATGGAGCTCGCTTCCAAGTGAGCGCGCCGGGGAGGAACGAACAATGACAAGCGAACCTGTAACCGCCAAGGCAACGACACCCCCTTTAACGCCGCGAAGCCGCAGGCGCCTGCCGCCTGAGGTCAATATCCTCCTCGTCCTTATCGGTATTGCGCTGATTTTCGAGATTCTGGGCTGGATTTTTGCCGGTCAGAGCTTTCTGATGAATGTCCAGCGGCTGCGCATCATCATTCTGCAGGTTTCGGTGATCGGCATTATCGCCGTCGGCGTTACCCAGGTCATCATTACCGGCGGCATCGATCTTTCATCCGGCTCCGTGGTCGGCATGACGGCGATGATCGCCGCAAGTTTTGCCCAATCCTCCACATGGGCACGGCCGGTCTATCCTGCGTTGACAGACCTGCCGTTTTTTATCCCGATCGGCGTTGGCCTTGGTATTGGTCTCCTCGCCGGCATCATCAATGGCTGGCTGATCTCCTATACCAAGATACCGCCCTTCATCGCGACGCTCGGCATGATGGTATCGGCGCGCGGCGTGGCCAAGTGGTATACAAAAGGCTCGCCGGTTTCAGGGCTGACCGATCAGTTCAATTTCATCGGCACCAGCATCTGGCCGGTCGTCGTCTTCCTCGTCGTTGCGCTCGTCTTTCACATTGCGCTGCGCTATACGCGCTACGGCAAGTTCACCTATGCGATCGGCGCGAATGCCCAGGCTGCGCGCGTTTCCGGTATCAATATTGAGAGCCATCTCATCAAGGTCTATGCCATTGCCGGTCTTCTGGCGGGGCTTGCCGGCATCGTCACCGCCGCACGTGCCCAGACTGCACAGGCCGGCATGGGCGTTACCTACGAACTTGACGCGATTGCCGCTGCGGTTATCGGGGGCACATCCCTGACGGGCGGTATTGGCCGTATCACCGGTACGGTCATTGGCGCCATCATCCTCGGCGTGATGATTTCCGGCTTCACCTTCCTCAGGGTCGATGCCTACTACCAGGAAATCATCAAGGGCGTGATTATCGTTGCGGCGGTTATCGTTGACGTGTACCGCCAGAAGAAGCGCAAGGTATAAAGGATAACGACTGTTGAACTGCGATCCTCGGGCCTGACCCGAGGATCGGGCTTGCCCCCCAGGATCCAAGCAAATACGCGCTCTGCGTCCTTTGAGTCCTCGGGTCTAGCCCGGGGGATCAACGCAGGGGGCGGATAACAACGCCCGGGTTTGTTCCGGGCTTCTTTAAAGAGGTATTGAAAATGACTGTACGCTTTGGCCTGCTCGGGGCGGGCCGCATCGGCAAGGTCCACGCGAAGGCCGTCACATCGAACCCGCAGGCGAAACTCGTCGCCGTTGCGGATGCTTTCGAACAGGCCGCCAAGGACCTTGCCACGGCGCATGACTGCGAAATCCGCAGCATCGACGATATTGAAAAGGCCGCGGACATCGACGCGGTGATCATCTGCACGCCGACCGACACGCACGCCGACCTGATCGAGCGCTTTGCGCGCGCCGGCAAGGCGATCTTCTGCGAAAAGCCGATCGACCTCGACGTCGAGCGCGTCAAACAGTGTCTGAACGTTGTTCAGGAAACCGGCGCAACGCTGATGGTAGGCTTCAACCGTCGCTTTGATCCGCACTTTGCGGCGGTGCGCAAGGCGATTGACGATGGCGCGATAGGCGATGTCGAGATGGTTACGATCACCTCGCGTGATCCGGGTGCGCCGCCGGCGGAATATATCACGCGCTCGGGCGGCATTTTCCGCGACATGACGATCCACGATTTCGATATGGCCCGTTTCCTCCTCGGCGAGGAGCCGGTCGCCGTCACCGCGCATGCTGCGGTGCTCGTCGACAAGAAGATCGGCGAACTTGGCGACTATGACAGCGTCAGCGTCATTCTATCGACGGCTTCGGGCAAGCAGTGCGTGATCTCGAATTCGCGCCGCGCCACCTATGGCTATGACCAGCGCATCGAAGTGCATGGCTCGAAGGGCATGGTTTCGGCGGAGAACCAGCGGCCGGTCTCGATCGAAGTGGCGAACGGCAGCGGCTATACCCGCCCGCCGCTGCACGACTTCTTCATGACACGCTACACCGAAGCTTACGCCAATGAGATCGCGGCATTCATTGACGCCATCGCCAAGGGATCAAAGGCCGCGCCAGGCGGCGACGATGGTCTCAAGGCATTGGCGCTTGCAGATGCAGCTCTGCGCTCGGTAAAGGAAGGTCGAACCATCATTGTATAGCCATGCTTGGCGAACCCTCCCCGGCGCGGGGAGGGTATTTCGTTGCCCATTGAACAAGTTCGTCAGCTATCGGACGTCCACCCAGCGCTGTTCCTGGTAGGAGCGGGCCATGGCGTGAACAGTCCGCTCGATCTCGAGCCCATCGGCAAATTCGATCAAATGCGCGGGCGCGCCATTGATGCGCTTGATAAGTTCGTGGCACTCGATGATCTTCAGGTCGTTGAAACCAAGTCCATGGCCGGGCGCGGGGATAAAGCGGTCATAGGGCTCGTGATGCGGCGCAGTGAGGATTGTACGATAACCCTGTTCAGTCTTCCGATCCGAGGTCACGTAGAGCTGGAACTCATTTGCGCGCTCCTGGTCGAACAGGATCGAGCCTTTTGAGCCGAAAATCTGCAGTGAGATACGCCCCTTGCGGCCCCATGCCGAGCGGTTGACCTGCAACGTTCCGGCGACGCCGTTTTCCATGTGCATGAGCACGCTGGCGCTGTCGAAGGTCTCGACGGCGCGATCGCTGCCATCCTCCGTCTTGCGCGTTGGATAGGGCCTGGACATGTCGCACATCACGCGCGACACGCGGCCGAATAGCGTAAACAGCAGCGACAGGGGATGCACCGCAAAATCGTCGAGTGCACCGTAGCCTGATGATGATGCGTGTTTCCAGTTGAACAGCGCATCGGGGTCGGCCATGAAATCTTCGTCCATCTCGATGCGCAGATGATTGACCTCGCCGATAATCCTTTCGGCCAGGAGCCTGCGGATGTGGCGGATTGCTGGTCCCTGGATGTAGTTGTACCCGAGTGCGGCCACTTTGCCGCTTCGCTTCGCTGCCGCAAGCATGGCTTCGGCGTCGGCGAAAAGCGGTGCCATGGGCTTCTCGCACCAGACGTGCTTGCCGGCTTCCAACGCGGCGATTGCCATTTCGGGATGAAACTGATTTGGCGTCGTGGTCGAAACGACATTGACCTCCGTGTCCTCGATCACGGAGCGCCAGTCGCCGGAGCCCTTCTGAAAGCCGAATTCGCCAGCGCGGCGCACTGCGAGTTCGGCGTTGGCTTCACCGAGGTGCACAAGCCGCACCGGCCCCACGTCGCCGAAGACGGCGCGAACCGAGTTCCACGCCAGCGCATGGCATTTGCCCATGAAGCCGGTTCCGATCAGCCCAACACCCAGCATCGCTCTCTCCCATCGCTTGCAGTTCCTGATTGAAATAATCTATAAGTGGAGTAAATGGAATAACTGATCCGTCTCGATATAAATATTTTGTCGCGGCGGGCACCAGTTGCGGGAAAGGATAGGGGTGGCGAGCATGGACAACGAGGCGGCCCTGCCGCGGGATTTCGATGCGCTGCGCACGATGATCCTCGATCGCCGCGAAGTGCTGCCCAAACGCCTCGCGCAGATCGCGGCTTACGCATTGAGCAATCCCGATGAGATCGCCTTCGGCACCGCCGCAAGTATCGCCCAGACAGCGGGCGTGCAGCCGTCGACGCTCATCCGCTTTGCCCAGCATCTCGGCTTCGACGGCTTTACCAGCCTTCAGGCGGTGTTTCGTGAACGTCTGCGTGAGCGGCAAACGTCGTACGAAGAACGGCTATCGGCCCTGCGAGGTGACACGCACGGGCTTTCGAAGAACCGCACGATATTGAATGGCTTCCTTACGGCGGCGACGCATTCGATCGAGACGATTTCCCACAATGTGGAAGAGGATGTTCTCGAACGGGCGGTCGACATTTTATCGGCTGCCGAGACGATCTATCTCCTGGCGCGCCGCCGCTCCTATCCGATAACCGCCTACATGGCATATGCATTCGGCAAACTGAAAATTCGCAACCAGCTGATCGAATCGACCGCCGGTATCGACCCTGAGATCATTTCTTTTGCCGGGCCCCGCGATGCCGCTATCGCCATCAGCTTCTCGCCATATGCTTCTGCCACGATCGAACATGCTGCGGCTTTATCGGCCCGAAATGTCCCGGTCGTCGCCATTACCGACAGCGCCTTCTCACCACTTGCCCAATCTGCAAGCGTATGGTTCGAGGCGGCGGAGGGCGATTTCTCCGGCTTCCGCTCCCTCTCCGGCACCATGGCACTGGCGATGGCGCTGACTGTCAGTGTCGCAGAGAAGCGCCGAAATACCTAGCGGTGCAATCTCGTCCTCATTCATAGCCAGGCTTGACGCATGAAATGCGCGTTCACTCTGGCTCGATTACAAAAAGAACAGACATTCCATATTGACGATTTGATAGAATTATTATTTCATATGGCAAAATTCCCAGGCTCAGCGAGCGGGACAATCAGCATATCGGGAGGACCATCATGGACGGAGCTGATACGAGCAAGCTGCTTGATGTCATAACGATCGGTCGTTCCTCGGTTGACCTTTACGGCCAGCAGATCGGCTCGCGGCTTGAGGACATTGCCTCGTTTGCCAAGTCCGTCGGCGGCTGTCCCACCAATATCGCTGTCGGTACGGCGCGGCTCGGACTGCGCTCGGCGCTTTTGACACGAGTCGGCGACGAACAGATGGGGCGTTTTATCCGTGAGCAACTGCAGCGCGAAGGCGTTGCGACGCAAGGCGTCATCACCGATCCGGAACGGCTTTCGGCGCTCGTCATCCTCTCGGTGGAAAACGACAAGAGCTTTCCGCTCATCTTCTATCGCGAGAATTGTGCCGACATGGCCATCGATGAAAGCGATGTCGATCCGGAATTCATCCGGTCGGCGCGCGCCGTGGTCGTGACCGGCACGCACTTTTCCAAGCCCAATACCGATGCAGCGCAGCGCAAGGCAATTCGCCTGATCAAGGAAGCCGGCGGCAAGGTCGTCTTTGATATCGACTACCGTCCAAATCTCTGGGGCCTTGCCGGTCATGGGGCTGGCGACAGCCGTTACATCGCCTCAGACAAGGTCTCCAACCATCTGAAGACGGTTCTCGCCGATTGCGACCTCATTGTCGGCACCGAGGAAGAAGTGCTGATCGCCTCCGGCGAAGCCGATCTTTTGAGCGCCCTCAAGGCGATCCGCGCCCTTTCCAGCGGGACCATCGTGCTCAAGCGCGGTCCCATGGGTTGTATCGTCTATGAAGGCGCCATATCCGATGACCTCGAGGACGGGATCGTCGGCAAGGGCTTTCCGATCGAGGTTTTTAACGTGCTCGGCGCTGGCGATGCTTTCATGTCCGGTTTCCTGCGCGGCTGGCTCGGCGGCGAAAGCCTTGCCACCGCCGCGACCTGGGCGAATGCCTGCGGCGCCTTTGCCGTGTCGAGGCTGCTATGCGCCCCGGAAATTCCGACTTACGAGGAACTGCAATATTTCCTCGAACATGGCAGCCGCTACCATGCGCTGCGCAAGGACGAGGCGATAAACCACGTCCATTGGGCAACGACGCGCCGCCGCGATATTCCGGCAATGATGGCTTTTGCGATCGATCACCGCGTCCAGCTCGAGGCGTTGGCAGAGAAGCTCGGCGCGGGGGCTGATAAAATCGAGGCCTTCAAGGAGCTGGCGGTGAAGGCAGCCGCCAAGGTTGCAGATTCGCGCAGCGGCTACGGTATGCTTATAGACGAGAAGTTCGGCCGCGAGGCGATGTTCGAATTCGCCCGCCACAATTTCGATTGGCTCGGGCGTCCGGTCGAACTGCCGGGTTCGCGCCCGCTGCGCTTCGAGTTTTCACAGGACATCGGTTCGCAACTGGCGGAATGGCCGGTCGATCATTGCATCAAGTGCCTGTGTTTCTACCGGCCGGATGATCCGGCGGCGCTGAAGGAAGAGCAGCAGGCGAAGCTGCGGTCACTCTTCGAGGCCGCTCGCAAGGTCGGCCGCGAGCTCTTGATCGAAATCATCGCCGGCAAGCATGGCGAGGTTGATGACAACACTATTCCGCAGGCGCTTGAGGAACTCTATGCGCTCGGGATAAAGCCGGACTGGTGGAAGCTCGAACCGCAGGCATCGGCTGGCGCCTGGAAGAAAATTGAAGCGGTGATCGAAAAGAACGATCCGTGGTGCCGTGGTGTCGTACTCCTCGGACTTGAAGCGCCACATGACGAACTTGAGGCGGCTTTCGTTGCCACAGCTGGTGCCCCGATCGTCAAGGGCTTTGCCGTCGGGCGGACATTGTTCATGGATGCGGCAGAGAATTGGCTCGCGGGACGGATCTCGGACGAGGCTGCGATCGACGATATGGCCGGCCGTTTCGAAAAATTGACCAAGGCCTGGCTTGCCAGCCGCGACCGGCAGGCGGCATAGGACTAGTATTGCCAGCGTCGGGATAGCGAACTTCCCGGGAGGAGACTGAGATGACCAAGACGATACGCCTGACCATGGCGCAGGCCCTGACGCGTTTCCTTTACCGCCAGATGACGATGGTCGATGGCAAGAAGGCACCTGTCTTTGCCGGGGTCTGGGCGATTTTCGGCCATGGCAACGTCGCGGGCCTCGGCGAGGCGCTCTATCAGGTCAGGGAGGAGCTTCCGACCTATCGCGCCCACAACGAACAGGCGATGGCGCATGCCGCCATCGCTTTTGCCAAGGCGAGCTTCCGCCAGCGCATGATGGCGGTGACGAGTTCGGTTGGACCCGGCGCCACCAACATGGTGACTGCGGCGGCACTGGCGCATGTCAATCGCCTGCCGCTCCTGCTGCTGCCCGGCGACGTATTCGCAAACCGGGTGCCCGATCCCGTTCTGCAGCAGGTCGAGTCCTTTGGCGACGGAACTGTTTCGGCCAATGATTGCTTCCGTCCGGTCTCACGCTATTTCGACCGCATCACCCGCCCCGAACAGATCATCCCGGCGCTCGCCCGCACCATGGCCGTCCTGACCGATCCGGCGGAGTGCGGACCAGTGACGCTTGCACTGTGCCAGGATGTGCAGGCCGAGGCATACGATTATCCCGAAAGCTTTTTCGAGGAACGCGTCTGGACGCAACGCCGGCAGCGGCCGGATCGCGACGAGCTTGCTGCGGCGGTTGCCGCGCTGAAATCGGCCAAGAAACCGCTTGTCATCGCGGGCGGCGGGGTTATCTATTCGCAGGCATCGAACGAACTTGCGTCATTCGTCGAAGCGGCAGGCATACCCGTTTGCGAAACACAAGGCGGCAAGTCCTCGTTACCGGACGTGCATCCTCTCAACATGGCCGCGGTCGGCGTGACGGGCACCTCGGCGGCTAACCGGCTCGCGCAGGAGGCGGATGTCATTCTCGCCGTCGGAACGCGGCTTCAGGACTTCACTACAGGGTCCTGGGCATTGTTCCAGAACGCGGAGAAGACCTTCATCGGACTGAACGTCCAGCCCTTTGACGCGACAAAACATCGGGCGCTGCCGCTTGTCGCCGACGCCAGGGAAGGGCTCGCCGAGCTTGCGGCCGCCCTCAAGGATTACCGCGCCCCGGCAGACTGGACCGGCAATGCGAAAGACGGGAAGGAAGAATGGCAGCGGGCGGCGGCCAAGGTGACGGGACCGACCAATGCGTCCCTGCCTTCCGACGCGCAGGTGATTGGCGCCGTGCAACGCGCCATGGGCGCGCAGGCGACCGTTTTGCACGCTGCGGGCGGATTACCGGGGGAAATGCACAAACTCTGGCAGGCGGGCGCTCCCGGTTCCTACCACGCAGAATACGGCTTTTCCTGCATGGGCTACGAGATCGCTGGCGGTCTCGGCGCGAAGATGGCGAAGCCCAACGACGAGGTCGTGGTGATGATCGGTGACGGCTCGTATCTGATGCTGAATTCGGAGATCGCGACTTCGGTCATGCTCGGCCACAAGATCAACATCGTGCTGCTCGACAATCGCGGCTATGGCTGTATCAACCGGCTGCAGATGGGCACCGGTGGCGCGAATTTCAACAATCTTCTCAAGGACACGAAGCACGAGGTTCTGCCCGAGATCGACTTTGCCGCTCACGCGCGCAGTCTTGGCGCCATTTCCGAAAAGGTCGCCTCCATCGCGGAGCTCGAAAGTGCCCTGGCACGCGCCAAGCAGAACGATCGAACGACGGTGGTGGTTATCGATACCGATCCGCTGATCTCGACCGAGGACGGCGGTTTCTGGTGGGATGTCGCCGTACCGGAGGTCAGTGCGCGCAGCCAGGTGAACGATGCGCGGCGGAACTACGAAGCAAAACAGAAACTGCAACGGGTTGGTGATTGATCAGGCAAGTCGCTGCTCTTACCCTCCACTTGTGGGCAGGGTCGAAGCGAAGCGACGGCGCCGATTTACAATCTCAAATCCACCCAGAACCAAAGGAATGAAAAAATGATCCGCATCGGGGCGAACCCAATCGGCTGGTCCAATGACGATATGCTAGAGATCGGCGGGGACATACCGCTGGAGACCTGCCTCGAGCAGGCGCAGGCGGCCGGCTTCACCGGCATGGAACTCGGCAACAAGTTTCCGCGCACCGCCGACAAACTGCGGCCCATTCTCGAATCTTACGGCCATAGCCTCGTCAGCGGCTGGTATTCCACAGAACTCCTGCTGCGCGATGTCGATGCGGAACTCGAAGCCGCAAAGGCACATGCGACCTTGCTCAAGGATATGGGGTGCTCGGTGCTGATCGCCGCTGAGACGTCCAATGCCATCCACTCCAACAAGGATATGCCGCTCTCGGCGCGCCCCGTCCTGCAGAAGGCCTCCTGGACGGTGTTTGGCGAGCGCTACACGCGTTTTGCCGAGGCGATCCAGCAGACTTACGGCCTGCAACTCGTCTACCATCACCATATGGGCACAGTGGTTCAGGCCGAGTGCGAGATCGACCGGTTCATGGAAGCCACCGGCGCACCGGTGCACCTTCTTCTCGATACCGGCCATGCGACGTGGGGCGGCGCCGATCCGGCGCGGCTTGCACGCCACTACAAGGCGCGCATCAGCCATGTCCATTGTAAGGATATTCGTGAGGACGTCATGTGGCGCTCGAACCGCGAGGACTGGTCGTTTCTCGATTCCGTCCTTGCAGGCGTTTACACGGTTCCTGGCGACGGCATGATCGACTATGTTCGGGTTCTGAAAGAACTGAAAGGGTACAGCGGCTGGGTTGTGGTCGAGGCTGAGCAGGATCCGGAGAAAGCCGATCCGGCCGTCTATTCGAAGCTTGGATACGCCAATCTCAGCCGCTTCATCAAGGAAGCAGGTCTCGCTTGATCAAGGACTCGAACCATCCGTTTTTCCGTCCGCTGTGGCGCCGTATTGCCGTGGTTGCCTTCTGTGTTGCCTGGGCGATCTTCGAGTTCGCCACCGGCACGCCGTTCTGGGGTGTCATCGCGCTCGGATTTGCCGCCTACGGCGTCTGGCAGTTCTTCATCATCTACGATGCGTCGGAGCAGCAGCCGGACCCTGAGAACAAGAAGGAGTAGGGCATGTCGAAATTGCTCATCAAGGCAGCGCCCGGCAAGGGACGTGTTGCGCATGTGACGCCGGAAAGCGCGGGCTGGACCTATGTCGGCTTCGACCTGCACAAACTGGACGAGGGCCAATCTGCGAGCGGCACCACGGGCGACAAGGAAGTGTGCCTCGTCTTCGTGACCGGCAAGGGCAGGGTGGTCGTCGATGGCGAAGATCTCGGCATCCTTGGAACCCGCATGTCGCCGTTTGATGGCAAGCCCTGGTCCGTCTATCTTCCGCAAGGCAAGGAGTGGTCGATCGTCGCCGAGACGGCGGTCGAGCTTGCGGTATGTTCGGCGCCGGGCCTTGGCGGCGGACTGCCGGTGCGAGTGATTTCCCCCGACGATCTCGGCCAGGAAACGCGGGGCAAGGGCACCAATACGCGCTATGTCACCAACATCCTGCCGGAGAACGAGCCAGCGGATTCGCTGTTGGTGGTCGAGGTCATCACGCCCGGCGGGCATACATCCAGCTATCCGCCGCACAAGCACGATCAGGACAATCTGCCGGCCGAATCCTATCTGGAAGAAACCTACTACCATCGCTTCAACCCGCCGCAGGGTTTCGGTTTCCAGCGGGTCTACACGGATGATCGCTCGCTCGACGAGGCTATGGCGATCGAGGATGGCGACGTGGTGATGGTGCCAAAGGGTTACCATCCCTGCGCCGCCTGTCATGGTTACGACCTTTACTATCTCAATGTCATGGCGGGACCGAAGCGCACCTGGAAGTTCCACAATGCTGCCGAGCACGAGTGGCTGATGAAGGCGTAGCGCGTCACACTACGCCCAGGGACTCACCACCGCAGAGCATATCGCCCCACGATCGCCCCGATGAGGCCAGTCACGAGCACGCCCAGCGTGTACCACATGGCGATGAATGGCATGCCGCTTTCAGTGCAATGAAACGAATAGACGAATGAGGCGATAGCCCCGGCCGCCAGGCCGGCAGCGGCGCCCGCAATTGTCAGCCGCGTTGGAGCAAGGCCGCGCAGCACCCAGAATGCTGCAATGAGCAGGGGCAGCGAGAGCATGACGATGTTGAACGTGCACACGCTGATCGAACGGCCCTTCATCATTGCCATATATTGTTCGGGGGGCGTTGCCGCGAGCTCGGCAAAGGCGAGGAAACTGATCACGATGATTGCTACCGCCATCAAGGCAAGACTGACGCGGATGCTGCCGAGCGGATGGGCGATGCGCTTTACCGCCCAGCCGCCAGCGGCGGCAAGCGCAAGCGTATAGGCGAACTTGACCCAGAACGGCGTCGTGCCCATGGCTGTTGCCATGTCAGGCCTCAGGCCGAGCCAGAAATACATGAGAAGCGCCGAGGCGATGGAGCCAAGGCCGAGCCCCGCAGCGACGCGGCCGAAGACGGCCATGGGTGACACAGGCTTCAACTCGCCCGTCAGACGCGCAATCAGGTCATTTGTCGTCATTGGCAGCCCGCCCTTTGAGCTTCGTCGCTATGGCCTTTATTCCTCTGTGTATGCTGACCTTGACCGTCGTTTCGGTGAGGCCAGTGCTTTCCGCCACCTCGGCGATGGATTGTCCTTCGATCCTGGTGCGGCGGATCAGATCGCGCGTTCTTTCCGGCGCCGCTTCAAGCAGCCGCTCGACATCCATGCGGTCGCTTGCAGCGTCGGATAAATCCGTCGCAAACAGGTCTTCCACATCGTCGAGGGGCACAGTGGCCCGGATGCGGTTGCGGCGGAAATGGTCGATCAGCTTGTAACGCGCAATCGCATGCAGCCAGGCCGTAAAGGGCCTGTCGATCTCATATGTCGCCCGCCGCGTGTGCAGCGCCATCAGCGTCTCCTGCACCAGGTCGTCGGCATCGCCCTTGTGCGCATCGGACAGCCGCCGCAAAAAATAAAAGCGCAGATGCCTCGCCACCTCGTTGAGAAGGACTCCATAGCTGCGCGCATCGCCGGCAAGGCTGGCGAGCATGAGTTCCTTCAATCGCGTTTCGAGCGAAAGCACTCTCATTCATCCTTTATTCGCAGGCATGGCGAAAAGGTTACAGATGAGAGCCAAGCCGCCGGCGCGTCAATGGCTTGCGCCGTATTCCACTAAAGAATGATCACCAATGCGTGATGCTGTAACCGATCCGTGCCTCGCCGCGAACTGCTTCATGTGACCGGCGCACAGCCGGCGTGACAGCGAGAGCAGAGAATTCCCGGCAACGACCGGAAGGCAAGGATGCGGAATGTGTCCCGAAACTAAAGGACGCGTCCCACCGTATCTACTTCAAACCAAAGGAGAACACCCATGAACACTCTCATTCGCCGCATCGCCGTTTCGGCTCTCATTGCTGGCGCCGGCATTGCCGGGGCAAACGCGGCATCGGCCGCGGAGGCAATGAAGCCGATGACCAAATCCGATTGCATGAAGCATGCGGGCATGGAGAAGGACGCCATGAAGAAGGATTCCATGATGAAGGAATGCGACCAGATGGCGATGAAAAAGGATACAATGAAATCCGATACAATGATGAAGAAGAGCGGCACCTCAGATGCCATGGGCACGATGGCGCCCAAGAAAAAGTAACATGGAGATCGTGCGTGGCGGGTGAGTTCGCCACGCATAATTGCAGCCGCTTCGGCTTTGGAGGCCGTCCATGACAAGCATTGCACAATCCGAAACGGCGAAGTCGCGCAAGGTGCTCTTCTATCGGCATTCGGTGCTCGTGCGTATCACGCATTGGCTCAACGTCCTCTGCCTGAGTTTTCTTTTGATGAGCGGCCTGCAAATCTTCAACGCCCATCCGGCGCTTTACTGGGGGCAATACGGCGCCGATGCGAGACCCGATCCATCGTTCATTTCAATCGGCGCGGTCGAGGATGGCGATACGATCAAGGGCGTTACCCGTATCGGCTCCATCTCTCTTCCGACGACCGGGGTCCTCGGTGCATCGATGGTCGATGGCGAACTTGCACCGCGCGCCTTCCCGTCCTGGATCACGATTCCGAGCTATCAGGACCTTGCGACCGGCCGGCGCTGGCATTTCTTCTTCGCCTGGTTCTTCGTCATCAATGGTTTCGTTTATCTCCTCTATGGCCTTCTCGCCGGGCATTTTCGCCGCGATCTTGCGCCGACCCGAACCGAACTGACGCCGGGCCATCTTGCCCAAGAGGTTGCCGAACATGCGCGGCTGCGCTTTCCAAAAGGCGAAGCGGCCCGCCATTACAACGCCCTGCAAAAGCTTGCCTATGTCGGCGTGATCTTCGTCCTGCTGCCGCTCATGGTCCTCACGGGGCTGACGATGTCGCCGGGGTTCAACGCGATCTTTCCATGGCTGCTCGATCTCTTCGGCGGCCGCCAGTCGGCGCGGACCATCCATTTCATTACCGCCTCGCTCCTCGTCGCCTTTGTCATCGTCCATATCGTGATGGCGCTGGTTTCAGGCGTCTGGAACAATTTGCGCTCGATGATCACCGGCTATTATGTGCTGCGCGTCGAGCCTAAAAAGGAAAAGTCGACATGAGCATCGACCTGACCCGCCGCCGCTTCCTCATCGGCTCCAGCGTTGCGGCGACCGGGCTTTTGACCGGCTGCGACGCGCTCGTCCAGAGCACAACCGTCAACGATATACTGCAACGGGCAGAATCGCTGACGATGGGAGCCCAGCGACTCTTGATGGGGCACCAGCCCCTGGCGCGCGAATTCAGCGAAGCCGACCTTTCACCGGTGTTCAAGCCGAATGGCACCTCGGAACCGGGCAGCGAGGAGTATGCCCAGCTCAGGGAAACCAACTTCGCCGACTGGAAACTCATCGTGAACGGAATGGTGCAGCGGCCATTGGAGCTCTCGCTGGCTGACCTCAAAGCCATGCCGTCACGGACGCAGATCACCCGGCACGATTGCGTCGAAGGCTGGAGCGCAATCGGCAAATGGACAGGTGTCCCGCTTGGCCTGGTACTCGAAAAGGCGGGGCTTGCTCCCGGCGCGCGCTACGCGGTGTTCTATTGCGCAGACGAATTGGAGCAGACCCTCGATGGCAGCGGCAAATATTACGAGAGCATCGATCTCGTCGACGCCTGGCACCCGCAGACGATCCTCGCCTATGCCATGAACGGCAAGGAACTCGAAGTGGCGCACGGCGCGCCACTACGGCTGCGCGTTGAACGCCAACTCGGCTACAAGCACGCCAAATATGTGATGCGCATCGAGCTCACAGACAATTTCAAGGGTATTTGGGGCGGGAAGGGCGGCTTTTGGGAGGACCGAGGCTATGAATGGTATGCGGGTATTTGAGACCTGCCTAAAGGGGCGACTCCACGGTCGTCTGTGGCGACTGTCGCAGGGGACCGTTATTGTCTGAAAACAGCGCAAGCGCTCCCAGCAAGGCGAAAAACGTCAAGAGCACGAGTATTACGACGCATTGATGAACCAATAGTTCGGTCCCTCATCTGGAGATTCGTGTCTCGCTGCAGACCTGATCCACAACGTCGGCTGATCGTAGAAGAGAACCCATTCCCCTTAAGTGCCGCGCCATCGCAACAGCAGGCATCAAGCCTAGCGGTTGATGTGGCGAGAATACGACGATGCCCGGGATGGTGTTATTTACAGGCGCCGCTTCGCTGGTTGCCGCAAGAGTGCTTGCTCGGGACGAGAGCCCAAGGAAGCACGCTTTCAACACGACGCCAGCGAAAAACTTGCCGCCGATCCTTCAAAAGCCCGCCGGCTTTCACCATATGCGGCGCAACAGATGTTTCGTAACATGTTGAGGAGACTGTTGCATGCTTCCCGTTCTAAACCGCTTCAGCCGGATTGCCGCTATTCTTGCCCTGGGCATGGCGGTGTCATTCAGCGTTGTCCATGACGCTGACGCCCGGCGTGGTGGCGGCGGGTTTGGCAGCCGCGGCGCCCGCACGTTTCAGGCGCCCGCGCCGACGCGCACGGCGCCGGCTCCGGCAGCGCCTATCGAGCGCAGCATGAGCCCGCGGCCCGATGCGGCCCAGCCCTCTGCCGCACAGCCGCAATTGGGCCAGCAGCAGCGTCCGGGTCTTTTCGGCGGCATGGGCCGCTCACTCATCGGCGGTCTGCTGGTCGGCGGCCTGATCGGCACCTTGCTTGGCCACGGCTTCGGCGGTGCAGCCGGGTTCCTCGGCATGTTGCTGCAGATCGGGCTCCTTATTGGCGTGGTGATGCTTGCGATGCGCTTCTTCCGCTCGCGCCAGACGACCATGGCGCCGGCAGGCGGGCCGGCATTCGGCCGCAGCGCCGAAGGCAATGCGCCCTCAAACGCATCCTTCAGAATTCCGACGATCGGTTCGGGTTCAGGTGCGGCGGGAAATGCCAACTACAGCAATGGTGGCGGCTATCAGGCGACGGCAGCTTCTTCGGGCGGCGATGAGATCGGCCTGAAACAGGATGATCTCGATCGTTTCGAGCAGCTTTTGACGGAAGTGCAGACTGCCTATGGCAAGGAAGATTACGCTACGTTGCGCAAGCTGACGACGCCGGAAGCCATGTCCTATCTCGCCGAGGAACTCGGCCAGAACGCAACCGATGGCCTGCGCAACAGCGTTTCCAGCGTAAAGCTGCTGCAGGCGGATATTGCCGAAGCCTGGGCCGAAGGCGATACGGAATATGCGACGACCGCCATGCGCTATTCGAGCATCGATTCCATGGTCGACCGCGAGACTGGCCGTATCGTCAACGGCGACGAGAAGGAGCCGAGCCAGACCACGGAAGTCTGGACCTTCGTGCGCAAGCCCAATGCGGACTGGAAGCTTTCAGCGATTCAGGACGCCGCTTAATTCATTCACAAACAAAAGGCCCGCGCTTTACCGGCGCGGGCCTTTTGCGTTTAAATGGGTCGTTAGTCCACATCGTCCATCATGGCACTTTCCCTGCGGCCATGCAGGATTTCACGCTTGCCGACATGGTTGGCGGGCCCGACCAGACCTTCCTTTTCCATCCGCTCGACCAATGATGCCGCGCGGTTGTAGCCGATGCCGAGGCGGCGCTGGATATAGGAGGTCGAGCACTTCTTGTCGCGCAGCATCACCTTGACCGCCTGGTCGTAGAGTTCGTTGCCATCCTCGGCTGCCATGGCGCTCTTGTCGAACACAGCGCTGTCCTCGGCTTCCGGCTCTTCTTCTTCGGTCTCGTCCGCCGTCACGGTGTCGAGATAATCGGGCTGGCCCTGCGCCTTCAGATGCGCGACGATCTTCTCGACTTCCTCGTCGGAAACGAAGGGACCGTGGACGCGGGAGATACGCCCGCCGCCGATCATGTGCAGCATATCGCCCTGGCCGAGAAGTTGTTCGGCGCCCTGTTCGCCAAGGATGGTGCGGCTGTCGATCTTGGAGGTGACCTGGAAAGAGATGCGGGTTGGGAAATTCGCCTTGATAGTGCCGGTGATGACGTCCACGGACGGGCGCTGCGTCGCCATAATCAGATGGATGCCGGCGGCGCGCGCCATCTGCGCCAGGCGCTGGATGGCGCCTTCGATTTCCTTGCCGGCGACCATCATCAGATCGGCCATTTCATCGACTATGATGACGATGAACGGCATCGGCTTCAGATCGATGGCTTCCTGCTCGTAGATCGGCTCGCCGGTGCCCTTGTCGAAGCCGGTCTGCACAGTGCACGTGACCGTCTCGCCCTTCTCCGCCGCGCCGGTTACGCGCGCATTGAAACCGTCGATGTTGCGCACGCCGAGCTTCGACATTTTGCGGTAGCGATCTTCCATCTCGCGCACCGCCCACTTCAGCGCCATGACCGCCTTTTTCGGGTCGGTGACGACGGGAGTGAGAAGGTGGGGAATGCCGTCGTAAATCGACAGTTCAAGCATTTTCGGATCGACCATGATCAGCCGGCACTCGTCCGGCGTCAGCCGGTAGAGGAGCGAGAGGATCATGGTGTTGATGGCAACGGATTTGCCGGAGCCTGTCGTGCCTGCAACCAGGAGATGCGGCATCTTGGCGAGTTCGGCAATCACAGGCTCGCCGCCGATGGTCTTGCCGAGGCAAAGCGCAAGCTTGAACTTGGTCTTGTCGAAATTGTCCGAGGCAACCATTTCGCACAGATAAACCGTCTCGCGCGTCGCATTGGGCAATTCGATGCCGATCACGTTGCGGCCTGGGACGACCGCGACGCGGGCCGAGAGCGCCGACATCGAGCGCGCAATGTCGTCCGCAAGGTTGATGACGCGGGACGATTTTACGCCGGGCGCGGGTTCGAATTCATACAGCGTCACGACCGGCCCCGGCCGAACGTGGATGATCTCGCCGCGCACGCCGAAATCCTCAAGCACGCTCTCAAGGAGGCCGGCATTCTGCTCCAGCGTCTCCTGCGAGATCGTGACCGCATCCTGCGTCACCGCCTCCTGGAGCAGCGTCACCGGCGGCTTCTCATATCCGCCCGAATGCGTGGCTGCAATCGCACGGTCCGCAGCCGGTGCAAGCGCGAACGGGCGCGGGGCGAGCGGCTGTGCGGAGCGTACGATGTCGCGGCGCTTTGGCGCTTGGGTCGGTTCAATGACGACCGGGGCCGGCTCGGCTTCGATCACGACCATGGGCTCGATGGTGTCCATAACGATCTCGGCCTCGATCACTTCCGCGACGATCGGCGCGGACGTTTCGATGAGCCTTTCTTCAACCGGCTCGGAATCCAGTGGCGGTGCCACAAGCCGACGCTTCGGCGCTGCCTCCAGGGCACCTGCCGGCGTGCACTCGACGATGCGAAACCGGGCGGTGATTTCATCAAGGCTGAAGGCCGGCTTCGGGTTCGGCCGGGCCGGCGCGACAATTTTCGGCGCTGTATCGAGGGAAATATCCATCGAATCAAAGAAGGCAAAATCAGAGACATAGGCGAGGGGCGAGGCGCTTACCGGCGGTAGCGACGCTTGCCCCACGTCTGCGGCCCGAATGGGCGCGGATACCTTCTGTATACGTGCGGGCGCCGGGCGTGGCGCTGCCGCGACGTGTGGCGGTTGCGGAAGAGCGGGTGTTTGCGGCACAGCGATCGGAGTTGCCTTGACCGTGGACGCGGCCGGCCGAGGCGCCGGCTTGATCTCCGGCACCTTGCCCTTCAGGAGTTCGCTGTCGGGCGTGCGGGTAAACCGGACGTTCTCGGAAAGCGAAAACATGCGTTTGGAGATCGGCAGGGACGGGTCGGCAGCGTTCATTGGATTTACCCGCTGCGGGCGTATGGCCGGTGATACCGGACGGGCCGGCGCCGCAGGCGTGATGCTGCGGCGCACGTCGACAGGTTCATATTGGGCGCTCACACGGCGGGGCGGCTCAGCGGCGCGTAGCGGCGCTTGTGCCGGCGCGGGCGCAGCGACCGGTGCCTCATATGGAGGGACGCGATTCGGCACCCGCTCCAATTCGGTCTCGAACTCATATTCTTCTGTTTTAATTGGAAAATTTGTTCTTGGGATGCGCATGATGCCTGCAAACGGAATGGTGTGGTGTTACCCGATGGGCTCCTATTTGAATAGAAAACCAAGGTTAACAACTCGCTACTTTTGCCGGTTGCAGACCGCCTATTTCGCCCGCGTGGCAGCAGGGCAACAGCCTGCAAATCCTGCCTGAAAATCGATTGGGTTACTGCGAGGATTGCGCTTTACGCAGGCGTGCTACCTCGGCCTCGAGCTCCTTGATCCTTGCGTCACGCCCTGCGACGATTGCTTCCACCTCCGCAGCCTCGAATCGCAGGGGTATATGTTGCGGGCAGTTCGTATCCCAGGCAGCAACTTTGAAAACGATCACCTGTTCCAGGCGGGCGCGATAGTTCTCCGGCATGAGTTTTGTGGTGAGTTCAGCGTCTTCGACGACCTCGGCCTCGCCCCAAAGCTTCACGCGCTGGCGCGTACGGTAGTCGATGAGAAAAAGGTAGGCCTTTGAATTGTCTTCCAGATTGCCTTGCGTGATGTACTGTCGATTGCCGGCAAAGTCGGCGAAGGCGATCGTATGGTCATCGACAACGTGCATGAACCCCGGCGGGCCGCCGCGATGCTGGATATAGGGCTGGCCTTCCGCATTGGCGGTGGCAAGGAAAACACTGGTCTGGCTCTCGATAAAGGCGACGAGATCGGGAGTGAACCCCGTCCGCCACGAGCCACGCTCTTCCATGCTGGCATAACCGGCGCGCGAACCCTTGCGCGCCTGGATCGATTTTACCGTCGGCGTGAAGGCTACATCGCTTGAATAGGCAGGGGCGGACGACATGACTGTGACCTCGTGCGTTGAACGTGACGCATATATAGCTTCTTTCATCAAATCGCAGTAGAAAGGGAAATCGGGAGTTATCCTACCAAAATATGGAAGGCTTGATGGATCGTCTTGATGCAATGGCCGTGCTTCTGGCTGCCGTGGACGCGGGCAGTCTGTCTTCGGCTTCCCGACGACTAGACATACCGCTTGCAACGGTAAGTCGAAAAGTGGCCGAACTCGAGGCCTACCTCGATACGCGTCTCCTGATACGCTCGAGCCGGCAGTTCGAGCTCACCGACGCCGGGCGCGCCTATGTTGAGGCGAGCAAAATGATTCTGCAGCAGGTCGAAGAAGCGGAGCGGATAGCTGCCGGGGAGTTTGTAGCGCCAAAGGGCGACCTGACCGTCACCGCGCCCATCGTTTTCGGCCGTTTGCATGTGCTGCCGGTGGTGACCGAATTCCTCAAGGCCTATCCGCAGATCAATCTGCGATTGAGCCTTAGCGATCGGCAGGTCAATCTGATCGAGGATCACATCGACCTTGCCATCCGCATTGGCAATCTGCCGGACAGCAATCTTGTGGCGACGAAGGTCGGGATGATCCGACGGGCGGCCTATGCAAGCCCCGCCTATCTGTCAAGACGTGGTACGCCCGCGCGCCCGGAAGAACTCGCGACCCATGACTGCATCACCTTCGAGGGATTCAACTCGCCCAGGATATGGACCTTTGTCGAGGGAAAGCGCGAGGTCGACGTTCCTGTGCAATCGCGGCTCAGCGTGACGACCGCCGAAGCGGCGGCCGACGCGGCGGCAGCCGAGCTCGGCGTTACGCGATTGCTCTCCTACCAGGCGCAAGGCGCTGTCTTCGCTGGAAAACTTGTCCTCCTGCTTGAAGACTTTGAACCGCCGGCATGGCCGGTAAGCGCGGTCTATGTCGCGCAAGGGCGGACTCCACTGAAACTTCGCGCATTCGTGGATTTTGCCGTTCCATTGCTACGGGAGAGAATGGCGGTTTTGTCCCTGACCACCGGAGCCGCCTGAGCGGTGGGGCTGGTCTTGACCCCTCAGTGCAGTGGCATAAAATCGGAAAATGGCCACAGATGTCCTCTTCGTTCAAGGCGCCGGGGAAGGTACCCACGATCACTGGGATGACAAGCTTGCGGAGAGCCTCCGACAGGAACTCGGTGCCGCCTATCAGGTCCACTATCCGCGCATGCCCGATGAGGATGATCCGAAGTATGCCGCCTGGAAAGCTGCGCTGCTCAGCGCGTTCGATAGCCTGGACGACGGTGTTATACTTGTCGGCCACTCGGTCGGGGCCACAATCCTGCTGCACGTCCTCGCCGAATCGGCCTTACCACGCGCCTTAGGCGGGCTCTTCCTGATAGCACCGCCTTTCATCGGCGAAGGCGGGTGGGCGGACGATGACATCGCGGCGTGCGACGACCTTGCGGATCGCCTTCCGCGCGGCATTCCCATCTATCTTTATCGCGGAACGGCCGACGATGTGGTGCCCGCCGCGCACACGGACCATTATATGAAAGCTCTGCCGCACGCGGTGATGTGCACGCTCGAAGGCCGGAACCATCAGCTCAACAATGATATGCGCGACGTCGCGCGCGATATTCGGGCGGTGAGCGGACGGGGTGAGGAGCTGACAGGAGGCTAGCTGCGCTGCAAGGCGAGATGGGTGCCGAGTCCGACGAGCAGGGCGCCGCCGGCCCGCTGCATGAGCCTGCGGGCGTGGCTTGAGCGCCGGAGCCGCGTGACAATTGCCCCAGCGAGAAAGACGCAGACGATGTCGGCGGATGAAAACATCAGGTTGACGATTGTTCCAAGGATCAGGAACTGTACCCAGATGGGGAATGCCGCCGAAGCATCAATGAATTGCGGCAGGAACGCCATGAAGAAAATGGCGGTCTTGGGGTTGAGCACTTCGACGCTGATACTCTCAAGGAATGCGCGGCGGCCGGACTTTGCCTCGATCCCGGGCAGCGCGAGATCCTCGACCCTGGCACGAAACAACGAGATGCCGAGCCAGACAAGATAGGCAGCGCCGGCAAGCTTCACCAGCATGTAGAGCATTGGCACGGCGTGAAAGAGCATCGACAGGCCCGCCGCGGCGGCAATGACATGGACATAGCAACCAAGATGAATGCCGAGGGATGCCATCAAGCCCGCACGGCGTCCGCGCGCGATCGTCTGGGCGGCGGCGTAGAGCATGGCTGGCCCCGGAATATAGGCGAAGATCGCCGTCGTTATCAGGAACGCGATCAACAATTCGCTCGATGGCATTTCTCTGCTCCGGTGCGGGAGGTTCGCCCTGACTGGGCCCAAGCATTCAATACTGGCAAGGGCTGCAAAAGTCATCAAGGATGGCCAAGAATGACGTTCGCCATCAAGGCACAAATTGAGTTAAGTTGCGACGCTTTGCTTTGCGCTCACCTTGCTGAGGATAGTCATGATCAGACCAGTAACGGCTCTTCTTTCCTTGGTCTTAACCATCGGCCTGCATTCCCCGCCCGCATTTGCCGAGGACGACAGCACATCTCAGCTTGCAACCATAAACAAGATCATAAGAGGCGAGGGCAAGCCCGGCGAAACCGCGACAGCCAAGAACGGGGAAGTTGTCTACACGGTTCTGGAAGGCGGCGTCGTTGAAATCAGGAACTTGCGCTACAACACGCTGCAACGGTTCAATACGATAAAGCAGGGCGATAATAACAGGTCAAAATAGCACCATGGACTCGTCGCTCGCGTACTGCTGTCTGAGCACCGTTGTCATCTCTGATCGCTTTGGAATCCGACCGGTTTGAATCGCAGCCCGTCCGGGAGTGCAGCTCGGTTGAGCATAAAAGGACGTGAACATGATTCCGTCCTTCGCAAGCTGATCAATGTTAGGCGTGGGTATGCCTCTGGCTGCACCCCCAAGATAGGGACCAGTGCCTCCATAGGAGGCACAATATTTTCCTAGTCTTTACTATGCTCTTGGGGAGTAAAGTTGCATCGCCTGAAATTCGGACAAGCACATATTTACGCGCGGATTTACCGTAACGTACTTCCACCTATGAATTTTCACGCCTGAATTGCAATCGCATTGTAATCTCTTGAGGAGAATTTCCGATGAAGGATACAAAGACCGGAAAGTCGGACGGAGCACCTTCCGTCAGCCGCCGCGAACTTTTGCTTGGCGGCAGTTCCCTTGCCGTCGCGGCCCTTGCTGTGGCCTCCACCGTGGATCGAAGTAACGCACAAACTCAACAGCCCGCCGCCGAAGCCCAATCCGGCGGGTCAGGTAAGCCGCCGAACATTCTCGTCATATTTGGCGACGATATTGGTATTCCACAGATCAGCGCCTACACAATGGGGTTGATGGGGTATCGTACTCCGAATATCGACCGCATCGCAAAAGAAGGCGCGATCTTTACCGATTCCTATGGTCAGCAAAGTTGCACTGCGGGACGTGCGTCCTTCATTCTCGGTCAGGAGCCCTTTCGCACCGGACTTCTTACTATAGGCATGCCGGGCGATCCGCACGGTATCCAGGATTGGATGCCAACCATTGCCGATGTAATGAAGTCGAAAGGATACGCCACAGGCCAGTTCGGGAAGAACCACCTCGGAGATCAGGATCAACACCTGCCGACAAATCATGGCTTTGACGAATTTTTCGGCAATCTCTATCACCTGAATGCTGAGGAAGAGCCCGAGGGATATTTTTATCCGAAGGATCCGTCGTTCCGAAAGCAGTTCGGCCCGCGCGGTGTGATCAAGTCGAGTGCGGATGGAAAGATCGAAGATACGGGCGCGCTCAATACCAAGCGGATGGAAACCATCGACGAGGAATTCCTTGCTGCTGCCAAGGACTATATCGATCGCCAGCATAAGGCAGACAAGCCGTTTTTCGTCTGGTTCAATTCCACGCGGATGCACGTCTTCACGCACCTTAAGCCTGACTCGATGGGAAAAACAGGCAAAGGAATTCATGCTGACGGCATGGTCGAACATGATGGACACGTCGGACAGCTTCTCGATCAGTTAGATGAACTCGGAATCGCCGAAAATACCATTGTCCTTTACACGACCGACAATGGCGCTGAACTCGCGCTTTGGCCGGATGGCGCCCAGACAATGTTCCATGGCGAAAAGGGAACGACGTGGGAGGGCGGTTTCCGTATTCCGATGATGGTCCGCTGGCCAGGAGTCGTCAAACCTGGGACAGAGGTTAACGACATTGTTACGCTCATGGATTGGATGCCGACATTCGCGAGCGCGGCGGGCATCCCCGATCTCAAGGACCAAATGAAAACCGGATTCAAATCCGGCTCGAAGGATTTCAAAGTCCACCTGGATGGCTATGATCTCATGCCGTTACTCAAAGGGGATACACAAACGGGCCCGCGTGACGCGGTGTATTACTTCGATCAAGGCGGCAACCTCAATGCCATACGTTGGAACGACTGGAAGTTGAGCTTTGCAGTCGCCAGCCACGGCAACATTGCAACGGCCACCAGGGAAGTGCCGAGTTGGGCTCTTATCGCGAACTTGCGTATGGATCCGTATGAGCGTGGTATGGAGGATGGAGGCGGTGCGCTCGAATTCCTCGCTCGCAACATGTGGTTGCTTGTGCCAGTCCAAGGCAAGATCAAGGAATTTTTCTCTGATTTTACTCAGTTTCCTTATCAGGAAGGCAGTTCGCTCAATGCAAGCGGCATCAACTACGGGATGCTGCGCCAGCAGGACGCGCTTAAACGGCTTAACGATTTAGAAGCGCTGCGGCCTCAATAAGTGTCGCCACGTCGTGGGAGGCCACTTGGCCTCCCACGACGTGATCGACAACCGTCGAAAAGCGACCAAAACTTTGCAAATATCGCCCTTTAGGTTGCATGGATTCGCCGCCTTTCCAAGAAAATCGTTGGAAATCAATAGCAGCCAGTTGCAGCATGATGCGACACTCATCTGCATGTTCTAGGACATCCGTCAACTTGGTTTCTGGTTGATTCTATCGAGAAAAGAAATGGTAGCGAAGGAGGGATTCGAACCCCCGACACAAGGATTATGATTCCTCTGCTCTAACCTACTGAGCTACTTCGCCCCATATGCCAAGCGTTCCGTCAATGGCTTGCCTTTAAAGCTGTACCGGGGAACGCGCTGTCAATCGACAGGGACGGGCGGGGTATATGTGCGTAGAAACTGCCTGTCAAGTGGATGACTCGGCCAAGTTGCGAATGGCTCCTCGGTCAAAGCACACGGATGACCGAGAAGGTGGGAAAATTGAAGAAACGCGTTTCCGCACCCGATATGGCCGGTCCAAGATCATTTGAATTGCGACAACGCGATCTCCCCTTGTCAGCGCATCAATAGGTGCCCCCTTATCCACCAGCATTGCAGTCTTCCCTGTCCACCCCTGCAGTCAACCTAACCCACAAGTGCCGCCACCCTGATCCACCGTTGCCGTCATTCTCGTGTTTCAACCCGAGGACCGGGTCCGTCCCGAGGCGTTACTCTCACTGCAACTGACGCGATCTTGCCGTTGTACCGCGCTTGAATCTCGAGGAATTGTGCACCGGCTTTAAAACCTCGACATGGAATTGCCGGGTTCGAGGTCTTGTCATCGTTTCTTGCTCCAGATATTGGATGCCGACATGAAGAAGGCTGAAAAGATGGCTCCACGGATTGCAGTGCTTGGTTGCGGCTATTGGGGCAGCAACCATATCCGTACCCTGAAGAGCCTTGGCGCCCTTTATGCCGTCTCGGACCAGAACAGCGATCGTGCCGCGGGCTTTGCCGCCGAGCAAGGCGTCCTGCATATTGCTGCCGACGAAATCTACACGCATCCCGACGTCGACGCGATCGTCATGGCGCTGCCGCCGCAGTTTCACGCGCAGGCTGCAATCAAGGCCGTTCGCAACGGCAAGGACGTGCTCGTCGAAAAGCCGATCGCGCTGACTGTGCCCGACGCCGAAGCTGCGGTGAAAGCTGCGCACGATAATGGCCGCATCTTCATGGTCGGCCATGTGCTGCGCTTTCATCCGGCTTTCGAAAAGCTGCTCGACCTGATCAAGGCCGGCCATCTCGGAAAGGTGCGATATATCCATTCGCACCGGCTTGGCCTTGGCAAGTTTCACACGGAGAACGATGCGCTCTGGGATCTGGCTCCGCATGATTTGTCGATGATCCTGGCGATTACTGGGACCGAGCCGATCGAAGTGCGCGGCGAGGGCGCCGCGGTGCTCGACCACCTCAGCGATTTTGCGCACCTCCACCTTCGCTTTCCCGACAATGTGCGCGGGCATCTCTTTGCTTCGCGCCTCAATCCCTATCGCGAGCGTCGCCTGACCGTCGTCGGCACCAAGGCCATGGCCGTCTTCGATGACATGGAGCAATGGGACAAGAAACTCGCGGTCTACAAGCACTCGATCTGGCAGGATAATGGCGCCTGGGCATCGACCACGGAAGAGCCGACCTACGTCAAGATTGCGCAGGGCATGCCGCTGACGCGCGAACTGCAGAATTTCATATCGTGCATAGAAACGCGCGAAGAACCGCGCACCGATGGCGAGGAAGCAATCCGCGTGCTGCGCATCCTGACAGCCGGCACCGTGGCGCATACCGAGCCCAAGCGCGATACACCAGCCTACGGTTGACGCGCGCAAAGATTGCACTCGGCATAAAGCGTTGTTACAAGGCCGCACAAACTTTGAATGGCGACATCTGGCGGTCCGTTTGCTGCCCATCTAAACAATCGCCTTGACTGTTGCTCGCGGCGATTGCGCGAGCATATTTGATATTGGAGCAATGATGCAGTTCATCGATCTCGGCGCACAGCGTGAACGGATTAACGGCAAACTCGACGCGGCGATTGCCAAGGTCGTCCGCGAAGGCAAATACATCCTCGGGCCTGAAGTTGCCGAATTCGAAAAGCGTCTCGCCGAATATGTCGGCGTCGAACATGTGATCGCCTGCGCCAACGGCACCGATGCGCTGCTGATGCCGCTGATGGCGAAGGGCATCGGTCCGGGCCACGCGGTGTTCGTCCCGAGTTTCACCTTTGCTGCAACCGCCGAAGTCGTGGCGCTTGCCGGGGCCGAGCCGGTATTCATCGATGTCGATCCCGAGACCTACAACATCAATGTCGAGCAGTTGCAGGCGGCAATTGCCGCCGTGCGCGCCGAAGGGCGCCTCGAGCCCAAGGCGATCATTCCGGTCGACCTTTTCGGTCTTGCCGCCGATTACACCTCGCTTTCCGCCATTGCCGCCAAGGAAGGCCTCTTCGTTATCGAGGACGCGGCCCAATCGATCGGCGGCAAACGTGACAATGCCATGTGCGGCGCGTTCGGCGATGTCGCGGCAACCAGCTTCTACCCGGCCAAGCCGCTCGGATGCTATGGCGATGGCGGGGCGATGTTCACTAATGACGCTTCGCTCGCCGAGGTCTTGCGGTCTGTGCTGTTCCACGGCAAGGGCGAGACTCAGTATGACAATGTCCGTATCGGGCTCAACTCGCGCCTCGACACGATCCAGGCGGCGGTGCTCATCGAAAAGCTCGCCATTCTCGAGGACGAGATGGAAACGCGTCAGGTAGTGGCGAAGCGCTACGCCAATGGCCTGAAGGACGTCGTCAAGGTTGCGCACATGCCGGCCGGCTCGCGCTCGGCCTGGGCACAGTACGCGATCGAGACGGACAAGCGCGATGCCTTGAAGGCGCATCTTCAGGCAAACGGCATTCCTTCGGTGATTTACTACGTGAAGCCTCTGCATCTGCAGAAGGCTTATGAGCACTATATGCGTGCGCCGGGCGGGCTACCGGTATCGGAGACCTTGCCGAAGAATATCCTCTGCCTGCCGATGCACCCCTACCTCAGCGAAGCCGATCAGGACCGTATTATCGGTACCATTCGCGCGTTTCACGAGAAAGCCTGAGAGTAGGGCGCTCCGGAGGGTGGCTCCTCGGGCTATGTCCCGAGGCCATCAGGCATGAGACAAGCAAACCGCCTCACGCGGCGGCGTGGCCCTGCTGGGCGAGCCGCTTCAGCATGGCTTCGGCCTTTGGAGCGCGCTCCGAGCGGCCGATAAAGCCGCCGCCATAGACGCGGGCCGTATTGCTATTGTCGGAATAGAGCACGCAGGCCTGGCCGGGAGCAATGCCGCTTTCGCCATCGACGAGTTCGACGAAGGTCTCGCCGTCGCGATGGTGCAGGAGTGCCGGGCGCGGCGGACGGGTGGACCGGACCTTGGCGTAGACTTCGACACCGCCCTCGGGAATTGCCGAAAGCAGGCCATCGCCGAGCCAGTTGATGTTGCGCAGAAACACCTTGTGCGTTTCCAGCGCCTCGCGTGGGCCGACGACGACCCGCGCATTCTTGGCATCGAGATGGATGACGTAGAGCGGATCGCCCGTCGCGACGCCAATGCCGCGGCGCTGGCCGATCGTATAGTGGACGATACCCTCGTGCCGGCCGAGCACGCGCCCGTCGATGTGAACGATATCGCCCGGGTTGGCGGCCTCAGGCTTCAGCTTCGAGATGATGTCGGAATATTTGCCCTGCGGCACGAAGCAGATGTCCTGGCTATCCTGCTTGTTGGCGACGGTGAGGCCGAGTTCCTCGGCGATGGCGCGGGTTTCGGTCTTGGTCATGCCGCCGAGCGGAAAGCGCAGATAGTCGATCTGTTCCTGCGTCGTCGCAAACAGAAAATAGCTCTGGTCCTTGTCGGTATCAACCGGCCGGTAGAGGGCACGGTGGGCACCATTGGCGTGGCTGCGGATATAATGACCGGTCGCCAGGGCATCGGCGCCGAGATCGCGCGCCGTCTGCAACAGGTCGGCGAACTTGACCGTCTGGTTGCAGGAAACGCAAGGGATCGGCGTTTCGCCGCTGACATAGCTTGCAGCGAACGGGTCGATCACCGCTTCACGGAAACGCGCCTCGTAATCGAGCACGTAATGCGGGATACCGAGAAGCTCGGATACCCGGCGCGCGTCCTCGATGTCCTGGCCGGCGCAGCAGGAGCCTGCGCGATGGGTCGAGGCGCCATGATCGTAAAGCTGCAATGTCACGCCGACGACATCATAGCCTTCGCGTTTCAGGATGCCCGCGACGACAGAAGAATCCACGCCGCCAGACATGGCAACGACGATACGGGTGTCTTCCGGCTTTCCCGGCAGATCGAGGCTATTCAAGGTCATAAGCGGATCCGGTTCTTGGCAGCGGCATAAAGGCGCAGCGCTATTGTCGGGCTCTATATAGGTGAATTGACCGGTTCTGCCAACAGGAAGTGCGCCAAGATAAGTCTTTCTCGTTCAAAGTTTTCTGAACAATGCCGATGAGCGCCCGGTGAAATATTTGCAGTTAGACAAAAGTTTAATGAAATCCCTACGCCTCCATTAACCGAGGTTACCAGACAATGACTCGGCGTTTAGGCAATTATTAAAGCCCTCTCTGTAATGTCTGCTGCGATAGGTCTTGAAGTTTAGTGTAGAGAGTACAATGACCGATCTTGTTCGACCGAGAGTAAAATATGTTATCGGCCCGGATGGCAGTCCACTGACCATCGCCGATCTTCCACCCGCGAATACGCGGCGTTGGGTCATTCGCCGCAAGGCTGAGGTGGTTGCCGCTGTGCGCGGTGGTCTTCTTAGTCTTGAGGAAGCATGCCAGCGCTACACTTTGACGGTGGAGGAGTTCCTGTCCTGGCAGTCCTCGATCTCCGATCACGGGCTGGCTGGCCTTAGAACAACCCGGATACAGCAATATCGTCATTAGATGATGGTGCAAGAAAGTTGGGAGAGGCTGGTCGCAAGATCAGCCTTTTTCCTTTTGTCCCATGCCGCGATTAATCTGCCTGCTTTTCTCTGGCAACGATTAGGTGAGCTGCGACCGCCGAAAGTATTGCCGAGGCGGTGAAGAACCAGAGGCCCGGCTGTGCGATCGCGGTAGCAAGCCCGCTGGTCTTGGCGCCGAAAATCACGAGGGCGACCAGAAGGACGTCGAGCATCGACCACTTAGACAATAGCCCGACCCAGCGATGAAGGGCGCGGGACGCGGCCGGTACCTGCGCCGCCGCCATCTGCGCGACGCCGAGCTTTGCGACCGGCAGGATAACCGAAAAGAGAAGGACGGTGAGTGCGAGGAACCAGTCACCGCTGCGCCACAGCGAGCCGATGATGTCGAGAAGCGACGGGCTTTCGTCGAAGAAATAGAGCTTGCTCACATTCATCAGCGGCATGGTCAGCCCCAATGCGAGGGTGAATGTCGCGACGAAAAGCAGGATCGGAATGATAAATCTTGTCGACATGCTGATATCCGACCGAGGCTGACAGCCCATGCATGAAGGAAATGCATGGGGCCCGTCAAGGACGGCGAAGACAATTTGCGCCCACGGCAAGAGTTTGCCCTTCGCGATGACAGGATCGGCTCAATTTAAACAAGATTTGCACTAGACAGACTGGATCACATTCACTTGTTACCGATTGACGCTTCACATGATGGATCGCCATAGTAAGTTTAGATGCGGCCGGCAGTCCGCCGGCGGTAATATTTGATGGTTTAATCCACACAGAGCATTGGATTCGTGCACCTTATGCGTACCAGATTTGGCTTGTTGCTTGCTTTCCTGACGGTCGTTTCCTCTGCTCAGGCGTTGGAAACCGCCTCACCTCCGGTGCTCGCGCCTGAGGAGGATCAAGGCAAGGCTGCGCATTTGAGTGCGCAGGTATTGACCTATTATCACTACAAGAAAGTGCCGCTGGACGACGCTTTGTCCGCGAAAATCACCGATCGCTACATAGAATTGCTGGACCCGGACCGATCCTTTTTCCTTCAGTCCGATATCGACACGTTCATGGCCAGCAAGGACAAACTGGACGATGCCATCTATGGCGAAGATCTCACTATCCCGTTTGGGATTTTCAACGTTTATGACCAGCGCTTCGTGGAGCGTATGAGTTACGCACGCGGACTTCTCAAGGATGGGTTCGATTTCAACCAAAAAGAAGACTTTACGATCCGACGGGACAAGGAGCCTTGGCCGAAAACCGAAGCGGAAAGCCAGGATATATGGCGCAAGCGCGTCAAGAACGACTGGCTGCGCCTGAAATTGGCCGGTACGTCCGATGCAAAGATACGCGAGACACTCGGCAAGCGTTATGAGAACTCGCAGGCCCGCGCCTATAAATACAAGAGCGACGATGTATTTCAGACGTTCATGACCGCCTATACCAATGCCGTCGAACCCCATACAGACTATTTTGGCGTCGCCGCCGCTTCGGAGTTCGACATTTCAATGAAACTCTCGCTGGTCGGCATCGGCGCCGTTCTTCAGGAGCGCGATGAGTATACGACCATACGGGAACTGGTGGCCGGCGGACCTGCCCAACTGTCAGGCCAGCTTAATGCCGGCGACAGAATTGTCGGAGTGGCACAAGGCAAGGACGGTCCAATGGTGGACGTCGTCGGCACTCGATTGAACGAGGTTGTAAAGCTCATACGCGGAGAAAAGGATACGGTCGTGCGGCTGGATATCATGCCATCCGACGCGGGCCCCGACGGCAAGCACCGGCTCATTACTCTGGTGCGGGATAATATCAGCCTGGAAAAACAGGCCGCCAAGAAAAGCATCAGGATTGTGAAGGATGGTGATCTCACGCGCAAAATCGGCGTGATCGATTTGCCTACATTCTATGACGACTTCGAGGGGCGGCGACGGGGTGACAAGAACTATCGCAGCGCAAGCCGCGATGTTGCCAAGCTGTTGGCGGAACTCGAAGACGAAAAAGTTGACGGCGTCGTTATCGACCTGCGCAACAATGGCGGGGGCTCCTTGCCTCAGGCGATCGAACTGACCGGCCTGTTTGTTGGGAAGGGACCCGTCCTGCAACAGCGCAATGGCGAGGGCGACATCAAGGTCGATGGCAATGATCGTGGCCAGGCGAAATGGACGGGGCCGCTTGCAGTCCTTATCAATCGCGGATCGGCCTCGGCTTCCGAGATTTTTGCCGCGGCAATACAGGACTATGGCCGAGGGCTTGTTATCGGCGAACCAAGCTTCGGCAAGGGCACCGTGCAAACTGTGGTCGATCTCGACGAGCAAGCGCGCAACCCAAAGCCGGAATTCGGCGAATTGAAGATGACGGTCGCGCAGTTCTTCCGCATCAATGGCGGGACCACGCAGCTTCGCGGCGTGACGCCGGACATCATCCTGCCCGGGTTTTCGGATGAGGAGACGCTTGGGGAGTCGAGTTACGACAACGCGTTGCCATGGTTGCAGATCAAGCCAGCCAGGTACAAGCCGCTCGGGGATATCAAGGCGATCCTGCCGGAACTTCAAAGCCGCCACGACGCGCGTGCCAAGGAGGACAGGGATTTCAAAAGACTCGTCGAAGACGTGAACGAGCTCAAGGACTTGCGTGACAAGCGGGTCATATCCCTCAATGAAACCGAGCGACGTGCCGAAAGGGATCGCCAGATTGGCCGCCTGAAGGCCCGTGAAGCAGCCGATGGCAAGGGCTCAGCGTCGACCACAGATCTTGTATTTCAGGAGGATGGTCTGCAGGCCGACGAGCGCAGCATGAGTGCGGATATTGCGAGCGAAAAAGCGCTCAAGGATGCAAAAGACGTGCTTCTCGACGAGACGGTGCACATTCTCAGCGATGCGTCCGACCTCGGCAAAGTCACGTCGGCGAAAAACAATTGATCAATGGCAGTTGATGGGCACCCGGCATCGGGTACCGCGCGCCGTAATAACGATGGTGTAGAATGAGTGATCAGATCAGTATCGAAAAGCAGGAAACGGGCAAGGGCGGCCGCTACGTAGCCGTTGTATCCGGCCAGGAAGCCGAGATGACCTTTTCGCGCGCCAGCCCGCATCTCATCATCATCGACCACACCGCGGTGCCTGACGCGCTTCGGGGGCAGGGCGTCGGCCAGGCGCTCGCCTTGAATGCGGTGGAAGACGCGCGGGCGGGTGGCTGGAAGATAATTCCGCTTTGCCCGTTCATGCGGGCGCAATCGCTGCGTCACAGCGAATGGTCGGACGTAATCCAGCAGCGATAGGGCGGCAGTCCGTCAGCCAATCATGGCGCGCTTGTCGGTCGGGGGGGTCTCTTCCTCGCGCGGCTTGCCGTCACGCTGCTCAAGCGCCTCGGCCTTGGCAAGCTCGGCTTCCGATTCGGCAAGGGCGGCTTCCGCCTCGTCCTTTTGCGCCTTCAGGTCACGGATCGAGTCAAAAAGATTGTCGCGGCGCTGGCGCGCGGCCTTGGCGAAGGTGGGATAGGCAAAGTGCGTCGTGTCGGTGATGCCGGCCTTCTTTTCCTCTGAAAGGATCTGGGCGTCCAGTTCAGCGGCCATGCGTTCGAATTCGCCCATCATCAGATCGAGTTGACCGAGCTGGCGGCGCTTTTCCTTGACCTGAAAGAGTTTCAGCCGAACCAAACCCTCATGCGACTTCATGCTCACTACCCCCTCAACGCCATACTCTCGGGCCGGTACGCGTATGCCGCCAAATGCAAGGCGGCGGTCCATCCAGCCGGTATTCCACCCGAATCACCTCGGGAAAATGAAACAAAAACTTAAAGGCGGCCCCGTCTGGTAACCTTTCCTTTACGTTCAGCATTAATCATACGCCTTAAGACTTAAAGCTCGGTAAATCGAATCCTGAAGTTTCTAGGCAGAGATTTTATTGAGTCGAATGAATCGCTTAGCCTTTGAACCTGAAGCACCATCTAATGGTTTTTGGCAGGCGAGTTGACCTTATGAATCAATGCGGTGCCTGCGATCTCTAAATTAAGAGTCGAGGGCACTTGCAAAGCGGAATCAGATTTTGTTAACCATTCGGTGGCAATCTTAACGTTATGGAAACGGCTTGTTCGCGACCTGGCTTCGGGATTGCACGGCAACCCATTTCAGCGGCGGGAAAAGGGGAATGATATGCGGGTTCTTTTAATCGAAGACGATAGTGCAACGGCCCAGAGCATCGAACTGATGCTCAAGTCGGAAAGCTTCAATGTTTATACGACTGATCTGGGCGAGGAGGGTGTCGATCTCGGCAAGCTCTACGACTATGATATCATCCTTCTCGACCTGAATCTGCCGGACATGTCCGGCTACGAAGTGCTACGGACGCTTCGCCTGTCCAAGGTGAAGACACCGATCCTTATCCTCTCCGGCATGGCCGGCATCGAGGACAAGGTTCGCGGTCTAGGTTTCGGCGCCGACGACTATATGACGAAGCCCTTCCACAAAGATGAACTCGTCGCCCGCATCCATGCGATTGTTCGCCGCTCGAAGGGCCACGCCCAGTCGGTCATCACAACGGGCGATCTCATCGTCAATCTCGATGCCAAGACGGTGGAAGTCAGCGGACAGCGCGTGCATCTGACCGGCAAGGAATACCAGATGCTGGAACTGCTCTCGCTGCGCAAGGGCACGACGCTGACCAAGGAAATGTTCCTCAACCACCTCTATGGCGGCATGGACGAGCCTGAACTCAAGATCATCGATGTATTTATTTGCAAGCTGCGCAAGAAGCTCGACTCGGCTTCCGACGGTGTGAATTACATCGAAACCGTATGGGGCCGCGGCTATGTGCTGCGCGAGCCGGACTCGACCGAACTGCGCGAAATCGCCTGATAGCATTGCGCAAGAATTTCAAGGGGCTCCGTTAGCGCGGAGCCTTTTGCTTTTGGAGTCAGCGTTTGCGTTTGAGCGGGTAAATGGTCTCACCCTGGGCAAGCATGGCGATATATTTCTCTATGTGCGCTGCCCTTGTTTTCGCCTGTTTCGCGCCATGAACACGGTAGAGAATCGCAAACCGGTTGTGGCTATCAAGCTGGTTGAAGAACGTCAGCGCCTCCGGATTGGCATCCAGGGCCCGTTGCAAATCGTCCGGAACTGTCGCGGTGCTCTGCCGGGCATAGGCGGCATCCCAACGCCCGTCGGCCTTGGCTTTTTCGACTTCGGCAAAGCCTGCCGGTTGCATCCGGCCCTGCGCCATCAGTTCGATCGCCTTGTCTCGATTTTTCTCTGACCACTTGCTGGTAGGCCGACGCGGCGTGAAGCGGATAAGCCAGTGGTGCTCGTCGAGTTTGTCGAGCTGGCCATCGATCCAGCCATGGCAGAGCCCACATTCGATCGCTTCCTCGCGAGACACGCCTTTGATCGGGGCATTCTTCTTCGTGAGCTTCAGCCAAATCCCCTGCGAAGTGATCGGTTCAGCGGTGAGAAAAGCGTCAAGCTCCCTTGCCGACGCAAAGAACCTCACAGGAAGATCGCTCTTCGGCATCAGCCCGCCACTGGAACCTGCGGCAGGATTTCGGCGATCGATGCCCGGTTGAAAGGCTTGAGTAGATAGCCGGCAGCACCAGCGCGCTTGGCGCGCATGATCTTGGCAAGGTCGATCTCGGGAAGGCAGAGGTAAATCTTGCTGTTGGCGCCGCCGGGAAGCGATTTTACCTGTGCGATGACATCGGCAGCCGGCATGTCGGCGATGGCGCTATCGAGAATGATGATATCGGGCATCTCGACGCTGCAAGCCGCAACCGTCTGGAAGCCGGTGTCGGCGGTCGTGACGACGGTCGTTTCGCTCGCGATGAGTCGGCGGGCGACCTTCCGCACGACCGGCGAGCCATCAATGATCATGCAACGCAGCAATACAATACCCCCGGCAGGCCAGAAACATACCGTTCCGGGTAAGAAGACTAGCGGGCCTGGGTGAACAAATACCCAAGGTTGATGGTAAATATTAGTGCAACTTTTGCGCGGCGATCAGGCTGCGGCGAAAACGATCTCTTCCGGTGTCGCATGGATCGAGATGGTCATGCCGGCTTCCTGCGCAAGCAGCAGGGTATAGTAGGGCTGTACCGCGTGGGCGTCGATCGGTTCTTCCGGTACCCTGCCGCTGTGAAGTTCGAGGAACTTCGGCGGTACGCGCAGCATCGGCCCCCGCGAGGTGAGGCTGAAACGCGGCTCGGTGTCCCCGCCCTCAAGCTTGACTGCGAGCGTGCCGCCACGGGGAAGGGCGGCATTGGCGATCAGGACGAGGTTGAGTAATAGCTTCACCTTGTTCTTCGGCAAAAGGACGCGGGTGCCCTCCCAGTTGAACTGTGCTTTCTCGCCTTTCATATATTCGTTGGCGACGTTCTGCGCGTCGCCGGTATCGATCTGGACGCCAGCGGATCCTGCCGCGCCGAAGGCAATGCGGGCAAATTGCAGGCGGGCCGAGGCGCTGCGGGCGCTCGACTTGATGAGGTTCATCGCATCTTCGTCGGCGCCGCCCTCCTCGAGCAGTTCGAGGCCGTTGTTGATGGCGCCAACCGGCGAAATGATGTCATGGCAGATGCGGCTGCTCAGGAGCGCTCCGAGGTCCGTTGCCGAGAGAATTACGGGCAATGTCATGAGGGCTTCTCCTGGAGGTGGTCGAGTGGGTTTTCGCGAATCACTGGCAAGCGAATCACTTCGAATTTCAGCGCTATTTGGATACATAGACGCGTCCGGATCGGCAAGAAGCTCGTGGCGAAAGCCTGTGAATGCTGAATTTCCGGCATTTTGGCCGATCTTTGCAAGTCATTGAAATGCCAAGATCGATTCATAAACTTTTATACAAGGTTTAGCGTCTTAAATTGAGCACCAAATCATTAGGCAGGCGCAAGATCTGCAAATTTCCCGTATCAGGCGTCAGGCAAAGAAGCGAACAGCCAAAAGGAATTACGATGGCGTCTCTACTCTTGTCTATGAACCGTGGTCTTCTTCTCGTCCTGACACTCGTGTCACTTGTTTTTGCCCAAGCCCAGGCGGCCCGCGCGCAAGAAACCTATACGATGGAAGAGATCGTCAATTCCGGTCAGCGGTTCTTCGGATCAACCTCAGGCGGATTGGCTACAGCTGTCGAGAAGGTGTTCGCGAGTTACGGCCTTCCTAACGGCTATGTCCTTGGCGAGGAAGGATCGGGCGCTCTCATCGGCGGCCTGACCTACGGGGAGGGCACGCTCTATACGAAGAACGCCGGCGATCACAAGACCTACTGGCAGGGCCCGTCGATCGGCTGGGATTTTGGCGGACAGGGCTCCCGCGTGATGATGCTGGTTTATAACCTCGACGACGTTCAAAATCTTTACGGGCGCTTTGTTGGGGTTGCTGGTTCCGCCTACCTTTTTGCCGGCGTTGGCTTCAATGTTCTCAAGCGCAACCAGGTATTGCTCGTTCCCATCCGCACGGGTGTCGGCGCGCGTCTTGGCGTCAATGTCGGTTACTTGAAGCTGACCCAGACCCCGACATGGAATCCGTTCTGACAGATCAGGATTTAACTCTGCCCGGCGCGGACCCATGCGGTCCGCGTCTTTGTTTTCGGCGCCCCCGCTGCTAAGACTCCCTTTAAAGAAACGCCAACAGGACCCCGATCTTGATCCAGTCCGTAATCTATTTTGCCCTTGGGTTCTTGAGTGCCGTGCTTCTGGTCTTGCTGGTCGCGCCGCCGATCTGGCGCAGGGCCATGCTTTTGACCCGCAAGCATGTCGAGGCCGAGACACCCCTGACGCTCAATGAAATTCAGGCGCAAAGGGATGGATTGCGCGCCGAACACGCGATGGCGGAGCGCAAGCTCGAACTTGCACTCGAAAGCGCGCGCAACAAGGCGGCGCTGCACCTGACCGAGATCGGCGAAAAGGAACGGCTCATTCGCAAGCTCACGGCGGATCTCGGCGAGCGGGAAACCAGCATTGCCGGTCTTTCAACGTCACTGAGTTCCAATGAAGACACGCTCGAACGATCGTCACAAAATCTCAGCGGCACGGCGAAGACGCTAGAAGAGCGCACCAACGAGGTTGAGCAGCTGAACCGGCGTCTTTCTAAACTCTCGATCGACGCCGATAGCCTGCAGATTGAACTCGCTGCCCAATCCGCGCGCGTCGAAAACCTCCTCGACGAATTGAACGGCGCGCGGCGCGAAAAGCGCGACAGCGACGAGCAGCGGCGGAAAATCGAGACCGAGCACAAGGCTTTGCAACATAGACTGGAGCAGGAAACGGCGCAGCGTACCGAGTTCGAAAAGCAGGCGACCGGGCTTTTGACCAAGTTGTCAGACGCAGAGGCGAAACTCGCCCGTCGCGAAAAAGACATGGAAAGGCTGAACGAGAGACTACGCAAGGTCCTCGCTGACGGCCGCAAGCAGGGCACTTCCGTTGTCGATACGCCGCGTGGCAAGCAAGCGCTGATCCAAGCCGACGAAACCCGACTTATGCGCGACGAGATGAATACGCTTGCCGCACAGGTCGTGGCGATGGTGGCGAAGCTTGAAGGCGAGAAGTCCCCCGTCAACGAAATTCTTGCCAAGGCCAAAAGGCAGGTGCCGGCGGTCTATGATGAAAATGGCGAGGCCATCGTCAGCATTGCCGACCGGGTGCGCGCCCTGCAGGCCGCCTCAAAGCCTGCCAAGTCGGCTGAACCGCGCGAGAGCGATGCCTGAGGCGGTTGCAACGTTTAGACTATCGAAGCTCTTCGACATAGGTATGCGCACCGTCTGAAGGCGGTCCAGCAGCGCCTTTGGCAGACCTTCCCCTTCCGTTCCAAGGAGAAGTGCGGTGCGCTGGACCGGTTCAGCCGCGTTGATGCTCGTCCTGCCCGAGGGACTCAAGGCAAAAATCGTATAGCCTGCGCTCTGCAGTTTACTGACAAGGGCTTCGATCGATCCCTCCCGGGCGAAGGGAACCTTGAGCGCCGCGCCAACAGAAACGCGGATCGCCTTGCGGTAGAGCGGATCGCAACTCGTCTCGTCCATGAGAATGCAGTCAGCCTCGAATGCCGCGGCATTGCGGAAGATCGAGCCCATATTGTCGTGGTTTGAAAGCCCGCACAGGGCAATGGCCAGCCCGTGTTTCGGCACGGAGGCAAGCAATGTGTCGACGGTGTGCGGTCCGCTGCGCCGTCCTATTGCCAGAATGCCGCGATGCATGGGAAAGCCGGCGATCGCATCCATCGTCTCCCGGCTGACGCAATAGACCGGTACGTTGGGCGGACACAGTTTCAGCTGTTCGGACAGGCCCGAAAGCCGGTTCTCCAGCACTAGGAGCGAGTCGGTGGCAAAATGCGGGCTTGTCAGCAGAACGTTCAGGACAACCTTGCCCTCGGCAATGAATCGACCCTCGCGGCCGACGAGATCGCGCTCGCGCACGTCGCGATAGGGTGCAAGTCGTTCATCGCGAGGGTCGTCGATACGGATGACCCTTTGATCGGGCGACGCCGTCATGCCGGAGATTGGGACGACTGCAGGCCGGCGCGCGCTTCTCCCGCCATGCGGACGAGCGTCTTGTGCATGTCCTCAGCCGATGTGATCGGCGAAGCAAAAAAGACCCGTTCAATCGCATCGCCATCCGCGATATCGAAGCCGTCGGCGTCGATGCCGGTGATCCGCCAGTTGCCGTCATCCGCCTTGGCGAAATACCGGGCATAAAGGGCAATCGCCGCCGCATGATCCTCGTTCATGTGTTCGACCGCCGATTTTTCCGCCGCCGCAAGCGCGTCATTGGCCGCATTGAGACTGAGCCATTCGGCTGGCGGCAGCTGATAGGCGCGCCCGAAACCGGCGTTCAGGCGGGCATTGTCCGGTTCGAGCCGAAAGAAACTAAAATCGGCAAGGCCTGCATAGAGCTTGGCTTTTGGAAGGTGCGAAAGATAGCGCCACTCGATCCGCTCATGTTCCGGCGTGTTGCGTGCGATCTGGCGCGCTTTCGCCGTAACGGTCATGCGGGGATGGGCCAGAGGGTCGCCCTTTCCAGGCTCCCCCACCAGCAAGGAACAGCGGGGGTCGGCAAGGAGCGCCGGCGTATGCGCGGCCAGTGCCGATGCAAGAATGACAGGGGTGCCGTCGTGGTCGGTGGCAAGGCCTACCCGCGTCGCGATAGGATGGCCGGAGCCAGGCTCGAGCGTCGCCAGCGCCGCATATCGCGCGGTGCGCAGCAATGTACGCGCCAGGCGAACGGCGCCTTCATCGATTTCACGCAATACATCTTTCTTTTCGGCCACGGGATACCTCTCGATCTGTTGGCCGATTGATAGTGCGTGACGGGCAGGGGAACAAGCTGTTTGGTATGCGTGGGCTCAAGCGGCGACTGATTGGTTGTCGTTGAATCCGATCGCATCCATGCAATCATCGAGGAGATCGAGATCAACCGGGCCGATCGTGCACAGGACCGGCGCCACGTCCTCCGCCGGAACCTGCAGCGCCACAAGTTCTTTCAGCGCTTCCATCAGTGATTCGCGCGTGTCATACCGGTGGGAGCGCTTGTGCATCGGCCGTGCCTTTGAGCGTGGTTACTGGCCAAAACATTAAGGCAATTACGGTAAACGAATTCTTAATTTTGCCATTTTTGAAATTTTTTTGCTGTGCGGGTGAATAAAATAAGTTCATGATTTCAAAAGGATGAATAGGCATGGTAACGTTAACGTCATCTTTGCCATTGTTTGGCCCTAAATGAGATCATTCTGTGAGCACCTTCACCAGCAGGAACAACAGCGATGAGAATTGCTTCGTGATCGGCTTCGCTAAGTGGAAGATCCATTCAATTGCGGGCATCATAGCGGCCGCGGGGCTTGTCAGTGGTTGCACGCAGACCGGACAGCACTCGAAAATTTCAGCCAATCTGACGAATAAGGGCACCAGCAAAAGCTACGCCTATACGCCGAAGGACAAAGAGTGTCTTGAGCGGGCGATGTTCTTCGAATCCAACCGTTCGAGCCAGGACGGACTGGTTGCGGTTGGCACGGTCGTGATGAACCGCCTCGATTCCGGCAAATGGGGCGACTCCATCTGTGGCGTGGTCGGACAAAAGGGGCAGTTTGCTCCAGGCGTGCTTTCTCGCCCGATGAAGTCCGTTGCCCTCCCGGATGTGCAGGCTGCCGCCGACGCGGTGCTACGCGGCGAGCGCAATACCAAGGTGAAGAATGCCATGTATTTCCACACGGCGGGTCTTCGCTTCCCCTATAAGAACATGCACTATACGGTCGTTGCCGGTGGCAACGCGTTTTATGAAAAGCGCGACCGCTATAATACGGCAGACATCGCGTCCAAGGATGCAAGCGCAGCCATCGCCAATGCCTATATCGCCAGCCTGCGCATGGGCGGCAGACCGACAATCGCAACTGCCCCGACTATGGTCGCGAGCAATGTGCCGGGCGTAACGACTTCGGTAGCCGCAGCGCCGGCGACGACGACCTCGACCGCGACAGCGGGTCGTGTCACTGCCAACCAGCAGCCGATCCTCATGGCACAGGCTGACATAACTCCGGTCATCGCCAATCCGGCGAAGGTTGCCGTGCCGATGGATCCGCCGCCGCAGGCGATGGATTACCGGACCAGCGAGCCGACCGTTCGCGTGGCACAGCCAGCTTCAGCGCCGGCAACCGATCCGAGCTTGCTCGCCTATGAGGCGCCGAACGCCAAGAAGGTCGATGCGATCGGACAAATGCTGCTCGCGCAGGATCGACCGACGTTCAACTGACCGATTTTCATTTCAGAGAGATCATTCGAGGCGCCTTGTGCGCCTCGAATTTTTAGGGGACGAGGTAGTGGTGGGCCCACTGATCGTGCGGCACCACCTGGCCGATCGCATATTGGAACGTCAGGATCGTCATGTGATCGGGTGAGGTCGAGCAGGTGTAGGAGAGGTGATACCACTCTCCCTTGCTGCGAAAGGCCGCCCCGGCCGAACGGATTTTATCGCCCTTGATCTTCGGCTCTTCAAAAGCATAGGCAACGAGTTCGTCAGGCACCAGCTTGGCCGGGTCCTTATGTATGCGGTCCATCGCCTCGACGTCGCAGCGCTGTTCCAGCCTGGTTTCGGGATCAAGCCGCTGCAACTCTTCCGTTGCACCGCTATCCATGGCCCGGGCCGGCGCCGCCAAAGCCAGCGGCAGCAACAGCATGGCGCTAATTCGTTTCATCATTTCGGCTTTCAAATTGCAGGATATCGAAGCGGGGACCGGCAACAGGCCGGCCGAAGCTCAAAGCGCTAGAGTAACAAGAATTGCCCTAGATACTCCGCCGATTGGGACCAAATTATGAAACGTTCGTGAGCCGTCCCAGCCCATCCACGTGCTGCAATCGCACCCGGCTATTTTGGTGCCATGCGAATGGCACCGTCGAGCCGGATCGTTTCGCCGTTCAGCATGGGATTTTCAATGATATGCAGCGCGAGAGCAGCATATTCCTCCGGTTTGCCCAGTCTTGAGGGGAAGGGGATCGAGGCTGCCAGCGAATCCTGCACCTCCTGCGGCATGGCAAGCAGCATGGGAGTGCCGAAGATTCCAGGCGCAATCGCCATCACACGGATGCCGAAGCGTGCGAGTTCGCGTGCCGCAGGAAGGGTGAGGCCGGCAATTCCCGCTTTCGACGAGGCATAGGCGGCCTGTCCGATCTGGCCATCGAAGGCAGCAACCGATGCGGTTGAAATCACGACACCGCGCTCGCCGGTCGCAAGCGGTTCAAGCTTTGCCGCGCGGTCGCTCACCAGACGCAACATGTTGAACGAACCGATGAGGTTGACCTCGATGACGCGGCGATACAATTCGAGATCGTGCGGACCATCGCGGCCGACGATACGGCCGGCATTGGCGATGCCGGCACAATTGACAAGAATGCGCGGCGTCCCAAGTTCATCCGCCACGCGGGCGACCGCCATTTCCCCCTCGGCGGCATTGGCTACGTTGCAGGCAAGGGCAATTCCGCCGATCTCAGCGGCGACCTTTTCGGCCGCTTCGAGATTGATATCGATGATGGCAACCCTCGCGCCTTTTTGTGCGAGGGCGCGCGCCGTGGCGGCCCCGAGCCCCGATCCGGCGCCTGTAACGATTGCTGTTTGCCCGTTTGCGTCCAAAATAGACCACTCCTGTTGCACTTTAGGCGTTGTTGCACGGGTTTTGGTGCTGAACTAGACTGAAATGTACCCTCTTGGCGCGAAATACGCCACGTTTGCGTCAAACTGGTAAACGCTGCTACCCCGCATACCAAAAGTTAGTGGACGGATTGTTAGTCGATTTCACCGTTAATTGATTAAATGGGGCGATTTTCTCCAGAATCGACAATTATGCCTTCCGGGACGGGTTGACTGCGAATGAATCTGCTTGCATTGCGACATGGCAAAGGCTTCCATGCGACTTTCGTTGTAGGCATGGGGGCCTGCAACACAAAAAACCTCTGAAGGTGGAAAAGATGAATACCTACAAGAAACTCCTTGCGGCGAGCGCGCTCGCAATGCTGACGGGTGGGCTGATGGCAGGTGGAGCCTCGGCCAAGACGTTGGTCTATTGTTCGGAAGCTGCACCGGGCGGCTTCGACCCTGCGCTCTATACCGGCGGCGAGACGCTCGACGCTACGGGACAGGCCGTTTTCAACAAGCTGGTCGAGTTCAAGCCGGGCAAGTCCGAAGTCGAGGCCGCGCTTGCTGAAAGCTGGACGATCTCCGACGATGGCCTGCAGTACACGTTCAAGCTGCGTCCGGGCGTCAAGTTCCAGACCACTAGCTATTTCACGCCGACGCGTGACCTCAATGCCGACGACGTCGTTTTCTCCTTCGAGCGTCAGAAGGAAGGCAGCCCCTGGGCGAAATATGTCGACGGTGCTTCCTATGAATATTTCGAAGGCATGGATTTCCCCAAGCTGATCAAGTCGGTTGAGAAGGTCGACGACCTGACCGTCAAGATCACGCTGACCAAGCCGAATGCGCCGATGATCGCCAACCTTGCCATGGACTTCTCGTCCATCGTCTCCAAGGAATATGCCGACAAGCTGCAGGCTGACGGCACCCAGCAGAAGTTCAACGAGCAGCCGGTCGGCACGGGCCCGTTCCAGTTCGTCGACTATCAGCTCAATACCGCCATCCGCTACGAAGCCAATCCGACTTTCTGGAAGGGCAAGGTCAAGCTCGACAACCTGATCTTCGCTGTTACGCCGGATGCTGCCGTTCGCGTACAGAAGCTTAAGGCCGGCGAATGCCAGCTGACGATCTATCCGGATCCGGCTGACGTCGAAGGCCTGAAGGCCGACTCGAACCTCACTGTCCTGCAGGAAAGCGGCCTCAACGTTTCGACGCTCGCCTACAACACGACGCAGGCGCCGTTCGACAAGCCGGAAGTGCGCAAGGCGCTCAACATGGCAATCGACAAGAAGGCTATCGTCGATGCCGTCTATCTCGGTCAGGGCACGCCGGCGATCAACCCGATCCCGCCAACGATGTGGTCCTACGACAAGTCGATCAAGGATGACGAGTACAATCCTGAAGCGGCAAAGGCAGCTCTCGAAAAGGCTGGCGTCAAGGATCTTTCGATGAAGATCTGGGCAATGCCGGTTGTTCGCCCATACATGCCGAACGGCCGCCGTACCGCGGAACTGCTGCAGTCGGACTTTGCCAAGGTTGGCGTAAAGGTCGAGATCGTCAGCTACGATTGGCAGGAATATCTGAAGCGCGCTTCGGATCCGAAGCATGATGGTGCCGTCATCATCGGCTGGACCGGTGACAATGGCGATCCGGACAACTTCCTTGCAACGCTTCTTTCTTGCCAGGCCGTAGGCAGCTCGAACCGCGCCGCATGGTGCAACAAGGAATTCACCGACCTGATCGACAAGGCCGCCGTGGTTTCCGACGTTGCCGAGCGCACCAAGCTCTACGAACAGGCGCAGGTCGTGTTCAAGCGCGAAGCTCCGTGGGCAACGCTTGCTCATTCGCTCGTTACGACGGCAATGACCAAGAACGTCACCGGCTACGTGCCGAGCGCTTTCGGTGTCCACAATTTCGAAAGCGTTGACATCGCCGAGTAATCAAACTCCTCGCGGTACCGGCTTCGGCCGGTACCGCATTTTTTCAGGTTGCCATGTTCCGTTATATCGCTTCCCGAGTGCTGCTGCTGATCCCGACATTCATCGGCATCAGCTTCATTGCCTTTATCTTCATCCGCCTGCTTCCTGGTGATCCGGTCATCGCGCTTGCCGGTGAACGCGGCATGACGCCCGAGCGGCATCAACTGCTCATGGAGCAGTTCGGTTTCAACAGGCCGATTTGGGAACAATATTTCTCGTTCGTCTGGAACATATTCCACGGGGATTTTGGAACATCCATTGCCAGCAAGCGCGCAGTTCTCACCGACTTCCTGACGCTCTTTCCGGCGACGCTTGAGCTCAGCATCTGTGCGATGCTCTTTGCGACCATCATCGGAATTCCCGCCGGTATTTTTGCCGCCGTGAAGCGCGGCTCGGTGTTCGACCAGCTCAGCATGGGCATCGCGCTTGTCGGTTATTCGATGCCGATCTTCTGGTGGGGCATCCTGCTGATCATTCTTTTTGCCGGCATCCTGCATTGGACACCGGTTTCCGGCCGCATGGATCTCATCTATTTCTTCAAACCCACCACTGGTTTCATGCTGATCGACAGCCTGATTTCGGGGCCGAAGGGCGCCTTCAAATCGGCATTCTCGCATCTCGTTCTACCAACGATCGTGCTCGGTACGATCCCGCTCGCCGTCATTGCGCGGCAAACGCGTTCGGCCATGCTCGAAGTGCTGGGCGAAGACTATGTGCGCACGGCGCGCGCCAAGGGCCTCGCACCCCGCCGGGTCATCGGCGTTCACGCCCTGCGCAATGCCATGATCCCCGTCATTACGACGATCGGTTTGCAGATGGGCCTGTTGATGGCGGGCGCGATTCTGACTGAGACGATCTTCTCTTGGCCGGGCATCGGTAAATGGATGATCGACGCAATTGCCAAGCGCGACTATGTTGTCGTGCAAGGTGGCCTCATGCTCGTCGCGCTCATCGTCATGACCGTAAATTTGATTGTCGATCTGCTCTATGCAGTCGTCAATCCGCGCATCCGCGTAAAGTGAGGAAGTCTTGACTAACGAAGTTTCCCCTCCCGTACCGCTCGCCGCGCCCAAGTCCGCGGGGCGGATGGCACGACTCTCGGAATTCTGGTTCTATTTCAGCGTCAACAAGGGCGCTGTGATCGGCTTTGGCGTCCTCGTCTTCCTCATGCTCGTCGCCATTTTCGCGCCGGTGCTCGCGCCCCACGCGCCCTACCAGCAATACCGCGAAGCGCTGCTGACGCCGCCATCCTGGCAGACCGGCGGCAATTCGATGTTCCTGCTCGGAACGGACGCGGTCGGCCGTGACCTGCTCTCGCGCCTCATCTACGGCGCACGCTTCTCGCTGTTCATCGGCCTTATCGTCGTGACGATCTCGATGGTAACCGGTGTGATCCTTGGCGTGCTCGCCGGCTATTTCCGTGGCTGGGTCGATGCGCTGATCATGCGCATCATGGATATCATTCTCGCATTCCCGCCGCTGCTCCTCGCCCTCGTGCTTGTTGCAATCCTCGGACCTGGGCTCTTCAACGCGATGATCGCAATCGCTCTGGTCCTGCAGCCGCATTTTGCCCGCCTGACACGCGCGGCGGTGATGAGCGAAAAGAACCGCGAATATGTGGTCGCCTCGAAGCTCGCCGGGGCAGGCCACTTGCGGCTGATGTTCAAGACTATCCTGCCGAACTGTCTCGCACCGCTGATCGTGCAGGGGACACTTTCCTTCTCGAACGCCATCCTCGAAGCGGCCGCTCTCGGCTTTCTCGGCATGGGCGCCCAGCCGCCGACGCCGGAATGGGGTACGATGCTTGCTGAAGCACGTGAATTCATCCTGCGCGCCTGGTGGGTTGTCACCTTCCCCGGCCTCGCCATCCTCATTACCGTCCTTGCCATCAATCTCGTAGGCGACGGGCTGCGCGATGCTCTCGATCCGAAACTGAAGAGGAGCTGAGCATGGCGCTTCTAGAAATCAAGAATCTGTCGGTCGGCTTCGATACCAGCAGCGGTCTCTTCATGGCGGTACAGGGCATCGACCTGCATGTTAATGCGCGCGAGGTGCTCGCGATCGTCGGTGAATCCGGCTCGGGCAAGTCGGTGGCCATGCTCGCGGTCATGGGGCTTCTTCCGAAGACCGCTACGGTGACCGCCGACAGCATGACCTTCGACGGACACGATCTTCTCGCGATGTCGTCCAATCAACGGCGCGAGATCGTCGGCCGCGACGTCGCCATGATCTTCCAGGAGCCGGTTGCCAGCCTCAATCCGTGCTTTACCGTCGGCTTCCAGCTTGAGGAAGTCTTGCGCGTCCACATGAAAATGGATGGAAAGGCGCGCCGCCAGCGGGCGATCGAACTGCTCAAGCAGGTCGGCATTCCAACGCCGGAAGAACGATTGAATTCGTTTCCGCACCAGATGTCGGGCGGCCAGTGCCAGCGCGTGATGATTGCCATCGCAATCGCCTGCAACCCCAAGCTCCTGATCGCCGACGAGCCGACGACTGCGCTTGATGTGACCATCCAGAAGCAGATTCTCGATCTGCTCGTCGGCCTGCAGGCCAAGCACGGCATGGGGCTCATCATGATCACCCACGACATGGGCGTCGTTGCGGAAACCGCCGATCGCGTCATCGTTCAATATAAGGGGCGCAAGATGGAAGAGGCGGATGTGCTGACGCTCTTCGAATCGCCCAAGAATGCCTATACGCGCGCGCTGCTTTCAGCCCTGCCGGAAAATGCCACCGGCGACCGGTTGTCGACCGTTGCGGATTTCATGAAGAACGAAGCGGCCAATGCAGGAGTGGCACCATGAGCGAGATCGTGCTCGAAGGCCGCAATATCATCCGTGACTATCACGTCGGCGGGGGCCTGTTCGGCAAGGACAAATCCGTGCGGGCCGTCAAGGGCGTCAGTTTCACGCTCGAACGCGGCAAGACACTCGCGATTGTGGGCGAGAGCGGTTGCGGCAAGTCAACGCTCGGGCGCATCCTGACGCTGATCGATCCGCAGACGTCGGGCGAACTTCTGATCGAAGGCAAGCCGATCAATATCGCCAAGGATACCGTGACGCCCGAACTGCGCCGCAAGGTGCAGATCATTTTCCAGAACCCCTATGGCTCGCTCAATCCGCGCCAGAAGATCGGTGAGGTGCTGGGCGAACCGCTGCTCCTCAACACGAAGAAGACGGCGGCGGAACGTCGTGACCTTGCCATGCAGATGCTGATTAAGGTCGGTCTTGGCCCCGAGCACTATAACCGCTATCCGCACATGTTTTCCGGCGGACAGCGCCAGCGCATTGCCATCGCCCGCGCGCTGATGCTGAGCCCGAGCCTGCTTGTCCTCGATGAGCCCGTCTCCGCGCTCGACCTTTCTGTGCAGGCGCAGGTGCTCAATCTCCTCGCCGACCTGCAGGACGAGTTCAACCTCACCTACGTCTTCATCAGCCACGACCTTTCGGTGGTGCGCTACATCGCCGACGAGGTGATGGTGATGTATTACGGCGAGGTCGTCGAGTACGGTACGCGCGACGAGGTCTTCGCCAACCCGCAGCACAGCTATACGAAGACGCTGTTTGCGGCGACGCCGAAGGCCGATGTCGAAAGCATTCGCGCCCGTATCGAGAAGAAGAAAGCGGCCGCCTGATCCAGCCTATAGGCGGTCATTGCGGAAAACGCGCGTGACCGCTTGCATTCGATGCCTGCTTCATGGTGACTTAACAACGCATATGAAGCAGGGAGCGATACGCATGGCCGGCAAACAGCCAATTTCCACGGCGCCCAAGGACGGAAGCAAGGTCACGGTTTTCTGGACCGACGAAGATGGCCAGGAAAACGAATCGATCGGCCAGTATCGCTCGCTCGAGCGGCTGAAGGCGACGGGAGGACAGTGGGACGAGACCGATGCCGGTTGGTGGATCTTTACTGATTCCAGCACGCAAAAAAAGGTCTCGCCGCAATCCTGGCAGCCAGCCGGCAAATCCCGCGATGACGAGGATCAATCCGAGGCCGAGTAAAGGCTAGTGCTTCTGGTGTCGTAGCAGACCGCGGACAATGTCGTCGGCCGAAATCATGCCGAGTATGGTGCCCTTGTCGACGACGCCGACGTCGCCGCTGTTCTTGGCGACAGCCTGCATTATTTCACGTACCGGGGTTTCCGGACGCGCCGTTGCGGCAAAAGGCCGGCTGGCCGGCCGGGTCCGGTCGAGCGGCACCATAATATCCGCCGCCGTCAGCACCCCAAGCGGGTTCATGTTGGCGACGAAATCCGCCACATAGTCATCTGCCGGGTTGAGCAGGATGTCCTGCGCCGTGCCGCACTGGATGATGCGGCCGCCCTCCATGATGGCAATGCGATTGCCGATTTTCATCGCCTCATCAAGGTCGTGGCTGACAAAAACGATGGTCTTCTTCAGGCGCGCCTGCAGGCTCAAAAGCTCATCCTGGAGCCTCGTGCGAATCAGCGGGTCGAGCGCCGAGAAGGGTTCATCCATGAGCAGGATAGGCGCGCCGGTGGCGAAGGCACGGGCGAGGCCGACGCGCTGCTGCATGCCACCGGAAAGTTCGCCGACCTTGCGCTTTGCCCAATCCTTGAGGTTCACCAGTTCGAGCTGCTGCTGGACGGCCTTGGCCCGCTCTTCCTTGGGAACGCCGGAAAGCTCCAGGCCAAACCCGACATTTTCCTCGACCGTGCGCCAGGGGAGCAGGCCGAATTGCTGGAACACCATTGAAACGAGATGCTTGCGCAGATCCCGCAGCGTACCCTTGTCGGCTTTGCCGACATCGATGGAACGGCCATTGTTATGAACGACGACGGAACCGCGGGAGATCGGGTTAAGTCGGTTGATCGCCCGCAGAAGCGTGGATTTGCCGGAGCCGGATAACCCCATGAGCACGACGATTTCACCTTCCTCTATCGTGATCGAGCAATTATGCACGCCGAGCACGTGGCCGGTCTCGGCCTGGATATCCGAACGGCTCTTGCCCTTATCGGCAAGCGCGAGCGAACCGTCCGTCTTCTTGCCGAAGATAATGCAGACATTGTCGAGCGTAATCGCGGTCATTCCCCTGCCTCCTTGCCGGGACGGAAGATGCGGTCAAGCACGATGGCGACGACCACGATGACAAGCCCTGCTTCAAAGCCGAGCGCGGTATTGACCGAGTTGAGCGCGCGGACGACCGGAACGCCTAGCCCATCGGCGCCGACGAGCGCGGCAATGACGACCATCGACAACGAGAGCATGATCGTCTGGGTGAGGCCGGCCAGTATCTGCGGCATGGCATAGGGCAGTTCGATCTTCCACAGGAGTTGGCGCGACGAGGCGCCGAAGGCTTCGCCAGCCTCGATCAGATGCGTCGGCGTCGAAGAGACGCCGAGATGGGTCAGGCGAATCGGCGCTGGGAGAACGAAAATGGCGGTCGCAAGCAGGCCCGGTACCATGCCGATGCCGAAGAAGACGATGGCCGGAATGAGGTAGACGAAGGTCGGCAAGGTCTGCATGAGGTCGAGAATCGGCCGGATCGCCGCATAGAATTTGGGGCGATGGGCGGCGATGATGCCGATCGGCACGCCGATGCCCATGCACAGGATGCAGGATGAAAGGACGAGCGTCAGGGTCTCCATCGTCTCTTGCCAGTAGCCCTGGTTGAGGATGAAAAGGAAGCCAAGCGCAGTCAGGATAGTAACGCCAATAGAACGGCGCAGCGCATAGGCGATCGCCGAAAAGATCGCGATCATGATGAGAGGATGCGGGTATTTGAGGACGAACATGAGAGCGTCGATGAAGCCCTGCATCAGGATCGCGAGACCGTCGAAGAACCAGGCGAAATTGTTCGTCAGCCAATCGACGATTTGCTTGGCAGTCCTGCCAACCGGAATCTTATCTTGCGTTAACCAGTCCAAGCGGAAATATCCCTCTGTCGCGAAACGAATGGATGAAAGGAGCCGTCCGGCGGATGTGCCGGGCGGCCTAGCTTCTTTTCGTTGTTACAGCCGTTCCCCCGTCGGGATCGCCTGTTAGAGTCCCAGAGCCGACTTGACGGCGGGCAGACCTTCCTTGCCGTCGACGGTGGTAACGCCAGCCAGCCAGGTATCGAGAACGGCGGGATTGGCCTTGAGCCATTCCGATGCAGCCTTGGGTGCATCCTCGCCATCGTCGAGGATCTTGCCCATGATCTGGTTTTCCATCTCAAGATTGAATTTGAGATTGGTCAGCAGCTTGCCAACATTCGGGCATTCGGTCGTATAGCCCGCACGGACGTTGGTGTGGACGACGGCGCCGCCAAAATCAGGACCGAATACGTCATCACCACCGGAAAGATAGGCGAGCTTGAAGTTCGTATTCATGGGATGCGGTTCCCAGCCAAGGAAGACGATCGGCTTCTTGCCCTTCGTGTCCTTGGCAACCTGCGCCAGCATGCCTTGCTCGGATGATTCCGCGAGCTCGAAATCCTTCAATCCGAACTGGTCCTTGGAGATCATGCCGAGAATGAGGCGATTGCCGTCATTGCCGGGTTCGATGCCGTAGATCTTGCCGCCCAGCTTGTCCTTGAACTTGGCGATGTCCTTGAAATCCTTGAGACCCTCGTCATAGAGATATTGCGGCACGGCGAGGGTATATTTCGCGCCGGTGAGGTTCGGGCCCAGATCCTCGACGGTCTTGTTTTCTAGGTATGGCTTGATGTCGGCAGCCATTGTCGGCATCCAGTTGCCGAGGAAGACGTCCATGTCCTTCTTGCCGAGCGAGGCGTAAGTGACAGGAACGGAAAGAACCTTCGTGTCCGTGGAATAACCAAGCGCCTTGAGCACTTCGCTCGTCGCTGCGGTGGTTGCGGTAATGTCGGTCCAGCCGACGTCGGCGAAACGAACGGCCTTGCAGGAATCGGGCTCGGCGGCAAACGCGGTGCCAGCAGACAAAACAAGAGCCAGCGAAACGGTGAGTTTGGATAGTACGTTCATTGGTAGTTCTCCCTCTCCGGGTTTCTCCCGGTTGATACTTGCAAGAACCAAGCACCAAATCGGCGGCCATTCAAGCATAGGCGCGCATAAATCCGGTCAAATCGCGACAGTTGTTAAAAATCCGACAAAAGTTGCGGACAAGCTTGTGTGAGGGGTGCATGCCACCGCTCATTCCGGTTAAAGCAGGTCATGGCAAAACTCTATTTCAGCTATTCGGCAATGAATGCCGGCAAATCGACGCTGCTGCTGCAGGCTTCCTATAATTATCAAGAGCGTGGCATGCGCACGATGCTGTTTACCGCCGCGCACTATGCCGAAAACGGCGTTGGAAAAATAACGTCGCGCCTCGGCGTCAGCGCCGCTGCAGAGCTTTATCGCGAAAACGACAGGCTGTTCGAACGAATTGCCGTCGCGCACAAGGTTAGTGCCATCAGCTGCGTATTTGTCGATGAAGCGCAATTCCTGACGAAGGATCAGGTATGGCAGCTCGCGCGCGTTGCCGACCGGCTCAACATTCCGGTCATGTGCTTCGGGCTTCGCACGGATTTTCAGGGCAAGCTGTTTCCGGGCTCGTCGGAACTTCTCGCCATAGCCGACAGCTTGCGTGAAATCCGCACCATCTGCCATTGCGGCGCCAAGGCGACGATGGTTATCCGTCGCGATCCCGAGGGTCATGCGCTGACCGAGGGCGACCAGGTGGCGATCGAGAAATCCCTTTATGTTTCGCTGTGCCGCAAGCATTGGGAGGAAGAGACGGGGCGCGTCTCGCTGGGCGATTTCAAGGCTCTATAAGTCTTCAATGGCCAGTACCGGCAAGGCAAGGTATGGTCGCACACTCAACAAGCGCGGCAGGCGCGATAACGGAGGACACTCATGAAAATCAGCGCACGCAACCGTCTGAAAGGCAAGGTCGTAGAGGTCACCAAGGGCGCGACGACCGCCCATGTCCGCATCGACGTTGGTGGATCGGTCGTCACGGCCTCGATCACCAATGAGGCCGTCGATGAGCTCGGCCTCAAGGTCGGCGACAACGCCTATGCAGTGGTCAAGGCCTCCGACGTGATGGTCGCAATCGACTAGAATTCTCTACCGCTTCTGACAATAGGTTGCCGTCGCGGCCGGATCGGCTTCGAAATCGCCGGGCTGTGGCGGTGCAATCGGCTTGAACAGCGTCCTATCCGGCTTGATATCGAGAAGCGGTGTGCCGTCGAGGCAATCGAGCCCGCGCACTGACAGGATTGACCCGTTAACAGCTTCGAGCTTGACGATGGCCGTGCCGATAGGATTCGGCCGGACCGGCGAGCGCAACGAGAATGTGCCGTGAACCACGCCATTATTGCCAGGGCTTTGCAGGACGAGATCGCGGCGCGACCGGTCGAGCCAGTAGAGGACTTCGAGCCGCTCGAACGCTGCAACGCCTTCAAGTCCGGCCGCCCAGGGCTCGAATACTTCGATAGTGCAGAGCGGCCCATCGTGGCGGCCCTGACGTGGACATGTGAGGCGAGAAGTCCACGGCGTTGAGATCCGGCCGATGAAAGTGAGGGCGGCATCAGCCGGCTCGGGCGCTCTGACCGCTACTTCATTGGCGCGAATTTCATTCTCCCGTACCATTTTTCGCTCCTAGGGCTTTTCCTGCAATAATCGGTCAAATTGCGCGTCACTTAGATCGACCTGATAGAAGGCCTTGTAAAGCGCTTTCGCTTCCTTGCGCAGGTCGGTCGGGAATACATCGGAATAGAGCAATTGTTCCAGCCAGATTATGCCCATCAGGCGGTTGACGCCCGGCGGCCCGTCGAACCAGCCGAAGGGCAGTGCCGGCTGGACGAAGACACGGCCGCTTTTCACTGCATTGATGCCGCTCCAGGCAGGGTCGGATCGCGCCAGGGCAGCGAACTTCGGGTCCGCTGCAATGATAATGTCGGGATTCCATTTGGCGACCTCTTCCGGCGTCACTTTCGTCAACCCGCCTTGCCACTTTTCGGCGGCAACATTGACCGCGCCGAGGGCGTCGAGCAACTCGAGATTGATGGAACGGGCGAGCCCGGTCTGCAGTCCATCGGCGCCCCGCCCGTAATAGACCCGGGGACGGTGGTCGGCGGGAATCTTGGCGAGACCGGCGTTAACCTTGTCCAGTGTCATCCTGGCGTATCGCGCAAGTTCCCTGCCGCGTTCAGGTTCTCCGACGACCTTCCCCAACGTCTCGAAAACCTCGGGCGTCTTCGCGAGGCTTCCGTCGAGGAGTATATAGGGCACGCCGGTCTCGTTCTGGATACGCGATGCGAGAGCTGCATATTCCTCGCTGACATCGCCCACATCGATAATCAAATCCGGCTTGGCCTTCGTCACGATGTCGGCGCGGATCGCATTCCCTTTGCCGGTCAGCCGCCCCAGTTCTGGCAATTTCAGTGCATCCGGGAGAAGGAGCTTGCCCTCCTCGGGCGAGGGGCGTGTACCCAGCCTGCGAGCTTCTGCGGGGCCAGCACATATAGGAGAACCGAGGCGGGCGGCCCTGCCGCCATAATGCGTTCGACGCGGGCCGGAAGTTCGACGGTGCGACCAGCTGCGTCGGTGAGGGTTTCTGCCCGTGCCGCAAGCGCGAAGCTCAGGAAAAGCAATGTCAAAAACGCTATCCTTTGCATGCGCCGATCCTCCGGTCACCGAGCAATATGTTTCAAGAAATATAACACTGGCTATCTGATGCCCACCGATATATTCAGAAAAATATCTCGAACGCCTGAACTGGAGGGTTAAATGGGCATTCAACGTCGGCAATGGTTGAAATTGGCAGCGGCCGCATGTGCGGCGGCGTGGCTTGGCTTGGCAGGGCCGGTTGCAACGGCACAGGCGCAGGAGAAGGTCACGGTATTTGCTGCGGCAAGCCTGAAGAACGCCCTTGACGATATCGCCGCCGCCTGGACGAAAGAGTCCGGCAAGGAAACGGCGATTTCCTATGCGGCGAGTTCGGCGCTCGCCAAGCAGATCGAATCCGGTGCGCCGGCCGATATCTTCGTTTCGGCCGATCTCGACTGGATGGATTATGTCGCCAAGAAGAACCTGATCAAGGCGGATACGCGCAAGAACCTTCTGGGTAACCGCATCGTCCTCGTCGCTGGCAAGGACAGGGCCGAACCTGTCGAAATCAAGAAAGGCTTTGATCTTGCAAAGCTTCTTGGCGATGGCCGCCTTGCAATGGGTGCAGTCGATTCCGTTCCGGCCGGCAAATACGGCAAGGAGGCGCTTGAGTCGCTTGGCGTGTGGTCGTCGGTTGAAAAGAAGGTTGCCGGCGCGGAAAGCGTGCGTGCCGCTCTCCTGCTCGTATCGCGCGGCGAGGCGCCTTACGGCATCGTCTACCAGACCGATGCAGCTGCCGACAAGGAAGTGAAGATTGTCGGCACGTTCCCCGAAGACAGCCATAAGCCGATCATCTACCCGATCGCCCTCCTCGCTGAAAGCAAGAACCCGGATGCTGCGTCGCTGCTCGACTACATCAAATCGGACAAGGCAACGCCATTCTTTGAAAAGCAAGGATTTACCGTATTGAAGTAACATCCTCGGACTATCCGGACCTTGCGTTTGGATAGTCCTGCAATTTGAACGGGCGAGGGGCATGCATTGGACTGGTTGCCATTAAGCAATGAAGAGTGGACTGCGGTCCACCTTACGCTGCGGATTGCTTCAGTTGCGATGCTTGCCAGCCTCATTCCCGGCATCTTCGTCGGCATCCTGCTCGCCCGCGGAAAATTCTGGGGCAAATCGATCCTCAACGGCATCGTTCATCTGCCGCTCATCCTGCCGCCGGTCGTTACCGGCTTCATTCTTCTGATCCTGTTCGGCAGGCGCGGCCCGCTCGGCGCATTCCTGGCCGAATACCTTGGCATCGTCCTTTCCTTCCGCTGGACTGGCGCCGCGCTTGCCTGCGGCGTAATGGGGTTTCCCTTGATGGTGCGCAGCATCCGCCTGTCAGTCGAGGCGGTCGACCGGCGCCTGGAGGATGCCGCGGCCACGCTCGGCGCAAGCCCGGCCTGGGTGTTCCTCACCGTAACGCTGCCGCTGATCCTGCCCGGAATTATTGCCGGCATGATCCTTTCCTTTGCCAAGGCAATGGGTGAATTCGGCGCGACAATCACCTTCGTTTCAAATATCCCTGGCGAAACGCAGACGCTTTCCGCGGCGATCTATACGTTCACACAGGTGCCGGGGGGCGACGCCGCCGCATTCCGGCTGACGATGATCTCCGTCGTCATATCCATGGCCGCGCTGATGGCATCGGAATTCATGGCATATCTCGTCGGACGTCGGGTGGAATTCGAATGAGGCTGCAGTTTGAGGCGAGACAACGGCTTGGCGTCTTCGATCTCGACGTGGCCTTCGTTTCGGAAAGCGGCGTCACTGCCCTGTTCGGACGTTCGGGGTCGGGCAAGACCTCGGTGATCCGTATCATTGCGGGCCTGGCGCGTCCCACCGAGGGCAGGATCGTTTTCGATGGCGATGTTCTGCTCGATACGCAACGCGGCATCTTCGTGGCGAAGCACAAGCGCCGCTTCGCGACGGTGTTCCAGGAAGGAAGGCTCTTTCCGCACCTTTCGGTGCTGCAAAACCTCAACTACGGCCGCTGGTTCACGCCGAAGCAGGATCGAGCGGACAATCTTGCGAAGATCGTCGACCTCCTTGGCATTGGCGGACTTCTCGACCGTCGGCCAGGAAAGCTGTCGGGCGGCGAAAAGCAGCGCGTCGCCATCGGCAGGGCGCTTTTGTCGTCGCCGCGCCTGCTCTTGATGGATGAGCCGCTTGCCGCGCTGGACGACACCCGCAAAGCCGAGATCCTGCCCTATCTCGAGGCGTTGCGTGATGAGATGAATATTCCGATCATCTATGTCAGCCATTCGGTCGCGGAAGTGGCGCGGCTTGCCGACAGGGTGATCGCGCTGAGCGAGGGCAAGGTCGCCATGGCAGGCGCCGCAACAGACGTTCTCAATGCAACCTCCGTCTCGGTTGCAGCCTCAAGGCGCGAAGCCGGCGCGGTTGTCCAAGGCAAGGTCGTGACATACGACGCTGTTCACCGGCTTGCCATCATTGGGTTCAACTCTTCCCGCCTCTATGTTTCGGGTACGGAAATTGCCGAAGGCCGATCTGTCCGCGTTCATATCCTCGCCAAGGATGTCATGCTGTCGACCATGCGGCCGGAGCATCTCAGTGCGCTGAACATCATCGAGGGAACCGTCGAGGCGATCAGCCTCGACGCAGCCGGCTCTGCCGACATCCGCATCGAATGCGACGGTGCGCCGATCCTCGCGCGCATCACGCAGCTATCCTGCGAGAGGCTCGGTTTGAAGCTGGGGCTTCCCGTCTACGCCATCATCAAGACAGTGGCGCTGGAGCCCTACTGATCGTCCGGCGGCGTCGTCGTCTTGCTGCGGTTGGCGTCCAGCCAATCGATGTCCTCGGCAATTGCCGCAGCGATTTTCGCCTCCATGGCATGGAAATGCTTGAGAAGCTCTTCGCCGAAGGCGGTGACGACCGCGCCGCCGCCTTGCTTGCCGCCTCGCTGCGAATCGACAACCGGGGCCGCAAACATTTTGTTCATTTCGCTGACCAGCAGCCAGGCCCGCCTGTAGGACATATCCATCGACCGGCCAGCAGCCGAGATCGAACCGGTGGCGGCAATGCGCTCGAGCAATTGCATCTTCCCGCGACCGAGCCGGTCCTTATTCGGAAAGTCGATGCGGAACACCGTTTTCAGCGTCGTTTTGGAAGTCGAACCCATTTGATTGCTACCGCGCCCATGCCGCTATGCCCGCCGTTCTATAGCAAGGCGCATGGCCAGAACACCAGTGTGATAGATTACTTGTGCGTCGTCGTACATTGGTAGGGTTTTATTCACAGTGTGGCGTGTCTATATTCGCTGCTCGAGGCGGAAATTATTATTGGGAAACAAAGGAAATATTCTAATGGCGAGTTTGCAGAATTTCGATGCTGAAATCGAAAAGACGCGGTCCATGGTCAACGACATGCGGACCAAGATCGACCAGTCGACCGTCGTTCTCGACAAGTTCGCCAAGGCAGATGAAAAGATCGGCGCATCAGACTTCGATATCGAAAATGCCCGCATTGACGATGTGCTGCGGCAGCAGAAGGTGATGGAAGGCAATATCGCTGAACTCATCATCGGTCTTGAGGATGCCACCAACGTCTTCGGCTCCGAATTCGAGAGCATGAAGGGCTATTCCGGCTGGGAAAAATTCATCGGCGTGTTTTCGAAACAGAAGATGCAGCGCATGCGTTCCGACCGCGTCCGCAACATGTCGCTTGCTGGCAACCTGCAGGAGCTTCTTGCCAAGTCCGATCGCATCGTCGGTATCCTGAAGGAGCAGAAGGGTGTCCTCGACCAGCGCTACAAGACGTCTGAGACGAGCCTCGCCTCGGTCATCGAACGGCGCAAGACGACGATCGCCAATCTCGAAGCCACGCAGAAGCGAATAGAGGAACTGAACCCGCAACTGCTCGACATCGAAAACCGCATCGCGGCGTCAACGGATCAGGGCGCACGGGCCGCGCTCGAAGGCGAGCGCTCAAAGCTTGCGACCGAGTACAATGAGCGTCAGGCAAAGGAGCAGGAACTGCTCGCCGAAAGCCAGACTCTGGAGCGCTACACCTCAATGTTCCAGACCTTCGTCGATTCGCTCAACAATCAGATCGCCGCGCAAAGCACACTGATCAACAAGTTGTCGATCGATACCGAACAGCGCATCGTCCTTTACAAGGCGCTCGAGGACTCGTTGAAGACGGCGGCGCAGCAGGACGTTGCGCACAAGATCAATACACTCGGCAGCAAGGTCGACACGGCGGCCGAAGAGACGATGGCCGGTGTGGGGGCCGCTGCACAAAAGCACATTGGCGACCTTCTCGAAATGCATGAAAAGAACATGGTGAGTTCGCAGGACATACAGCGGCGCAAGAAGCTCGCCGACGACGCATTCTCGCGCCGGTTCTCTGAAGTACTCAAGAAGCACAACACCGCTGACTACGTGAAGAGCTAGTCTATGGACGATAAAGCGGACATCGGGGTGGCCGAGCGCTATTTTGGCGCCATTCGCTCTGCGCTGGACGGGCTCGGCATATTCTTGAACCAGCAGGATTCCCCGCTCTACAAGCATGGCCTGGTGGCCCAGACCGTCGCGCAATACCTGCAGCGGCTGAGCGCCTCGTTCGACTGCTGGCGCAACCGGCTCGGCTTTGCCGAACGGTTCCGCATATCGCGCGCAGATAGCGGATTTCCGGTGTTTCAGAACGTTCTTGAACTTGAGAATGACAAGAAGGACGCCAAGGCAAGGCTTGCGGCAATACCACCGGCCGAGGCGCTGCGAAGTGAAATGGCCGATTTCATTCTGCGCAGTCGCGACTTTCCCCACGACCTACAGCGTTCGATGGCGGAGCGCGTTTATTTTGAGACCGTCGAAAGGGGCGAAGTTTTCTCACCCTTCCTTTTGCCCGAAACCATCCGAGTTTCCGTCAATCCGAAAACGATGCGCCCGTTCTACGTCGTGCATTGGGGCGCCTTCGACGGTGCTTCAAACCTGCCGCTCGTCTATATGGCGGTTATCGAGGATTCCTCAGAGGATATGGTCGAGGCGCTGGTCGGAAAGGACGGCAAGCTCAATCCTGCTGTGAAAATTCCGCTTCCTGTCGGCGGCCTGCTTAATCCGGTCCTGGCGCGCCGCTTCGATGATTTCGCGGCCAGGAATTCCGCTTATTCGCTTTCGCCGGTGACGATTGCGACCAGCCTCGATCAGGACTTTCCCGAGCTTCACCCCAAGCAGTTGCGCCGTTTCGTGCTCGGCCCGTTTTATACGGCCGGTATTACCGAGCACAATCAGAAGGTTGCCGATGTGCTGGGCAGCGTGCGCCGTCCGGAAGACGCGTGGCTTCTCACCTGGACATTGCAGGAAGTATTTTCGGTTGCTGAGAAGCCGGGCAAACGCGGGCTCTGGTCGTCGGAGCCGGCGCGTGAGGAATTCCACATCAATACCGACGATCTGGAAGCCACGCGCCAGGGCGTCAGCCATTATGAGCAGCATGCGCTGGTGCCGCACGAAGCATATCAGGCGCTTTACGCGTCCGGCGAAGCATCGCGCATCTTCACGGGGTTCCAGACGCATATCCTGTCCAACGGCCAGGTGATAAGCGGCATCTAGATGCCCGGGTTTTGCCGGCAGGCGATGCCGCATTTGAGGAGACGGCCATGGATATCGGTCTGACGACCATCAGCGAACAGGACATTGCCCGGCATCTGGCGGTGGCGCAGGCGATGGTGACGCGTTTTGTCTCTCTTGAGACCGGCGAGGGCAAAGCCGGCACCGAAATCGCAGGAACCGGCCGACGTTTCGTTCCTACCATTTCGACCGGTGGTTTACGGAAGACGCGCGAAGTCGAATTGGCAAAGTCGATCCAGTCCGTGCGACCCGACGACCAGATGCTGTCGATCGCGCAGCATACATTGCTGTTTCGCGCCCGCCGGGGTGTCGCCGTCGCGCTTGCGGTTGCCGATATTTTCGGGCGTCAGAGCGACCTTGAGAGCCTTGGTGCCCGCAATGCGTCAGCACCGCTGCAGGGTGAGGATGCAAGCCACTTCAAGCGGCTTTTGTCGGCTGCGGCTTACGTTGCGGCTTTTACACTTGCGGCCTACCTTGCGCAGTTTGTCGAATCCGATGCGGAACCCGTCAGCGATATTGCCGAACCCGATTTCAATTTCGATACGGCGCAGGATGCGCTGAAATCGGTAATTGCCGGGCTCGACGGGACGATCTCCGGCGCCAGTGACGAACAGGCCATGCTCTCGCGAGCCAAGGCGTTCGCTGCGCAGTCGATCGAAGGGCTGCTGCGTCGCAAGGCGCGCTTCGATGGGCTGGGCAATTTCGAAAACACACATTTGCGGCTGGACAGCGATGATTTCACGCTGGACGGTTTCGACGTTGCGCCATCGAAGAAGCGCACGCCGCTGACGATGACTTTCAAGAAACCCGATGAAGTCGTCGGTAATCACATCGCCAAGTTCCAGGCCCTGAAACTGTCAAAAATGCTGATGGCCTATGATTTCGACCGGCAGCTCAATCCCTTTGTCGAGCTTGGCGGATTTCTCTTCACTTTCATCGGCGACGGCGCGCCGGGAACGGGCAAGACGACGCTAATCCAGATGATCGCCGGCCTCGTCAATGATTACTGCCAGGTCGCGGGCTATCCCTTCCATTATGAGAATTTCGGCGTCGACCAGATTTCGTCCTATCAGGGCAAGTCAGGGCAGAACTGCAAGCAGTTCGTCACCAACGTGCTCAACCCACGCGCCATCGGCTTCGGGACGATCGATGATATCGACCAAGTGGCGGCAAAGCGCTCCGATGATCGCGCCTCGTCCGGCCAGCACGAAATCACCGGTGTTTTGATGGAGGCATTTTCCGGCGCCTCGACCGTTGTGCGCGGCAATTGCGCGTTCGGCATGTTTTCCAACTACCCGGAGAATGTCGACGATGCCCTGCGCCAGCGGGCAGGTGCCCGTTGGCTCGTGGACGGCCCACAATCCCGCGACGACTATATCGACATTTTTGCGCTGCTCGCCGGCAAGAATCATAAGATTCCGCTAGGCGACCACAAGCTCTTTGAGGCACAGCAGATCGAACGCGCTGTCGAGACCGCCTATGATCAACTTTCGGAGCCACAGGAGGACGGGCTTCGCTCTGTATATGACCGCTTCATTGCCGAAAACGGTGCGCCGGAGACGCTCGCCGATATCGGCACCTACCTGCATATGATCAAGGAGCGCGAACCGCGATTTACCGGCCGCGCCATTAAGAATGTCACCGATGCCATCAAGATGCGGGCGATGGATGTCGAGTTACCTGACGAATGGTTCGAGAAACCCGAAACCTTCATGCACAAGGGTTATGACGAGAAGAAAGCGATGATCGAGGAATTGCGCAAGCCGTTCACGATGGAAATGGTGCTGCAGGAAACCAACCGCTATGCGGATTCCGAATTCCGCTACGCCGACAAGTCCGATGATGCTGCCGTGGAAAAAATGGTCCGCGACGCGAGGCTGCGCGAGCGAGCGGTGCGCGAAGTCGAGACCTTGAAGGCGAAAGGACAGTGGGATGTTTAATCTCGCGTCGCTTTCAGGCAAAGCCGATCTTCCCACTTGTGGGGAAGATGCGCGGCAGCGCAGAGGGGTGTGATCGGTGGATCTGCTCTACGAAAACGAACTGATCTATGGCCGCCTGCTCCAGGTCGATCAGCCGCATCTGATCGAACGCTACAATCGCGCGCTCGCAGCCTTTGGTTTTGCCGCAACGCAGCTCAGTGCCTTCAATATCGACCGCACCGGGTTCTCGCCGGAAATTGCCGCTGAACTGAAGGATCCGTCCTATCTCGATCCGAACGGTGTCAATCGCCGGTTCATCATCCTTACGCCGGCGCAGGCCGACCTTCCTGTGGTCCACACGCAGTTCTCCAACACATCGCAATTGATGTACGAATTCTTTTCGAACAATGCCCGCGCCATCAATGCGCTGACGATCAAGGACGTCATCTACGGGGAGATCGAAGACTCGGTGTCGGTGGTCAACGATATCGAGGATTTGCTTTCGATCAATCAGGTGGAATTCCGCGTGCTTTCGGCCGAAAATGTCATGGGCCAGGCAGCGGAACTGCGGCTCCTCGTCGACCGGCTGCAGAACGAACCGGACGCATGGCGCGACGATGCCATGATCACGCGCATGGTAGCGCTTGCCAAGGTCACAGGCGACATACGCGAGAACTCGCTCGTGCCCGACAAGGTGATCTTCCGCCACCGTGCCTATTGGACCAGCCATTTCGGCGGCACATATATCTTCGTCGATGACAACACCACGACCGTCATCGGCGATCCGTCAGCCCCCGGCTTTCGCCGTTCGCGCCCGTGGCAAGTGAACTATATCTCGATCCGGGATGCCGAAGCGGTTTTCCAGTTTCTCGCAACGACCTCACGGCTAGAACTGCCGCGCGCATCCTGGATCGAACAGTCCGGATACCTCGAAAATCGCGGTGAGATGGTCATCCGCCATCTCATCCAGACGCTGGAACCCGACCGCGATTTGCGCAACATCGACCATATCTGGCTGCAGACCTGGATCCACGCCAATGCCGCTTCAATCAATCATGACGGCACCTGGCCGTTCCTCAATGCCGCCAAGCGCGAGATCAGCCAGACCGGCCAGCTCAACATGGCGGAGATCGAGCCGAAGCGACGGTTCCTCGTCGTACGTGCCGCACCACGCCACGCCGACGCCTGGCTCGTCAATCAATTGATCAGCGATTTCGTCCCCTTCGATTTCCTCGCCCGCTATGTCTTCAACAAGCCCGGGTTCTATACCGATTACCAGACGTGGAACCCGGCCTATCAGGAGCACGTCGTCGACATACTCAAGGCGAAGTATCTCAAGGACAAGGAAGGGTTGCGAAAGAAGATGTACGGGTTGTCGTAGTTTTGTACATTAGACGATTACCCGTCTCATGGCAGCGGTGTTAATTCGCAACGCAACATTGTCCGCACCTTCAAAACCGCCTATGTGAGAAGCCTGAGGGGCTGCACAAACGGCTCTATGGACTTGAACAGTAACGAGGAAACAGGATGCTCGAGCCCGTGATCAATTTTTTCAGCCGTTTGTTTTATTATATCGGGCGCGGGATCGGTTTTCTGATCGGTCTTATCCTCTGGCCCTTCATCTGGATCGGCAAATGGTATGGCCAGCGCGGACTCATTCTAAAGGCAGTGCTTGGCGTTCTGGTCCTGGTCTGGCTGGGGCTCTACGGCTATTTCTTCTACAACACGCAGGTCTGGACCAATTTCAATCCCGACTACGTCAATGTCTATGATTTCAAGAGCCGCAACGTCCCCGCGGGCGAGCCGATAGCGCAGGCGGCTGCAACCGGCGCAAAGACATGCGCACGTTCGGCCATCGTCGAAGTGACGGCCGATCTGACCGACTTCAACGTGAACCAGAATGGATGGATATCATCCATGCTGCTCTATAAGCTCGGCTTTTTCGGCAAGGATTGGGACGACACGCCCTTCATGGACAACAAGGCTTCGTTCCAGCGCGGCATCAACAATGCGGTGCGGCGTACCGCAGTCGAACTCGTCGATACGCTCGGCCGTATCCGCGGCACGTCGCAGATCGATGCAGACCTGCAGAAGGCACGCGGCAACCTGCAGTTTGCGGAAGATTCCTGGTACTTCGGCCTCAATCCATTCGGTCCGAAGACGCCGACGCCGAGCTATTATCGCTCGGCCGTGCGCGACCTGCGCACGTTCAACGCCAAGCTTGAGAGTTGCAACGCCATCTTCGATGCCCGCGCCGACAATCTTATCCAGTTCATCGACCGCATCGCCAACGACATCGGCGGAACTTCCGCCATTCTCAAGGACAGATCCGAAAACAATAATTACGGCTGGTTCGATTTCCGCGCCGACGACCGCTTCTGGTTCGCCTACGGGCAGCTCTATGCCTATTACGGTCTCATGAACGCGGCGCAGGTCGACTTCAACCAGGTTCTGCAGGAAAAGCATCTGGCACCGCTTTGGGACGGCATGGACGGACAATTGCGTTCGGCGCTCAACATCAAGCCGTGGATCATCGCCAATGGAAGCGAGGGCGGCTGGCTGTTGCCGAACCATCTGACGACGATGGGCTTCTACATCCTGCGGGTGCGTTCAAACCTTATCGACATAAAGCAGGTGCTGCAGCAGTAGTGGACTTGGCTTGGTAAATTGCTATATTTGATGCTGGAGTGAGGGCGAGCTTTCGCCCACCCTCTTTCCTGGTTAGTTGAATTGGATCCGGATGGTCACTTGCCAGCGATTCCGGATCCTTTTCACGACCAGGGTGATGCTAAACGGCAAACTCCGCATGAGCATACACCTCCAAGTTTGATGGCAAGGCTGTTGCCTCAGTCGGAAAAGCCTATCCTGTCCGATACACCGCTGGCCCGGCGCGGGTGCTTCTGCCTTCAACTCTCAAGTCATGGAGCAAATCGTCCGCGTTCACCACGCATGCACGGTTGTGCGTCGTGAGGTAGGCAGTTGAGGGGTCAGACTGGCAAGGCCGATGATTCCTTCACCTCTTCCATGACCGCGTAGGTGTGCGTTTCGCGCACTCCAGGCAAGGAAAGAAGGGCATCGGACAGAAACCGCCGGTAGTGCTCCATGTCGGCGACGCGGGCCTTGATCAAATAATCGAAGCCGCCGGCGACCATATGGCACTCCATTACATCGGGGTTGCGGCGCGTGGCTGCGGCAAAGGTAGCAAATACGTCCGGCGTCGTGCGGTCGAGCTTGATTTCGACAAAGACCAGCATTGCGCGGTCGAGCTTTTTGGGCGACAATTTTGCCGTATAGCCAAGGATATAGCCATCGCGAGTCAGGCGCTTTACCCGTTCGGTTGTGGCCGTTTGCGAAAGGCTGATACGCTCGGAAAGTTCAGTGTTGGAAAGGCGGCCGTCCTTCTGCAACTCGCGCAAGATCCTGCGATCCAGGCTATCCAGATTCTTCATCACTAAATTATACCTCGTTTTTGGTCTTTTTAATCAAATATGTGTCACTCATTGGTGAGAATGACCAAGTAGAATAGATTATATGGGAAAAATCAATAAGGGGACCATGATGACCGTTCAAATGCCCACAACCAATGATTTTTCCGCGCCTTATGCGGTCGACGACCAGGAACTTGTCGCCAGGCTTCTGAAGACTATTGCGCTGCCCGAGGATGTTAACCGCCGTATCGACGCACGCGCCAGCAGATACATCGCCACCATCCGCAAGGAAGCGCGCGGCATTGGCGGCGTCGAGGATTTCCTGCGCGAATACGGCCTGTCGACCCGCGAGGGGCTGGCATTGATGGTGCTCGCCGAAGCGCTGCTGAGGGTTCCAGACGCTGCGACGCAGGACAAGCTGATCGAGGACAAGCTCAAGCAGGGCCATTGGTCCGAACACGAGCCGAGCGGCGACACCTGGTTTGTCTCGGCGTCCGCCTGGGCGCTGGGTCTCTCCGCCAAGGTCATCAAGCCGGGTGAGACGCCGGAAGGCGTCATCTCATCGCTGGTCAAGCGCATCGGCCTGCCGACTGTTCGTACCGCAACCAAGCAGGCGATGCGCTATCTCGGCCACCACTTCGTTCTCGGCGAGACCATCAAGGATGCCCTCAAACGCGCCAGCACCAACGAGGCGAAGGGCTACCGCCACTCGTTCGACATGCTGGGCGAGGGCGCACGCACCCGGAAAGACGCACGCGGCTATTTCAAGTCCTATGCCGATGCGATTGACGCCATCGGCCGCGCGACTGGCAACAAGCGGCTTCCCGACCGCATGGGCATCTCGGTCAAGCTTTCGGCGCTACACCCGCGCTACCTTGCCACCCATCACGACCAGGTCATGGCCGAACTCGTGCCTGACCTGCTGGCGCTGGCGCAAAAGGCGAAATCCTACGATCTGAATTTCACTGTCGACGCCGAAGAAGCTGACCGGCTCGAACTTTCGCTCGATGTGATCGACCGGGTTTTCGGGGATCCCTCTCTCGCAGGCTGGGACGGATTCGGGCTCGCCATCCAGGCCTACCAGAAGCGGGCGCTCGACGTTATCGAGCATGTAGACCGCCTCGCGGCCCGGCACGGCCGCAAGATGATGGTGCGCCTGGTCAAGGGCGCCTATTGGGATACGGAGGTCAAGCGTGCGCAGGAACGCGGGCTCGCCGACTATCCGGTGTTTACGCGCAAGCCGGCGACAGATGCGTCTTATCTTGCCTGCGCCAAGCGGATGCTGGCCGCGCGACCGCGGCTCTTCCCGCAATTTGCTACCCATAATGCACTGACGGTCGCGATGATTCTGGAAATGGCCGGTGACGACAAGACCGGTTTCGAGTTCCAGCGCCTGCACGGAATGGGTGAAAGCCTTTACAAGCAGATAACCGAAAAGGGCGACAAGATCGCCTGCCGGATCTACGCGCCGGTTGGTGGCTATCGCGATCTCCTTGCCTATCTTGTGCGCCGCCTCCTCGAGAATGGTGCCAACTCTTCCTTCGTTTCGGTCGTGGGCGACAATGACATTCCAATTGCCGATCTTCTCGTCCGTCCGGCCGAAAAGCTTAATGACGGCAAGGGCTACCGGCATCCCAACATTCCGTTGCCGCCGAAAATCTATGGCAAGCGCGCCAATTCGGCCGGCGTCGAACTCGGCGTGCGCACGGAACTTGCGGCGCTTCTCGGCGGGATCGCGAAGGCATCGCGCCCGGTAAACGCCGTTCCGCTGATCGTTGGGTTGAAGCCTTCGGGCAAGCCGCAGGATGTGATCTCGCCCGTCAACGGCGCGAAGGTCGGCTCGGTCGTGTTTGCCACCGCAGAAGAGGCCGGAAAAGCTGTTACGATTGCGCGCAAGGGTTTTTCCGCATGGTCGCGAGTTGCTGTCGATACACGCGCGAAGATGCTGGAGCGGGCCGGCGACCTGCTTGAGGACAACCGGGATCACCTGCTCGATCTGCTTTCGCGCGAGGCAGGCAAGACGATCGATGACGGCATTGCCGAAATTCGCGAGGCAGTGGATTTCTGCCGCTACTATGCCGCCGAGGCGCGCCGGCAATTCGGTGCCGACAAGGTCATGCCGGGACCGACCGGCGAAGACAACAAGCTTCGTCATCGCGGCCGGGGCGCGTTCGTGTGCATCAGCCCGTGGAATTTCCCGCTGGCGATCTTCCTCGGCCAGGTAACCGCAGCGCTGGCTGCGGGCAATACTGTCATTGCCAAGCCTGCCGAGCAGACGCCGCTGATCGCCTATGAGGCAGTTCGCATCCTGCACGAAGCCGGCGTGCCAAAGGACGCCGTGCTCTATGTGCCGGGCGATGGCTCGGTCGGCGCGGCCTTGACGTCGCACGCCGAGATTGCCGGCGTTGCGTTTACGGGTTCGACCGATACAGCCTGGGCAATCAACCGTGCCCTTGCTGCGAAGAAGGGACCGATCGTTCCGCTCATCGCCGAGACCGGCGGGCTCAATGCCATGATCGTCGACGCCACGGCCCTGTCGGAGCAGGTCACGGACGATGTGGTGATGTCGGCTTTCCGGTCGGCCGGCCAGCGGTGTTCGGCACTTCGCATCCTCTATCTCCAGGAGGACATCGCCGACAATATGCTGGAGATGATCGAGGGTGCAGCCAAGGAGCTTACCGTTGGCGATCCGTCTTTGCCTTCGACGGATATCGGGCCGATTATCGACGACGACCAGCGCAAGATGCTGCGCGATCACATAGCGGCCATGCGCAAGAGCCAGAAGGTGCATTATGCCGGCGACGCCCCGAATGACGGGCTGTTCTTTGCGCCGCATATTGTCGAGCTCGATCGGCCGGAAGTGCTGGAGCGCGAGGTTTTCGGACCTGTGCTCCACGTCGTGCGCTGGAAGGCCAAGGACCTCGACAAGGTGCTCGACCAGATTGCATCGACCGGCTATGGCCTGACCTTCGGCTTGCACACCCGCATCGAATCCACCGTGAACAAGGTCGTGGACCGGCTCGACGTCGGCAACGTCTACGTGAATCGCAACACGATCGGCGCCGTCGTCGGTACGCAGCCCTTCGGTGGGTCGGGTCTCTCCGGTACCGGGCCAAAGGCTGGCGGGCCCGCCTATCTCGCACGTTTTGCGCTTGAGCAGGTCGTTTCCGTCAATACTGCCGCGGCCGGCGGCAATGCCAGCCTGATCGCCATGGGCGAATAGTCAGCGCAAAACCGATGCCAATGGGGATAGTACGATCGGACTATCCCCATTTTCTTCCCGGAATGCTATTTGATGAATAGCAATATGGGGGGAATGCGATGACTGTCGTCAAATCCGATATTGAGATTGCCCGTCACGCGGCAAAAAAGCCGGTCGTGGAAATCGGTGCGAAGATCGGCATTCCACCCGAGCACCTCGCTCCCTACGGCTATGACAAGGCCAAGCTTTCAGCAGAGTTCATTCGCTCCAAGCGGGGGGACAAGAATGGCAAGCTCATTCTTGTGACGGCCGTCAGCCCGACACCAGCAGGCGAGGGCAAGACCACGACGACAGTCGGGCTCGGCGACGGTTTGAACCGCGTCGGCAAGAAGGCGATCGTCTGTATCCGCGAAGCGTCGCTGGGCCCTTGTTTTGGCACGAAGGGAGGTGCGGCTGGCGGCGGCTATGCGCAGGTCATTCCGATGGAAGACATAAACCTGCACTTTACCGGCGATTTCCATGCGATCACCGCCGCGCATAACCTCCTCGCGGCGATGATCGATAATCATGTTTATTGGGGCAACGAGCTTAATCTTGATACTCGCCGCATCACCTGGCGTCGGGTGATGGACATGAACGACCGCGCCTTGCGCGACATTGCGACGTCGCTCGGCGGTGTCGCCAACGGGTTTCCGCGCGAGTCCGGCTTCGATATCACCGTCGCCTCGGAGGTCATGGCCATTCTCTGCCTCGCCACCGACCTTGCTGACCTCGAACAGCGCCTCGGCGAGATCATCATCGGCTATCGCTTCAACAAGACGCCGGTCTATGCACGCGATCTCCAGGCGGACAAGGCCATGGCCGTGCTTCTGAAAGACGCGATGCAGCCGAACCTCGTGCAGACCCTGGAGAACAACCCCGCTTTCGTGCATGGCGGTCCCTTTGCCAATATCGCCCATGGCTGCAATTCAGTGGTCGCGACGACGACGGCCTTGAAGCTTGCCGATTATGTGGTGACCGAAGCCGGTTTTGGTGCCGATCTCGGGGCCGAGAAATTCTTTGATATCAAGTGCCGCAAGGCCGGCTTGAAACCTGCTGCCGCCGTCATTGTCGCAACCGTCCGGGCGATGAAAATGCATGGCGGCATTGCCCGCGAGGATCTCGGCCGGGAAAACATCTCAGCCGTCAAGGCGGGATGTGCCAATCTCGGCCGGCATATGGAGAATGTCAGGCAATTCGGTGTGCCCGTCGTTGTCGCCATCAATCATTTCACCGCCGATACGCAAGGCGAAATCGATGCGCTGAAGGCCTTCGTCGCCGCCCACGGCGCTGAAGCCGTGCTTTGCCGCCACTGGGCCGAAGGCTCGGCCGGCATCGAGGAACTCGCGCACAAGGTCGTCGCACTTGCAGAAAGCGGATCGGCGCAGTTCTCGCCGCTCTATGAGGATGAACTCCCGCTTTTCGACAAGATCGAAACCATCGTCAAACGCATTTACCGGGGTGCCGAGGCCGATGCCGATTCGAGCGTGCGCGACCAACTCCGGCAATGGGAAGACGCGGGCTATGGCAATCTGCCGGTGTGCATGGCCAAGACCCAATACTCCTTTTCGACCAATCCCCATCTCAGGGGCGCGCCGGTCAATCACGTGGTGCATGTGCGCGAGGTCCGCCTTGCTGCCGGCGCCGGCTTCGTCGTCGCCATCTGCGGTGAGATCATGACCATGCCGGGATTGCCGAAATCGCCCTCCGCCGAACGTATCCATCTCAATGAAGACGGATTGATCGAGGGGCTCTTCTGATAATCCGCGAAAGCCCTCGCGTTTTTGCAGTTGCAAGCAGCCTCGGCTGCCGCTAACAATCAGCGCATGAATACGCACGTTAACAGCACTGGTTGGTGGTGGCTCCGCTCTTAGCGGCCGCACAGCCTTTTGCATGCGTAAAGGGAACAGGGCCGCAACGGGTTTTCCGGGCGGCCTTTTTGTTTATCGCCAGAAGCCCCCAAGGCCAAATGCAACGAGACGGAGAACAAGATGCATAGAATTGAGGGCGACGTCGAAATCTTCGACACCAAAGGCGGCATAACAATTTCGCGCCAGCGCATCGGCACGGCCTACGCCAGCGCCATCGATAGCTACGTGGATGCCCTGGACGAGCGCCGCGGCGCGGTGTTTTCTTCCAACTACGAGTATCCCGGGCGCTACACACGTTGGGATACGGCGATCGTCGATCCGCCCGTTGTCATCACCTCGAATGGCCGGCATATGACCATCGAGGCGCTGAACAAGCGCGGCGAGGTCCTGCTCGTTGCCATCGGCAAGACCGTTGCGGCACTGGAAGAGGTATCGGTCGCTGCCACAAGTGCCACAAAGATAGAACTTGAGATAGCGCCGCCGACCCGTCACTTCACGGAGGAAGAGCGCTCGCGCATTCCGTCAGTCTTTACGGTGCTGCGTGCCATCGTCGGCCTCTTCTTCACCGAGGATGACGCAAGCCTCGGACTTTACGGCGCTTTCGGCTATGATCTCGCCTTCCAGTTCGATCCGGTCCAGTACAAGCTGAAACGGCCTGACGACCAGCGCGACATCGTGCTTTATCTTCCGGACGAGATTCTGGTTGTCGACCACCATGCGGCCAAGGCATGGCTCGATCGTTACGACTACGCCTTTGACGACCTTTCGACCGAAGGCTTGTCCCGCGAAACCGAGTCAAAGCCGTTCAAGCCGACCGCCACGATACCGGGCCGGGGCGATCACAATCCGGGCGACTATGCCGAACTCGTAAAAAAGGCCAAGGAGAGCTTCAAGCGCGGCGACCTCTTCGAGGTGGTGCCGGGCCAGACATTCTATGAACGCTGCGAAACCTCGCCGTCGGTCATTTCGCGGCGTCTGAAGGCCATCAACCCGTCGCCCTATTCGTTCTATATCAACCTCGGCGACAACGAGTATCTGGTCGGTGCTTCGCCCGAAATGTTCGTGCGCGTCGTTGGTCGCCGCATCGAGACCTGCCCGATATCGGGTACGATAAAGCGCGGCGAGGATGCGATTGCCGATTCCGAGCAGATCATCAAGTTGCTCAACTCGAAGAAGGACGAGTCCGAGCTGACCATGTGTTCGGACGTCGACCGTAACGACAAGAGCCGCGTGTGCGAGCCGGGGTCGGTCCGTGTCATAGGCCGTCGCCAGATCGAGATGTATTCCCGCCTCATTCATACGGTCGACCACATTGAGGGTCGTCTGCGCGAGGATATGGATGCGTTCGACGGGTTCCTGTCGCATGCCTGGGCGGTAACTGTTACCGGAGCGCCAAAACTCTGGGCAATGCGCTTTATCGAAGAAAACGAGCGCAGCCCGCGCGCGTGGTACGGCGGCGCCATCGGCATGGTCAGCTTCAACGGCGATATGAATACGGGCCTGACGCTGCGCACTATTCGCATCAAGGATGGCATTGCGCAGGTTCGCGCCGGCGCAACCCTGCTTTTCGATTCCATTCCCGAGGAAGAGGAGGCCGAGACCGAACTCAAGGCCTCGGCAATGATCGCCGCGGTGCGGGATGCGCACAAGACCAACATTCTTGCCGAAGAGCGCGCCGTGGCGCGCGTGGGCGAGGGCCTGCAGATCCTGCTCGTCGATCACGAGGATTCCTTCGTGCACACATTGGCGAATTATTTCCGCCAAACCGGGGCAACCGTGACCACGGTGCGAACCCCGGTTCCGGATGAGATTTTCGACCGGATCAAGCCTGATCTCGTCGTGCTCTCGCCCGGGCCTGGCACGCCGGAGGATTTCGACTGCAAGGCGACGATCAAGAAGGCGCGCAAACGTGAGCTGCCGATTTTCGGCGTCTGCCTAGGCCTTCAGGCGTTGGCAGAAGCCTATGGCGGTACGTTGCGACAGTTGCACGTGCCGATGCATGGCAAGCCCTCGCGCATTCGCATTACCAAGCCGGGCAAGGTGTTCTCGGGCCTTCCGAAGGAAGTGACGGTCGGCCGTTATCATTCGATCTTTGCCGATCCGGTCCGGCTTCCGGACGAATTCGTCGTCACGGCGGAAACGGAGGATGGTGTTATCATGGCGTTCGAGCACAAGAGCGAACCCATTGCAGCGGTGCAATTCCATCCCGAATCCATCATGACACTCGGCCACAATGCTGGTATGCGCATGATCGAGAATGTCGTGGCGCATCTGCCGCGACGCGCCAAGGAACGCGCTGCCTGATACGGGCAGCGAAGCAACGAGCAGCTTGAGCATGAGCCAAGAAACTACAGTTCAGCGACTGGCGTTCTGGTCGATCATCATCGGCTGCACTGTGCTGGCGTTGAAGTACGTCGCTTACCACGTGACCGGCTCTGTCGCGCTTTATTCCGATGCGCTCGAATCGATCGTAAACGTCGTTGCGGCCCTGGCGGCCTGGTGGGCGATCCGCGTCAGCCATATCCCTGCCGACCGGAATCACCCTTACGGTCATCACAAGGCCGAGTATTTCTCGGCTGTGCTCGAAGGCGCACTGATCATCGTGGCTGCACTCTTGATCCTGCGCGAGGTCTGGTTCGCATGGCAGACGCCGAAGACGCTCGACCAGCCGTGGCTCGGTCTTGCCATCAACGGCGGCGCGTCTGCCATCAACGCCATTTGGGCGACCGTTCTCATCAATCGCGGACGTATCGCGAAGTCGCCGGCGCTCCTTGCCGATGGCAAGCATCTGATGACCGACGTCGTCACGTCGGTCGGTGTTTTCGCTGGCCTGGTGGGTGCAGTTCTTACCGGCTGGACGATCCTCGACCCGCTCCTTGCCGTAATCGTTGCTGTCAATATCCTGTTTCAAGGCTGGAATGTCATCGGCAATTCGGTGCAGGGGCTTATGGATATGGGTGTTGCGACCGAAGAGACGATCCAGATCCGCGACGTCATTTCTGCCAATGCCGGCGGCGCACTCGAAGTACACGACCTGAAGACCCGCGTTGCCGGCCGGGTAACGTTCATCGAGTTTCATCTCGTGGTCGATGCCAAGATGAGCGTCGGCGACGCCCACGTGATCTGCGACCGGATCGAGAATGCCCTGATGGAACAGATCCCCGAGGCCAGCGTCGTCATTCATGTTGAACCCGAGGACGAAGCCAAGCTGCCAATCGGAACGGCCGCCGTTCCCTTTGCCTGATATTTCCATCCTTTCCAGGAGCGTTTCGATGAACGACAGTCCCGTGCGCATGAAGTCGGTCGAACTCCTTTCTGATAATTGGGGCACGCTGAAAAAATATACCTACGACATGGCGCGACGCGACGGGCGCATCGAAGAGCACAAGCGCGAAGTCTATGATCGCGGCAACGGCGCGGTGGTGCTGCCCTATGATCCATCGCGTGGGACGGTGCTGCTCACCCGGCAGTTTCGCCTGCCAGCCTATGTGACGGGACACGATCCGATGCTGATCGAAGCCTGCGCCGGGCTTCTCGACGACAATGATGCTGAGACGACCGCGCGCAAGGAAACCGAAGAGGAACTCGGCTATCGCCTGCGCGACATCGAGCGTGTCTTCGACGTGTTCATGAGCCCTGGCAGCGTTACTGAGCGGCTGGTCTTCTTCGTCGCCGTCTACGACGCTTCGGACCGCATCTCCGATGGCGGCGGGCACGAGGGCGAAGGGGAGGACATCGAAGTTCTGGAGATGACCCTCGATGATGCGCTTGCCCGGGTGGAGCGCCATGAGATCGTCGACGCCAAGACCGTCATGCTGCTCCAGCATGTCAAGCTCAGGGGCGTGATCGGCTGAATTGCCGGAAACCGATGCACGACCGCAACAAAATGTAACGGACTGTTTCAGTTCGTCATGATTTCGTTACAATTATGTTGACATAGAGCAGGTGCTTGGGCGAGTGATTGCCCAGCAATGCGAATTCATCTTGATGCGACGCAGGGGGCGTACGTCAGGGAACATAAATTGGCGGGACGCATCAATTCCAGTTTCTGAGAATCGAGCGCCAATAGGCATGGCAGCGCCCAGCGGACGACCGCGGCTGTTTACAATCTTGGTTAACCTTTAACTTTTAGGATTAACTTATGGGTAAACCGTATCTCTACGCACTCATCGCAGGCCTTTCACTTGTTGCTGCGGCCCAATCGGCGCACGCAATCGGGATAGCGGATTGTGAGAAACCGCAATCCGGCAAGGCCGAGGTGCGTTCGAACGCGGTTGATCCGACGCCCGACATCGATAAGAATACCGCTGCCGATGCCTGCTCGCAAAAAGGCAAGGCCATGCCAGCGATGCAGATCAAGGCGACGCCGGTCAATACGCTCACAACAGGTGGGGCCACGATCTTGAACAAGGCGATCAAGGGTGAAATCATTCCGCAAAGCGACGGCATGATTCACGCCGATCTTCCATTCAAATACCGCATCTACCGCCCCGACGCGCCCAACGGCGATACGCTTGTGCTTCTCCATGGTTCTGGGCAAGATGAAACGAGCCTGGTTTCCTTCGGCGCCAAGATCGCGCCGAATGCTTTGCTCCTCGCCGTGCGCGGGCGTGTGGTGCAGGACGGTTCGAACCGATGGTATCGCCGTCTAACCCCGATCAGCTTCGACCAGAAGGATATCCGTTCCGAGGCGAAGGCCTTTGCCGATTTCTTCAAGCAGGCCGCGCTGCAATACAAGATCGATCCGAAGCGCACGACCTTCCTCGGCTATTCCAACGGCGCGAACCTCGTCAACGCGGTGATGATGCTTTATCCGGACCTCGTCAAGCAGGCCGTGCTTTTGCGCTCGATGCCGGTGCTGACTGGATCGACCGAGGCGAACCTTACCAACGCCCGCGTCCTGACGGTTTCGGGCGCCACGGACCAGCTTTATGCGCCTTATGCGCCGGCGCTCGAAGACATGCTGCGCTCGCACGGCGCCCGCGTCGAGGCCCGGTCGATCAAGTCCGATCATGGCCTCGGCAAGGAAGACGTCAAAGTCGTCAGCGAATGGCTGTCCGGCATGACGGCCCAGCTTAAAAAGAACTGATCCGCTCGAAACTCATCCTTGCATCTGGCCAGACAGTCGTTTATTTGTCTGGCCCATGAGAACGCGCCCGACCCACAAGTCCTTCGCCTTGTCCGCTTTTGCGGGCTTGACGAATCGCGCCTTCCTCCTTCCGCTTCTCCTCGACCTTATCGGCGACCGCCGGGCTCGTTGAGAGGAGCGTCCGGCGGTCGAAAGTGCCGCCAGGCTTCTGCTCCTTACCCTTTACAAGTCCGATGTAACGCTTAAAAAAGTGCCGAGATCGCTTGAAACTGTCGCGTATCCGGCCGGAAACGAGAAGCACAATGACCGATATGATCGCTCCGAGGAAACCGACCGCCGGCATGCCCAATGCCGGCAACAAGTACGAACCCTATCCGTTCGTTGAACTCACCAACAGGCAGTGGCCGTCGAAACGTATTGAAAAGGCGCCGATCTGGTGCTCTGTCGATCTGCGCGACGGCAACCAGGCGCTGGTCGACCCCATGGGCCATGATCGCAAGGTGCGTATGTTCGCGCTGTTGCTCGACATGGGCTTCAAGGAAATCGAAATCGGGTTCCCCTCCGCGTCCCAGACCGACTTTGATTTTGCCCGCTGGTGTGTCGAGGAGGGCAATGCTTCCGACGATGTATCGCTGCAGGTGCTGGTCCAGTGCCGCCCCGAACTCATAACGCGTACGTTTGAATCCCTAGAGGGCGCGCACAAGCCGATCGTCCATTTCTACAATTCGACCAGCGAATTGCAGCGCCGCGTCGTCTTCAACAAGGATGTCCACGGCATCAAGTCGATCGCGACCGATGCTGCCAAGATGATCACCGACATGGCTGCCAAAGCCGGTGGCGGCTACCGTTTTGAATATTCGCCGGAGAGCTTCACCGGGACCGAACTCGATGTCGCACTGGAAATATGCAATGCGGTGACCGAGATCGTCAGGCCGACGCCGGATAACAAACTCATCATCAACCTGCCTTCGACGGTGGAAATGTCGACGCCGAACATCTATGCCGACCGGATCGAATGGATGTGCCGCCAGCTCGACAATCGCGAGAACCTGATCATTTCACTGCATCCGCATAATGATCGCGGTACGGGCATTGCTGCTACGGAACTCGGCCTGATGGCTGGCGCTGACCGCGTCGAAGGTACGCTCTTCGGCAATGGCGAGCGCACGGGCAATGTCGACATCGTCACCCTGGCCTTGAACATGTTCACGCAAGGCGTCGACCCGGAGATCGACTGCTCGGACATCAACCGTATGAAGGAAGTCTACGAATATTCCAACCAGCTCGTCATCCCCGAGCGTCACCCCTATGTCGGCGAACTGGTCTACACGGCTTTCTCCGGATCGCATCAGGACGCGATCAACAAGGGCATGAAGGCGATCAAGCAGGCCAACAAGACCCTGTGGGAGGTGCCTTACCTGCCGATCGATCCGCAGGATGTGGGCCGCAGCTATGAGGCGATCATCCGCATCAATTCCCAGTCGGGCAAGGGTGGCATCGCCTATATCCTTCAGGCTGATTACGGCCTCAATCTGCCGCGCGGCATGCAGGTGGAGTTCCGCGAGGACATTCAGCACATCACCGACGAGGAAGGCAAGGAAATGGCCTCGAAGCGGATCTATGACCGCTTCCAGGAACTCTACGTCGAGCAGTCGGACGCGCGTTTGAAGTTTGTCGACCACCACACCTATCCCGATACGGAGCGCAAGGGCATGCGGATTCTTTCGGCCGAAATCACGGATCGCGGCGAAACGAAACGGATCGAGGGGCGTGGAACGGGGCCGGTGGATGGCTTTATCGATGCACTGTCCCACTATCTCGGAATCAAGCTGTCGGTGGTGAATTATTCCGAACACTCGCTGCAGCACGGGTCCGACGCAGCCGCAATCAGCTATATGGAAATCGAATATCCGGGCGGCAAGCTCTTCGGCGCGGGGATCAACAAGAACATCGTGACGGCATCCCTTGAAGGGATCATTTCTGCCGCCAACCGCATCATCGGCAAATAAATGGAAGGGCCCCTCGGGCCCTTCACCCATTTCTGGGCACGCGATGAGGCAAGGGTACGTTTTTGATGCAATTGCCGCGACTTGTCGTTAAGGATTGGTAAAATCGCCTCGTTGCCGGAAAACGCCGATGAATGAAATGCGCGAGAAGAGAACGACCGACGAACGCCGGCTCGCCGAAGCAATTCGGGGTGTTCAGATTGCGGCCGCGGATCGCGGCGATGTCGTCGTCGACATGAAGGAAGCCGATCTGGCGCGCATCGAAATTCTTGCCGAAGATCTGAAGCCGGTCTTCGCTGATGTGCCTGCCGACGATCCGCAGTGGGACTTTGCCATTTTCAGGGGAGTGCAGCCGCGGCTCTGGATCGATGCTACCGCCCATGTGATGATGGCGCGCGATCGGCGCACCTATCGTTTCGTGCGCGATACGCGCCTTGGCCGGATCGTGCTCGCAGAATCACCCGAAGTGAAGCCCGTCTCCGAAGCGGTCACGACCTATATCGCCGAGCGTATCGTCGAGCGGCAGCGCCTGATGGAAGGCGAGCGGGTTTCTTTGCGTTCGGAATCGAGTATCGACCCCGGAAATGCAATCGCGCGACCAGCTGAGATTACGGCTGCCGCCGCGCCGAGGACTGCCGGGTTGACCGTTTTCTTGATCGCGATTGTCTGCCTTGCTATAGGCGCGACAATCGGCGCAAGCGGCATGCTTGCCCACCTCTGGAGCATCATCAAGCCAACTTACTGAGCCTCAGATCCCGGCGAGCACCTTGTGCCTACCTTAAGATTGTGCTCGCGGATCGTACGGATCGTCGTTTGCGCGTCGACGATGCCACGCTCCACCATGGTGCACTCCCATCCGGCATTGGTCTTCGAGATCGTGAAAAGATTGAAGCCCGCTGGTGGTTTGTGCTGTCCAAGCTCGAAACCCTGGCTTGCGGCCGGCACGCAGACTACGGGGATTTCCCAGTCCGGTCCGTTGATCGTGTAGCGCGTCGCAAGATGCGTATGGCCGTGGAGGACGAGTTCAGCGCCGTATTCCGCAACCGTTCGCTGAAAGAGACCGATCCCGAGAAGGCGCTTGTGCGAGGGCGCCGCACCGCGAACCGGCGGGTGATGAATCATGATCACGCGGAAGAGCCCGCGCTTGCCGGTCTCATCAAGAACCTCGCCGAGCTTGCGCGCCTGGCGTTCGCGAATGTCGCCCGTCGCCATGAAGGGGGCGGTCGCGCGGGCTGAGGAGACGCCAATGAGCGCCACGTCGCCGCGTACGCGAAGATACGGAAATTCGACAGGCTTGTTTTCGGCGGCTTCGATATCGCCGCGCATCCACGGCTGCCAAAGGCGCCGTGCCTTCTTCAGCGCGCCGGGCACATAGGCATCGTGATTGCCGGGAACGACCGACACATTGGCCGGGTCGCCCAGAGTCCTCAGCCAGCGTTCTGCCGTCTCCAGTTCCTCATCGAGCGCCAGATTGACGAGGTCGCCGGTCACCGCAATGTGATCGGGCGTGTGCGCCTTGATATCGGCAACGAGCGTATCGAGCGTGCTGCCGGTCATCGTTCCCTTGCGGTTGGAACGCCAGTTAATATAGCCGGTGATGCGCTTGGAGATCAGTTCCCGCAAGTTCGGTGCAGGAAGCGGCGATAAATGTATGTCTGAGATGTGGGCAAGACGGAACATTTTTCAGCTTTAGGAGAGTATGACAGCTAAATCCAGTGGTAGAACGTTTCGCGCGAATGGCGCACCCGATAACAAAACAGTCGCGAGGTTAGACTGTTCCACCTGAAGAAGGAAAGAATGACCGACAAGCGTTCCACCTGGCGCCACCGTGTGCTCCATGCCTATTTCCTGCTGCAGCGCCCCATGACCCTCGGCGCCCGCGGGGTCATCATCGATGAAAAAGCGCGTACGGTCTTCCTCATCCGCCACACATATGTGCATGGCTGGCAGTTTCCGGGCGGGGGGGTAGAGACTGGTCACACAATGGAAGAGACACTGGAGAAGGAACTCATGGAAGAGGGCAACATCGAACTGACCGGCCGGCCAGAGCTCTTTGCGATATATCACAATGCTCATGCGTCGAAACGCGATCATGTTGCGCTCTACATATGCCGGTCGTTCCGCCAGACAGCGCCCTTCCTCCCCAACCGCGAGATCGCCGAGGCTCGATTCTTCAGCCTCGACGACCTGCCCAAGGACACGACGCCTTCAACCCGGCAGCGCCTTGCCGAAATATTCGACGGCGCGGAGATTCCGACCGCCTGGTAGCGGGCTCAGTTAGACGCTGACGCTTTCAACCGGTCGCGATCGTGCGGCGCGCCATAATCGAGAGCCGGGCCGACAGGGATGATACCGGTTGGATTGATTGTCCGGTGGCTGCCATAATAATGCGCCTTGATATGCAGGAGATTGACCGTCGGCGCGACGCCCGGCACCTGATAGAGTTCGCGCGTATAGTTCGACAGGTTCGGATAGTCCGCGATGCGTTGGCGATTGCATTTGAAATGCCCGACATAGACCGGATCGAAGCGCAGCAGCGTCGTGAACAGGCGCCAGTCAGCTTCAGTCAGGCGGTCGCCGGTGAGATAGCGCTGTTTTGCGAGCTTCGCCTCGATTTGATCGAGCGCGCCGAAAAGCTGGGTGAAGGCTTCCTCATAGGCCTCCTGCGTGGTGGCGAAACCGGCGCGATAGACGCCATTGTTGATGTTGGGATAGACGAGGGCGTTTACAGCATCGATTTCCTGTCGCAACGCCTCCGGGTAGAAATCCAGGGCGTGATCGCCGAAGGCATCGAATGCCGAATTCAACATGCGGATGATCTCCGACGATTCGTTCGAGACAATCGTGTCCTGCTTCTTGTCCCAAAGCACCGGCACGGTCACCCGGCCTGAATATTTGGGATCGGCCCGCGTGTAGACCTGATGCAGATAGTCGTAGCCGAAAAGCTGGTCACCGGTCGCGCCATCCCGTTCGAGGAATGTCCAGCCTTCAGCACCCATGAAGTGGTCGACCACCGATACGGAAATGACATCCTCAAGCTGCTTCAGCGCGCGGAAGATCAGCGTGCGATGCGCCCAGGGACAGGCAAAGGATACATATAGATGGTAGCGTCCCGGCTCCGCCTTGAAGCCGCCGCGGCCGGACGGTCCGGCGCTTCCATCGGCTGTCACCCAGTTGCGAAATTGCGATTCAGTGCGAATAAAGCGCCCGCCGCTCTCCTTGGTGTCGTACCACTTGTCCTGCCATACGCCGTCGATCAACAAACCCATCGTTTCAAATCTCCATTGGTTACTGAGCCTATAGCTGGCGCTGCAGGATTGTTAATTCAGCCCCCGGGTGGTGAACAGAGCGTAACTCTTCGACAATGTCTGTTTAGATTTTGGTTTACGTCGCGACAGATTGATGTTAGGCGAACGAAAAAGGAGAGATTTGTGGCAGGACTTCTGATCATCCGACGATGAAACCTGAACCGGCGCCTCGTGCGACGGAAGCTCCTGTGCTGGCCAATGGCGATATTTGCCGAGGCGAACGACCACTCTCTTCAAAGAAATCCAACATGCTGAACCATGTCGTGACCTACGCGCCGGAAGAACCGGTGCACGATGCTGCAATCGAAGACATCAACCGGGAAGCTTTCGGGCCGGGGCGGTTTGCCCGGGCGGCCTATCGCATTCGCGAGGGCGGACCGCATGATCGCAGCCTTTCCTTCGTAGCGCTCAATGGCGAACACGTCATCGCGTCGGTCCGGCTGACGCCCATCCGCATCGGCACTACCCCGGCGATGCTTCTCGGCCCACTCGCCGTGCGCCCGGCATGGAAGAAACAGGGCATCGGCGCTGCGCTTATGCGCACCAGCATGGAAGCCGCGCGCGTGGCCGGACACAAGCTCGTCATCCTCGTTGGCGACGAGCCCTATTACGCTCCTTTCGGCTTCCGCCAGATACCAGGCCACCGGATCGTATTGCCGGCGCCGGTTGATCCGGCGCGGTTCCTCGCTTGTGAACTCGCACCACGGGCTTTGCAGGATGTCGAAGGCAAGGTCATCCACGCCGCGATGGCAGGCCAGTAGCTTTACCTGCCTTCGCGGTACCACATGCCGCCGAGCACAAGCATCATGGCGGCAAGGCCAAGGAAGCCCGAGAAAAGCGGCAGGCGGGTGACGCTCTTCAGCACCGTCTCATTGGTCTGGCGCAGGCCGATCCAATTGTCGCCGCTGGCGCTTGCCGTGCCGCGCGAGGCAACGATGTTCGGTACCTCGATGTCGGTCTGATTCGCGGCCGCGCGCAGGCGGCGCGTCCCTCCGCCGGTTTCGCGGGCAAGCGGATCGAGTTTTGCCTGTGTCGAAACATTGTCGGTGAACTCCGGCGCATCGACGGGTCCAACATGGGCGAGCGTCGTCAGATCGCCATTGGCAACCTGGTAGAGCCCGATCTCATCGGTCGGTACGGAGGCGGTAAAGACGCCGGGCTCGGTTTCCGTCAGCGGAACCGACCGCGTCTTGCCCGACGGCGTGATGATATTGGCGGGCTCAGCCGTTTTTTGCATCGTCTGGCGATGAATTTCGAGATTGCGGCCATTACCCGTTGCCGTCAGCGCCTCTTCCTCGAGGTCCGGCTCCTTCATTAGCCAATGCGCGATCCGGCGATAGAGCGCGGCATGCGGACCGCCGCCCTCGAAACCGCGCGCCCAGAGCCAACCCTGGTCGGAAAGGAACATGCCGACCCGGCCATCGCCAATGCGGTTGAGAACCAGCAGCGGCCGGTCTCCCGCGTTCATGATGACCGAGCCTTCCGGTGGATTAACATCGATTACACGGAACCATCGGCTCCATGCCGGCGGTTCCTGCGTACTGCCTTCAAGCCCGCGCGTGACGGGATGACGTTTACCCTGGTCGCTGAGGCGCGGATAAAAGGCTTTTTCCTCAATATTGCCGGTTGGCGTGGCCGGAAGCACCGAAAGAAGCGGCGTGTTCGCAATCGACATCTGGCCGGCAAATTCCGGACCGGCTGCAATAAGCAGGGCTCCGCCCTTTTGCACATAGTCGTTGATGTAGTCGTAATAGAGCAGCGACATCACATCGCGATGCTGGTAGCGATCGAAGATAATCAGGTCGAACTGATCGATCTTGTCGACGAAGAGTTCGCGCGTCGGGAAGGCAATCAGCGCGAGTTCCGGAAGCGGGGTCGAATCCTGCTTTTCGGGTGGGCGCAGAATGGTGAAGTGGACAAGGTCGACCGACGCGTCCGACTTCAGGAGGTTGCGCCAGGTCCGCTCGCCATTGTGCGGCTCGCCTGAAATCAACAGCACCCGCAGATTTTCGCGAATGCCGTCAACCATGGCGACGGCACGGTTATTGACGCCCGTAAGCTCGCCGGGGATGGGATCCACGGTAATCTCGACTATATTGACGCCGGCGCGCGACAACGTCACCTCAAGCGGCATTTCCTCGCCGATGATGGCATCTTCGCTGCCGGTCTCGTTGCCATTGACGCGCACATGAACGCGCGCGCTGCCGCCCGGCGCTTCGCCCGAAGCGGTGACCTTGTAGGTCATCTGCTGCGGATTTCCAGTCAGGCCGAAGCGCGGCGCGCGCACGAACTGGATGCGCCGATCGATTTCATTGGGGACGCCGGTGATCAGCCCATGAATGGGAGCATTGAAGCCAAGTCCTGCCTGGTTGGCCGGAATATCGTGGATCTGCCCGTCGGTGATCATGATCGCTCCGCCGACGCGCGAAGGCGGCACATCGCGCAGCGCTCCATTCAAGGCCCCGAACAAACGGGTGGAGGTGGCATCATCATTCTCGCTGGCACGGCCGGTCTCGACCGTGCGAACCTCGAATTGCGGCAGGCGTGCAAGCTCGGTCTGCACCTCCTTGAGCGCGGCGTCCGTATCCGCGCTGCGGTTGCCGAGATCCTGGCTCTGGCTGCGGTCGGCGATCACCGCAACGACGCTTTTCAAGGGATCGCGCTGCTCATTGACGACGATCGGATTGAGCAGCGCCATGGCGAAGGCGGCCAGTGCGACAAGGCGAAGGAGGCTCCCGCGTTGGCGAAAATAGATGCCCGCCAGCGTCAAGGCGAGCAATGGCACAAGCAGAATGGCAAGCAGGGTGGTCGAAAGCAGCGGCTGGAAATCGAGCGACAGGTACATGGCTAATTCCCCAGACGCTCAAGCAGGTCCGGCACATGCACCTGGTCGGACTTGTAGTTGCCGGTAAGCATGTACATGACGATGTTGATCCCGGTGCGAAAGGCATAGGTGCGCTGCATCGGATCGTTGGGAATGGTTGGAAACATGGGCGAGCCGCTGGCATCGATGGCCCATGCGCCGGCAAGATCATTACCGGTAATCATGATTGGGGTCACGCCGTCCCCTGCGCGCACGGGCCGGTCCGACCTTGCCTCGGTGGAAAGCGACGCCTGCACCCAAAGCGGGCTGCCGCGGTAGCGGCCGGGGAAATCCTGCAGGATATAGAAGGACTTGGTCAGCACGTGGTCGCTCGGCACCGGCTCGAGTGGCGGAATGTTGAGGCCGGCAAGGATATCGCGCAATCGCTGGTTCGAGGGCGTGGTGGCGTTCTCGAAACTCACAGCCGCCGCATCCTGGTCGCGCGTGTCGAAGAGCACCGTTCCACCCTGCTGCATATAGGCGTCGATCTTGGCGATGGCTTCAGGCGATGGCATGCGCGCAGCCGCATCAACCGGCCAGTAGATGAGCGGATAGAAGGCAAGCTCGTCCGTTGCCGGATTGACGCCGACCGGCTCGCCCGGCTCCAGCGCCGTGCTGTCGGCGAGTGCCCGCGAGAGCCCGGCAAGGCCGGCCCTGCTGATATCGTCGACCGCACTGTCACCGGTGATCACATAGGCAAGATGGGTGGCGTTTACCGCCTCGATGATGGCCTCGTCGCCGGGCTTGCTGTCGTTTTGCTGCGCATGGGCAGGCGAAGGAGCGATAGCAAAGAGAACCGGCAAGAGCAGAATCGCGAGCGAGGCAGCCACCGTGCGATAGCGGCGGCGCAGATGGCCTCCGAGCCAGAGGATGGCCAGGGCATCGGCGATCAGCAGCAATGCAGCCAGCGCAAAGAGCGGGCCGCGCAGCGGCAGCGATTCGTCGACCGCGTAGCGCGCCGTGGTGACCGGGAATGACATATCGGGTCGGGCCAGCGGCTTGATCTCCCCATCGGGCCGGAAAAGGTTGAGTGCCGACATCGCGTCTTCCACTCCGTAGAAGCCGGGAGGATTGTCGAAACTCACCTGCGGTGTTTCACCTGGCTTGGTGATCAATGGCTTTGCGTCACCCGTGGGCGGCATGAGCCCGCCCTCGGCATTGAGGATGAGGTAGGGCGGCAAGGCCCGGGACGCGCTGGCGCCGTTGCCATTCGATGCCGGACCCGCATTGCGCGAAAGGGCAACGAGGCGGTGCAGCATATCGACGAAGCTGCCGCTGATGGGCAAATTCGACCAGGTCGCCTCGGGCGTTACATGAAACAGCACCAGTTGGCCACGCTGGCGTGTTTCACCGGTAACGAGCGGCGTTCCGTCGGCGAGGTTGGCCCAGCTCTTGTCATAAAGGTCCGAGGACGGCTCGGCGAGGACCTGCCGCGTTACCGTCACGTCCTGCGGGGTCGGAAGACCCGCAAAGGGACCGTTGTCCGGGAACGCCGCGACCGGCTGCGATTCTTTCCAGGAAAGGGCGCCGCCAAGCGAGCGCTCGCCCTTGCGCAGCGTAACCGGAAGCAGCGGATCGTCGTCGCTGCCGGCAAGGCGGGGTCCGGCGAAGCGGATCAGGGTGCCGCCATTATTGACCCAGTCGGAAAGCAGGCGCTCGGTCTCGGGCGGCAATTTGCCGATATCCGCCATGATCACGACCGATGGCTTTTGTTCGAGCAATTCCGGAACGGCGCGCACGAGTTCGGCATTGCGTGGCCGCAGGAGATCGGCAAAGGGCTCAAGCGCCCTTGAAATGTAGTAGAGCGGAGAAAGCAGGGGCTGCGACAGGTCCGCATCCGATCCTGAAAGCAACGCAACGCGGCGGCGCTTGTTATTGTCGTCTATGAGGAAAGTTGCGCCGGCTTGCGCCGTCCCGTCGATGCGCAGCGTGTGAAAGTCGTTTCGCAGCTCGTACGGCGCATTGATGACCGCTTGCCCTGTAGCTTCTCCTGCGGAGAAAACCAGACCGGTTTCGGCGATGCGGCGGCCCTTTTCATCGAAGGCGCCGATGGTGACTGCGCCCTGTCCACGGTCATTGCTCGGTCGCACAGCATGAACCGTCAGCCCATTTGCACTGTTTTCGGCTTGGCGGATAGCGGAGAGGGCGCTGATCGATGGCTGATACCAGATCATCGATGCGATTTTTGCATCCTGCAGCGATTTCAACGCAGCATCCGCCGCGGGCGTATCGATACCGTCATTGAGATAGGCGATGCGGGTTCCCGAAATGTCGGCAAGCGCGGTTTTCAACCGGGCGAACGCGGCCGCACGATCGACCGGGATCGGCCGTACATTCAAGGCGCGTACGCGCTCGAGCGCGGTGGTCGCGTCGAATGGCCCGATATCCGTGTTCGCTCGTTCGGCCGTTCCGAGAATGTAGATCAGCGCGCCCGAATTCGCCGCATCGCCGATAAGGCGCTCCGCGGTCTCCTTGCGCGCCGGCCATTCCTCATTCGAGGACCAGCCATTGTCGAGGACGATCGCGACCGGTTCCTTGCCGATCAGCGTTTCCGGGCGTGGGTTCCACACCGGCTCCGACAGGGCAAGGATGACAAGGGTTGCAAGCAGGAGCCGCAGCAGCGTCAGCCACCACGGGCTCTTGTTCGGCGTCTCTTCCTTTTTGAGAAGCTGTGCCAGGATCCGCAAGGGCGGAAAGATTTCGCGTACCGGACGGGGCGGCGTCACCCGAAGCAGCCACCAGATGACCGGAAGGGCGATCAATCCTGCAAGAATCGCGGGAGCGCCAAAGGCGAGGGGAAGCGCATTCATGCGACGCCTCCACCCTGATAGCCGATCTTGGCGGTCATGTTCATATGCACCGTCACAAGCGCTTCTGAAGCAAGGCGATCAGTGCGATTGACCGTGTAGCTCCAGCCGATGCGCTTGCAATAGGCGCTCAAGGTCTCGCGGCGGGCATAAAACAGATTGCGATAATCGCTGGCGTAGTCCTCGGCCCGTCCGAAAGTGAGTGAAGCGCCGGTCTCGGGGTCGACAAATTCGGTGCGGCGCCTGTAGGGAAAGTCTTCCTCGGCCGGATCGTAGATTTCAATGAGATGCGCACGCGCGCCGACATGGGCGAGCTTCTGCAGGGTTTCGAGCGTTTCTTCGACGGGCTCCAGGAAATCGCTGACCAGCACCACATCCGAAAATCGGCGCACCCTGTCGAGATCAGGCTTGGCCGGCAAGTTGGCGGCGTGGGAGAGGAGGGTTGCCAGGCGCTCGGCGCCATTGCGTGCCGAGGATGGGTCGGAAATATCGGGATAGGCAATGCGTTCGCCGCTGCGCGAGAGCAATTCCGCCAATGCGAGCACCATCACGAGCGCCCGCGACTCCTTCGAGACTTGCGCCTGTTCGGATTTGAACAGCATCGATGGTGAAGGATCGGCCCAAAGCCAGACGGTGTGGGCCGCCTCCCACTCCTGATCGCGGATGTAGGTGCGATCATCGCGGGCGGACCTGCGCCAATCGATGCGCGAGACGGCCTCACCATCAGTATAGGGACGAAATTGCCAGAAGCTCTCACCAACGCCGCTCTTGCGGCGACCGTGCCAGCCGGTATTCACCGTATTTAAAATGCGATGGACCTCGACGAGGAGGTCCGGCAGCAAGGCGGCACGTTGACGGGCGCGCGCAAGCGCGTCGCCTGTCTCGGTTCGCCGGACTTGCGTGCCGATTGCTGCCATCAGAGGGCAACCTTGGTCACATTTGCGATCACATCACGCACGTTCATGCCGTCGGCGCGGGCCGCAAACGTCAAGGCCATGCGGTGCTGGAGGACAGGTTCGGCGAGCGCCTTGATGTCATCGACCGATGGAGCGAGACGACCGTCATAAAGGGCGCGGGCGCGGGCGCAGAGCATCAGCGCCTGGCTGGCGCGGGGACCCGGTCCCCAGGAGATGAACTTCCTGGCAATGTCGTTGTCGGCGCCGGGCCGCGCCGAGCGGACGAGGGTCAAAATGGCGTCGACCACGCCTTCGGGAACCGGCATGCGGCGGATCAGTTGCTGCATCTCGAGAAGACGTTCGGCGTCGATCACCCGAGCCGCGGAAGCTTCGGAGGTCCCCGTGGTCTCAAGCAGCACGCGGCGCTCCGCGTCGAGCTCGGGGTAAAGAATGTCGATCTGCATCAGGAAGCGGTCGAGCTGAGCCTCGGGAAGCGGATAGGTGCCTTCCTGCTCCAGCGGGTTCTGGGTCGCGAGCACGTGGAAGGGGCGCGGCAGGTCGTGCCGTTCGCCGGCGACGGTCACGTGATATTCCTGCATGGCCTGGAGCAGCGCCGACTGGGTGCGCGGTGAGGCGCGGTTGATTTCGTCGGCCATGAGAAGCTGGGCGAAGATCGGACCTTTGACATAACGGAAGTAGCGCTTGCCATTGTCGTCCTGCTCCATGATCTCGGAGCCGAGAATGTCGGACGGCATCAGGTCCGGCGTGAACTGGATGCGGCGGTCGTCCAGTCCAAGCACGGTTCCGAGTGTCTCGACCAGCTTGGTCTTGGCGAGGCCGGGAACACCGACGAGCAAGGCGTGTCCACCGGCAAGAAGGGCGACGAGGGTGCGCTCGACGACGCTCTCCTGGCCGAAGATCACAGTCCCGATGCCGTTCCTGATCTTGGCGATATCGGCCAGCGCTTTCTCGGCCTCGGCGACCATCGCCTTTGGATCGGACGCCACCTCTGGTTTAATCATCGTCATCGATTTACCTCGCCGCTGGTATATGTGCAGAGTCTTTCTTAAATCACTCCAAGTCACTATGACATGTGAAAAGACTCTAAATCACTATGACAAGCTGACAAGCGGCCCAACGGTGACTATTTCGTGACGGGTGGAGAAAAAAGGTAAGGGCTATGGCAGTGCGTGAAACCAGTGTGCGCGATACGGCGGGACTTGAGGCGCTGATCTCGCGGGCCGCTGCGCAGGGCAAGGGTCTGCCACCGGTCGACCGCTGGAATCCTGAGTTCTGCGGCGATCTCGACATGGAGATCAAGGCCGACGGCACTTGGTTCTATATGGGAACGCCGATCGGCAGACAGCCTCTCGTGCGCCTGTTTTCGACAGTCCTGCGCAAGGATGCCGACGGAAAGACCTATCTCGTTACCCCGGTGGAAAAGGTCGGAATCCGCGTCGAGGATGCGCCCTTCCTTGCGGTCGAGCTCAATGTTTCCGGCTCGGGCGATGATCAGGTCATGACCTTCCGCACCAATGTCGGCGATATTGCCGAGGCGGGCGCCGAAAACCCGCTTCGCTTTGTGGTCGATGCCGAGAATGGCGGGCTGAAGCCATACTTGCTGGTCCGCGGGCGGCTCGAAGCCTTGCTAGCCCGTGCCGTGATGTACGATCTCGTCAACCATGGCGAAGATATCGTTGTCGACGGCAAATCGATGTTCGCGGTTCGCTCCAGGGGCGTTGTGTTTCCGATCATGCCGTCGGGCAAACTTGAGATGCAAAGTCGATGACCTCAGCCGACCCGCTCGATGAGGGGTTTTCGGCCCGCGCGTTCGCACGTCGCGTCGCGCTCAAGGGCAATGAGCGGCTCGACGACGACCATGGCGATCACCGGCTCAATCCGGGCCTCGATGCGCTGATTGCCGCAAAACCGCTGCGCGATGCGGCGGTGCTCGTCCCTATCGTTGACCGCGGTGACGAGGCAAGCGTCATTCTTACATTGCGCACGACCAGCCTGCGCAACCACTCGGGCCAGGTGGCGTTTCCGGGAGGCGCTATCGATCCCGAAGATGATTACGAGCCGGAAAAGGCGGCGCTGCGCGAGGCGCATGAAGAAATCGGGCTCGAAGGGCGGCATGTCGAACTGCTCGGCCGCCTGCCGCGCTATTTGACGACCACCGGATACTCGATCATTCCGGTTCTTGGCCTTGTCCACCCGCCTTTCGAAATCGCGGCCAATCCGGACGAGGTTGCCGATGTATTCGAGGTGCCGCTATCGTTCCTAATGAACCCGGCAAACCATCGCCGCGAAAGCCGCATGTGGCAGGATCAGGAGCGGTTCTACTATACGATGCCGTTCGGCGATCGCTTTATCTGGGGCGTGACGGCCGGCATCATTCGTACTCTTTATGAAAGGCTCTATTCTTGAGCGATATAAAGTCCATTTCAGGCAAGGCGCCGTGGCTTGCCAACGAGCAATTGCAAGTTCTGTTGGCAGCGCTTTCGGTCGGGGGCGAGGGCGCCCGCGTCGTTGGCGGCGCCGTGCGCAATACGCTGCTCGGGCAACCAGTAAGCGATATCGACATCGCGACGACTTGCCTGCCCGAGGAAACGTTGCGGCGCGCGGAGGGTGCGGGGTTCAGGGCAGTCCCTACGGGTATAGCTCATGGGACGATCACAGTCGTCGCCAAGGGACGTCCCTATGAGGTGACGACCTTGCGCGCCGACGTCGAAACCGACGGGCGTCACGCGGAAGTTGCGTTCGGCAAGGACTGGCAGGTCGATGCCGAACGCCGCGACTTCACGATCAACGCGCTTTATGTCGAGGCCGATGGCACAATCGTTGATCTTGTCGGCGGTCTTGCCGACATCGAGAGCCAGACCTTACGCTTCATAGGCGATCCGGAACAGCGTATCCGTGAGGACTATTTGCGCATATTGCGCTTCTTCCGCTTCTTTGCGTGGTACGGGAAGGGCCGGCCCGAAACGGAGGGGCTGAAGGCCTGCGCGCGCCTCAAAAGCGGACTTTCGCGCCTTTCGGCCGAGCGTGTCTGGTCCGAACTGAAGAAGCTTCTATCAGCGCCGGACCCGTCACGCGCCCTTTTGTGGATGCGGCAGGCGGGTGTTCTGACGACTGTGCTGCCGGAGACGGAAAAGTGGGGCATCGATGCAATCCATGGCCTCGTCCAGACCGAACAGGCACTCGGTTGGGAGGCCGACCCGATGTTGCGTCTTGCGAGCATGGTGCCGCCGAACACGGAGCGGCTGGCGGAGCTTGCCGTTCGGCTCAAGCTCTCCAATCAGGAGCGCGACCGCCTTACGGCTTTTGCCGGGACGGTGCCGCCACATCCCGAGATATCCGAGACCGGCTTTGCAAAGCGGCTCTATCGCAGCGACGTGCAAGGTATGCAGGATCGCCTGAGGCTTGCCCTTGCCTCCGCCCGTAACGATGCGGCGAGTGACGATGCGGCCATGTTCCGCGCCGGCAACCTGTCGCGCCTTCTGGATTACCTCAAGGATTATGCGCGGCCGAAATTTCCCTTATCAGGCGGCGACCTCGTGACGGCGGGCCTTTCGAAGGGTCCTGATGTCGGCAAGGTGCAGCGCGCGCTCGAGGATGAGTGGATCGAGTCCGGGTTCAGCCTTGAGCGCGATGAACTGCTGGCGAGAATTCCCCACCATGCGGGAAAGGCCTGATCAGGCGGCTTCACCCTTTTCGGGCTGGATGTTTGCCTTGATCGTTTCGAGCATGGATTCGCGAATGACCGTTTCACCATGGGTTTCGCGCAAGTGCTCGCTGGCGCGGCGGATGATTTCAGCTTCGGTTTCGTGACGTGTATGCCACTGGCAACCGGGAACAATGCAATGAAGTTCTTTCATGGCTTTCTCTCCCTGTTGTGAGCCCGCAAACATATGCCTGACGCGCTCGATCAGGCGCGGACAATCAACCGCGCCAAGGAAGCATGATAACGCATCATTCCTGTATTTGATCCCTCAAATTTCCCGTTCATGGCCATTTGACCGCAGGCGGCATCGAAGAAAGGATCGAATCCACGTTCCCGCCTGTCCTGAGGCCGAAGATCGTGCCGCGATCGTAGAGAAGGTTGAACTCGACGTAGCGGCCGCGGCGCACCAGTTGTTCCTGGCGATCGGCGTCGGTCCAGTCCTTGTTGAAGTTCTGGCGCACCAAATAGGGATAGACCACCGAAAAAGCCCGGCCGACATCGCGGGTGAAGTTGAAGTCGGCATCCCATCCGCCGCTCTCGTCCGACGAATGCAGCCAGTCGTAGAATATTCCGCCGGTACCACGGGGTTCCTTGCGATGCGGCAGGTAGAAATATTCGTCGCACCAGGCCTTGAACTTGTCATAGTCGGCAACGGCGGAATGCTTGTCACACACGAACTTCATCGCCTTCTGGAAGGCGACCGTGTCCGCGTCCTCCTGGCTCCGCTTGCGATCGAGCACCGGCGTCAGATCGGCGCCGCCGCCGAACCACTGGCGGGTCGTCACCACCATACGCGTATTCATGTGAACCGCCGGCACGTAGGGGCTTTGCGGATGTGCGATCAGCGAAATGCCGGACGCCCAGAAGCGCGGGTCTTCATCGGCGCCGGGTATCTGCTTGCGGAATTCCGGCGAGAACTCGCCGTGAACCGTCGAAATGTGGACGCCGACCTTCTCGAAGACCCGGCCATGCATGAGCGACATGATGCCGCCGCCGCCCTTGCCATCGTCACGTTGCCAGGGCGTCTGCTCGAAGCGGCCCGCGGCGCGATCCGACAGAGGGCCTTCCAGTTCGTCCTCCAACTGTTCGAACAAGGCGCAGATCTTGTCACGGATCTCCGTAAACCAGGCTGTGGCTGCGGCTTTCTTGTCGTCGAGTGCATCGGGAAGAGCGGGGGGAATGTCAGGGCGGTCCATGGCAAAGAATCCTTTGTTTATGCGGACATATCACAACATCGAAAAGACAAAGGGAAGGGGCGTTTACTCAATCCGCCGATCTCCAAAAAATGACTCGTTTTCCGCAACAACACTGCATAAGTTTACAGTGTAAAGCGTTGAGTGAGGGCTCAAAGAATGGTCTCCAAAGCGCCCAGGTCGCAATTCCCCAAGCCACCGCTCGAGGGCTTGCGCAAGCAGCTCAAGGAAAGCCGCCGTGACGCCGGCCAGCAACGCGGCGCGTTCGTTCGCGAAAGCTTCCGCCTGCCGCGATTGGCAGCCCGTGAAAAAGCCCGCGAATGGTTCGAGCAATTCCCAAAGGCCGCCTATTGGACCGAGATCGAAAGCTGGCAAGAGCGGCCGGGTGATATCATCGAATTTACAATGCGCAGATTACCCAACGCGGATTAGCTTTTGGTAAGAGAAGCGCCAAAACTGTCGATTCAGCAATAAAATTGATGATATTTTTCAAGAAATTGATCGATATGGTCGAAAATCGCCGCAAGTTTGCAAGATTTTTCAATTTTTCGTCAGTAGGCGCCAAAATCCAAGCAATCGTTGCTGACAGCCATTTCCAAAGTTACTAGAACTCTGCCCAGCCCCGGACAGTCGTTCGGATGCACAAAAAATCCAAGGAGGAAACTATGCGCTTATCGTTGATCTCTGGCGTGGCTTTGGCTGCCGTCATGGCGATGACGTCGTTCGCCAAGGCCGATATCGTCGTCGGCATTATCGCGCCGGTCACCGGTCCTGTCGCCGCCTACGGCCTGCAGGTGAAGAATGGCGCCGAAAGCGCTGCCGAGGCCATCAATGCGGCGGGCGGCATCAAGGGCGAAAAGATCGTCACCAAGATCTTTGACGATGCGGGCGAACCCAAGCAGGGCGTGTCGGTCGCCAACCAGGTCGTCGGCGAAGGCATCAAGTTCATCGTCGGACCGGTAACGTCGGGCGTTGCCATGCCGGTATCGGACGTTCTTGCTGAAAACGGCATCATCATGGTCACGCCGACCGCGACAACACCGGATCTGACCACACGCGGCCTCGAAACCGTGTTCCGCACCTGCGGCCGCGACGACCAGCAGGCCGATGTTGCCGGCAAGTACATGCTCGACAACTTCAAGGACAAGCGCATCGCCATCGTCTACGACAAGACGCCCTACGGTACCGGCATCGCCAATGGTCTGAAGTCGGTTCTCAACAAGGGCGGCGTCACAGAAGTCGTCTTCGAAGGCATCAATGCCGGCGAAAAGGACTACAGCGCTCTCATCACCCGCATCAAGTCGGAAAAGGCCGATGTGATCTACTTCGGCGGCTATCATGCGGAAGGTGGTCTGATTGCTCGCCAGTTGCATGATCAGGGCGTAAAGGCCCAGATCATCGGGCCGGACGGTCTTTCGAACACTGAATACTGGGCAATCGGCGGTGACGCTGCAGCCGGCACGCTGTTCACCAACAGCGCCGACCCGACGAAGAACCCAGCCGCCGCCAAGGTCGTCGAGGCTCTCCAGGCGAAAAACATCCCCGCGGAAGCCTTCACGCTTAATGCCTATGCGGCCATGCAGATCATCGCGGGCGGCATCGAGAAGGCAGGTTCGGTCGAGCCGACGGAAGTCGCAGCAAAGATCAAGTCGGGCGAGCCGCTTTCGACCGTCGTCGGCGACCTGACCTACTCGAGCACCGGCGATCTCACCACGCCGGCATTCGTCTTCTACAAGTGGGAAGGCGGCAAGGCCGAACAGATCAACTAATTCTGTCCGACTGAAAACCCAAGGTCCGCCGGGCAGAAATGGCCGGCGGATTCGTTTTTTTAAGCTTGAAATTGCCGCAGTGCCTCAGCTGCGGCGATGGCCGCGGACAGCGCAAGGTTGAGCGAGCGCGCGCCCTCGACCATCGGAATGATCAACCGCGCATCGGCGGCTTGATGGACTTCATCGGGAACGCCGGCGGATTCGCGTCCAAGCAGCAGGATGTCGCCGGGTTCAAAGGCGAACTTCGTATAGGGCACCGCAGCTTTCGTCGAGAAGAGCAGCAGCCGCCGTTTTGCGGCAAGCCGCCACGCCTGAAAATCCGCCCAGCTGGCATGACGCGTCAACGCCGCCTGTTCGAGATAGTCCATGCCCGCACGCTTCAACGCCCGGTCGGAAAGGTCAAAACCTGCAGGCTCGATCACATCGACCGCGATCCCGAAACAGGCTGCCATACGCAGTATCGTTCCGGTATTGCCTGGAATGTCCGGCTGATAAAGGGCGATGCGAAGGTCCACTGATGCGTTGGTCAATACTTACGGCTCCATTGCGATGGCCTCTCGCCTTTTGCGTTCATAATCGCTATAGGAAGCAAACCGCAACGCTAACTTGGAGGTGTCGATGCCAAAATTGATGCGACTTCTTCCAAACTGGACGATGTCCGGTTGCCTTTGCGGTTGCGTGTCGGTTCTCCCTAGTTAGAAATTCCGTCTTTCCGACAAGAGCCGCAAACCGCCGATCTTCGCGTTTGCAGGTGTTTTCCATGTTTGTCCCAAGCAGTATCCCAACGACCGGCTGGCGGTCCGCTACCGTGATTAGGACAGGTGTTTACGAGGTTGAAAATGTTTCGCTGGTTTGAAGAGAGGCTCGAACCATTTCCGCCAGCCGAGCCCAGTGAGCCGCCAAGATCGCTCGTGGCGTTCTGCCTGCATTATACGCGCGGCGTGTGGCCATTCATCGCCGTCATGGCCGTTTGCACAGCCCTGATCGCCGTGCTCGAAGTGTCGATGTTCGCCTTCATGGGCAATATTGTCGACTGGCTGTCGAACCACTCGCGCGAGACCTTCCTTTCCGAAGAGGGCTGGAAGCTGGCGCTGATTGCTGGCGTGATCCTCATCGTCATGCCCGGCATCGTCTTGATCGATTCGCTCGTCATCCATCAAACGCTGCTTGGCAACTATCCGATGCGTATCCGCTGGATGGTGCATCGCTACCTGATCCGCCAGTCGATGACGTTTTTCCAGGACGAGTTTGCCGGGCGCGTCTCGACGAAGCTGATGCAGACCTCGCTCGCGGTGCGCGAAGCGGTGATGAAGCTGCTCGACGTTCTCAACTATGTCATCGTCTATTTCAGCGGCACCCTGATCATCGCGGCAGCGGCCGACCTTCGGCTGATGCTGCCATTCGTCGTCTGGCTCGTCGCCTATATCGGACTGTTGCGCTACTTCATTCCGAAAATCCGCATCATTTCGGAACGGCAGGCTGACGCCCGTTCGACCATGACCGGCCGGATCGTCGACAGCTATACGAATATCGCCACGGTCAAGCTCTTCTCGCACTCGAAGCGCGAAGAAAGCTACGCGCGCGAAGGAATGGAGGATTTTCTCGGCACCGTGCATCGCCAGATGCGCATGGTGACGAGCTTCCACTTCTGCCTCTATGCCATGAACTGTCTCCTGCTGTTTTCGGTGGGCGGCATCGCCATCTGGCTGTGGCTGGACTCGGCCATTTCCGTCGGCGCCGTTGCCGTCGGGATCGGATTGGTCCTGCGCCTCAACGGCATGTCGCAGTGGATCATGTGGGAAATGTCCGCCCTGTTCGAAAATATCGGAACGGTGGAAGACGGTATCACCTCGATTTCGCTGCCGCGCCTGGTGCCGGACGTTGCGAATGCGCCCGAGCTCGTCGTGAAATCGGGCGCGATCACTTTCGACGCCATTGGCTTTCACTACGGCAAAGGTGCGGGGATCATCGACAAGCTCTCGCTGGATATCCGGCCCGGCGAAAAGATCGGCGTCGTTGGCCGCTCGGGCGCCGGCAAGTCAACGCTCGTCAACCTGCTGCTGCGCTTTTACGACCTCGAGAGCGGGCGCATTTTGATCGATGGTCAGGACATTTCGAAAGTCTCCCAGGATTCGTTGCGGGCGAATATCGGCATGGTCACACAGGATACATCGCTGCTGCACCGGTCGGTGCGCGACAATGTGCTCTATGGCCGACCCGATGCATCGGATGAGTTGATGCGGCAGGCCGTGCGCAATGCACAGGCCGATGGCTTTATCGAGGAACTGACCGATCCCAAGGGCCGCCGGGGTTTCGAAGCTCATGTCGGCGAGCGCGGCGTCAAGCTTTCCGGTGGTCAGCGCCAGCGTGTCGCCATCGCTCGAGTCATGTTGAAGGACGCACCGATCCTGATCATGGACGAGGCGACCTCGGCGCTCGATTCCGAAGTCGAGGCAGCGATACAGGACAATCTTTATCGGCTCATGCAGGGAAAGACCGTCATTGCCATCGCCCATCGCCTTTCGACCATTGCGGCGCTTGACCGCCTTGTCGTGATGGACAAGGGCAAGATCGTCGAGAGCGGCAGCCACGACGAGCTCATCGCCGCAAACGGGATCTATGCGGGGCTTTGGGCGCGCCAGTCCGGCGGGTTCCTCGGGCTCGACGATCAGGAAGCGGCGGAGTAAAGCGGAGTTCCTGCCCTCCCGCCTGTGGGGAGGGTGGCTGCGCAGCAGCCGGGAGGGGACGTGCGTGACTTCGTTTAAGCTCGACTTCTGATCAAGCCCCCCACCCCAGACCTTCGGTCTGACCCTCCCCACAAGGGGGAGGTGGGGGGCCAATCTATGAAGAGTGTCCGGTAACCGAAGTTTAATTTGACGCATCGCGGGACTCAACCGATGGTGGCCCTTCGCCCATTGGTTTCATCATCGTGATGATTTTTCAACGCAATGCAGGTTGAATGACACGCCTTTACCGCCTGTTCGAGAGCTGGGTCGATCCCTATGCCAGTGCGCCGGCGGAACGGGTTCCGAACCAGTCGCTCGCCTTCATGTGGTTCTATGTCCGGCAGGAGAAATATGTTTTTCTGGCGATGCTCGTTTGCGGCGGGCTGATTGCCCTGTTCGAGGCCGGGCTCTTCTGGTTCGTCGGCAAGATCATCGACATCCTCGCCTCCACCGATCGCGTCGAAGGCTGGCAGGGTATTATCGACCGCCACGGTGTCGCGCTGCTTTTGATGCTGCTTGCTGTGTTTCTTGGGCGAACGCTCGTGCTTTCCCTTGCTGCCCTCGTCGAGGAGCAGGCGATCGTGCCGGGTTTCAACAATCTCGTCCGCTGGCAGGCTCACAGCGTCGTCTACCGGCAGAGCCTTGCCTTTTTCCAGAACGATTTTTCCGGCCGCATCGTCACCAAGGTCTGGGCCGCGGGACAGGCGCTTGGCGATTTCATGGTGACGCTGCTGCAGGCAGTGTGGTTCAGCCTTGTATATTGCGCGACGACACTCTTTCTCATCGGCCGCCTCGATTGGCGGCTGGCTTCAGTCGTCGGCGTGTGGCTCGTCGTTTTCGGCTTCACCGCCCGCTATTTCCTGCCGCGCGTGCGCAAGGCGGCGCGCGATACGGCCGAAACGAGCTCGCTGGTCATGGGCCGGCTCGTCGATGGCTACAGCAATATCCAGACGCTGAAGCTGTTCGGCACCACACAACGCGACGATGCCTATATGCGCCGCGGCATGGATCGCTGGCTCGTCGCGATCATGTCGCTGACGCGGGGTCTGAGCGGCATTCGCATTTCGCTCGCCAGCACAAGCGGGGCGATGATCTGCGTCGTGGCGGCGCTTTCGATCGATCTTTGGCTGAAGGGCGAGATTTCGTCCGGCGAGGTCGCCTTCACGCTGGGTCTTGTGCTGCGGCTCAGCATGCTCCTGACGCGCATGATGGCCAACCTCAATGGCTTGCTTCGCAACTACGGCACGATCCAGAATTCCATGGAACTCCTCGCGCGCCCCGTCAGCGTCGTCGACAAGCCCGGAGCCCAGCAACTCACCGTGACGGATGGGGCAATCACGTTCGAGAACGTCCGATTTCACTACGAGTCGGCACGGATCGTCATCGAGGATTTTTCCCTGCATGTGCGGCCGGGCGAAAAGATCGGCCTTGTCGGCCGCTCAGGCGCCGGCAAATCGACGCTCGCCAACATGCTGCTGCGTTTCTTTGACGTCGAAAGTGGCCGCATTCTTATCGACGGCCAGGACATCGCCAATGTCACGCAGGATTCGCTGCGTGCCCATATCGGCATGGTCACGCAGGATACGTCGCTGCTGCATCGTTCGGTCCGCGACAACATCCTTTATGGCCGGCCCGACGCTTCCGACGACATGATGCGCGATGCGGTGATCAACGCCCAGGCGGAGGCATTCATAGATACCTTGACCGATCCCAAGGGCCGTCGCGGTCTTGATGCCCATGTCGGCGAGCGCGGCGTCAAACTATCGGGCGGGCAGCGCCAGCGCATCGCCATCGCACGCGTCATGCTCAAGGATGCGCCGATCCTGATCCTCGACGAAGCGACCTCGGCGCTCGATTCGGAAGTCGAGGCGGCGATACAGGAAAGCCTCTACCGGCTGATGGAAGGAAAGACCGTCATTGCGATCGCGCATCGCCTGTCGACCATCGCGGCTCTCGACCGCCTGATCGTCATGGATGAGGGCCGCATCGTCGAGAGCGGAACGCATGCCGAGCTTGTTGCTGCCAACGGGCTTTATGCCGGGCTCTGGGCGCGCCAGTCGGGCGGATTTATCGGGCAGGAATAAGTCGCCGGTTTATCCCTGCGACATCCTGCCCTTATGCCGCTGTCAGGCTGGACAAGCTCATGCGACATGCTTAGAAACCACGCGATATGTTGGGGATTCCGCGGGGCTCATCTTCTTGGGCCTGTCTTCTATTATGCTGACTTCGTGGACTCTCCCGCTGCGTTGTTATTCGGAAAGGAACAGGCCCCGTGAGCGCACACGATACGACCGAGCCGACACGGCGTGACTTCCTCTATATTGCGACAGGTATGGCCGGTGTGGTCGGCGCAGGGGCTTTTGCCTGGCCCTTCATCGACCAGATGAGACCGGACGCATCCACGCTGGCAGTCTCGTCCATTGAAGTTGATGTTTCGGCTGTTCAGCCGGGTATGTCCCTCACGGTCAAGTGGCGCGGCAAGCCGATCTTCATCCGCAACCGTACGCCCAAGGAAGTTGAGGAAGCCAAGGCTGTCGCGCTCGGCGATCTCAAGGACCCGATTGCGCGCAATGCCAACCTTCCGAGCGATGCTCAGGCCACCGATGCCGATCGTACAGCTTCGAAGGAAAAGGAAAACTGGCTGGTGATGGTTGGCGTGTGCACCCACCTCGGCTGCATTCCGCTCGGCCAACAGGGTGATTTCGGCGGCTGGTTCTGCCCCTGCCACGGCTCGCACTACGATACGGCCGGACGCATCCGCAAGGGACCGGCGCCGGAAAACCTGGCGATCCCGCCACTTTCTTTCATTTCCGACACCGTCGTCAAGATCGGCTAAGGTTCCACGGGGAGACACGACATGAGCGGTGGACATTCATCCTACACGCCGAACAGCGGAATCGAAAAATGGTTTGATGCGCGACTGCCGTTGCCGCGTCTGCTATACGATTCATTCGTAGCCTATCCGGTTCCGCGCAATCTGAATTATGCCTACGCCTTCGGCGGCATCCTGGCGATCATGCTGGTGTCGCAGATCCTGACCGGCGTAGTGCTTGCCATGCACTATGCCGCCAGCACCGGCATTGCCTTCAATTCCGTCGAAAAGATCATGCGTGACGTGAATTCGGGCTGGCTCCTGCGCTACCTGCATTCCAACGGCGCCTCGATGTTCTTCCTCGCCGTCTACATTCACATTTTCCGCGGCCTTTATTACGGCTCGTACAAGGCGCCGCGCGAACTCCTTTGGATTCTCGGTGTAATCATCCTCCTCCTGATGATGGCGACGGCCTTCATGGGTTACGTGCTTCCGTGGGGCCAGATGTCCTTCTGGGGTGCGACGGTCATCACCGGCTTCTTCACCGCGTTCCCGATCATCGGCGATCCGATCCAGCAATTGCTGCTCGGTGGATTTGCCGTCGACAACCCGACGCTCAATCGCTTCTTCTCGCTGCACTACCTGCTCCCGTTCATGATTGCCGGCGTCGTCGTCCTGCACGTCTGGGCGCTGCATGTGACCGGCCAGACCAACCCGACCGGCATCGAAGTGAAGTCGAAGACGGATACGGTTGCCTTCACGCCTTACGCCACCGTCAAGGACGCGTTCGGCCTGGTGCTGTTCCTGATCCTCTTCGCCTATTTCGTCTTCTACCTGCCGAACTTCATGGGCCATCCGGATAACTATATTCAGGCAGACTCGCTGAAGACACCGGCCCATATCGTTCCCGAATGGTACTTCCTGCCCTTCTACGCGATGCTTCGTGCCATCACCTTCAACATCGGCCCGATCAACTCGAAGCTCGGCGGCGTCCTGACGATGTTCGGCTCGATCGCGATCCTCTTCCTCGTGCCCTGGCTCGATACGTCGAAGGTTCGCTCGGCCGTCTACCGGCCCTGGTACAAGCTGTTCTTCTGGATCTTCGTTGCCAACGCCATCATGCTCGGCTGGCTCGGATCGCGTCCTGCCGAAGGTCTCTACGTGGTCTTCTCGCAGCTCGGAACGGCCTATTATTTCGGCTTCTTCATCGTCCTCATGCCATTGCTTGGACTGGTTGAAACCCCGCGCCGACTCCCGAATTCGATCACCGAGGCGGTGCTCGCGAAAACCAAAGGTGGTGGCCTGCCGGTAGGCGTCACCGCGGCTCCGGAAACCAAAGGCTGAGAATCGTGAAGGGCTCAAGGAACTTTCCCATGAAAAAAATCCTCCTCGGTCTTGCAGCTGCCGGTCTCGGAACCATGCTGGCATTCGGAACGGTTGCGACCGCCGAAGAAGCGCATAACGCCGCCGAACCGACGCACTTCCCGATCAAGAAGCCGGAAGAGATGAACTGGACCTTTGCGGGGCCGTTCGGACGCTATGACAAGCAGCAGTTGCAGCGCGGCCTCAAGATCTACAAAGAGGTCTGCTCGGCCTGCCATTCGATGAACCTCGTGGCATTCCGTTCGCTGGCGGAACTCGGCTATAGCGATGCTCAGATCAAGGCATTTGCGGCCGAATACGAAGTGCCGGGCGAACCCAACGCCGATGGCGAGCCTACAACCCGCAAGGCTATTCCTGCCGATCATTTCCCGTCGCCTTACGCCAATCCGGAAGCGGCGGCAGCAGCCAATGGCGGCGCGGTGCCGCCGGACTTTTCGCTGATCGCCAAGGCGCGTGCGGTAGAGCGCGGCTTCCCGCGGTTTCTGATCGATATCTTCACGCAGTACCAGGAAGGCGGTCCGGACTACATCCACGCGCTTCTGACCGGCTTTAACGAAACGCCGCCGGAAGGCATGCAGATCCCTGAAGGCACGCACTACAACCCGTTCTTCATCGCCGCCAAGTCGTTGAAGATGGCGCAGCCTTTGCAGGACGGCCAGGTCACCTATGACGATGGATCGCCGCAGACACTTACGCAGTATTCGCAGGACGTTGCCGCGTTCCTGATGTGGGCGGCCGAGCCGCACCTCGAGGCCCGCAAGAAGACCGGCTTCCGCGTCATGCTGTTCCTGGTTCTCTTCGCAGGCCTCATCTATGTGGCGAAGCGCCGGATCTGGTCCGACGTCGAGCATTGACCGGATCGGTAGAATCAATTTGAGGGAAGGGCGCTTTGCGCCCTTTTCTTTTGAGGGCGGGGCTGCATAGATTGTCTGCCCGCTGACAGCGCGAAGGGAACGATCAGATGGATTCAAGCCTCAAGCAGACGCTGGTTGATGCCATCCGCAACATTCCGGACTATCCGAAGCCCGGCGTCATGTTTCGCGATATAACCACACTCCTTGGCAATGCCCGCGCCTTTCGCCGCGCCGTGGATGAACTGGTGCACCCCTATGCCGGTGGCAAGGTAGATCAGGTTGCAGGCATCGAGGCGCGCGGCTTCATAATTGGTGGCGCCATGGCGCATCAACTGTCATCGGGCTTCGTGCCGATCCGCAAGAAGGGCAAGCTGCCGCGCGATACCGTGCGGATCGCCTACAGTCTCGAATATGGTCTCGATGAGATGGAGATGCACCGCGACGCTATCGCGCCCGGCGACAAGGTCATCCTCGTTGACGATCTGATCGCGACGGGCGGGACCGCCGAGGCCGCGGTCAAGCTTCTGCAGCAGATGGGCGCCGATATCGTCGCCGCCTGCTTCATCATCGACCTTCCGGAACTCGGCGGCCGCAAGAAGCTCGAGGCACTCGGCGTCAATGTACGGACGCTGGTCGCCTTCGACGGGCACTGAGCGGATTCATTGTTTTACACTTTTGTTGGCCTGCCGACCGTCAAGCGGGCAGCGCAACAAGGGCGGTGCTGTCGAATGAAAGAACCTTGTCGCCATTCTGGTTATAGGCGGCGGAGGACATCTGCATCATCGACCAGCCCGGCCGAGACTTGAGCGGGCGCACGTCGTGCAAGGTCCGGGTAAAGCGGATCGTATCGTCGGCATAGACCGGCTTCAGCCATTTCAGGTTCTCAAAACCCGGTGAGGGGCCGAATTGCGGCGGCTGTTCGCCTCGTTGCAAGGCTTCTGCGATAATCCGCTTCATGTCCTCGACATTGAGGCGCATCCATATTGCCGTCGTATGCCAGCCCGAGGCACAAAGTCCGCCGAAATTGCTTTTCCTAGCCGCTTCAGGATCGACATGAAAACGTTGCGGATCGTACTTCGACGCAAAATCAATGATGTCGCTGGCGTTGAAGCGATGGGTGCCGAGGTCGCGCTCCACGCCAATGTATTGTTCGATGCTCATGCTTGCACGGGCTCCCGTGTCGAGAACATCGCGGTATGTTCGAGCTCGCATACCAATATGCCATCCTGATTGAAGACGTCGTGATGCATCTTGACGAACCCGAGGGAAGGTTTCGACTTCGACAGGCGTTGTTCGAGGATCGTCGTTCGTCCTGTGAGCGTGTCGCCGGCGAGAACCGGATGCTTCCATTTGACGAAGTCGATCCCTGGCGCGCCTTGCGAGGTCGAATCGAGAAGATAGGCGTCGCATAGCATGCGCATGAACATCGAGACCGTGTGCCAGCCCGAGGCCGCCAACCCGCCGAGGATACTGGCCCTGCCCGCGGCCTCATTCAGATGAAAGGGCTGGGGATCGAACTGACTGGCAAAATCGATGATTTCTTCCGTCGTCACCTGCTTGGAGCCGAGCGACCATTCACTGCTGACGATGAAATCCTCATAGGCGTAGGTGGGCGTGCGTTCAGCCATTTCAATACAACCGTATCAGGTGTTGAACTTGAACAGCATGATATCGCCGTCCTGGACGATGTATTCCTTGCCCTCGTCGCGGGCCTTGCCAGCTTCCTTGGCGGCCGCTTCGCCGCCGAGGCCCACATAGTCTTGATAAGCGATGGTCTGGGCGCGAATGAAGCCACGCTCGAAATCCGTATGAATGACGCCCGCCGCCCTTGGCGCTTTCGAACCGCGCTCGACGGTCCAGGCGCGTGCCTCCTTCGGGCCTACGGTAAAGTAGGTGATGAGGTGCAGCAGTCGGTAGCCGGCGCGGATCAACCGATCGAGGCCGGGCTCGTCGAGGCTCATGGCTTCAAGATATTCGCGCGCTTCTTCATCGGGAAGCTGCGCGACTTCGGCTTCGATGGCGGCTGAGATCGTGACTGTCTCCGCACCCTGTCCGGTCGCCATTTCCTCGACAGCCTCGGTATATTCATTGCCGGTTGCCGCATCGCTTTCGGCGACGTTGCAGACGTAAAGGACTGGCTTGGAGGTCAAGAGGTTGAGGTCCTGAAGGATCGCGAGATCGTCGGGCGCAATGCCGTTCAGCATGAAGCGGACCGGCTGGCCGTCCTGGAGCAGCGAGAGGGCCTGTTCCATGATCGGAAGCACGGCGAGCGCTTCCTTGTCCTTGCTGCTCGCACGCTTGCGGAACTGGACGATGCGCCGTTCGAGGCTTTCGAGGTCTGCGAGCATCAGTTCGGTCTCGACGGTCTCCGCGTCGGCCACGGGATCGATGCGGCCTTCGACATGGGTGATGTCGTCGTCCTCGAAGCAGCGCAGTACGTGCACCACTGCATCCACTTCGCGAATATTCGCAAGGAACTGATTGCCGAGGCCTTCGCCCTTCGATGCGCCGCGCACGAGGCCGGCGATATCGACGAAGCTGATACGTGTCGGGACAATATTGGCGGACTTGCCGATCTTGGCGATGGTCTGCAGGCGCGGGTCGGGAACCGCTACTTCGCCCGTATTGGGTTCGATCGTACAGAACGGGTAGTTGGCGGCCTGCGCCGCCGCGGTCTTGGTCAGGGCATTGAAAAGCGTGGATTTGCCGACGTTAGGCAAGCCAACGATGCCGCATTTGAAACCCATAATGTGCGATCCTTATTCTTTCTTGCCGAAGAGCTTGTTCAGCATGTCGGCCATGGGGCCGGATTTTGGAATGGTGACGGCAGGCTTTTGCTGGCGCGCCTGCCGGATATGGCTTTGTCCGGTACTTTTTGCAACCGGCTTTTCGGTCGTCGCGGGCTCGCTCCTGGCGTTGCCGCCGACGGCAAGCGCGACGCGGTTCATGAAGCCGGAATCATCCTTGCGAACCAGCAGTCCCGCATTGGCGGCAATCGCCTCGAGCAGGGGATCGAGCCATTCGCGATCCGCCTTGGCGAAATTACCGAGAACATGGTTGGAGACCATTTCCTTGACGCCCGGATGGTTGATACCGAGGCGGACGCGCTTGTAATCCTTGCCGCAATGGGCGTCGATCGATTTGATGCCGTTATGGCCGCCCGAACCGCCGCCGATCTTGATGCGCACCTTGCCTGCGGCCAGATCGAGTTCGTCATAGATCACGATGAGATCGCCGACGCCGAGCTTATAAAAGCGCATGGCTTCGCCGACGGCCTGGCCTGAAAGGTTCATGAATGTCTGGGGCTTGATCAGGATGGTCTTTTCGCCGTCGATCATCCCGTCGGCGATCAGTGCCTGGAACTTGCGCGTCCAGGGAGAAAAATCATGGCGGCGATGTATTTCATCCGCCGCCATGAAACCGATATTGTGCCGGTTTGCAGCATATTGGGAGCCCGGATTGCCAAGACCTGCGATAAGCAGCACGCGCCTAGCTCCCAATAGTCGAAAGGACGATTACTCGCCTTCTTTTTCTGCAGTTTCAGTTGGTTCCGCTGCTTCGGTGGTCTCTTCGTCAGCGGTTGCATGGCCAGCGATCGTAGCGATCGTGAAATCGCGATCCTGAATGACCGGTGTCGCACCCTTCGGGAGCGTAACGGCGGAAATGTGGATCGAGTCGCCGATCTGCGTGCCGGTGAGATCGATTTCGATCGCTTCCGGAATTGCATTTGCCGGAACATGCAGCTCGATATCGTGGCGAACGATGTTGAGAACGCCGCCGCGCTTGATGCCGGGCGAAGCTTCTTCGTTCAGGAAGTGGATCGGTACATGGACGTTGACGACCGACTTGGCCGATACGCGCAGGAAGTCGACATGGACCGGCTTGTCGCTGACCGGATCGAGCTGGTAATCTTTGGGCAGGACCTGGATCGACTTGCCATCCAGAAGGATGTTGGCAATCGTCGTCTTGAAGCCGCCGCCGTGAATCTTGTAATACAGCGTCTTGTAGTCGAGGGTGATCGAGATTGGCGCCTGCTTGTCACCATAGATGACTGCTGGCACTTTACCGTTGCGGCGAATGTCCCGGGCGGACCCCTTACCGACCCGTTCGCGCGCCTCGGCCTTGAGCTCGTATGCTTCGCTCATGGCATTTCCTTTCGAGGTTCAAATCTGGAGTGTTTTTCGAGACCACAAGGTGGATGCACAAAAAACATGAAGCGGTCCAATGCTCATCCGAGACCGGATGAATGACCGCCCCATTCCGCGTTGCCTCCAAGGGTGTCTACGCGGATGGCGGCTCTATAACGGAAACCCGGCGCCAGTGCAAGTTTGTTGGCCTGCGTCCAATCAACTCGTTCGGCTTAGTCGAACAGGCTGGAAACTGATTCTTCCGAGGCCGTGCGCGATACCGCCTCGCCGATCAGGTCGGAAATCGACAGGACGCGGATGTTGTGCGCAGATTCGATAGCTGGCGTCGGCTGAATGGAATCGGTGATGACGAGTTCCTTCAGCTTCGAACTCGCTATGCGAGCGACTGCGCCGCCTGAAAGAACACCGTGGGTGATATAGGCGGTGACGCTCGTTGCGCCCTTGGCGAGGAGGGCCTCGGCTGCATTGCACAGCGTGCCGCCGGAGTCGACGATATCGTCGAAAAGGAGGCAATCCTTGCCGCGTACATCGCCGATGACGTTCATCACTTCGGATTCGCCCGGGCGGTCACGCCGCTTGTCGACGATTGCAAGCTGCGCATCGATGCGCTTTGCCAGCGAGCGGGCGCGCACAACGCCGCCGACATCGGGGGAGACGACCATGACATTCGACGTGCCGTAATGGGCGCGCACATCGCGGGCAATGACCGGCACGGCATAGAGGTTGTCGGTCGGAATATCGAAGAACCCCTGGATCTGGCCGGCATGAAGATCGAGCGTAAGGACGCGATTGGCACCGGCCTCGGTGATCAGATTGGCAACGAGCTTTGCCGAGATCGGCGTGCGCGGACCGGGCTTGCGGTCCTGGCGGGCGTAACCGAAATAGGGAAGCACCGCGGTGATGCGCTTGGCCGAGGAACGGCGGAACGCATCGATCATGATGAGCAGTTCCATCAGGTGGTCGTTGGCGGGAAACGAGGTGGACTGCATGACGAAGACATCTTCGCCGCGGACATTCTCCTGGATCTCGACAAATATCTCCTGGTCGGCAAAGCGGCGAACGCTGGCTTTTCCAAGCGGAATATTCAGATATTTGGCGACAGATTCAGCGAGAACACGATTGGAATTGCCCGCGAACAGTTTCATGCCGATTTTTCCCCACGTCTTTTCAGAGCGTCAGCCAATTAAAGGATATGGCGGGCCTTTTACTGTGCTTCCCGCACAATGCAAGCATGCAGCAAGAAATCCAACTCTATTCCGCGGCATTATCCGGCAAAACGCGTAAATATGTCACGTCTTGGCGCCGGAAACCCAGGCCAGATAACCCTGTATCGCCTTGTCGGCGATGCCTTCCATGGTCTTGGCCGGTACCGTGCTCCAGGGGTCGGCGCCGCCACCCGGCACTTTTTCCTGGCCCTGGATACGGTGCAGCCGGGTGCCAGCCGGATCGAGTACGTCCCATACATATATGATCGTCGTCTGGTTGCCGTCGGGCAGCGCCGAGAAATAGCCCTTCATGATGTGCGTGTTGTCGGTATCGGCAGCGGTGCCAAGGACAATACCCTTTTCCTTGGCAAGAGCCGAAAGGCGCTGCGACAGCGGCGTTGCGGCAGCGATTGGCGCGCCGACGATAGGGGCAAAGCGAAGCTTGGCGGTGCGCGCGGCGCCTGGCGCATTGGCGGTGGTGGTCGGTGCGGCCCCGGCAGTTGCGGGGACGGGGGCACCGGCAGTCGTCTGCGCCGCTGTGGCGGTCGTTTGGGCAGTGCCAGGGGTTGCCGGTGTGGTCGCGCTGCCCTTTGCCGCTGGCAGGTCGGCCTTGCTGACGCCCATCGGCGATTCCGAACTGTTGCAGGCGGCGAGCGCGAGTGTTGCAAGCAATGCGACCGCGCATGTCAGTGAGTTACGAGACCACATCTTCAGTCAAACCCCGTCATGAGCCACCTTATCAAAATAGAAGCAGAAGAGAGTTTTATTTTACGATCAAGTCAACCCGGCTATTGACTATGCTTCGTTTTTTGTCGCGTCGCCCGCACCTTTATCGCGATGCGGGTATAATTTGTTCGCTGCACGTTCTGCAAGCCTCTTCCGATCAGCGCTTGTCGCATCAGTTCTGCGAAACCCCGTATAAGCATTATGTTCATCGCGAGATGGGCCTGTGTTCCGACGGCGTGCTTGGCCTGAAATCTCTCGACCACGTGCACGTATGATGGCCATTGCTTTTAGGCAATTCCGTGGAGACGTCGTCACCCTTGCGCTTCACGCGCTTGCGAGCTGCCGGACTGCTCCAACCCCGACGAAGATTCTATCAGTTCGGGCTGGGAGCGGAACCTAAATCCTTTGCGGCTGTTGAGAAACAACAGCAACAGCCGGGGAGAAACCCAAATGTCAGATGACAAATCCAAGCAGGACAATCGAGACCGCGCCACAGTGTCGGCAAGCGAGGACTACGAGGTGAACTACCTCATGACGAAGCATGACATCAGCAGGGACCGGGCCCTTGAGCTGATCAAGAAGCACGGCGGCAGTCGCAAGAAGATCGAGAGCGAACTTGGAGGCCGCTGACCCATGGCCGCCTATGATCTGTTGTGGACGACACTTCCAGTTTTGATCGCCGCCCTTCTCTTCTCCATTCCCGAGATCGGCCCACCCAGAAGTGGTCATCGTCATCTTGCTACTGAAGGACGGTAGAATGGAGTATTTGTGGTTTGCGGTGGTGTTTGGCGGCCCGATCGTCCTCGGCGCAATCCTTGCCTTTGGCATGATGAAGCGCCGGCGCCTGACGGAACGAGAAAAACAGGCCTCAAAAGAAGCAACCAGGAAGCTTTATCGCTCGGACGATTAGCAATTTTTTTGCACCGAAAATCTTGACAGCGTTTCCTGCCATTACCAAATTTTTCGCGGTCGGTTGCACGTCAGTGGACCGACGTCAGGGAGCGCCAAGCTTCTTGGCGCGCCTCATTTCTATGTTGCTCAAAGGAGGACCTAGCTATGAGAAGCAACGTCGATTTTTCCCCGTTCTACCGGTCGAGCGTCGGCTTTGACCGCATTTTCAATCTGCTCGAAAACTCCACGCAACCGCAAGGCTCGGACAGATGGCCCCCCTATGACATCGTCAAGCTTGGGGAGGACAAATATCGCATCGTGATTGCCGTGGCCGGCTTCGGACAAGATGACCTCGCCATCACCCATGAGCCAAATTTGCTAGTGGTCAAGGGTGACAAGTCCGTTGATGAAGAGCTGCATTATCTTCACCACGGTTTGGCGCTAAGGCCATTCGCCCACCGCTTCGAGCTTGCGGACCATGTGAGCGTTACCGATGCGCGTGTCGACAATGGTCTGTTGATCATCGATCTCAAAAAGGAGATCCCCGAGGAAATGAAGCCGCGTCGGATCGCGATCAGCGGATCCGCCAACACGATAGCCGGCGATAGTTCCAACCGGGTCAGCGATAATCGAGCTGCCTAGGAGTGGCTGCCTCCACCTCATCAACCGGGTGGGTGGAGGCCCAGTTTGCCTTATCTTTGTGAAGTGTGACAGCCATGCAAGCTATTACATCAGGACCAAAACAGCGGACGGCGCCTCCGGACCTGTTGCGAAAGGTAAAATCCCAAACGTCGGATAAAGTCCAAGCCACCCATACATTTGCCGACATCTTACGAAAGGCCAGGGGTGGTTATATGAAGCATCGGTTCAAAACCGATAAACCTTGACCGGCGTTAATTGGCGAGTCCCTGAGTTGGGACTCGCCGCTTGGTTGCGGCAGGCCGGATTTGCACCGAAGATCTAGTTTGCAATAGCAACCATGGCTACTTTACGATCAATTCAAGAGGTTGGCGCGACAGGGTTTCAGCCGCGCCGTTGGTCGTAAGATAGGTCCGGCCCAGCGTCATCGCCGTATTGGTGTCGGAGTCGAATATGATCATGTGCCCGAACAGCGTCATGTCCGGCTGGATACGCTCGGAGTTCCCCGGATAGAACATCGGCATGTCCATCCAGGACGGGGTAAAGCGCGCGCCAACAGAATATCCGCAAGCATTCAAGCGGTGGCGGGTCAGTTCATGGGCTTCCATGACCTTGGCATGGGCCTCGAAGACGTCGCCGAAGGTCGCGGCGGGGGTCATGGCGGCCTCGACTGCAAGCAGGGCTTCCTGCGCCGCATCGAAGAGTTCCTGATGACGCTTCGATGCCTTGCCGGTAAGGACCGTCCGCATCATCGGTGCGTGGTAGTGGCGGTAGACGCCAGACCATTCAAGGGTCAGCTGGTCGTTCTTGGTCAGCTTGCGGCGGCCGGACTTGTAGCGGCACAGAAGAGCATCGTCGCCCGAGCCGATGATGAATTCATTGGCCGGATAGTCGCCGCCGCCCGCAAAGATCGTCGATTGCATGGCCGCAAGAATGGCGCCTTCATCCGCGCCTGCCTTGATCAGTTTCAACGCCGCATCGAGGGCGTCGTCGCTGAGTTCGGCCGCCTTGCGGGCATAGACGATTTCCGCTGGGCTTTTCAGTGCGCGGAGTTTGTCGACGATGCCGGAAATGTCGACCAGTTGCCCGAAAGCCGTCAACTGCTCGTCGAGTCGTCGGCCGTCAGCGGCCGTCAGCCCGTGGGTCTGGTATTCGATGCCGATGCGGCGGCCAAGAAGATCGAGATCATTCAATATTTCGCGCAAGTCTGCCGCGGGATTGGCATTCTCGCGATCCGCCCAGACCACGACGTTTTCGATGTTCGAGGTCTGGCGCGCTTGCCGCAGATCAGCGGACCGGGTCATAAGCACGTGACTGCCGTCGGCCTTCATCACAAGGCACTGAAAAAAGCAGAAGCCGAATGTATCGTAGCCGGTCAGCCAGTACATGCTCTCCTGCGCAAACAGCAGGACCGCATCGAGCTTCTGCTCGGCCATCACGATCATCAGGCGATCGCGGCGCGCAGCAAATTCTTCCGGTTCGAAATGAAGGGCCATACTGTTACTCCGTAATGGTGATCGCCGAGATCTGCCGACCGTAGTCTGGTTCCTTGCGATGCGTCGTTCGGCGATAGGAGAAGAACTGATCCTCGTCGGCATAGGTGCATTGGCGAAGCGCCGACGCATTCACGCCGGCCTTTTCGAGCCGGCCGACGATGAAACCCCAAAGGTCGAACATCTTGTGGCCATTGTTGTGCGACGGACGGAAAAAATCCTTGTAGGAAGCGTCCCGCTCGACGAACTGGTCATAAAATTCGCTGCCGACCTCATAATTGTCGGGGCCGATCGTTGGGCCGAGGACAGCCTGAATGCGATCGCGTTTTGCACCGAGCGCGATCATCGCTTCGATGGTGTTTTCGAGGACGCCGCCAAGCGCCCCGCGCCAGCCGGCGTGGGCGGCGCCGACCACCTTCTTGTCCTTGTCGGCAAAAAGTATCGGACCGCAATCGGCCGAGAGCGAGCCGATGACGATGCCCGGCGTTGCCGTCACCATGGCATCGGCGTTCGGCCGCGTTCCGACAAAGGGACGGTTCACCGTGATGACGTCCGGCGAGTGCACCTGATGCACCGTGACGAGGTGTGTCAGCGGGGCACCGAGCGTTTCGGCTACGCGCCTTCGGTTTTCGCGGACGCGCTCCTGATTGTCCTTGGAGCCGCTCCCGACATTGAGGCCGCGATAGATGCCGTCCGACACCCCGCCCTTGCGGGTGAAAAATCCATGGGCGATTCGGTCTTCTTCGGGGGATCCGAGCAGGGCTGAGCGCAACGGTGCCGGTTTTTCGGAGTTGATCATGCTGTATGCCTTTCAAGGCCCGGGATGGTGGTTGAGCGAGCGCGCGAAGTCAATTGCCCTGGGTTCCGGCTTCGCTGCGTTCGAATGGAAAGGTGTGCGTTGCCACGTCCGCGACGCACAGCACTTTGAACAGTGTGCCCATCTGGTCCGGTCCCGCGAGGCGCTCGACATCGGCGCGAATCCGTTCCTGAAATTCCGGCGATTTGTCACGGCCAAGCGCGCCGGCCCGGTCGAGGATGCCCATGGCGATGAGAAAATCGCCCTGGGTCATGGCATTCGTCTTGCAGCCCTCATGACGGGCGGCCTGCGCCAGACTGTGGAAATCGACGTGGGTGGTAAGATCGGCTGCGCCGGGTATATGCAGCACGTCAACCGATTCATGGCGGCTGAGCGCCTGCAGCGTATCGCCAAACCCGGGTTGCAGGTGGCCGTAGTCGAACAGCAGCGCGGCGCCGCGCTGCTTGCGCAGACGCATGGCGATTTCCTGCATCAACGCGCTTCGCGCCGGAGCGATCTCGAATATGCTGCCTTCGGGTGCAACATCGCTTCCGGCCGGCAACAGGGCAGCTTCGATCGAACCGGAACCCGCAGCAAAGAACAGCCGGCCTGCAGGGTCGGCCACTATCATGCGCTCAACGAAACGACCGTTGGTCTTGACGTATTGTCGCGACGGAATGGCATCGAAAAGCTCATTGGCAATGAGGAGGAGGGGGCCATCGGCGACTTCGCCGAGGGTCTCCGTCCAGGTGATGCGTTCGGCATGCGCCGCCAGCTTTTCCTGTTGCACCGACCGCAGGCGATCGCTGATCTCGACCATGTGGATTTTGGCGGCGGCGGCGAACTGCGGCGAGAGCTTGCCCGCGGCACGCAGGAGGTCCTGCATCAGAGTGCCGCGCCCCGGACCCATTTCGCAAAGAACAAAGGAGGCAGGAGCGCCGAGCGCGCGCCAGGCATTGACGCACCAGACGCCGATGAGCTCGCCGAACATCTGGCTGATTTCCGGCGCGGTGATGAAATCGCCATCCTTGCCGAAGGGTTCGCGCGTCGTGTAGTAGCCCACATCGCGATCAAAGAGGCACATCGCCATATAGTCGGCGACGCTGATCGGGCCGCTCGCTTCGATCTGCCTGATGATCCGCTCTTTCAGGTTCATCGCCCTGTTGCGACCTCGGGATTTCGTGCCGACACTATAAAGGCAAGTCCAACCAGAATCATCGGTATCGACAGCACCATGCCCATTGTGAGCCAGCCGCCGTAAAGATAGCCGAGCTGCGCGTCAGGCTCGCGGAAAAACTCGACGAAGATGCGCGACAGGCCATAGAGGCCAATAAAAGTTCCACTGATGAAACGCGGACGTTTCAGCTTGCGCCCGTAAAAGATGAGCACGGCGAGTACCGTGAAGAGGACGATGCCTTCAAGCCCTGCCTCATAGAGCTGGCTCGGGTGGCGGACGAAGGGTCCGCCCGTCGGAAAGACCATGCCCCACGGCACGTCGGTCGGACGTCCCCAGAGTTCGCTGTTGATGAAATTGGCAACGCGCACAAGTCCAAGCCCGACAGGCACGCCAGCCGCGATCGTATCGAACATACTGTACACGTTGATCCTGCGCGAACGGGCAAACAGGATCATCGCAAGGATAACACCCAGCAGGCCGCCGTGAAACGACATGCCGCCTTCCCAAACTTTGAAGATATCGAGCGGATGGGACAGATATTTCGGCAGATCGTAGAAAAGAATGTAGCCGGTGCGCCCGCCAAGGACGACACCGAGGGCCGCCCAAAGGACGAAATCGTCGAGAGCGGTCGGCTTCATCGGCGGTGTATTGTTCGCCCACAGACGTGGCTTGGAGATGAGTTTCTTCGCATACCACCAGGCAAAGAGAATGCCGACGACGTATCCAAGTCCATACCAGTGCACGGAAAGCGGGCCGATGGAAAATATGACAGGATCAATATCAGGAAAAGCAATCGCTGCTAATGCAGGAAGGAGGATTTCGCTCACAAAGGCGCTCCGTGGCAGGACAAATGTTGGCGGGACCATGCGCGAGGGCATGAACAGCGTCAAGCGGCGTGTTGGGTAACATTTGTGCGGGCTTGCGCCAATCAGGGCGATTGTCGGACTTGCTTGCAATCGCTGTCGGCGACGATTATTTGTTTCACGAAACCAGAGAGGTATCCGCCATGAGCAATGGACCAAACCGCGTTCTCGATGAACTGGCAAAGCTTGTGACCGATGCTGCGGGCGCGGCGCAGGGCGTCCGGCGCGAAGTCGAAACCGCCTTTCGCGGTCAGGCCGAACGGCTGCTCAACACCATGGACGTCGTCCAGCGCGAGGACTTCGAGGCCGTACGCGAGATGGCGATCAGAGCCCGGGCCGAAAACACCGCGCTGCTGGCGCGGATCGAGGCCCTGGAGGCTCTCGTTGGCGCCGATGGCAAAACCGCGGACGGCGCCGAGAAACCCGGCATATCGAGGGCAAGGCCAAAGAAAGCATAGCCTCCAGCACCGCGATCTCGATCAGAAGCGTCTCATCAGACCTTTTCGCGTGCGGGCTCGATCTAAGCCGATTCGCCTTTTGCCAAACTGTCCTCGCCGGCTGCGAGCGCCGCTTCCTCCGTATCGAACGGGCCAACCTTTGGTCCCTGTTTGCCCTCGGCGGTTATCGCATAGTACCAAAGCCCGTCGTCATTTTTCTGGTTCACAGTCACTTTTTCACCTGGTTCATTAGACATTGCACGTCTCCATTCTTTGTTGGTCGTCTTGTCGAACGACAGGTTAAATGCCCACGATATCGGAGATATGACGAAACCATGCATTGGCCTTATCGCGAGAATAGATCGCGTCGTTTAAGTTTACGAAATGAAGCTGGCTTTTCATCGACGGCGTTGTGTATTTCCGCCGCCAATACGCAATCCCCAAAATAAATCTTAAGAATTTATCAACAGGTCGAAATCGCCGAAAATCGTTTTCTTAGAGTCGGTTAAAGGGGGCTCGTGAATCTTTTTGGCAGCGTCTTTCCACACCCATTCGCGCCATTCGACCAAAAGGGGGCTGGCGCTCGGACTCAGCATCAATACACTGAAATTACAGCATGATTCGTAAAAGGGATCATGCAGCGGTTGGGCTGGCGTCCAGCCGTCATCCGGCTGGTGCGTTCTGCCTGTCGGTGCGGTTTCAAGCGTATGTGTGCTTTGGGTGGGTGCTGCATTCCCGCAGCGTCGATGGGATTCGAAATAGCAGGTAATGGCGATGAGCCTTCTGGAAATAGAAATTGCGCGGGATCTCCATCCAGTGGATGTGATTGAACATGTTGCCCACACCAATGAGTGGGCATTCGAGCGCACCGGGGAAGATGAAATTGCCATAACCGTCGAAGGGAGCTGGACCGACTACCAGATTTCCTTTTCGTGGATGGAGGATTTCGAGGCTCTGCATCTTGCCTGCGCCTTCGACATCGCGATCAGCGAGCCGCGGGTCAACGAGGTCATGCGTCTGCTTTCCCTGATAAACGAACAATTGCTGATGGGCCACTTCGACCTTTGGCGTCAGGAAGGCGCCATCATGTACCGTCAATCGCTGCTGCTTTCGGGCGGTGCCGAGCCGACGAGCAAACAGGTCGAAGTTCTGCTTTCAAGCGCGCTCGATGCCTGCGAGACCTATTTCCAGGCCTTCCAGTTCGTGGTCTGGTCGGGCTCGACCGCACGGGAATCACTCGACAGCATCCTGTTCGAGACGGTAGGTTCGGCCTGATCGGTTCAACGTTCAGGCAGCATCCAAAGATCATGACGATAAGTTTTGACGATTTCGAAAAGGTCGATATCCGCGTCGGCACCATCATCGAGGCCCAAGCATTCCCGGAGGCACGCAAGCCCGCCTTTAAGCTGAAGATCGATTTCGGCTCCGAGATCGGGATCAAGCGCTCTTCGGCGCAGATCACCAAACATTATACGATCGAGGAATTGCAAGGCCGCCAGATCATGGCTGTCGTGAATTTCCCACCCCGCCAGATTGGGCCCTTCATGTCGGAAGTCCTGACGCTCGGATTTCCGGATGAGGAAGGCGCCGTCGTGCTTGCGGCGGTCAGCAAGCCAGTGCCGAATGGCGGCAAGCTCTTCTAGTTGGCGGTCGTCCAGCCTTCGCGCCGAAGGCTGGAAAGGCTATTGCAGAATATCGGCCCCACTTGCCTGTCGGACGTTCAGCATATAGATTAGCGAAATGCTTGATCATTCGTCCCGACCCAATTCGCCGTCACATATTCCCATGGATGCGCTGAGCGAGGTCCTGCAGGACTTTCGCTTGAATGGCGTCAATTATGGTCGTTGCGAGCTCCGACATCCATGGAGCATCGCCTTTCCGCAACAACCGCTGCTTCGTTTTCACTTTGTCGGGCAGGGTCCCTGCTGGATGCATACGGAAGTGCACGGCTGGCAGGAATTGCACGATGGCGACCTGGTGCTGCTGCCGCAGGGCATCGCCCATCGGCTCGCCAGCGCGCCGGACGTGTCGGGCGACTCGCTCGAGAGTTGCCAGGTGACCAAGTTAGGGAGCAACGTCTGCGAAGTTGTGCGCGAAGGTACCGGGGCGACCAGCACCCTTTTCTGCGGTTCCATGGCGCTGAACGCCTGTGCGCTTAACCCATTGATCACTTTGATGCCACCGATCATCAAGGGCTGCGACGTAGCAGGAAATGACCCGATCGTCGGTCCATTACTCGCAGCCATGACGACCGAGGCCGCGCAACCGCAGATGGGGAGCGCCACCATCCTGTCGCGCATGGCGGATCTCCTCACGGCGCGGCTCATCCGTTGCTGGGTCAATTGCAACGGAGCCTCGACAACTGGTTGGCTCGCAGCTATCCGAGACCCGCATATAGGGCGCGCCCTGGCAGCAATGCATCGGGACCCCGGCCGTAACTGGACTCTCGAAAGTCTCGCCGGCCTCGCCGGCCAGTCGCGGTCGATTTTTGCCGAACGCTTCAGCGCTGTTTTAGGTGAGGGTGCGGCACGCTATCTCGCCCGTCTGCGTATGCAGCTTGCCCGGGAGTTGCTTGGGCAAAGCGGCATGTCGGTTGCCGAGGTTGCTACCCGGTTGGGCTATGAATCCGAGGCATCCTTCGCCCGCGCATTCAAGCGCATCACCAATGTCTCGCCGGGCGTTGTGCGCCGCACAATTTCCGGACGAACAGACATGAATTTCGGATTTTAGGATACAGATCATCCGAGGTAACTGATTTATGAAGTATCTCCAAACCTGGAGATGCTTCGATGACAGACACAACACTACAGCTTGAAGGCGCGGCAATAGAGCTTGATGGCGGCGCGCCAGTTGCATGGAGCCGGGGTACCTGGTTCGCAGTGCTTTCGATGGCGGCGGCGAGCTTTGCTCTCGTCTCCGCCGAGTTTCTGCCGGCCGGCCTGTTGACGCCGATGGCGCGCGATCTCGGCATCAGCGAGGGAACGGCCGGACAGGTCGTCACTGCCACTGCTTCCGTCGGCGCCGTCACGGCCATGTTGAGCAATGTTCTGATCGGCCGCTTGAACCGTAAGACCGTGCTGGTCGGGCTCAGCGCCCTTGCGATCGGTTCCAACATTCTTGCGGCGTTAGCCACCGATTTCTGGCTATTGTTGCTGGGCCGGGCCGGGCTGGGTATCGCCCTCAGCGCGTTCTGGGCGCTTTCAGTCGCCGTCGTGGCAAGGCTGGTCGGCGCCAATGCGACAGGCCGGGGCATGGCTATCGTCACCCTCGGCGTATCGCTCGCTACCATTGCCGCACCATCGATGGGTGCATTGATCAGCGACTGGCTGGGCTGGCGCAGCGCCATGGCCATGACCGCGGGGCTGGCGGCGTTTGCCATGCTGCTGCAGTTGCTCAGCCTGCCGACCTTGCCTGCAACCACAAGCAACAGCCTTGCCGATGTCCTTCGGCTGACAAGGCGGCGCGGCATTCAACTCGGCATGCTCGCCATTCTTTTGCTGATGACGGGGCATTTTGCCGGCTCGGTCTATGTGCGCCCCTTCCTCGAACACGTAACGCTCCTTGCAACCGGGCCTATTGCCCTGGCGCTGCTCGGCTTCGGTGTCGCCGCCGTGGTCGGTAATATCGCCGGCGGCCGCCTGGCCGACGCCAATATCCGCATGGCGCTGGCTGTCACCGCCGCCCTGATGGCATTTGCGGCGCTCGCTTTGGTACTTTGGGGCGTGCACATTGGCGTTGCCTTCGGCTTCGCTACGCTGTGGGGCTTTGCCTTCGGCATGGCTCCGGTGGTGCTGCCGACAAACTTGTCCCGCGCCGCCCCTGACGCGCTGGAAGCAGCGGGCAGCCTGATGGTCACCTCTTTCCAGGTCGCCATCACGATTGGCGCGGTTGTCGGCGGTTATGTCGTCGATACCTATGGCGCCACGGCTCCCTTGACCCTTACCGGCATACTTGCCGCAGCGACAGCCGTGCTGGCGCTGCTACAGCCCCGCGCTGAAGAATAGGATCGGCTGGTTCAAGGGCCTAGCTACACCATTGACGCAATCTCGACGGGAAATTGCGCCAATGGCGTAGCCCGGTCTGCTTGGGAGAAATCAACCGGGCGTTTTCAGATTGTCTTGGCCGCCATCTCCTGTGCGATATAGTCGGCCTGGCGGATTGCCAGGCTGACAATGGTGAGCGTCGGGTTCTCCGCGCCGCCCGTCGTGAACTGGCTCCCATCCGCGATAAACAAGTTCTTGATGTCGTGGCTCTGCCCGTTCTTGTTGACGACGCCGTCCTTTGCCTTCTCGCTCATCCGGTTGGTGCCGAGATTGTGGGTCGAAGGATAGGGCGGTGTCGGGAAGGTGCGCACTGCACCGACGGACTTATAGAGTTCCTGACCCTGTTGATAGGCATGATCCCGCATCGCTTTGTCGTTCGGATGGTCGCTGAAGTTCACATTGGCGATAGGTAGGCCATATTTGTCCTTCTCATCCTTGTGCAGAGTGATGCGATTATCCTCTTGCGGCATGTCTTCGCCGACGATCCACATGCCAGCCATGTTTACGTATTGGTCGAGCGCCGAGGTGAAAGACCGGCCCCACGCGCCCGGATCGAGGAACGCCGCCAGGAAGGGGATGCCAAGGGACAGCGTCTCCATCTCATAGCCGCCGACAAAGCCGCGCGACGGATCGTGTTTTGCCTCATCGCGAATTATACCGGCCATTGTGGTGCCGCGATACATGTGCACCGGCTTTTCGAACACGGCATAGACGGAGCCGGTGGTGTGGCGCATGTAGTTACGTCCGACCTGCCCGGAGGAATTGCCGAGCCCGTCCGGGAACATGCTCGACGCGGAGTTCAGCAGCAGGCGCGGGCTCTCGATCGAATTGCCGGCAACGGCGACGATGCGAGCCTTCTGCAATTGCTGCTTGCCATCCTTGTCGACGTAGAGGACGCCGGTAACCTTGCCGCTCTTGTCGTGCTCGATCTTCTGCACCATTGAATTGGGACGGACCTCGAGTTTGCCGGTCGTCTCCCCTTTCGGAATTTCCGTATAGAGCGTCGACCATTTCGCGCCCCATTTGCAGCCCTGGAAGCAGAAGCCCGTCTGTTGGCAGGACATGCGGTCGTCGCGCTCGGCCGAATTGATGGCCATATGTCCGGTATTGCATTCCTTGTAGCCTAGCTTGTCGGCGCCGGCTTTCAACACCTTGAAATTGTTGTTGCCGGGCAGACCCTCGATATTATTGGTGCGCGTGACACCCATCTTGTCCTCGGCCTTGGCATAATAGGGCTCGAGTTCGGCAAGAGTGATCGGCCAGTCGAGAAGGTTCGCGCCCTTGACCTTGCCGTAGTGCGTCAGCGCCTCGAACTCGTGGTCCTGGAAGCGCAGCGATGCGCCCGCCCAGTGCGTGGTCGATCCGCCGACGGATTTGACGATCCAGGCCGGAAGGTTTGGAAAGTCCTTGGCGACGCGCCAATCGCCCGAGGTGGTGCGCTTGTCGACCCATGCAAGCTGGCCGAAGCTATCCCACTCGTCATTGATGAAATCATCATATTCGTGACGCGCGCCCGCTTCGAGTATGACGACGTCTATGCCTTTTTGTGCAAGTTCGTTGCCCAGCGTGCCGCCGCCGGCGCCGGAGCCGATGATGACGACGACGCTGTCGTCTTTGAGATCATAAGGTGCAGCCATGGTTTCCTCCCATTAGCCAAAATCTTCGGTTCTATCGGTCTTGCCGTCAGAGCCACTCAATGTCGCTGAAGCCACGGGCGATGTAGCCACCCTTCGAGAAGGATTCGCCTTCGTAGCCAAAGATCGGCCAAAGGTCCTTTTGGTTGTAGAGGCCCGTTACGAGTCCGCCGCGAATGGTTTGGAAGAACGGCGTGTCCTCGATCTTGCGAAGAATGGCCAGGCGGTCTTCTTCCCAGCCGAGACCAAGGTAACCGCCCTTGCCGGCACGCTTGTCGAGATCGGCAACGCCGTCGACGACAAGCTTCTTGGTTTTCGGGTCCTCACCGGCCTTGGCGTCGTAAGACTTGACGGCGATCGCATAGAAGCGATCGGGGACCTGATCGTGCGGATAGACGTCGCGCGCCATCTGGATCAGGGTCGCCATGGTCTGCGGATCGAGATTTGTCGTCTCCAATCCCCAGGCGAATTTTGGATGGATGATCGAACTGCCGCTGATGATGAGAATGGCGCCAAGGCTGGCGCTGCCACTTTTCAGAAGATCGCGGCGGGATATGCCCTTGCCGCTAGGGCCGGACTCGTCCAGATCCCGCTTGCGGTTGAAGATTGTAACCATTGAATTCCTCCCTTGCTTGCTATCGGCACCCGCCGGAGAACCGGCGAAATGCCCTTGCTGGCTATGACGGCGTTCCTCCAACGCCGCTCGGCCGGTTCAGACGAACCGGCCTTGTCTTTCCAGGACTTCGATCTTGTATCCGTCCGGATCTTCGACGAAGAAGAAGCGCGCGATCATCGTTTCCTCCCGCTTGAATTCGACAATGTCGCGGACCTTGTAGTCGAGGCCTTTCAGCCGCGCGTGGATGGCGTCGAGGTCGTCGACGCTGACGGCGAGATGACCGTATCCGTCCCCAAGATTATAGGGCTCGGTCCGGCCTTTGTTGATCGTCAGTTCGAGTTCGAACGGCGTTTCTTCATTGCGCAGATAGATGAGCGTGAACGTATCGAAGTCCAGCCGGTCGGCGACGTCGAGACCGAAAGCCGACTTATAGAATGACCTCGATTTTTCCTCATCGAGAACACGGATCATCGAATGAATGGCTTTTGCCAAGGTCGCCTCCATGGAGGTTGACGGGTTCGTCTCAAAACGAGGTTGCAGTGTCGAGACTTGTCGGTGATTATGCGCTTGGGAGAAGAAAAGTGGTGGCAATCGGCTACCACACCGCCTTGCAAGCGGAATAAATTTTCTCAAAACGCACCAATGACCATTCCGTCCGTTCGGGCACCGATTACGGACGCGGTCATCAGGCAGAAAGGGAGGTCTTGATAATGTGCAAGGTATTTGCAGAACAGGATCCGCAGGGTTATCGGCAGATCAATCGTTCTGTGCGCATCGGCGGACATTCTACCAGCATTCAACTTGAAGCGACGTTCTGGCAACTGCTCGACGAGATTGCCGAAAGCCAGAAAATGACGACGCCGCGCTTCATTTCGACGCTCTATGACGAGGCTTTGCAAGCACAGGGAGAGATACCCAATTTTGCTTCCATGCTGCGCACGACATGTGCGCTTTATCTGCGCGGCGTCCAGATTGCAGCCGAAAAACCCGGAGAATGCGGGTCGGCGCTGATCAATGAACATGCGGCCTGACTGCCGCAACAGGCCTAGGCCGGAATTCGCACGACGGCCCTGAGCCCTCCGACCGGGCTTTCATCCAGCGTAATGTCGCCGCCATGGCTGCGGGCTATATCAAGCGCAATGGCGAGGCCGAGCCCGGTCCCGCTCGAGTCTTGATTGCGTGCCTCGTCGAGTCGGAAGAATGGCTTGAAGACCTCGTCGCGCATCTCCTTCGGAATGCCGGGACCATCATCGTCGATCGTGATCGTCAGCCAGCCTTCACGATGGTCGGCCAGAACCAAGACATTCCTAGCGTAGCGGAACGAATTCGACACGAGGTTCGAGATCAGGCGCGAAAAAGCATTGGGGCGGACCTGAATGACCGGCTCGCCCTTGATGTTCGAACTGAAGCCGCGGTCGAGCAGCGTTCCTTCCTCCTTGAGCTTGGCGAAGAAGCGCTCGAGGCTGAATGCGCCGGTTTCCTCCTCGGCCTCGCTGCGCGCAAAAGCAAGATAGCCTTCGAGCATCGACTGCATGTCGTCGATATCCTGCTCCATGGCTTCGGTATCGACCCTGTTGCCGACGAGGGCAAGTTGCAGCTTGAAGCGCGTAAGGATCGTGCGCAGATCGTGGCTTACCCCGCTCAGCATGGTCGTGCGCTGTTCGATCTGTCGTTCGATGCGCTCGCGCATGACGATGAAGGCGGCGCCAGCGCGCCGCACTTCCTCGGCGCCGCGCGGCTTGAAGTCGGGAGGCGGCGAGCGTCCCTTGCCGAAACTGTCTGCCGCCGATGCAAGCTGCTGGATCGGCTTGATCTGGTTGCGCAGGAAGAGGATCGCAATCGCCAGGAGAACCAGCGCGGAGCCTGCCATCCAGACCAGAAAAATCAATGTGTTCGACGCATAGGCCTGGCTGCGGCGCGCGAAGACGCGCAGCACCTTGTTGTCGAGCTGGATACGAATTTCCACAAGGTCGGAGTCCCCGATCGTATCAATCCAGAACGGGCGGTTGATCTGGCGCGTGATCTCCTCGCTGAGGATGCCGTCGAGAATTGAGAAGAACGGCTTCGGGCCTGGTGCGGGCAGCGGATCGCCCGGCAATATGGAAATGTTGAGCGCGAGGCGTTCGCGGGCGATTCGGATGAGATTCTCGTAGCCGGGATCCTGTGGATAGGTGTCCATCAGGTCGATGATGCCGGCAATGTCGCGCACCACGGCCGTTGAAAGGCGCTGCGTAACGGTTTGCCAGTGCCTTTCCATGAACACGAAGGCGATTACCGACTGCAACAGCACCATCGGAGCGATGATGATGATCAGGGATCGCGCATAGAGCCGTTTCGGCATCCAGTGCGCGAGCCAGCGTGTGAACTTTCGCCAGGGACCGAGCAGCGTGCTTCGTCTGCGCCGCCAGTGACGCTTTCTGACGGCCAATGCGCGCTTTGCGGTATCAGTCTGTGCCATTACTCGTTGTCCGCTCACGCATTGGAATGGCGCGGATCACGAGGGTCGGGATCCTACTCCACGCTGAGTTTATAGCCGACGCCGCGCACGGTCTGCAACCAAACCGGATTGGCTGGATCGTTTTCGATCTTGCGGCGCAGCCGGTTGATCTGGACGTCGATCGTACGCTCGCCGACATCGCCCTCCTGGCCCGTCAGTTCGTGCCGGGGCACGGTCTCGCCGGCGCGCGCGGCGAAGATCGCCATGATATCCTGTTCGCGATCGGTGAGGCGAATGATTTCGCCGGACCGTTTCAGTTCGCGCTTGGCGATGATGAACGTATAGGGGCCGAATACGATCTGTTCGATCTTGGCCTGGGCTGCCGGGGCGCCGCGGCGCAATATGTTGTTTATCCTGAGTATCAGTTCGCGCGGATCGAACGGCTTCGGCAGATAGTCGTCGGCGCCGGCTTCGAGCCCGGCGATGCGGCTGTCGGTTTCCGACAGCGCCGTCAGCATCAGGATCGGCACGGTCTTTTCCTTGCGCAGCGACTGCGTCAGGGCAACGCCCGTTTCGCCCGGCATCATCACATCCAGAATCAGGAGGTCGAAATCAATGCCGGCAAGTTTGCGGCGAGCGTCGTCGGCATTGGCGGCCACCGTAACACGAAAGCCGCTGCCGGTGAGATATTGCGACAGTAGATTGCGAATTCGGGTGTCGTCGTCGACGATGAGCAGATGCGGCGCATCGTCCGATAGCGGATGTTCTTCACTCACCAGGTGTGTCCCTCTGATTGCCGGGTCTTGCGTCCCTTGTTCTTTCAATTCCAATTCTTCGTGCACTAAATTTCTATCCTGCCTTGGGTAGACTGTCGATCTGTTGCCATTGTGAAGGATTGACCATTGCCTTGAGGAAATGTTCGATCACGGCGCGGTCGGAGTGACCGATTTGGTCCAATGCACCGGCAATGCGGCGTGATTGCGGTGCCGCAAGTTCGAGCGCGAGATCGCGCCCTTTGGGCGTGGGGTATAATTCGCGCTGGCGCCGGTCGTGCGGGCCCGGTATCTGGACCACATGGTCGGTATCGATCAATTGCTTCAAGACGCGGGCGAGGCTCTGCTTGGTGATCTGCAGAACGTCCAGAAGTTCGGCCACCGTCATTCCCGGCTTGCGATTGATGAAATAGAGAACGCGGTGGTGTGCGCGCCCGAAGGAAAGTTTCTCGAGGATCATGTCGGGATCGGCTGTGAAGTCGCGATAGGCAAAGAAGAACAGCTCGATGATGTCAAGTTCGCGCGCGTCGCTTTTCGTCAGGGCTGTCTCGATATGCCGATCGGGTGTATAAGATTTCATGCAGGTTCCCCGCTCAGTTGGAAAATTATGTCAGCGTTGTTGACATAATTTTAGACTGTTGATAATTTTTGGCAAGCTGTTGGCCGCGTTTTGAACAAAACGAAAAGCCGATGAGTGTTTCCGAGACATTTTCCTCTTCGAAACGCCTGTTTGTGCCTGCCGGCAATGGTACACCAATCGGTATTCTGGACCAGTTGGTAGCAACTCGAACCTGAAAAAATAACAGGAATGCAACGCCTGGAGGAAAAACATGGCATCCGTCCCATTTGATCAGCTTGAAGGTTACATCTGGATGAACGGCGAATTCGTTCGCTGGTCGGATGCAAAAATTCACGTGCTGACCCACGGGCTGCACTATGCAAGCTCGGTTTTTGAAGGCGAACGCGCCTATGGCGGCGAGATCTTCAAGCTCAATGAACATACCGAACGTCTGCACGAATCAGCGCGCATCCTCGGCTTCAAGATACCCTTCACTGTGGAAGAATTGAACGATGCCTGCCGCAAGCTTCTGGCAAAGCAGGGGTTCAAGGATGCCTATATACGTCCCGTCGCCTGGCGCGGCAGTGAGACCATGGGTGTTTCCGCCCAGGCCAACAAGATCAATGTCGCCATCGCCATATGGCAATGGCCGAGCTATTTCGATCCTGCGCAAAAGCTGAAGGGCATTCGTCTTGATCTTGCCGAGTATCGCCGGCCGGATCCGAAAACGGCTCCATCGAAGTCGAAAGCCGCCGGCCTCTACATGATCTGCACCATCTCAAAGCATGCCGCTGAAGCCAAAGGCTACGCCGATGCCCTGATGCTCGACTGGCGCGGACAAGTCGCCGAAGCCACGGGCGCGAATGTCTTCTTCGTCAAGGACGGCGTCATCCATACACCGACGCCCGATTGCTTCCTCGACGGCATCACGCGGCGCACCGTCATCGATCTGGCCAAACGGCGCGGCTACGAGGTTGTCGAAAGGGCGATCATGCCTGAGGAACTGGAAGGTTTCGAACAGTGCTTCCTGACTGGAACCGCCGCCGAAGTGACGCCAGTCTCCGAGATCGGACCGTATCGTTTCAGTGTTGGTGAAATCGCAATCAACCTGATGAATGATTACGCTGCGGAAGTAATGCCAAAGAAAGCGGCTGCAGAGTAGACGAAAGTCTAATGAAATTAGTGTTTGATACCCTGTTAAAACGACGCCAAGTTGTTTGACTTTGCTTAAAACATAGTCATCATGACCATGTCAGGCATGAGTCTGGCATGAAACGTTGACGGGGTGTCAATCATGGAAGCGCTTCTTCCTATCATTATCCAGCTTATCTCAGGTGGCGTCGGCGGCAATATTGTCGGCGGACTTCTCAAGAACCTGAGCCTCGGCACAACCGGCAACACGGTTGCTGGCGGTATCGGGGGTCTCATCGGCGGATATCTGACGCAATTTCTCGGCGCCGGCGGTGCCGAGGCGGTCGCGAACGCAGCAGCATCGTCGGGGCTCGATCTTGGCGCGATCATCGGCCAGGTCGCCGGCGGCGGTATCGGCGGCATTATCCTGACGGCGATCATCGGCGCGATCAAGAATTCGATGGCGAAGACCTGATCTGCTTTCGCGACATAACGGGTTTTGGGCGGCCACTGGCCGCCCTTTTCATTTGCGGATTGAGGCTTATAAGGTTGAGCGAATAGAGGATGGTTGCGCTCCGTAAGCGGCCCGCCATCTGAAATGAGAGGGCTTTTCCGCGATGATAGGCCCGCTGGCGATATGTTAGACAGGAACAGGAAGGCATATTAATGGGACAGTTGCAGGCAGGAATCATCCCCGTTACGGCCTTCCAGCAGAATTGCACGATCCTTTTCGACAGTGATGACAAGCATGGCGTGCTTATTGATCCAGGCGGCGACAATGAACAGGTGCTGGGCGCAATCCAGGCGAACGGCATTACCATCGAAGCGATCTGGATTACGCACGGCCATATCGATCATGCGGCCGGCGCAATGGATATGAAGGAAGCGCTCGGCGTCGAAATCATAGGACCGCACGAGGCGGACCGCTTCCTACTCGACAGTATCGAGGCGAAGGCGGTGCAATACGGCATCACCGATAATGTGCGCAACTGCACGCCGGATCGGTGGCTAAAGGACGGCGACACCGTGTCGTTCGGCACGCATGTTTTCGAGGTGCTGCATTGCCCAGGCCATGCGCCGGGACATGTCGTCTATTACAACCGCGCCGCCAAGTTCGCGCATGTCGGTGACGTGCTTTTCAATGGTTCGGTTGGGCGGACCGATCTGCCGGGCGGGGACCACGCAACGCTGGTCAACTCGATCAAGACGAAGTTGCTGCCACTTGGCGACGATATTGGCTTCATCTGCGGCCATGGCCCGGGCGGGCGCTTTGGCGAGGAGCGCCGGACCAACCCTTTCCTGACCGGCGAATAGCAAAACCGCCGGACTGGCCGGCGGTTTTGGAATGTTTATGGCTGCAAGTCAGTTGGCGTTGCAGAAATAGTCGCGGCCATCATATCCGCGGAAGGTACCTGTTTCCGGGTTGAATGACCGGTACCGGTTCGAGCAATAACGGTACCATTCACGCGACCATGGCCGTGCGCCGGCGCCGTAATAACGCGGAGCTTCGCGGTAGACCGTTACAGGGCGGCGATAATAGCCGTCATCGTAGTCGCGATAGATCACGTCGGGCTGGCGCGGCGCGGCAAGAGCGCCACCGATCAGGGCGCCAGCAGCAAGACCTGCGGCACCTGCGACCCAGGCGTCGCTGTTGTCGTGATGATAGTAACCGCCATGGCGCCAGCGCCAGTTGTCGGCGGAGGCAGAGGTCAGCGGTGCAACGACGGTTGCAAGCGCGGCGGTGGTGAGAATGGCAATCTTGGTGCCGATATTCATGTGTGCCTCCTTGAAGCATGCTGCAGAGCGCCATGCGCTCTGGCGTAGTCCTGACTGAGACAATGCTGGAGCCTCAGTTGTAGTTCCGTTTTAAGCCGTTCAGAATGAATACAGGCTGAACAAATGCCAGTGCGCTCGCCTGCCGGTCATTTCTGACGGCAGCCCGAGAAAGCACATAGAATTTTAGCAAATCCAAGGCATCGAAGCACAAAACGCTTAACGTGGCGACTGGCCGAGTGGCGCGCCAAAATGATGCCGTCTGAAATCCCCGACAGCCGATCGGGGATCTTTGGCAGCGCAAGCTGCCGGTATTATTCGGTGATCGTGATGTTGACGGCCTTGGGGCCCTTGCCACGACGATCCGGTTCGGTATCGAAGGAAACCTTCTGATTGTCCGCGAGACCTGTGAGCCCAGAAGCCTGTACGGCGGAAATGTGGACGAAAATGTCCGCTGCGCCGTCGTCGGGCTTGATAAAGCCAAAGCCTTTTTCACTGTTGAAGAATTTGACCGTACCGGTCTGTGCCATGCTTCGTTCCTTTTCCTTACTTACCGCGTCCCCCCTCGGGTTAGCGGGATTGGTAGAGCCGTTTTCGGTGCGTTACGTCCAACGGTGTCATGCAGGCAGTTCTCGAATTCAGGAAAGGAGCCGATCATTGCCGGGATTGCTCCCGACCCGGTATTCTTGCGGTTCCGGCGCGCCGTTCTTCCAGTCTTCCAGTGTTCGCAGATGCCCGAACGCTTTGAGACTGCTAGAATAAGTGTTTTTTGGCAAGCAAAAGTTTTACTACCTTTTAGTCGACTATATCGAAGGACATTGCGGGCTGCATACTTGGCGAAGTAAAAAATCGCGTGAAGTTCGCCCGATGACACCTTTGACGCGAAAGAAACGAGACGTTCCGAGGGGTGTATCGCGCCCGCTCAGCGGTTGCGCAGCACGATGCAAGCTCCGCCCGCGCTGTGCAACTGGGCGCAGATCTTGTCGGCTTCCGGACGGCTGTCGGCGCCTATTCGCACCGCATAGATGCCGCGCCTTCCCATCGGAGTGCGGTTGCGGCTGATGACCGGCTCATGCGTATCGAGGATGGCGGGGAAGCTCTGGCGCAGGCGGTCGAGCTGGCGGGCCGCGGCAGCGCGGCGGAAATTGCCGGCGATCTGAATTCCCCAGGGCTTGGGCTTGATCTGCGACATGGCAACGGTTTCGAACCGGACGATCGGCAACTGGCGGCACGCGGCATCGAAGCTGAGTTTGGCGTTGAGCGGACGCTTGTTTATGTCGGCGCCCGCAGCAAAATCATCGGGCGATTGCCCGGTTATGTCGAGGACGTATTCCTCGGTTTCGAGGGGAAGGAATCCGCCGCTGGCCAGCCAGTTGGCAACGCGCGTCGGGCCGGCATTATAGGCGGCAGCGGCCAATCCCCAATTGCCGAATGCCTTGCGCAAGTCCTTGAGAAAGCTCGCGGAAGCCGGCAACGCCTTGTGAAAGTCGAAGGGGTCGTCGAGCCGCCTTTCTTTGGCCGTACGCGGCATGAACTGGGCAATGCCCTGCGCGCCGACCGGGCTCTCCGCCTGCACGTCAAACCGGCTTTCCTTCCAGATCAGCCGGGCGAAGAAATCGCGAGGCACGCCGAAACCGTCGGCATTGGTCGCAATGGATGCACATATCTGTCCGATGGTCGGAGGCGGCGGTAGCACCTGCGGCGCGGCAGCCGGGGACTCGGCCGCCGACGCACCCAGCGAAGGCAGGAGCATCAATGCCAGGAGCATGCCGGGCTTTGCGAGCCAATTCACTCTGATGCCATTCCCCGTTTATGCTTCGGCGGAAGATGCCAAGCATGGCCCCAATCTGCTAAAAGGTCGAACGCCCGATTCCATGCGCGGGAGCTGCAGACAATGTTTGAATGAAGGAAAATAATCATGCAAGTGGAACGCGATATGCTTGCGCCTGGCGCTCTTACCACGATCGGTTTCGATGCCGATGACACGCTGTGGCAGAACGAGCAGTTTTTCCGCAGTTCAGAACGGCATTTTGCCGATCTTCTCGCGCCCTATGCCGACGTTCCTGACCTTTCCGGGCGGCTTCTTGCCGTCGAAAAGCGCAATCTCGACCTGTACGGCTTCGGGATAAAGGGGTTCATCCTGTCGCTCGTCGAGACCGCCGTGGAGGTTACCGAGGGGCGGGTGCCCGCGTCGATCATTGCCGATATTCTTGCGGCAGGTCGCGAAATGCTGCGCCACCCCGTCGAGACGCTGCCGCACGTTACCCAAACGCTGGAGGCGTTGTCGGATGCCTACCGGCTGGTGCTGATCACCAAGGGCGACCTGTTCGATCAGGAGCGCAAGCTGGCGCAATCGGGGCTTGGCGACTTTTTCGATGCGGTCGAGATCGTAAGCAACAAGGACAAGGCGACCTACGAGACCATCTTCCGTCGTCATGGCGATGGCGCGGAGCGGGCGATGATGATCGGCAATTCGCTGAAATCCGATGTGGTTCCGGCGCTTGAGGCGGGGAGCTGGGGCGTCTTCGTGCCGCACGAACTCACCTGGGTGCTCGAGCACGTCGATGCGCCTGTTGAGGAGCCACGCTTCCGGCAGATCAACCATCTCGGCGAACTCTTGCCGCTGTTGGGCGATTTAGCCTGACTATTCCGCTGCTTCCTGTTCGGGCGCGGCTTCCTCGGGGCCGTTGGGATCGCCGGGGCCGGTCTCGCAGCCAAGATCGGGAAAGGCAACGATGCGATTGCCGGTAAAATCGGTGCGGACAACGATCAGGCCCTGTTCCTCGAAATAGGTGAGCAGCCTGCGGGCACGTCGGGTCGAGTGCGTACCGTAGGCCCGGGCAAGCGTAGCGTCGGACGGGCAACTGCTGCCTTTAACCGCGGCTTGCGCAACAATGAAGAATACGCCTTGAACGTCGTCGGGCAATGTCTTGGAAAGTTCGAGCGCTTGCTGCCATGGCTCGCTTTGCGCCGTTTCACCATCGATGCCGGCGCGGGCGACCGCAAGGCGGCGCCGAAACTCTGGCAGGGTCAATGCATCGCCAGGCACGCGGCGAATGCGACAGCGGACGAGAAAATCCTGGTAAAGGACGGCATCGGTGCGGAATGACGCGTCCGGATCTGCAAGCATTTCCTGCATGACGGCGTTGATCGACGCGTTGCGCTCCGCGTCGTCGATCTCGGGGAAGAGCATCGGGGCAGGGTTGTCCGGGTGGCCAGCCGCCTTTGCCGCCTGGTTGAGCTGGCTCAGAATGTCCGCAGTCGGCGTTGTCGGCGGCGGAGTGGGCGAACGCCGGATTGGCGTCCTGCGCTCTTCCGGGGCCGGCGTAAAGATCAGGTCTCGGGCATCCTCACCGGGCTGCGGCAGCGGCGTGAGCTTGGGGCTCGATGACCGCGCCGAGGTCTCGACCGCGCCGATTGTCACCGCCAATGGCCTTCGTGAAAGTGCTGGTCCAAGTGCCACGAAATGACCGCGGGCGAGGTCGCGGAACTGTTCGGCCTGGCGTCGCTCCATGCCGAGCAAATCCGAAGCGCGGGCCATGTCGATATCGAGGAACGTCCGTCCCATGAGGAAATTGGAGGCTTCGGCAGCAACATTCTTGGCGAGCTTGGCGAGACGCTGGGTGGCGATAACGCCGGCAAGGCCGCGTTTGCGCCCCCGGCACATGAGGTTGGTCATCGCGCCGAGCGACAGCTTGCGGGCCTCGTCCGACACTTCGCCGGCGACAGCCGGAGCGAAAAGCTGGGCTTCGTCGACGACGACGAGCATCGGATACCAGTAGTCGCGCTCCGCATCGAAGAGGCCGCCGAGAAAGGCCGCCGCGCAGCGCATCTGCTGCTCGACATCAAGGCCTTCGAGATCGAGGACCACTGAAACGCGGTGCTGGCGAATACGTGCTGCAATGCGCGTCAGCTCGTTTTCCGTGCGTGCGCCATCAACAATGACATGGCCGTATTTCTCGGCAAGGGTGACGAAATCGCCTTCCGGATCGATCACGCATTGCTGGACCCATTGCGCGCTCTGTTCGAGCAGGCGGCGCAGGAGGTGGGATTTGCCGGAACCGGAATTGCCCTGCACGAGAAGACGCGTGGCCAGAAGCTCTTCGAGATCGAGCATGGCTCTTGCGCCGGCGGGCGCCGCTCCCATGTCGATGTCGACCTTCATCCATGCTCCAGTTGCTTCAAGTGATTCCGCGCGACGAACCGGCGCGCGGACTCTCTTAGCATCGGTCGATGTCCTCAATGCAGGGTTTTCGACGGAAACCCACAGCTCGTTTCATGTCGCCCGGCCTCAACCTGCCGGTGCGGGTTCCGGGACGGCATCGTCCTTGCTCTGCTTGCTCAATGTCAGCACCAGCAGCGCTGCAATGAGGCACAGGATGCCCGCGACAAGGAATGCGGGGACATAGGTCGCATACTCAGTGCGGGCAAAGCCGCCGCCATAGGCCGCTGATGCCGCGCCGAGCTGGTGTCCGGCAAAGATCCAGCCGAACATCAGGCCTGCCTTTTCCCGGCCGAAGCGCTCGGTCGCAAGCTTCACCGTCGGCGGCACGGTGGCGATCCAGTCGAGCCCGTAGAACATGGCAAAGAGGGAGAGGCCATAAAAGGAGAAGTCCGAATAGGGCAAATAGAGCAGCGAGAGGCCGCGCAGGCCATAGTACCAGAACAGCAGCCAGCGATTGTCGACCCGATCGGAAAGCCAGCCCGATCCAATCGTGCCGAAGAAATCGAAAAAGCCCATCATGGCGAGCACGCTTGCGGCCCCAACGGCGGCAAGACCGTAATCGCCGCACAACGCTACGAAATGCGTGCCGATCAGGCCATTGGTACTTGCGCCGCAAACGAAGAAGGTGGCGAACAGCACCCAGAAGGTCGAACTGCGCGATGCCTCCTTCAGCGCCAGCAGCGGCATGGTAATGAGCGAGAGCAGGCCGCCGGTCACCGGCAAGGCGGTCGCGACGAGCTTGTCGCCATAGGCAGGCAAGCCGACATCCGACGGGCGATCGCGTATTAGGAAAAAGACACCCACAACGGCGACGAGCAGCATAGTGCAGATCAGCACGATAGCCGTGCGCCAGCCGTAGTTTTCGCTTAACGAAGCCATCAGCGGCATGAAGATCAACTGACCGGTCGCGGAACTTGCGGTCAGCATGCCCAGTACGAGGCCGCGCCGCTCCGTAAACCAGCGCGTCGCCACGGTTGCGCCGAGCACCATGGCGGTCAAGCCGGTGCCGAAGCCGACGACGACGCCCCACAGAAGCACGAGCTCCCAGATCCGCGTCATCGCCAGCGAAGCAAAAAGTCCGGCCGTGATGAGGATCAACGCAACGCAGACGACACGCCTGACGCCGAAATAGTTCATGAAAGCGGCGGCGAAAGGCCCCATGAGGCCGAACAGCAGGAGCCGGATGGAAAACGCGGTCGCGATCTGTTCGGTTTCCCAGCCGAACTCCTTTTCAAGTGGAACGATGAGCACGCCAGGCGCGCCCACCGCAGCGGCGGTGACCAGCATTGTGATGAAGGTGATGGCAACAACGACCCAGCCATAATGAACATTGCGGCGGGCCAGCAGGGCGGCGAGAGGTGTGGAGAGCATGGTCGGCTTTCGCAAATGTGGTGTGACGTCTATCAGATGAGGGGAGCCGAAGGCAGGTCGAGAACTTCGAGCTTGCCGCCCGTCAGCCGCTGGCGCGTGCGCACGCTGCCGATCAGTTCATGCGGCGCGCCCAGTGCAATTGCGCTGACGCGGTCAAGTCTTTCTACCTGTTCATTGGTGAGAACCAGTGCTGTGGCGCCGATATTGTCGCGGAACTGATCGAGCGTCTTCGGGCCGATGATCGGCAGGACGCCCTTGGCGGCGACCCATGCAATACCGACCTGGCTCGGCGTTACGCCGATTTCTGCAGCGATTGCAATAACTTCATCGATGATCAGCGTGCGCTGTGTGCTGTCTTCGTGCTGAATGACGACACCAAGACCGGTTGCGCGGCCTTCTTCGCCCTTACGGTATTTGCCGGTCAGAAGTCCGCCGCCGAGCGGCGACCAGCCGACGACGCCAAGCCCGAAACCGCGCGCCATAGGCAGCAGTTCACGATCGGCAGTCCGTTCGACAAGACTGTATTCGGTCTGGAGGCCGACAATCGGCGTCCAGCCGCGCAGCGCGGCGATTGTCGCGCCGCTGGCGATCCGCCAGGCGGGGAAATTGGAGAAGCCTGCATAGACAATCTTTCCGGCACAAACGAGGTCTTCGAAGCCGCGCACGATCTCGTCAATGGGCGTCATCTCATCGGACATGTGAGCCCAAAGCAGGTCGATGCGCTCCGTCTTCAGCCGCTTCAGGCTTGCCTCCACCGCCTGGATCATGGATTTGCGGCTATTGCCGACAACCGAGGGCCCGACATTGGCAGACGCGCCGTGGGAATATTTGGTGGCGAGAACGAAGTTGTCGCGCTCTGCGGCGATGAGATCGGAGAGGATAGTCTCAGACTGCCCGAACTGATAGCTGTCTGCGGTGTCGATGAAATTGCCACCCGCTTCAGCATAGGCGTCGAATATCTGCTTGGCGACGTCGGGAGTGGAGCCATAACCCCAGCCGGTACCGAAATTGCCGGTACCAAGCGCAAACTCCGAAACACGCAGGCCCGTATGATTGCCGAAAAGCTTGTAGCGCATGAACTGCTCCTGTGCGGCCGTATCGCAGCCGCATTTAAATGATGATCATAATGATTGACTATAAATGACGTTCATCATATAAAATGTCAACAAGGAATTTTCGTGAGGATGGTGTCATGCGTGTGAGCAAGGAACAGGCTGCCAAGAACCGGGACCGCATCATCGAAGTTGCGAGCCGCGAATTTCGCGACAAGGGCTTCGATGGCATAGGCGTCGCGGATCTTATGAAAAGTGCTGGCCTCACCCATGGCGGCTTCTATGGCCACTTCGCCTCAAAGGACGATTTGATCGCCGAAGCCTGTGCGGCTTCCATGGACCAATCGGCGGAAAAGTGGGGCAAACTGGCGGATCGGTCGCCCGAAGAGGCGTTCGCAGCCCTCATTAATGCCTATCTCCTAAAGGAGCATCGCGACCACCGGGCAACGGGTTGCATCATGGCGGCGCTTGCTCCCGACATCGCGCGGCAGAGTGGACGCGTCCGCGAGCGCTTTACGCACGGAACGCGTGCCCTACTTGATATTCTGGCGAAGATCATCCCGGGCGTATCCGCAGAGGCGAAACGCGAGAAGGCGCTTGCCACCATGGCGGGTCTCGTGGGCACGCTGGTTCTTTCGCGCGCCGTCGATGATCCGGCATTTGCCGATGAAATCCTTGCGGCAGGGCAGGCGGCCTTCGGCAAGCAGAACTGATCAACGAGCCCGAACTGCGCTGCCCTGATTACCGCCCCGGCCGACCGGTCTTGCCGGGTCGACGCTTCTTGCGCGCATCGCCGGCATCTTCGTAAGACCCAACGCCCGAACGCTCACGCCGCACGATCTCGTGGTCATTCCTGTTCGTGCCGGTAAAGGCGGGCTTTTGCGGCACTGAACCGACGACTGGCTTTTCCGTCCGACCGACAGTCATCTCGTCGAGCGTGTTCTTGCGGAAGACGCCGAGCGGGCGCGTGGTATCGCCGCCCATCTCGTCGAGATGCGGCTTGCGGAACAGCTGTGAGTCCTGATCCTGATCGTCGGTGACGACGCGGTGCATCGCCCGTCCCGCATTGTGACGTCCCTTGGTGCGTCCCGTGGCCGGACTTTCCAGTTCCACCTCGCGCGCCATCGGGTCGTCCGCGATCGCAAGTTCCGTCTCGCGCAGGCGCTTGATCTCGTCGCGCAGCCGTGCCGCCACTTCGAAGTCGAGGTCGTCGGCCGCTTCGCGCATCTGCCGTTCGAGATGCTCGAGATGCGACTTGAGATTGTTGCCGATCATGGCGCCGGACTCGGCAAAGCCGGAAATGTCAGCCCGTACGTGGTCACGTTCGTAAACACTGTTGAGAATATCGGCGATGTTTTTCTTGACGCTGGCGGGCGTGATGCCGTGCTCGGCGTTATAGGCCTCCTGCTTCTCGCGGCGGCGGTTGGTTTCCGCCATCGCCCGCTCCATGGAGCCTGTCACGTGGTCCGCATAGAGGATGACCTTGCCGTCGACATTGCGGGCGGCACGGCCGATCGTCTGGATCAGCGAGGTTTCGGAGCGCAGGAACCCTTCCTTATCGGCATCGAGAATGGCGACAAATCCGCACTCGGGGATATCGAGACCCTCGCGCAGAAGATTGATGCCGACGAGAACGTCAAAGGCGCCGAGCCGGAGGTCACGCAGGATTTCAATGCGTTCGAGCGTGTCGATATCCGAGTGCATGTAGCGCACCCGCACACCCTGCTCATGCAGATATTCGGTCAAATCCTCGGCCATGCGCTTGGTGAGAACCGTAACGAGGGTGCGGTAACCCTTGGCGGTCGTCTCGCGAATTTCGCCGAGCACATCATCGACCTGGCTCTTCGCCGGGCGCACCTCGACAGGCGGATCGATCAGGCCAGTTGGCCGGATGACCTGTTCGGCAAAGACGCCGCCGGACTCTTCCATCTCCCAGTTGCTCGGTGTTGCCGAGACCGCAACGGTCTGCGGGCGCATGGCGTCCCACTCCTCGAAGCGCAGGGGACGGTTGTCCATGCACGAGGGGAGGCGGAAGCCATATTCGGCGAGGGTCGCCTTGCGGCGGAAGTCGCCCTTGTACATGGCGCCGATCTGCGGAACCGTAACGTGGCTCTCGTCGATAAAGACCAGCGCATTGTCCGGAATATACTCGAACAGCGTCGGCGGCGGTTCGCCGGGCTTGCGGCCGGTCAGATATCGCGAATAATTCTCGATGCCGGCGCAGGAGCCAGTGGCCTCCAGCATTTCCAGATCGAAGGTGCAGCGCTGTTCGAGGCGCTGCGCTTCGAGCAGGCGTCCAGCGGCATTGAGCTCCACAAGCCGATGCTTAAGCTCCTCCTTGATCGATCGGATCGCCTGGTTCAGCGTGGGGCGCGGCGTTACATAGTGCGAATTGGCGTAGATCTTTACCGAACGCAAATCGCCCGTCTTTTGCCCGGTCAGCGGATCGAATTCGGTAATTGCCTCGATCTCGTCGCCGAACATGGAAATGCGCCAGGCGCGGTCCTCAAGGTGGGCCGGGAAGAGTTCGATCGTGTCGCCACGCACGCGGAACGAGCCACGCGTGAAGTCCATGTCGCGTCGCTTGTATTGCTGCGCCACGAGATCGGCGAGCAGGGCGCGCTGATCGAGGCGGTCGCCGATCTTCATCTCGAAGGTCATCGCCGTATAGGTTTCGACCGATCCGATACCGTAGATGCAAGAGACGGAAGCGACGATGATGACGTCGTCACGCTCGAGCAGCGAACGGGTTGCCGAGTGGCGCATCCGGTCGATCTGCTCGTTGATCGAGGATTCCTTCTCGATATAGGTGTCCGAGCGGGGAACGTAGGCTTCCGGCTGGTAGTAATCGTAATAAGAAACGAAATACTCTACCGCATTGTTCGGAAAGAAGGATTTGAACTCGCCGTAAAGCTGCGCGGCCAAAGTCTTGTTTGGCGCGAGAATGAGCGCCGGACGCTGGGTCTGCTCAATCACTTTAGCCATGGTGAAGGTTTTACCCGAACCCGTAACGCCGAGCAGGACCTGGGTGCGGTCATTATCCTTGATGCCGGAGACGAGATCCTGGATCGCCGTCGGCTGGTCGCCGGATGGCTGGAAATCGGTCTCCATGCTGATCTGGATGCCGCCCTCGGATTTCTCCGGGCGGGCCGGTCGGTGCGGCTGCCATGCGGCTCCGTTCTTGAAGAGCGGATTGCCACTCTCGATGAGCGCCGCCAGCGCTGCGACCGTTGCCGTGGCTCCGCCCGGTGCGATACTTCCTGCATCCTCGAGCCCGATATCGAGGCCTGCAACGGGATTAAGGCCTGCGGCCGCACGTGTCTTCGGGTCGGTCGATCCGCCAATCGACGTTCCGCGCGATGTCCGCGACGCGCTGGATTGCGTCTTCGCATTCTGCTTTGCCTTGGCCTTCGCTGGCTTGGCTTTGGCCGAAGCTTCGGTGATCTGGTTCGCCCAATCGCTGATAGAGCCGGAAAGCGGCGTGCCTTCCAGCTCTGGTTGGGGCGCTTCGCCGAAACCGCTTACATTGTACTTGTCAGGAGATTTAGCCATTCGTCGAATATGGTAAGAGTCCGGCGAAATGGAAAGGGCGGCCCGCCAAAAACTGACAGGCTCCTGACAACAGGTTGTCAGGAGCGCGGCCAAGTCAGGCCGGTTTGTTGGCAATCAGCCGTAGCGGATTTTCAGGCCGAGAATGGCGAGGATGAGCATAAAAGTGACGCCGTTTGCCATGATCACCGGCCATGAGCCGATCATCATGCCGTAGATCAGCCACAGGAAAACGCCGAGCATCAGCGAAGCATTGGAGACAAGGGAAATGCTGGCCGTTTCGCGGTACCGCATGATCTTGATGATCTGCGGGATCCAGCACAGCGTGGTGATCACGGCAGCAAGGCTACCGACAAGTTCAATATGGAGCGGCACGGATCGGGTCTTTCGAAGAAAAATGCGATTAATATATGAGCTGATTTTTCCTTGAAATACAGCGGAATAATGGCATCAAGCTTTACATGCGACAATTATTTTCGTGGAACGCGGGAAGGCAGCTTTGACGGCTATGGCTGAGCGCGCCGAGGCGGGAACGCGACCGGCCTCAGAGCCCAGATCGATAGGTCCATCAGGGTCATACGATCAGCGGATCGCGTCCCATGCCGAGATGCAGGTCATGGCCGTCATAGGCGTGCGCGGCAGCGACATCCTCGTTAAGTTCGACGCCGAGGCCGGGTTCCGACGACGGGATGACGTAGCCATCCTCCCACCTGATCGGTTTTTTCAGGATATCGGCGTGGAACCCTCCGAAGCCCTGGATACATTCAAGGATCAGGAAGTTCGGGCTGCAGGTGGCGATCTGGATGTTGGCGGCTCCGACGATCGGCCCGCAATAAAGGTGTGGTGCGATCTGCGCATGGAATGTCTCCGCCATGCCTGCGATCTTCTTGGCTTCGAGAATGCCCCCGACGCGGCCGAGATTCATCTGCAGTATATTGGCAGCGCGATTGACGAGAAGGCGCTGGAATTCGTACTTCGTCGTCAGGCGCTCGCCGGCCGCGACCGGGATCGAGGTGTGCTGCTGCACATACCCCATGTTCTCCGGCATATCAGGCGGCACCGGTTCCTCCAGCCACAGCGGATCATAGGGTTCGAGCCGCTTGGCCAGCCGCACCGCGCTGGTCGGCGTCATCTGGCCATGGGTGCCGAACAGAAGGTCGGCCTTGCTGCCGACGGCTTCCCGCACGAGGCGAACGAATTTCTCGCCGAGATCGAGTTGTTCGAGCGAAAGCTGGCGCGGATCGAACGAGGTATAGGGGGCAACGGGGTCGAACTTCACCGCGGTATAGCCTTCCGCCACATATTCGGCAGCACGCTCCGCTGACGCTTCCGCGTTCCAGTAGATGGCGGAGGTCTCGCCGAGTTCGGGCTTGGGATAGATGTAGGTGTAGCTGCGCAGCCGCTCGTGCACCTTGCCGCCAAGAAGTTCATAGACCGGTTTGTCGGCTTCCTTGCCGATGATGTCCCAGCAGGCCATTTCCAGCGCCGAAATGGCGCCCATGACCGTCACGTCAGGACGCTGGGTGAAGCCGCTCGAATAGGCGCGGCGGAAAAATCGTTCGATGTGGTGCGGGTCTTCTCCTATGAGCCAGCGCTCGGCGACGTCCTCGACGACCTTGCGCATAACCTGCGGACTGACGGTGGAATTATAGGCCTCGCCATAGCCGACAACGCCGGAATCGGTCGTCAACTTGACGAAGAGGAACCATGTGCCGCCGAACGATGGCGGCGGATTGCCGACCACGAAGGTTCTGACGTCGGTTATTTTCATGATCCCCTCCGGTACGTTCGCTGTATTGCCAGACTAAGCCAGCGGCGATACGAAACCGAAACCGGTCAACGACCCGCAATGTCGGGTTTCTGACAGTTGCGGGCGAAGGCCCCTTTTCAATCCTGCGGCCGCACCCCATCATGGCGGCAACGCAATTCATTGACGGAGACGGCAATTGACCGAAGAGACGAAGCCTATCGGCGAACTCACCCTGCGCACGCTGGCGATGCCGGCGGATGCCAATGCGGCCGGGGACATTTTCGGTGGCTGGGTCATGGCGCAGATGGATTTGTCCTGCGGCATTCGGGCTGCGGAACGGGCGCGCGGACGCGTGGTGACGGCTGCCGTCAAGGAAATGGCCTTCGCAAAACCGGTCAAGATCGGCGATACGCTGTGCATCTACACCCATATCGCCCATGTCGGACGCACTTCGATCACGCTGAAGGTCGAGGCCTGGGCGCAACGTTACCTGTCCGATCTGATGGAACTTGTCACCCACGCCGACTTCATCATGGTTGCGCTGGACAAGGACGGCAAACCCACCCCGGTTCCGAAGGAAATCTGACCGATCAGCTCTGGCTGCCGATCATGTAGCGATCCCAAAATCCAGCTGCCGATTCGATTTGCTCGACAACGTCGATCCAGAGGCCCGAAGGATCATGAAAGCCGAAACGGCGCTGCCCAAAGGGCTCGTCGGTCAGCGGGTATTTGATCTTGAGGCCGGTGGATGCGATCTTGTCGAAGGCTTCCCGGGCATCCTCCACCTGTAATTCGAAACACATACCGGTTCCGCTGAACTTTTCCGGGCCGGGCGGGGCGGACGGGTGGTCAGGCGTCATGAAAGCGATGCTGGCCGATTGATCTTCGGCGATGAGGTAAGAGAACCAGGTGCTGTCGAATGCGCTGACAAAGCCAAGATGCTCGATCCAGAAGTCGCGGCAGGCCTCCTTGCGGTCTGTGACGATGATTGGATAGCGGTCAACGAAGCGCATGGGTTCCTCCCGGAGTTGTTTGATCATCTAAAAGTGGGAAAGCGGCGCGTAAGCGCAACCCCAAATTGTCAGGAGTGTCGGGCGCGCGTTCAGGTTCTGCCTGCGCCAAAAACCATTTCATTTTTGGCTGGAACCGCTTCATCTTACGGGCAGGCTAATGATTTGGGAGATGGGGCGTGGCATTCTTCGGGGCAATTCGGGACTATTCCCGTCAGCGGGATGCTGCTGATAGTGCGAAGGTCGATTTTGTCGAACTCTTCTTCGACCTCGTCTTCGTATTCGCCATTACGCAGATATCGCATTTCCTCCTGCATGATCTGAGCCTAAAGGGCCTTGCCGAAAGCGCGCTGCTGCTCACCGCCGTATGGTGGGTATGGGTCTATACAATGTGGGTGACCAACTGGCTTGACCCCGCGACCGCGCCAGTCCGCACGATGCTGTTCGCGCTGATGCTCGCCGGGCTTGTGCTCTCCACCTCGATACCCGCCGCCTTTGCCGGGCGCGGCATCGTCTTTGCGCTCGCCTATGTCTCAATGCAACTTGGACGCACGCTGTTCATGCTGTGGGCGGTGCGGCATCACGACGACGCCAACTTCCGCAACTTCCAGCGCATTGCCGTGTGGCTCAGTAGTTCGGCGATCTTCTGGCTGGCCGGTGGCCTGGCCATGCCGGAATATCGTCTACCGCTGTGGGCAGCGGCGCTGGCAATTGAGATCCTTGGGCCGGCCGTGGGATTTTGGGCGCCCAGGCTTGGCGCCTCAATCACCACGGATTGGAATGTCAGCGGCGACCATATGGCCGAAAGGGCGGCCCTTTTCATCATCATTGCACTCGGCGAATCCATCCTCGTATCCGGCGCCACCTTTTCGGAGCAAGAATGGAGCCTGGTTTCGCTGGCGGCGTTCTTGACCACTTTCGTCGCGTCCGTCGCCATGTATCTCATCTATTTCAATCTCGGCCAGTCGGCGGCACATCACAAGATTGCAGAGACCGACGACCCGGGGCGAATAGCCCGCATCGCCTATACCTATGTCCACGTGTTGCTGGTCGCTGGCATCATTGTCATCGCCGTCTCGGACGAGTTGGTGCTGGACCATCCGCTCGGCCATGCGGAAGCTGCCATGATCTGGACGTCGGTCGGCGGCACGGCGCTTTATCTTGTCGGCAATCTTCTCTTCAAGCGCTACGTCAATGGCCGGGTGCCGCTATCCCATCTTGTGGGGCTCGTGCTGTGTGCCGGATTGGCGGTCATTTGCCCGGCTCTTTCACCGCTGGCGATCGGCGCCGCGACCAGCGCTATCCTGATCATCGTCACCGTCTGGGAATATCGGAGCTACAAGCAGCGGCAATTAAACCCGCACTGATCAGCGGCAGGCGCGGTGGCCGCTGCGCCGCTGCATCAGGTCGAAATGGAAATGCGTGCTGTGAAAACGGTCGTAACCGGGTCCGAGCACCGTGGTGAAATAGTCGCAAGCATCCGAACGAACGGTGTTGAGAAGACCACGCTGGCGAAACGAGAAGAGCCCCGGCCTTTCGACCTCGATTTCGCGGCCGTTGTTGAGCGTGATTTTCGCAATGTCGAGCGCATTGCCCCTGGCGTGCTCGGACATGGGCCGGCCGCGCTGGCTGCTCATGGTGCGGCAAGAATAGCTCGACGCCTGATGTATGGTGTTGATGCCCGAAAGGTAGCGCAGCCGCGTCGAGGGCGAGAGGTCGCCCTTGACCCAGCGAGCGAATGCAAGCGTCATCTGGCAATTCAGGGTCGCCGTCGGTTTTAGTTTTATATTGCCGCTGGCAAAGCCGCTGACCGCGAGCGGATGGTCGATGCGGCAGGCGCCGCCATCGTTAATTGGCGGCTTTTCCTGAAACACCACGCCAAGCCTCTTCAGTTCGGTGCGGCAGGCCATCTCGCCGCCGGACATGCCGAGGACGCTTTCGCCGCGTGCGATAGGATCGCGTATCGCATTGGGATAGCTATAATTTTTCAGATACCCATAGCTCTTGTCATCATCCGACGGGGGTTCCATTTCCGGCAGGGAATAGGGCTTGGTTTCCCCAAGCCGCGGAATTTCCGGCGCTGCTTCGGACGGCTGCAAGGTCGGCGTCGCCGGCTCAATCGGTTCGCTCGCCGCCTGGCTGGTGTCCGGCACAGAAATGACGTCGGGGGGTGGCCCAGACATTTGGTCCATCCCGGAGCTCGGCAGCGTTTGCGTTTCGACAGCGACCTGATTTTCCTCGCTGGCGAGCGATCTGCTGGCAATAGCGGTATCCGAACCGCTGCCGACGTCGGCCATGGGACGGCGCACCTCGTCCATGCCACAGCCACTGAGGGTCGTCGACACAGACAGGAGCAGTATCGTGGATAAGCGCTTCAAGCGCACAGCGGACGACAACGCACAACTCATGTCACCACATCCCATTGCCTGAATCGAGGCGCAGCAACGGGTGAAAGTAGAGGCAAATCGTAAAGGAAAGGTCAGCGGCTTCTTAACATTTGGGATCGAAACATGACGGGCCCGCAAATGGCTTGATTTTGCTGCAATTGCCGGTGCATTTAGCCTGCCGTAGCCAACGACCTATGTTCTTGAAAGAGCGATCATGCCGAATTTCCTATCGCCATCCATTGCGCCCATTTTCCTGCTTATTGCTTCCAATGTTTTCATGACCTTCGCCTGGTACGGTCACCTGAAGTTTCCGTCAGCGCCACTGGCGAAGGTGGTTTTCATCAGTTGGGGCATCGCGCTGATGGAATATTGGCTGGCCATTCCGGCCAATCGCATCGGCCACACGGTCTATTCGACCGCTGAACTGAAGACGATGCAGGAAGTCATCACGCTCGTCGTCTTCAGCCTGTTCTCGGTGTTTTATCTCAAGGAATCATTCACCTGGCAGCACGTGGCCGGATTTGCCCTGATTGCCGGCGGGGCGACCTTGATCTTCAAGGCGTGACTTGTTGCGCAGCATCGGGATGAGTTCGACGGCGATCATTGCCGAAAAAATGAGGGCGCACCCGACAAGGCCCTGAAGCGTCAGGCGCTCGCCGAGCAGAATGATGCCGAAGATCGCGGCAAAAAGGGCTTCGGACGAAAGCATGATGGCAGCCTGCGGCGCCGTTGTGAAACGCTGGCCGACGGCCTGCAGGGTGAAGCCTACGCCCGACGACAGGACACCCGCAAAAATGAGTTCCGGACCGGCCGCGAGGATCGAAAACAGTTCGGTCCGCTCGCTTGTCATCGAGACCAGCAGGCCGAGGATGCCGCAAACCAGATACTGCACCAGGCACAGCATGATCGGGCGCCCGCTCTGAACGCCGATGCGATTGATGAAGATGATCTGCAGGGCCCAGAAAACCGCACATCCCACGATAAGCCAGTCTCCAACGGTCAGACCATCGAGCCGGCCCCCGGAAAGAAGGTAGATCCCGGCAAGCGCAGTCAGGGCGCAGGGCCAGACGACCGGATGCGGCCATTGCCAAAACAGGAATACGCCGAGGATCGGCACCATGACGACGTAAAGCCCAGTCAGGAACCCGGCATTGGTGACCGACGATGTGAGCATGCCAACCTGCTGCAGGGCTGCGCCGGAAAAGAGCAGGAGGCCGATGAAGACAAAGCCGAGATAATCGCGCTGCGTCAGTACTTGGCGCGCGTTTTTTGCCTCGCGAATCGCGAGAGGCAGGACAGTCAGCGCCGCAAGAAAGAAGCGGATGGCGACAAACATGAACGGCTTGACACTGGCCATGGCCGTCGACTGGGCAACGAAGCCGAAACCCCAGATCGCTCCGGCAAGAAGCAGCAGAATATTGGCCCGGCCATGCGTCATGACGATCCCACAAGTTGGTGCGGTTACATCAGGTTCCGCAGTCGCAATTGCTCTAACTGCTGCAACCGACGACTGCAAGACGCTTAGCTTGCTCGTGCGCGTGTCAATCGAATGATCCTGCCATCAGCATCGTCGGTCAGAAGATAGACCGAGCCATCCGGCGCGACGCGAACGTCGCGGATACGGCCGAACGCGTCCTTGAGCATGCGCTCCTCGGTTGCGATCGTGCCTTTTCCATCGCGTTCAAGCCGCACCAGCGTTGCAAACTTCAGCGATCCGACAAGGAGATCGCCCTGCCATTCCGGAAACATCTCGCCTTCGTAGACGGCCAGCCCCGACGGCGCAATCGACGGATCCCAATAGTAGAGTGGCTGCTCGTAACCCTTGGCCTTCGTGCCCTTGCCGATCTTGGCGCCGGAATAATCCTTGCCGTAGGAGATGACCGGCCAGCCATAATTCTTGCCTGCCTGGGGTTGGTTGATCTCATCACCACCCTTTGCGCCATGCTCCACTGTCAGGAGCGTCTGCGTGACTGGATCCCAGGTCGCCCCTTGCGGATTGCGATGGCCCTTCGACCATATTTGCGGCAGCCCCTTATTGCCATCGGCGAACGGATTGTCCGCCGGCGTGGTACCGTCGGCATTGATGCGAAGCACGGAACCTGCTTCATCCTTGAAATCCTGGGCGCGGTTGCGGTCGCCGCGCTCGCCCATCGTCACGAACAGCTTGCCATCGGGCGTAATGACTATGCGCGAGCCGAAGTGCTGGCCCTTGCTGGTCTTCTTGCGCATCGAGGTGAGGACGGTGACGTCCTCGAGGGTTCCGCCCTGTCCACTGCGCACGAGTCTGGCGCTTGCAATCGCAGTGCCCGCACCGTCCTTGCCAGGTTCTGAGAAGGTGAAAAGGATGCTCCCGCTTTGCGCAAAATCCGGCGCCGCCACGACATCGAGCAGGCCGCCCTGGCCCATCGCGGCGACCTTCGGTACACCTTTCAGCGGTTCCGATACATTGCCATCCTTGACGATCCGCATATTCCCGGCGCGCTCCGTTACGAGAAGGGCGCCATCCGGAAGGAAGGCGAGGCTCCAGGGGTGGTCCAGGTTGCTCGCGACCGTCTCGGAGGCGACTGGCGCTTTCTCGGTGTCGAAGGTCTCGGCCTGGGCTATCTGGGCGCCAAAGCAAAGGGCGCTTGCCAGCAAAATAGCTGTTCTCCGTCGCATCGATGAGGGTCCTTTCATCGCGGGCGTTGTCGGGCGTGGCGAGTCAGTTTGGGAAATTGAGAACACATTTCGACGGTTCGGTCGCCTCACAGTGATGTGAGTCCCTTGTGATTCGATACCGCATCGCCCGCAAATCCGTTTGCCGGCACTATTTCCACTTTCTTCGTGAAATTGCCTGAAACGATGCTATATTAAGTCAGGAATGATTGAACGGTTCCGAAGCTTTGAGCTCCGGCGACCGTTTTCTTTTTGTGCCGCGCGGCTCTGTTTTGGCCCGTTTTGGCACTACAACGAAAGGAGAGGACATGGAAAAGGTCCCGATGACTCAGGCAGGATTTGACAAGCTCAAGGAAGAGCTGCGCTGGCGCCAGCAAGAAGAACGGCCGCGCATCATCCAGGCGATTGCGGAGGCGCGCGCTCATGGCGACCTTTCGGAAAACGCCGAGTATCATGCTGCCAAGGAAGCGCAGAGCCACAACGAGGGTCGCGTCGGCGAACTCGAGGACTATACGGCGCGCGCCGAGATCATCGACATTACCAAGCTTTCCGGCGACAAGATCAAGTTCGGCGCGACGATCCGTCTTGTCGACGAGGATACCGAGGAAGAGCGGACGTACCAGATCGTCGGCGACCAGGAAGCCGATCCCAAGGCGGGCCGGATTTCCGTTTCCTCGCCAATCGCCCGCGCCCTGATCGGCAAGAGCGAAGGCGACACGATCGAAGTCAATGCGCCAGGCGGCGCACGGTCCTACGAAATCCTCGGCTTCAGATTCGTTTAAGCGGTGTCGTTCGATACCGTGTCAAACGTCGAGGTGATCGCGCCAAACTTCAAGCGCACGCTTTCCGGCGTCACCTCGACCATCATCCAGCTTATTCCATTGCAACGCGCAAACGGCCTCAAGATAGCAACCTTGGGGCCGGGCCTGCCGGACGATCTGCCGAAGATCCGCTGGTTGGGGCTACCTGGCCTATGGCTAAGGCCGCGAACCCGTCCTTTCCGCATCTGGCACGCCCGCCGCAATACGGAGATGGTCGCAGGCATTTTGATGCGTTCGGTCTTGCGCATGCGGCTGAAGTTGCTTTTTACCTCGGCGGCGCAGCGTGACCACAGGTCCTTCACCAAGTGGCTTATCCGGCAAATGAATGCCGTCATCGCGACGAGCGGGAAATCCGGCAGCTTCCTTGAGGTGCCGCACACGGTTATCATGCACGGTGTCGACACAGAGCGGTTTCACCCGCCATCGGGCGAAGAGGACAGCTTTGCGGCCTCTGGCCTGCCGGGGAAATATCTCGTCGGCTGTTCGGGCCGGATTCGGCATTCGAAGGGGACCGACCTCTTCGTCGATGCAATGATCAGCCTTTTGCCGCAGCATCCGGAATGGACGGCAATCATGACCGGTCGCACGACCGTTGAAAACAAGGGTTTTGAGCAGGAACTGCGGCAGAAGATCGCCGCCGCCGGACTTGAGGACCGCATTCTTTTCCTCGGTGAAGTGCCGGACGTGCGCATCTGGTATCGCCGCATGACGCTTTACGTTGCTCCGTCCCGCAAGGAAGGCTTCGGCCTGACACCGCTCGAAGCCATGGCGTCGCAGACGGCGGTTGTCGCGAGCGATGCGGGCGCCTATGCCGAGATGATTACACCCGGAACAGGATCAGTCGTTCCTGCGGGTGACGGCAAGGCGCTGGAATCCGCGATCGCACCTTATCTCGCCGATCCGGCCCAGTGCGCCGATATGGGCAAGGCCGGCCTTGCACATGTCCGGGAGAATTTTCCGCTGGAAAAGGAAGCCGGAAAGATTCTCGACGTCTACGAAGCCATGTTCGCGGGCGGGCTGCGGTGAAGACTGCCGCGCTGATCATCCATCTAAAGCGCGCCAGAAAGCGAGGCGAACACGTCGAGAAGCTGATCAAACGCCTGCCGATCGAGGCTGAAATCCTCGATGCCATTGACGCCATGAACATGACGCCGGCCGAAATCGATGCGGTCTATGCCCAGTCATTGCACAAGCCGTACTACCCGTTCGAGCTGCGTCCTTCGGAAATCGCCTGCTTCCAGTCGCACCGCAAGGCGTGGGCGACGATCGTCGAGCGCGGTCTCGATGCGGGGCTTGTCATCGAGGACGATGTCGATATTTACGACGGTCCATTCGCCGAGCAACTTGCACTGGCGCTGGAGGCCATTCAGCCCGGCGATTATATCCGCTTTCCGCGCTGGGCGCGGGGCGAACATGGAACCGACATTGCACGCAAGGGCACCTGTTCGATCATGCAGCCGCGCTTGCCCGGCCTTGGCATGCAGATGCAACTTGTCGGCCGCGAGGCGGCCGCAGAACTCCTGAAGGCGACGGAGCGGTTCGATCGTCCGGTCGACACGACGATACAGATGCGCTGGCTGCATACCGCGCGCGTTCTTTCCGCGCGACCGACCACCATTCGCGAGATCGATTTCGATCTTGGCGGTACGGTCGTTCAGGGCAAGAACAAGAGTTTCGGCGCCCGCTTGAAACGGGAAATTCTAAGGCCGTATTACCGGGTCGCGTTGAACCTCTACAGCCGCACGCGACGAACCTAGAGCACCATCAAAGGTTCGTTCTTTACCGAGCGGATGGTCAGCGATGTACGCACCGAATCGACGTTCGGCGTCGAGGTGAGTTCCTCGATGACGAAGTTCTGGAAGGTGGAAAGGTCGCTCGCAACGCAGTGAAGCAGGAAGTCCGATTCACCCGAAACCATCCAGGCGCGGCGCACGAGCGTCCAGTTCTGGGTCTTCTCGGCAAAGCTCTTCAAATCGGCATCGGACTGGCGGTGCAGGCGGATCATGCAGAACGCCACGATGTCCTGGCCAAGAACCGCGCCGTTCAGGATCGCGCGATAGCCCTGAATGACGCCGCTTTCCTCAAGTTTGCGCACGCGGCGCAGGCAGGGCGGCGCCGAGATACCGACGCGTTCGGCGAGCTCCACATTGGTGATGCGGCCATTGTCCTGCAATTGTTTCAGGATTTTCCAGTCGATCGCGTCGAGTTCCGCCTTCAGAGGCATGGGTGCCTTTATCCTGTTTCACACGGTAAGTGCGTTATACATAAGCGATTCCTGCCGCTGTGTAATGCATTGCCCGCCGGTTGCAAACAGGTTGCGATTTATCTCGTCCAGAAGCGACGGGTAAAGAGAATAACGACGGTGACGATTTCAAGTCGTCCAGCAAGCATCAGATAGCTCAGAACAAGCAGCGAGGGATCGCCAATTGTGGAGAAGTTCCCCGCCGGGCCGATCGTTTCGCCAAATCCCGGGCCGACATTCGAAAGCGCAGTCAGGGCGCCGGTGAAAGCGGTGCCGAGATCGTTGCCGAGCATGGCAAGCACCGTAGCGCCTGCGACGAGCGAGGCCATGTAGAGAAAGATGAACAGGAGGGCCGATTGTGCGACTTCGTCGGTGATTTCCGATTTCCCATAACGCATCTTGACGATGGCGTTCGGCAGGATCAGGCGCGTCAGGCTTGCAGATGCCATCTGCCAGAGAATGATGAGGCGATTGATCTTGATGCCGCCGGAAGTTGAACCGGAACAACTGCCGATGAACGTCACGAGGAAGAATATGCCGAGCGCCTCGGCACCCCAAAGCGTATAGTCTTCTGTCGCAAAGCCCGTCGTGGTGATCACCGAGACAAGGTTGAACGTTGCCGCGATGATCGCGTCAACAAGCCCTATGCCGGTTTCCAGCATGAGCCCGGCGGCAAGGATCGCACTGAAGCTGACAATGATGATGAAGAACAGCGTAACCTGCGGATCGCTCATCGATACCCGGCGTTGCGGCATCGCCGCCTTTATATAGAGCACGAAAGGCAAGGCACCGAGGATCATGAACACGGTGGCGATGATGAGGATGGCGCGGTTGTGCGCGTAAAAGCCGAGTGATGAATCGTGCGTCGAAAAGCCCGCCGTCGCAACGGTGGTCATGCCATGATTAATGGCGTCGAACATGCCCATTCCGGCAACAAAATAGAGAATGGTGCAAATCAACGTCAGGCTGACATAGGCGAGGACGATGCCGGTCGCGATCTGGTGGATACGCGGCAGTATCTTCTCCGACTTGTCCGAGGATTCCATGTGCAGCAGCTGGATGCCGCCGACGCGCAAGGACGGCAGCAGCAAAAGGCCGAGGCCAATGAAGCCGAGGCCGCCGAACCAGCACAGCATCGAGCGCCAGAGCAGGATACCGCGCGGCATCCTGTCGAGACCGGTCAGAACCGTGGCGCCGGTGGCAGTAATGCCGGACATCGACTCGAAGAAGGCCTTGATGATGCTGATAGGCAAGGGCGAGAAGATGAAGGGCAGGGCGCCGAACACGGCCGCACTGAGCCAGAGGGCGACTATCAGCAGGAATCCAAGCCGGGGGGTGAAGCGGATCTCGGGCTGGTGCGTGGCAAGGCTGGTCAGCCAGCACAGGACGGCGGTAAGACCTGCTGCCTGGACGAAGACGAGCCAATCGCGACTGCCGGCCTTGAGGTCGATGAGTGCCGGTATGAGCATTGTCGCTGCCATGATGAGGCCGAACCGCGCGCATAGATTGATGATGGTGCGAAAAATGGCGTTGACCTCCGTCCGTCAGAAATCGGTCGCTACGTTCTGGAAAGGGCGGTGGTCCGCATTTTTGACATCTTCAGTTTCATAACTGGTTCGTGCAGAGCGCACAATGGAACGAAGAGGCGGGAAAGGCAGCAGCAAGCTGTGGCTAACCCGCCTATGTTTTGCACAGACCTTGCAACACCGGGGGCTGAGCCACTACCTTATGGCGGTCGAACGCGAGCTGTGGCCCGCGCCAACTTTTGTGAGAAATGAATTTAAGGTCTTGTTATGTCGAAGCGCCATGTGCCCGTTCTCATTATCGGCTCCGGTCCCGCGGGTTATACCGCTGCGATCTACGCTGCCCGCGCTAATTTGAAACCGCTTATCGTGGCGGGCCTGCAGCAGGGCGGCCAGTTGATGATCACGACCGATGTCGAGAACTATCCGGGCTACGCCGATCCCGTTCAGGGACCCTGGATGATGGAGCAGATGCGCATTCAGGCCGAACATGTCGGGGCCGAAATTGCGCATGACATTATCACCGAGGTCGACTTGTCGGTGCGCCCCTTCCGGCTGGTTGGGGACGGTGGAACGCAATACACCTGCGATGCGCTGATCATTGCCACCGGCGCACAGGCGAAGTGGCTCGGAATTCCGACCGAACAGTCTTTCATGGGCTTTGGCGTTTCGGCTTGCGCCACCTGCGACGGATTTTTCTATCGCAACAAGGACGTGGTCGTCGTCGGCGGCGGCAATACTGCCGTCGAGGAAGCGCTCTACCTTGCCAATCTTGCCAAGTCGGTGACCATCGTTCACCGCCGCGACCAGTTCCGTGCCGAGAAAATCCTCCAGGATCGCCTGTTCAGCAAAGAAAACGTCACGGTCATCTGGGACAATGTCATCGACGAGATCACGGGGACCGAAGCGAGGGCGCCGCTGCCGGCATCGGTCTCGGGCGTGCGCCTGAAGAACATCAAGACTGGCGAAACCACTGATCTTGAGACAGATGGCGTCTTTGTTGCCATCGGTCACGCGCCGGCCGTGGAGCTCTTCAAGGGCAAGCTCAAGCACAAGCCGAACGGCTATCTTTGGACGGCGGCGGATTCCACGGCAACCGATGTTGCGGGCGTCTTTGCTGCCGGCGATGTCACGGACGACATCTACCGTCAGGCGGTAACTGCAGCAGGCATGGGTTGCATGGCAGCACTTGAAGCCGAACGCTGGCTGGCCGCCCAGGAACCAGTACGCGAAGCTGCTGAATAAGAATAACCGCCGCGCACCGCGCCTGATGGCACGCGGGGCTGCGGTGGAATGTTGAGTGGCCCAACCCCAGACAATCAAACATGATTTTGGGGGCAATGGGTCAAATGGAGCTGGCCGCGATGGCGCGGCCGGAGTGGGGAGAAAACTGCGCGATGTCGCTTGATTGGGACAAGTTGCGAATATTTCATGCTGCGGCAGAAGCTGGTTCGTTCACCCATGCTGCCGAGACATTGCACCTGTCGCAATCGGCTATTTCCCGTCAAGTCAGCGCCCTGGAGCAGGATGTCGGCGTGCCGCTGTTTCATAGGCATGCGCGCGGTCTCATCCTGACCGAACAGGGCGAGGTACTTTATCGCACCGCCCACGAAGTTCTCATGAAGCTTGAAAACGTCAGGTCGCGACTTACGGAAAGCAAGGACAGGCCGTCCGGAAAGCTGCGCGTGACGACGACGGTCGGCCTCGGTTCAGGCTGGCTTATCGAGCGCGTTCAGGAGTTCATCGAACTCTATCCTGAAGTCCAGTTGCAACTCCTCCTCGACAATGAGGAACTCGATCTGACGATGCGCCATGCTGATTGCGCCATTCGCCTGCGCCAGCCGCAACAGCCGGATCTTATTCAGCGTCGACTCTTTACCGTACACATGCACGTCTACGCCGCGCCGGGTTATATTGCCAAGTATGGCAAGATCGAAAGCATCGACGAAATCGATTCGCATCGCATCATCAGCTTCGGCGAGCCTGCGCCCTCCTATCTCACCAATCTGAACTGGCTGGAGGTCATCGGCCGATCGGACGGGAACCTCAGGCCGGCGGTACTGCAGATCAACAACCTTTTGTCGATCAAGCGTGCCATCCAGAAAGGCGTCGGCATCGGTGTATTGCCGGACTATATGGTGGAGAAGGACTCGACCCTTGTTCGGCTTCTGCCCGAGATGGAATTGCCGTCCTTTGATACGTTCTTCTGCTATCCGGAGGGCATCAAGAACGCCGCAAAGCTGCATGTTTTCCGCGATTTCCTGTTTTCCAAGGCGCGCACCTGGGCGTATTAGACTATCCTTTCTTCGCAGGCGAATTATAGTCCATCGTGAGGCACCTTCGAACGGACCGGCCATTTCGCCGGCACGGTGTGTCATGCCTGCAGTTGCTCGCATATCGATTGCGTTTTTGAGTCTGCTCCTGGCCTCTGGTCACAGCGATGCAGAAACACAAACGCTGATCGCCTCCGCCAATTTCGATTTCGTCGATACGTCCGGTGAGCCCCGGGACCAGTCCGCCGACCATCAGAGGCGGCTGAGGGAGCTTGCCGACTATCTGCGCCGGCAACTGGCGGAGCAAGGAAAGTTCAAATTGGTGCCGTTGCCATGCCAGGACGGCCAATGCACGGCGACCGACCCGGGATTTGCAGCGCTCTCCGCAATGGCGAGGCAGAACGGCGCGACCTATGTCGTCATTGGCGCCGTGCAGAAAACCAGCACGCTCATCGGCTGGCTGCGATACTCGGTGCTGGACGTGCGGGACAGCCGCGCCGTCTGCGGCGACTTCATCACCTATCGCGGCGATACCGACGAAGCATGGCGGCGGGCTGCGAAGTTTTCGGCCAGACAAATCGTTCGGCATTGCGATTTCAATATGCAAAAATGATGAATTCTTAAGCGAACTGGCGCGCTATGCATCAGATGCATGGGTGCAATGCACAATTGGGTGTTGCGAGAAAAGGTCAAAACCTTCATATCCACATCACTTGCCGGTGCGTCTCCTCCTCCCATTGCGCGCCCGCAAGTGTTCCCCTCTGGAGGTTTTAGCCGGAAACGGCACCTTCAAAACTTAAGGCCGGGCATTTGTCCGGCCTCTTTTCTTTTCAGGGGTACGCTTCTTAGCGATAGAGTTCTTCACCCTCGATCCCCGCATATAATCCAGCCACCTGTTCGCCATACCCGTTGAATAGCAACGTCGGCACGGTCTCGCCCGTGTGCAAGACACGCTCCTGCGCCTGGCTCCAGCGCGGGTGCGCGACATCCGGATTGACGTTGGCCCAGAAACCATATTCGTTCGAGGCGAGCCCTTCCCAGAAACTTACCGGCCGCTCGTCGGTGAAGCTTATCTTGCGGATCGATTTGATCGATTTGAATCCGTATTTCCATGGCAGGGCGAGGCGAAGCGGCGCGCCAAACTGGTTGAGCAGCGGCTTGCCATAGGCGCCCGTGACCATGAAGGCGAGTTCGTTGGCCGCCTCCGCCATGGTTATCCCCTCCACATAGGGCCAGGTATACAGGAAGCCATTCTGGCCGCTCGCCATCGCCGGATCGTAAAATGTCTCGAAGCGAATATATTTCGCCGAGGCGGTCGGCTTTGCCAGTTCCACAAGCTTCGCCAGCGAGAAGCCGGTCCAGGGTATGGTCATCGACCATGCCTCGACGCAGCGGTGCCGGTAGAGGCGCTCCTCCAGCGGCATTTTTGCCTCAAGTTCGGCAAAGGCGATGGTGAAGGGTTTTTCCACCATGCCGCCGATTTCAATGTCCCAGGGATTGGTGACGAGTGTCTGCGCCTCGGTCCAGATGTCCTTGTCGCCACCGAACTCATAGAAATTATTGTACTTCGAATTGATCTCTTCCGGCGTCAGGCTGCGGTCGAGTTTATAGGCCGTATTCTGTTTCGCGGGGTAGAGCGCGGGGTTGCCGGCGGGAAGGGTTGCAGCCCGCACGCCCCTCGGCAGGCTCGCGCTTGCCGCAAGCGCCAGCGCACCGAGGCCCCAGGCCTTCAAAATTTCCCTGCGATCGAGAAATGCCGTTTCAGGGGTCGCCAAGGCGTAGGAAATCGCCCAGGCGGGCTTGCGAATTACTACGGCCATGACCACTCCGTTATGTCGGTTTCGGGGTGCAAAATAGCCAGTAATCGTGGGTCGTTCTCACACAATGGCGTGATTAGTCGGCGGAACGAAAAGGGGCCGCTTTACTGCCCCCCCTCGCTGGTCTTCTGCAGTCAATCAGCGAAGGCTGGCGCAGAAGCGCTGAATGCGCTTGCCGGCCTCTTCGAGGTTGGCGTCGGAGGTTGCATAGGAAATGCGGAAGTTCGGGCCGAGCCCGAATGCCGAGCCATGTACGGCCGCGACAGCTTCGGTCGCCAGCAATTCGCTGACGAAATCCTCGTCAGTTTCGATGACCTTGCCCGACGGCGCGGTCTTGCCGATTGCGGCCGCGCAGGACGGATAGACGTAGAATGCGCCTTCGGGTTTGGGGCATTCGAGGAGCTTGGTCTGGTTCAGCATCGAGACGATCAGGTCGCGACGTCCTTCGAAGGCCTTCTTGAACACCGGCAAATGTTCTTGCGTTCCATCGAGCGCTTCCACGGCCGCCCACTGTGAAATGGAGCTCGTCCCGGAGGTCTGCTGGCCCTGGACCATGTCCATTGCCTTGATCAGTTCGAGCGGGCCGGCGGCGTAGCCGATGCGCCAGCCGGTCATGGCATAGGCCTTCGAAACGCCGTTCATCGTCAGGGTGCGGTTGTAGAGGTTCGGCTCGACCTGCGCCGGCGTGACAAACTTGAAGTCGCCATAGGTCAGGTGCTCGTACATGTCGTCGGTCAGCACCCATACATGCGGATGGCGCATCAGCACATCCGTCAGCTTCTTCATTTCGTCCCACGTATAGGCCGCGCCCGAGGGGTTCGAAGGCGAATTCATGATGATCCACTTGGTCTTCGGCGTGATCGCACGCTCGAGATCCTCGGGCTGCAACTTGAATTCGTTCTTCTGCAGCGCGGAGACGATCACCGGGGTGCCACCGCACAACGCCACCATTTCCGGGTAGCTTACCCAATAGGGCGCAACGCAGATCACTTCATCGCCTGGATTGAGCGTCGCAAGCAGCGCGTTATAGATGACGTGCTTGCCGCCGGTGCTGACGATAACCTGGTTGGCCTTGTATTCGAGTTCGTTCTCGCGCTTGAATTTGCGCACGATCGCTTCACGAAGCTGCGGTATGCCCGCGACGGGCGTATATTTGGTTTCGCCGCGGCGAATGGCGGCAATTGCGGCTTCCTTGACATTATCGGGCGTATCGAAGTCCGGCTCGCCGACCGATAGGGAAATGACATCACGGCCCTCGGCTTTCAGATCGCGCGCTTTCTGGGTGATCGCAATGGTTGCGGAAGTCTTCACACGGGAAAGGGCGTCTGCGAGGAATGCCATTTTGTCGTTCTCCAGAAACGAGGGTTGATAACCGCCGGGCGGTTGCGGGGTTCGTATGTCGCAATGGAGGGCGAATCGCAAGCAAAAGCATGCCCTGAAGGCTTTTCATCGCTCACTTTCTATGCAGGGTGTGACATCGAACTGGCGAAGCATCAGCTTCGCTTGTTCCATCCTTCAAGCAAAATGATTGGACATTGCGCGAAGGAGCGAAAATATTCGCCTGCCACAGGAGACCAGCAATATGCCGAAACTCTACTCACAGCCCGAATCCGGAAACTGCTACAAGCCACGGCTTTTGATGGCGAAATTGGCGATGCCGTTCGAGCATATCCATGTGTCTTCCGTGGACGGTTCAACGCGCAAGCCTGAATATCTAGCAAAAAATCCGAACGGCAAGGTGCCCCTGCTCGAACTCGACGACGGGCGGTTCATCGCAGAATCAAACGCAATCCTGCTGCACCTTGGCGAAGGCAGCCGCTTCATTCCCGAGGACCCCTACGAGCGGGCGCTGATGTATCAGTGGCTGTTCTTCGAGCAGTATACGCATGAACCGAACATCGCCGTGAGAAAGGCCTTGTTCGTCTATCCGGAACGGGCCAAGGAGGCGACGCCAGAGCGGCTCGCGGCAACGCTAGAGGGGGGGAACAAGGCGCTCCTCGTCATGGAAACGCAGCTGCAGAAAACGCCATACCTGGTGGGCAGCAGCATGAGTCTAGCCGACATCGCCCTCTACGCCTATACACACGAAGCCAATCGCGGCGGCTACGATCTTTCAGCCTACCCGTCGATTGCAAAATGGCTGAGCCGGGTTGCTGCAGACGAAGGACACGTGCCAATCACGTGGATTCCGTAAGAACCATCCCACTCGCCCTAGTCACTTGATCTCGCGGTCTGCGCCGGTCATGCCCGGAAGGCGGCTCGCCAAAGCGTCGACGAGGACGCGCAGGCGGGCGGGCATGAAGGGGGCGGTCGGCCATACCGCGAATGTGTCGAAGATCAGAGGCTCAAGCCCGGTCATCACCTGAACCAGACGGCCTGCGCGAACGTGATCGCGGATCAGCCAGCACGGCGACCATACGAGGCCAAGACCGCTCGCGGCAGCATCCGCCGCAGCCTCAAGATCGTCAACGATGAGCAAACTTCGCGTCGGGGCAGCGAAGGTGCCGCCGCGCCCGTCAGGGAACAGCCAAGGGCGGGCATTGCCGTCGCGGCCATAGGTGATGGCGTCGTGTGCAGCGATGTCATCGAGTGCACCGGGTGTTCCGCGCGCGGCGAGATAGTCCGGTGACGCGCAGATGGCCATGCGCTGGCGGGCGATACGGCGTGCGCTCAATCCAGCCCTGTCCGGAAGCACGGTGTTGCGCACGATCAAGTCGTAACCCTCTTCGATAAGGTCCACGGTCCGGTCGGTGAAGGAGACGTCGAATCGCAGTCGCGGATATTGCCGGGCGAGATCGAAGACGACCGGCGCCACGCAGCGCCGGCCGAAGATTGCCGGTACGCTGATCCGCATGCGGCCGGCTGGCTCGGCCATTTCCGAGGTCAGAGCAAATTCGGCCGCCTCGACTTCAGCGAGGACGCGCAGCGAGCGCTCGTAGAAGGCGTGCCCCTCTGTAGTCAGCGCAAATGCCCGGGTTGTGCGATGGCAGAGCCTCACGCCAAGCCGCTGCTCAAGGCGTGCCACGGTCTTGCCCACCGCCGACCTCGACATGTGCAGGCGTTCGGCCGCTGCCGAGAATCCGCCCGCGTCGACAACTGCAACAAATTCCTGAATGCCGGCGAGTTTGTTCAACGTGCTCAATCCTCATTGTAGACAGTAGGGATACAATATTGATGCTGATTGGCGCAACTGTTGTGCTCGCGGCGCATATATGGTCGACACCTCAACCCGGAGGCGGGTGCGATAGAAAGGTGTATCCATGACAACCACGATGCGACGCTGGCAATTGACCGCGGCCGGCAGGGAAAATCTAAAGCTGGCGGACGTACCGGTTCCGCAACCAGGGCACGGCGAAATATTGATCAAGGTCTTCGCCGCGTCGTTGAACTATCGTGACAAGCTCCTCATCGATGACGGTTTCGGCTTGCCCGATCCGCTGACGGATCCGGTGGTGCCTGCTTCCGACCTTTCCGGCATCGTCGCCGGGGTCGGCGACGGCGTGACGCGCTTTGCCGTGGGCGACAGCGTCATCTCCACGTTTATTCCCGATTGGATAGATGGCGACGGCCCGGGGACCGCGAGAGAGCCCAACGGGCGCACGCTCGGGGGCACGGTGCAGGGGGTTCTTGCCGAGTATGTTGTTCTCCACGAAGACTGGGCGGTGCGAGGCCCTGCCACTCTTACGCACAGCGAGGCCAGCACGCTGCCCTGCGCTGGACTGACCGCGTGGACGGCGCTTGTCGAGCGTGGACAATTGCGGGCGGGACAGACTGTCCTCATTCTTGGCACCGGCGGCGTTTCGCTGTTCGGGCTTCAAATCGGCCTGATGCACGGGGCCGAAATCATCGTCGTTTCAGGGGACGACAAGAAGCTGGCTCGCGCGAGCGAACGCGGCGCCCACCACGGCATCAATCGCAAGAAAGAGAATTGGGTGGCAGCCGTTCATCGCCTGACGCGCGATCACGGCGCCGATCATATTCTCGAAACCGTGGGCGGCGCCCATCTTGGCAAATCGCTTGAGGCGGCTGCCGTCGCGGGGCGCATCTCCCTTATTGGCATTCTCGAAGGGCTGGATGTGTCCGGGAGCTTTGGCGCATTCGCCCGCAAGCGACTGATCGTCGAAGGTCTTCAGGTCGGCCATCGGCGGGGACTTGAAGATCTGGTTAGGGCCTACGACGTTTCAGGCGTAAAGCCGATCATCGAGGCCAGCTACACGTTGGCTGAGCTCAACGCTGCGCTTGATCATCTTGATCGGGGACCGTTCGGTAAAGTTGTTGTTGAACTCGCTTAGAAGTTGAGTCCGGCGGACCGACGAATCTCTTGATATAAAACGAAAAAGGCGGGGTGAACCCGCCTTTCTCAATTCTGTGCTTCAGAAATCGAACGATTCCCGGTTTGCGGCATCAACCCGCGACGCTGAGGTTGTCAGCGGACGACTTGCCCGAACGACGGTCCTGAACGATTTCGTAGTTGACCTTCTGACCGTCATTGAGGCCGCGCAGACCTGCGCGTTCAACAGCGGAAATATGGACGAATACGTCGGCACCACCGGTATCAGGCTGGATGAAACCGTAGCCCTTAGTGCTGTTGAACCATTTCACTGTTCCCGTAGCCATGGGAAATTCCTTTCAGATGTATAAGACAGGCAGCATGCACATATGCAGCCCAGGGAATCGAACCTATGCAATGGAGTTCATCAGGAAGCGCAACGGGTTACGCAGGTCGCAAAGTCACTCGACCGATAAAATCGATGACGGATACATATGACAGATTCCGGCCCAAAACAAGCCGGATTCAAAATGGCTTGCCATCGAGGTTACCGCGCAGCGCTTGCGCGCGTAAATTTTGCCCCTACATTCCGTCTTGCATTTCAGCGCATTATCCGACGTGTGTTAGAAGGTAGAACAAGGCCGACTCGCGGTCGCCCACAGGGGAAACTCATGGCGGAGCAGAAACCGAACCGATCCACGCCCACCTCCGTCGCGGGCGAAGTGGAAGCGGGTCTCTGGGCGCAGCTTCGCGTCATCGGCAATATCTACTGGATTTCGCCGGTTCGTAACCGCCTTATTCTCCTCATTCTCGGCGTCTTCGCCATCATCATCGTCACCTCGGCGGGGCAGGTCCTTCTCAACCGTTGGAACGTGCCGTTCTATGACGCCCTGTCGCGTCGCGATTTTTCGGCGTTCGTCGATCAGCTCATGGTGTTCTTCGCCATTGCCTCGGTGCTGCTCGTGCTCAACGTGGCGCAGACCTGGCTCAATCAGATGGCGCGCCTCAAGCTGCGCGAGGGGCTGACGCGCGATCTCGTCGGCGAATGGCTGCAACCACGACGGGCATTCAAGCTCTCCAATTCCGGTCCGATCGGCGTCAATCCCGACCAGCGCCTGCATGAGGATGCCCGCCACCTCGCCGAAATGTCGACCGATCTCGGCTTCGGGCTGTTGCAGGCGTCGATATTGCTGATCAGCTTCGTCGGCGTGTTGTGGACGTTTTCCAGCGGCTTCGTCTTCAACGTGGCGGGCTACAGTTTTTCCATACCTGGCTACATGGTCTGGGCAGCATTTCTCTATGCTGGCATCGCGTCGTGGATCAGCTGGCTCGTCGGACGCCGGCTCATTCATCTCAATGCAGACCGATACCAGAAGGAATCGGAACTGCGTTTCTCGTTGATGCGGGTCAACGAACATATCGATGCGATTTCGCTCTACCGTGGCGAGGCCGACGAGAATCGCCGGCTCGGTTTCGATATCGACCGACTGCTTGGTGCGATCCGCCTGCTGGTTACCGCCTTGACCCAGTTGACCTGGGTAACGTCGGGTTACGGCTGGATCACCATCGTTGCCCCGATCCTCGTTGCAGCGCCAGTCTACTTTGCCGGTAACCTGTCCTTTGGCGGCTTGATGGCTGCGATCGGGGCGTTTAACCAGGTGCACGACGCGTTGAAATGGTTCGTCAACAATTTCGGCGCCATTGCCGATTGGCGCGCTACGCTTTTGCGCGTGACGTCATTCCGCCAGGCTGTTCAGGCGACCGACCTCATGAACAGTGTTGACCAGCGAATCAAATTCACCGAGACGGAATCCAACCAGATCGTCCTGGAATCGCTTAAAATCACCGCGCCCCGGGCAACGGTTCGGCTGAAGGAAAAGAAGGCGATCGTCAAGGAAGGCGAGCGCGTCCTGATAACCAGCGAAGCGGGGATCGACCGGACATTGCTGTTCCGCGCCATTGCCGGCCTCTGGCCGTGGGGTGCCGGAACGGTCAGCCTGCCGGCGAACACCTCGATCCTCTATATGCCGCGTTCGCCTTATTTTCCGCCGGGCAGCCTGCGGGGAGCGATGTCGTATCCGCAAGGCGAGCAAGCCTTTTCCGACGAGCAACTGGTATCGGCCCTTCATGAACTCGGCCTGACCCGGCTTGAATCAATGCTCGATTTCCGCGCGCGCTGGGACAGGGAACTCAGCGACGACGAACAGCAATCGCTGGCCTTTGCCCGCCTCAAATTGCACGAACCAAGCTGGGTGGTGATCGATGAGGCCCTCGACGCCATGGAACCTGCTGCGCACGAGCGGGTCATGAAGGTCTTGCGCAATCATCTCGCCAAGTCGACCGTGGTGCATATCGGACGGGAGGACAAGGACGAAAAGCTCTTCGCCAAGGTGCTGCACTTCGTCAGCGACCCGTCGGGCCACGGCCTCGAGAACGAAGGGGTGTAGCGCTACCAGATTGTGGTGATGTGCGCGTATTCCTGAATTTTGCTGTCGGCTGTGACCAGCGGCGCGCTCAAGACATGACACGTGGCGACGATCATGCGGTCAGCCGGATCCTTGTGAAAGTCGCCGGGCAATGTCACCGATTTTACCCCGATCTCGCGATCTACGGCGACAAAGCGCATTCGCTCGATTCGCGCGACTGCGCTTAGCCAGGAATCGACATCCATCGAAAGCACCAGCCGTCCTCGATCGACCAGCATGGCGATTTCCCAAGCTGAGATGGCCGAGATAATGATCTCGCCACTCACTTGCTGCTCTTGGATCACGTTACGTGCCGTCCTGCTCAAGGCGGGATCGCCGCTCACCCACCAAACCAGGACATGTGTGTCCAGTACGATCACTGCGCCTCGGCCCAGTCATCGTCGCCGACAGGGTCGGTTGGCTTGTCGTACTGAATGACCGAGCCACGTAACACGTCCATTGCGCTGCGTTCGGTTCCGCCGCGATAAGGGCGCACCTCAAGCACCGGCTTGCCATGGTCGGTCACGACAAGGCTAACGCCAGACGCTTCGACCTGCCGAAAATATTCAAGCGCCTTTGCCTTGAACTCGGATTTGGATACCTGTCTGCTCATACTCGTGACCATAGTCAGATGCCTATGGTCATTTTACAGTGCATTGTGCTACTAGGCAAGGCTTTTAGCGGTGCCGCCAGACCGGCCTAGACTGTCAAACGAAATAATCCTGCAGCGGCCTGACCTCAAGCGACCCCGCCTTCAGCGCCGCGATAGCTTCGGCGACCGCATCAGCACCCGAGAGGGTGGTGTAATATGGCACCTTCTGCATCAGCGTTGCGCGGCGGAGAGACTTGGAGTCCGAGATCGCCTTGGCGCTGTCCGTGGTGTTGAAGACCAACTGGACCTGCCGGTTGCGGATGGCGTCCTCGACATGCGGGCGACCTTCCTGAACCTTGTTGATCTTCTGGGCCGCAACGCCGTTTTCCGAGAGGAAACGGGCCGTGCCGCCGGTCGCCATGATTTTGAAGCCGAGCCCGGAGAGACGCTTGACGGCCGAAAGAATACCCGGCTTGTCGTCGTCGCGGACAGAGACGAACAGCGTTCCATCGCGCGGAAGATCGACACCGGCGCCGAGCTGCGACTTGGCAAAGGCCAGCGCATAGTCATAGTCGAGGCCCATGACCTCACCGGTCGAGCGCATCTCTGGCCCAAGCAGCGTATCGACGCCGGGGAAGCGTGCGAATGGGAACACCGCTTCCTTGACGGCGATGTGCTTGCGGCCTGTCGTTGCCGGCTTGCCACCATAATTAGCAAGCGCCTGATCCAGCGTTTCGCCCGACATGATCCGTGCTGCGACCTTGGCAATCGGCGTTCCGATGGTCTTGGCGACGAAGGGCACTGTACGAGACGCGCGGGGGTTCACTTCTAGCACATAGATCGTGTCGTCCTTGATGGCATATTGCACGTTCATCAGGCCGACGACATTGAGCGATTTGGCAAGCGCCGCCGTCTGCTTTTCGAGTTCCGCGACGGTTTCAGCGGAGAGGGAGTGGACGGGCAGGGAGCAGGCGCTGTCGCCGGAATGGATGCCGGCCTCCTCGATGTGCTCCATGATGCCGGAAACCCAGGTGTCCTTGCCGTCGCACAGGCAGTCGACATCGACCTCGATGGCCTCTGTCAGATAGCGGTCGAAAAGCAGCGGGTTTTTGCCGAGGAGCGTATTGATCTGCCCGGTTTTATCATTGGGATACTTCTGCTTGATTTCCTCAGGCACGAGTTCGGGAACCGTGTCGAGAAGGTAACTCTGCAGCGACCGCTCGTCATGGATGATCTGCATGGCGCGTCCGCCGAGCACGTAGGAGGGGCGTACCACAAGCGGGAAGCCGAGTTCGCCGGCAATGGTGCGGGCCTGCTCAACCGAATAGGCGATACCGTTTTTCGGCTGGGTCAGATCAAGCTTGACCAGAAGCTTCTGGAAGCGGTCGCGGTCCTCTGCAAGGTCGATCGCGTCCGGCGACGTGCCGAGGATCGGGATACCGGCCTTTTCCAGCGCATCGGCGAGCTTGAGCGGCGTCTGGCCACCGAACTGGACGATGACGCCATGGAGCGTGCCGGCGCTCTGTTCCGTGCGCAGGATTTCAAGGACGTCTTCAGCCGTCAAAGGTTCAAAGTAGAGCCGGTCCGACGTGTCGTAGTCGGTCGACACGGTCTCTGGGTTGCAATTGATCATAATGGCTTCGTAGCCGGCGTCGCGCAGTGCGAAAGCGGCATGGCAGCAGCAATAATCGAATTCGATACCCTGGCCGATACGGTTCGGGCCACCGCCGAGGATGACGACTTTCTTGCGATCGGATACCTCGGCCTCCGAGGCGAGTGCGCCGGCGAAGGGTACTTCATAGGTCGAATACATGTAGGCGGTCGGCGAGGCGAACTCGGCAGCGCAGGTGTCGATGCGCTTGTAGACCGGATGAACGTCCAGCTTGTTGCGAAGCTTGGTGACATCGGAGGCCTCGACCTTGGCGAGGCTGGCAAGACGGGCATCGGAAAAGCCCATGCCCTTCAGCATGCGCAGGTTCTGCGCGTCCTGCGGCAGGCCATGCTCGCGCACCCGTTCTTCGGTGGCAATGATTTCCGCCATCTGTTCGAGGAACCACGGGTCGATCTTGCAGCCCTCGTGCACCTCCTCGACGGAAAGACCAAGCCGCAGCGCCTGCGCCACCATGCGCAGCCGGTCCGGCGTGGGCGTGCCGATGGCGGCGCGGATCGCATTGTTGTCGTTGCCCTCGCCAGTGCCGGGAATCGTAATTTCGTCGAGGCCGGTCAGACCGGTTTCAAGGCCGCGCAGCGCCTTCTGCAGCGATTCCTTGAAGGTGCGTCCGATCGCCATGACCTCGCCGACCGACTTCATTGCCGTTGTCAGGATCGGTTCGGCGCCAGGGAATTTCTCGAAGGCAAAGCGTGGAATCTTGGTGACGACATAATCGATCGACGGTTCGAACGATGCCGGCGTCGCGCCGCCGGTAATGTCGTTTTCGAGTTCGTCGAGCGTGTAGCCGACGGCGAGCTTGGCCGCGACCTTGGCAATGGGGAAGCCCGTCGCCTTCGATGCCAGCGCCGAGGAGCGCGACACGCGCGGATTCATCTCGATGACGATCAGCCGCCCGTTTTCCGGGTTGACGGCGAACTGGACGTTCGAGCCGCCGGTCTCGACGCCGATCTCGCGCAGCACCGCGATCGAGGCATTGCGCATGATCTGGTATTCCTTGTCGGTCAAGGTCAGAGCAGGGGCAACGGTGATCGAGTCGCCGGTATGGACGCCCATGGGATCGACGTTCTCGATCGAGCAGATGATGATGCAATTGTCCGCCTTGTCGCGAACAACCTCCATCTCGTACTCCTTCCAGCCGAGCACCGACTCCTCAATCAGCACCTCGGTCGTCGGCGAGGCATCGAGGCCGCTGCCGATGATTTCATAGAACTCGGTACGGTTGTAGGCGATGCCGCCGCCGGTGCCGCCCATGGTAAAGGAAGGACGGATGATTGCCGGGAGACCGACATGGTCAAGCGCGGCCCCGGCCATGCCGAGTGCATGCGAGACATAACGCTGCTTGCGGTCGCCTTCCCCGAGCTGCCATTCGGTCTCGAGCTTGTCGAGCGCGGCGTCGAGTTCCGCGCCGGAATATTTCGCTTTCACCGCCTCGCGCTGCTCCTGATGCAAGCGGCGGTCGTGATCCTTGACATCCGTGGCATTGGCGAGCATCGAGCGCGGTGTTTCGAGGCCGATCTTGGCCATCGCCTCGCGGAAAAGCGCCCGGTCCTCGGCCTTGTCGATAGCGGCGGCATCGGCGCCTATCATCTCGACATTGTAGCGATCGAGAACGCCCATGCGGCGCAGCGAAAGCGCGGTATTGAGCGCGGTCTGGCCGCCCATGGTCGGCAGCAGCGCGTCCGGACGCTCTTTGGCGATGATCTTCGCGACGACTTCCGGGGTGATCGGCTCGATATAGGTGGCGTCGGCAAGCTCCGGATCGGTCATGATCGTCGCCGGATTGGAATTGACGAGGATGACCCGGTAGCCTTCTTCCTTCAGCGCCTTGCAGGCTTGCGTGCCGGAATAGTCAAACTCGCATGCCTGACCGATGATGATCGGGCCAGCGCCGATGATCAGAATAGATTTGATGTCGGTGCGTTTTGGCATGGTCGGTTCCTATCCATAGCGTGCTGCACAAAAAACCGCACGGGTTTCGACCGTACGGACAGACACTTAAGTTCCAGATGCGAGGCTAAGGCTGCCTTATAGGCAAAGGAATCGCATTACGTAACCCCAAAAACGCGGCATTTCATGCTTTTTCGCCGCAGTTTGGGGCTCGTTTGTGGCTCGGCCCTCCCGCTGCATCATTCGGTCATGAAAGTTGATTATGTGTCGTCGGCGCCCGTGCGTTGAAAAATAGCCGCATGCGTGAAACAAATATCGCACTATACTGTTGATAGTGCAGCATATCGGCCGGTTCGTCGGCTGGCTTTGGGGAGATGGACATGCGTTGGCAAGGCCGCAGGCAAAGTGACAATGTTGAGGATCAACGCGGCGAGGGCGACGGCGGCTTTCCCGGAGGCATCGGGCGCGGCGGGTTTCGGTTGCCGACAGGCGGCGGTTTCAGCACGGCGCGCGGCGGCGGCTTTTCAGGCATCGTCATTCTCGCGGCGATTTTCCTGTTCCTTAAGTTCTGCACCAATATCGATCCCATGCAGATCCTCGTCGGTTCTGGCGAAGATGGCGGTACGCTTTCGCCGAGCCAGACCCAGTCGCCCTCGGGCGGCGACACGTCCGTCAAGAGCAATGACGAGATGACCCAGTTCGTCCGGACGATCCTTGCCGAGACCGAGGACGTCTGGAGCGGCATCTTCCAGGCAGAGGGCCAGACTTATCCGGCGCCCACCATGGTGCTCTTCAACGGGCAGGTGCGGTCCGCCTGCGGTTTTGCCAGTGCGGCGTCCGGGCCGTTCTATTGCCCCGGTGATCGCAAGCTCTACATCGATCTGAGTTTCTATGACGAACTGGACAAGAAGTTCGGCGCATCGGGCGACTTCGCCCAGGCCTACGTGCTTGCCCACGAAGTCGGCCACCATGTGCAGAACCTGATCGGCGTGCTGCCCAAGTTCAACCAGATGCGGCAGAACATGAGCGAGGCGGATGCCAATGCCATGTCTGTTCGCGTCGAGCTCCAGGCCGACTGTTTTGCCGGCATCTGGGGCCACTTCACCGAGCAGAAGGGCATTCTCGAAACGGGCGATCTGGAAGAGGCATTGAATGCCGCCCAGAAGATCGGCGACGATACGCTGCAACGCAAAATGCAGGGTTATGTCGTACCGGAGAGCTTCAACCATGGCACCTCGCAGCAACGCGCGACCTGGTTCAAGCGCGGATTCGACAGCGGCAAGCTCGATAGCTGCGATACGTTCAACAGCAAGATCTGATTCGGCCGGTTGCCTCCCGTAGCGGGAGGCACTCCGCTAGATGGCTTCTTGATCGCTGATCCGGTCAAGGCCGAGCGCATGGGCGACGGCCGCTCTAGAGTGGATCGTTGTCGAGTCGAATACCGGCAGGGCCAGATTGTCGTCGGTCAGTGACAGGCAGATTTCGGTGCAGCCAAGGATGACGCAATCGGCGCCGGCTTCCTTGCCGCGCTGCACGATCTTTTCGAGCGCATGACGGGAATCATCCTTGACGATGCCGCAGCACAGTTCATCGAAGATCACAGAATGAACCTTCGCGCGATCGATCTCGTTCGGCACCATGACCTCGATAGCAAAGTGATCGCGCATGAATTCGGCATAGAAGCCGTGTTCCATCGTATAGCGGGTAGCGAGCAGCAGCGGCCGGCTTTTGCCTGCGGCAGGCAGCGCTTTCGCGGTTTCGGTGCGGATATCGATAAGCGGCACGCGAACAGAGGCTGCGACGGGTTCGGCGACGAGGTGCATGGTATTGGTGCAGATGAGCACACAATCAGCGCCGGCAGCTTCGAGGTTCTGGGCGGCACCGGAGAGGAGCACAGCGGCATCGTCCCAGCGGTTGCCTTTCTGCAAGGCAACGACTTCGGAGAAGTCGAGCGACTGCATGGCAATCTTTGCCGAGACGAGCCCGCAAAGTCGCTCGCGGATCATCTCATTGATCTGGCGATAATAAACAGCGGTGCTTTCCCAGCTCATGCCGCCAATCAATCCAATAGTGCGCATACCAACCCCTTGCTTTGTGACTTGAGCAAAGAATAGTCGGGAGCACACGCAAAATCTTCGCAAACTCGGCGCCTTTTGGTTGCGGCTTTGCAAAAAATCAGCGTATTATATGTCCAGCGTGCAAGAAATAGGCTCCGTTTAATCAATGTTCGACGATCGTGATCGGAAAATCCTTGATTTGCTGCAGAATGACGCGTCCCTAGGCGTATCTGAACTCGCCGAACGGGTGAACCTTTCGGTATCGGCATGCTCGCGCCGCATCCAGCGCCTCGAAGAGGAGGGATTTATCGCGCGACGCGTGGTCCTCCTTGATCGTCCGCTGATGGGATTGCCGACGACGATGTTCGTCATCGTCCGCACTGCACGCCATTCGGCCGAATGGCTCGAACAATTCCGCAAGGCGATCAACGACATTCCGGAGATCGTCGAGGTGCATCGCATGACCGGTACGATCGACTATATCCTGAAACTCGTTCTGCCCCGGGTCGAGGCGTATGACGGCATTTATCGGACGCTGGTCGAAAGGGTCGAGTTCTTCGATATCTCAGCGTCGGTTTCGATGGAGATCCTGAAGACTACAACTGCTGTGCCGACGCGCTACGTGCGCTAGCATTTGGCAGCAGTTGTCAGGAGCAAACCCGCTTTCAGCCAGAAATCGATGGCATTTTGCGCCGTTTCCTGTTCATGTTCACGAATTGTTTCGCGCCTGACGACTGAAAATGTGCCCTTTGCGCCTCCGCTGCGCATATGAGGGCTGGTTGTGAGTTTTCCGATGATCGATCCGGTCCTTGCCAAACGCGGCCTTATTCTCGTTTTTACGATCCTCCTGCTCGACATTATCGGCATTGGGATCATTATTCCCGTTCTCCCCGAATATCTGGAAGAACTCACAGGCACGGATGTCGGACAGGCGGCGATCTACGGCGGCTGGCTGCTCTTCGTTTATGCGGGGATGCAGTTTGCATTTGCGCCGCTTATCGGAAATCTGAGCGACCGGTTCGGCCGCAGGCCAATCCTGTTGATATCCATTATCACCTTCTCACTCGACAATCTGATCTGCGCGCTGGCACCGAACTTCGCGATTTTGTTGCTCGGACGGATTCTCGCGGGGATAAGCGGCGGCAGTTACGCGACGGCCTCAGCCTACATCGCCGATGTCAGCACCGACGAGAACCGCGCCCGAAATTTCGGCCTGCTCGGCATCGCCTTCGGCATTGGTTTCATCCTCGGCCCGATCATAGGCGGCTTCCTCGGTGAATTCGGCCCGCGGGTTCCTTTCTTTGGCGCCGCCGCAATCTCATTCGTCAATTTCGTCGTCGCCTGGTTCATGCTGCCCGAAACACTCGCGATCAAGAACCGCCGGGCATTCGAGTGGAAGCGCGCCAATCCGATTGGCGCGCTGAGACAGATGCGCCAGCACAAGGGCATCCTCGCTATTGGACTTGCCTTTTTCATGCTTACGCTCGGGCATATGGCATACCCGTCGGTATGGGCCTATGTCGGAAGTTTTCGCTATGGCTGGAGCGAAAGCGATATCGGCCTTTCGCTCGGCGTCTATGGCCTTTGCAGCGCCCTCGTTATGGGGCTGGTGTTGCCGCGCGTCGTCACGAAGTTCGGCGAATGGCGAACCGCGGTCATTGGCCTGACCTTCGCCATGCTCGGCTTCTTCGGCTATGCGAGCGCCTGGCAGGGCTGGATGGTCTATGCGGTGATCATCGCAACCTGCCTAGAAGGTCTGGCCGACCCGGCCATGCGCAGCATCGCATCGGCCAAGGTGCCGGCCTCCGAACAGGGCGAACTCCAGGGCGCGATGACGAGCCTTTTCAGCATAACCAACATTATCGGGCCGCTGATCTTCACGCAGATTTTCGCGGTTTTCACCGCGGCGGACGCGCCGGTGAAATTTGCCGGCGCCGCCTACGTGCTTGGCGGTCTGTTCGTGCTTGTTGCCGTCATCGTCTTTATCCTGCGCGTCGAAAAGCCTTCGCCCGCAAAAGATGGCGCGCTTGCACCGGGCGCGCTTGCGCCCAACGAAGCGCAGTAGCTCAGGCGAGGAGCCTTCGTTCGATCCGTATCATGGCGCGCTCGAAGACCGAAGCATCCCCACGGGCCCGGGCCAATACCAGCGCGCCCTGGATGCCGGCTAGGGACTCTTCGGCAAGATCTTCCGCGTCGACCGCACTGCACCCACTTTTGACGAGGGCCGCGGCCAGTGACGCCTGCCAATCGGAAAAGTAAGCGCTGATCCGATTGCCGAACCGATCGCGGACGTTGTCGAGAGCAAATGCGCCGACAAGGCACACGCGCCGTCCCGAGTGAAAATATCCGTTCACGCCGCGGCACATTGCTTCAATGGCTGCGCGGGGATCAGCGCCTTCCCGCAAGACCCGATAGATATTCGCTTCGAACCAGGCATCAATTTCGGCAAGGACCGCCGTTGCCATTTCCTCTTTGCCACCAGGAAAGAAGTGGTAGAGGCTGCCCTTGCCGAGGCCTGTGCGTTCACCGATGATGGCAAGGCTTGCACCCTCGAAGCCATATTCACGGAAGATTTCGGCAAGGACTGGAACGATGTCGGCGCGTTCGGCAACGGTTTTGGCCATAGCCTACAGACCGAGATCCGTTAGCCCGGGATGGTCCGCCGGACGAGGCTTCGAGCGCTCCCAGAAAAACTTCCGTTCCGATTCCTTAATCGGCAAGTCATTGATTGATGCGTAGCGTTCGCGCATCAGCCCGTTCTGGTCGAACTCCCAATTCTCGTTGCCATAGGCACGGAACCAGTTGCCCGAATCGTCGTGATATTCATAGGCGAAGCGAACGGCAATCCGGTTGTCTGTAAACGCCCAAAGCTCCTTGATCAGTCGATAATCGAGCTCGCGCACCCACTTTGCGGTGAGAAAGGCAACGATCTCTTCGCGTCCGCTGATGAAGGTGGAGCGATTGCGCCACGAGCTGTCGGGCGTATATGCGAGGGAGACCCGCTGCGGATCGCGGCTATTCCAGCCGTCTTCAGCCGTACGAACTTTTAAGATCGCTGTTTCGCGCGTGAATGGCGGCAGCGGCGGACGTTGCTCTGACATGTTCGGTTCCTTTGTGTACCGAAAGGTAAAATCTTGAGTGATTGGTACAGTAATCCCCTCTCATGTCAAGAGAGAACTCGGTAGTTTCATGCGCAAGCAAACTTACCTTCAACCATTTTCACCATTTCACATTTGCTCTAGAAAATGGGCGCCGTTGGAAAGTGAGGTGAGAGAATGTCCCAAGGATCGCGCGTTACGCTGAATGGAGCAGGGCTCAGCCTGTCGAGGATTGTCCTCGGTGGATGGCGGCTCTTGGACGGGACTTCGAAACCAAGTACCTCCGACGTTGCGCGGCTCATTCAGGGTTCAATCGATCTCGGAATAACGAGCTTTGACCATGCGGACATCTACGGCAACTACGGAGTCGAGCAAGCTTTCGGAGAAGGGCTTAAAGATTGGGGTGGTCCCCGGGACACGGTAGAGTTGATCAGCAAATGCGATATCATGCTGAAATCAAATGCCCGCCCGGACAATCGTCTCAAACACTACGATACGAGCGCCGCGCATATCAGGGCCTCTGTCGAACGCTCGCTCACCAATCTCCACACCGACTATCTCGATATTTTGCTGATCCATCGTCCCGACCCTCTCATGAATGCGGACGAGACGGCCTCGGGTCTGGAAAGCGTCGTAAAAGCAGGGAAGGTTCGCGCTGTCGGCGTCTCGAATTTCTCGCCATCGCAATTCGACCTGTTGGCATCGCGTTTGTCGTTTCCACTGGTGACGAACCAGATCGAACTGTCGGTGCTTCAAACATCGCCGTTATTTGACGGCAGCCTCGACCATGCGCAACGCTTGCGCTACGCGCCGATGATCTGGTCCCCACTTGGCGGCGGCAAGCTCTTCAGCAGCGATGGGCAGCGTGAAATCCACGTTCGTGATGTCCTGGGCGAAGTGGGAGCGAAAATTGGCGTGGAGGACATCTCCGCCATCGCGATCGCCTGGCTGCTATGCCACCCGGCGAGGCCTATCCCAGTGCTTGGCAGTCTAAACCTCGATCGTCTCGCAGCAATGACTCGTGCGCTCGACATCGAACTCGACCGCCAGCAATGGTTCGAAATCCTGAAAGCTGCTACGGGACGGGACGTGCCCTGATCACGCCGCCTGGTCCCGCTCCGGCAGCGGTTCCAGACCCTTGCGCGCGCGAATGAGATTGAAAAAGCGGCGGAAGAGATAGTGCGAGTCCTGCGGGCCGGGCGAGGCCTCCGGGTGATGCTGGACCGAGAAGATCGGGCGGCCGGTGACGCGCAAGCCGCAATTGCTGCCGTCGAACAGTGAGACATGGGTCTCTTCGACGCCAGCGGGCAGCGATTTGGTGTCGACCGCAAAGCCATGGTTCATCGAGACGATCTCGACCTTGCCGGTGGTATCGTCGCGTACCGGATGGTTGGCGCCGTGGTGGCCCTGGTGCATCTTTTGCGTGTCGCCACCCAGCGCGAGCGCCAGCATCTGGTGGCCGAGGCAAATGCCGAACATCGGAATTTCGGTCTCGATCAGTTGCTTGATCGCGGGGACCGCATATTTTCCGGTTGCGGCCGGATCGCCCGGGCCGTTCGAAAGGAAAATGCCGTCAGGCTGGTGGGCGAGAACGTCGTCCGCCGTGGCCGTTGCCGGAAGAATGGTGACCTTCGCGCCAAGCCCGGCAATGAGCCGAAGGATATTGCGCTTGATGCCATAGTCGATGGCAACGACGTGGAATTCCGGCGCCGACTGTTCGGCAAAGCCTTCATTCCAGACCCATGGCTTCTCGGTCCAGACCGAACTCTGGCCGGACGTGACGTCCTTGGCGAGATCGAGGTCGAGAAGGCCATGCCATGCAGCGGCGCGTGCTTTCAGCGCCGGGATGTCGAACTTGCCGTCCGGATCGTGGGCGATCACGGCGTTCGGCATCCCTTTTTCGCGGATGAGAACGGTAAGCGCGCGGGTATCGACGCCGGCAAGCGCGATGATGCCGCGCGCTTGCAGCCAATGATCAAGGTTGTCGGCGGCACGATAGCTCGACGGGGCCGTGATATCCGCCTTGAAGATCGCGCCGACAGCGCCAGCCCGGTTGGCGGGCGTCAAATCCTCGATGTCTTCCTTGTTGGTGCCGACATTGCCGATATGCGGAAAGGTGAAGGTTACGATCTGTCCCGCATAGGAAGGGTCGGTCAGTATCTCTTCATAACCGGTAAGTGCGGTATTGAAGCAGACCTCCGCCTCGCAGCTGCCGGTGGCGCCGAGGCCCTTGCCTTCGATGACCGTGCCATCGGCGAGGACGAGAACTGCCGTCGGCTTTGCTTGCGTCCAGCCGGCGGTCTTGGGGCTCGTCTGGGCTGCAGCGTCTGTCGTTGTCGAGGGGTTCATGCGGCACTCCTGGCGTGGGCTTGCGTCGTTGTTGTCCTTGTCGTTGCGGGGCATTGAAGAATGCCGTCCATGCGTCCATATGACGTGACTGAACGCGGTGGCCGGAAAGCTCTCCACCGCAGCAACAACAATAATAGTCTGGCTAAGGCCCACTCCATAGACAAAGCCGCGCCCGCGGTCAATTGGAACGCGAAGACTCCTGGTGAATTCTCCAGGCGTCGGGATTGACACCAATTGTATACGGCTGGCTCCACGTCTAGGTTGCTCGCAAACAGGAGACGACGAATATGCGCGATACGATCGCACAAGCACTCACCGCCGCCGTCAAGGCACAGGACAAGCGCCGGGTCCCGACGTTGCGCCTGATCATGGCTGCTATCAAGGATCGCGACATTCTCAACCGGGGAACGGGCAAGGAGCCAGTGACGAACGAGGAGATCAGCACAATCCTCGCCAAGATGATCAAGCAGCGCGAGGAATCGGCGAAGCTCTACGAAGATGGCGGCCGGCAGGAGCTTGCCGAGCAGGAGCGCGGCGAGATCGAGATTATCCGAGACTTCATGCCAAAGCAGATGAGCGAGGCTGAAATACGCGCCGCTACATCGCAGGTCATCACGCAAACCGAAGCAAGCGGCCTGCGCGATATGGGCAAGGTGATGAACGCGCTCAAGGAGAAATATGCCGGCCAGATGGACTTCAGCAAGGCAAGCGCCCTGGTCAAGGAATTGCTGCAGTAGCTGTGCTCGAGCACCCGTGTGCGACTTGCTTTGTGGCCGGGAACTCATCGCAGTTCAGGGTCTTATGAGGAGGAGGTGGGCTCGCGCGCCATCGGGATTTGAAAGGTCAAAGCTTCAAGATGGGCAAATTGTCAGCGTGCGCAATTTTTAGGCGTCACTGGCGAAAAACCATGTAGGATGCACTGAGCCACTCCGTCTGTTGCTTGCCGGAGTGGACGTTCTTCCAACGTAATTAATGATCAGGCGCAGGCCACTGCGATACATCGGTCGTCTGCTTTTATTGTTTTCGATTTTAGCCCCGGAGCGCCACGAATGAAGATTGAAGTCGGATGCAAGCTGACCTTCGAGTTTCCGCAGGAAACACCGATTATCGCCATACTGAATGTTCATCACTCGCGCGTTGACGATCTCATCGGCATAGAGACGTTCAAGACAGCACCAATGATCCATGCCCATGGCTACCACGATCAATTTGGAAACTGGTGCAATCGTATCCTGGCGCCAGCGGGCCAATTCAGTTTAAGCACGAATGCTGTTGTCAACGACAGCGGCTCCCCCGATCCGGTCCACCTCGGTGCCGTGCAGCATCTGGTTCAGGATCTTCCCGATGAGGTGCTGGTCTACCTGATGGGTAGCCGCTATTGCGAGACGGACTTGTTGAGCGATCAGGCCTGGCGCCTGTTCGAACAATTCCCGCTCGGCTGGCAGCGCGTTCAGGCCGTCTGCGACTACGTGCACCAGCATATCAAATTCGGTTACGCATATTCCAATCCGACCCGAACGGCGAGCGGTGCTTTTGGCGAGGGCATTGGCGTCTGCCGGGACTTTACGCACCTAGCGGTCGCATTTTGCCGCTGTCTCAACATACCGACACGCTATTGCACCGGATATATAACCGATATCGGCGTTCCACCGCCGCATTCGGAGATGGATTTCTGTGCGTGGATGGAGGTGTTCCTCGGCGGAGAGTGGCATGCATTCGATCCACGAAACAACGCGCCGCGCATTGGTCGGATCAAGGTTGCACATGGGCGCGATGCTGCGGACGTCCCGCTCACGAACGTCTTCGGTCCCAATGTCCTGACGCAATTCAAGGTGTGGGCCGACGAGGCAGTCCCGGCCTGACGGGCCTGCATCCTTGGCAGATCAGTTCACCAATTCGAAATCGCCGGGCTTCCAGCTCTTGTCGAACCACGGTTCCAGCGGTGCGTACAGGCGCAAGATGGAACTCCAGCCCTTACCGGGCACGGTCTGCACCCAGTTGCTTTCGTGCCCTGCGGGCGCGTTCGGCGCAAACCATACTGTCACCGATCCATCTTCGTTCTTCTTGATGTCGGGATTATTGCTGTCGATACCTGCCAGTTTCTGGTCTGTTTCGAGCATGGAGCGGGTCTGATTGTCGTAGGCTGTGAAAGACCAGAACTGGCCGGCGGGTATCGGCGCGGGGAGCGTGATCTTGTAGGTCTTTCCGCCATCAAGAAATGTCCCCGCCGCGTCGCGAACGGCAAAGGCGTAAGCCGATCCGGTGCCGGGCTTCGCGGCGGCCATGGCCGGCGTTATTCCGGTTGCCATGTAGTGGAACATGGTACGCGGATCGAGCATACGTTCTCCATCGTTCAGGAACTGGTAACTATTACCGATGAACCCATTGTTCCACTGACGGTCGGGATAGAATTTGGCGCGCTCGTCGCGTGGAGCAAACACCATCGCCCGCGCCGTCGCGTTGCCCACCGTAATAGCGTCGGTGAGAATGGCTTTCATCCGTGCATCAGGCGCGAATGGCTTGCCCTTCTTTATGCCAATGGAAGCGAACAGACCGACAATCTCCGGATCGAACGCATCGCCCGGCTCGGCCTGGATAACCTCATTGATTTCTTCATAGAACTTGAAATCGTTGGAGTGGATCGTGTTGAACTGCTTGCCGGAACTGTTGACGAATGTGGTTTCCGGCGGATTTTTGGCAGCTGCCAGCGGGTAGACCCGGGCATGTGCCTTGACGCTTTTTACCGCTCCGGCGATGTCGCCGTCCTTTACGAATGCCCGGTAGAAGATGAGATTGGTAAAGGTCGGCGTCCTAGTGACGAAATAGCCTTGATCCGGCAATTGTCCTTCCTGGTTCGGACCGACGAACAGATACTTGCCGCCCTTGCCCTTATCCGGGCCGATCAGGCCGACATCCGTGACATAGCGAAAATAGGCGTCGTCCACAGGTCCAAGAACACCCGGCGGTACTTGGACGACGACGGGACCGTCCTTCAGGTCGATGCAGAAGAACACATATACCGTGGTCGAATTGGCTGTCAGGAACAGGGAGCGCGCATCAAGAAGATCTTCGCTGATCGATACCGCCTCGTTTGGGTTAACGCCGATGCTCTTCAGCCCGGTGCACGCCGCGTGCACCGACGCGGCCGGCACCCCTGAGAGGAAAGCCTCGACACCGCGCGAGAAATCGACGTTGTCATAGACCTTCTGTACGGTTTCGTCGCTGGGAAGCCCGTCGGAGAACTTCAGTTCGCCAATGCGCGTCTGCACCGCGTTTGGGGTTTGGATATCCGCCGGAACCTTGGCGGCAAACTTTGGCGGCTGTTGCTGCGCCAAGGCAGGCGAGGCGGCGGCGATTAGCAGCGCGGCTAGCGGTGCGTGGCAAAATCTGAACATGGATCGGCCTTTCCAACGATGCCGCGTGGGGCGGCATTAGCTTCGGAAGGTGATTGCCAAGTTATCCGTGCCAGTTGAAGTACGTTACGGTAACAGTGACCGAGACCGTGCTCCTTCATCGGGCTCTCCTGAGAGGGGGCCGCACTGCCCAATCAATAGGAGCGATTTTCTGATGCCGCTTGCTCGGAAGAAGCCGGATTGCCGGATGCTTTGAAAGCGCTTTTGGACGGGATCGCGAAGCGAAATACAGCTCCGCCGTCCGGATGATTGAAAGCCTCGATCGTTCCGCCGTGGGCCTTGACGATCGACTGGCATATGGCAAGTCCTATGCCGAGGCCGCCCTCCTTCGTCGTGAAGAAACTGTCGAATATCCGTTCCATGTGATTGACGGCGATGCCCGTGCCCGTATCCCGGATCGAGAAAACAACCTGATCGTTGTCGTCCAGGCTGGTCTCGAGGTAAATCTCGCGTCGGGTTTTCGGTGCCGACTTCATGGCCTGGATGCTGTTGACGATCAGATTGACGATGATCTGCTGCAGTGGAATTCGATCGCCCTCAATCAACGGGAGGTTCGGCTCAAGACTGGATTTGATCACCACATCCTTGTCTTCGCTTTCGTGGCGAAGAAAGATCAGGCATTGGCGCACGACGTCGTTCAAACCAAGCAAGGCGTAGGACGGGGCGCGCTTGCGCGCCATGTCCTGGATCCGACCGATGATATCGCTGGCGCGCTGGGCGCTATCGACAACGCGAGAGGTCAGTTGATCTGCCTTCTCGAGATTGGGCTCAGCTTTCCTCAGATATCGCAGGCTCGTCTGGGCATTCATCAGGATTGCCGCGAGCGGCTGCTTTATCTCGTGCGCGATCGACGTGGTCATTTCGCCCAAGGTCGAAAGCCGCGATGCGTGCGAGAAATCCGCCTCGATCCTGCGCAGCTTTGCTTCCGCCTCAAGGCGCGCCGTGTTGTCTATCATGATGATGATCGTTGTATCGAGCCGTTCGCCGGGAACCGGGAAGGTCACCAACAGCAGCACGTCAATCACGCGGCCATCGAACGTCTTCACCTTGAGTTCTTCGACGTGGTTCCGCGCCCCTGAAAAATGCGCCAGCATAACGCGCCGCGCCGCACCCGGCGTGCCCGCAAACAGATAGCCGACCGGACCGGTAAAGTCCGAACGTTCCTTGCTCCCGAAGAGAGACATGGCATCGTCGTTGACGTCGAATACCTGCACAAGTTCGCAGGTAAGATCGACGAGATCGGGGTGTTCCTCTGAATAGGCAGCCATGTCGTCGAGGCCGCCCTCCCTCAGGCGGTCGAAAATACGCCCTGCGGCGCGGGCGTCGATCTGCCAGACCGGGATGGGCAGATAGGAGATCAGGTTGCGATATCGACTCTGGCTCGCTTCCAGTTCGATCAGTGCGTTTGGCGCGTTCAATACGGCTTTGACGCGGACGAAGACTGTATCGGGGCACCGCGGGTCGGTCGCTCGCCAACCCGTCAGAACGACTTGCTGCAATCGGCCAACGACGGGAATTTCCCGTATCTCCGGCTCCGCGTCGGTCTTTGCAACCAGGGCGGTGAGCAAATCTCCAAGTGCTGCGCGGCTTTGCTCGGGCCATAGGCTGGCAACAGGTCGGTCGATCACCCGGTCACGATCTTCCGGCAACCCGAACAGGCGTATGGCTTCGTCATTGACATCCGTTATCTGGATGGCGGTGAGGAGCGTATCCAATCGATCTGGACACCATTCATCGGCGCTCGGATCCCGGTTCGCCGGTGCATCGACGGGGGCAAACAGGGGCAGGGCACGTCGCATGTTGAATTGCCAGCAGGCTGCTGATCCCAACGCCGTGCTATGAGGCAGCGAGACGCCGGCATTAGCTTGAACCGTGGAAAATTCGACAACATCCAGTGGATTGCCCAAACCGTCCTTGCGAAGTGCCAACCGGATATTGGCCTCGACTACCGCGCCCGAATGCGAGAGCCGCTGCAACGCGCCGTCCCAATGCCCGTTCTTCAACAGATGATTCCAAAGCTCGGTGCCCTGGTCAGGCTCCGGCATGAGATCCTGGAAATGCCGGCCGATCATGGTCGCGACAACCCATCCATAATGGGTTGTCGTCGCGGGGTTGCAGTAATGAATTGTGCCTTCGAGATCGTAGCGAATGACACTGTCGGTCGCGTAATCTGCGAGTTCCATCTGCGACCTCCGTTTCCTGACGCGATGGTCGATTGCGTTTCAATTCACCGGCTGGCGGTGTCATTCGTGATCGATTTTACTCCTTCGAACCACGATTGAGGGCGGATATGATGTGCCGATACAGCACATTGTCGTCGATCGGCTTGTTCAGAAAGGCGATTGCCCCACAGTGAAGCGCCCTCGACCTTGCTGCGGCGTCCGAGTGTGCCGAAATGAAGACGATGGGTAAGCCGGGATCGACCTCGGCAAGCTTCTGCTGCAATTGAAGCCCGCTTATAGCTTTCATGTGAAGGTCTGTGATCAGGCAGTCGAACCGCCCTGGGGCATGCGCTGCCAGGAATGTTTCGGGGCTTTCGAACGCCCGGCACCTGAAGTCGAACACCTCGAGTAATTCCGCCAGGGCCTCGCGGACGCTTGCGTCGTCGTCGACGACTGCAATAACTGGTACTGGGGCCAAAATGAATACTTTCGCGCAACCTACTGTGACAACTCGGTTTTAGTATCTGCTGAGTCCGGGTTTCATCACAGCCATACCAAAGACTAGGCCGCATAGTCATTGCGTATGTCCGATGGTATGGACTGCCAGGCGTGCACCAGTTGGGTGACGAACGAGGTTTTCATCTTGCGCATCACGCTGCTTCGGTGGAGCTTGACGGTGATTTCCGATATGTTCAGCTCAAAGGCGATCTGCTTGCTCAATGCTCCCCGCACCACAGCTTCCATGACTTGCCGTTCGCGCGGCGTGAGCGTCGCGTAGAGCGCGATATTGGTGTCTTTGGTGAGTTGCGCGGCGCGTCTTTCCTTGTCGATTTCGATGGCTTTGTTCACCGCGTCGAGCAACGTCTGTTCGCGCACGGGCTTGGTGAGGAACTCGATTGCCCCCGCCTTCATCGCCTGCACCGTCATCGGTATGTCGCCGTAGCCGGTGAGGAAAATAATGGATGCTGAAATGCCGCTTGCGGCAAGGCGTGATTGAAAATCCAGCCCGCTGACGCCAGGCATGCGGACATCAAGTATCATGCAGCCCGGCCGGTCGAGTAGGTCGGCATCCATCAGCGCCTGCGTCGAGGCGAACCCGGCGGCTTCGATACCGACAGATTCCAGAAGATCGCAAATCGAAAGCCGGAGCGATTCATCATCGTCGACAACAAGGACGATCGGATTTTGATCGGGATAAGTTGGTTTGGCAGTCACTAAAGTCCCCGTCGAAAGATTCATCTTGTCCATCCAGTGCGTTGCAAGGAGTCAAACTATTGTTCGTCAACGATCACTCGTTGGTACTGCGCCGTCGCTTTCGTGAACTATCCTTGACCGCCGAAATGCGGGCAATTTCGCGATTGGTTGCGCGGTCATCCAGCCACTGACCGACATTTGGTCCGAAATCAGCTGGGGCCAACTCGCCGAAACCCATTGCCAGGTCGAGCAAGCTTGTCCGGCTCATTTCATTGCGCATGCTTTTCTCGGCCCGCAGCATGACGGCGTGAACGCCGCAAACGCCACTCGTGATCCAGGCGGGGGCATTGCCGCGGAACAAGACGCAGTTCTTGCGGATATTCCTGCAGTCAAAGACGCCCTTGCCGCCATCGATTGCATCGACAACCTCGAGGACCGTGATGTCCTGCGGCGCCTTGGCGAGCCGGTAGCCCCCGCTGATGCCGCTGGTCGATGTGACCAGCCCCGCCTTTTCAAGCTTGGGCATGATTCTCGACATCAATGCGGACGGCACGCCCTGCAGCTCGGCAAGATCGCGGCTGCTGACCGGCTTCGCACGCGGCTCGATAAGCCAGAGCATGCAGTGAATGCCATACTCAACCGCGGCCCCATACAGACTCACTCGGCCGGTAGCACCGCCGTCTGCCGTTTTCGAGGGTTGTTCAATCCTGGGCTTCTTCATAACACAACCCATACAAGGTTGTGTTATAAATTTCCAGTTGTATTTTGTATAGGTCGAGGCGGAGAGCCTCCCGATCCGATAAGCGCTTCTTCGAGCGGCTGAAGTGGAATTGCCTCGTCAGTTCGCCATGGAGCGGTATAGCCAGTCGCCGTAGCGCAGCGAGCCAAGGCGCGATCCCTTCAGCGGAAGAAGCGTGTCGTCGTTAAGTTCGACACCATAGTAGCGCGCTCTGTCATCGCGGATGACCTCGCGCCGGTCTTCATCGGCGGCGAGCTGGACACGCGCGATTTCGTCGAGTCCGAACTGTTCAGGTCCGCCTGTCTCCACGGTATCGTTGCGCGGCGCTGCCATCGCCAGTTCGGCAAGAATTGCGGCGACATTGTCGGCAGCGATCGGTTGAATGAGGGCCGAGGGGAGCCGGAACTCATCGCCCTTGGCGCTCATCTCGATCACCCCGTTGATGAACTCGAAAAACTGTGTGGAATGCAGGATGGTATAGGGCCTGCGTGCGGCTTTGATAAGATTTTCCTGCACCATTTTCGCGCGGAAATAGTCACTCTCCACCAGGCGAGGCGTACCGACCACGGAGAGCGCGAGGTAGTGGCTGACGCCTGCATCAGCCGCCGCGGCGAGGAGGTTCCGGGTCGATGCCTTGAAGAAGCCCAATGCCGAATCGTCGCCGAACGAGGTGGTGTTGGTGACATCGATGACGACCTCAGCGCCGTTAATCGCTCCCCGCAGGCCTTCCTCCGTCACGCTGTCAACGCCGAGAGAAGGGGATGCGCCAACCACTTCCATGCCTGCTTGCCGAAGTTTTTCGACGAGACGCGTGCCTATGAGCCCGCTTGCTCCCATGACCGTGATTTTCATCGTTGCTTCCTTTCAGAGTTGCGTTAGGGGCCGCCGTTAGGCGCCAGGAATGCAGTTTCCATGGATTTCAGCATTTCGGTCACCGAGCGGCGGTGCGTTCGATTCCGCGTCGAATGTGCGTCGCGAAGGCCCATTTCAAATCGACCCGCCAGCATCGCCGCAAGATCGCCGGCCATGTCAGGCCGCTCTTCGAAGAGGGGGGCCAAATGCTTCTTGTCCAACTCAAAGATTACTGTTGACGCAATTGCGGTCATGGTTCCGGGTTCTACGGTTCCGGGAAGTAGAGCATCCTCGCCAAAGAAGTCGCCGGGAGCCAGGCGCATGATCTCGTCTTCGCCGTGCTGACCCTGCCGGGTGAGGAGAAGCACTCCGCGTTGGACAAACATTAACGAACCCAGTGTCTGCCCTTGGCGCGCGACGATCTCGTCTTTTCGGTAAATCCTGCTCGAACCCGCATCGGCCAGGGCCTGTCGCTCTTCGCCGGAAAGGGCTGCGAAGAACGGTGTCGATTCGAGAAGTTCCATGGCAGAGGAGTTTGGCGCGTCAGGGATAGCGGGGCTTGCTCCTCCCAAACTCGGTGAAGAGGCGGGGCTCGCCAAGATCAATCCTGCCGAGCGCGTATGACGGTAGACGAGGTCAATCAATTCATTCTTGGCCGAGATACTGTAAGCCAGGCTCGATACGCGAAACAGCAGATCGACCTCGATTGCTGCGGCATCGAGCCCCCGCAAGGCAACCAGCGGGGGCGGATCCCTGACGATCGAATTGCAGCTCAAGAGGACCATCTCCATGCATTCGATGGCTGCTGCGGGCGGTTTGGTCGGCGCTATTCTCAACGACAATGGAATGCCGTGCGTCTCGTTCGGGTGGCTGACATTCGTCAGCCCAAGCTTGGCGAGAAAGCCGTTTGGCAGAACCGCGATATTATTGCCGGAGGTCAAGAGGTGGGTTGCGCGCCAATTGCTCTCGACGACGCGGCCCTCCGTGCCATCGCTGAGCTTGATCCAGTCGCCGAGGACGAACGGCCGTCCCAGATTGAGCGCCACTCCTGAAAAGGCATCGCTCAAAGTGTTCTGAAGGGCAAGGCCAAGAATGATCGCAAAGATACCGGATGTTGCAAGCAAGGTGCCGACGGGCACACCGAATACAAATGCGACGATCGACAAAGCGGTGCCGAGGTAGATCAGCCCGACAACGATATCCTGGATGAGGCGTGCCTCGCGCGGCGTATGTTCCAGCACGAGAAACAACCTGACAAAGGCAACAAGCGCCCATGCGACATTCATCCACCACACGATTTTGACGAGCGCGAGAACGACCGTTTCGACCGCCGAGCCGCGGCCAGGATCGATGTCATAGGGCAGGATGCCGTTGGCGAGCAGTATTCCTGTCAGCGCTATGAAAAACGCAATCTGCGCAATCAGTTTCAAGATCGAATGACGGCGCACGAGCGCGCGTGTGGCAGCAACACCGGCCAGGGCGACCCAGCCGGCGTTGATGATTGGCGAGGACATCATGTCCGCAATGGTTGGATCGATGTTCATGCCTCACCCTTGGCAACCTGTTTATTCATGGTAGGGCAGCACCAGATCCTTCTCGTCGGTATTGACGACGAATACCGCAAGCAGCTTGGCCGGTTCAGTCGTGCTGGCATTCTCGCTGACAGCATGGCGGTCGCCGGGATATTCCGAAAAGCTTTCGCCCGCCTTGTAGATTTTTGCCGGGCCGTCATTGACCTTGCTCGTGACGGCTCCCTCAAGGACCGTTGCATAGATGAAGGCGGAATCGGGATGGGTATGTGCAGCGGACGATCCGCCCGGACCATACTCGACGAGTACGCCCTTCATGCTCTTGCCCGGCACATTCGGCAGCTCATGTTCGTAGACAAGCGTGACTTTCGATTCCTTGCCGGCATCGTGAGCCAAGGCGCCCGCTGCATTTCCGGCGACGATGATCGCCGATAACAAGATGGTTCTGATCATTTTGGTTTCCCTTCAGCTTGTGGAATTGGAAGGAATCACGGGAAATTCCTTCCCGTTGCTCAATTGCTACTTCGCCGGCGCCAGCTGCGATTGGCGCAGCCAATCCCGGAAGCCGATCTTGCCGATCCGTGCGCCGTCGCCGGGTACGAGCGACTGGTCATTCAGCTCGGACCCGAAGTAGAGCGCATGGGTGTCGGCCTCGACTGTCCGCGGATCGTTGATTTCCTTGAGGTAGCGGGCAACGAGTTCGTTCATCCGGACGCGCTCTGGTCCCGCAATCTCGATCATGCCGTTGATCGGTTTTCCGACCGCAACGGCCGCCATCACATCGGCAACGTCATCGGCTGCGATAGGCTGGAAATAGGCCGGTGAAATCCGGGCAACCTTACCTACCGTTCCTGTGTCGGCGATACCCTTGAGGAACTCGAGGAACTGCGTGGAATGCACGATCGTGTAAGGGATCGAAGATTCCTTGATGAGCTTCTCCTGAACGAGCTTGGCCTTGAAGTATCCGTTCTCCGGCAATCGCTCCGTTCCAACGATCGAGAGGGCGATATGGTGCTTTACGCCGGCCTTGGTTTCGGCTGCGAGCAGATTGCGCCCCGACGTCTGAAAAAATTCAAGGACCGCCTTGTCTTCGAAGGAGGGCGAGTTTGCAAGATCGAGCACCACTTCAGCGCCGACCAGGGCCTCCGCCAGCCCTTCGCCGGTAATGGTGTTCACGCCGGTGTTGGGCGAGGCGGCCAGGACATCGTGGCCCTTGCTGCGCAGGCGCGCCGCAGTCTTGGAGCCGATTAGTCCCGTTCCGCCGATAAGAACGATCTTCATGGCAATTCTCCTGTCGAAAGTGAGTGTTCGGATTGGTTGACCGCTTTCGACAATGATTGGAGAGGGAAAATCATTCCATCGTGCACGGGGCCTAGCGCTCTAGTCACCGGGTTTAGGCGACCTATCCGGAAGTTTAGGCAGCTTCGGTGTTGGGCTGATACCGCAACGAAAAAGCCTCCGCGATGAAGCGAAGGCTTTTTCAGCACTATAGGTCGTGACGGAGCAGTCGGAATCAGCCGGCAACGAGATCACGGTATTCGGGATGATTGGCCGAAAACCTTGCCATGAAAGGGCACTTCAGCACGACTTTCCGTCCGCTCGCACGAATGCGTTCGAACACGCCCGCGGCCAGTTTCGAGGCAATGCCTTGGCCCGAATATTCGAATGGCACTTCGGTATGAATCAATACCACCGCGTTATCCTCAATCCTGTAGTAGGCGGCGGCGATTGCTCCATCGGCAATCGGTATCTCGTAGCGACTGTCAGCAACATTGTCCTTGACGGGATTGCTCATCGATTGTCCTTCTGTGGTCCGGGGTGGCATCTGCAAAGCATGGTCAGGCCGCCGTCGCAGCGTGGACGGGGTGCGCCGCGCGGGCACCAACTTGCAGCCGATTCCAGAGGTTGATCATGCCGATCGCTATCGTGAGATAGGTGAGTTCGCCCTCATTGAACTGGTCTTTCACAAGGGCATAATCCTCATCTGGGGCACCGGTCTTCGCAACCCTGGTCAGGGACTCGGTCCACGCCAGGGCCGCGCGCTCGCGATCGGTGTAGAGCGAAGATTCGCGCCATGCATCGAGCATGAACAACCGCATCTCTGTTTCGCCGCGCGCGCGGGCGTCACTCACGTGCATGTAGATGCAGTAGGCGCAGCCGTTGATCTGGGAAGCGCGCAGCTTGACGAGTTCCCCCAGGCTGGGCTCGAGCCCGCCGGTGGCGAGGACCTTCTCCACTTTGGTAAGAGCTTCAATGAGTTCGGGAGCAGTTTTGAATGGCATGAAGCGGGGCGACATTTCGAGTCCTCCTTGAAAATGATCTGCGCGCCCATCATGACCCTCGCCGGCGCGTTCGCTATCGTACCGGATGGGGAGCGATCCTATTCTTTCGTTCAGGTGAACCATCCCGCAATGCCAGGAGCCGCGCGGCCCTGGTCGCCCGTTTCGGCAAACGATTGCTGATCGAGGCCGATCGCGCCTAACCGAACCGCCGCGCCCCTCAATTTCAAACTGCTCAATGTCACCCTCGGTATGAGCCATCCAAACCTATGGATGGGATGCAGGAGCTCGACTCAGCCGCTAATTTTTCAAGTGCGAGCCGTGTTAACCGGACGCGACAGGGATGATGAATGCAGGAGTTTTTCCGGTTTCTTCCTGCAGCCGACGAATTGGCAGGCGAGCATCCAACCTGTCCGGCCCAATCCATCGAGGAGAACTCCATGAAAGAACCCACTCCGATTGAAGCGATCGAAGCATCCCGCCGCGACGTCCTGCTGCTTGCGGCGAGCGCGACAGTCTTTGCTGCCATGCCGTCGACGGCGTTCAGCGCAAAGCGGGTTTCACCTATGACCGCGAACCAGACAGAAAGGAACTACACTATGGGAATGCTGAAAACCAAGGACGGGACAGAAATCTTCTACAAGGATTGGGGAACGGGACAGCCCATCGTCTTCCATCACGGTTGGCCGCTCTCCAGTGACGATTGGGATACGCAGATGCTCTTCTTCCTGGACAAGGGATACCGGGTCATCGCCCATGATCGTCGCGGCCATGGGCGTTCAACCCAAACGGCGACCGGCAATGATATGGATACTTATGCCGATGATTTCGCTCAGCTCGCGAAGGCTCTTGATCTGCGCGATGCCATTCATGTCGGGCATTCGACCGGCGGCGGCGAGGCAGCCCACTATGTTGCCCGCCATGGCAAGGGGCGTGTTGCAAAGCTCGTCCTGATAGGCGCGGTTCCACCAATATTGGTGAAAACGGCAGCTAACCCAAACGGCACCCCGTTGGATGTCTTCGACGGAATGCGCCATCAACTCGCAGCCAACCGGGCGGATTTCTACTGGAATTTTCCCATCCCCTTCTATGGCTTCAACCGCGAGGGGGCGACTTTATCCGAACCCGTGCGCGCAAACTGGTGGCGGCAGGCAATGATGGGCGGCGCGAAGGCTCAATATGACTGCATCAAAGCCTTCTCCGAAACGGACTTCACCGGCGACCTGAAGGCCATCGATGTTCCGACGCTGGTGATGCATGGCGACGACGACCAGATCGTTCCGGTTGCCGATTCGGCGCTCTTGACCGTGAAGCTTTTGAAGCATGGCACACTGAAGGTCTACGAGGACTTTCCCCATGGCATGTGCACGACCAATGCGGACGTCATCAACGCCGATCTGCTTGCGTTCATAAGAAGCTGAGCGATGCTTCGGCAGCGACCGGACGTCGCTGCCGACATCAAAGTCGATGATGCGTCGCCAATAATCGAAGGTGTTAGATGGAAAGTTTTCACGACAAGGTTGTCATAATAACTGGTGGCAGCAGCGGCATCGGTTTGGCGGCAGCCAAGCAATTTGCGGCGCAGGGCGCTAAAGTCCTTATTACCGGACGCCGCCCTGGCGTCCTCCAGGAAATCACTGCCGCAAATCCCAACATCGAGGGCCTTGTGGCGGATGCAGCCGATCCGGCAGCAGCACATCAGACGGTCGATGCTGCCATCAGACGTTGGGGACGCCTCGATGTTCTCGTCAACAATGCCGGAGCTGGTGCAATCAGGCCGCTGATCGAGAGCGATGCCGACACCATTTCCAGCGTGTTCGCCGTCAATGTAACGGGACCGCTGCTTCTTGCCGCGGCGGCAGTCCCGCACCTGGCGGAGACCAAAGGTACGATCATCAATATGTCGAGCACATTCGGCAGCAAGGCTGCGGCGGTGCTTTCCATCTATGGATCGAGCAAGGCCGCGGTCGAGCACCTCACCCGTTGCTGGGCACTGGAACTCGCCCCGCAGGGGATACGCGTCAATGCCATCGCTCCAGGACCGGTGGAATCCGATTTCCTGCGTGATCGCATGAACCTGTCGCCTGAAGAAATCGTTGCGGTCACCGAGCAGGAACGCAAGGCAATCCCGCTCGGCCGGCGCGGAGTGCCGGACGACGTGGCCATGTGGATCGTGCACCTTGCCGATCCGCGCGCCACATGGATGACAGGGCAGGTCATTGCCGTCGACGGGGGCCTTGTTACGACGTAGCCGGAACGGCGGCTTTTCCGGCCCCGAACCCGGGCCCTACGAGCAAGAAGCACCGGCTACTGCGGCACGAACCTGGTTCAGTGCCGCCATCGCCTGTGTCTCTAGAAAGGGTTGCCCTCTAACGGCAGCGCGCCGTATAAATGCGGCCGTTCCGGTCTCGGTACTGACAATACCCGTTGCGGAGGTTGCGGACCAGCAGGCCGCCAAGCGCGCCAACGCCCGCGCCAATCAGCGCACCTTTGCCGCCGTCAGCAATACCACCGATTATCGCGCCCGCCGCAGTGCCGACGCTGAGGTCCTTTTCCGTCGTTGTGCAGCCGGCCAACCCCATGATGAGGGCGACTGTCAGTACGAACTTTGGCATTGAATATTGGTTCTGCTGAACGCGATTGTCTGGGACCAGATTCATGGTGAGGCTTTCCGTTTTGAAAGGGAACATAATCGGGTGTCACGCTGCGGCGAAGTTTGCCAGCGAAGTTGATATTGGCATATCGCAACACAAAGTCACGCGATTTTAGCGAGGCGCCCTGGTGGGATGAGCCATCGATCTGCCAAGGCAAGTTAACAGCGTCATCAGTCACTTATCTCGGCCTCGTGCAGTAGATCGCTAGCGGCTTGTCGCCGTTTATTCGGCCATATTCATTGACGGGCGCCTCCTTGCTCTGGAGGAACCCCCGCATTTTGTTGTAAAACTTTTGGATCGGACGAAAACGTTTGGTTCGCCACAACCTTCTGCAATCATGGATTTCCATGAGGTGCGATAAGCGTAGTGCTAGATTACACTATCGTATGACGTCGGCAGCTCTGAAATCGATAGTCAATGGTATAGGAAGCGTAGGCGGCCCGATGGTTTTCTTTGTCGGGGAGGAGCAGCCGATTATGCAGATGGAAATTGCCAATCAAATGCAGGCCGAAGAGGCGCTGCGCGATCGGGAGCGCGAGCTTTCCTTGCTCGTTGATATGGTTCCCAGTCACCTCTGGCGCCTTACGCCCGAGGGTGAACCGACATTCTTCAATAGGCGCATGACCGATTTTCTGGGTCTGGACGTTCCAGATACCGACAAACCCGGAATGAGCCGACTGGACGTGCTCATAAGCACGGTGCTGCATCCACAAGACGCAGTGGAGTTTGGCGAAACGCTCCGCCACAGTCTCGCAACCGGCGTCCCCTTTTCCTTGAAGTATCGCCTGCGCCGAACCGACGGGCTCTATCGTTGGATGTCGAGCCGCGCCGAGCCGCTTCGTGACCACACGGGACGCATCGTTCAATGGTACGGTCTTTGCCATGACATCGACGACCTGGTGACGGCCCAGGAGGCGCTGCACGATCGGGAGCGGGAACTGTCGCTGCTCGTCGACATGGTCCCGAGCAATCTCTGGCGGCTGACCCCGCAGGGAGAGACCACCCTCGTCAACAAACGCATGGCGAACTTCCTCGGGATGGACTTGGATGACACGCAACAACTGGCGGTGGTGTTTGATACTATTTTCCACCCCGACGATGCCGGGGAGGTGGAGGCCGTTCTCGGGAGCTGTTTGCGCACCGGCGAGCGCTTCTCGATGAAGTATCGTCTGCGCCGGGCGGATGGCGTATATCGCTGGATGTCCGGTCGCGCTGAGCCTTTGCGCGATGAGGACGGAAATATTGTCCAGTGGTTCGGCCTCTGTCACGATATCGATGATCAAATGCACGCGGAAGATGCGCTTCGACGCGCATACGACAAACTCGCCCAGGCGACGCAGGCAGCGAGCCTGGCCGAACTGTCCGCGTCTATCGCGCACGAGGTAAATCAGCCGCTGGCAGCCATCGTCGCCAATTCCCATGCATGTTATCGTTGGCTTTCCGCGACCCCTCCAAACGTCGAACGTGCCAAGATCACGGCCGAGCGCATCACCCGCGATGCGAATTCGGCCGCGGATGTCGTGAGCCGTGTGCGCGCGCTCTTCCGCCGAACGCCGCATGCCAGGTCGCCGGAAGATGTCAACCGGTTGACCAGTGAAGTCTGCCAACTGATGGTCGATGAGGCCGCGGCCAAGAACGTACGCATCAGGACGGAACTTGCCCCCGACCTGCCGTCGGTTGCGCTCGATCGCGTCCAGATACAGCAGGTACTCGTAAACTTGATCCGCAACGGCGTCGAAGCAATAGAAGCTGCAGCCGACAGCCAGCATGTTCTGCAGATCCTCTCCTCTTTCGATGGCCCTGACGCCATTCGGATCGAGGTTCGAGATGACGGAACGGGCTTCAAGGACGCCGAGCGGGTGTTTGAGCCGTTCTTTACGACCAAGCCGCATGGGATGGGTATGGGGCTGGCAATCTGCCGTTCTATCATCGAATCGCACGGGGGCCGCCTCTGGATGGCCAACAACGAGATGCGCGGGGCGACTGTCGCCTTCAAGCTGCCGTTGGCGGCGAGCGAGACGCCATGAACTCGCGCGATGAAATCGTCTTCGTGGTCGATGACGACGCACGCGTACGCGAGGCGCTCGGCGAACTACTGGAATCGCTCGGATGGCGAACCGAGACCTTTGCTGCCGCCGCCGATTATCTCGCCTGTCCGAAGCCGGATCTTCCCGCGTGCCTGATCCTCGATGTCGAACTCCCTGACGTCAACGGCCTGGAATTTCAAAAGCAGCTATCGAGTGACGCGCATCCTCCGATCGTGTTTATCACGGGCCATGGCGATATTCCGTCATCGGTAAGGGCCATTCAGGGTGGGGCGGTCGACTTTCTTGCCAAGCCGGTCGGGGAGGTTGATCTGATCGCGGCAGTGCGGGCGGCGATCCGGCGCGACCGTGAACAACGTACGACGCGCGCCGAACTGGCTGAGCTTATGCGCCGGCTGTCGGCGCTTACGCCGCGCGAGCGAGAAGTATTGCCACTCGTTGTCAGCGGCCTTCTCAACAAGCAGGCGGCAGCCGAACTCGGCATCAGCGAGATTACCCTCGAAATTCACCGCAGCAAGATCATGCACAAGATGGAAGCGGCGTCGCTCGCCGACCTGGTGAGGATCGCCGAGAAGCTGCGCATCCCAGTCACTCATTCCAGACGATCCGGAAGCTCGCGCGAATGTACAACCAGAAGTCTGTAGTTGCGATCGTCGATGATGATCAGCGCCTGCTCGACTCGCTCGAGGATCTCCTCGAATCCGCGGGACATGTCGTGCGGGCGTTTTCGTCCGCCAGGAAACTGTTGGAGAGCAACGCTGCGCATGAAATCGATTGCCTGATTACCGATATCGGCATGCCAGGTATGGATGGCTTTGAACTGCAGCGCTTGATGAAAGACAAACACCCCGACCTGCCTGTGATCCTGATTACGGGCAGGCACGAACTCGCAGAGCAAATGCAGCCCAAACATGGCTGGTTCTTCCGCAAGCCTTTCGACGGGCAAGCGTTGCTTGCAGCGATCGGCGATGCACTGACTGGAAAGGGGACTCCAAAATGAGCATAAGCTATCATGCAAATGTAAGCCTGGGGCATACCGTACCCGATCGATCGCAGACCGTGAGCGATTGGGGCGGGGCGGAGCGTCCATTGGTTATCTTCGTCGATGACGATGCGAAGCTCCGTGAAGCACTCGACGAACTGATGCAGTCGGTGGGCCTCGACACCATCAGCTTCGGCTCGACGCAAGAGTTCCTCGAAGCCGAGCTCTCTGATCGGCCGGGATGCATTGTCGCCGACGTGCGCATGCCGGGCGTGAGCGGTCTCGATCTCCAGCATCGGCTCCTGGAAAGCGGCGATGAAAAGCCGATTATCTTTCTTACCGCCCATGGCGACATCCCGATGTCCGTGCAGGCGATGAAGGCCGGAGCGGTAGACTTCCTCACCAAACCGGTACGCGACCAGACGTTGCTCGATGCCATAGCCGCAGGAATTGACCGCGATGCCAAGCAGCGCGCCCAGGCGCGGATCGTTACCGACCACCTGAGCAAATTTGCGCTGCTCACACCACGCGAGCGTCAGGTGATGCAGGAGGTCGCGATTGGCCGTCTGAACAAACAGATCGCATTCTGCCTTGGCATCAGCGAAATCACCGTAAAGCTTCACCGCTGCAACGTCATGCGTAAGATGAAGCTCACATCAGTCGGCGAACTCGTTCACGTCTGGGAGGCGCTGCCTGAAGGCGTGCGCAATTCGGTCGAAGCTCAGCCTTGTTCCGCCAAAATTGCGGATGCCGGCCGCCTCGCAATTTCGCATCGACCGGCCATGGCATTTTGAATAATGCGGCGGCGCGTTCGGCAGCGCCCGCGCTCGACGCTTCACGGCAGTTTCAAGCCGGAGCTTCAGTCGTTCCAGTACCAGTCGTTTCGCGAAGGCGGCGATTGACCGCCATCGCCAGAGCCCATGCCCCGGCGGTGATTGCCACGCAAGCCGCGGCGAGTCCGGCGTAGCCCGCGGCCGTAATCGTCGCACCAGCGATCAGCGGGCCTGCTGCGAAGCCAAGCAGATAGGCCGAACCCGCCGCTGCCGCCCAACGGCCGCTGCGGTCAAGTGCTGCTGAAAGACCAAAAAGATACGGGATTGAAAAATAGTAGATCACCACCGACGCGATGAGAGCGACCAGATAGACAATCGCGCTTTGCGAGAAGCAGAGCGCAATTGTGATGATGGCGAAACCGATACAAAACCCTGTGATCGGAATTGCCCGGCCCCAGCGCAAGTTGAGAACGGTGGCGGCACCAGCGCCCAGGAGCCCGATCAGCGATGCGATGGTCAGCGCATAGCTCACTTGCGATGTGTCGAGACCGGCGCGCTCGCCGAGAGGCGCGCTGAAGGTGTAGACCGCAGCGGAAGCAGCCAGATAAAGCACGATGGCCGTGAACGTCATGACGCCGATCAAAGGCGGGGCCGCCACCACCAAAGCCGCAGATCGGTGGACGTTTCGGGCGCGGTCGTTCGGAATGAGGAGCAGTAGCGGGGAGAGTGCGAGAGTGACCCCCGCGATAAATGCAAAAATGCCCCGATGTGCGAATGTGGCGGTGAGTTGGCCGCCAATAGCGAAGAGCCCAACGCTTCCAAGCGCCCAGACGACCTGAAAGTAGCCGTAAACCTTATCCGGGTTTCTGCACCGGGAAGCGACAATGGAAAGCGACACAGCGTAGATTGCGCCTTCCCCGACACCCGCGAAGCCGCGAAGAAATGCGAGCGATCCGAGAGAAGTGCTAAAGATCGACGCTCCTTGCGCCAACAGCGTCAAAGCAACGGCGGCGAGGCAGACGCGCCTGTAAGAAAACCGGGGCAGAACAGGCGCAATCAGGATCGCAGTGGCAGCAAGGGTTACGAACTCCACGAAGGCGACAAAGCCTGCGTCGCGCTCTGAAAGCGAAAGCCCGTCCATCATACCGCTGACGAGGAAGGGTGCCATTTGCGGTACCAGTCCGCCGATTACCTGCGCGGCGATCGCACCGACCACGACGGGCCACGAATCGCCCGCTGCTGAAACGTCCCGCATCGCATCAATTCCCATGGTGCCCTCCCACAAGTGCCACAGGTTGTAATCATGCCATCAAGTGTCGGACGGCCGCTTCCCTCTCGCGGCGCGCCAGGTGCTTTCTGCCAGAATGAGAATGCATCCGGCAAGCAGCAACAACCCGCCAGTCAGACCCGGCAGCCCCGCAAATTCCACGGCTGCAGCTATAATAGCGATCAGCAGGATCGACAGCAGCGCCAGTGCGCCGTCGTCGATGAACATGCCGATCAATTCCTTCAACGCGGAGGCGAGAAAGCTCATCGGAATACTGCCTTTACCTGACCTTCGTTATAGCTGCGCAGCAGACGCACGGCTATCAGCGAGAATAGTGCAAGAACGACGAAGATGGCGATGAGTGAAAGATCGGCGCCCGGCCAGTGCGCCCCAAGGCCTTCTCCGGTCCAATAAACGCCGAAGGCGGTCAGCAGCAGGCCGACGACGAATTTCAGCGTGTTCTCCGGAACGCGAGCCAGCGGCTTATGCACCGCTGCGCCAATGGCGAGCACCAGCAGGCACGCAACGGCCGCGCCAAGCGCCGCATAACCGATCATCCCGCGTCCGGCGCCGACGGCAATGACGATGAAGACCACTTCGATGCCTTCGAGCAGGACGGCCTTGAACGCCGCCGTGCCGGCGATGAAGTCAGCGCGGCGCTCGGCGGCCTGACGCTTGAGCAAGTCTGTTTCCTTGGCAAAGGCTTCCGTCTCGTCATGCAGGGCAATGAATCCCGACGCGCGCAGGATCGCCTTGCGCAGCCAGCGCATGCCGAACAGGATCAGCAGCGTGCCGATGACGAACTGCAGCAGTTCCACCGGAATCAGGCCAAGGAGCGGCCCGAGGACTATGACGATCAAAGCAAGGACGACGAGCGCGAGAACCGTGCCGATTATGGCGGGCCGCCAGCTGCGCGATACGCCTACGGCGAGAATGATGGTGAAGGCTTCGACGACCTCGACGAAGGAGCCGAGGAAAGCCGCCGTCATGGTGGAAGCGATTGTCGTGATGTTCGTCATGGAATAAATCGCTCCGTAATCAGAGGTTTAGGCAACGTGGCACTGTAACGGGTGCCGGCGCAACCGCTAGATAGACGCAAAGCCGTGTCAAAAATTTAATCGAATCCATCGAGGTGATCCACATTTGCTGCCCGGTGGCGGATCAAGGTCAACGCTCCAGATTGCATGGCTCGCATGCAATTTTGTGCATTGCAATATCCGAGGGTGAACACTATCTTCAAACCGTTGGGCTCTTCTCCTCCCAGAAACCCCAACCTGGAATGTACTGCACCTCCTCCCGCGGTACATTTACAATCAGGACCGCTGCACCTCCTCCCGCAGCGGTCCTTTTCGTTTCTGCCTCATTCCGATTTGTCAGCAGTATCCTGTGACTTGGCCAGTTCCTGCACGGTCTCGGCAAGGGTCACAACTTCCTTTTCGCGCATCTGGTCGATTTTCTGATGCAGGAGTTCGATCTTCTCGTGCAGCAACTCGATCTCGAGTTCCGCCTTGATGTTTATCTTGTAGTCGTTCTCAGCTTCCTTGCGGTCGATATCCTGCTGCCGGTTCTGGCTCATCATGATGAATGGCGCCGCATAGGCTGCCTGAAACGAGAGAGCAAGATTGAGCAGGATGAAGGGGTAGGGATCCCAATTGCGCACATAGGCAGTGATGTTGAGAATGATCCAGAAGAACAGGATCGTCGTCTGGATGATGATGAACGTCCAGGAACCCATGGTCGCGGCGACCGTGTCGGCGATCTTCTGCCCCGGGGTTAGTTGCGCGCGATCGGCCGGCTTCTCCTTGCGATGTTCACGGCGAACTGCACGCAGATGATGCAGGAGCCTGAGTTCGGCTTCCTGCAAACCCCGCTTCACTTGCTCGACGTTAGGCATGGACGTGCTCCCCTATTCACTGAGACCTGATCGTGGACTGGCAATCAATGACGGAAATGCACTACAACTCAGGCAAAATGATTGCAGTTGAAAGGACGTGCAGAGTGCCAGCAACAGCCGTGTTCGAAAAGAGTTATTCCGCTTTCCTGTTCGACATGGATGGCACCCTCATCAGTTCGACGCTCGCCGCCGAACGGGTCTGGGCGAAGTGGGCCGAAGGTCATGGGATTGACGTCCGCACGTTCCTGCCGACGATGCATGGCGCGCGCGCCGTCGATACGGTGCGCCGGCTCGGCCTGCCGGGCGTCGACCCGGCAGCCGAAGCGTTGAAGATCACGCGGGCCGAGATGGACGACGTTGGCGGCATCTTCGCGCTCAAGGGCGCCGTTGAGTTTCTTGGCAAGCTGCCGCAGGCCCAATGGGCCATCGTCACGTCGGCGCCGCTCGATCTTGCCAGGCGGCGTCTTGCGGCGGCGGGTGTTCCGCTTCCGCAGACGATGGTGGCCGCAGAAGATGTCGCAATCGGCAAGCCCAATCCGGATTGCTATCTGCTCGCAGCAAAAAAGCTCGGCGTCGATATCGGCGATTGTCTCGTCTTCGAGGATGCGGTGCCCGGCATCCTGGCCGGCGATGCAGCCGGTGCGGATGTGCTTGTCATCACGGCAACCCACAAGCATGCGCTCGAGACCGCGCATGCCGTGGTGTTCGATTATCGGCATCTGGACGTGGTTGTCGAAGACGACGGGCGAATGTCGCTGCGCAGGGTTGATGTAGCGTAACGCAAGGGCGCCGTCGGGCGCCCTCGTTGATTTCAAGGTAAGGATTTCGTCAGACGTGGACGTTGTCCGGCGTCAAATCTTCAAGTGAGGCATTGGCAATGAGGATGCTCGATGTCGACGCGCTGTCGCCGTCTAGATCAACGAGCACGCCGTTCTCCGTCTGGGTGGCGGCGTGCATGAAGTCCTCGAAGGAATGCAAAGTCGAAATGAGGTCGCGCTGGACGATGATAATGTCCCCCTCGGCTCCATTGAAGTCAGTGATGACATCATGGCCCTGTCCGCCGATGCTGTTGAAGATGAAATAATCCCCGCCGGCTCCGCCCGACAATACATCATCACCGGTCCCGCCGGTGAGTTCATCATTGCCGTCTTCCCCATAGAGCATGTCGTCGCCATTGCCGCCATGCAGCGTATCGTTGCTGAAGCCGGCGCGCAGCAGATCGTTGCCATCGCCGCCTTCCAGAAGATCCGCATGGCGTCCGCCGATCAAAACGTCGTCGCCCTGGGCGCCATAGAGCTCGAAATGCTCGACGTTGAAGATGTGCTGGCCCTGCAGTCCCGTAGTGCGCACGTCAATGTATCCGCCATCCCGCTCGGTCACCGTGAGCCGCAGAAGGTCGTCGCCTTCACCACCGTCGATGAACGCAAATGAATTGCCTGCATTGAGAATGTCATCGCCGCTCCCGCCATCGAGATAATCTCCGGCGTGGGGAATGTCGTTCTGCAGGCCCTGGACGCCCGCATAGAGGGTATCGTTGCCAGCGCCACCCTCGAGATGATCGGCGCCTCGGCCGCCTACCAGAAGATCGTCGCCGTCATTGCCGATGAGCTTGTCGTCATTGTCGGTGCCGACCGCTAGATCGCCGTGCTTGCTGCCGTAGAATTCGAGACGCTCTATGCCCGTCGCGTACTTCGTGTGTGAAGGATACGCATAGGGGTATTCGGAAGTTGAAAGCTGGATATCGCCGTGGTTCCACGCCTGGTAAACGGCCTTGAAACCGTCGCTTTGGCTCTCGTAGCGATCGTAATCGGTCACGTTGACGATGAGGGTGTCGAAGCCGGCGCCGCCGGAGACCTTCGACAAACTGCTTATTTCGATGGTATCGTTGCCTTCGCCAGCATTGATGCGGTCGAAACCGCCCCCGCCGACAATGGTGTCATTACCGGCATTGCCGGTCAGGAAGTTGTCGCCCGCATCACCGACAATGTGGTCGTCGTACTTCGAACCATAAACGCCTTCGAAGCCGATGAGCTGGTCGCCCTCGGCTGCTCCGCCGTGCTGGACGATGCGGTTTAGGTCGACATCGATGCCGGCCTTGGAGCCGGTATATTCGGCGATGTCCTCGGTGCCGGAGCCGCCATCCATGAAATCGGCACCGTCGCCGCCATTGATGACATTGTTGCCGGCATCGCCGATCAAACGATCGTTGAAGGCCGAGCCGCTGAGATTCTCGATGCCGTGCAGCCGGTCGCCTTCGGCATCGCCGCCGAACTGCTGGCCCGTGCGGCGCAGGTCGACATCCACAGCTTCGGACGATGTCGTATAGCTAGCCCGATCATGGTCGGTGGTGGAATTGTCGAAAAGGCGGTCGGCTCCTGCGCCCCCGGTGAAAACGTTGTCCTTCGCATTGCCGGTGATGGAGTCATCATGGGCCGAGCCCATGACATTCTCGATATCGACCAGCGTATCGCCGCTGGAATAGCTGAGCCCCGGCGTTACGGCCTGCCTCTCGATCTCAAGGTCGACATTGATGCCAGTCTCCGAGCCCCGATAGTCGACTGTGTCGCGTCCTTCGCCGCCATCAATGCGGTCTTCACCGGCGCTGCCGATCAGCCGGTCATTGCCGGCAAGGCCGGACATGGTGTCCTCGTCGGTCGTGCCCTTGAGCACATCGACATTCTCAGAACCTGTGACATTTGCCATTTCCGAACTCCCCACGTTGGATGCTGGCGGCAATCTCAATCAATAAATATACGCAGTCAAATGTTTGAAATTACTTCAATAATCCGAGCAAATTTCTGAAACTGGCGCGTCAGAAACAATGTTTTCGTCGGCTATTCGTTGCCCGGTTCAGGAGTATTGAAGAAGCATTCGCCCTACATTTTCGAAGCGATACCCCGCGTCCAACCTCAGGTGGACAACACCGATCAACTGAAGGTGATAGTTAATGTCGGATGGAACCAGCCGCCTAGATCTACGTTGTTGAGCAAATAACGGAGGCGACAATGAAAGAACATCGGTGGTCGACAATTATCGGAATACTGGCAGGGTTGTCGGTGGGTGCAGGTGTGGGCGAAGCAATGATGGGAAATATATTGCTCGGCCTATTGATAGGTTCGGCCATGGGCGCCTTCATAGGTTCTAACACGCACGTCCATCGCGACTATTGATCCTGTTGCCTCAAGAAATCTGCTCAGCTGTGCAGCGCACGCAAACGTGTGGTGTTGAGGAGCCCCTGTTCCTCGAGCACGGGATAGGCCATTGCGGCGAGTAGCGAGTTGATCTGCTTGAGATCGCGGATGGTATCGAGGTGGATCGAACTCGTCTCGAGGCTGCGGGTCGTTCCTTCACGCAATCGGTTGAAATGTCTGTCGCTGGTTTGCTTCTCGGCATCGCGCAGATGATCCTTTTCCAGTACCAGCTGATGCGCGGTTTCGCGATCTCGTGACACGAGGACGTTGAACGCCATCCGCGCATTGGTCAGTACCCTTGCATGGAAATCGCTGAGTTCGCGCCAGCCCTCATCGGTAAACTGCAGCTTGCGGTCCATCTTCTTTTGCACGAGCGCCAGCATGTTGCGCACGATGATATCGCCGACCTGTTCGAGTTTGACGCAGGCGCCGAGTAGTTCGCGCGCCCGACCCACCTCATAATCCGACAGTTTCCGCGTCGTCAGTTTGGCGAGATAGAGCTTGATGGCGGCGTGCTTGCGGTCGACCTTGTCATCGAGCGCCGAGAGTTCATCGATCCGTGCCTGGTCGGGATTTTCATAAAGGTCGATAATGCCGCGCAGCATGATCTCGACCGTTTCGCAGACGCTGACCGTCTCGCGTGTTGCATTGGCAAGAGCAAGGCTTGGGGTATCGAGCACGCTTTCATCGAGCGCACTGAGTTCGACATGGTCGATGGGCTTTTGCGGCTCGGCCGGTGCGTTAAGGGCCACCACCGCCCGCGTCGCCTTGAGAACGAGCGAGGACAGCGGCACCCCGGCAAGAAGGATGATGACATTGAAGAGGATGTGGCCGTTGATCACCTGGTCGGCCGGCGTGCTGCCAAGAACGGCAACGGGCGGACGGAAGGCGAGATAGAGCGTCAGGATGACGATGGAGCCGAGCCCGCGCATCAGGAGATTGCCCATCGGCACGATGCGGGCTTTCGGCGCGGCGTTGCGGGTCAGGACCGGCGCGATGAACGACGAGCCGAGATTGACGCCGCAGATCATGACGATGCCAAGTTCGGGCTGGATCAGGCCGCGCGCGGCGAAGGTGACAACGAGCAGCACCGCTGCAATGCTCGAATGGAAAAGCCAGGTCATCAGCGCCGCGAGAAGGAAAGCCGTCACCGGGTCGGTATTAAGGTAACTGACGATGACCGGCAGGAGTTCGCTGTTGCGCAAGGGTTCGGTGGCTTGCCCGGTCATTTCGAGCGACAGCACCAGCAGTCCGATACCGACGAGAATGCGGCCCAACTGCCGCCAGTTCCTGCGCTCGGTAGACATGAAGATTACCGTGCCGGCAACGAGGCAGAGCGGCACCAGCAGCGTGAGGTCGAAGCTCAGGATCTTGACGACGAGCGCCGAGCCGACCTCGGCGCCGCGCACTGCCATCAGACCAGCAATCCCGCTGACAATGCCGGACCCGACAAAGGAACCGACCAGGAGGCTGACTGCGGTCGAGGATTGCAGCGCGATCGACAACATCAAGCCCCAAAGCACGGCAAGCACGGGATTGTGCAAAACGCCGCGCAGGCTGCGGCGCATGCGCTCGCCATAGGCGCGCTCGACACCGGTGCGGACCATGCGCGTTGCCCACAGGAGCAGCGCCACCGCGCCGGCCAAGTGCAACAAAACCGAGGAACCGTTCACTTGATGCAATCCATTCGTGTTGGAGATTGCGGTATAGCAGCCAGAAGAATCTGGCAGCCGCTTGTTAAGATAACATATCGCGGTAAAAGCGAAAAAAATATGTTCCGGCTAAGAAAAATCATGTCGCATTTGGCACAATTTATCAGTTTGATGACGGATTTGTGTCGCCACGCCAGAAGTTTGCCGGCTATGCAAAATCGTAAGTTCAAGCCGAATCACCATAACGCGATGAACAGGGGATGACGGGGTTGCCGCCCTTCCGCCCAAACCTTATTTGTTGCAGTATGGTCTGCACATCGGGTTCGCAGCGATCCGACCTTGCTTACATCTGACGAACGAAGAGCAGCATGCGATTTTCGCCATCCTTTCTCGATGAGATCAGGGAACGCGTACCGATTTCCAGCGTGATCGGCACGCGGGTTTCGTTCGATCGCAAGAAGACCAATGCGCCGAAGGGCGATTTCTGGGCCTGCTGCCCGTTCCATGGCGAGAAGTCGCCGAGTTTTCATTGCGAGGATCGCAAGGGCCGCTACCATTGCTTTGGCTGCGGGGTGACCGGCGACCATTTCCGTTTTCTTACGGAACTTGAGGGGTTGAGCTTTCCGGAGGCCGTGCAGCGCGTCGCCGACATGGCAGGCATTCCGATGCCCGCGCGCGACGTTGAATCGGAGATTCGCGAGGCAAAACGCGCGACGCTCTATGACGTCATGGAAATGGCGACCCAGTTCTTCGAGGAGCGGTTGCAGGCAGCAAGTGGAGCCAAGGCGCGCGCCTATCTGCGCGATCGGGGCTTGAGCGCGGCAACGCAGCATGCCTATCGCCTTGGTTACGCGCCGGAAAGCCGCAATGCGCTTAAAGAACATCTCGCACTGAAGGGGGCGACGAAGGAGCAGATCGAGGCCTGCGGCCTTGTCGTCTACGGGGATGACAAACCGGTCTCGTTCGACCGGTTTCGCGACCGCATCATGTTCCCGATCGAGGATCTGCGTGGCCGGATCATTGCCTTTGGTGGGCGGGCGCTGACGCCGAACGCCATTGCTAAATACATGAACTCCAACGAAACCGAGCTTTTCCACAAGGGCAAGGTCCTGTTCAATGCGCTGCGCGCTCGCAAGGCGGCGCAGCCGCAAGGCGGGCAACCGGCAAAAGCCGTGATTGCCGTCGAAGGCTATATGGATGTTATTGCGCTGGCGCAGGCTGGCTTTGCCCAGGCGGTCGCGCCGCTCGGCACGGCCTTGACCGAGGATCAGCTCGATCTTCTCTGGCGCATGTCGCCCGAGCCTGTCCTCTGCTTTGACGGCGACAATGCCGGTATCAAGGCAGCGCACCGGGCGATCGATCTCGCTTTGCCGGCGTTGAAGCCTGGACGCTCACTGCGCTTTGCAGTGCTGCCGGAGGGCAAGGACCCGGATGATCTCGTCAAGGCGTCCGGCCCGCAGGCATTCCAGGCCGTGCTTGATGATGCACGTCCGCTCGCGGACATGCTGTGGGCGCGCGAAACGAGCGGCGGCATATTCGACACGCCCGAACGGCGCGCCGAACTCGAGGCGCGGCTGAAACAGATGACGAGCCTTATCGGTGACGAGAATGTGCGCCGCCATTATGCCCAGGACGTTCGCGACCGCATCCAGCAGTTTTTCAGCGCCAATACGCGAGGCAATGAGCGTCGTGGGGCCGGACAAGCGGGAAGCAACCGCAACAGCTTTGGCCCGCAGGCCGGTTATAGCCAGCGGGGGCGAGGGGCTCCCAATGGGCGGCTCGCCGTATCGGAAAGTTTAGCGCGCTCGGTTCTCGTCAAGACAAGCTCCGCTACGCTTCCCCTGCGCGAGACCGCAATCCTTATGACATTGTTCAACCATCCCCGGCTTATCGAGGATGATTTCGAGACGATCGTGCGGCTTGAATTCAGCCATCCCGATCTGAAGCGCTTCCATACCGCTATGCTGAACGCCATGGCCGAACATCACGTGGCGGACGGCCGTGAAATGCGCAAGGCGATGACCGAGACCGGCCACGGCGCGCTGATCGAGGCGCTGGAAGCGCTGGTAAGGCGCGCCCGCATGTGGACGGCGACGGCGGAGGCGGCGGAAGAAGACGCGCTTGAAGCTTTAAGACAGGCCATTCACTTGCATCAGCGCGCCAGCACCCTACATAAGGAGCTGAAAGTCGCTGAAACTGCATTGGCTACGGAAGCCACCGACGAAAATCTCAACCGGCTGCTCGATATTCAGAATGCCATCCGAAGTGCGCAGGCAACCGAAGCACTGATCGAAGGGTTCGGAATACCCTCGGGACGGTCGGGCAAGGGGTTTTGACCGAATTGATTCGCTTTTTTACCGCGAATCAGTTGAGTCGGGGTTGACGTGGGTCAATAATGACGGAATCAGATTGCGCGGAATTGTAGATATTGCGTTGATGTTTGCGGGTCCAGCAGAAAATCCTGCAAATGCGGCAAATATCCAATGTGCTCGCCATCACCGGGATAACAAGGTTAATCCGACATTAACAGCATTTCGGCTACTCGAACATTCAATAGCTTGATGGTGCAGGGGAACCGGGGTGCCGCCGCACCGTTCCACCATGCATGAACAAGGCGAAGGCCGCTTGGAGATATAGAATATGGCAACGAAGGCAAAGGAAAACGAGGAAGTAGAAGTCGAGCGCGAGGGCGCGCCGGACGGTCCGCTTCTCGACCTTTCCGATGACGCTGTCAAGAAGATGATCAAGCTCGCCAAGAAGCGCGGCTATGTGACGATGGACGAACTCAATGCGGTTCTCCCATCCGAAGAGGTCACTTCCGAGCAGATCGAAGACACGATGGCGATGCTCAGCGACATGGGCATCAATGTCGTGGAGGATGACGAGCAGGACGCAGACGCCGAGGAAGCCGACAGCAGCGCCGATGAAGAGAGCGATGCCCGTGAGCTTGCGGATGCGACCGGCACCGCCGTTGCTCCGACGACGACCAAGAAGGAACCGACCGACCGCACCGACGATCCAGTCCGCATGTATCTGCGCGAGATGGGCACGGTCGAGCTTCTGTCGCGTGAAGGCGAAATCGCCATCGCGAAGCGCATCGAAGCGGGCCGCGAGACGATGATCTCCGGCCTTTGCGAGAGCCCGCTGACCTTCCAGGCGATCATCATCTGGCGTGAGGATCTCAACGAGTCGAAGATTCTGCTGCGCGAAATCATCGATCTTGAAACGACCTATGCCGGTCCGGAAGCCAAGCAGGCTCCGGTCATCGAACGCGTTGAAGAAGAACGGCCCGCAGGCGGTAACGACAAGTCGCGCCGTTCGCGCGACGACGACGACATCACCAATGTCGGCGGCGACGCTCCGGTCGAGGAAGAAGACGACGAGGATGACGAGGCGAACCTGTCGCTTGCCGCGATGGAAGCCGAACTGCGCCCGCAGGTCATGGAAACGCTCGATGTCATCGCCGATACATACAAGAAGCTGCGCAAGCTGCAGGACCAGCAGGTCGAGAACCGCCTTGCCGCCTCCGGTTCGCTTTCGCCGAGCCAGGAGCGCCGCTACAAGGAGCTCAAGGACCAGCTGATCAAGGCGGTGAAGTCGCTTTCGCTCAATCAGAACCGCATCGAGGCCCTGGTTGCCCAGCTTTACGACATCAACAAGCGCCTCGTGCAGAACGAAGGGCGCCTGCTGCGCCTTGCCGAATCCTACGGCGTGCGTCGTGAGGATTTCCTGAAAGAGTATCAGGGCAACGAGCTCGATCCGAACTGGCTGAAGGCCGTTTCGAACCTAACAACCCGTGGCTGGAAAGAGTTCACCAAGAACGAGAAGGACACGATCAAGAACCTTCGTACGGAAATCCAGAACATGGCGCAGGAAACCGCCATTTCGATCTCGGAATTCCGCCGTATCGTCAATCAGGTGCAGAAGGGCGAACGCGAGGCCGCTCTGGCCAAGAAGGAAATGGTCGAGGCCAATCTGCGTCTCGTCATTTCGATCGCCAAGAAATACACCAATCGCGGCCTGCAGTTCCTTGACCTGATCCAGGAAGGCAATATCGGCCTGATGAAGGCGGTCGACAAGTTCGAGTATCGCCGCGGCTACAAGTTCTCGACCTATGCGACCTGGTGGATCCGTCAGGCGATCACCCGCTCGATCGCCGATCAGGCCCGCACGATCCGCATTCCGGTGCATATGATCGAGACGATCAACAAGATCGTTCGCACGTCGCGCCAGATGCTGCATGAGATCGGCCGCGAGCCGACGCCGGAAGAGCTTGCCGAAAAGCTTGCCATGCCGCTGGAAAAGGTGCGCAAGGTGCTGAAGATCGCCAAGGAGCCGATCTCGCTCGAAACGCCTGTGGGCGATGAAGAGGATTCGCATCTCGGCGATTTCATCGAGGACAAGAATGCGCTCCTGCCGATCGACGCCGCCATTCAGGCCAACCTTCGCGATACGACGACGCGGGTTCTCGCATCGCTGACGCCGCGTGAGGAACGCGTGCTGCGCATGCGCTTCGGCATCGGCATGAACACCGACCACACGCTGGAAGAAGTCGGCCAGCAGTTCTCGGTAACGCGCGAGCGTATCCGCCAGATCGAGGCGAAGGCGCTGCGCAAGCTCAAGCATCCGAGCCGTTCACGCAAGCTGCGTTCGTTCCTGGACAGCTGAGCCGCTAATACCGCTACTAGAAATGCAAACGGGATGGGTGCAAACCCATCCCGTTTTGTTTTTGGGGTGTTAGCAGAAGCTGTTGCGCCTAAAGCGAAGGCTCGTCGGACTTCTTCTCGCTCTTGTCCTTCACCATGAGCTTGTCGATATAGGCAAGAAACAGCGCGGAGAACACGAAAGTCAGGTGGATCAGCGTAAACCAGGTTAGTTGCGAAGTTGAGAACTGCGTCAGGTTGAGAAAGACCTGGAGCAGGTGGATCGACGAGATGGCCACGATGGTCGAGGCGACCTTGATCTTCAGGGATCCGGCGTCGATCGTGCCGAGCCAGTGCACCTCGTCCGCCTGGTCGAAGCGGCTCACGAAGTTCTCATAGCCAGAGATGATAACCATGACGACGAGGCTCGCGACCAGCGCGGCATCGATCAGGCCGAGCATTTTGAGGATTGTGTCGGTCTCGTCGAGTACGGTGACCTTGGCTACGAAATCGATCAGCTTACCGGCGAACGAAAATGCATAGATTGCGAGCGCGAGAGCGAGGCCAAGGTAAAAAACCACCAGCAGCCAACGCGAGGCGAGAATGATATTTTCGACAAGTATTTCAATGCGTTTCATAGTGTGGGTCCAATTTCTCGAACTGGGCTCAGCCAATAAATGCTCCAGGGGTTTAGCCAACACATAGCAATCGATGTTGCGAACTCAACCCGCAGCGACAAAAAACCCGGGCAATCGCCCGGGTTTTTTTGCTTCAACGGTCTCCTTGCAATCAATTGTTGCTGGCGACCGGTGCGACAAGCGGCGTAATGCGGCGGATCGCAACCCGTCGGTTCTGCTGCTCGGGCGATTCCGTCCTGATCTTCAGATAGCGCTCGCCATAGCCCTGCGTTGCCATGTTCTCCGGCGGAATGTCGAAGACGTTGGTGAGCGCCTGCGCCACCGATTCGGCGCGCTTGTCGGAAAGAACGAGGTTTGCCTGGTCCGAACCCACCGCATCGGTATGGCCCTCGATCAGGAAGGTCTCGGCCGGGTTCTTCTTCAAGGTCTGCGCCATTGCCTTGGCGACGCTATCCAGGCGCGTGATCTGGTCTTCCCCGATCTCGGCCGACCCGAAGGCGAAGGTGATCGTATCGAGATCGACGCGGCGCACCTTGTCGCGGATACGCGCCGAGCGCTTGACTTCATCGACCGAATAGATTCGCTCCACACGCTCGACCGGCGGGCGGGCAAAGAAGTCATAGACTTCTTCTTCCGGCGCCTCTTCGGCATCGAGGATGTAGTCGCGCACCGGAATGTCGAGGCGCAGCGGCGGCAGGTCGTCGCCGGGATCGCGCCAGTTAACACGCTCCTCCCGGTCATAATCCGGCGCGTAGGTCAGCAGAACTTCGCGACCATCCGGGGTAATGCGCGAGCGCTGAATGACATCGCCGTAGCGGTTGCGGATCGTAACGATCTGTACGCCGTTCTCCCGGACGATGGTTTCGCGCGTGCGCCGCCGCGGCAGGTCTTCATAATAGACGTCCTGGGCGTTGCGGCTCATGCGCGGGCGGTCGGAGCTTTCGACGAAGATATTGTTGTCGACCTCGACGATGGCGCGGTTGTCATATTGCTTGATGACCTGCACATCGCCCGGCCGCTCGTCGCGCCGCGCCTGTTTGGTGCGGGTGCCCTTTTCGACAAGCACGGGCTCGATCTTGACGGGTGCGATTGCCTGCTGCACGTCGGCATCGGTCTTCGGCGCGGGTCCGGCGGGTGCCGCCGGTTGCTGGGCGACCGGTTGCTCGGCTGGTGCTGGAGGCTGGCCGGCCTGCTCGGCCTGCTCGGCCTTGTTGCCGCGCTTGCCGCCCTTCTGTTTTGCATCCGCCGCTGGAGCGGGCTTGTCGCTGTCAAGCACCGGCGCGGCATTGGCCGGGAGGGGCGAGGCTTCCTGCGGTGCGGGCTTCGCGGCTTCGGCAGGCGCTGGTGCTGCCGGCTGGCCGCTCGCGGCGTCGGCCGGCTTGGCGGGCGCAGTTTCAGCCGCGGGTTGATTGGGCATCGCTGCGGGCTGCTCGGCAGTCGCGGGTGCCCCGGTTGCCGGCGCGGCCTGTTTGGCTGCTTCGTCGGCAGCCTTTTTGGCGTCTTCCGCTGCTTGTTCGGCCTGTCTGTCGGCAGCCTTCTGTGTGCTTTCGGCCTTCTTGCGCGCTTCTTCTTCGGCGGCCTTCTGGGCTTCTGCCGCCTTTGCAGCTTCAGCCTCTGCTGCCTTTTTTGCCTGTTCGGCCTGCTTTGCGGTTTCGCCTTCAGCAGCCTTTGCCGCATCGGCTTCGGCAGCGGCTTTCTTTCGTGCTTCTTCTTCTATGGCTTTTTGCTGCTCGGCTGCCTTGTTGGCCTCAGCCTCGGCGTCGCGTTTGGCCTTCGCTGCGTCCTCTGCCGCCTGTTCCGCTGCGGCCTTCGAGGCCATCGCTTCTTCGGCTGCCTTGCGCTTTGCTTCTTCTTCTATGGCCTTCTGCTGTTCGGCGGCCTTGTTCGCTTCGGCTTCAGCGGCGCGCTTGGCTTCCTGTGCCTGCTTGGCAGCTTCGGCCTCTGCAGCCTTCGCGGCTTCCGCAGCCTTGCGGTTTGCCTCTTCTTCTATGGCTTTCTGCTGCTCGGCGGCCTTTTCGGCTTCCGCCTGTGCAGCCCGCTTGGCTTCTTCGGCTTGCTGCTTGGCTTGGTCTTCTGCCTGTTGCTTGGCCTGCTCTTCAGCCTGTTGCGCCGCCTTGCGCTTCAATTCCTCCTGTGCCGGGTCCTCCTGGGCGGGCGCGGGCTGTTCGGCCTGCGCCACCACCACCGGCATGTTGGAGTTGGAGGAAATATAGGGCCGGTTGAGCGGCGGCTGTTCCGCCATGGCATAAGGCGAGGAAAAGAGAATTGCTGTTGAAGCAAAAAAGAGCGCTGTACGTTTCATTGTCATCCCTGTCTCGCGTTCCTTCTTGTTGAAACACGTCAAAAGTTCGCGATCGCAACCTTGTTCCGGTTTGTGGCAACGGCTTGACCATTGCGATCTTCGTTTCAGTTTTCATCGCCCGTGGCAATGCGTCGGTCCGACGTTGACCGAACTGATCGAACCCACGTTTGCAGCTTGCGCCTGTATCCCCCATGAAGGCGCCGTTCATCTGGCATTCATGTTTTAAGAATGGACGCGGCCCGGCTGGCGATGTATTTCAGCGCATGCCCTCTGAACCCTTCTGGAAGACAAAGATCCTCGATGAGCTCAGCCGCTCCGAATGGGAAAGCCTGTGCGACGGTTGCGGTCGGTGTTGCCTGCACAAGCTCGAAGACGAAGACACCGAAGAGATTTATTTCACCACCGTCGCCTGTACCTTGCTCGATGCCGGCACCTGCCAATGTTCGGATTACGTACACCGCAAGGCCAAAGTCCCGGACTGCGTTTTCCTGACCCCCGAAATCGTGCGCACCGTCGACTGGCTGCCGGAAACATGCGGCTATCGCTTGATCGACGAGGGGCGCGACCTCTACTGGTGGCATCCGCTCGTATCCGGAAGCCGGGAAACCGTGCACGAGGCCGGGATATCCGTGCGGGGCAAGGTCACCGCCTATGATCATGAAATGAAGAGCGACGAGGATTATTTCAATCACATGATGACGCTCGAAGAATCCGACTGAGATAAACCGAATGTGAATGCTCCGTTGAGGAATTGTTCAGATCGAATGTGGAACAAAGCGCTCCTGTCCGGATTCCAGTAAGCTTGGAAATTCCCCCCATCCCGGACACAAAAACAGGAGAACGCCAAATGGCTGTTTCATTCAAAACGTTGGCTGTTACCGCGACCATCGCCCTCGGTTCAATTATCGGCGTCAACGCCGCTTCGGCAGCGCCGATCGCGGCCGCACCAATGACCGATGGCGCTTCGCCGCTTGTGAAGGTCGATTATTATCGCCGCGATTATTACCGTCCGCCCTACCGTCCGGCTCCCGCCTGCACGCCGGGACAGGCTGCGAGCAAGGCAAGCCGCATGGGCCTGTATAACACCCGTGTCGTCGTCAACCGCAATGTCGTTCGCGTCGCCGGCTGGAAGCGCGGCTACCGCACGGCAGTGGTCTTTGCCCGCGCACCGGGTTGCCCGGTCGTTCGCTAAGCGCGACATAACAAAGAAAAGGGTGCCGCTCGGCACCCTTTTTATTTGCGCTCTACGCTTTGAACTCAGTTCTTAAGCTCAAACGTCATGTTCACATTGACGTTGTAGGTGTTCTCGCCGGCAGCAACGGGAACGGGTGATGCCGCGTCCATTGCCATCATCTTGCCGCGCGCCGCCATCGGAACCGGGCGCGGACTGAAGCTCTGTTCGTTGATTTCGATGACCCGGCCAAGTTCGACGCCGGCCGCGGCAGTCAGCGTCTTTGCGCGCGCAACGGCATTTGCAACGGCGTTCTTGCGCGCTTCTTCAAGAATTGTGTCCGGCTTGTCGTTGGTGAAGATGATGTTGCCGCCCTGGTTGACGCCGAGCGTGACCGACTGGTCGAGGATGTCGCCGACCTTTGCGAGGTCGCGTACCCGCACCGTCAGGGAATTTGACACGGCGTAGCCGACGATCGACGGCGGTTTGGGCGGCTGGTTATTGTTGTTTTCCGGGAACACATAGCGCGGGTCGATGCTGAAGCCGGAGGTCTGCAGATCGCGTTCGGCTATCCCGGCCTTTTTCATGGCGTCGAGTACCTTGGCCATGGCTTCATTGTTGGCGGTCAGCGCCTCGCGGGCCGTTGGCTTTTCCTGCATGACGACCAGCGACAGGATCGCGGTGTCGGGCGCAGCAGCGGCTTCGCCTTCACCTGTGACCGTGATACGCGGGCGCGGCGCGTCCTCGGCATAAGCAGCCATAGGCACCGCGACCATGGTGGTTACTGCAAGGGCCAGCGTCAGGATTTTCGATGTCATGGATAACTCCCCAGATGAAGTGACGTTGCTGCGTCGCAGGTGATTATGGGTGGATTAGGGCAAAAGACAAAACTTTTGAACAGGATAGGTTTTGTGCATCCAAACGGCATCCTGAACGTTACCAAGCAAATGTCAGAGGAGTTTTGACGATGAACTGGACCGAGCCCAAGCAAAAGCCCCGCAGGAACGAATCGCCCGAGACCGAAACGTCTGGCCCGCAGTCGTTCGACCGGGACGAGATCGTTGACGACGATGTCATCGCGGATGACGAACTCTCCATCCTCGGCGAACGTCAGGTCGAGCCGGAAGATGCCGGCGAGGTATCGGAGGAAGATGACGACAATCCCTATCAGAACAGCGACGAAGCGCTGCCTGATGACGAGGAGGAACTGGAAATCGCGCGCGATCCAGAACGCGAGGGACGCCGCTTCAACGATTAGACATCCAGGCGCCGATAGCGTTCCAGTCGGAAAACACGGCCGAAGCGCCCTTTGCGATAAGCGCGGGGGCGTGATCCTCATGGGTGTGGGTGCCCCCGGTGTAGCCGATCGCGGTCATGCCGGCGGCAACGGCACCCTCGACGCCGAAGGGCGAATCCTCGACGACCACACATTTGGCTGGGTCTGCCTGCATCTTTTCGGCGGCAAGGAAGAAGAGGTCGGGCGCCGGCTTGCCGCGCTTGACCATGAACGAGCTGTAGACCGCATCGCCGAAAAAGCGCGCCAGCCCGGTGATTTCGAGGCTGAAGCGGATGCGTTCGAGCGACGAGCCGGAGGCAACGCAGTGTGCCGTTTCGAGCCCTTCCAAAAATGAGACGATTCCCGGTGTCGGCTGCAGCGACTCTGCGAAGATGCGCTTCGTCTCCGGCCAGAGACCGGTCTCCGCTCCGTCCGCAAGCTGCAATCCCGTGAGTTCAGCGACGCGGGCGATGATGTCGGCCTGCTTCAGGCCGATGCATTGCGCGATCGTGCCATCAGGCAGCGACAGGCCCTGCCGGGCATAGATATTGCGATAGGCGAGCGCCGCAAGCGGCTCGCTGTCCACAAGCACACCATCGCAATCAAAGATCACCAGTTCGAATCGGTTCTGCGGCATTTCCATCCTCGTTGTTGGCCCTTCCGGGCATCTTAATGATCGATCTTTACCGCTCTTATAATGCACATAGGTCTTGACTAAAATACAAATGTTCAATATTCGATGATTGTAATTTGAAAGGCTCCGCACAAGCCGGCGGGGACCGCTGAGGGAGGCGTTATGGCGAGCAATGTTGCACTGACGGGACTGGCGCGAGACATGCAGGCGCGGGCGGATGCCGGGCGGCCGATCCGCATCGGGCTGATCGGTTCGGGCGAGATGGGCACCGATATCGTGACGCGCGTGGCGCATATGCCGGGCATCGAGATCGGCGCGATCTCGGAACTGAAGCTGCCGAATGCGCTCAAAGCCGTCGACATCGCCTACCAGGAGAGCGGCCATGGCCGCGAGGTGGCCAATGCCGCGGCGCTGACGGCGGCGATGGAGGCCGGCAAGGTCGCCGTCACCGACGATGCCAATCTCATCCTTGAAAACGACCTCATCGACGTCGTCATCGATGCGACCGGGGTCCCGGCGGTCGGAGCCGAGATCGGCCTGCGGGCAATGGAGCACGGCAAGCACCTCGTGATGATGAATGTCGAGGCGGACGTGACCATCGGCGCCTACCTGAAGAGCGAGGCCGACCGGCTCGGCGTCACCTATTCGCTCGGCGCCGGCGACGAGCCGTCGTCGTGCATGGAACTCATCGAATTCGTCTCGGCCATGGGCCATCCGATCGTCGCCGCCGGCAAGGGCAAGAACAACCCCCTCAACATCGACGCCATTCCCGACGACTATGCCGAGGAAGCCGAACGCCGGCACATGAACGTGCGCATGCTGGTCGAGTTCGTCGACGGCTCGAAGACCATGGTGGAGATGGCGGCGATCGCCAATGCCACCGGGCTCGTGCCCGACAAGCCCGGCATGCACGGTCCGGCGGCAACGCTCGACCAGCTGTCGAAGACGCTGATCCCGGAAAAGGATGGCGGCGTGCTCTCACGGGTCGGCGTCGTCGACTATTCGATCGGCAAGGGCGTTGCCCCCGGCGTCTTCGTCGTCGCCGACATGTCGCATCCGCGCATTTCCGAGCGCATGGAAGACCTGAAGATGGGGAAGGGCCCGTACTTCACCTTCCACCGGCCCTATCACCTGACCTCGCTCGAAGTGCCGCTGACCTGCGCCCGTGTCGTCCTTTACGGCAAGCCCGACATGGTGCCGCTGGCCAAGCCCGTGGCCGAAGTCTGTGCCGTCGCCAAGAAGGACATGCAGCCCGGCGAGAAGCTCGATGCCATCGGCGAATATTGCTACCGCGCCTGGATCATGACCGCGGCGGAAGCGCGCGAGGCCGGGGCAATCCCCTGCGGGCTTCTGCAGGGCGGCAGCGTCACGGCACCGATCCGCAAGGGCGAACTCATCACCAGCGCCAATGCCGCGCCGGTGCCAGGCTCCAAGATCGTCGAACTGCGCGCCCGCCAGGACAAGCTCGTCTACGGCGCGTGAGCGAGAGAGGATCGATGTAGTCGATCCTCATTCATTTCGCTTTCGGAACGACTGGAGAAGACCAAGGCTAATCAATACGTTGCTTTAGTGCGCCATCAATAAATTAATCTGTGCAAAACCCTGACATCCTTGAAAAAGACTGCATCGCAAACAATATTAAGAATTGGTTAACGCGGTTGAGTCTTTGATGCAGGAGCAGGTTTTGCCAGCATATCAAGTCAAGTTCGCTTATCTGACGAAGTATAAACAGACACGTCATCTTTATCATCAGCTTGTTATTGCCGATGATGAAGCGAGTGCGCTCAAGCGTGGCCGGCAAATGATGATGAGACGGTCACCAGATGCGCGCATCGTGCACGAATCCTGTGTTCTGCGTCCGGACAGCGCCGATGTTGAAAGCGCCGCTGCCCAAGGCTGGAAACTCAATGAAAACTGGTGGTCGCGGCCAATCCGGCCCGATGACGATCTTGCAGCAATTGCCAAGCATGGGTTTGCGCACAGCAACCAGGTCCATGCAAAATCGGCGATGGACTGCGTGATGATCGACAAGCGGGCAGCCTAGACAGCAATTCTGTCTCGACAATAGTCTAGAGCTCGGTCCGCACGTTCCAGAGTTCGGGGAACAGCACTACTTCGAGCATCTTGCGCAGATAGTTGACGCCGGATGTGCCGCCCGTGCCGGTCTTGAACCCGATGATGCGCTCGACCGTCGTCACATGGTTGAAGCGCCAGCGCCGGAAGTAATCCTCGAAATCGACAAGCTTTTCGGCAAGCTCGTAGAGAGACCAATGAGCTTCGGGATCGCGATAGATCTGGAGCCAGGCATTGCGGACGCTCTCATTGGGCTGGTAAGGCCGCGACCAGTCACGCTCCAGTACGGCGTGATCGATGGCAAAGCCCTTGCGCGCGAGGAGCCGCAGGGATTCGTCATAGATGCTGGGCTTGTGCAGGATGTCCTTGAGCCAGGCGTGAATGTCCGGCTTGTGCTCATGCGGGCGCACCATCGCCGCGTTCTTGTTGCCGGCAAGGAACTCGATCGCACGGTATTGGAACGACTGGAATCCAGACGACATGCCGAGGGCTTCGCGGAACGTCGTATATTCGCTCGGCGTCATGGTGCGCAGGACGTCCCATGCCGAATTGAGCTGATCGAGAATGCGCGAAACCCGCGCAAGCATCTTGAAGGACGGCGCGAGATCATCGCTTGCAATGTGCTGGCAAACCGATGTCAGTTCGTGAATGACGAGGCGCATCCAGATCTCCGATGCCTGGTGCTGCACGATGAACAGCATTTCGTCATGGGCGTCGGACAGCGGCGTTTGCGCCGAAAGAATCCTGTCGAGGCGCAGATAATCGCCGTAGGACATACGCCCATCGAACATCATCTGCGCGCCTTCCTGTTCCGGATCGTAAGGCGTACGGGTCATGTCACGGCGCCCCGGACGTGGAATTCCGGCGCATCCCAGGCGCGCGTTTCGAGAATCTCCTTGAGGATTGCTGCCGCTTTTTCGACTTCGGCGAAACTCAGATAAAGCGGCGTGAATCCGAAGCGAATAATATCAGGCGCACGGAAATCGCCGATCACGCCGCGCGCAATCAGTGCCTGCATGATCGCATAACCGTTTTTGCAAGAATAGGAGACCTGGCTGCCGCGCAATTCCGGTTCGCGCGGCGTAACCAGCCGCAAACCAAGACGCTCGGCGAAGCTGTCGATCTCCTGGATAAACAGGTCGCAAAGCGCTATCGACTTGGCGCGGAGCGCCGCCATGTCGACGTCATCCCAGATGGCCATCGCTTCATCCATGGCGACCATCGCAAGAACCGGGGGCGTGCCGCATAGATACTGCTCGATCTTGTTGGAAGGTGTATAGGCGGAGTCGAAATCGAACGGCGCACGGTGACCGAACCAACCGGAAAGCGGCTGGCGGAAGCCGCCGTGATGCCGAGGATTGACGTAGAGGAAGGCAGGAGCGCCCGGACCGCCGTTGAGGTATTTATAGCCACAGCCAATGGCGAAATCCGCCTCGGCTCCGCTTAGATCGACCGGCATTGCGCCTGCCGAATGTGCCAGATCCCAGATGACGAGAATGCCCTTGTCATGGGCGGCGCGCGTCAGTGCCGCCATGTCGTGGCGATAGCCGGTGCGGTAATTGACATGCGTCAGCATGAGCACCGCGACGTCTTCATCGAGCAATCCTGGGATATGCTCGGGCGAATCCGACAGAACCAGCCGGTGATCCTTGCCGATCTGCTTGGCGACGCCCTCCGCGATATAGAGGTCTGTGGGGAAGTTTTCGCGCTCGGAGACGATCTTGTTGCGGCCGGGGTTCAAGTCGAGGGCGGCTGAAAGCACCTTGAACAGATTGATCGATGTGCTGTCAGCGGCGACGACGGCCCCCTCCTCCGCACCGATGATGCGGGCTATGCGGGCGCCAACACGTTGTGGCAGGTGCACCCAGTCGGCAGTATTCCAGCTGCGGATGAGATCGACGCCCCACTCCTTGTCGATTGTGTTCAACACACGCTGGCGGACGGATTTGGGCAAAGCGCCGAGCGAATTGCCGTCAAGGTAGATCACGCCTTCCGGCAAATGGAAGTGTTCGCGAAAACCACGGAGCGGATCGGAACGATCTGCCGCGGCGGCGTCAATTCTTTGAGTTGTATTATCCATGGTGTCCCTGTTCGTCAGGCGGCTGCATCAATGCCGGAAATGCCGCTGGCCTTGGCAAGTTTCAAAAAGGCATCCTTGGCGAGACGCACATGGTCGAGCATCAAGGCCTCGGCCTTCGATCTGTCCCGATCGAGCGCCGCTTGCATGAGCGCCGTGTGCGCATCGATGCCAAGCGCTTCGCGCGAGAGAACGCCCAGCGCGCCGTTGCCATTCTGCGCTGCGGAGCGATTGAGGTGGTCGATGCGCAAGATGATGTGTCTGCGGTAGCGTTGCAGCTGGGCATTGACCTGTCGTGCGAAATTCATCAGCCAGAGTGAGGCGGCGCCGTCGATCAAGGCGAAGTGGAACTCCGTATGTGCGGCGTCCCAAAGATCGATTGCTTCCGATTGGGAAAATGAGTTGGGAACCTCGCATTTCGACAGACGGTAATGGGCGCTGACGAGGCGCGCTTCCCAGTCGCGATCGCCCTTGTCGATCGATCGCAGCAGCAGCTGGGTTTCGATCGCAGCGCGGGCCGATTCCAGATCTTCAAGTTCCTCGAGCGTTACAGTTGCAACACGGAAGCCCTTGTTGGCTTCGGTCGTCACGAAGTTTTCGGCGTGCAGGCGATTGAGCGCTTCTCGAACAGGTGTTGCGCTGCCGCCCAATTCCTCGGCAAGCGCGCGTAGCCGCAACGACTGGCCCGGACGCAATCTTCCATTGAGAATGCGCGATCGCAGCGCCGCGTAAAGGCTGTCCGATTTGACGCTCTCGGCCATCGTTCCCTCTGTGGGTTTGCCCCATTTTGTATTGTATATCATTTCACGCTTGTTATACTATTTTCAAGCCTCAGGGGTTGGAACACACAAAAAAGGGAGACATTCGATGATTGGCGCAAAATATGCGGTGCGCACTGCGCTCGCCGCAGCACTCGGCCTTAGCCTGCACATAGGCGTGGCCTCAGCCGAAACGAAAATCGGCATTGCCCAGTTCGGCAAGCATCCGCAGCTCGACGAAACCGTGACCTCGTTCAAGGCGGAATTGGCGAAACTCGGCGTTGCCGATGCTGTCTATGATGAGTTGCAGGTCAATTTCGATGCGACCCTCATCCCGCAAATGGTCACGAAGCTCGTTTCGGGAAGCCCGAAGCTCATCCTCGCCGTCACCACTCCGGTCGCACAGGGCGCGCGCCAGATCGTCGGCAATTCCGGCACGCCAGTCGTCTTCGCAGCGGTGACCGATCCGGTCGCAGCAAAGCTGACGCCATCCTGGCAAGCTGGCGACACCGGCATGACTGGCGCGTCGGATTTGCAGGACGTCAGCTCAGTGGTCAAGTTCATCCGCAAGCTGCTGCCCGATGCCAAGCGCCTCGCCTATCTCTACAATCCGGGCGAAGACAACGACGTTGCCGTGCTCAAGCTGATCAAGGAAGCCGCTAAGGCCGAAGGCATGGAGCTAGTCGAAGTCGGCCTCGACAACACCAACGATATTCCGATCCGCGTCAGCTCGCTCGCCGGCAAGGCGGACGTCATCTACGTTCCGGGCTCGAACCTGGTTCAGCCAGCTGTGCCCGCCGTTGCCGCAGCCGCCCTCTCGGTCAACATTCCGATCGTCAACGCATCGGCACAGGCGGTACGTGACGGTCTCGTTGCTGCAGCTTTCGAGGTCTCGTACACCAAGGTCGGGCAGAATGCGGCAAAGCTTGCAGCGGAGATCATTGCCGGCAAGTCGCCAGCAAGTCTTGCTCCGATCAAGCCGACTTATGAAGACCATACTGCTTTGATCAATGAGGCCGTGCTTGCCAAAACCGGACAAAAAGTGCCGGAAAGCCTCAAAGATTGCGAGTGCTTCGTCAAATAAGCCTTCTCCTTTCGCCTGCAAACCTATAGTTCCTGCGCCAACCATGACGCAGGAATTATTGCATGGGGCATACAGCTCGGAGTTCGAGGGCTCATCAATGACAAAGAACATGCTTTCCGTAACGGGCGGCACAAAGATTTTCTATCGCGGTACGCAGGACGAGCGCCGGGCGCTCGACGGACTCAATGTCAACCTTGCACCGGCGGACTTTTGCATCGTCATCGGCAGCAACGGCGCCGGCAAGTCGAGCTTCCTCAACGCGGTCTCCGGCAAGCTGCCGCTCGACTCCGGACGTATCTCCATTGACGGGCAGGACGTTACGCGCCTCAACGCGCATCGCCGGGCCCAGTTTATTGCCCGCGTCTTCCAGGATCCGATGATCGGTACCGCGCCAACGATGACCATTGGCGAGAACATGCTCCTGGCCGAACTGCGCGGCAAACGGCGGGGCTTTTCCTTCGGACTAACGTCAGCGCGGCGTGCCAGATACAGCGAGCAACTCGCCGAACTCAACCTTGGGCTCGAAAAGCGTCTGGACATGCCGGTTGGGCTCCTTTCCGGAGGTCAACGCCAGTCGCTCTCGCTGGTCATGGCGGTCTCTACCCAGCCAAAACTGCTGCTTCTCGACGAGCATACGGCAGCGCTCGATCCGCGCACGGCAAAGCTCGTGATGGACACGACCGTGCGCGCGGTGGAAGAGCTCAAGCTCACGACGCTGATGGTCACCCACAACATGGAACACGCGATCAACTACGGCAACCGGATCGTCATGATGGACGCCGGCAAGGTGCTGGTAGAAATCGGCCCCGAGGAGAAGCGCGGCATCACGGTCTCTGACCTCATCGACCGGTTCCACACCAAATCCGACGCTATCGCGCTGCAGGGAAATTGAGCCATGGACGTTTTCACCAGCTTCTACGGACTTATCCCGGTCACGATTGCCCAGAGCCTCATCGTTGCCTTCGTCGTTCTCGGCGTCATGCTGCCCTTCCGAATATTGAACTTTCCGGATTTGACCTCCGAAGGTGCTTTTCCGCTCGGTGGCTGTGTCTGCGGCACGCTGATCGCAGGGGGCGTCAACCCGTTCCTGGCCTGCTTCGTTGCCCTGATCTGCGGTTTCATCGCCGGATGCAGCACGGCGTTCATTCATCTGCGCTTCAAGATCAATACGCTGCTCGCCGGTATCCTGGTGATGACGATGCTTTACAGCATCAACCTGCGCATCATGGGGCGCACCAATATACCGCTGTTCACCTACGACACCGTGTTCACGCTGCTTGCTGGCGCCTCGGCAAATCTGCCCTGGGTCAAGATCCTGATCGTTGGCATTCTGATCCTGCTCGTCGTTGCGGCAATGCTCTATTTCTTCATGTCGGAGAAAGGAACATCGATGCGCGCGGTGGGGGCGAGCCCGGACATGGCCGAAGCGCAGGGTATCAATGTCGGCACCGCGACGATCATCGGCGTCGGCGCCGCGAGTGCGCTCTCGGCAACCGGCGGGAGCATCATGGTGCAGACGCAAGGTTTTGCCGATGTGAACATGGGCTTCGGCATTCTGATCAATGGCCTTGCTGCCCTGATCATCGGCGAGGCTATTACCGGACGGCAGACTATCCTGCGCCAGGTCCTCGCGCCGGTCGTCGGCTCGCTGGTCTACTATCAGCTCATTTCATTCTGCCTTACGCTCGGCCTCGCTCCCGCGGATCTGAAATTTGCGACGGGCGCCTTTGTCCTGTTGATGCTAGCCCTGCCGAACTTGCGCAAGTCCGGCGGCGGGTTTGCCGTTCGCGAGAAGGTCAGGGAATAGCGTTAAAGCGCCGGGAGGAAACAGGATGGTCACGCAAGAACCAATCGACTGGGACGACGCCTATTCGAATTTTGCCTATATACCCGACGGCTTCGGATACCCGGCAAAGTGGCTGGAGCAGGCCACGAGCTTTCGCGAGGAAATGGACCGCAAGGGTCTGTTGAAACTCGACGTCAGCTACGGCGAACACGATCGCAATCGGCTCGATCTGTTCATGCCATCAGGCGACTTGCGCGGCCTCGCGGTCTTCATTCACGGCGGCTACTGGATGGAGGATTTCGACAAGTCCGCGTGGTCGCATTTGGCAAAGGGTGCGGTTTCGAACGGGTTTGCCGTCGCCATTCCCTCCTATGTGCTCTGTCCGGAGGTGCGCGTCAGCGACATTACGGTTCAAGTCGGCCTTGCCATTGCGCACGCTGCAAACGAGGTCGCAGGGCCGATCCACCTGACCGGTCATTCGGCTGGCGGTCATCTTGTCGCCCGGATGATGACTGCAACCTCGCCGCTGCCGCAGGCAGTGCGCCAACGCATCCGCAAGACGGTCCCGATATCGCCCTTGGTTGACCTGCGCCCGTTGATGAAAACGGAGATGAACGAAACTCTGCATCTTGATGCGGTCGAAGCACGGCTCGAGAGTCCTGCCCTCCTCGAACCACAGGAAGGGATTGACGTGACCGCATGGGTTGGCGCCCTGGAGCGCCCGGAATTCGTGCGGCAGAATGCGTTGCTGGCCAACGTGTGGTCGGGATTTGACTGCCGAGTGGAAGCAGTCGAAGAGCCCGGCAAGCATCACGCGAATATCATTGAGGGGCTGACGGACCCCGACCATCCGCTGACCCGTAATTTGCTTGGATTATAGCCAAACAAAAAGCTGCCAGAGTTGGGATATCACCCTGGCAGCTTTTTGAGTCCGATTTATTAATTTAAAGATTTCAGGCGCTTAGGCGCTTCGATTCTTCAATGATCATTGCATTGTTGGGAAGCCCCAATGCGTGGGCAATACGCTCCAGTTTCAGTGGGTCGTTGTTTTGACCGCTTTCGATCGTTTCAATTTCGAGGGAAGTCAGACCGCATGCTACGGCCAAATCCTCGACGGAATATCCGAATTGTTCGCGAAATGCCGTGACAATATTCGTACCTTTGGCTAGCGCCGTGGAAATTGTTTCTGGCAACGTATAGTCGCTGTTGTTCATCGCTTTGCTCCTAACGTGAAAGGTTTGGTTAACAAATCGGAAGGCCGAACTTATACGTCAATCCCGCTCGATCAAGCCTTTTGTGCAGGCTCACGGAAAACGTGAACACAACCTTAACGGGTACTTGCCTTATTCTGGCACCAGATTTTGCTAGACTGCTATGGCTGCCGATTGTCGGTTCGGTCAATTAGTGAAGAATATCAGTGGATTGTTACGCCACTGTGTCACTTTCAAACGCTCATATAGGAACGAGATCCAGGAAAATGAACCACCACGGAAGGAATTATTTCAGGGCCATATTCCTGGTGATTGTAACATTCGCTCCGCTGCTTTCGGGCTGCGCGCGCGTCTACTATGGGACTTTCCGTTATGATGCTGCCTGCGTCGAGCAGGATCCCCAGTACCCTGGCGCAAGCCCCGTCTGCGTCGTGAAGCGGACGAGGTAGCGAGCCCCCACTCGTCGACAGCTCCGCGATTTCTGGCTTTCCTGATCTTCGAAGGCTGGTCGCTAGAATCAGATGGACCCAATCTTCGTTCAACCTCTCATGGTCCCGTTCCGCCGCCGGCCACCCCGCAGCGGCCTCGTACGACGCAGGTGAAAGATTGATAATACTATATGATAATAGAGTTTACTAATAACAATTACCCAATTAAAGTCATGGTCGGAAAGCCGATTTTATCGGCTCCCCGTTGTGTCGTCGGCCTTGGAGGAAGGAGCGACGCGATGGTCAGATTGCCAACGGTCCGGGCGCAATACGGACTTTAATGGGAGGTTAGTTATGAGACTTGCATTAGCTGCTGGCTTAACCGCTGCTCTCGTCCTTGGGGCAGCCGGAGTGCCCATCGCCAACGCCGCGGATAAGCCCACCCTGGCCTTTGTCGTCAACGGCGCCTCCGACTTCTGGAAGGCCGCAGAAGCCGGTGTCAAGAAGGCGCAGGCCGAACTGCCGGACTACTCGCTCGAGCTTAAATATCCGGAGCAATCCTCCGTTGCCATCCAGCAGCGGTTGATGGACGATCTTGTTACCGCCGGCGTCAAGGGCATCATGGTTTCAGCCGTCGATCCCAAAACGTCGACTGACGGGCTGAACAAGATTGCCTCGCAGACCGCGCTCTTCACCACGGACAGCGATGCGCCGCAGACCAACCGCGTCGCCTATATCGGGTCGTCGAACGTGGATGCGGGCAAGCAGGCAGCCGAAATTGCCAAGAAAGCCATGCCAAATGGCGGCAAGTGCATTGGATTCGTCGGCCTGCTCGGGGCGGACAACGCCAAGGAGCGCATTCAGGGCATGAAGGATGGTCTTGCCGGTACCAAGATCGAGCTCGTCGATGTGCGCGGTGATGATATCGACCAAACGCGTGCCAAAAAGAACGTTGAGGATGCGCTTGTCGCGAGCCCTGACGTGACCTGCATGGTCGGGTTCTATTCGTACAATACGCCGCGAATCTACGAAGCGCTGCGCGATGCCGGTAAGCTTGGCCAGATCACGGTCGTCGGTTTCGACGATGATCCGATCACGCTGGGTGGCGTCAAGGAAGGGACTGTTGCCGCCACCGTCGTGCAACAGCCGTTCGAATGGGCCTACCGCGGCATGAAGCTGATGGCGGCTTATCTCGGTGGCGACAAGTCGGGTATCCCCGACAACAAGCTGATCATCATTCCAACCGTGATCATCGGCAAGGACGATGTCGACAAGTATGCGGCAAATCTGAAAGCAATGGCTGGAAATTGAACCAGACTATCAGGATAATCAGGAAGACGTCGCCCGGTGGCGGCGTCTTCGATGATCTCGAGTTCTGGTTTACGCAGCTATGTTGAATGTACCTGAAACATCATCGTGCGCCGGCGTCGAAGCGCCTTTCTTGAGCCTTGCTGGCGTGCGCAAGAGCTATCCCGGTGTCGTTGCCCTCGATAATTTTTCCATGGAGGTGGCTCCGGGGGAAGTGATCGGGCTCGTTGGCGAGAACGGCGCAGGCAAATCCACATTGATGAAGATACTCGGCGGCGTGGTGAAGCCCGATCGTGGAACGATCACGGTCGATGGCATCGAACACGACCAATTGACCGTCGAAGGCAGCATGAACGCCGGTATCGCTTTCGTTCACCAGGAACTGAACCTCTTCGACAATCTCGATGTCGCTGCAAATGTCTTTCTCGGCCGCGAACCGCTGCGCGCCGGACCTCTGAAACTCGTCGACCGCGCCAAACTGCGCGAAATGGTAGGTTCGCTTTTGAAGCGAGTCGGTGCGAATTTCAGCGCTGATACGCCGGTCTCGAAGCTCTCGCTCGCCCAGCAGCAGATGGTGGAAATTGCCAAGGCGCTCTCGATAAATTCGCGGCTCGTCATTCTCGATGAACCGACATCGAGCCTTCCCCTCCCCGAGACAGAGAAGCTTCTGGCGGTCATCAAGAGCCTCAAGGCGGATGGCATTAGCGTCATTTTCATCTCGCATCGCCTGCATGAAATAGAGCGCGTCGCCGATCGCGTGCTGGTCCTTAGAGACGGGATCCTTGCCGGGGTCTTGCCGAAAAGTGCGATTGATCATGACGAGATGGTTCGACTGATGATCGGCCGGGCGCTGAAGGCCCGGACAGCCGTTTCGATGCAGACACCGGGAGCGGTAGCACTCTCAGCGCAAGATATTCGCACGACGACCTATCCGCACCACCCGGTCAACCTCGAAATTCGTCGTGGAGAGATCCTCGGACTTGCTGGTCTTGTCGGTTCGGGCCGCACCGAGCTTGCCCGCGTCCTCTTCGGTATAGATGCCAGGCTCGGCGGCGAGGTCTATGCCGATGGCAAGAAACTTGCGCTGCACTCTGCTGCCGATGCGGTCGCTAACGGCATCTTTCTTGTTCCGGAGGACCGCAAGCTCGAGGGTATCCTCCTCGATTTTCCTATTGCGCAAAACATTTCGCTGCCTGACATGCCCGCGCATTCGAAGCGATATCTCGTCTCGGCCCGCAGCGAAAACAAGACGGCGGAGAAGCAACGATCAAGTCTCGGGATCAGAGCGCCTTCCGTCGCGACACGGACGGGCTCTTTGTCGGGCGGCAACCAGCAGAAGGTCGTACTGGCCAAATGGCTCGCCATGAATCCGAAAATCATCATCATGGATGAGCCGACCCGCGGCATCGACATCGGCGCGAAGGCTGAGATCTACAATCTCATGCGGGTTCTTGCCGAGGCAGGTGTCGCGGTGCTGATGATCTCGAGCGACATGGAAGAAGTGATCGGCGTTTCCGACCGCGTAGCGGTCATGCACGAGGGCCAGATCTCGGGCATTCTCGACAAGGACGACCTCAGCCAGGAAAACGTCATGCTGCTTGCGGTTGGAAAAAAGCCTAGACTAGCAAAGAAAGAGCCGGAGGGGCGATGAGCAAGAAAGATATCGGGCTGTTACTTCTCATTCTGGTCGTGGGCGCGGTCGTTGCTGCGATCAATCCCCGGTTTTTGCTCCCCATCAACCTCGCCAATACGTCCAACCTGATCGGCCTCTTCGGTATTCTTTCGATCGGCCAAGCCTTCGTCATCATAACCGGTGGTATCGAGCTCTCGGTCGGTTCGTCCATCGCTCTCCTCGGCGTGCTGTTCATAGACTTCATTGCGACGAGGGGCATGGATTGGCCCGTCGCGTTCATTCTCATCCTCATACTGGGCGGCCTTATCGGTCTGGCGCATGGCTGGCTGATCGCACGGCTGAAACTGCAGCCCTTCGTCGTCACCTTGTGCGGCCTTCTGATCTATCGCGGCGTTGCCCGCTTCTATACGGCTGACGGCACCGCCGGTTTTGCCTTCGGCCAGAATTTCCCGACGCTCGAATTCCTTACTGCCGGCCGCACCTACGGTGTGCCAAACAGCTTTATAGCGCTCATCGTCATCATGGCGATAATGTGGGTCGTCCTGCACCGCTCGGTCTTCGGCCGCTACCTCTACGCGATCGGCAAGAACGAGGAAGCGGCGCGCTTCTCCGGTATCCGTACCGGTCGGATCATCATGGCGGCCTATGTGATCTGCGGTGTCCTTACCGCGCTCGCTGCAATCTACTTCGCCATGTATACCCGCTCGATCTCGCCGGCCAGCCATGGCAATTTCTACGAGCTCTACGCCATTGCGGCAGCGGTGCTTGGTGGCTTCTCGCTGCGCGGCGGCGAAGGCTCCATCGTCGGCGTCATCCTCGGCACAATCCTTTTGCAGGAACTGCAGAACCTGGTGAACCTCCTCGGCATACCGTCTTCCCTCAACTTCTCGGTGATGGGCGGCGTTATTCTCATTGGCGTGCTGGTCGACCAGCAATGGGGCGCGTTCCGCACGCGGCGGCGTCTGGTAAGGGCTGCCCGCGCCGAGCCCAGTACCGAGGGCCAGAGGAGCTAGCCGGAAAGGACTGGACATGGACCTTTTCGATCTTCGAGGCGAGATCGCCATGGTGACTGGCGCCGGCAGCGGCATTGGCCAGGCCATAGCTATCGGATTTGCCGAAGCGGGTGCCGATATTGGCTGCTTTGGCCATTCTTCCGGCCGCGGGCTCGACGAGACGGCCGAGCGTATTCGCGCGACCGGGCGCAGGGTGATCACGATTGAAGGCTCGGTGACGTCAGCCGACGATATCGCAACCGCTGTGCAGCGAATCGAGAGTGAACTCGGCCCGCTGACGATTGCCGTCAACAATGCCGGCATCGGGGCGGGCGGCGCCGCCGAAACGCTGGCACGCGAAAACTGGCAGCATGTCTACGATGTCAACGTCACCGGTGTGTTCCTGTCCTGCCAGGCGGAGGCCCGCGTCATGCTGCCCCGAGGCAAGGGCTCCATCATCAATATTGCCTCGATGTCGGGCTCGATCGTCAATCGCGACCTCAAACAGGCAAACTACAACTCCTCCAAGGCAGCAGTCATCCACCTGTCGAAGAGCCTCGCAATGGAGTGGGTTGATCGGGGCGTGCGCGTCAACTCGATCAGCCCTGGATATACGCTAACGCCGATGAACCGGCGCCCGGAAGTTGCCGATCAGGTCAAGATCTTCGAACGGGATACGCCAATGGGCCGGCTTGCCGCACCCGAGGAAATGATCGGCCCCGCGGTGTTTCTTGCCAGCCGCGCCTCGTCCTTCGTGACGGGAATCGATCTCGTCGTCGATGGAGGCTTCGTCTGCTGGTGAGTGGCGCCGCCTCGCCGGCGGCGCTCAAGGCTCAGATGGCGACGTCGTATTTCGCCTGGGTTTTTGCCTTGATTTCGTCAAGCGTCACGCCGGGCGCAATTTCGATCAACGTCATCTTCGGCTCGCCGTGACGCTCGAAGGAAAAGACGCCGAGATCGGTGATGACGAGGTCGGTGACGCGCTGTCCGGTCAGCGGCAGGGTGCACTCTTCGAGAAGCTTGGCTTCTCCCTTGGCCTCATGCTCCATGACGACGACGACACGCTTGACGCCCGCAACGAGATCCATGGCGCCGCCCATGCCCTTGACCATCTTTCCAGGGACCATCCAGTTCGCGAGGTCGCCGCTGCGGGAAACCTGCATCGCGCCGAGAATGGAAAGGTCGATATGGCCGCCGCGTATCATACCGAAGCTGTCCGCACCGGAGAAATAGCTGGTCGTCGGCAGTTCGGTGATGGTCTGCTTGCCGGCGTTGATCAGGTCGGCATCTTCGTCTCCCTCATAGGGGAACGGGCCCATGCCGAGCATGCCGTTTTCGCTCTGCAACTGAACGCTCATGCCGGTGGGGATGTAATTTGCAACGAGGGTCGGAATACCGATGCCGAGATTGACGTAGAAGCCGTCCCGCAGTTCCTCGGCGGCGCGTTCGGCCATTTGATCGCGTGTCCAGGCCATCTTAGTTCACCTCACTTGCAGCAATGATACGCGGGCGGGTCGTTCGTTGTTCGATATGCTTGACCGGATTGGGCACATGCACGATGCGCTTCACGAAGATGCCAGGCGTATGCACCTGATCGGGGTCGATCTTGCCCGCATCGACAAGATGCTCGACCTCGGCGACGGTGACCTTTGCAGCCGTCGCCATAATCGGGTTGAAGTTGCGCGCCGTCTTCCGATAGACAAGGTTACCTTCCGTATCGCCCTTGAAAGCGTGAACGATGGAAAGATCGGCAAACAGGCCGCGTTCCATGACGTAGGATTCACCATCGAACTCGCGCACGTCCTTGCCCTCGGCAATGATCGTTCCGACACCGGTCTTGGTGAAGAAGGCCGGAATGCCCGCGCCACCGGCGCGAATACGTTCGGCAAGCGTGCCTTGCGGGTTGAACTCGAGTTCGAGTTCGCCCGATAGATATTGCTGGGCGAAGAGCTTGTTCTCGCCGACATAGGACGAGACCATCTTGCGAATCTGGCGCGTTTCCAGGAGGACGCCGAGGCCTATGCCATCAACGCCCGCATTGTTGGAAATCACCGTCAGATCCTTGACCCCTGAATCGCGGATCGCATAGATCAATGCTTCGGGGATGCCGCATAGGCCAAAGCCGCCGGCCATGATGGTCATGCCGTCGAACAGCAGGCCATCGAGCGCGCCGCTCACATCTAAATGAACTTTTTTCAAGGATAATCTCCCATTTCTCCATCCTCTGACAGCAACGGTATGGCTTGTCGAGGCGGTACAGGTAGTCGTATTAATACTGCATGACAGCAGCGGCATCTCTAAGTTCCGACATCGCAAATCCTGAAAGCGCCAAGCGCTTCTGGCTGGCCGACCTGCCGGTGCCGATGGTCTATGCGACGTACCGTATCATACGGGATTGCAATGTCGAATTCGCCAAGGAGTTCGGCTATGAGCGCGATGAACTGATCGACCAGAGTTTTTCCAAGCTCTATCCGAAGCTCAGGGATTTCGTGCGGACCGGCGAAATGTGGCAAACGAACTTCGCCGGCGGCAGGGTCTATTATGACGAGCGGCTCATGCGCCGGCGTGATGGCACAAGCTTCTGGTGCAAGGTAAGGGGGCGCAGCCGCAACCACGCAGACCCTTTCGCCGAGGCGCTATATTGCTTCGAGCCGATGAGTCGAACGGTTGCCGCCACGACCAGCCTTATATCGGATAGGCAAAAGCAGGTGCTTACCCTCGTCTCGCAGGGCAAGACCAACTCCCAGATCGCGCAGGAAATCGGTTTGTCGAAGCGGACCATCGAAGCACACCGAGCCCGGCTGATGCGCGCCCATGGCCTGCGCAACAGCGCCGAACTCATCGCCTGGTTTGCGGCCCTCCGCTAAAAAGTCGGCGGAGTGCAGGCGCTGACAACCTCGCAGGGGTTGGGGCCGACGCAGCGAAACCGATGCGGCCTGCGGCTTTCGAAATAGTAGGCGTCACCGGGTCCAAGTATCCGCCGCTCATCGTCGACCGTTACTTCAAGACGCCCGCTTATGACGATGCCGCCTTCCTCGCCTTCGTGAACCAGAGGTATCTTTCCCGTATCCCCTCCAGGCTCATAACGTTCCTTGAGGATCTGCAGCGTTCGCCCGAAGAGATTTTCGCCAATTTGCCGGTAGGAAATATTGCCCTTGCCGATTTCAACGAGGTCGCCCGCTTCGTAGAAGACTTTCTGCCGGCGGTCGGGCTCGAGCGCAAAGAATTCGGCGAGGCCGATCGGAATGCCGTCGAGTATGCGCTTCAATGCGCCAACCGAGGGATTGGTCTGGTTGGATTCGATGAGCGAGATGGTGGAATTGGTCACGCCTGCGCGCTTGGCCAGTTCCCGCTGCGAGAGTCCGTGCCTCTCGCGCAGGAAGCGCAGCCGGCCGCCGAGATCGATGCTCATTGCTGTTTCACCTGTTTGGTATCACGCAAATATCCCACGCGGTTGCAACAAAAACAATGGTTTGATTTTACCCAGAAAAGGACTTGTTGGGCAATTCAAAGCGTGGCCTTTTCGGCAAAGAAGAGGAGACCTCCCGATGTTAATGTCGAACACCCCATCGCTTGAAAATTTTTGGATGCCGTTTACGGCCAACCGCCAGTTCAAGGCGGCACCGCGGCTGCTCGCGGGCGCCAAGGGCATGTATTACACCGATGTGGATGGCGGGCAGGTGCTTGACGGTACCGCAGGTCTCTGGTGCGTCAATGCAGGTCATGGCCGCGAAAAGATTGCCGACTCGGTGTCGCGCCAGCTCATGACAATGGACTATGCTCCCCCGTTCCAGATGGGCCATCCCTACGTCTTCGATTTCGCTGAAAAGCTTGCGGCAATTGCGCCTGGCGGCAAGGCGGCAGGGCTTACGAAGGTGTTTTTCACCGGGTCTGGTTCTGAATCGGTCGACACCGCACTCAAGATTGCCATCGCCTATCAGCGTGCAATTGGCCAAGGCACGCGTACACGCGTCATCGGCCGTGAGCGCGGCTATCATGGCGTCGGCTTCGGCGGCATTTCCGTCGGCGGGCTCGTCAACAATCGCCGCGTTTTCCCGACCCTGCCCGGCGTCGATCACATGCGCCATACGCACGATCCGGTGCGCAATTCCTTCATCAAGAATGGTCTGCCTGAACATGGCGCTGATCTTGCCGACGATCTGGAACGCCTTGTGGCCCTCCATGGCGCCGAAACGATTGCCGCCGTCATTGTAGAGCCGGTTGCCGGTTCGACGGGCGTGCTCTTGCCGCCGAAGGGCTATCTCGAAAAGCTTCGGGCCATCAGCAAGAAGCATGGCATCCTGCTCATATTCGATGAAGTGATCACTGGCTTTGGTCGCCTCGGAACGCCTTTCGCGGTCGATTACTTTGGTGTGGTACCCGACCTCGTCACGACGGCTAAGGGTCTGACCAATGGCGTCGTTCCGATGGGCGCGGTCTTTGCCAGCGAAGCGGTTCATGATGCGCTGATGGTAGGACCGGAAAGCCAGATCGAACTTTTCCACGGCTACACCTATTCGGGACATCCTGTCGCCTGTGCCGCAGGTCTGGCGACGCTTGAAATCTACCGCGAGGAAGGCCTTCTCACCCGCGCCGCCGAACTTGCCGACCATTGGCAGGAGGCGATGCACAGTCTGAACGGCCTGCCGAATGTCATCGATATCCGCACCATCGGCCTCGTGGCCGGTATCGAACTCGCACCTCGCGCCGATGCGGCGGGCGCGCGCGGATATGATGTGTTCGTCGACTGCTTCAACAAAGGACTGCTCGTCCGCGTGACCGGCGACACGATCGCGCTGTCGCCGCCATTGATCGTCGAGAAAGAACAGATCGACACGATGGCTTCGATGCTTGGTGATGCCATCAAGCGCGCCGCATGAGCTAGGTGCTCTTCAAAATAGCCGAGAAGCGCGGATCAAAAGTCCGCGCTATCGGTTCGGCCGCCGCGCCAAGCGCCACCGACCATGGATCGGCCAATCCGGCCTGAAGCCGCGCCTCCGGGAAGCGGCTCGCCCGATCGGCAATAGAGGGCAGCAAAGGCCCAATCTCCTTGACGAGACGGTCGATGAGGCGACGCGGGGCGCCCCCGCAAAGGATGATCGTCTGCGGATCGAATATGGATTCGAGCGCCTGAATGGCTCGTCGAAGGCGCTGCGCCACGTCGGCAATCCATGCTTCGATTTGGGGACTGCCCTTTTGCAGGGCATCGCTCACCATTTCAAAAAGCTGCGGCTCCGATGGATCTATGCTCAGTAATTTGCATAGAGACGCCATCGATGCGTAATGCTCCAGCGGCTCGACATCATCCCCATCGCCAGGAATCAATGCGAGGATCATGCCGATCTCACCGGCATTCGCATGCGCACCTCCGTAAAGTTCGCCGTTCAGAATAAGGCCAGCGCCAAGCCCGTAACCGAAATAGATGCAGATCGCATGGTCGAGACCGTGCGCAGCGCCGAGCAATCGCTCGGCCGTTGCCGCCGCCGCCGCATCGTTCTGCAAGGCGACTTCAAGGCCGGTACCCTCGGCGATACGATCGATCAATGGAAAGTTCTGCCACGCGGTCATCATCCATGGGTCGTCATAGAGCGTATTGATCCCGAACGGTCCCGGCATGGCGACGCCGAGACCAACAAGGCGCTTGTCCGCGTCGCTCGTCCGGGCGGCAAGTTCCGCGCGCGCCCGTCTGACGAGATCGAGAATCACCAGCACGCCTTCCGCCGGTCCCCCCGGCGGCAGCTTTGCCTCGAACTTTACCAGTACTTCGCCGACTAAGTTAACGATCACCGTGCGCGTGACGTGGCGATCGATCTGCAAGCCGATTGCAAACGCGCCTTCCGGTACAAGCTGGTAGGGAGTGGCGGGCTGTCCCCTCCCCCGGCGCACGGTCGCCTGCGAGCGCACCAGACCGTCGGATGCAAGTTCCTCGATAATGTTGGAGACCGTCTGCGGCGTCAGGCCGGTAGCTCTCGCGAGATCGGCGCGCGAAAGGGCGCCGTTGACGCGCAGCGCATCGATCATGATGCGGCGATTATGCGCGCTTGCACCGCCGAGGTTCGTCCCGCTCTTGGCTCTGATCGGTCTCTTGTCGTTCATCCACAGTCCCCACTTGACTCCAGAAGAATATTGAACAACTAATAAGTCAAGACAATTGATTTAATAAAAGACCGCAAGAGTCTTCGGGGAATGAGCACTGGCCGGACGAAGTGAAGTCGCGGGCAGGTCCTGGTTAAAAAGCTCTCGGACTTAACGACCAACCGGCGTCTCTCGCTCGAGTGGCTCCGCAACTGACCAAGGCCAAATAGGAGGTAATAATGTTGAAATCCGTGCAGACCGCGCTTCTCGGCGCGACACTCCTTGGAGCGGCGCTCTTCTCGCCAGCCCATGCGGAGACGAAGATCAATGCGCTGTTCATGGCGCAGGCTGCCTATAGCGAGGCAGACGTTCGTGCCATGACTGAGGCCTTCACCAAGGCAAATCCGGATATCTCGGTCAATCTCGAATTCGTTCCCTATGAGGGATTGCACGACAAGACCGTGCTCGCCCAGGGATCGGGCGGCGGCTACGACGTCGTTCTGTTCGATGTGATCTGGCCGGCCGAATATGCAACCAATAAAGTCCTGACGGATGTAACGGACAAGATCACGCCGGAAATGAAGTCGGGTGTATTGCCGGGCGCTTGGACCACCGTCGAATATGACGGCAAACGTTATGGCATGCCATGGATTCTCGACACCAAGTATCTCTTCTACAATAAGGAAATTCTGGAAAAGGCAGGCATCAAGGCGCCGCCGACGACATGGGCGGAGCTTGCCGAACAGGCCAAGACGATCAAGGACAAGGGCATACTTGCCACCCCGATCGCCTGGAGCTGGTCGCAGGCGGAAGCTGCCATCTGTGATTATACGACGCTCGTCAGCGCCTATGGCGGCAGCTTCCTCAAGGACGGCAAACCCGCCTTCCAGACCGGCGGCGGTCTCGACGCGCTGAAATATATGGTCGATAGCTATACGTCCGGCGTCACCAACCCGAACTCAAAGGAATTTCTGGAAGAAGATGTGCGCCGCCTGTTCCAGAATGGTGATGTAGCGTTCGCCCTTAACTGGACCTACATGTACAACATGGCCAACGATCCGAAGGACAGCAAGGTCGCCGGCAAGGTCGGCGTGGTGCCTGCCCCGGGTGTCGAAGGCAAGAGCAAGGTTTCGGCGGTCAACGGTTCGATGGGCCTGGGCATCACCTCGACCAGCAAGCATGCGGACGAAGCTTGGAAATACATCACCTTCATGACCTCGCAGGCTACGCAGAACCAATATGCAAAGCTCAGCCTGCCGATCTGGGCATCCTCCTATGACGATCCGGCCGTGGCAAAGGGTCAGGAAGAACTGATCGCCGCCGCAAAGGTCGGGCTCGCTGCCATGTACCCGCGTCCGACGACACCGAAGTATCAGGAGCTGTCGACAGCACTGCAGCAGGCGATCCAGGAATCGCTGCTCGGCCAGGCAAAGCCGGATGCAGCGCTCGAAACAGCCGTCCAGAACAGCGGTCTTTGATTTTTCAGCGCGGGCGGCTGCAGACATTGCTCCGCCCGCGCCTTCACAATGATTCAATATTGTCGGATCGCATGCACAGGCGGATTTTCATGACGAACAACTGGATCACGACCCGCGCATGGTTCCTGATGTTGCCGCTCCTGATCGTGATGGTTGCGATTATCGGCTGGCCGCTGTTCGACACGGTGCGACTTTCCTTTACGGACGCCAAGCTCGTCGGCACCGCAGGCAATTTCGTTGGTTTCGAAAACTACGTCCGCATCCTTTCCGGGCCCAATTTTCAGCGAACGCTGATCACCACATTCTGGTTCGCTGTTCTTTCTGTCTCGGCGGAGATGGTCATAGGCGTGCTTGCGGCGTTGCTGCTCAATCAGCAGTTCTACGGGCGCTCTGTCCTGCGCGCCCTGATGATATTGCCCTGGGCCTTGCCGACAGTGGTCAATGCCACACTTTGGCGTCTGATCTACAATCCCGAATATGGCGCACTCAATGCGGCCCTCACCCAGATGGGGATCATAGGGGCCTATCAATCATGGCTGGGTGAACCCGGCACTGCACTCGCCTCGCTCATCGTCGCCGACTGCTGGAAGAACTTTCCTCTGGTTGCGCTTATTGCCCTCGCCGCCCTCCAGGCCGTACCGCGTGATATTACGGCGGCGGCGATGGTGGATGGCGCTGGTGCATGGTCGCGCTTCCGCTTTGTCATCATGCCCTATCTCGCCGGTCCGTTGATGGTCGCGCTCGTCCTGCGCACGATCGAAGCGTTCAAGGTGTTCGATATTATCTGGGTCATGACGCGTGGGGGACCAGCCAACAGCACGCGCACGCTTTCAATCCTCGTCTACCAGGAAGCGTTTTCGTTCCAGCGGGCGGGATCCGGCGCTTCCCTCGCCTTGATCGTCACGTTGCTGGTGACGATCCTTGCCGTCGCCTATGCGGCCCTCATTCGCAAAAGCGCAGGTGTGTCCTGATGGAACGTAGAAGCCTTGCGGCAACCATTTTCGTACATCTCGCGGCCCTGCTTTTGCTGGCGGTGATCCTTGCGCCGGTGCTCTGGCTCTTCGTCATGAGCATTTCTTCAACGCCCGATCTCATCGCCAAGCCCCTTCATTGGTGGCCGGATACCGTGGACCTGTCCCGTTACGGCGTCTTGCTGTCTTCGGTCGCCAACAGCGCCGGACAGGCCTTTGTCGCCTCCCTCTTCAACAGTATCAAGGTCGCTGGAATGGCGACAATCGCCGCGCTGATCGTTGCGATCCCCTCGGCCTGGGCCGTTTCGCGAACGCCATCCGTCGGCTGGTCGCTCTACGCGGTCATCGCGACCTACATGCTGCCGCCCGTCGCGCTCGCCGTACCGCTCTACATGGCCCTTTCCTGGCTGGGTCTTCTCAACAACGTCTTCGGGCTCGCGCTGGTTTACCTCACGATCCTCGCTCCGTTCACGACGTGGCTCCTCAAGTCAGGTTTTGACTCCATACCCCGTGAGATCGAAAGCGCAGCGACCATGGATGGCGCGCGCCTCGACCAGATCCTGCGCATTATCACGCTGCCGCTGGCCGCGCCGGTCATGGCGACCGCAGCGCTCTTCGCTTTCCTGCTCGCCTGGGACGAATTCTTCTATGCCCTGCTCTTCACCTCCGATCAGCGTGCAAAGACGCTGACCGTCGCGATCGCCGACCTCGCCGGCGGACGCGTTTCCGATTACGGCCTTATCGCCACAGCGGGTGTCCTGGCCGCCCTCCCCCCGCTGCTGATTGGCCTTTTCATGCAACGCGCCCTGATCTCGGGGCTGACCAGTGGCGGCGTCAAAGGATGACCAAGACCATGAACACCACCCGGCCCACCGGACTTGTCGCGATCGAATATGAAATGTCACGCCAGAATGCCGACGCCATCGCCTCTTTTGACGCCGCCTCTTCGCTTGCGGCGACGATTGCCGCATCGCTGCGCAAGAATGGTCGTCTGCTGCTGCTCGGCATGGGAGGCTCACACGCCGTCGGACGTTCGGTCGAACCATTCTATCGCGCATTGGGGATCGATGCGGTTGCTATACCGCTCTCCGAACAGCTCGGCCAGCCGCTGCCGTTGTCTGGAAAGACGGTCCTGCTCACATCGCAGTCGGGCGAAAGCGCCGAAGTGTTGCGCTGGTTCGCCGAGGTCGGCGTGCCCGCTGATACGTTCGGCTTGACGCTCGAGGGCGGCTCTACGCTCGCCCGGACTGTTCCGTCCCTCGTCGGAGCCGGCGGCACGGAAAAAGCCTTTGCGGCAACGCGCAGCCTAACGCTGAGTTTCGCCCTGCATCTCGCCATACTGAGCGCGCTCGGCGAAGATGCCGAACCGGCCCTCGCGCTGCTCCGATCCGAGCGCCAGCCCGACGTCAAGGCCGCTGTCGACGCGCTTGCAGATGTTGGTTCGGTGGTAACCTCCGCTCGCCGCCTGCAGGGCGTAGCCGAGGCGATCGCGCTTGGGCTAACCGAGCTTTCGCGAGTTCCCTGCTTTCCGCTGGAGGGAGGCCAGCTCCGGCACGGACCTATGGAAATGCTTGGACCGAAGATGGGCGTCGTATTGTTCCGTGCGCGCGATGAAACCGCAGAGTTCGTAACACGGATGGCGATTTCCGCCCTCGAGGCAGGATCACCTGTCGTCGTGTTCGACGCCTCCGGGCAAGCGCCCGTCGAAGGCGCGGTGACGGTCGACGTCGGAACCGCGAGCGACATGGCCGCCGTATTTGCACTACTGCCGGCCGGCCAGCACTTCATGCTCGGCTTTGCTAGCATGCGGGTCGAGGATGTCGGTACGCCGGTCCGTTCGAGCAAGATCACCCGGAGCGAATGATGCGCCCGCTTGCCGTCATCGGAAACGTCAATGTCGATCTGATCCTCGGGCCCGCTGATCCCTGGCCGACCCCGGGAACCGAAATCATGGTCGATTATGACGAGTTGCGTGTCGGTGGATCGGCAGGCAATGCGGCCCTTGCCTGGCAGGGCCTCGGTGTCGACTTCCAGATCGCTGCCAATATCGGCAACGACCAGTTCGGCGAATGGCTGCGCCAGGGATTTGGTGCTGTGGCCGTAAATTGGCCCGTCGCGCCCACGGGCACAACGCTTTCGGTTGGCATCACGCATCCGAACGGTGAGCGCACCTTTTTTACCACGCGGGGTCATATCGGAGCCCTCTCCTGGCAAGAGGTGGTATCGATGCTCGATACTGAAAAGCTGAAGGGTGGCATCGTCATCCTTTGCGGGGCCTTCCTGACAGATGGCCTCGTTGCCGAGTATGACCAGCTTTTCGCCTGGGCCGATGCAAATGACATTGCGCTTGCGCTCGATACCGGCTGGCCGATCGACGGATGGACGCAGGCAAATCGTGAAAAGACGCGCCGGTGGCTCTCGCGCTGCACGCTTGCGCTGTTCAACGAAGTCGAAACTACACAACTTGCCGATTGCGGTGATCCCGTTGAAGCGGCCCGGATATTGAAGGCGCTTATGCCACTCGGTGCGACCGTCGTCGTGAAGCGTGGTCCCGATGGAGCGCTAGCGATCGATCCTAACGACAGGCTCGTCTCGGTCGCGGCGCCGCTGGTTGCCGTTGCCGATACCATCGGCGCGGGTGACGTGTTCAATGCGGCTTTCATAGCAGCGCAAGCCGATGGCCAGACGCTAGAGCACAGCCTCAAATGCGGTGTGCGCATTGCTTCGACGGCCATATCCACTGTTCCTCGCCGCTACGACGGCGAGATCCTTCATTCATTCCTGGAGAATGCGCCATGAGCGCCCTTGAACTCGTCAATATCCGCAAGCGCTATGGCAGCATCGATACGCTCAAGGGAATCAACCTGTCATTGGCGAGCGGCGAATTTCTTGTGCTGCTCGGCTCGTCGGGCTGTGGCAAGTCCACGTTGCTCAACATCATTGCCGGCCTTGCGGAGGCGACGGAAGGTGATGTACGCATCGGTGATCGTTCGGTGACGGGCGTTCATCCCAAGGACCGCGACATCGCGATGGTGTTCCAGTCCTATGCCCTCTATCCCAATCTTTCTGTCGCTCGCAATATCGGCTTCGGCCTTGAAATGCGCAGAGTACCGGCTGCCGAACGGGCAAAGGCGGTCGAAAAGACCGCGAAGATGCTGCAAATCGAGAACCTTTTGGGCCGCAGGCCATCGGAGCTTTCCGGCGGCCAGCGACAGCGTGTCGCCATTGGCCGGGCGCTTGTGCGTGATCCGAAGATTTTCCTGTTCGATGAGCCCTTGTCCAATCTCGACGCGAAGCTGCGAATGGAGACGCGTACCGAACTGAAGCGCCTGCATCAGATGCTCGGTACCACGATTGTCTATGTGACGCATGATCAGATCGAGGCGATGACGCTCGCCACGCGCATCGCCGTCATGCGCGACGGCCACATTGAACAGCTGGCGTCGCCCGACGAGATCTACAATCGTCCGGCCACACGCTACGTCGCAAGTTTTGTCGGTTCGCCGCCCATGAACATGCTCGACGCGACGCTGGTGGACGACGTTGCTCAGATTGCCGGTTCACAAACGGTAATCCCCCTCCCCTCCTCCTTGCGAAGCCAGGCCGCGCGCAAGGTGATCGTAGGCATCCGCCCGGAGAATCTCAGCCTCGCATTGAGCGACCCAAGCAAGCTCACTATCGAAGCCAAAGTCGAAGTGGTGGAATTGACCGGACCTGAACTCGTGGTCACCTCATCCGTGGGCAACCAGCGTCTCACCGCGAGCCTGCCGCCACGTTCGCAGGTGACGATCGGCTCGCTACAGCGCTTCAGCATCGATGCCGATGAACTTCATGTCTTCGATGCGGTGACCGAAAAGCGGATCGACGCCCAGCAAACTACGCTGCAACACTCGGTCGGCTGACGACATAGGCCGCGCAAGCGATGAAGAACAGCGCAACGATGCCGCCAAGCAGCGGCGACGGTCGGGCAAAATAGAAGAACATGGCATAGCCCAAAGCCATGCCGCCGCAGGCGAGAAGTTTTACTCGCTTCGGTATCGCGCCATGTTCGCGCCAGTGCACCAGGGTCGGGCCGAAGACCGGATGCTCCAAAAGCCATTTTTCAAAGCGTGGGGAAGAACGGCTGAAGCACCATGCAGCAAGAATGAGGAATATGGTGGTGGGCATGACAGGCAGAAGCGCGCCTATGAATCCGAGCGCCACCATCAGCCAGCCGAGTAAGAAATAGACTGTCCGCTTTGTTCGGTTCATTCCTGCGCTCCACACCAGTGGAGACTGTTTACATCGTCGTGGGTTAAATGTCAGCGATCCGGATAGATTTGCCGCGGTAAGACTGCCCGGGGCTTACCCGGGCAATCGAGACTTCACGTGATGCAAGACTACTCGGCCTTCAGCCGTGTATTGCATGCGCTCCAATATTGCGGCCATGTCTTGCCACCCGTCTTGTTGCTCGCCTTGGCCTGCTGCCACTGCTCGCCACAAGCGCTGATCCGCTGACGGAAAGCGACCTGGCCGGGGGTCAGCGGCTTTCCATCCGCTGTCGTTGCAGCGGCGGCTGTCTTGGTCGTGGTCTTGGTGGCTGCCGGTGTCGGCTCCGGAGGCGTCGATGCATCGGAATTGTCGGATTTCAAGCTTTCGCTGCAGGACGAGAGAAACTGGTTCCACGTCTGGCCCTTCAGCGTACCGGCCGATTTTGCCGACTGGTATTGCGTGCTGCACTCCTTGGTGATCGCCTTGGCGGACATTCCGCCCGCCGCTGCAGTCTCGGTGGCCTTGGCGGGTTTGGCGGCCGCAGTATCCTTGGACTGCTTTGTCGTGGCCGTGTCCTTCGTCGCCTTCTTCGTCGGCGTCGTGGCGGCGGGCGCCGCAGCATCAGTTGCTCCCGCGTCTTTCAGCTTCGCGCTGCAATCTGAAAGGAACTGGGGCCACTTCTGGCCGTTCAGGGTGCCGGCCTCCTTGGCGGCATTATACTGCGTGCTGCATTGTTTGGTGACGGATTGCGCCGCGGTGGCGGCGGAAGCCGGGAGCGTGAGAAAGATCAGCCCTGCGCCGGCAATGACCGTCGCGGCGACTGTAGTGATACGAAATTGAATCATAACGTGAGTTCCCTTGCGATCGTGTCCGCGGTTCCCCCGAGAACGCACCATGCGTTTCGGCTGGCCTGCACTGCAAGATGACCCCGCACCATTGAATAGCCCGCCGAAAAACGGCGGACATCCCGGGTCATCGCTTGATGATTGCACTTTGATTGTGGCCAAAAATGTCTGACGTCCAATGAGTGCTCAGGTGAAATATGCATCATGCTCAAATAGACCTGCCCAACCAGACTCGTGATCAATGGCATCCCCATGCCAGCATCGCTCTTTCGACACGCGAATGCAAGAAATGCATAGACCGCCGCCGTGCCAATCCACCCGCACCTGACCGAAATGGGTATCACCGCATAGGCGCGTTGTACCAATGGCGAAATATCATTCTATCGTCTGCCGGGCGTAACATCCTGCAGGGCGGATGGGGCGTGCCGATGGTCGTATTGGGGCTGTTGCATTGCCCAGCGACCGAATCCCAAAGCCGACGATAGTCACTGTCGCCTTTGGATTTTTGGAAGTCATCCCAATCTGACTGCAACTCGTGCAGTGTGGTTGTTATGAGTAGTCGTGCAAGCGTAACGCGTTGATAAATCGTTAACTATAACGATGAACGGAAGTTAAACTGGAGCTAATTTCTGTTCGGCAGGCTCTGGAGGGGAACGGAGCTTGGGAGGCCGAGTAGCCCGGCACATCGCCGGGCTACTACGGCTCTTGGCGATTTGCCTAGGATGCCACTCCCATCAATGGCCGTCAACGTGATCGCGATAGTACCTGCCCGGCCGCGGTTTGTATGCGCGAAGGCTTCTTTAGCATCGTAACAAATAGTCCGCCGTCTAAACGGTGAGAAACCTGTTACCTATCAACGGATAAGCGCTGGAAACCTCGCCAAGGCAGACGGTATCAGTCGGCCGCATCGTTAACCAGTTGTTAACAGTAAAGTTCTTGCTGTCTTAAGCGAATCGGACATAATGACGGCATTCGGACGGTTTTAATGGAAATGCCGTCATTTGAGGCCCGGGTCGACGATGAACATCGCAACAACAGCAAAAAAAGCTTCCTTTGATGACACGATTCTCGCGCAAGGTCGCGAGATTTCGCGGAAGCTCAATATGCTTCGCATGGAAACATTTCCCCCGAATGCCCGCAAAACGTTGCGCCAGTTTTCTCTCGCCGAGGCCGCATATTTTCTTGGCGTTTCGACAAGCAATTTGAAAAAGCTTCATCTCGAAGGCAAGGGTGTCGAACCGACGATTCATACCGGCGGCCGCAGGAGCTACTCAGCCGAACAGATCATGCAGCTGCGCCATTGGCTCGATCGCAACGGCCGCGCCGATGTCAAGAAATATGTGCCGCATCGCCGCGGCGATGAGAAGCTGCAGGTTATCGGCGTCGTTAATTTCAAGGGTGGATCCGGCAAGACGACGACTGCCGCCCACCTCGCCCAACATATGGCGTTGACCGGACATCGTGTCCTTGCCCTCGATCTTGATCCGCAAGCGTCACTTTCCGCGCTCTACGGCATCCAGCCGGAGCTCGACCAAAACCCCTCCATCTACGAGGCGATCCGCTACGACGATGCGCGCAAGCCCATTACAGACGTGATCCTGTCGACCAATATTCCTGGCCTTGACGTCGTTCCCGCGTCGCTGGAATTGCAGGAATATGAGTACGACACGCCGCTCGCCATGCAGAGTAAGAACTCGATTGCCGGCAAGACCTTCTGGAACCGCATCGAAAATGCGCTGAAGGAAGTTGATGGACGCTACGACGTCGTCATCATCGATTGCCCGCCACAGCTCGGCTATCTGACGCTCACGGCGCTCGCCGCCGCGACGGCGGTATTGATTACGGTTCATCCGCAGATGCTGGACCTGATGTCGATGTCGCAATTCCTGTTGATGCTCGGCGATATCCTCAAGACCGTCGGGGCTGCCGGCGGCGATGTCGATCTCGACTGGTTCCGCTATCTGATCACACGCTACGAGCCGACTGACATTCCGCAAACGCAGATGATGGGCTTCATGCAGTCCATGCTGGCGCCGCAGATGCTGAAGCACCAGATGCTCAAATCGACGGCCATATCGGATGCGGGCCTTACCAAGCAGACACTCTACGAAGTGGAGAAGTCGGCAATGAACCGGCACACTTATGATCGGGCGATGGAATCTATGGAAGCGGTCAATTCGGAAATCCGCGAACTCATCCACGAGGCGTGGGGACGAAGGTAGACGGCAGGCTAAATACGGAATTCAGTCAATGAATTCATCACATTGACGCAATTTCGGGGAAATTGATTATGGCGCGTAAGAACATCTTTGAAAGCATCATGCACGGCGAACCCGATGTGGCGGCCGATGCTGAGCCAAGCGGCGGCTTCCGCAAGTTCGGCGCCGCGAAATCGATGTCGTCATCGATCGATGAACTGGCGCGCCAGGCCTCGAAGCTGGTTGACGGGGAAACGGTCGTCGATCTCGACCCGAACTTGCTGGACGCTTCGTTCGTTACCGACCGGATGCCGGAAAGTGACGACGAAGAGTATCGCGAATTGTTGGACGCGGTCAGGGAGAGGGGGCAGAACAGCCCTATTCTCGTCAGGCCCCACCCGAAAAGCGATGGACGGTATATGATTGTCTTCGGGCATCGACGAGCAAGGGTTGCGAAGGAACTCGGGCGTCCGGTCCGGGCTGTGGTTAAGCCCCTCGCCGATCTCGACCATGTGATCAGCCAGGGACAGGAAAATTCCGCGCGCGCCAATCTGAGCTTTATCGAACGCGTGCAGTTTGCTGATCGCCTTGAGAAGCTCGGCTATGCGCGAGACGCCATACAGTCGGCGCTGTCAATCGACTATCAGACGCTTTCGAAGATGCTGACCATTCCAAAGGCCATCCCGGAAGCAATCATTGCAGCAATCGGCCCCGCCAAGGGAATAGGCCGCGACCGCTGGCTTGAGATGCGCAAGCTGGTCGAAAACCCCAGGCACGGTTCGCAGGCTGTGCAATTCGTTGAAAGCGCGGAATTTGCTGCGGCGAAATCGGCAGATCGCTTCGACCAACTCTTCGAGTTCCTCAGGGGCGCCGGATCCAGAAGGCCGGTACGCAAGGCCATCGGAGGAAGCGCCGGATCGGTTTGGACGCCTGACGACAAATCGGTGAAGGTTGCGACAAAGCTTTCCGGCAAGACGTTCTCGATTGCCTTGAACGAAAAGAATGCCAGGGAATTTGGTGTGTTCATCACCAATAACCTTGATCAGCTCTATGAAGCGTTCAAGGAATCGAAAAAAGTGACTGAAACAGGAGATTAGACCCCGCAAAAGAAAAAGGCCCCCAAACGACCCGGTCGTGGAAGCCTCTCTCAAAGTTCTAGCAGACTGAGAATCGCATTTCCACGAATCACTGTCAAGAGTCCCCGACGTCGTTTTGACGAGCAGATTTCTTTTGCCTTTCGAAAAGGGCAATGAGGATGAATGGAAATCTGATAACGACGCCCTTTGGGCGGCGGTCGATGTCGCTTGCGCATCTTCGGGCACAGACCCGGGCGCAAGAAATTGAGCCGGGAAAGTCTGCCGACAAGTGGCAGGTCTACCGCTGGCTCTGTGAAGGCAAGGAAGAGGTTGGGATCAGCGACAGATCGCTCGCTGTGCTCAACGCCTTGTTGTCGTTTTTGCCGGACAATGAACTTTCCGAAGAAAACGGCACCATTGTCTTTCCATCGAATGTTCAGCTTTCGATGCGTGCGCATGGCATGGCCAACGCCACGCTCCGCCGGCATCTTGCTGCGCTAATCGAATGTGGTCTGATCACCCGCAAAGACAGCCCCAACGGCAAACGCTATTCGCGCAAGGGCAGGGGAGGGGAGATCACCGAGGCTTTCGGGTTCTCGCTTGCGCCGCTCCTGGCGCGTGCAGAGGAGCTCCAGGCGGCCGCTGAGCGCGTGCGCGCCGAACGCCATGCCCTGAAGCTCGTCAGGGAGCGCATCACGCTTCACAGGCGGGACATCGCAAAGCTCATCGAAATGGCGATTGCCGAAGCCATCTCTGGCGATTGGCAACAGTTGTGGACGCGATTTCGCAGCATTGTCGATGCTATCCCGCGCCAAGCGGAAAGGGAAACACTTCAGGAGATCTTGGCGGACCTCGCTGCTTTGCACGATGAGGTGGCTATCGCCTTGGAAAATAAGCTCAATGAAGAAAATATGAGCTGCAATGAGTCCCGCGATGAACCGCAGCAACAGAATTCAAAACCCGACTCCATAACTGAATTTGAACCTGGCTCAAGAAACAGCCAAGGGGCTGAAACTGCGCCACAACAGGAAACAACGGAACACGTCACCCAGACCTATCCAGTTGGGTTCGTGCTTAAGGCTTGCCCGGAAATGAACGACTATGCGCCTGGCGGCATTGCGAACTGGCGTGATCTGATGGCGACAGCGGCACAAGTGCGCGGTTATCTTGGAATTTCTCCCTCGGCCTACGCGGATGCGCTCGATGCTCTCGGCCAGGAGCGCGCCGCAATCGTCATTGCCTGCATCCTCCAGAGGGCTGAACAGATCAATTCGGCCGGCGGCTATCTTCGGGCGCTGACCGAGAAGGCGAGGGCAGGGGCGTTCTCGGTTGGACCCATGCTGATGGCGTGCCTGCGCTCGACGGGATCGCATCTACGGGTGGTCGGTGATGACGGATGAGCCGGGGTCCAGCGGGGCGAAGCGGCTAGACAACATGCACTCCCGCAGATGTTCCAGGGTCTACGCCGGATACGGTGCCTATAATCCGTGCGGCGGGATAATCGGCATCAATGATCGCCTCGAGGAGATCTTTGGCTCGCTCGGGACGGCAGGCAATCAGCAATCCGCCCGACGTTTGCGGATCAGTCAGCAGCTGCCTTTGCCAAATGGGAAATTCCGGCGGAAGGACAACCGCTTCGCCATAACTTGCCCAGTTGCGGTGCGAGGCGCCAGTCACAAAGCCCTGTTGGGAAAGGTCGGCTGCCTGCGTAAAGTAGGATATGTCGTCCGCGCGCAGGAGGATCGCCACATTCGAGCCTCGAGCCATCTCAAGGGCATGACCGAGGAGCCCAAATCCCGTCACATCCGTTATTGCGTGCACGTCACTATCGCGAGAAAGTTCGGCGCCCACGCGATTGAGGAGCGTCGTCGACGCGATGAGCTCACCATAGGCTTCGTCGGGCAGCGCGCCCTTCTTGAACGCTGCCGCATAAATGCCGACTCCGAGAGCTTTCGTCAGTATCAAGGCGTCGCCGGGTTTCGCGCCACTATTGCGGCGGATATTGGCAACCGGGCATGTGCCGATAACGGCCAGTCCGTAGATTGGCTCCGGCGAGTCGATAGAGTGTCCACCGGCGACCGGAATACCTGCATCCGCACAGACAGTGCTGCCGCCGCGCAGGATTTCACGCACCAGCTCGGCCGGCATCTTGTCGATCGGCATGCCCAGGATTGCGAGCGCCATGATCGGTTTTCCGCCCATGGCATAAACGTCAGAGATGGCATTCGTTGCGGCAATCCGGCCGAAATCGAAAGCGTCGTCGACCATAGGCATGAAGAAGTCCGTCGTTGCGATTACGCAAGTCTCGTCATCCAGCTGCCAAACCGCAGCATCGTCGCCGGTTTCCGTTCCCACAAGGAGTTGCGCAAAGGGTCCCGCAATTGGCTGGTCTGCAAGCAGTTGCTGCAGCACCGACGGTGCGAGCTTGCAGCCGCAGCCGCCCCCATGTGCAAGCGACGTCAGGCGGAGCGGCACAGCGGTTCGATCATCCATGGCAGCCTTCTTGCACGTTGAAAGTACAGCAGGTGGCGACATTCTTGTCCATTTTGCGCAGGACGTCAAAGGTGCGCCACGGTTATCTTATTGCTGCACTGCAATGACAGGTCGCAGGGGAGTAAAAGCTTCCGCATGACAAGTAATCGCGGTGTTCGAAGTGATTTTGGCGGAAGTACATAGGACGTTCGTACAACCCAATTAATCATGATTGTTATACTCATATTATAGGGCATCTTATTGGTTTGACAATTGAACTTCATCAGGTAGCATTTTGTTCGGAACGCTCGCGCGTTCCAAGTTGCCGAGCACTTGAAGTTTCCGGCATGCCGTGTTGGTAGGGCCGGCCCATTAAGGGAGGTGACATGCCATGAACATGGAACTCTCGCGGCGCCAGTTTCTTGCGGCGGCCGGCGCGGGTGTGGCGGGGTCAGCGCTGGGAGCCTTCGGCTTCGGCGAGGTGGAAGTCGCCCACGCCAAGGCCATCCGCGATTTCAAATTGGTGAACACGACCGAGACCCGGAACACCTGCCCGTATTGCTCCGTTGCATGCGGCATCATCATGTATTCCAAGGGTGACCTGAAGAAGGGCGAGAGCGCCGAAATCGTTCACATCGAGGGCGACACCGATCATCCGACGAACCGTGGCACGCTTTGCCCCAAGGGCGCGGCGCTGCTCAATTTCGTTAAGGCCGAGACGCGGCTGAAGTATCCGATGATCCGCAAGCCCGGTTCGGATAAATTTGAGAAAGTGTCCTGGGATGATGCCCTCGATCGGATCGCGCGCCTGCTGAAGGACGATCGCGACAAGAACTTCATTCAAAGGAACAATGACGGCGTCACGGTCAATCGCTGGACGACGACCGGGTTCCTCGCCGCCTCCGCAACGACGAATGAAACGGCTTGGGCGACCTACAAGGTCGTGCGCAGCGCCGGAATGCTGGTATTCGATAACCAGGCACGTGTCTGACACGGCCCAACGGTGTCCAGTTTGGGCCCAACATTTGGCCGTGGTGCAATGACCAACTCCTGGACCGACATCAAGAACACGGATCTTGTTGTCATCATGGGAGGCAATGCCGCCGAAGCGCATCCTTGCGGCTTCAAATGGGTCACGGAGGCCAAGGCCAACCGCGGCGCGAAGTTGATCGTCGTCGATCCGCGATTTACGCGCTCTGCATCCGTCGCTGATTTTTATGCGCCGATCCGCCAGGGGACAGATATCGCATTTCTCCTTGGGGTGATGAACTACTGCATCCAGAACGACAAGGTGCAATGGGACTACGTCAAGGCGTTCACCAACGCGACGTACATCGTCAAGGACGGCTTTGAATATAAGGACGGTCTTTTTACCGGTTATATCGAAGCCAAGCGCGACTACGACAAGTCCACTTGGGAATATGTCATCGGTGATGACGGCTACGCCGTGGTTGACGACACGCTGACCAACCCGCGCTGCGTATGGAACCTCCTGAAGGCGCACGTTTCCGTCTACGTACCTGAACTGGTTGAGCGTATCTGCGGCACCCCGAAGGACAAGTTCCTGAAGGTAGCCGAGATGATCTCGGAAATGTCGTCGCCCACCAAGACGATGACTTCCATGTACGCGCTTGGCTGGACGCAGCATTCGAAAGGCTCGCAGAACATCCGCTCCATGGCGATGTTGCAACTCATCCTCGGCAATATTGGCGTGCGCGGCGGCGGCATGAATGCGCTACGCGGGCACTCCAACATCCAGGGACTGACCGATGTCGGGCTGATGTCGAACCTGCTTCCGGGTTACATGACGCTGCCGACGGAAAAGGAAGTGGACTTCGCCACCTATATGTCGACGCGGGGCTTCAAACCGCTTCGGCCGAACCAGATGAGCTACTGGCAGAACTACAAGAAGTTCTTCGTCAGCTTCTTAAAGTCGATGTGGGGAGCGGCGGCGACGCCGGAAAACCACTTCGCCTATGACTGGCTGCCAAAGCTCGACGTCCCCGGCTACGATGTCCTGCGGGCATTCGAACTCATGAACCAGGGCAAGATGACCGGCTATATCTGCCAGGGTTTCAACCCGCTGCTGGCAGTGCCGAACAGGAAAAAGCTCACGGACTCGCTGTCCAAGCTGAAGTTCCTCGTGACCATGGATCCATTGGACACGGAGACATCGCGGTTCTGGGAAAATCACGGCGACTTCAACGACGTAGAAACCGCACAAATCCAGACCGAGGTCATCCAGCTGCCTTCGACCTGCTTTGCAGAAGACGAGGGGTCACTGACCAATTCCGGCAGGTGGCTGCAATGGCACTGGCCGGGGGGAACGCCGCCCGGAGAGGCCAAGACCGACGTATGGATCATGGCGCAGATATATTCGCGTCTAAAGGAACTCTATCGCCAGGAAGGCGGGGCGTTCCCGGACCCGATCGTCAATCTCGATTGGTCCTATGCGGATCCCGGCGATCCGACTGCGGAAGAACTCGCCAAGGAGATGAACGGCAGGACTTCGGCCACACTTTACGATCCAACGGATCCATCCAAGGTGGTCGTGGAAGCCGGCAAATTATTGCCGAGTTTTGCGGCCCTAAAGGACGATGGTTCGACATCTTCCGGATGCTGGATCTATTCCGGTTGCTTCAACGAAAACGGGAATAATATGGCCCGGCGCGATACGTCGGACCCGGACGAGACGGGTGCCTATCTCAAATGGGCATTCGCATGGCCGGTCAATCGCCGCATCCTTTACAACCGGGCTTCGGCCGATCTGAACGGCAAGGCCTGGGATCCGAGCCGGAAGCTGATTGAATGGGACGGCCAGAAATGGGCCGGATACGATGTTCCGGACATTGCGCCGACGGCCAAGCCTTCGGAGGTCGGACCGTTCATCATGAATGCGGAAGGAGTATCGCGGCTTTTTGCCCGTGGCATGTTACGCGACGGACCATTCCCTGCCCACTACGAACCGTTCGAGTCGCCCCTGGCGAACATCGTCGCACCGAATGTGCGCGGCAATCCCGTTGCCCGCGTTTTCAAGGGCGATTTCGCGCAGTTCGCCGAACCAGCTTCGGAGGAATTTCCCTATGCGGCGACCTCTTATCGTCTCACCGAGCATTTCCACTACTGGACCAAGCATGTCTGGGTGAACGCGGTGCTCCAACCCGAGTTCTTCGTCGAGATATCGGAAGAACTCGCCAAGGAGAAAGGCATCACCAAGGGCGGCTGGGTGCGGGTCTGGTCGAAGCGCGGATCGGTTCGGGCGAAAGCTGTCGTTACCAAGCGCATAAAACCGCTGATATGCGATGGTAAGCCGGTTCACGTGGTCGGGATACCGCTGCATTGGGGTTTCATGGGAGCGGCCAAGAAGGGCTTTGGACCGAATTCGCTGACGCCCTTCGTCGGTGACGCCAATATAGAGACGCCGGAGTTCAAGGCGTTCCTCGTCAATATCGAGCCCATCGCCGGGCCGGTGGCATAGGAGACGGCAACATGTTCCCGCCTGTACCAAACCCTACGACCCGGCCCGAGCCTGCAAGATTTGGCGAGCAGGACCTGATCCGCCGCTCCGCATCCAATGTTACCCCACCGGCACAGCGCCAGACCGAGGTGGCAAAGCTTATCGACGTGTCGAAGTGCATTGGCTGCAAGGCATGCCAGTCGGCGTGTATCGAGTGGAACGACACGCACCCACCGGTTGGCGAAAATGTGGGTGTCTATGACAACCCGCATGATCTCACCCCCGATATGTTCACCCTCATGCGCTTTACCGAGTGGGAGAATCCCGAGACCAACAATCTCGAATGGCTTATCCGCAAGGATGGCTGCATGCATTGCGAGGATCCGGGGTGTCTGAAGGCCTGCCCAGCTCCCGGCGCCATTGTCCAATACTCGAATGGCATTGTGGATTTCATCCACGAGAACTGCATCGGTTGCGGCTATTGCGTGAAAGGATGCCCCTTCAATATTCCTCGCATCTCTCCGGTCACCCATGTTGCCTATAAATGCACATTGTGTTCCGACCGCGTGGCGGTGGGGCAGGGACCTGCCTGCGCCAAGGCCTGCCCGACGCAAGCGATCGTGTTCGGTACCAAGGAGGAAATGAAGCAGCATGCCGAGGGCCGCATCACCGACCTGAAGTCACGCGGCTTCGATAATGCCGGGCTCTACGACCCGCAAGGCGTCGGCGGCACGCACGTGATGTATGTTCTTCATCATGCGGACAAGCCCGAAATCTATGCGGGCCTGCCGAACAATCCAAGAATAAGTCCGCTCGTGGATGCTTGGAAAGGCGTTACGCGATATGCCGGATTTGCCGTCATGGGTGTCGCAGCCATCGCCGGATTCATGCACTACCTCGTCTCCGGTCCCAACCGCGTCTCGAACGAAGATGAAGAGCAGGCGGAGAAGCTGGTGGGGGAGGAGCGGCGCCGATGAGTACGCAGTACGACGTGGAAAAGGGCGACAGCGTTCATTCCGGCAAGCCCGTCACAGTCGATCGCTATACTGCCGGCGCGCGTGTCAACCACTGGATCACGGCCGTCAGTCTCGTGCTCCTCGCACTCTCGGGCTTGGCGCTGTTCCATCCTGACCTGTTCTTCCTGACGGGCCTCTTTGGCGGCGGACCGCTTACCCGGATTATCCATCCGTGGATCGGCGTTGTCCTTTTCTTCAGCTTCTTTGGCCTTTTCCTCCGCTTCTGGCGCGCCAATCTGTGGAAGCGCGAAGACGGCACCTGGCTGGCCCGTATTCGTGATGTGCTTACGGCTCATGAAGACCGTCTGCCCGAGGTCGGCAAGTACAATGCCGGGCAGAAATTCGTCTTCTGGTCGATGTCATTGCTGATCATCGTGCTCATCACGACCGGGATCATAATATGGGACCAGTATTTCTTCGATTTGACCACGATCGAGCAGAAGCGGTGGGCTGTACTGATCCATTCCATGGCGGCGATTGTGGCGATCAGCGTCTGGATTATTCATGTCTACGCAGCGATCTGGGTGCGTGGTACGATACGCGCAATGACCCGCGGTTCCGTTACCGGCGGCTGGGCATGGCGTCACCATCGCAAATGGCTACGAGAGCTGGTGGCGAAATCGCCCAAGGACAAATCGGGAAGTACGCCCGCCGAATAAGCGGGTATGGTAGAAGTTTCATCGGTCCACGTGGCCCGGCGGGTTCGTGAGGGAGCAGCATGAACACCAAGAGTGCGGTTGAGCCGGATCCAACGGCAATCGGAGATATCTCGTCACCGCCCTTTGTCCGACTGCCCGATCCGGGTTCGATCTTTTCCACAAGGGCAGCACGGCTGCGGCAATTGGCTGAAACAAGCCAAGTTTCACCGTACCTCAGGTTCGTTGAGGGACTTGCGCGGGCCCAACACGAAATCCAAGTTGGTTTGCCGGCTCCCGGTGGACCAGACGCGACGGCCGTTGCGCGTGCCCGCGAATTCGCAATGCCCCTGATCGACCGGAGCAGGATCGAGGATGAGCCGACACTGGACGATATCTTCGATCGCCTGTTTGCGGCTGTTGCGCCGATTGAAAAGCCCGCCGCGGCGGCTGACGCTCTATCCCGCGTGACCGCCGCCAGTGTCCAGGATCGCAGGGCCATGGCCAGAACGGTTTTCTCCAGCGCGTTGCCGGCAGATGCAATTGCCGAGCACATCTATATCTGGGCGGCCCTGCAGGTGCATTTTGCCCGGCTCGCCTCGGCTCTGGACGCAAAGATGCTCGCGCCGATAGCCGACGGCATCTGTCCAACATGCGGAGGTTTGCCGGTGGCATCGATGGTCGTCGGCTGGCCCGGCTCCCATGGCGCACGCTTTTGCTGCTGTTCCATGTGTGGCACGTTGTGGAACTACGTCCGCATCAAATGCGTGTTGTGCGGTTCGACCAAGGGCATTGGCTATCAGGAAATCGACGGACATGGCGGCACGATCAAGGCCGAGACCTGTGACGAGTGCCAGGGCTGGATGAAAATCCTCTATCAGGACAAGGCACCGGATACCGAGTCGGTCGCAGATGACGTTGCCAGTCTCGGCCTTGACCTCCTGATGCGAGCGGGACCCTATCGGCGCGGCGGCTTCTCGCCGCTGCTCGCCGGGTTGTGAGGATGTGCGATGGACACCAATTCCAGTCTCCGCGCTCTACCCTCTGTCGATCAGCTACTGCGGTCTGAATTGGCGGTGGCTGCCATAGAGCGCTTCGGACGGCCGGCAGTGACCGAGGTTCTCCGCGACACCGTCGCCGACCTGCGCCGGAAAGTTCTTCAAGGCCACCCTATCCAGGCGTCGGAAATTATTCTCGACAATCTTGTCGCAAGCCTTGAGGAGCGCCAGCGCACCACGCTACGCCCGCTCTATAATCTGACCGGTACGGTGCTGCACACGAACCTTGGCCGCGCGCTTCTGGCTGAGACCGCAATTGACGCTGCGGTGGCGGCAATGCGCTCGGCCGTTTCCCTTGAGTATGATCTTGACAGCGGCAAGCGCGGCGAACGCGACGATCATTTGCGTGCCCTGATCTGCGAACTGACCGGCGCTGAAAATGCGACCGTCGTCAACAACAATGCGGCGGCTGTCCTGCTCGTGCTCAACAGTCTGGCGGCGGGCAAGGAGGCCATCGTTTCCCGCGGCGAACTCATAGAAATAGGTGGCGCCTTTCGCATGCCCGACATCATGGCGCGTGCGGGCGCCAGGCTGGTGGAGGTCGGCACCACAAACCGGACACACAAAAGCGATTATGCAAATGCTTTGGGACCTGACGCAGGACTGATCCTGAAGGTCCACACCTCAAACTACCGCATCGAAGGCTTTACGAAAGAAGTAAAGCCGCAGGAATTGAAGGATATCGCGCACAAAGGCGCCGTCCCGCTGGTCCACGATCTCGGGTCCGGCACATTGACGGATCTCACGCGCTTCGGACTGGCGCACGAACCGACGGTGCGAGAGGCGATTGATGAAGGTGCGGACATTGTCACCTTTTCGGGCGACAAGCTGCTCGGCGGACCGCAGGCGGGATTCATCGTCGGACGCAAGGACCTTATCCAGGCGATCAACAAGAACCCGATGAAACGGGCGCTCAGAGTCGACAAGATCCGCATGGCCGCACTCGAAGCGACGCTGAAGCTCTATCGCGATCCCGAACGACTGAGCCAGCGTCTTCCTACTATGCGGCTCCTCAGCCGCTCCCGCGAAGAGATCGGTGCGCAGGCGCAAAGATTGGCTCCAATCGTCGCGAAGGCCGTGCAAGGTGCGTTCAATGTCGCCGTCGTCGACTGTGCCAGTCAAATCGGATCGGGCGCCTTGCCGCTGGCCACGGTGCCAAGCGCTGGTCTCGCCTTGACGGTTATCGATGGCGGCGGCAGGGCGCTTGAGGAACTGTCCGCCGCTCTTCGGCGCCTGCCCGTCCCGGTCATTGGCCATATCGAGCGCGGGTCCCTGGTTCTTGACCTGCGGTGCCTCGAAGATGAGGCAGCATTTGCTGCCAATATCGCAGGCCTCGATATGAGAGCGGGGCAGGCCGGAGGAAACAGCCAATCATGATCGTTGGTACTGCGGGGCATATCGATCACGGCAAGACTTCGCTTGTCAAAGCTCTGACCCACGTCGATACCGACCGGCTGAAGGAAGAAAAAGCACGCGGCATATCGATCGATCTTGGTTTCGCCTACTTGCCAGTGGAGGCCGAAACCATCGGTTTCATCGACGTTCCAGGCCATGAGAAGTTCATCCACACCATGCTCGCCGGTGCGAGCGGCATCGACTTCGTGCTGCTCGTCGTCGCTGCAGATGATGGGATTATGCCGCAATCGCGGGAGCACCTTGCCATTATCGACCTCTTTGGTGTCGAGCACGGGGTCGTCGCGCTGACGAAGGCCGACCTTGTGCCAGAGGAGAGGCTTGTCGAAGTCGAGACCGAACTACGCAACGAGCTTGTCGCAACGGCGCTTCGCGACGCGCCAATTCTGAGCATTTCCACAGTAACTGGAAAAGGCATTGACCAACTGCGCGACCACATTGTGGAAGCAGCACGCCAGTTTGCAAGGCGCGAAGCCGATGGCCGCTTTCGTCTCGCTGTCGACCGTTCATTCACGCTGCAAGGCACGGGAACTGTCGTGGCGGGCACGGTCTTGTCGGGAAGGGTCGCGGTGGAAGATCATGTGATCGTCAGCCCCTCAGGGATCGCGGCACGTGTACGCTCCATCCATGCGCAGAGCCGGCCGAGCAGGGAAGGCAAAGCCGGCGACCGTTGCGCCCTTAATCTCGCCGGCGAGGCCGTTTCAAAGTCCGCGATCAACCGCGGCGACATGATACTGGACCCGAGCTTGCACGAATCGACAAACAGGATCGACGGAACTTTGCGCGTCCTTGGTTCCGAGCCCAAGCCGATCGGGCACTGGTTTCCAGTCCGGCTCCACCATGCCTCGACAGAAGTTGGTGCACGCGTCGTGCCGCTTGGCGATGCTCCGATCGCACCCGGTACCGCAGCAAATGTGCAGATCGTACTCGACCAGCCGATCGCGGCAGCAGCAGGTGACCGCTATATCGTCCGGGACACGTCGGCCCGGCGCACAGTGGGCGGGGGCCGCTTTCTCGATCTGCGGGCACCCGCCCGCAAGCGTCGCACACCCGAACGAATGGCACAGCTCGAGGCTCACCTGCTCGCTGATCCGGCCAAAGCCGTGGAGGCCTTGCTTGAGACCGCGCCCTATAACCTCGACCTTACCGCCTTCGCCCGGGACAGAGCCCTCGCAGCAACTAAAACCGAGGAGCTGGCCCACGCGTTAGGCGCGATTTTGCTCCCCGCTGCACCTGATATGATTGCGATTTCGGCTTCGCGCTGGGCTTTATTTCGTCAGGATCTGTTGGACCGGCTTGACGTCTTCCATGTCGACAATCCCGATCTTCTTGGCATTGGTGTCGAGCGGCTGCGCACCCAGCTCGAGCCGCGATTGCCGGTCGCGGCGTTTCGATCGGCTCTACACAGGCTTGCCGGGGCAGGGGAGATTGTAATCGATGGGGCGTGGGTACGGCGCGCCGGTCATGCGGTGACGATGGGCCCTGCCGACGAACATTTTTGGCGGAACATCGAGCCATTGCTCGATGGCGCAGAACGGTTTCGTCCTCCACGCGTGCGCGATGTCGCGACCGCGCTCGCCGTTCCGGAACCCGAGGTGCGCCGCCTCCTGAAACTCGCGAGCCGGATGGGCAAGACACATGAAATCGCGCACGATCATTTCTTCCTGCGTGGGTCGGTAGCAGACATGGTTGCCATTATTGCCGGACTTAGCGCGGAAGGGGAAAAGGGATGGTTTACCGCGGCCGAGTTCCGCGATCAGGTTGAAAATGGCCGCAAGGTTGCCATTCAGATCCTGGATTTCTTCGATCGTCACAGTGTGACCGTGCGTCGCGGAGATCTGCGCCGCATCAATCGAGACCGGCTGGATCTCTTTGGTGTTTCTGCGAAAGTAACCAGCGACAAGCTGGCGTCAGGAGGAGATGCGTCCCCGGTGGGGCGTCCGGACTTCAAATCCGGGAGGGGCCGAGAGACGGTCTTTGGTGGGTTCGACTCCCACTCTCTTCCGCCAACGATCAGGCGGTCGGAGCCGCCGCGATGAAATACCTGGAAGCGCTGCAAGAAAGGGCCGAGTCCGCACAGGCAGTCGAAACCCTTTACCGGCACGAGGCTGCGGCTCGCATAGCATCTCTCGAGCAGGAAAGGGCATTTGCATTTCGCCGGCTTAATTTGATGCGAACGCTCGCGGCTGCAATGCGACCACAAGCTGGCGATGGCGAGTGGCAGCATGATAACGAGATCGCAGTTGCGCGTGCAATTGCTGCCTTGCTGGCCAAACTCGGCTGGTCATCGGACAGCGACGCGCGCGATGCGATGCTGGATAATTTCACACCTGTGATTGTCGCACTCCACCGGGCAGAATTGATTGGATCCGGCACGGTCGAAGAGGTCGGGGAGGCGCTTGCGCGCTTCGAAGCATGGTACGCCGCGACCTTCAGCGTTTCGTTCTGGATGCTGTTCGAAAATCCTATTCCCGACACGCCGCGTGTCGATTTCTAGAAATCGCGGCCTACCATTTGACGCGGAAACCCGCAGTTCCATTAAAGGCGTAGCTGTCGCCGAAACTCTCGAGGCTGGTATTGGCTGAAACCTCGCCATAGACGGAATACTTGTCGTCGTTCCAGTTATAGCTGCCACCGATCCCGATCCCTCCCCAAAACCGCTCGGGTCGCGTCTCGAATTTGACGCCGGAGACGTTCACGGAAGATCCGTCAAGGAATTCGTAATAGAGGTTGGCAATGCCGTAGACGTGGCTGCGGCTGGTCTTGCCCGCCTTGTCTTGCCAGCTCTGCTCGCGGTCGGCCGAGATGCCCAGCCGGCCGCGCAGGCTGTCGCCCGTGCCGAGCGAAACGTCAGCGCCGAAAGGATCGGTGAAGCCGTCGAAATCGACATTGGCGTAAATCAGCTGCGCCTGTGGCGTAATCGTCCAGTTCCCGCTCAAGTCGATCTTTTTGCCGGCCTCAACCGACAGGGCATAGCCGAAACCGTCATTGCCATCTGTAAGCGAGCGATTGGCGGCATCGGATGTGAGATCGCTATCGAACCAGGTCAGCGATGCTTGCCCATCCACATAAACACCGTTTTGCCCGAGCCATGTCAGCGTGCCGCCAAAACCGTAACCGTCGGTATCGATGCCGCCGTCGCCGAATATGGAGGTTACGTCACTCGAAGCCTGCCCGTAATGGACTGTAATGCCGCCGATGAGCCGGCTGCCGTCTTGCGCTTCATACAGCAGACCGTCGAGCCCGGCTTGAAGCCGCCACATATCGATGTCGTAGTCGCTGCCGCTGGTGCTGATCGCCGGCTCGATATGACTGTGCAAGCCCTCGATGCGGGTCCATACGCCGTTGCCTTCGAGCACGCTTGGCGGAGCGAGCGGCTGGTCCCAATAGCGGTTGCCGACCCGCTGCTGCATCGTCGGCATGCCCATGAGCGCCAGCAGCGCCTGCGGATATGCTTCGTAGATCGGCACGCCCGCCTGGAACAGGGGCTCAGGTGGATTGGGGGGTATTGGACCGGGTAGTATCAATTGCGAGCGGAGATACCAGTTGCCATCGGTGAAATCTGCGCCGACGCCGCCAAATTTAAGCGTATAGGCATATGCCCCGCCCACGACTGCCTGCTCGCCCTGCGTAGTCACATAGTCGCCTGCAAGCGAGAATGCACCTGGATCCGATGCCGCCTTGTTGCGCACCTCGACAAGCCCGATACCGTTGCCCGGTGTCAGGACGCCGCTGCCCCCGACATTGGTCACGCCGATTGTCGTCGCTCCTGTGCCGAGCCGGGTGCCATCGACGACCAGCATGTCGGAGTAGGAGTTGGTCTGACCGGCAACAGGTATGCCGCCATTCAGCACCGTATTGACGAGCAACCTTCCGCCGTTGGAAACATAAAGTCCGCTGCCCGGAGCGCCTCCGGCCGTTGGCTTGCCGGTGATGACAAGGCTGTTGCCGACAACGGGTAGGGCGTTGCCGACGGCGGGATTGCGCAGGTCGATGGTACCGGCATTGGCGAAGGTTTCGAGGTTGACAAGCTGGCCCTGAACGACCCCTTCGCGGTTGAGATCGTAAAAGGTGGATTCAAGCGGGCGGCTATCCGCGCCTGTCGTCGGCACGTAGTAGCCGGTCGCATCGGTTATTGCCGCGCCGGTGACGGGCAGGAGTCGCACCACGCCTGCCGAGTCGTTGACGAACTGGTCGTTGCCCGCACCAAAGTCGGAGATGGCAACGGCCTTCGTATCGCGGATGCCGTCACCATCCGTATCGGCAAAATTGCGGATGTCAAAGGAGTTGGGCGTCAGGTTCTGGAAAGTGTCGTTTCCCGAGCCAAGCGTCACATAACCCGTTATCGTGCCGTTGTTGACGATGTTAACGTCGCCCGGAAAGCCTGGCTGAAGATAAAGATCGGCCGCGGCGACGGCTCGATCGGAAAGTGCGCCAATAGTGCCGCTATTGTTCAGCGCTGCCGTCCCGGAGGTTGCGCCCAGGATAACGCCGCTCGCAGGCATCTGATAAATCGGTCCCGCGCCATCCGCGGAAGATTGCCAACCGCCGGCCACCGCTCCGGGAACGCTGACGGTGACTGAGCCCCCGGTCGCCCTGATGCCGACGCCGAATTCGCCGGTCGTCACGACATTCGAGGCAGAGACATCGACCGCACCCGTGGCGGAATTGGCCCATATGCCGTGGGATTCGCTGCCATGGGTCGTAATGGGTGCGGCGCTGAGGACAGTAACCGGCCCACCAATACCTGACGCCGGATCGTCTGGACCGTCGCCAGGAAAAGAAACACCCGGAGAGGGCAGTGGGAGGCTAGGGCGCGGCTGGCTGCCGCTGTCAGCCAGGATGCCAAAGGATCTGTCGCCATTGGTGGTGATGGGCCCGCTGCTTTGAACGGTGGAAGCGCCGCTCCCTGACTGCGCGACAATTCCCATGCCGCGGCCGCCATCCGTGGTGATGCCTGCGCCGGTATAGATCACCGTGACCGGAACGTCGGTATAAGCAGTCGCGCGAATGCCGATCGGATTGCGCGAGCGTTCGCCGGCGTCCCCGGCTACTGAACCGGTGTTGTCGATGGTCGAGGCGATCTCTCCTCGTACCACCTGGCCGCCGGCAGCGCTGCCGCCGCGGGCTGTCAACGAAATGGCTGCATGCGGGTTGCCGTTTTCATCACCGCTCAGGGAAATCGACGTCCCGGGATCAGTGATCACCGTCGCCGAGCCATCGCCATAGGAGAGGGCATTGATACCGAATGCACGTGAGCCGGTGAGGCCGATATCGCTGGTCTCGCCGGTATTGTCGAGACGGTAGCGGACAGAGGCACTGCCGCTACCGCTGCCGGTCGTGTCGGCCTCGGCAATGATTCCAAAGAGAAGTTGTGAATTCGTTGGTACGTTGCCAATGATATCGCCGCTGGCGTCGATCGAAACATTGCCGCTGCCACCCGCCGAACGGACACTTATGCCAGCCGCGTCGCCACCCACCACATGAATACCGGACCCGCGATAAATTACCGAGAGGTTGGCAGGGCTCGGTGTTAAATTGTTGAGGAAGATCCCGCGGATATCCGTCTGGCCCTGAGCATCGACATCTCCTGTGACGTCAATGGTAAGATCACCAAACGCCGTGGCGTTCTGATTATTCTGAAGCAGGGAAACGCCATAGACATTCTCCTGCCCTTCGGCCTCGAATATGCCGCTCAGCCTCATTGAAATCGGGCCGCTGACTGGACCGCTCACACCATCGGTGTTGATCTCGACGCCCCTGACAGGATTTGTCAGCACGAGAAGCCCGTCGCCAGTCAAGATCATCCCGGCGTTTGACGTGGAGTACACGATCCCCGTCGTATAAGTTCCCGGTGCGCAGGTGACAGTCGGCACTGTTCCGCTCGTATTGGCTTGACCGCATTCATTATCCGCAAGCGCAACGCCGGGTAAGGAAGACGCGACAAGAGCGGGCACGACAATCATTGCCACTTGATAAGTGAGCTTCACGCTCCACGCGCCACACAATGCTGTGCAGTGCCGTGATAGACTGTACTCGCGCGTACGCCTGACATCACGCGAACGGTTGGCTATGATTCTCTCCTTTGAAGAACGCAGCCGGTTTGCTGATAATGCTCCAACCACAATGCAGTGTCAAAATTTTCTAGGATAGGTTGATTGCAGTTGTCGCTGGGATGGTATGACAGCCGACAGGAAGGGCCTAAGCCCGAAATGTCGCTCCCTTGTTGGCTGCCGTTTTTAATGCACAAGCGAAAATTTGAATTTGGAGCGGACTATGTAATTCCGTCGGTTGGTTTTTCAACTTTACCGGTCAAGAAGTGGCAGATAGGGTCGTGCCGCAATTGGCAAGGAGGATACATGTCTGAGATTTGGTTTCGCACGGGTGAAGCAACGGTTCTTGCTGCGGAGGGCCAGGCAACGGATGCCATGCCCGAAATCGTGATTGGATCGGTGCGCGGCCCCGTTGGCCACGCGTTCGCCTCGATGATGGGTCAGGTCAAGGGACACACGCGCATGTTCGTGGTCCGCGACCTCAACCAGGCGGTACGTCCCGCCACCATGATGACGAGCAAGGTTACAATCAAGAATATGGCCTATGCCGAACTTCTGGGCGGCGTCGTGCAGGCGGCGATGGGCGATGCAATCGTCGATTGCCTGTCGGAAGGAATTCTTCCCAGGGACGAGGCCGACGACCTGTGCATGATCATCACGGTCTGGCTCGATCCGCGTTGTGTCGATGACGAGAACCTCGATCGCAAGGATTTATATCGCACCAATTATGAGGCGACGAAACTCGCAATTTCCCGCGCCATGACCGGCAGGCCAACGGTGGACGAGCTCATCGCAAATCGCAAGACCATCAAGCACTACGCTCTTGACGGCGTGATCGACTACTGAGTCGCTGAGACGGCACTTCCAAAAAACAAAACGCGCTCCGGAGAGCGCGTTGTAGATGGGCGTTAGCCTGTCGTTTTCTAAGTTGTTGTCGGCCTGTATTCATTTACCCGCAGTGCTAAGCCCATATTCTAACTCGAATAAATATAGAATTTCGACCTATGCCCCCCACTGCTGTCCGCTCATTCCTTGCATGGTGGATGCTTCTTATTGTTTGTCCTATGCATCGAATTCACGATCACAGGTTGACGCTATGTTACGCAGCGTTACAGGAGCGTGACTCGAATGCGTTCAAAGCGGTTTTTCCCAGAAATCTGCATAGTTAATTGTAATTAATCTCCCGCATAGCCCCTCGGACGCGGACTAGTTCGCGGCTTGTCCGGCCTTCTTGCCCGATGAGTAGTGCGCGCGTTTATCCTCGTACATCAGAAGGTCAGCGCGCTTGGCGACCAATTCCATCTTTTCGCCGATATTGCTGGTCGCCCAGCCGATGGACATGTCGAGTGGAATATTCGAATAATACTGATTGTTGATTTCGACCAGACTGCGGATCTCCTCGACAAGGCTTGCTGCACCCAATTCGTCAATGGCGGGCATCAGCACGGCAAATTCGTCGCCGCCGATGCGGGCCGCATAGCAGGGGGCTCTGACAGCCTCGTTGAGCACCTCTCCCACCCGGCGCAGCATGCTGTCGCCGGCGGCGTGGCCCCACTGGTCGTTGATGACCTTGAGCCCGTTAAGATCGAGAATGATGATCGAGACCGGGTGGAATTCGCGCCGTTCCAGCCTGTTGAGTTCATCGACGTAAAAGGCGCGATTGTAGAGTTTCGTCAGGACGTCGTGCTTGCCGAGATATTCGAGATAGGCCTCGGCCTTCTTGCGCGCGGTGATGTCGGTAAGCGATATCTGCACAAGCGCCCAGTCGTCTTCGTGGCCGGGCAAGACCGAGAACTGCAGCAATACGTGACGCTCTGTACCGTCCAGCGCGTAGTTGACAGTCTCCCGCTGGTGGAACAGGTTGCCGTTCCAAAGATCGATCAGTTGCTCCCTGAAATGCGCATTCATCTCGTCCTTGAAAACGTCGTTGATGCGGCGCAGCAGCGTCATCTTGTCGGGTGCGAGAAACAGCTTCAACGTCTCGCGATTGATGTCGACGACCCGTATCTCGCTCATGCACTGGCGGACGAATTCGGGGTGCACGTCGGTGAAAACGCGAAAATCGGTAATGCCCTTGTCGCGCACTTCGTCGAGGAGGCGCTTGATGCGGCTGAAGTCCTCGACCCATAGGGATACCGGCGAATGTTCGAAGAGCCCCTCGGCGTAGCGCTTGCTCTCCACCTGCTTGCGCCGAGCATCTTCGCGTTCGGTTACATCCTCGATCGAAAGTAAGACCTGGCTCCAGCTGTCTTCGTAACCGGGCAGTACCGTACCGCGCAACTGGATGTCGAGACGCCGCCCGGACAGCGTATAGTTGACGGTGGCGCTGGAAAACTCGGTCTCGCCTTCCCAAAGCGCCGAAAGTTCCTGGACGTGCGATTGCAGCATGTCGCCGCGAAAGATGGAGCCGAGATTCTGGGTGAGATGCTCCAGGTCCTCTGCCTCAAACAGCGTCAGGGTCTTCCTGTTGACTTTGATAACCTTGATCAGGCTCGAGCACTGCTTGATGCGGTTTTCATTTTCCGTGAGGTAGGCCCTGATATCGGTGACGCCAGACGCCCGCCACGTTTCAAAGAGAGACCGAACCTCGCTGAAGTCCTCGAGCCATAGTGAGATCGGTGCAAGGTCAAATGTTTCGGCGTGATGAGCCTGATCGTGCATATCGTTTTCGAACTTTCAAAGTCGGGGCCACGCTCCTTTAAGCTGTGGCCCTCCAAATCAGTGAAAGCAAAGTTGGCTCAAAATCGCGTTGCCTACAACCCGTCCGTGTGCGGCATGGTCAACATTCCAATGCTTCGGCCGCTGCAATTGCCGACATGTTGACGATGCCCCGACTGGTCACCGTGGGCGAAAGGATGTGGGCTGGACGTTTCGTGCCCATCAATATCGGGCCGACCGCCAGCGCATTGTTCAATTCCGTCAACAGGGTCATCGAGACATTTGCTGCTTCCAGCGACGGGAATATCAAAAGGTTTGCCTCGCCCTCAAAGGCAGTTTTGGTAAGGAAGCGCTCGCGCAAGGCCGGGTTGATTGCAAGATCCCCTTGCATTTCCCCCTCGACCAGAAGATCGGGAGCAGCTTTGGAGAGCAGCGCATAGGCAGCCCGCATTTTTTCAGCCGGGGCGCCGCCACGTGAGCCGAAGCTCGAATAGCTGAGCAGCGCCGCCTTGGCATCGATATTGAAGCGCTTGAGGTGGTCTCGCGCCTGCAAGGCGATCTGCACGATCTCCTCGGCACTCGGGTCTATGTTCATATGCGTGTCAGCGAGGAAGAACACGCCCTTGCCCATGATCAGCATCGAGAGTGCCGAAAGCTGCGCCGAATCATCGGCAAGGCCGATGATCGAGCGGATGTCGCGTGCATGTTTGATGAAGCTGCCTTGCAGGCCGCAGATCAAGGCGTCAGCCTCGCCGCGCCGCACGGCCAATGCACCGATGACCGTCGTATTCGTGCGCACGATGGTCCGGGCCGTATCGAGCGTGACGCCTTTGCGCCCGACAAGATCGTGGAACTGGGTGACGTAATCGCGGTAGCGCGGATCATCCTCGGGATTGATGATGTCGAAGTCGCGTTCCGGGCGAATGGTAAGGCCAAAGCGCTCAATACGGTGTTCGATGACCGCAGGGCGGCCTATGAGCACCGGCCGGCCAATCGACTCCTCCATGATGACCTGCGTTGCCCGCAACACACGCTCGTCCTCGCCATCGGCAAAGGCAACGCGCTTGCCTTGTCCCATGGCGCGCTCGATCATCGGCTTCATCACCAATCCGGAGCGGAAGACGAAGCGCTTCAGGCTGTCCTGGTAGGCGCGCATGTCCGCGATTGGGCGACGCGATACGCCACTGTCCATGGCGGCTTGGGCCACGGCTGGCGCAATGCGCAGAATGAGGCGCTGATCGAACGGGGAAGGGATGAGATAGCCACGCCCGAACGTCGCGGCGGCATCACTGCCCATGGATTCCAGGGCCGGCTCATGGGCAAGCTGGGCAATCGCGTAGGCTGCTGCCCGTTTCATGTCATCATTGATCGTCGTTGCGCCTGAATCGAGCGCACCCCGGAAGATAAACGGGAAGCAGAGGACGTTGTTGACCTGATTGGGATAGTCGGATCGGCCGGTGCAGATCATCGCATCCGGACGCTCGGCAATGGCAAGCTCCGGCATGATCTCGGGTGTCGGGTTGGAAAGCGCAAGGATCAACGGGTCGCGCGCCATTTCGCGAATCATTTCGGGCTTCAAAGCGCCGGCTGACGAGAGGCCTACGTAGATATCTGCACCAGCCATGACGTCGGCAAGTTCGGTCGCATTCGTGTCCTGGGCAAAGGCGCCGCGCCAGCGATCCACCGAGTTCGCCCGCTTCTTGGTGACAAGTCCCTGCCGGTCGGCAAGGTAGATGTTCTCGCGGCGCGCGCCGACGGTCTCCAGCATGTTCATGCAGGCGATCGCAGCTGCGCCAGCACCGGAGGTGCAGATCTTGACCTCGGCAATATCCTTGCCCACGAGTTTCATGGCGTTGAGCACAGCCGCCGCAACGATGATTGCCGTGCCGTGCTGGTCATCATGGAACACGGGTATGTTCATACGCTCGCGCAGGCTTTCCTCGATGTCGAAACAATCGGGCGCCTTGATGTCTTCGAGATTGATGCCGCCGAAGCTCGGCTCCAGCGGTGCAACGATCTCGATGAATTTTTTCGGATCGGTTTCATTCACCTCGATGTCGATGCTGTCGATGCCGGCGAATTTCTTGAAGAGGACGGCCTTGCCCTCCATCACAGGCTTGCTGGCGAGCGCACCGATATTGCCGAGCCCGAGCACAGCAGTCCCGTTCGAGACCACGGCGACAAGGTTACCCTTGGATGTATAGAGATAGGCCTTCTCGGGGTCGGCTGCGATCTCTTCGCATGGGGCAGCAACCCCGGGCGAATAGGCAAGTGCGAGGTCGCGCGCATTGGCGAGCCGTTTGCTCGGCGTAATTTCGATTTTTCCCGGCTTTGGAAATTGGTGGAAATCCAGAGCCGCCGCGTGAAGGCTTGCTTTTGCGTCTTGTGACATGGCCGTCTTGCCCCTTTCGTTTGGGATGAACCGTCACGCGCGCGTGCCAGCACCGACGAGAATGACCCAAGCAATTAAAAGTGGTAGCGGGCCATAAGGCAAAAGAATTTTTCCTGGAACAGTGCCAATCGGCGTGTCGCACGTTCCCAACTCGCGGCAGCCTAACGGATTTGCAATTTTTGGCTGATAGCGTGATCGCAAACCACCATCAACGGTTGCTTGCAATTCGGATCCCTTGGCAATGCCACCAGCCGCAACGGAACATAAAGCAGAAAAACGGCGCCAGGATCGCAAGCGGACCCGCCTGCGATCCGGCAAGCTTGTCACGTTGGACGGCCACTTTCTAACCGAATGCCAGTTCCAGAACATCGCCCATGGCGGGGCGAGGATAAGGCTGATCGGCTCGTGCGCCGTTCCAGCCCGCTTCTGGCTGTTCGACGATCAATATTGCGGCGCGCTGATCACGGAAGTCGTATGGCACAAGGAGCCGGAATTCGGCGTCCGCTTCGTCCAGGACCCCACGGTCGAACCCCTGAACGACACGCTGCTCCAGACGCTCGCGGGCAAATATTACTCGCTTTGATCCAGTATTAGGGCCGTTCGAGGCCCTTGGTGTTCTGGTTGCGGATTTCCTTGGAACTGATGTAGTTGAACTGCTCGACGAGGAGGTCCTTGAGGAGCGGCTGCGGGAAATGCGCGTTGACGCGGTCGATGATGGATTTCTTCACATCATCGAACTTGACCTGCTGCACGTCCTTTACGTCCGAATACTGGCCGTAGAACTGTGAGAAGATCTCGTCATTGATGAAATAAGAGACGGGCACGGTCACCGACGCCTTGACCGATTTGTCGAGCGTATAGGCAAATTGCGTCACGACATAGCCATGCACCGCATTGTCGATGATGACGGGAACGCTGAAGACATCGGTCTTGCCATCGTCGAGCACGACTTCACCGGCCTTCGGCGCGACTGATGCGGTCGCGGAATTCTGCCACACGGCAAAATAGAGCGAGCCAAGCGCAACGCCGCAAATCCACAGGCCGATAATGGCGATGCGGATCATGCGCCCTGACCGTCCCGCAATTGCCTGACCGTATAGGTGCCGTCTGCCTCCTGCGTTTCGAGGGCGTCACGGATGAGCCCGGTCAATTCCGTAACGGCGCGCAGGTGCAACTTGAGCGCATCGCAATTGCGATCGAGCTTCTGGCGCAGATTGTCGAGAAACGGCTGCAGGGACCTCAGCGCCGACGTGTCGACGGTTTTGGCGGCTTTGCCCATTGCCTTGTTGAAGTCGCGCAAGCCGCGGCTCTTATTGGCATTGATATCGGCGAGGTCGACCGTCTGGCCATCAAGGAGCAGACGGGTCTCGCGCTCGACGACTTCCTCCAGCCTGCGGATTGCAAAGAGCACTGGATCGAGTGCTGGTTCGTTTCTCTGGGCGAAAGCTGTCATAGCGGTGCTTTTCTGATTATCGTTGACGGTTTCCATATGAATTCCCTCCAAACGTTTCGGCCTCAGCCCTGTCGGGTTGATTCGACGTCATCGGTCGATTTCAATTGCCTGTGAATGAGTTGCCGTTCGATCTGGTACAAAATGACATTTGAATCCTGCTGTTTGAAATTGGGTTGGTCATCAGTTTTGATACTGTTTTCAGTCGCGGCTTCGGCGGCCGCATTTTTTGCCTTTCGCGCAGTCTGCGCTTCGAGCATACGCGCGATGCCGATCCCGCCACCGTCGGACATCTTGTTGGCGATCGCCTCGGCCATCATCGATTTCCAGTAGTCGCCGGCAATTCCCTCACCGAAGACGGCCTGATTTTCGCCCGTGAACATCGACTCGACGAAGGATTGCAGCATGAAGGCCTCGAATTTCTTGTAGGCCTTGTTCGGCGCTTCGGCAGCCTTGGCGCTCCGAGCTTCTGGTGCTGCCTGCTGCAAAGCAGCGAAACTGTCGCGCGAAAGCTGCATCTGCGCTGCAATCCGGTCGGATGCCATCGCCCGCAACTTGTCCGCCGCTGCCCGCATCGCATCGGGATCCGCGGCCATGGCAACATCGAGCACCAGATCGGACGGCGGATTAATGGCCATTGGTTGCAGCTTCGCTTCGTTGTCTCATAGGGTGCACTTTAATCGCCCAAACTTACGGGAGGCTTGAGCCTTAAATTTTCGGCGCTGCCAGTAAATGACTGATACTCTCATCGAGCTCGGCGGCGGCCTCCGCACGTGTGAGCTTTGCGTCAAGGACACGCAGCTTGTCGCTCAAGGTGTCGATCGTGCGCGAAATCCGCAGCCAGTTCTGTCGTTCTGTCATTGCGGTATCGGCCAGTGATGCCTGTCGCGCCTTGTTCGTTTCGAGCCGTCTCATGATAATTCCGACGGGAACGATGCTGGCCTCCGCTCCGAAACGACTCTCATGCATTCTGAAGAGGTCGAGATTTTCCGCTTCGACCGCCGCTGATTGCGCTTGAAGTCGGGCAAGCTCCATCTCGTGTCGCAACTTCGTGAGTTTCTGCAGGCGGATCAATTCGCGATAGGTGGCGCGCGTCGCTGCCATATCAGAAACTCCTCAAATAAGCGCCGGCCTCGTTTGTGAAGAAACGCAGGAGGTCGGGCATGGCGAAATAGAGCAGCATCAGGCCGCCTGCGAGCACGAAGGGCATCGATATGAAATAGACCGGGATAGACGGCGTCAGCTTGTTGATCAATCCGATGGCAATATTGACCACAACGGCGAAAACGATGAAGGGCGCGGCAATACGGAGAGTGCTGAGGAACGCCCTCGACAATGTATCGGTCAGATTGACCATTGCCGTGGACGCCTGGAAATTTCCGTCGACGGGTATGGCCGAGTAGGATGACAGGAGCGCCCGGAAAACCTCGAGATGAAGGTCCGAAATGAAGAACAGGCAGAGCGCTGACAGGGTCACAAAGCTTGCGATTGCCGCCTCCGGCTCCTCGGATTCGATGGCGCCACCTGGGGCTCCCGAATATCCGGTCGCCATGGCGATCGCTCCCGCCATGAATTGCAGCGCCCAGAAATAGAGGCGCGCAAGAACACCAATCATGCCGCCGGTAATGATTTCGATGACGATGATCCGCATCAGCGGAAGGGGCGCCGACCGCGCGGCTGGCTCGACTTGAGCGAGGACCATTGGCACCACCATCAGCGAGCAGGCGAGGGCGACGAACAGACGGATTTGCATCGGTATTCGCGGGCTGGAGAGGCCCGGCATGACAAGGAGGCATGCGCCCACGCGCGCGAAAACCAGAAAGGCCGCGATAATCGTGTCGCTCATTTGCGGCATTGGCGGCAACTCAGGAAATCGTGCCGAGCGAACGCACTTCGACCCCGCGAGCGATCTCGACGTGGGAGAGCACCGACAGCGTCGCGAAGAGCCGTTCGATGATCATCCGGATATAAGGACGCGCCTCGGGCGATGCGACGAGAACAAAGCGCTCCCCGGCATCGAGATATTTACGGATCGCGGCACTCGCCTCCGTGCCAAATTGTTCGAGCAGCCGTGGGTCGATGTCGAACTCGACGATCTCGCCCTTGGCATCGCGCTTCAGGCTCTGGTGGAAGACGAGATCCCAGCGATTGCCGAGCCTGAGCACCGAGAGCACGCCATTATCGGCAAGATCGCCGCAGATTTGCTGGGCCATGCGCATGCGCACGTGCTCGACGATCATCTCGGAGCGACGCACATGCGGCGCGACTTCGGCAATGGCCTCGAGGATGAGGTTGAGATTGCGGATCGATACCCGTTCCGTCAGGAGCAGCTTCAGGACTGCCTGCAGTCCCGAATAGGAAAGATGCGCGGGGCAAATGTCGTCGAGCAGTTTTTTGTATTCGGGGCCGAGGCGGTCGAGCAGACCGCGCATGTCCTTGTAGGATAGGAGTTGCGCCAGGTTGTTGCGGACGATTTCGCTGAGGTGAGTGAGCAGGACCGACAGATTGTCGACGGTCATGTAATTATCGCGCTTCAGCTCCGCAGCAAACGTTTCCGGCACGGAATAGGCCTTCATGCCGAAGGCGGGCTCCCGCACTTCTTCGCCGGGGACGTGCGGGGGTGGCCTGTCGCCCGGGATAACCAGGATTTCGCCGACCCGGACTTCATGCGAGGCAACGACCGTTCCGTGAATCTTGATGCGGTACGTCTTCGGCGGCAGCAGGAAGTCGTCCGTGACCTTGATCTCGGGCACGACAAATCCATATTCGACGGCAAACTTCTTGCGCATCTTGTTGACGCGGTGGGCAAGTTCGAGCTGCGAAGCCAAAAGTTTCGCCGAAAGCTGTTTGCCGAGGCAAAGCTCGATCTGCGCGGTCTCGAGCGAGGCGCGAACCGAGTTGCGATCCTCTTCGGCGGCGGCGTGCTGTTTCTGGGCAATCTCGGCCTGGGCAGCCGCGGCCACCCGCGCCAGCTTGCGCGGAACGGAAATGCCGATCGCCGTCAGGCCTATTGCGAGGATAAAGAAGGGAAAGGCCGGCAGACCCGGCAGGCTGCCGAGGACGAAGAGCAGTAGCGCGGCAACGAAGAGTGCCTTCGGGTAGGCGCCGAGCTGCCCGAACACCGCCTTGTCGGCCGAGCCGCGCGTTCCGCCCTTCGAAACAAGGAGGCCGGCGGCAAGCGAAACGATCAGGGCCGGAATCTGAGTGACCAGGCCGTCGCCGACCGAGAGTTTGGTGAAGACGTCAGCGGCGTGGCTGACATCCATGCCGTGACGGGTGACGCCGATGATGATGCCGCCGAAAATGTTGACGGCGGTGATGATGAGACCGGCGATCGCATCGCCTCGCACAAACTTGGACGCACCGTCCATGGAACCGAAGAAAGCGCTTTCCTCTTCGAGCTCACGCCGGCGATGCTGCGCCTGCTTTTCATCGATCAGGCCCGACGAGAGATCGGCATCGATGGCCATCTGCTTGCCGGGAATGGCGTCGAGGGTGAAGCGCGCGCCGACTTCCGCGATGCGCGTCGCGCCCTTGGTAATGACGAGGAAGTTGACGATGATCAGGATCGCGAACACGACAAGACCGATGACAAAGTCGCCGCCCATGACGAATTGCGAGAAACCGTGGATCACCTGTCCCGCAGCCCCGTAACCCTCGTCGCCATGTGTGAGGATGACACGGGTTGTCGCGATGTTCAGCGAAAGCCGCATCATTGTCGCGATCAGGAGGACAGTGGGAAATGCCGAGAAGTCGAGCGGCCGCTGAATCCACAGGGCGACCATCAGAATCAGAACGGACAAGGCGATGGAGAAGGCAAGGCCGATGTCGAGAACAATTGGCGAGACCGGCAGGAAAAGCACGGTCAGGATGACGACGATGCCGAGGGCAAGGCCGACATCACTGCCGGTCAGATAGCCTTTGTCGCCCAGGCGTTTTACTGCAACTTGCTGCACGGTCGTCTCCTATTGTCGCAGCAACAATAGGGGGCGAAGCTTGCGCGAGGCAGGCAGCGGGCTGGCGGAGAAGCACAGCGTATAACGACGCGAGTTCTTTAAATCCCTGAACCGTCCAGCTGCTCGGCGTCTTCGCCTTCCCAAGGGGCGGGCATGGAGGTGCGGTTGAGATTGGCCGAGGGCATCGGCATCCAGCACTTCAATTCCGGCTCGGCATATTCGACGACACGGCCGGGTGAGGAATCAGAGGCGCGCCAGCCTTCGGCACCAAACTGGTCGCCTTTGGACCAATATGCGAGGTCAACTTCTGCCTGCCCCTGTTCAGTCGGGCGGATCGTTACAAGGATTCGACTGCCGTCTTTCGGTGCGCTTGCCATGTGGCGCCAACGGTCTGGCTCGTCCATTGTTTTTTTCCTCTTGCCTCGGTGGGTTGCAAGTTTCTCCCCGCTATCGAAAGCGGTCAACTAGACTTTTCACAAGCCATCGCCCGAATTCTGCTTTGTAGTTGGGATTTGATGCCCGGAAACGGAGCTCGGAGGTTGGGATGAACGATCAAACCGTGCGGATGGCGCTTCAACGTCATTGGGAAGCGTCGGACGTGAGCGACTTCGAGGTCGAGCATGAGATCTATCGTGATGACGCTGTGCTCTACTATCCGCAATCGAATGAGCGGATTCGTGGCCGGCACAACATTCAAGAGAGCCGGACAGTTCAACCGAACAAGAAGCGCTTTACGGTCCAGCGAATTATCGGCAGCGGTGATCTCTGGGTCTCTGAATTCGTGCTCACCTATGACGGTATACCAACCTATGCGGTGAGCATCATGGAATTCAGCGAAGGACGTGTGGTCAACGAAACGCAATATTTCGCCGATCGATTTGAACCTGCGCCCTCGCGCACGCATCTGGTTGAACAAGCCAGCAAGGGGACAGTACCGCGTAACCTAAAATAGAGCGAGCCGCGGCGGCTTCCTCCGCGTAGGGCCCGACGCTCGACGTCTACTGGAGATCAAAGAACACTGTATAAACCAGCCTTTCCTCTACCACTTTTCGCCGTCTCGTCGCACCGCCACGTTGTTCGGCGATGGTCCTGTCCGTGTAATAGCGTTCGTATTCACGTATGGCGAGGCGAGCCGGTCTGCCAGCGATATCTGGCAGGGTCACGTTGGCGCTCCATATAACGGGATCGAATAAATCGGGCGGGATCTGGACGACGTCGATCGGGCTCGCGATGTGCGTCAGGTCGAGGCTGATCCGCTGCCCCAAGCGGTCGGCGACGGCCGGAGGTGCTTCTACCCTTACGGCCGGCTGATCGAATAAGGTCGTCGTAACGATCGGTCCTATTCCAGCGACAGGCGCCAATATGGCCGAAGTCAGCACCTTCTGATCGATCCAGGCGAGGTCGGAATCGATCGCCGGGTCGCGGGTCTGCAGTACGAGCTCGACCTTGTTTCTTCCGGTTTCGACCGCTTGGCCGGGGAGGGGGATGAAGGAAATGTCCTGGTATTCCGAGTCGGTCGGGAATTTCATTGGACCATGACTTGGTACCGTGCCGCGAAGCTTGACCGCGACCACGGCGCCGTCGCGTTGGAAAGATGAGCGGCGGCGCGGCAGGACTTGCGAGAAATCAGCAAGCACGACCTTCGAAATCTTTGCGCCTGAAAGCGCGTTGGGCTGATAGCGGACCAGCGCGAGCCGCACGAACGGCATATAGCTGCTGCCGGGATTAAGCTCGATGTCGCAATACCAGAGCGAGCGCGCCTGATCCCAATGGACCCGGTGGCCGATGATCTGCACCTGCTGCCCTGCCGCTTGCGGCTCAAGCAATGGGACGGCTTCATTGATAACCCGCGAGGGGAAATCGGTGATCCGGATCGCGTTTTTCGGCAGGGACGTATCCCACAAGGGATCGAGACCCCACTGGGTTACCAGCGGCACGACAGGCACCGGAATATCGGTAAAGCGGGCATTGTCCTGAAGGATCACGACGCCGAGCAGTTCGCCGTTCCCCGAGGAGAACCAAGGGCGCTCAAGCCATACGCGCAGGCCGTTGCCAAGCCGTACTGTATCGAGAGATGAATTGTCCGCTGTTTCTTCCCAGCGGAAAGTGGGCATGACGTAGACGATGCGCGGCTCGTCAGGGGCCGCGCTCGATTTGACGATGGTGAGCGGCGCGGCGCCAGGCTGGACAAGGAATGGAGCGCCCGGATCATCATCCGCGCCAAGCTGGAATTGCTGGCCCTCGGCAATAGGCCCAAGGCGCGTAACCTGATCTTTCTGTTCATAGATTGATGGCGGAAGATACTCGCGAAAACGCGTCGTAGCACACACCTTATACTCGACCAGCCGGAATTTTGTGTCGCCGAATTCGTGCCGGTCGCCCCGGGCGCGCGGGCGCGCGGCGTCATATTGCTGGGCGTTCACCGCGCCGTTAAGATCGAATGTGTTTTCGTGGTTCTCGGCAAGCAAAATTTCGCCAAGCGCCCCATGGGAATCGACAAGTTCCGGTCCCGGCTTTTCCAGATCGTCGATCCACTCCTTCCAATGCGCTTCGACTTCGAATTTTCCGGTGCTGGGCCCATGCAGCCGCACCTGCGCTCGCAAGATGGCAAACTGGTCGTTCATGCTGCGGCCGGCGACGAGCTTGATCATTTCGGGCGCGCATACCGGTTGCTGGGTGCCATGGACGAGCGTGAGTTCGCGATAGGGCGTCATCATCCACGCGCAGCCGAGTTCGGCCATGCCGCGCAGAAAGTCCCGCTCGCCGGCGGTGTCGATCCATCCCGGCAAACCAAAGGAGTCCATGAATTTTTTATGGGCGAAGCTGGCATAGCGAAGGCGTGCGATACGGCCCTTGGCGATGAATAGTGTCAGGACACGTTTGTCCTCATCCCACGCAGGCGTCCCATCGTCGTTGAATGTTTCGTCACAAGGTGGATCAAGGAGCGATGCACAACGCTCCTGAAGGACGATCCTGAACCCGGTTGAGTCCGGCCATTCCTTGCCATGGGCGACAACGAGAACGAGTTCCTGGTTCGGGGCACGCACCACCGCAGCGCTCGGCCCGAGGACAACGGGCGCGGTCACGCCGGGGATCGAATGGCCTTGCATGGCCCGCAATGCGAAGCCTCCGGATGCCCCATCCGGAAGATAGGGTGTGGAAACCTGAGCGTCGCGATGAATCACGTATTGGCCGGCGGCGAGGCGATCGCCGGTGGGGTTGTCCGGCGATGGCAATCGCAGCGGCAGTACCGTCCGTGTGGCAGTTCCTGCTATGGCCGCAGGGGTGATGAGTTCGGGCGTCGATGTTGCCGTCGGATCGTTCAAGCTTCCAGCCTCGCGGCTTGCAATCGCGTAGGCTGTCTTGATCGAGGCAGGATCGGCAAAGTAGACATCGAACAGTCCGTGCTGCTCGCATTGCAGTTGCGAGGATTTCGGTGGCACCACATGCCGCTCGTTGCTGGCGGTGTAATCGAAATCCTGCGAAGCCGGCAGCTTGATCGCATCCTTGAACGGCTTCTTCTTCAGATAGCCTTCAGGGTCGACGTCGAAGTTGCTTCTTATCACCATCCGCTCGAGCGACTCGCCCTCACTCACGCGTGCGCGTTGAACAAGTACGGGAGGGTCCACGGGCTCAAAGCGTAAATAGCCTACGGGTTCGCTGACCTGCTCGTCGTCTTCAAGCGACCTGTCGTCCACGCCGAGGCTGTTGCCGGCCAGATCCACCAACCGTGCCCGGAAGCGGTATTGCGTGCCGAACCTCAGGCGCGGCAAGCTGCCTTTGGCCGCGACGAACGTTGCCGATACGCCATTGCCACCGCTTGTTGCCTCATCTGCAACCGTCTCTGGGGTTTCACTTTGAACGCCCGAGGTGGGATCGCTGCTCGCGCGCAGCGTTTTTCCGGGGCGCTGCGTTACCAGGCTCCATCCCGTCCAGCGAAACATCGATTCGTGCAGATAATGATCATCCGGGTCGGCATCCTCACTGGCCGAACTTGTCGTCGACGCCCCCTTCACATAGCCTTCATCGTCTTCGAGGGGGAGGTCTTCGTTCGTGGCAATGAGCTTGTAAGTGCCATGGCGGCCGCAAAGGGTATGCCACTTCTCAGGCGAGCCGCCAATTACGGGCTGAACGTCGACTCTGTACCCCCGCAACAGATCTTCAGTGAACAGAACAACCTTCTTTCCTGCGCCGGACTTTACCGCTGCGTCCTTCAGCGCCGCAGATGCAGCACTCTGGGCAATCGAGAGCGCCTTGCCATGGCGGGATATGCCAAGTCCGCCCGTGCGAAGGGCGGCGACCGCCTGCTTGTCGCCCGTCGTATAGGTGACTGCACCGTCGGCACCGATTGCCAGGCTCTTTCCCACAAGGTTCTGTGCGGTAATGACAAAATCCACCGTCTTCAGGGCTGCACCATCCGGGTCAACCTGATAGACGTCGAACAGGGTGCGCTTGTCATTGTTCCATTTATCGTCGGCATACTGCAGTTTCAGTAAGCCCCGCTCGTGATCCTGCGTCCTTGGACGCGTCACAAACCGGTACTTGTCGGCTATCCACGCGGTCTGCGGACAGGAATCATCAGCTGGATCGTGGGCGCTTCCCCATGAAAGGTTGAGTGACATTCGCCCTTGCACCTGCGGGGCAGCATTGAGCGCGAGATCAATGGGCGAATTCGGCTGGACCACGCAATCGATCACAAGGCCAAGGCGCCGCAGAAGTCGCGGATAATCGCTGTAGGAGGCGATGATCCGATGGAAATCGAAATCGGGCGCTTTGGGCTGGGCAGGAACGTCGACAAGCTTGGGGCGGCGCAATTGCTTTTGCGCGTCAAGCTTGTCGAGCTTTGCTTGTGTCAGAGGTTCGCGGCGGTAGAAGCGATCCGCCTGGTAGAAAGCATATTCTGCCGCGGAGGAGAATTGCCCCATAATGCTTGAATCGGCGCCACCCCCGGCAGGATCGTGCCAGTCCGGAGGCAAGGCGCGGACCGGAAACTGCCCGCTGGACCTGGGGTTTCCCTGCTCATCGACATCCACACCAACGACCTGTCCGCGGTAAATACTCTTTGTGCCGAAGACGGTATTGCGCAAACGGTTCTCAGTGCCCTCGCGGCCTTCATCGTCGAAAAAGCGGTTGAAGCCCGGCACGAGGTATTCGATTTGCCGGTCGCCGAGGTTGATTTTTTCCGTGCGGGTGCCAAGTTCGCCCAGCATGTCCTTCAGGCCTGGATGGGCTTGCGACCAGGGCAGGAGGGTTGGGGGCGTGCCTGTCGATTGGATCGCGAGGTTCTTATAGTGCTTGCGCAACGTTCCGAGAACGTTGCGCATGGGGAACGAGCGGAGATTGACCTTGCTCATGTCCTTGAAAACGTATCCGCTGACAGGGGTTTGGGCTGAGAACAGCTTGGCCCAGAGATCGGCATCGGGGTCGCTTATACGTCGAAGCTCAAGCTCGTCAGGGCCAACCTGCAAGGAAAACTTCACGTTATCGAGCGTTTTTGGCCAGTTTCGCCATTCCGGAAACGCCTTCAACACCTGCTCGTCAGACGCCTCGGGCGTCAGGCGGGGAGACGCGACCAGGGACACGCGCAGTTGACCGGCAAATTCGCCGTCTTCCACGCGCCCATTGGGCAGTACCGTCCAAAGAATGGTTTGTCTTGCCATGCTCCCCTCCCTCAGGCGAACGCCTCTACATATTCACGCCATGCGTAATCGGTATCGGTGTCGATCAGTTCGAGTTCGTCGGCGATCGGCAGCGCCGCGTTGACCCCCATGAGATCGCGGAATGTCGGGTCGCCGTTTGCTCCGGCAAATTTTCGTTCGCAGGTTACGGTGACGCTTGTCGAGAACATGAATATTTCAATTTCGATTGTCAGCTGCGCCTTGCCGACGCATTTCCCGCTCTCGAATTCGTAGCGAAGTTCGAGATAGAGTTCGAGCGAACAGGAAATCAGCCCAAGTACGCTCACATAACCGCCGAGGCGGAAATAGCCGGTCAACGAACAAGCATCTTTCTCCATGCGGAAGTAGATGCCCGCCATGACATGAACACCGCCAGAGGCGACGCCGAGATCGATGGAGATGCTCGCACCGAATTCAAAAGACGCCTCAAGGATCTGTATGCCGTGCGGGTCCAGCGTAATACCAAAAAATCCGCCGCCGCCAAAAAGCGAAACAGTCAGGTTGAACGGTTGTTCGCGGGTGCAGAAATTAAAGCGGACGGACAGCGGCTGTCCGATGAACGGCACGGTAAAGCCGGCGCCAAGGCTCAGATTGCTGAGGTTGAACAGACCAATGGCAATTGTCGGCAGTGTAAGCGAAAAGCCGGCATCGATGCCCTGAGGTGTAATGTCGAGATAGGGCGGATCGGAGAAGCCATCAAGCGGTATGAGATCGCGCAAGGTCTCGACGAAACTCAGCGGCCCGACAAATTTGATGTCGTTGAGCAGGACGTCGACGTCCATCTTCGCGGCACTGTCGACGCGGAACTCGATCTTCTCGAAATTGAGTTCGATGAAACTTGCCGGTGCGATCAAGACCAGGTCGAAATGCTTCAAGCTGCAGACGACGTTGATCTTCGGCGCGCTGCTGCCGTTCTTCTTGACCTTGGCTTCCACGGCGACGAGGAAGCCGCGTTTGTCATTGGCGCGGAACATCGGGTTCTTCGCTTTGTCGACACCCGGGAGGGCCCAGTTGTCGATCGGCGGGTTCCAGTCGAAGCGGATCGTCAGTTCATCGCCGGTCAGCATTTCGAGGAGTTTTAAAAGGTCGCCTGCAGCGTTGAGGATCTCGACGACGAGTTCGATGGCCGAAAGAATTGCCTGTTTTGGCGCGCCGTCGAGCAGTCGCGATGCTTTGATGGTATCGTGCAAGGGGGTGATCTTAGCCTGCACCGCCGTCAGCAGACCGCCGAGCGTGGCGGGATCGCCCAGCAATTGCGGCAGGTTTTCCGGATGGCCGACAATCGTCTCGAGCGCCAGATAAAGCTCTTTCCCTTGCGTGATGAGGGTGGTGATCGTCGCCACGTCGCTCGCGAGGGTCTTGGTCTGGTTGGCGATCTGCTTCAACGACTGCCGGAAGCCGGCCGGGAGGGATACACCCCCGACCTGCGCATCGGCGGCAGCGAGCAACTGGTCAGCGGCGTTGTTGACATTGGTGAGAGCGCCGGCAAGTCCGCCCAGCGGCAGGGCAAGGTCGACGCTCGTTACCGCCAGCAGCGGGGCGATTTCCGATTTCACTGCAAGGACTGCATTCTTCAGATCATTTACACCCGCCTTGGCATTGGCAACGAGCGCGGCTTGATAGGCTTCGGCCTGTTCAATAAGGTCGTCCAAAGTTCCGCGGACAACCTCGAGGGCCGCATCGGCGATGCTGCCCGGACTGTCGGCCAGGTGCGTGACAAATTCGAAGAGACGCACGAGCCCGTTGATGAAGCTTTCGACCTTGGTGCTGGCCTCGCTGGCAAATTTCGGTACCTGTTCGGGCTTGTCGCCAAGGTTGGTGACTGCCTGGATGACATCTCCGAGCGGAATGCAGCCAAACAGCAGCGGCAGGGGAAGATCAGACAAGGTGGCCGGAAACGCATTGCTGCCGGTCATCTTCCCATCCATGAAGTCGGAAACGTTGCCGGTGACGGGACCGGTCAGACGCGAGAGCGCGCTCGGCGTGAGGTTCGGCTGGACAAATCCTCCCGACCTGTCTCCCTGGGTCGAAAAATTAAGCTGAGCCATGCCGGGCTCGCTGACGACGTCGACAAAGACTTCGCCCTGATTGTTGGTAAAGCCGGCGCTCAGATAGCGTGCGTTCCATTTGACCGTGTTCGATGCGGAACTGCCGGTTAACTGCGCAAGGGCGGCAATGCGAACGCCGGCCTGTTGGACCATGGGGTAAAAGATGGGTTTGGAAAGGTTCTCGCTATAGGCGCGTAACTTAAGGTTCTGTTTCTCGACAAAACCGTCAAACGTTATCGATTCCGCCTCGACCGAAGTGTCGCCGGCTTTGACGCTTGGTGCCAGCGCTACGCGTTGGCGCTTGAGCGGGGCAGTCTTCCAACCTGAATGAGAAGGATCGTTCCAGGCGCCGCGGGCCTTATCGGCATTGGTTTCGGCAAGATCGAAATTGGGTTTCAGAACCGGGGCTGAGCCGTCCTTCACCGGGCTTGCCAAAGAAAAATCGATGAAGATCATCGGGAGTTCGAATTGTACCGTGCGCCCGTCGATGTCGGTGGCCGACATCTGGAACTTGAAAGGTTGCCCGCCGACGCAGGGCCAGAACATGGTCTGATTGCCGACGATGGAGCCCGGCCCCTGATCCGGCCTGTCGAGGCTTGGCGTGACGGCGGTCAGAATTCGAACACTCGAAAACGGCATTTGCCGGTGCAGCGCGATAGTCTCGTCCTTGTTGGTAAGGTCCGGATCCACGAATGTGCGTTCGCGCTCACGCACTATGATGAACAGCCGCTGACGCAGATATGCCGTATTGCCCGGCATCGCCTGGTCCGATCCCTTGCCATTGTGGAATTTGCGCTCGCTAACCTTGATGAGGGAGACGCGATGACCGAATGGGAATAGGAAACCCTTGTAGACGACACGCACATAGTGATCCCGCCCCATGGTGGCGCGATGAGCCCATTCCTCCACCGACAGGCCAACGGGATCCCAGCCGCCCCTTGAATCCAGCCAGCCACCAAGGGCAGAGAGCATCATGAGGTTGGCATTGACCGGCAAAGGTGCGTAGTTCGATTTCGAGAAATTCGACGAGAGATGGACGATCTGAAAGCGATCGAAATCGTCCATGGGCATGCGGAACGGGCTGTTGTTGGGATTGGGCAAGTTGCCCGCGGGATAGTCCGATTGCATCGGCTTGGGCGATCCCTCGCCGGTGAGCGCCCACACGGCTCTCACGGTCCGTTGCGAGTCAGCATTTGGCGGCTCGATCGTCGGTCCGGTTTGGGATGGTGCGACGAGGCGCGAATGCCACAGTTCGGTCCGCCCGGTCTGCTCCGAATAAATCGGAAGCGCCGCATGGCGCCAGCGCTCCGCGCCGTGCGGACTGAGGATCAGCCGCCATGGCATTTCGATTGCAGTCTGGTTCAGGCCTGGCAGTGCCGGGCGCGGACCCCGCAACGTCGGGAAAGTGCCGGCGTCGATGACAGGTCCGATCTGGACAAGATCGGATGCGCCGAGCCTGCCGGGTTTCAGCGCCTTCAATCCGGGACCACCCGTAGCCTGGCGCAGTTCAAACGCGCTCGCATTGCCCTGTACAGCGGCGATGCGCAGGCTTCGCGCAGCAAAACTTGTCAGGGATGCTCGTTGACGTCCACTCAGCTTGCCGAGATTGGAAGCGAATATATCGGTAAAGACAATCGGAGGGCGCGGCGCTGCTGGCGGCCGTGCATTGGCGGGAACGGAAAGTTCGAGCGTTTCGCAGGCGGCAAGGACATCCTCCAGCGTATAGGGAATGTCGAAGCCGTCCGGAACTTTGAACGCGAGCCTCGATTCGCCGGCAATTCGTGCACGGACCGGTGGTCCCGTGAGTGCTTCCGCCCCGCCAGGCTCGGGTTTTGGCGGAGTGCCGGGACGGGGAGGGGCCGGGTTGTGCGTGGCAGTGGGAGGCGTTTCGAAGAAGGTCTCCTCGGTAATGGTCTGCGGCGGGAAATGTACGATCAGGCTCGCAGAGCCGGCGGCTGACTTCTTCAGCCGCGGCTTTGCCCCGCCTGATACGGTCAGGTTGATGAACTCGAGGCGCAATACCAGCATATCGCGCGGCCGCACCACCGCATCACCCCGGCGATTGGTATCGAAGAAATTTTCGTTGGGATCCGGAATGAAGATGGGGTGATCAGGAATTCGGTCGACGATGGGCCCGATTGCTCCCGTAACAAGATCGGAGGCTTGCACGGGCGGCGCTGCTTGTGTTCCACGCACCAACTTTGATGGAGTGGAACTCACCGTCGTTGAAATCGGCTTCTTTGGAGGCATGGCGAACTTTCCTTCACGAAAGTCCGACCATCCATTCAACAAAGCTATCCATTGAAAAGATACGCCGGGCTCGTTCGAACCACGCCGCGTTTCCCAGGATAATGGCTCACCCCCCGGATCTGGGTAGCCAACTCGTCTTCATCAAATGTCATGTGCCGCTGCGAATGGCATGCTTCTCAAGAGTCTTGCAGCGTGCACGGCATGGCCGGATAACAGGACAGTGCTTGTCTTGTGATTGTTTGCGAATGCGGCATCGATGTTGGACCGGTGTGGTCCGACGCTTCGGTTCAGGCGAAATCAACAATTCGATCTAGGGCATTGGGCCGAAGTCACACTAACCGCACAAGTGCCGTTTGAACATTAGCCCATAGGGAGTATGCGTGACGTTGATGGCTGCCACCGCAGTCCGATTAGCTGGGCCGATGGTCAATTCCTCTCGAGATGAGACAGCTCAAACAGGAGCCTGATTTTTTTGACGAGACCAGGCATGGCATGGATGCCAGCAATCTCGGTGCTGTTTTCGAACAAATGCTTCTCCGATTGCGCCCGCCTGCACAAAATGAGGCCCAGTTCATCAACGAGGCTTGGCCGATCGTGGAGCAACGGGGCCAGGGTTGACTTGGCGATTTCATAAACCACGGTAGAAGCGAGAGCACGCACGGTTCCTGGTTCCCCCGCGCCGGCGAGCAGGCTGGCCTCGCCGAAATAATCGCCAGGTGCCAGCTTGCCCAGATCTACTTTCCGACGACCCTCTTCACGTGTGACTACCAACACACCGCTTCGAACGATGAGCAGCGATTGCATCTCACTGCCCTGTTCGGCAACGACATCCGCCTTGCGGTACGTCCGGCGCGACATGGATTTAGCAAGGATTTCCTTTTCATCCTCGGTGAGCGTTTTGAACAGCGGTATTGCATCAAGGAGCCGCATCTGGCTCGAGCGGTTGCTGGCGGAAGGTTCCGTCTTTGCGCCGGATGCAGGCTGAACAACGACGGGTGTTGCCAGGGGTATGCCCGCTGCCATGCTGTGACGATAGATCAAATCGAAGATCTCATTTTGGGCCGTTCCGGCCACCGCAATATCTGCGACGCGAAAGGAGAGTTCGAGTTCCACCGCCGAACCGTCCAGTGATTTTATCTGAATGAACGGTTCCGGCTGATTCAGTATCGTTGTCGAACTCAAAAGAACGGAGTGCATCATATCCACGATGGCACTCGGCAATGTCGTACCGGCAAAGCGGACAGTGAGGCTGATGCCATGGCTCCGGTCCGGACTGCTGACATTGATCAGCCGTGCCTTGGCCAAGTCGCTGTTGGGAACGATAACCAGATCGTTCCTGCTGTTCAATAAGTGCGTCGCTCGCCAGTTTGTCTCGACGACTCTTCCCTCAGTGCCGTCGCTGAGAACAATCAGGTCCCCGATGACATAGGGCCTGCCGAGGTTGAGGGCGATACCGGAAAAGACGTCGCTCAAGGTGCTCTGCAGTGCAAGGCCGAGAATAATGGCAAGCACCCCGGACGTCGCGATCAATGTGCCCACGGGCAGGCTGAAGACGTTGGCGACGACGGATAGAACCGCCCCGAGATAAATGATGCCGACCACCAGATCCTGGATCAGTCTGCCTTCGCGTGGCCGCCGCTCAAATATCAGGAAAACGCGGGCGAAACCGACGAGGGCCCAGGCGGCATTGATCCACCAGATGACCTTTGCGATTCCGATGAATACCTTCTGCACGGCTGAAGCAGTGGGTGGCCCTGCCTCGTAGGGAACAATACCGTGATAAAGCAACAATGTGGTAAGGACGATAAAGAACGTTACCTGAAAAATCAGGTGCAAGCGGGGATTGTTTCGCAGGGCCACCCGCGAGACAATGGCCCCCGTGGCGGCGAGGGTTCCGGCCTGGATTATCGGATCGGTGACCGTCTCAAGAAATGTCATTCTGCTTTTGACGCTAGAACGCTTCGCATCCTCTCACAAGTCGGTACTTGCATCGACGGAACGCTCGCTAAAGCCAAATTGCATTCAAAGCTGTTGATTGGCGGATGCGATTGATGGGACACAACTGCCCACCAGACGCGTCGGCCATCCCGACCCTAGTTCAATCAATCTCCGAAATTTCCCTCAGGCGAATTGCAGCCAGACTTTTGAACTCACCTTCCGGATATTTTTGAAGGTAGGCTTCGAACGCGGCCGGGGAGTTGCTCTGTTTTATCGAGTTCCAAAACTCGAGTTCCACCGCCCGGTCCGCAGCGGGGACAGCCTCTGGTTCCTCAGCTTTTGCCAGGCGGGCGCGGGCGAGCGCCACAAATTCGCCGTCGGGAAACCGTTCAAGGTAAGCCTCGTATTCCGACGGATCCTTAGTCTCCTGTATCGACTGCCAGAACGTCAGTTCCACTTGATTGGACGTGCCCTTGATTGTGTTACTGTCGTCGGATAGTTCAATGCTTCCCCTGGAAGGCATGGCGCGAACATCGAGAAGATCAGAGCTTGCCTCGGGATCAAAGCAGACACGAAAAATCCGAACAGGGCGCGCGATATTCTTTACGGCGTGTTCCCCAAGATCCTCGAATTGGTAGTCCACCCTGTCGCGCAGATGATCGCGCACGCCGCGCGTGACGCAAATTCCGCCGGGTTCCGCCTGTGCCTCGAGGCGACATGCGACGTTGACACCGTCACCAAAGATGCCGCCATCCTTGACCATGACGTCGCCCACATTGATCCCGATCCGCCAGAGCATTCGCGCCTGTTGGGGAAGGGACTTATTGGCTACAGCTAAGGACCGTTGAATGGAAATTGCACAGTTAACGGCGTCGACGATACTGCCGAACTCGGCGAGTACGCTGTCGCCAGCCGTACCGGATATCCCGCCGCGTCCCGTCGCAATAATCTCGTCAATAATAGCCCGGTGCGATGACAATGTCGCAAGGGTGCCTTCCTCGTCTTCGTGCATGAGCCGTGAATAGCCCTCGACATCGGCAGCAAGGATGGCGATCAACTTGCGATCGAGCGGAGGTGCTTCCATGGCCATGTCTCAACGCGCTCCGTCTGCACGGCCAGGCTGGTTTTGGGATGGTTGGCGTGCTCCCTGAAACGATTGTGAAAGGTTGTGGTTCCACCAGGCCTATGGGATGCTTATTGTTATAAATCAAAACGAGCATACGCATGTTTTTGTGCGCCTGGAGGGGCAATGGACAGTTCCGGTAACATTCAACACGATGTCTCGACCTTGAAGACCGATGGAATCGTCGGCAAGAAATCGGCCTTTCCCCGCGCATGGGCCGAACAGATGCGCGAAGACATGATGACCGCCTTTTGGTCTGCAATACAGCGGCCAGGTGGAGCTGTCGGACGCGGTCCGCGGCGGTGGTATGTCGAAATTCATCCAGAGGAGTTCGGCGGGTTCGTTGATCTGGTCACGCATCCTTGGGTCACTGCGATGTGCGAAAATGTACTTGGCCCGGATTATCAGATCGTCGAGATCGGGTTTGATGTTCCATTTCAAGGCGCGAAATTCCAGCCATGGCACCGGGACTTTCCCTCGCCTGTGGACACCTATGTCGAGCGGCGGATAACATCGCTTGCGTTTAATTTGACAGGCGTCGATGTCACCGAGGATATGGGCCCGTTCGAAATCGCGCCTGGAACGCAATATATTGACGGTCGCGAGTGGAAACACGAGATGTTTCCTGCAAAGGCCGTGTGGCCGGAGTTTCAGACAAAAGCAGTACGCAAGTTCCCGCAGCTTGGCGATATCTCCTGTCGTTCGGCGCTGACGGTGCACCGTGGCACGGAACACGCCTCTCCAATAGCGCGGCCGGTCATGGTCCTTGGCGTGGACGCCCCGGGAGCGGGCCACGCAGAACTGCACGATCTCATGGTGACGAAGGGCTATTTTGAGAGCTTGCCGGACTCGGTGAAAAGGCATTTGGTCTGCCGGGTGGTCGATGAGTTGGTGCCGGTCACCCAAAAGCACGACATCGAAGGATTGGTGATGGGAGCCGATCCGGTCTGAACCACGCGATTGCAATGCCGATTAAGGAGGATTTGCGTCCTTGGCCTGACCGCGGCGCTTCAGCTGCGCCGCGGTCAGGGGCCTATTATTTCATTTTGACATTTGGCTCGCGTGACCACAGGCGTAGCTTGCCCAATGCCGCAATAAAGGTCGCAACATCCTTGCCATCGGATAAGAGGATCACCCCTTCATCAAGGTCGCCGGCAATGCCGGCCTTCTCGAATAAAGGCAGGGCAGCGTCGTTGTGACCGATGAATTTGCAGTGTGCGAAAGCGTCGGCGACGAAATCCCTGGCCGTGGATTCTTTGACAAGAGCGGCCGCACCTTCAGGGGAAGGCAATATGGCCACTGCGTCGTACAACACCGATGGCCCGCCATCGATCATCTGGTCACCTTTTATCAGCGTACCATCGTTGCCGCGAACTCCCCCAACGACGGGGGTGATAATTTCAAACACCGCTTTTTCGGCGACAATGGCCTCTTGCAGTTCCTTGACGACTGCCGCATCGAATCCGTCCGTCAACAGAATGCCGAGCTTTCGTCCCTCGAACCGCCTCGGACCTCGTTCCACGATGCTTAGCGCTGGCGAGGGGTCAAGATCCTGCCTGGTGGGCATGGCGGCGTCCGCGGCCTGTGGCATGGTTTCAAGTCCAAGTCCTTGGGCAACTTTGTTTGCCAACGAATCGTCGATATTGAGAAGATGCGAGACAACACGTTCGCGTATTACCGGGGTTTTGACCTTGCTGAGTTCGAAGGTCAGGGCGGCGGCGATATGTTTCTGCTCGGGCAGGGTCTGGCTGATGAAAAACTGTCGCGCCTGGCTATAGTGATCTGCAAAGGACTCGGCCCTCAGCCTGATCTTCTGACCAGATTCTCCATCAGCAAATGACCGGAAGCCTCGCTCGGGCGACTCGCGCGGACCTACTCCCCAGGAGTTCGGTTGGTAATTGGCGCGGCCCGTCGGATTGCGCATGGCCATGTGACCGTCCTGCTGGAAATTATTGAACGGGCATTTGGGCGCATTGATTGGAATATGCGTGAAATTTGGTCCGCCAAGACGCTTTATCTGCGTATCGAGATAGGAGAAATTCCGACCCTGCAGCAACGGATCATTGGAAAAATCGATCCCTGGGGGAACGTTCTGCGTCATGAACGCAACTTGTTCGGTCTCGGCAAAGAAGTTGTCAGGCATTCTATCGAGCACGAGACGGCCAACGGGTATCGGCGGCAGAATTTCTTCAGGTATTATCTTTGTCGCATCCAAAATGTCGAAGTCGAAAGCATCGGCAAAATCCTGGTCAAAAAGCTGGACTTGAAGTTCCCATTCCGGAAAGGCGCCGGACTGGATGGCGTCCCACAAATCGCGCCGATGGAAATCGGGATCGGCACCATTGATCTTGACCGCCTCGTTCCATGCCACGGACTGCAAGCCAAGCTTTGGCTTCCAGTGGAACTTTACGAATGTCGATTCATCATTGGCGTTGACCAGGCGGAAGGTATGAACACCAAAGCCTTCCATGAAACGGAAGGAACGCGGGATGGCCCGATCCGACATCACCCACATGATCATGTGCATGCTTTCCGGCGTCAGGCTGATGAAATCCCAAAAGTTGTCGTGGGCTGACTGGGCCTGCGGAAAACCCCTGTCTGGTTCTTGCTTGACCGCATGAACCATGTCGGGAAACCGGATTGCATCCTGAATGAAGAACACCGGAATATTGTTTCCGACCAAATCCCAGTTGCCCTCTTGCGTATAGAGTTTAACTGCGAACCCGCGCACATCGCGTGCAAGGTCGAATGAACCCTTGTTCCCCGCGACTGTTGAAAATCGAACAAACGCCGGTGTTTTTTCTCCCGGACGTTGAAAGATGTCGGCCCGGGAATATTCCGCCAAAGACAAAGTGTCGTATGTTTCGAAATACCCGTGGGCGCCATATCCGCGAGCGTGCACGACGCGTTCGGGGATGCGTTCGTGATCGAAGTGAAAGATCTTTTCGCGGAAATGGAAGTCTTCCAGCAAGGTGGGCCCGCGATCCCCGATCTTCAACGAGTTTTGATCGTCTAGGATGGGTCCCCCCTGGGCTGTGGTCAGTATGGGTGTATCACCGGCGGCTTCCTGATGAAGTTCGCCGCCAGCGCCCCGCCGCAGCTTTTGATCGTGGATCGTGGCTTCGTTTTTGGGATCGGATTTGTTGGTCGTGGACATGTGTGTTCCTTGGATTGCCTGCTTGATTGGCAAAGTATTTTGAGGATTTTACTTTGATGACTTCTTTGTTTTTGCCGATCCCAAGGTGTCGGAGAGAGCATCCAGATCGGCGTCCGTCTGGATTTCCTCCTGCAACGTGGCGTCGAGTAAATCGGCCGCATCGGTTAGACCCAGCAGCATCGCGAGCTTTTTCAAAGCGCCGTATCGGGCCATTTCATGATGCTCGACTGCTTGAGCTCCGGCAGCGAGCCCGAGGTCCAGTGCAGCACTGTCCTTGTATTCGGCGATAATCTGATTGCCTTCTTCGATAAGCGCGTCAATCGCAGGGCAGGTTTTACCTTTTGCGGGTTTGCCGGATAATTCAAAAACTTGATCAAGACGATCAACGTGAACCTGCGTTTGATCGAAGTGCTTTTGAAACGCCGCGCTAAGTTCCTGGGATTTTGCAGCAGTTGACATTGTTGGCAGCGCTTGGAGGATTTTCCGCTCAGCGTAGTAAATTTCTTTTAATCCGTCGTAATAAAGGTCTTCCAGTATCTTGGATTGCATCATTTCACCTCTCCTGTTGTAGTTACTTAACAGGTGGGTCGGGCTCTTGTTCCGCAGCAGACAAGTTTAGATCTGACTTAATTTTCCGAGGGACATTCGAGCGCAGCGCCAGGTTGCCACCTGCACTGCGGTAGCGGCGGTGGCCCTCCTTGTGGAACCGACCGTCCGAGTTCAACCCCAGCCTCCAAGGCTCGCTTAAGCGCGGGCGCTGAACTTGGGTCAGATAACCTTGAATGAGTCGCCCACAACGTGAATGACCTGATCGTCGTTAAGACCGAGACACATTGTGCCGTTGCCTTCGAAGGCTTTGTAGGTCTTCTGAACCAAGGCGCTGAAGCTGGGATGATCCATATGCGGCAGGATCGAAAAATTGACCAGATTGAGGCCGATATCGTTGGTTTCCTCCGCCTTTGAGCGGTCATCCAGCGCGTCGGCATAACTGATTTCCGGTGTCGCAACGATCGAGCCGGCGCTAGAGCCGATATAGACCAGTCCTTCGCTAATACGCACCCGCACATGGTCAAAGAAGCCGCTTTTGCGCATATGATGCAGAAGATAGAATGTGTTTCCTCCGCTCATGTAGACTGCGCTGACCGTATTCAGTGCAGCCTTCACCTCGTCCGGGGTCTTGCCGACGAGGTCGTAGTCAATGACCTCGAAGCCCATTTCTTCAAAGGGGCGATAGTGGCTCTCATAGTCCGGCTTCCATCCTTCGCCGTATGCCGCCGTCGGAACGATCATGATTTTCGTGCCCGCAAATCTGTCTGCGAGGATCGTCCGGATCTTCGGAAAACCCGACGTGAGTTCAGAGGCCAGCAGTAATTCCTGTGCTTTCATGAAGTCTAACAAAACTGATTATTCTTGGAGGAGCAACCCGTTTCGCTCGACATCAGCTTCTCCGATCAGCGATTGAGCACAACTTTGATGCAGCCGTCCTTCTTGTCGCGGAACGTTTTGCTTTCCTGTGACCGAATTCCGTCCTGGAATTGTTCCGGCGGAAATTAAAATTGGAGGGTGGCGACCGCCGGACCCAAATATCAGACGATGATGCCGTACGGTTTCGGACAAAACGTAAGTGTCCGGAACATCTTGAGAGTCTCCCAGTTTGCTTTCCTCGTGGCTGAAAGCGCGCAATGGGAGAGGTTGAATGACATCCATGATCGTTATCAGTGACTTTCTGGATGACAGCCGGCCCAACCAACAGCACTCCAAGGAATACCATCTGAAAAAATGGCAGGACCGTCACGGCTCTGCCCTGTCCTTATCTGTAAAGCCTCGGGTTATGGATGTGCAGGGCGGGTACCTGCAACGGCTCCCGCTGGCTTGCATCAACGCCGGCATCGTCGACCGTGCCGAGATTTGGCATCATACCCGCTCGGAAGGCAACTACGAGCAGTCGCCAGCTGATCAGGCATTGATCAGCCGCTCGTTTCAACTCACTGGTGAGGGCGCGCCTTACGTGTCGGACGACATGCTGGCGTTTCTCGAGGTCTTTGGACCGCCAGATATTCTCGTCGTGCTCGGACTTGGGGTTTGTGAAGCTGTTCTCGAAGCGTGTGCCCCGAGTTTCAAAATCTACAACTCGATCGACGCTCCGGCTCTCCGTGTACCCGAGGCCGTAAGCCGGCATTTCGACCTGGTCCTGACGGGAGCGGAATGGCAGTCGGAAGATGTGGCGCGCCGGCATCCGGACATGGAAACGGCAATAATGCCAATCGGACCGGAGTTTGCTTCCGATACCACGTTTTTTCCAACTGGTGCAGATAAGCTTTACGACATCATTTATATAGCTGCCGCACAGGCTTACAAGCGTCACGACATCCTTTTTAACGCCCTTGCCAGACTGCCGCGCTCTGTCCGTACATTGTGTGTTTTCGGCTACGGGGAGGATGCAGAAAAATTACAGGATCAGGCAACTTCCCTCGGCATCGATGTCGACTTCATAGGTCCGCCCGGCGTCTCAATCGAAGCAGTCAACGGCCTCATGAACAGCGCCCGGATCGGCGTGGTTTGCGGGGTCGATGACGGCGCTCCAGCAATCCTGACCGAGTATATGCTGGCGGGTCTTCCAGTTTTAGCCAATGAGGAACTGTGCTGCGGAACGCAATACATCACGCCGCGCACCGGGGAATTGGCGTCAGCCGAGCGCTTCCATCTGGCCATAACGGAAATCCTCGGCCGCAGCGAACAATTTTCACCGAGGAGCGAGGTGCAGAATAACTGGACTTGGCAACACACGGTCGAACGGTTGCGAGGGCTAATCGCTTCTCACAGAAAGTTTCACTCCGACAGGAACATTGAAAGCAAGCGGTCGTTAGGCCTAGACAACCAACAGGAGCGAATATGCTTTGGTCCAATGTGAACCGTCAATTTTCCGCCGACATGTTGCCGGTTCTGGAAGGCCCGATTATCTGCTTTTCACACTTGCGATGGGACTCGGTTCGTCAGCGCCCCCAGCATTTGATGGAGCGGTTCGCCAACCAGCGGCAGGTGTTTTTCTTCGAAGAATACATACCTACCGATCACCACCTGGCATATTTCGAGATCCATAGTTTTGAAGACTCTCCGATAAAGTCGATCCGGCCCCGCATACCCGGAGATTGGGACAATGCCCGGCGCGAAGCGGCGTTGGCGAAAATACTCGACGAGATAATCCTGCTTCTGTGTTCGGCCAAACCCATCCTTTGGTTCTATACGCCGATGATGTTTGCATTCGCCCGGCACGTTGACAGTGCTGCAATCGTTTATGATTGCATGGATGAGTTGGCGAGCTTCAAGTTTGCCCCTTCTGAACTCAAGCATATGGAGCGTTTGCTCATAGGCCACGCTGATGTCGTTTTCACCGGCGGATTTAGCCTTTACGAGTCAAAACGACTTCTCCACGAAAACATTCATCCCTTTCCGTCGGGGGTTGAAACAGATCACTTCAAGGCGGCACGAAATCCTCTCTCCACTCCCGTTGACCAGGCGGTTATCGGGGGCCCCCGACTTGGATTTTACGGGGTCATCGACGAGCGGCTTGATCTTGAACTGATTGCCTTTGCAGCGCGGGAGCTTCCCGAATGCTCCTTTGTTTTCGTAGGACCCGTCGCCAAGATCGACAAGGCTGATCTGCCCGTTGCGCCGAACATCCATTATCTCGGGCAGAAGGATTATGCTGAGTTGCCCGCTTATCTGGCGGGGTGGGATGTGGCCCTCATGCCATTTGCTCTCAATGAATCGACGCGGTTCATCAGCCCGACCAAGACGCCCGAATATCTTGCCTCCGGCCGGCCGGTCGTCAGCACGAAAATCACCGACGTAGTTCGTCATTACGGCGATGTCGACGGCGTCCTTACCGCAGCGACACCGAGCGAATTCGTGGCCGCCTGCCGCAAAGCTCTCAAGTTGCCGAAAGGCGATGCGGGGCGGATTGCCGCGATCGATGCACGTCTGGGCGAGATGTCATGGGACAGTATCCAGCAACGTATGCAGGCCATCGTAGAGGAGGCGATTGAGCACAGAGGACACCCGCTTGGCGGAGAGAAACGCCGCGACAATCGGGTCGTCGCGATAGCAAACCCGGGCAAGCCCCCTTTTGACTATCTGATAGTGGGTGCGGGGTTTGCTGGCTCAGTGTTGGCCGAAAGGCTGGCGTCAGCCGGCCACCAAGTGCTCATTTCGGATCGCCGGTCTCACGTCGGCGGCAACGCCTACGACTATTACAATGAAGACGGTCTTCTCGTTCACAAATACGGGCCTCATATATTTCACACAAACAGCGAAGAAATATTCAACTATCTTTCGCGGTTCACACAATGGCGACCTTATGAACACCGTGTGCTTTCCAGTGTGAACGGCCAATTATTGCCGGTACCTATCAACCGCACCACGCTCAATCGGCTTTATGATTTGCGCCTTTCATCCGACGCGGAAACCGCCGCTTTTCTCCTGAGCAAGGCGCAAGCTATAGAGACGATCCAAACGGCCAAAGACGTTGTGCGGGCTCAAGTCGGCGACGAACTCTATGAACTGTTTTTTGAGGGCTATACCCGCAAACAATGGGGCTTCGACCCATCGGAACTTGATAAATCGGTCACAGCCCGCATTCCGACGCGCACCAACGACGACGATCGTTATTTCCTCGATACGTTTCAGGTAATGCCTCTCCACGGATACACACGAATGTTTGAAAATATGCTCGACCGTCCAGGAATTACGATTGAGCTCGCCACCGATTTTGAACAGTTGAGGGATCTGCGTCTGGCAAGCCATACTATATTTACGGGGCCGATCGACGAATACTTCAACTTTCGTTTGGGGAAACTTCCATACCGCAGCCTGAATTTCCTTCACGAGACAATTGACAAAGAACGGTTTCAAGATGCGGCCGTGATCAACTTTCCGTCCGAAGACATCCCCTATACGCGGATAACCGAATACAAGTATCTCACCGGCCAGTCACATCCGAAGACCAGTATCTGTTACGAAACGCCTTGCGCAGGTGGTGATCCCTACTATCCGATCCCACGTCCTGAAAACCAGGCGATCTACAAGCAATATGAAGCGTTAGCGAAGCAACAATCCGATGTAAGCTTTGTCGGCAGGCTCGGAACGTACAAATACTACAATATGGATCAGGTCGTTGGTCAGGCGTTGGCCACTTTCAAACGCTTGATGCAGCAGGCCGGACATGTAGACCAGATGCGAAGCGCCGATCAGGCATCGAATGCTTGATTACGCGAAAGCCCACATCGTCCTCGCGACAGATAGTCTTGATCCGTCCGGTATGGGCGAGCACATGCTGGCATTGGGTCGCGCGCTGTCGGACCGTTTCAAAATGACGCTGGCGCTGCCGGGCTTATCCCGCGGCAGGCCGATGATGGCCCGTGCAAAGCAATACGGCATGGCGGTAAAAGTCCTTGATCACGACTTTTCCACTTGGCTGTCGCGGGCTGGCGTCGACCTGCTTCATGTTCACGCCGGCATCGGTTGGGAGGGACACGACCTTGCCCGCTCGGCCCTTGCCCTTGGATTGCCGGTGATCCGTACGGAACACCTGCCGTATGTCCTGACGGATGACGAACAAAAAGAACGCTACTTTGAGGGAATAGCCAATATCGACCAAATCGTCGTCGTTTCAAAAGCGTCGGAGCAAAGCTACTGCGAAAACGGAATAGCGGGCCTTAAATTGACGACGGTGTTCAATGGCGTTTATCCGCTCGAGACGACGAGACCGCCCAAAAGCATAATGGAAGATCTCGAACTCGAAGGGGCGCGGGTGCTGCTGACAACGGCAAGATTCACGCAGCAGAAAAATCATGCAATTCTGATGGAGGCGCTCCCGGCGATTGTTCGCAACCATCCCGATGTACTCCTTCTCGCGGCGGGCGAGGGGCCGCAGCTCGACACGATACGTTCGCTCGCTGACAATCTGGGTGTAAGCAAGCACGTGCGTTTCCTCGGCCAGCGCAGCGACATCGGCAATCTGATGAGCATCGCTGAGATTTTTGTTTTGCCTTCGCTTTTCGAAGGGCTTCCCCTCGTTGTGCTTGAGGCGATGGCAGCCGGGGTTCCGGTCGTCGCCTCGAAAGTAGGCGGGAACTACGACGCTCTTGGAGAAGATCATCCTTTCTACTTTTGCCCGACCGACGCGGTTGGGCTTGGCGAGATGGTGTGTCTTGCCCTGTCCCATCCGGACCTTGGCGAAACGACCGCCAAGGCCGCTCGACGCCGGTACCGCGCGCAGTTCAGCGCAGAGCGCATGGCGGCCGAAACAGCAAGCATCTACTTGCGGCATCTGACCCAAGGGTCCCCAATCCGGAGAAAGACAATCATGGAAACTGTTCGCATCGGGTTCATAGGCGCGGGCGGAATTGCCCGACGTCACCTTGATATCATTGCCGGTTTCGATGACGTGCAACTGGTAGGACTCGCGGACCCCGATCTGGAACGGGCCAACAGCGCCGCTAGCGTCTTTGGTATGCGTGGCTTTCCTGACGCGCTGGCAATGCTGGCGGAATGCGAGATCGATGCCGCATTTGTCTGTGTTCCGCCCTTTGCGCATGGCGATATCGAGCGGGAGCTTGCAGAGCGCAGAATTCCATTCTTTGTCGAAAAGCCACTGTCACTCGACATTGAGACCGCTGAAGAAGTCGCTTGCCTTGTCGAAGACCTTGTCACTGCGGTCGGCTATCACTGGAGATATCTCGATACAGTGGAAGAAGCACGCGACCTGCTGATTGGTAACCCGCCGCAACTGGTAGCAGGCTATTGGCTAGATCAGACGCCTCCGCCGCGCTGGTGGTGGAAACAAGCTGCAGCGGGCGGACAGATTGTCGAACAAGCCACCCATATCATCGACCTTGCCCGCTATCTCGTGGGTGATATCACCGAGGTTTCGGGGCTATCCAACCACCTCGAAAGGGCCGACTTCCCTGGTCTCGATGTGGCGACTGCCTCGGTCTCAAGTCTCAGGTTCGCAACCGGGGCCGTTGGAACCATAAGTTCGACATGCCTGTTGCGTTGGGGACACCGCATCGGGCTGCACCTCTTCGCAGACGGACTGGCAATCGAATTGTCCGAGCGCGACATCATGGTTGACGTTGGCGCCGGACGCCCCTCCCGAACCGCTGGGGGAGACCCGGTACTGCTACAGGATCGCCACTTCATCGACGCAGTAAAAGGAAGACCCAACAATATTCGCTGCCGATACCGGGATGCACTTCAAACCCATCGTGTGGCGCTTGCAATAAGCGATTCGATGCGCACCTGCCAAACCGTAACGATTTAGCCGGAGAACGAACGCAATGTCGTACCGTCGGTCCATTCGCTCTTTGGGTATCGAAGCCCCGGAACGCGCCTACTACTTCGAATATGAGGAAGAACCACCAAATGGCGAACAGCTTCAGCTTGATACGCTTTTCAGCGGCCTTTCAGCTGGAACCGAACTCACGTTTCTGAAAAACACCAACCCATTCTTCCATAGCCGCTTTGATGCCGACCGGGGCGCCTTTATCTGCGGCGAGCCCGCTTTGCGCTATCCAGTTCCCTTCCTCGGATATATGGAGGTCGCGCGCATTTCCCGTTCGCAAGTGCCTGATTTTAAGGAAGGTGGCATTGTCGCCACAACGTACGGCCACAAATCCGGACATATCGCCAATCCGGATTCGGAATTATTGGTGAAGCTTCCGGATAGTCTCGAGCCTATACTTGGAATCTTCGTTGCCCAAATGGGGCCAATCGCCGCCAACGGCATCCTGCACGCCGGCGCCGAGACCGGAGGGCAAGATATCGCCCGACTGGGACAAGGCATCGAGGGGCGTCCTGTCATCGTAATGGGAGCCGGCACGGTCGGTTTGATGACTGCGCTCTTCGCCCGCCATTGCGACGCGGCCGATATCATCGTTGCCGATCCGTCACCATTTCGCAGGGCAAAGGCTGAGGCGATGGGATTTGAGGCAATGAGCGAAGAACAGTTATCTGAACACGCCAAACGATCGTGGCACCATGGCGGCAACGACAGGGGCGCCGACTTCGTCTTTCAAACGCGCGCCCATTCAAAAAGCCTCGATACTGCATTGAAAGCCCTCCGTCCGCAGGGAACTGTTATAGATCTTGCATTTTACCAGGATGGCGCGAAAGCCTTGCGCCTCGGAGAAGAATTTCACCACAACGGCCTCAATATACGATGTGCGCAGATCAATCGCGTCCCCCGGGGCTTGTCGCACCGGTGGGATCGCCGGAGGCTCGCCCGCGAAACCATCGTGATGCTGCAGCGTGAGGGATCGCTGATTTTGGAACATATGATCACCGACATCATCCCATTCGATGACGGTGCAAAGTTTTTGAACGATCTTTCGAGTCGGCGCCGCGACTTTATCCAAGTGGTATTCAAAGCTGATGTCTGACCCGAACGCACCTTCCCCGGTCCGTCTTCTGTTCGTGTTTGCGTGGCTCGTCGTCGGGGGTGAGGAAACTGAAGTGCGCCTTCTTGCGCGCCACCTTGATCCAAAGCGGTATGTTGTAGATGTCGTCGCCTGCTTTCATCGACCCGGTATGACGGAGCAGACTTGCGACCAGCTCATTGCGGCAGGGATCGACGTTGACACAACACCTTATGAGCTGTCATTCGAAGACACCATCGGTTATCTCGCGTCGAAAATTCCGAACTATGACATTGTCATTTCCTGCCAAAACGTCGCCGACATCTATCCAGCATATGAGCGATTGCATCTGCGTCCACCGCTGATCGAGCACGGCGGGTTGGTGTCGGAGGCTTTGGCCGGACCCAAACACTTCACGGCGCGGTATGTAGGTGTTTGCCGGTCCATTCGCGATGCTGCTGCGTCAAAGATGCCAGGGCGGCCGCATCACGCTCTCGAGATACCTTCAATGGTTGACCTTACGGCATTTCGGCCGGGCGTAAGGTCATCTGTCCGCGCGATGTTAAAGCTTGGCGAAGACGATGTCCTGATAGGGTGGGTGGGCCGTCTGGACCGGAAAAAGAAGGTGGAGAACTTCATCGAGGCCGCCGCGATTGTGCATTCGAGTCATCCGAAAACACGCTTCATCGTTGTGGGTGGCCCGGACGCTTTCATGCCGGATTACGAAGTCGAACTCAAACACCTGACGCGACAACGCGGCCTCGACACTGTTTTGACATTTCTTGGGGATCGCGACGACGTTCCCGACCTGATGGCCGCGATGGATATTTTCGCGTGGCTTTCGACTGGCGAGGGCATGCCGCATGTGATCGCTGAAGCGGGGGCGGCGTCGTTGGCGGTGGTGGCCACTGCGGATAATGGCAGCATTCAACAAATCACGGACGGAACGTCGGGCTTTTTTGTGCCGCATGATGACGCGGCGGCGGCTGCGGCAAGAATTCTCATGCTGTCAAATTCGCCGGAAGCGCGGATCAAGACGGGCGCAGCGCTGCGCCGGCGAGTAGAAAGCGAATACAGTGTCGAAGCAGTGGTACCCATGTGGCTCCGGCTGTTTCGAGAAGTCCTCGCCGAGCGACCGTGCGGGATACGCTCGGGTTTATTCGCTTCATTCATGCAGGCGGGCTTCGAGTGTTCTACACACCGCTTGCGCGCTCCCGAAACCGGCACCCCGGGCAAACGTCTTGACCTGATTGCATCGACGGGCCACGACGTGATGGCAGAACAAGATTATAATCTCGTTTCCCGTTACAATATCCGAACGGTCAGGGACGGCTTCCGCTGGCATCTCGTCGAAAATTCGCCGGGACAATACGATTGGTCAAGCGCACTTCCGATGGTTCGGGCCGCAGCGAACGCCGGCACTCAGGTAATATGGGATCTGCTCCATTATGGCTGGCCAGATCACATCGATCCGTGGCGCCCGGAGTTCGTCGGCAAGTTTGCGCGATTTGCAAAAGCTGCCGCCGGTCTCATTCGTGGAGAGAGCGACGAAACCCCGTTTTATTCTCCAATCAACGAGATTTCATTCCTTGCATGGGCCGGGGGAGACGCCGGCTATCTCAATCCATTTGGGACCCGGCGCGGCTTCGAACTCAAGGTTCAACTTGCCCGCGCTGCAATTGCTGCGATGGATGCCATTCTGGAGGTCGATGCACGCGCGCGTTTCGTTCACTGTGACCCCGTGATCAATATCCCTCATGATCCATCGCGTCTTCATGAACGATCTATTGCCGAAGGCCATCGTCAAGCGCAGTTCCAGGCATGGGACATGTTGTGCGGGCGCGCCTGGCCGCAGCTTGGCGGGGATAACAGATATCTCGATATTATCGGCGTGAATTATTACTCCAACAACCAATGGTTGTATGGGGGCGAAACGATCGACACGGGCCATCCCCGGTATAAGCCGTTTCGATATTTTCTCACCGAGACCTATGCGCGCTATGGACGCCCCATATTTGTTGCGGAGACTGGAATAGAAGGCGACCGGCGCGCGTCGTGGCTTGCCTATATGGGCGACGAGATAAATGACGCCATGCGGGCTGGCGTACCCATGGAAGGCATCTGCCTTTATCCGATCATCAATCATCTTGGCTGGGATGACGACAGGCCGTGCGAGAATGGCCTATTTTCTTGGGATCACACGCGAACGGTGCATTTACCGCTCGCCGACGAACTATCCAGGCAGAGCAGTCGTTTTGGGAATTGATGCTAGATCACTCGCACGGCAGCACCGCGACCAGAAATACCGGAACTCTGGATGCGCAAATCACGCGCATGCCGTGATTCAATTTGGCGGTTAAGTACGTTGAGGTGTTGGTAAACTCTGAAGGATTTGTGATCGGGCAGGGACAAAATTTTATCCCGTCTCTGTCATCGGAAAAAGCGGTGATCCCATCGGTTTCTTCCGTTTTTCTTTGCGCACCGCGCTGTGCATCTCTTGCAGCGAGCAAGGAGACGAGAGATGACTCATATCAAAATCGAAGACGCAGAAATTATCGTTGTTGGTGGCAGTTCGGGCATGGGCCTAGCGGTGGCGCGGCGGTTGCTTGCAGAAGGAGCGCGTGTGACGATTGCCGGCCGAAGTGGAGAAAAACTGGCGGCGGCGCAGCGGGAACTCGGTAATCATTCCGGGCTGTCGACCGCGATCCTTGATATATCGCGCGAAGAGGCAATAGCCGCCTTCTTCCTGGATCGCGGTCCAGTTGACCACATCGTCAGTACCGCGGCGGATATCGAGGGCGCCTACCAGCTTCTGCCGGACTTGCAGATATCGGCGGCGCAACGGGTGGTAGAGAGCAAGCTTTACGGGCCTTTGCTGCTGGCGAAATACGGTGCACCAAGCCTGCCACCTTCGGGTTCGATCACCTACACATCCGGTGTGGCGGCATATCGACCGGCAGCGCGCGGTTCGGTCGTTGCAGCCGTCAATGCGGCCCTGGAAGGCTTGGTGCGGGCGCTCGCGGTGGAGCTTGCGCCGGTGCGCATCAATGCCGTGTCTCCCGGATGGGTCGATACGCCTATCTGGAGTTTCGTTGCGGGTGAGGCCAAGCAGGCAACATTGGAGGCGATGGCAAAACGCCTGCCGGCGGGCCGTGTCGGTCAGCCAGAGGATATTGCCGATGCGATCCGTTTCCTAATCGGCAACGGCTTTACTACGGGTTCTATACTGCATGTCGAGGGCGGACATCGACTGATCTGAGCGAACCCAGATCCTGGCTCGCCGCAGCAAGTAGCAGCGAGAGTGCCGCCGGCTGGATGCGCCGCCGCCGCCAAGCCATGATAAGCGAGGTGGTGGGGGTAGCACCTGGCCAAGGCATTATCCTTATGTTGCCCTGCTTCGCATCCGTGCCGAGCGCGAGGCGGGGCACGACGCCATAGCCGGCGCCGGATGCAACAAGCTTCATGATCGTCGCGATACTGTCGGCCTGTGTGGCGATCCGCGGCGCCGCGATGCCGGCGTCGGCAAATGCCCGATCGAAGAGGTGGCGGTAGACACAGCCCGTTTCGGTAGCGATGAAGGGCAGGTGGATGAGATCCTCAAGCTTCTCGGGCGCAGCGGCTTTAGAATTACCGCCCGCTATCAACGCCAGTGGTTCGCGCGAAAGCAGGCGCTTGACGAAACGTTCGTCGCGAAGGCCGCGATCGAAAGTGATTGCCATGTCGATCGAGCCTTCTTCGAGTTGGCGCTGCAGTTCACCGCTGCCCCCGATTTTCAGTGTCAGGTCGATATTGGGGTTCACGTGCCGAAAGCGCGAGAGAAAGACGGCGAGCTTTTCGGCCGCAATCGTCTCGAGCGTGCCGATCCTAAGCGCAGATTCCTGTAGTTGCGCGGCGGCGCGAATTGCCGCCTTCGCCTCGTCGTTCAACGCCATGATCTCCTCGGCATAGGCCCTTAGTACCTCACCCGAGGATGTCAGGATTACGCCCAACCGAGAGCGCTCGAAAAGTTGAACGCCCAATTCTGCCTCGAGTGCCTGCATCTGGTCGCTGAGGCTTGATTGCGCGAGGTTCGATTCCTTGGCGGCGCGGGTGAGGTTGCCAAGCCGTGCGACCGTCAGGAAAGTTTTCAGTTGGCGTGGATTCATTATCAGCTCTGCTTATCGAGAAAATTGGTCAATGAGACTATACGAGCGGTTGTTCGCGACCGTCTCACGTGATGAAGGATGTTCGACTTTCGCGCAAGCGGACTTCGCGATCTAGTGAGCGGGCGTCTACACGTTGCGAATGCGGCGTGACTTCGAGCAGCAGAGAGGCTAGGTTTGGATACCGTTCGCCATCACGAAGAGCGCGCCGCATGCCCCGCTTTCTCGCCGTCTACACCATGAAGCCCGAAGATGTCGCCCGCTTTCGCAGCCTGCCCAAACAGGAGCAGGACGCGATCGATACCGTCGGGTTTAAGCAGTGGACGGATTGGGAGGCGAGAAACGCAGCCTCGTTTCCCGATCGTGGCGGGATGGTTGGCAAGACGACGCGCGTGACAAAGGACGGCATCGCCGGCGCCGTTAATCCCTTCTGCGGCTACATCGTCGTTGAGGCCGAGACTATCGAGGCCGCCGCCCGTCTCTTCGAGAACCACCCGCATTTCACCGTCTTTCCAGGAGACGGTGTGGATATCATGCCCTTCGTCACCGAACCCGCGTCCTAGCCTTCGCCTTGGTCGCATACGTGACGGCGCGATGCTTACTCTCGCAAACGCCTTAACAGGAACACGATGACGCGCAGACGAATTTCGCAGGACGTCTGATATGGGTGCGACCTCAAGCCCGAGAACCGTTGGCGTGCGGCAATTCCTTGACCTTGAACAGCAGCGCGACTGGATAGCGGGCAAGATTGACTTGCCAGACACGAGCGACCGCTCGGAGTCCCTGGAACAGCGCTTCAAATATGTCGCCCGCTTTGAGAAGCTCCTTGGTCGCCCGCAAGCAGGGGAAGTACTGGCGCTTCTTGGACTATACGGTGCAAACTGCATTCCGATACCGCGCAGGACCGAGCGCTACTACTGGTCGGTTTCCTGTCTGCCGTCGACCTCGGACAAGCCGCTCGTACGCGTCAATGCAAGCTGGATGGAGCTTTTCACGCTCTATGCCCACGGCCAAGACATTCGCGCCCGATTCATCGTGCATCTTTCGGATTTCACTACAGATCGTTCAGCCACGCCGAGCCGAGTGGACGAACCCTTTCTCGAGCAAAGTGTCGCGATGCCGGAGCACGTCAGTTATTTCTTCCCGCGTGGTGCGGACATTTTTGGCATCAATGTGCACGGCTCTATCTCGATCCGACAGTTCCTTGCCAGCCGCCGCGTGGTGAGTGCCATTCGCACGTTCAACCTTACGCATATGAACCGGGGGCGGAACGCCTATCAGGCGAGCCATTGTTACAGCGTGGCAGATTACATGCTGGCAGATTGAGGAATTCTCTGATGCGCGCCACCTGAGGCAGGATGCCTAATCTGATATCAGGCGAATGCGTTCAAACCCGGGGAAAGGTTTCGTTGTCACTCCGCGCCTTTAACGCGCCAGATGACGTCGCCCACATCGTCCGCCATCAACACAGCGCCGTCGGCCGCCAGCGCCACTCCGACCGGGCGGCCATAGGAATATTTCTCATCCGGCGACAGGAAATCGGTGAGAATATCTCGTGGCATTCCCACGGGCTTGCCCTTCTCGAAGGCGACGAATGCCAGCTTGTAGCCCGAGAGCTTCGAGCGGTTCCACGATCCGTGCTGGCCGATGGCCATGCCCGACGGAAAGCCCGGCAGTGTGCCCTCGGGCAGCCAGCAAAGACCCAGCGAGGCCGTATGCCCGCCCAGCGCATAATCGGGCTGCAGCGCCAAGGCCACTTTGGCGGGATTCTGCGGCACCCGATCGTCAACCACCCGGTTCCAATAGCAATAGGGCCACCCGTAAAACCCGCCGTCGCTCACCGATGTCAGATAGTCTGGCGGTGTCTCATCGCCGAGGCCGTCGCGCTCATTGACGACTGTCCAAAGCATGCCTTCCTCAGGCTCCCAGGCCATGCCCACGGGATTGCGCAGTCCACCCGCAAAAATACGGGACCGCCCCGATATGAGGTCATATTCGTGAATGCAGGCGCGGTTTTCTTCGGCGGCCATGCCCGCGTCGGCGATATTGCTCAAAGACCCCACGGCCACGTAAAGCTTGGTGCCATCCTTGCTGGCAATCAGATTGCGCGTCCAATGCCCGCCGGGCACCAGATCCATTAGCTTTCTGGATGGTTTGGAGATTCTGGTCGCGCCCGCCTCGTAAGGATAGGCCAGAAGCGCGTCGCTGGCACCGACATAAAGCGTCTCCCCGACGAGCGCGATGCCAAAGGGCTGCCGCACGTTCTCGATATAGGCGTAACTTTCCTCGGCCACCCCGTCGCCGTCGGCATCGCGCAGCAGGGTCACACGGTTGGGGCTGTCGCCCGAAGCGCGCGCCCTCTGCATCGTGGCCGACATGGCATGGTCGAAAAAGGTGCGCGGATTTCCGGTCTCGCCCATCGATTCAGCCACGAGCACGTCGCCATTGGGCAGCACATATATATTGCGGGGATGCACCAGCCCGCGCGCAAAGGCATTGACCTTTAGCCCCGCGGCGGCCGTCGGCTTATGCTCACCCTCCCAGCCCTTCGCCGTCGGCATCTTCAACGTCGGTATCCTCCCTTGCGGCTTGGCCTCCGGAATGGCCGGCGCTGTGCCATAGACAGGCGCTCGCTCGCCATCCCCAGAATGTCGAATGGCAGCAACGCCTTTGCTGACAAAGGCAATAAACCGGGCGAACTGGGAAGACTCGGCCATGGATCGTCTCTTGTTATGAGGGAGATAAGGGGAGCACGGACGCTAAAGCCTTTACGCGCCCAGCACTAGAGGGGGCAGAAAAAATATCGAGGTGAGGGAAGAGGTTACGGAAGGAATCGAAAGCGCCAAGATCAGACCGATCTCCATGCATGGCCGGAAAATAGGACTGGCACGGGTCAGAACTCGAATCAATCAAATTCCTACTCGCTATGGAACCTGTATTCGCCGTATCTCTTATGCGCTTAGAGGGACGAGATCATTGACCGACGATGAGGAAAAGCGCCGCAAAAACATAAGAGACCAGGTCTTACAGCGTGGTTTCCAGGATGTTGTGCGCAGTGCGAGTGCTCCGCCTCTTCCAACAAGTGGCAGGTTCAAAGAGCTGCTCGAGCGACTCGAAGAAAGCGAAGAGCGTGCAGCCCGAGCGGCTAAAGCCCCTCGCGACTAGTATCGCAAAACCGATCTATTCTATCCGAATGATTTGACCATTGGGCAGTTCGAAGATGCCGCTACTACCTCCTTACGGTCGAAAGGTGTTTCTGCTCGCGTCACCTATAAAATACTATACACGTCAGAGCTGTGTCTGATATTGCCTGTTGACACCAAATAGCTGTCGGCGTTTTTGCGGGCGCGACCGTTCCCAAACGGAAGTGAGCGAAGACATCGGTTTGGCTATCCAACTTCGCTCGTTGGCTGACCCGCTCCTCCGGGAGAAAGTGGTCCGACGACTCCATTATTCGCCCCTCTCTGGGGACTCTAACGCTGACGAGAGCTGCTATGAACCAGAGCCAAATGCCGCAAATTTCCGGGCGCGCCCTGGGCCTCGATCCCGGCGTTGCATTTGGCCTCGCAGTCGCGATTGTCTTTTTCATCCTTAGCGGGCTTGTTGCTTATTTCAATCTTCAGGCCTTGCGCGAAGGTAATGAACGCGTTGTGCAAACGCACGTCGCCATTGTTACGCTGGATGAGCTGTTGTCGCTTGTTCAAGACGCCGAGACTGGCCAGCGTGGTTTCCTGCTCACCAACAAGGAGACTTATCTGGCGCCGTACAATACGGCGCTTCAGGCCATACCGAAGAAACTCGATGAGATCGGCCAGCGGACTGCCGGCAATTCGGGTCAGGGCCAAAGGCTGGTCACGCTTCGGCAACATGTCGAAGCCAAGCTCGCAGAACTCGCCGAAACCAACGAGCTTCGGCGCACCCAAGGTCTGGATGCGGCCCTTGCTATCGTCAATTCGGATCGCGGCAAAATCGAAATGGATGGGATCCGCTCACAAATCGCGGCCATATCGGCCGGGGAGGGCGAAGTCCGCCGCCAACGGCTAGCCGAGATGGCGAGCGCTCAGAAGACGGCCTTCCTCAGCACATTATTTTCAGGGATTCTTGGTATTGCCCTGACCGCCACGATCGGCTTTCTGATCCGCAGGGCGACCTTGGCCCGCCGACGCGACGAATGGCTGCAAAACGGCCAGGTCGGATTGACCTCGGCCATGATGGGAGACCAACCTGTTGAGCAACTCGGCAACAGCATTCTCGACTATCTGGCGCTCTATGTAGGTGCCGTTGCCGGCGCCGTCTTCACCGGCGGTGGCGGTCAATTTCAGCGCGCCTCTGTCTACGGCGTTCCCGACGAGGCAAGCGTGCCGAACGCCTTCAAGTCGCGCGAAGGGCTGCTCGGTCAGGCAGTAGCGGAAGCCAGATTCATGGTGGTCGGCGAGGTGCCGGATGGATACCTGGCTTTCGGCTCCGCGCTCGGCAAGGACAAGCCGAAGCATCTGGTCATTTTTCCAGGCAGCGTCGACGGCATCGTTAATTCGGTTATCGAGCTCGGCTTCCTGCAGCCGGTAGACGAGCGCGTCCTCGCGCTTCTTGACCGCGCTTCCGAAGCGGTCGCCATCGCCGTGCGGTCGGCCAACTATAGGGGCGAACTGCAAAACCTCCTCGAAGAGACCCAACGACAGTCGGAGGAGTTGCAGACCCAGTCCGAGGAGCTCCGGGTCTCGAACGAGGAGCTCGAGGAGCAGAGCCGCGCCCTGAAAGAATCGCAGGCTCGCCTTGAGCAGCAGCAGGTCGAGCTCGAACAGACCAATGCCCAGCTCGAGGAACAGGCCCAGCAGCTGGAGGGACAGCGCGACGATCTCGAACGCGCCAACGCGGAAGTGCAAACCAAGGCGCGCGAGGTGGAACAGGCGAGCCAGTACAAGTCGGACTTCCTCGCCAACATGTCCCACGAGTTGCGCACGCCACTCAACTCCTCGCTGATTCTCGCCAAGCTGCTTGCTGACAATCCGGACGACAACCTCACGGAGGAGCAGGTCAAATTCGCCAAGACAATTCAGTCGTCGGGCAACGATCTTTTGAACCTCATCAACGACATTCTCGATCTGTCGAAAATCGAGGCTGGCCACGAGGAGATCCGCCCCGAGACGCTCTCGGTCGAGCGCCTGGCCAATAATCTCCGGCAGGTCTTCCAGCCTCTCGCCATGGACAAAAAGCTCGACTTTGCCATCGACATTGCTGCGGATGCCCCTGCGACGATCGAGACGGATACGCAGCGGCTCGAACAGGTGCTCAAGAACCTGCTCTCCAATGCGATCAAGTTCACCGAAGCTGGACAAGTCCGGCTCTCGATTCATACCGCCGGCGACAGCAATGTAGCGTTTGCCGTGTCTGACACCGGCATCGGCATCGCCAAAGAGCAGCAGCGCAGTGTCTTCGAAGCCTTCCACCAGGCCGACAGTACCATCAGCCGCCGGTATGGTGGCACCGGGCTTGGCCTATCGATCTCGCGACAGCTGGTGCGTCTCCTCGGCGGTACGATCGGGTTGGAGAGCGAGCCGGGGCGGGGCAGCATATTCACCATTACAATTCCCCTAAACTACAGTCCCGCAAATGTCGCGTCCCGGGAGCCGCTGGCGGGCGTGCCGGTGGCCTTGAGCCTCCAGCAGCCGGAGGCCCCTCGGCCCACAGCGCCATCAAGTCCGTCGCGCAAGGTCGACGACGATCGCGATGCGCTGACGGACGCCAAGCGCATTTTGCTGGTCATCGAGGACGACGACACCTTTGCCGCGATCGTGCGCGACGTATCGCGTGACATGGGCTTCCAGTCCATCGTGGCCGGGACGGCCGAAGAGGCATTGAGGCTCGCCAAGCACTACTTGCCCAGCGCTATCGTGCTCGACGTCGGCCTGCCGGACCAGTCCGGCCTCGCAGTCCTTGACCGGCTCAAGCATGACGTCAAGACCCGTCATATCCCCATTCATGTGGTGTCGGCGACCGATCAGGTCGAAACCGCCTATTCCCTCGGCGCAGTCGGCTTCGCAACCAAGCCCGTGACACGCGAACAATTGACACAGGTTCTGCAAAAGCTCGAAACCAAGCTGTCACAACGTGTGCATCGCGTCTTGATCGTCGAGGACGATCCAGTCCAGCGCGAGGCTGTGGCTAAACTTCTGAAGGCGGGAGACGTCGAAACCGAAACTGCCGGCACAGCCGCCGAATGCCTCGACCTTTTGAAGGATCAGACCTTCGACTGCATGGTGCTGGACCTGTCCCTGCCAGATGCTTCGGGCTACTCGTTGCTCGAGACGCTGAGCCAGGAGAGCGCCTATGCCTTCCCGCCGGTCATCGTCTACACGGGCCGGGAACTATCGGCGCACGACGAGCAGAAGCTGCGGCGCTACTCCAAATCGATCATCATCAAGGGCGCCAAGTCCCCCGAACGCCTGCTCGATGAGGTAAGCCTGTTCCTCCACCAGGTTATCGCCGAGCTACCGGCGGAACAGCAGAAAATGATCCGCAGGGCCCGTAACCGAGATGCCCTGCTCGAAGGGCGCCGGATACTCGTGGTCGAGGACGACGTGCGCAATGTCTACGCGCTCACCAATATCCTCGAACCACGTGGCGCCATCGTCGATATTGCCCGGAACGGCCGTGAGGCCATCGAAGCGCTGCAGAAAGAATCCGGTGCACCGATCGAGCTGGTGCTGATGGACGTCATGATGCCGGTTATGGACGGGCTCGCCGCTACCCGCGAGATCCGTAAGAACCCGGCCTGGAAGAAACTGCCCATCATCACTCTCACCGCCAAGGCCATGCCGGACGATCAACAGCGCTGCATCGAGGCCGGCGCCAACGATTACATGGCCAAGCCACTTGACGTAGAGAAGCTGCTGTCGCTGGTTCGCGTCTGGATGCCCAAATGACAGAAGTCACCGTGCCAGAGAAGATCGAAGACATCGAGATCCGGCTCCTGCTTGAGGCCCTGTTCCTCAAGTACCACTACGACTTCCGCAACTATGCGATGGCGTCGATCAAGCGCAGGCTTAAACAAGCGCGCCAGCAACTGGGCTTTGCGACCTTCTCCGCGCTGCAGGAGAGCCTGTTGCACGATCCCGCGCTGTTGCCGCGGCTCCTGCGCTACCTGACCGTGCAGGTCAGCGAGATGTTTCGCGATCCCGGCTACTTCAAGGCAATGCGTGAGAAGGTGGTGCCGCACCTGCGGACCTATCCTTCACTCAAGGTGTGGATCGCCGGCTGCAGCACCGGCGAGGAACTCTACTCGCTCGTCATCCTGTTCCGCGAAGAAGGGCTCGAAGACCGCACGATCTTTTACGCTACGGACATCAATCATGAGGCGCTGCAGGCTGCCGAGGCGGGCATTTTCGCCCTCGACCGGGTCGCGCTCTTTACCGAGAACCATCGGAAATCGGGCGGAAAATCCTCGCTGTCCGACTACTATCAGGCGGCCTATGGCCGCGTGTCCTTCGACAAATCGCTGCGTCGGAACGTCGTGTTTTCCGACCATAGCCTGGTCACGGACGCCGTATTCGCCGAAATGCATCTCATCTCCTGCCGCAACGTAATGATCTACTTCGATAGCGGCCTGCAGGACCATGCGCTTGGCCTGTTCAAGGATTCACTTGTCCGCAAAGGTTTCCTGGGGCTTGGCTCCAAGGAGAACCTGCGGTTTTCTCGCCACGCCAACGCTTTCGCCGACTTCGTGCGGGAGGAGAAAATCTACCAGAGGCGGGCCGAATAATGTCCGTTCAACCCGAAGCCATCGTCATCGGTGCGTCGGCGGGGGCGGTGGAAGCCCTTTCCGTCGTGCTGACGGCGCTCCCCGCCAGCTTTCGTTTGCCGGTCATCGTGGTCGTCCACGTACCGCCAGACAGGCGCAGCGTCATGGCCGAACTGTTCCAGGCCAAATGCATGCTGCCGGTACAGGAGGCCGAGGATAAGCAGCCGATCGTCGGCGGCACGATCTATTTTGCGCCGCCGGACTATCATCTCCTCATCGAAGTCGACAGGTCTCTCTCGCTTTCGAGCGATGAGCCGGTTCTGTTTTCTCGCCCATCGATCGACGTGCTGTTCGAGAGTGCTGCCGATGCCTATGGCCCCACAATGATCGCCATCGTACTGACCGGCGCCAATCACGACGGCGCTGCCGGACTGCGGGCCGTCGTCGACGCAGGCGGTAGGGGTCTCGTCCAGGACCCCGAAACCGCCTTTGCCGCTGCGATGCCCGAAGCTGCCATTCAATTGTGCCCAAGCGCCCGGGTTATGTCGCTTGAGGCAATCGCCCAATATCTGAAAGAGGTTTGACGCAAGCATGGAACCTGTCCCTTTTCTGCTGGTCGACGACCTTGAGGAAAACCTGCTGTCGCTGGAGGCGTTGTTACGGCGGGAAGACATTCTCCTGTTGAAGGCCCGGTCGGGCGACGAGGCTCTCGAGCTTCTGTTGGAGCATGACGTCGCGCTGGCACTTGTCGATGTTCAGATGCCTGGACTCAACGGTTTCGAACTCGCGGAGCTGATGCGTGGCAACGAACGAACACGTCGCATTCCGATTATTTTCGTTACGGCCGGCACCGGAGATAATCAGCGCCGGTTCCGCGGCTACGAGGCGGGGGCGGTCGATTTCATTCAGAAGCCGATCGAGCCGGACATCCTGCGCAGCAAGGTCGACGTCTTCTTTGAGCTCTATCGGCAGCGGCAGCATTTGGCAGCGCAGCGGGACGAGCTGGCGATGCAAGCTGACGCGCTAAAGGAGGCAGCGCGCCACAAGGACATCCTGCTGCAGGAGATCAACCACCGGATCAAAAATCTGTTCACCCTTGCGGCCGGGCTGATCTCCTTGAGCGCCCGTCCCGCCAAAAGCGTTGCCGAACTCGAGACGGACCTCAGGTCGCGCATGCACGCATTGGCGCGGGCACATGAACTGACCTTGCCTGACTTCTCGCGCAACAGTGATGGTGCACAGACCGCCACCACCGTAACGGCGTTGCTCAAGGCCATTGTCGCGCCGCATGATCATGACGCCGATTCACGCATTACCATCACCGGCTCGGACGCTCCCTTGACGGGGCAGGCACTGACCTCCTTCGCGCTGCTCCTGCATGAGCTGACGACGAATGCCGCGAAATACGGCGCTCTATCTTCCCCGGCAGGGAAGCTGACGGTCGATGTTTCCGCGGCCGACGAACAGCTTCATCTGACGTGGGATGAGCGCGGTGGCAGCGTCCTTTCTCCGGCCCCCGATCGGGCTGGCTTCGGCACGACGCTCGAAACCGCGGCGCTACGCGGTCTCGGCGGCACAATTACGCGCGACTGGCGGGCCGACGGGCTCACTTTGTCGCTGAGCGTGCCGCTGGCAAGTCTGGTTGTCTGAAGCCGAGTCGATCGCCGAACAAAGCGGCTAAAGAACGAGCGGCGGGACTTCGCGCCGATTTTTTTAGCCGCCAATCGTGCTCAGCCCGCTCTCTGCAGCGGCGCCGACGATACCCACGATGTCCAGTCAAATTGCTAGGCGATCACTGCTCGGTTCAGCGCGCTCTGATAAAGACCGAAGAATTTTTGTCGTCGAGGAACTCGCGGGCCTTTCAGACCTTATCCGGGAGAATTCCCGGCTGCCTACGAGGCCTTCTCGGACCGACTTTTCCAATGCAGCGTCCTGTGAACGGTCAATTGAAAGGAATATTCATGACCCTGAAGGCCTTGGCTTTTAACAGTACACTGAAGTCTTCCGCTTCTTCGGAGCCGTCCTCGACGGGCAGACTGCTGCAACTCATCGCGGAAGAGTTCAAAAAACACGGGGTTGAAATGGAGATCATCCGGCTGGCGGATCATGACATCAAACCGGGCGTGACATCGGATGAAGGCGAGGGTGACGCATGGCCGAAAATCAGGGAGAAGGTTATTGAGGCCGATATCCTGCTGATCGGCACACCGATCTGGCTGGGACAGCCCTCGAGCGTCTGCAAGCGGGCCCTGGAACGGATGGATGCTTTTTTAGAGGAGACCGACGATCGGGGGAGGATGGTGTCGTATGGCAAAGTGGCGGCTGTCGCCATTGTTGGCAACGAAGATGGCGCTCACCATGTCTCGGCCGAGGTGTTTCAGGCCCTCAACGATGTCGGCTTCACAATTCCTGCCAATGCAGTGGCATATTGGGTCGGGGAAGCGATGGGCTCAACGAACTTCATTGATCTCGAAGAAATCCCGGAAGAAGTCGAGACAATGATCTCCATGCTCGCCCGCAACACCGCTCATCTCGCCGGAGTGCTGAAACAGTCTCAGTATCCCGGCGAGGAAGAGTGACACATCGCCCCGCCGAATCCATGCATACCGAAGCGGAATTCTGAGTTTGAAAATTGAGCAGTCGACGGAGGAAGCCATGACCCAGCTCAAGGATATTGATGGCGCGTCGAAACCGCCCGAGAAGGAAGATTGGGTCCTGATCGAGAAGGTTGACGGGAAGTTCGTTGCGGATGGATCGTTATCCGCGATCGACGGGCCCGCCTACTTCCAGCCGGAACCATTTGATACGCTCGATGAAGCCGTCACCGCGTCACTGGCTTGGGCCGAACAGAACGAGATTCCATTCGTCTATGTGCGCGCCAGCGAATAGTTGCGCGATGCCGCTGCGGGCTCTCCGCGAGCTGCGACAGCACTTACAACAAAGGGCACTTGTCGGTTCAAACTTTCGCATGACGAAGAAAATAAGACTCGGAACCTTAGCTCAGACCATTTGTTAGCTCCGAGTATCAATCTGCGAAAGGAGACCAAGACATGACAAAATCTATCTTAATTGCATTCTTCAGCCTGGCCTTGGCCAGCGCCGCTGTCGCTCAAAATTCGGGCAGTGGCAATACTTCCGGTGGAGCATCCGGCAACACCGGATCGTCGGACAGTTCTGGCGGCTCCAACTCCAATAAATCGGGTGGGGCTTCGGGCAATACAGGAACGCCCGACTCATCTGGCACTGCAACCCCGAACACAGGCTCCGGCTCGTCGAGTGACAAGCCCGCCGGCAGTGGAGCTCTCGACTGCCCGGACTCCTCCGGGACTGCGTCAGGAACGCAATCCACGACCGGCCAGCCACCGAAGGATTGCCCGAAATAGGCGAGAAAGCAACGAACGACGCCCGTCGTTGAAAACATCGGCGGGTTTCGCCTGCTTGGCCTCATTCGGTGATCGGCTGGATCCCAATTGGTTCGATCAAGAAGACAGTTCTGCCAGTTGGGGTAGCGTAGAAAGCTTTGAATTCGTGCACTATGATCAGCAATGTATGCTCACGCAGTCGCTTAAGCGTTAAAAGCAGGTTGTGATCAGGGCTATGTTTGAACGCGAAGTCGGAAGTTTTTGACTGGCTAACGGCACGAGTGTTCCGCAATGCTTTGACATACACAAAATATTGACAAAGTGCATATGCACATATATGTTTTGTTTATGAGTGCAAAATTATCAATGGCTGCCTGCAACAGCTTCGCAACCCGGCAGGCTTCCAGGTACATAACCCGGCTTTACGACCGTCACCTTTCGGCTGCCCACGTGACCAACACCCAGTTCGGAATACTGGTGCTGCTCTCGGAAACCCCGGGCATGACGATGAGCGAACTTGCACTTGCGATGGTGATGGAACGAACCTCGCTGGTGCGCGCCATCAAGCCGATGGAAAGGGACGGATGGTTGAAAACGGAACGGGCCGCACAGGAGACCCGAAAACTGGTGCTGTCGCTGACCGAGGCCGGACAAAACAAGGTCCAGGCAGCTTTGCCCCTATGGCAAAAAGCCCAGCAGGAATTCGAGGCCCAGGTAGGGTCCGAAAAAGCCGCGCAATGGCGGCATGATTTTCTAGAGTTGACACGCAACACCTAGGATCAGTCAGACTAACAAGTTTGCATGTAGAAAAGTGTGTGTATGCACACAAAACACAACTTATGAGGAAACGAAAATGACTAGGTATTTTAGAATCGCCACTGCCGCCAGTCTTCTGTACGGCATTACAGTTGCCAGTTCGCAGGCTCAGGCCGCCGAACCAAAGATCGCAACTGAAGGGCAGGGCATTTCCACGGTGCTCGGCGCAGATGCGTCCGCAGTCACCTATTGGGTTAAGCAGCCAGACGGCTGGCATGTGGTGACCACGGTCGGCACGAACGGTGCAGACAACACTCATACCGAAAGTCGCGCTGTCGCCCGGTTCTCCGCAGTGCTGTTGCCCGGTCAGTCCCAATCCATCTCAGTCCCTGCAGAATTAGGTAAGCCGCAGTCTACGCTGCTTATTCGCCGCGTGGCTGATCGTATTGAAGTAGAGACCAACTCGGACCTGGTAAATTAGGACGTGGATCGCGTATGGCTTTGCTGCGAGAGTGTTGAGTTAGCTATGGCCCATGCCAGAGTGGACGAAGTCATTCGGAGGAACAAGCGAGCGGACGCTTGAACAAATAGTTGAAAGCAGGTTTCCGCTCGTTGAATAATTTAGCAGGATGGTCGGCGGATCGATCCCACCCGCGCCGACAGGGCATAATCGCCTTCGATTTCTTGGAAACGAGCGGCGAAAAATGCTTGAGAACGAGCGGCCGTCTAAAGCTGCCAATGACTTCTCGGGAATGGCATCCCAATTTGGAGAATGCCCGTGGCGACGATCAACAGGTCGATAGTTTCTACGCGTTGTCTAAGGTCATTCGCAATCTCAACGATGGAGTTTCCGTCACCCAGTTCGAAGTGTGGAAAGGTGGTCCGGTCGACACCTTGAACGACGTTGGCACAGGTGTCTGAAACCAAGGCCTTGAACAACGCCTGACCGATCCCTCCGGATGCGCCTATGACGACCGCGTTTTATTTTTTCGAAGGCTATTCATCGATGTGGCCGGCAATTGGAAAGACAAAGAACGCGCGGGCCTCACTTGCGAAATTCGACGTGGGTTCGCGCCACCGGAAACCCGTATTTGCTAACCCATGCATCGTTGATCAACAGCCCATTGCTTTGCAACGTCATCTTATCATGAAACCGGACGCGATTTTTACGGGTGTTGCCGTCAAGAAAGACGTCGTAGCTGAAGCGGCGCCGTGTCACCGTTCACGCTTACAAAAGCACGCCCGACTACGTCTTCCCGGGTGCCGAGGTATGTCGTGGGGCTTGTCTTGACGAATTGCCAGGTCTTGCGGTCCTTCTGACCGTCCGCAGAGGTGAAATCCTCTCGGAGAAGCAGGCGCTTGCCGTTCCACCGGCCGGTCAGCTGAACTTTGAAGCTTTTTTTAACGCCGTTGATGGCACTGAATTGTCCCTCCGCGCGAGTATGCCCGGTGAAGTACTTCTCCAGCACAAGGTCGTTTGCCGAAGCTGCGGTGAAAAGGCTGCTGGCAATGAAGGCAATGGCAATCGTCAAACACTGGCGCAAGGTTTTCTCCTTCGCTATTCGGATACGTGTGGATACGCAAAGCGCTCGGTTTTGGATGACGAGCGCGATTTCTGGGATCGTTCAATGTTCTGGCGCAGCTTGTGTTGGGCTGCCTCGTCAAGCGGGAAGTTCCACATGATGCCGATCGCTGCCAGTTTGAAGGCGATCGGTAGCCAAGCATAGAGCATGCTCAACACATCAAGAGCGAATGCGCCGGATTGGCCCTGAGCCTGTGCATTAAAACCGGACCACTGCAGGATCGGAAACACCAGCCCGACCGCAAGAGCCAGTGAAAACTTCGTGGCCAGACTCCAGGCTGCGAAATATATCCCCGTTCTTTGACTGCCGGAGGTGGCCGTGTCGATGTCAACGACGTCGGCCTGGATCGAAGCGGGCAGGGCGAGGTCAAATCCAAGAAGCAGTCCGGTCAAGCCGCAAATTATCGCAAATGGGCCGACGTCACCCCGATCAAGAAAGCCGCTGAAGGCAAATACCAGACATGCGAAGCCCATGGCATAACACCATGCCCTATGTTTGCCGACGATCCCTGCCGCCCATGCGGCAAGCGGGACGCCAACAATCCCGCAGACAAAATACAGAAAAAGCAACGGACCGCGCATAGTCGGTGCGTCCAGGCGGTCCGATACGAAATAGAGAAACAGGGTGGCAGGAATAGCGTTGGCAAGACCATTGAGGACGAATGCCAGCAGGAGGCGCAGGAATGCATGGTTGCCGATTAGCGCTTGCACGCCTTGCATCAGGGTCACGCTTCTCGTGGATCGATTGCGCGGCTCGGCCACGCACCACACCGCAATTAAGCCGGCAACTGGTAGCAACACCGCGACGACGACCCCGACGGCCGCAAGTCCGTGGAAGGTGAGGGTGGGGTCGAGCCCGACGGCAAAGGGCAACACTATAGCGAGCAGGGTGCCGGCCAGTGTCGCGCTTTCACGAAACGCGGCAACTGTCGAGCGGCCTTTGTAATCGGTCGCGAGTTCGGCGCCCCAAGCCGTATAGGGAAGGATTGTGGCGGTATGTCCAACCGACAGAACGATGCCCCACCCGAACAGATAGTACACGCCGGCGTCTGTCGGCGGCCAGAAGACCATGAGCGCTGCGGTTGCGGTAACGGGTATCGACAGGACAAACAGGCTGCGCCTTCGCCCGAAAGCCGGGGTATAGCGATCCGAAAACCACCCGATGACGGGATCGCTTGCGGCATCGAAGAGCCGTATTAGAAGCAGCACCGAACCGAGCGTCGCAAGGGATATGCCCGTAACCTCGCTGTAAAACGTGGGCACAATGATATAGAGCGGCAGCGTAAGAGCGGCGATGGGAATGGCCGGCAAGGCATAGGCGATGTACCGACCCAGTGCTAACGGCCTCAATGAATTTGTCATCCGCCAATGCGGGCTGTGCCGGCCGTCCCGTCGTCCCGCAGCCACGCAATCCTATTGATGCCGATTTTGCGCACTGCAAAACAGAATTGCTTTCCGTCGTACCATGTCGGCCATTTCTGGCACAGCACATTGCCTTGGATCCACCATTTTCCCGCTTCCCGCGGCGCGAACATCCGTGCAATCGATATCCCCGAAATGTTGCCGATGACTGTTCCGTTGGATTGATAAATCAGCGGAAGCTCGACTCCAAAGGGTGTTGAGAGATAAACCCTTTGGCCGCTAATCAGCTCTCGGATGTCGGCTCCGGACAAGCTTTGAGCCTTCGTTGGATGGACTAGCGCCAAGACGATAAGCGCCGACGGGAGAACAGATCTTTTGAGACGTGCAACCATTTGCAAAACCCTTTAGCAGCGACGAAATGGGTACAGGCGTGGTAGTCATCTGCATGGTCCAAAAGTATTTGGGCCACGCTGATTTCGAACGCTTTAACTACGTCGCGATACAGGCGTTGGATTACCCGTGAGCAGGATTTTCCAAGTCTTTTATTCAACAGGTGGTTTTAGACATGCCTGAGATATTTCGGTGTACAAACGTGGTTTCGGTTTCGAAAATGACTGCGTAACCATCAGCTCCCATAGATCGATAGGATTTTGCAATGGATGGCCTCGCTCAAATGGAAGGGGCGAATTTCCGATGCCGTCAACGAATTGACTTTACTGCGAAAGATCTGCGCGTGCTCGGGATTGGGGCATTGCTACATTATGAGCCAGTCAATTCATTGCATTAGAAAAAAATTGGTATAAGTTCGCTAATAATGGGAAAGATACCGTCAAACTTTTTTCCTTTTATGAAAGAATTAAATTGAGAGAACACCTTGACCATACGGATCGCAAACTCGTGCAATTGCTGTCGCAAGATGCGCAGGTCGGCGTGAACCGTCTCGCCGAGGGCATGGCGATCTCAGTGCCAACCGTGCGCTCGCGCCTTCGCAACCTTCTGGGCCAAAACCTTATCAAAATTGTTGGACTGCTGAATCTGTCTGAGCGACCCGAATTAATTTCTGCGATCGTCGGTATCAATGCCAAAGGACATGGCCGTGCACGCGAGATTGCGCTTCGTATTGCAGAGCTCCCGTTCGTTAACTCAGCATGCGTTGTAACCGGACGTTTCGACATAATCGTTGATGTTGTCGTGGCTGGGGATGTCGCTGACCTCTATCGCGTCACGAGCGAACTGATCCCGGGAGTTGGTGAACCGGGCGAGATCACGCGTACGGAAACATTCGTTGTCATGGCAGCCTGTAACAAATGGGTCAGTCTGCCCAAGGGGTGTTGGTCAAGTGGTCCCGAGGTGCCTGTGCGCGCCGTGGCGACTTGATCGCTTTCATTTATTTCAAAGGGGGTACCTCGAGGAGCGAAGTCTTGGCGAAGGAAATCCGAATACTTCGACTAAGTCTGCGACGTTCTGGGAGACTGCGGACGTCGGAAGCAAGTGCCCAATAGGGCGGGAACATTTAACATCACAGGGAGGAATATTAATGAAGATCGCCAAACTATTTGTCGCAAGCCTGGCACTGCTAACCACTGCAAGCCTCGCGAACGCCGGATCTCTCGACGACATAACCAAGCGCGGAGAACTCCGGGTCGCAGTTCAGACCCAGGGCCCTCCTTTTTCCATGGTCGACCAGGCGGGGAAACGCACGGGCAGCTCTGTCGAGCTTGCCGAACTGATGGCGAAGGAAATGGGGGTAAAAATCACGTTCCAAGATTATGATTGGGACGGTCTGATCCCAGCGTTGCTTTCCGGCAAGGCCGATCTGCTTGTTGCAGACATGACCCCAACACTGGCGCGGGCGATGAAGGTGGCCTTCACCAAGCCTTTCATGTACACTGGAAGCGCTGTCTTTGCCAAAACTGACAGCAAGTTCGGCACCATGGATGCATGTAAAGCCAAGGGCACGAAAATCGCCGTGCTTCTCGGAGCGACCGGCGAAAAGGTGGCAAAGGAGACTTTCCCTGATGCCGAAATCAAGAGTTATAAGGGCGGTGGCCCGCTCCTGCTCGATGCTGTCGTTAATGGCCAGGCTGATTGCGGCGTAAACGATGTCTCGGCGGTCAAGGGTCAACAGGCCGCCTATCCTGCAGGAAGCATCACCATCATGCCGGAAGTCCTGTCGAAAGAGCCGCTGGCTTTCGCCACACGCTATGACGAACAGGACCTTCTCGTTTGGATGAACCTCTTCCTCGACCAAGTAGCACTCGATGGCCGTCTGCAGAAGAACCTGGATTACTGGGTAAATTCGGAAGATTGGAAGAAAGACCATCAATAGCAGGTCGCTGACGGCGTTGCGTGGAGCGGGTTCGCCTCACGCGCGCCGTCTGGCCGCTTTTTAGCGCCTGTCCCGCCGCCTGAGGAATCTTCCGGCATGCTAGAAAACTTCAGCTTCCGCACCATCGTCGAATATCTGCCCCTGTTCGGGCAGGGATTTGCTGCAACGCTGTGGCTGTCGATTGTTTCGTTCGGCGGCGCCCTCGCTATCGGCATCACCCTTTGTGCGATGAACTTGCAGCGTTCGCAGCTTTTGCAACTTCCGGCAAAAATCTATATCGACGCGATCCGTGCGACACCGCTGCTGGCACAGCTTTATTTTCTTTATTTCGGCCTGCCACGGCTTGGTTTCGTGTTGCCGGAGCTTTTCGTCGGCATCCTCGCATTGGCTTTAAACAGCGGTGCCTACATTGCCGAGATCATCCGCGCTGGCATCCTGTCGATTTCGCGTGGACAGGTGGAGGCAGGCATTGCGTCCGGGATGACCTATTCCCAGCGCATGCGCTTGGTGATCCTGCCACAGGCCTTCCGGGTAACCATTCCGCCGCTGCTCGGACAAGCCATCGTTTTAGTGAAAGACTCGGCGTTGCTGTCCTTGATTTCTGTAGCCGAACTGACGAGGGCAGGCCAGTTGCTGGCGTCCGACAGGTTCATGCCCGCAGAGGGCTTCATCACGACAGCTGCGTGCTATCTCGTCCTTTATTACGGATTGAAATCCGTGGCAGCATTCTCGGCGCGCTGGCTAGGCGCCCGACCGACCGGGAGTCGCACATGATCTGGTTCCAGCTCCAGAGCCTGATTGGCAGCTATCCGTTGGCGTTGCGGGGGCTCGGCATGACGATTGCCCTTTCTGGGATAAGTCTGCTGCTCGGTACCATCCTTGGCTTTGCGCTCGGTGTCCTGCGCACGAGCGGCAGCCGCTTGTTGGATTCTGCTATCGGATTGTGGGTCGACCTGATCCGGGGAACCCCATTCCTCGTGCAAATCTTCCTGATCTTCTTCATCCTGCCGGAACTTGGTGTTGAGCTCGATGCCTTCACTGCCGGCATTATAGCCCTGACTAACCTCGCGGCTTGCTTCATTTGCGAGATCGTTGCCGCAGGTATCCGTTCGGTGCCGACCGGACAAGTTGAGGCTGCGCTCGCGTCGGGCCTGTCGCAGTGGCAGCGAATGCGACAGGTGGTACTGCCGCAAGCGATGCGTGTTTCCCTGCCGCCGCTTGTTGGCCAATATGTGCTTCTCATCAAGGATTCGTCTGTTGTTTCCGCTATCGGCCTGACGGATCTCACCCGGGTCGGCTGGCTTGTGGTTCAGCGAGTACCCAATGGATTGCTCGTGTTCGCAATTGTCGGCATCGGTTATTTTGTCGTGTGCTATCCGCTCATCGTGCTCGCCCGCCGTCTGGAGAGACGCATGGGCGCCGCCCATGGCGAGGTGCAATTGTGACGTGTTCTATCAACGAAAGCAGCAAGTTATGATCGAGTTTCACGGCGTGAACAAATGGTTCGGCGCGCTTCATGTTCTCAAGAATATCACGCTTAGTGTTGAGCAGCGCGAAGTCGTGGTCGTGTGCGGCCCAAGCGGTTCGGGCAAGAGCACGCTGATCCGCTGCATTAATGGACTCGAGACGATCAAGGAAGGCGACCTTATCGTCGATGGACAGCGTATCGGCGACCGCGCCACCAACATGATCGAACTGCGTACCGAAATTGGCTTCGTTTTCCAGGCTTTCAATCTTTATCCACATAAGACGGCGCTCGAAAACGTAACGCTCGCTCCGATCCATGTACGAAAAATCGCTCGCAGTGAGGCCGAGGCTTCGGGCCGCGAGATGCTGGCGAAAGTCGGGCTCGGCGATAAGTTTAACGCCTATCCGTCTGAGCTTTCCGGCGGCCAGCAGCAACGTGTCGCTATCGCGCGCTGCCTTTGTATGCGCCCGAAAATCATGCTCTTCGATGAGCCTACGTCAGCTCTCGATCCAGAGATGATCAGTGAGGTCCTGGACGTGATGGTGAGCGTCGCCGAAGAGGGCATGACCATGATGGTGGTGACCCATGAGATGGGTTTTGCCCGTAAAGTTGCGCATCGGGTCGTATTCATGGATGAGGGCGCTATCGTAGAAACCGGTACACCGGAAGAGTTTTTCTCAGACCCGAAGACGGATCGCAGTCGCACCTTTCTGAGTAAGATTCTACGTCATTGATTGTCGACCCTCTAACAGGGAGACTCAAAGCCGTGTGTTACTTTGTGACCTGGAAGCCAGAGCAATGAGTTATATCGATACTTTCTACCGGCGAACGATAGATGACAACTACACCTATCCGGCACTGTCTGGCGTCGCGGAATGCGAGACCTGCGTTATCGGCGCCGGCCTCGCCGGTGTAACGACGGCTCTGCAGTTGCTAAAGGCCGGGCAGACAGTGGTTCTGGTGGAAGCCGAACGCATCGGCTGGGGTGCTTCAGGACGCAATGGCGGTTTTGTAAGTCCGGGTTATGCCAATGACGGTGATGCGATCGAGCGTGTCGTGGGCCCTGACCACGCTCGCAAACTCCACGCCCTGTCTATCGAAGGCATGAAGTTCGTGCGCGATACAATTGATGAACTTGAGATTGCCAGCGCAGCTCCCACGCACGGAATAATGAGAGTGGTGCGCTATGAAAACAGCCAAGCTCTTCTCGCGCATGCCGGCTATCTCCAGCGCGAATTTGATTATTCAGTCGAGTATATGAGTCGGGACCAGGTACAGGAGGTGCTTCACTCGAAACGCTATTTCCAGGCACTGCGTGATCCACACGCGTTTCACGTGCATCCGCTGAATTACCTTCGTTCTTTGGCGCGGGAAATCCAGCGGCTTGGCGGAAGAATATTTGAAGGCAGCCCGGCCTTATCCTGCGATTTAAGTCGATCCGAGAAGATCGTGCGGACAAATCGAGGCGAGATAAGAACGCGACGTGTCATCGTTGCAAGCGGAGGGTACACAACAGGATTGTTTCCGAAAATAAAACGCAGCTTTCTGCCTATTGCCACCTATGTCATGCTGACCGAAGAAGCGCCGGACCTCATCCGCCAGGCTGTCACCACGACCGACGCAGTTGGTGACAATCGGCGAGCCGGCGATTACTATCGCATCGTCGACGGCGGCAAGCGTCTGCTCTGGGGCGGGCGCATCACAACTAGAGCCGCGTCGCCTCGGGCGCTCGCCCTTGAACTAAGACGGGAAATGGTGAGCACTTACCCACAGCTTGCTGATTTGAAGATTGAGACTTCCTGGTCCGGGCTAATGTCATATGCACGACACTTCATGCCCCAAATCGGCCAACTATACCCGGACGTGTGGTTCTGCACAGCATTTGGAGGTCATGGACTGAACACCACCGCGATTGCCGGCAAAGTAATCGCTGAGGCCATTCTGCGCCAGTCGGATCGCTATCAGTTGTTTAAACCGTTCGGCCTCGTGTGGGCCGGAGGTCTGGGGGGCTTGTCCGTAGCACAAATTACTTACTGGAAACTCCAAGCACAGGATTGGTGGCGGGAGCGATCGTCAGCATGACCACCCCGTGCTCAGCGCGCCCCCTTTTTCTCAGCCACCACGACTGTTCAAGTGAAAATTGCGGCATCGTTATCTCCGATGCGATGTTGACTACCAGTAAACGGCTACGCGAGCCGATGCCTTTTCGAACCTAGCCGCCATGGGATGGCGCCGTGAAATAATGAGGATTAGCAATAAAAAAGTATATGCCGAATAGACCGACCGCCACCAAAATGGCGAAAAGCAGTGTGTAGCCGACTGCCTTCAATAGTTCAAAATGCCGCCGTGCTAATGGCATGGATGCCTTTTCGGAATTCGCCTAGCGGCAACGAACCAAATGTCGCTATTTCCAACCATTGCGCCGCGCCAACTCGTCAGGTCTATCCAATACGTCCCGTGCGTTGTACAAAGAATCAGGGTCGATTTCGGGCTTGCCATTACAGTCCTTTGGCAAGGTATCGGGCCTATATGTCTCCACTACGATACAGTTTGGAGCAATGCTGACTACTTCTGTTAGCCGAAAAGACGTATAGCCATGTTTAAGGGTAATATTCGCGGCTGCGCGAAATGCTTCTGGACCAGCAAGTTCCAATGGGGTTGGTCCCAAGGTGTCAAGTGCAAACTCATTGGCTGGCAGTCCTGCCTGTTTTGCTATTTTACACGGCTCGACCGGCACCTGTGCGTGGGCCGATGCGGAAGCGATGCATATGTATAACGGCAGTGGACAAATCAATTTGCTTACCATAGCGGTCTCCTTGCGAAGCGCACCACCGCGGTTCCTTTTCGCTAAAATTTGGATTTCAATTGTTCATTTATCCGTCAGAGCCAGAGTATGGAACATTGTTTCCCAACACATGGCAATTGAGCTTTAGTAGTGAAGAAGAATGCAAAAATGTCTTTGCCTAGGAGGCGCTAGCGACGACTATCGTGGTAAGTCGCAGTATTTGATCGCCCAACGAAAGACGTTGACCATCATAGAGAAGAGCTATCACTTTGCGGTTTTCCAACGAGGCGACGTGTAGTCCTTCGCGCGGCCGACAACAGCGCGTTTCAGTGAGACGATTTCGAGAACAATCTTTAAGGAAGAGCTTGCCACCGCTGCGTCCGCGGGGGCGTTAAAAAGAGCAAGCGACGCGAATAGCAAGCATGTGAAAAGAGATTTCATGGTTTTGCCCCATGTTTTGAAAAATGTTGTTATTTCAATACCTTAGTTCCATAATTGGTCTTATGCCGCAAAGGTGTGTTGCCGAGTGGGTTCTAATTTGAAGTGCGACTTGCGAGAGATAACAAGGGCTTATCTCTCCCAGGGAAGGGCACATGAAATGCACCTACTCCCAGAGCGATATGGATGAGCCCCGCAAGATCGCACGCTGGCGGCCGGCCGGCGTCAGTATTGGTCTCATTGCCGCGAAAGTCGGTCGGCATCGCTCGACGATTTTCCGCGAGGTCAAGCGCAATACTTTCGGTGATGGGCAGATGCCGGATCTCAATGGCTACTACTGTGTTAGGGCCAATGACTTGGCGCGCCAGCGACGCGCCAAGTTGCGTAAGCTTAGCCGCTTCGCCCATGTGCGTCAGTCAGTGATCGAGCGGATCATGCACGGCCGGTCGCCGTAGCAGATCGCCGGGCGGATGCGGCTTGAGCGTCACGCCGTCGCGGTCAGCCCCGAGACGATCTACAAATTCGCCTATTCGCCGGACGGCCAGGCGATCAAGCTGTCAGAAGCTACTGGCACAGATGCGCCGCACCGAATAATCTGGTGTTCTCGCAAGTCGCGCTTCGGCATGAATTCACACCGCAAAGTCAGAATGTCCTTCAACCAAATTGCACGATAGCCCGACGGTGATGTCGTCGCTGATTGCGCGCAGCTCCAGCGGATACTTGACCTAGTGCGCCGCCCCATCCACGATGACGTGATCGTGGTTCATCGAACACTTCTCGATCCGGGCATGGACCTTGTAGACCTCGCGCAGCATGGCGACCGAAACCACCTCGTCCGGTTTGCCACAGGCACGCATCCGACCATTCTCGATCACGATAACCCTGTCCGCGAAGCGCAGGGCCTGGTTGAGGTCATGGATGGCAATCAGAACGATCATGCGCTTGCTACGCGCCTGGCGCCGCATCAAATCGAGCACTTCGATCTGGCGGTGAAGGTCGAGCGCGCTGGTGGGCTCGTCCATAAGCATGATTTCCGGTTCGCGAACGAGTGCCTGCGCGATCGAAACCAGTTGGCGTTGCCCTCCGGAAAGTGCGCCGAGGTCAGCGAAGGCAATCGGTGCAATGTTCAGCGCCTCCATGATCTCGTCGATGAGGCGCAAGTCCTCGTCCGCCACAGCCCATGACTGACCCTGCTTGCGGGCGAGCAAGATGGATTCGTAGACGGTCAGCACCGCATTGGCCGACGTATCCTGCGGCATGTAGCTGATGGCGTTAGCGTTCTTCGCGCCCTCGATGATAACGTTTCCTGGCCCCTTCAATATTCCGGCAATCCGCTTGAGAAGCGTCGACTTGCCGGCGGCGTTCGGCCCGATCACCGCTATCACCTCCCCTGAGTTCAACGTCGGGGTGGTAATGTCCCGGACATAGAGCTTGCGGCCGTGGTAGGCGCCGACCGCTTGCAATCGAAGCGCTACCATGAACGGCCCCTGCTCGACAGGATAAGCGCGAAGAAGAACGGCACGCCGACCAGCGCTGTGATGATACCGATCGGGAAAACGACACCCGGTGCGATCGACTTCGAAACGATCGAGGACAGCGACAGGAGCAGCGCACCGGAAAGAATCGAGCCCGGCAGGAAGAACCGCTGGTCCTCGCCGAGAATGATCCGGGCTATGTGGGGTCCCACAAGACCGACAAAGCCAATCGTGCCGACGAAACTGACGGGAACCGAGGCAAGCAGCGAGACGACCAGCATTGTCTCCAGCCGGACACCGCGGACGTTGACGCCGAAGCTCGCCGCCTTGTCCTCGCCGAGCCTTATCGCAGTCAGCGCCCAGGCGTTGCGCGCGAATAGCGGCAGGGCGATCATGAGCACGGCAAGGGTGGTCCAGATCTTAGGCCAAGTCGCCTTGGTGAGGCTGCCCATGGTCCAGAAGACGACGGCGGACAGCGCCTGTTCCGAGGCGAGATATTGCAGGAAGGCGAGCAAGGCGTTGAAGGTGAAGACGAGCGCGATGCCGACCAGCACCACGGTCTGCACGGTCACGCCGCGCATCTGCGAGATGAAATGGATGAAGAGCGTGGCGATCAACGCCATGATGAAGGCATTGACCGGCACCAGAACGCCGGCTGCGATCGGCAGGATGGCAGCGCCGGTGACAATGGCAAGTGCCGCGCCGAAGCTTGCTGCGGCGGAAATGCCGAGTGTGAAGGGGTCGGCAAGCGGATTTGCCAGAATGGTCTGCATCTGCGCGCCGGCAACGGAAAGCGCTGCGCCTGCGATGATCGCCATTGCGGCGACAGGCATGCGGATGTTCCATACGACAGCACGCAGCTGGGGGGAAATGGAATCGGGATCGAAAAGTGTCGAAATAATATCGCACAGACTGTAGCGCGCCGGCCCCCAGGCGAGATCGACGGCGAATGACAGGCACAGCACTGCCGTCATGGCAAAAAGGATTACGAGCTTTCGCCGGACGAGGGCGCGATAGCGGGCCCTTCCGACTTCGGCATCGATCGAGGTTGCAGCGATCCCGGCCATATGCGGGTTAGTTTGCCGCCCTGGCATCCACCCAATAGCCCGGCTGATAAGGGATGGGCAGGAACTTGTCGTGGAACTCCTTGAAAGTGGTGTCCGGATCGAGATCTGCGAAGAGGTCGGGGTGGAACCACTTGGCCAGCTGCTGCACGGCGACGAACTGGTAGGGGCTCGTATAGAACATGTGCCAGATCGCGTGGACGTTGCCGTTGGCGACAGCCTTGGAGCCGGTGAAGGCCGGATCGGTCATCAGTGCATTGAGCGCCTTACGGCTCTCATCGAGCGTCGGCGCAGCGTTAGGACCGACATTAACGTAACCCTTGGCCCCTTCCGTCTCGCTCCAGTTCGTGCCGGTCACCACCACGATGTCGGGATTGGAGGCGATGACTTGTTCAGGGTTGAGTTCGCCATAAAGGCCCGGCACGAAGTCTGAGCCGATATTGTGCCCGCCTGCCTGTTCCACCATCAGACCGAAATTATGCGGGCCGAAGGTAGCGCAACACCCGGTAAGGCCGGCGATGCGATACACCAGCACATTCTGCCTCGCCGGGCTCGCCGCCTTCAGCCTGTCGGTAACGCGCGCCATCTGTTGCTTCCAATAAGCGGCGACGGCTTCGGCGCGATCCTCATGGCCATAGAGCTTTCCAATGATCTTCAGGCTCGGCTCCGTATTCTTGATCATGTCGGCGCGGAAGTCCAGATAGACGATCTTCGCCCCGACCCCGGCGAGCGTCTGCTCAAGTTTGGCTTCTTCCGCCGGAGGCTTCGATTCGATCGGAAGCAGCACGACGTCGGGGTTCAATTTGACGATGGTTTCGGTTTGCAACGTTCCATTGTCCACATTGCCGACGAAAGGCAGCTCCCTCATCTTCGGGAATTTCTGCGCATAGGCATTGAAGCTGTTCTTATCCGTCTTCCACAAATCGTTACGCCAGGCCACGATCTTGGCGAAAGGATCTTCCTTGGCGATCGGTGCGATGGCATGGATCATCAGGCCCTGCCCGAGGACGACGCGCTCAACCGGCCTGTCGAAACTGACTTCGCGGCCCGCAACGTCGATGACTGTGAAGGCTTGGGCCGAAAGCGGCAGAAAACTTGCCAGCAAGGCCGCCGCCGCTGCGGCCATTCTCAAAAAATTCATCCTGAAACTCCCGTACGTCAAAAAACATTTTCAGCCATATTGAAGTTGACTATAATAATCAAGTTTTCTATGTTCGATTCTGGCGTAAACGGCATTATACTTTAGTTATACAATTATACTTTCGTTATACTTTTCGCGCGCCTTCGGGCGACTTTAGCGCGGAAAATCCCTTGCATGGAAGAAGGTTAGCATTTCGTGGCAATTGTAAGTGGCACTTTCCGCTCGCTTCGGAGCTATAATTATCGGGTTTGGGCCATCGGCGCATTCGTCTCAAATATCGGGACGTGGATCCAGCGCACGGCGCAAGACTGGTTGGTACTCACACAACTTACCGATCACAGCGCGGCAGCTGTCGGCATTGTGATGGCGCTTCAATTCGGTCCGCAACTCCTGCTGCTACCCTGGAGCGGATTTGCGGCCGACCACTTCGATCGCCGCAAACTTGTGATGACCACGCAAACGATCCTGGGACTGTTGGCCCTCGTGCTTGGGCTTCTCACAGTGACCGGTCGCGTCGAACTCTGGCACGTCTATGTTCTGGCCTTTGCGCTTGGTTGCACTACGGCGTTCGACGTTCCAGCCCGCCAGACCTTCGTTCCAGAGCTGGTTTCTGAGAGCGACCTGTCAAATGCCGTGGCACTGGATTCCACATCCTTCAATGCCGCCCGCCTGATAGGGCCAACAGTTGCCGGCTTCCTCATCGGCAGCGTCGGCACCGGCTGGGCTTTCCTTCTTAACGCTGCGTCGTTCGCAGCCGTCCTGGGATCTTTGGCACTGCTGCGCCTTGACGATCTTCGGCACTACGTGAGGGCTGCGCGAAAGCCGGGCGGCCTGGGAGAGGGTTTTCGCTATGTTACCGGCCGCGCCGACTTGCGAGCGGTGTGCATCATGCTCTTTCTCGTCGGCGCGTTCTGCATGAACTTCCCGATCTTTATCTCCACCATGTCAGTTACCGTGTTCCACGCCAGCGCGGAACAATTTGGGCTCCTGAGTTCGACGATCGCGGTGGGAACGGTCATCGGCGCGCTGCTTGCGGCCACACGCGAACGTCCGCACGTCGGCATTCTATTCATTTCCAGCGCAGCAATCGGGCTCGCGCTCGGCGCGGCCGCCATGGCGCCCAACCCCTGGTATTTCGGCGCTGCGCTCGCTGTGGTTGGGGTAGCCGTCCTGACCTTTACCACCTCGACGAACACGACGATGCAGCTTGCGACCGACCCGGCGCTGCGCGGCCGTGTTATAGCAATTCGCATTGCGATCCTCGACGGCAGCGTGCCGCTCGGAGCGTTGATTGTCGGGTTTGTCGCGGATGTCGCAGGTCCCCGCTGGGGGCTCGCCGTTGGTGCCTTGGCAGGTGCCGCCGCTGCGGCGGCCGCCGGCCTCTTTCTCGTTCGGCATCGGGGTCTGCGGGTATCCTACGTGGCCCGGCGGATCCGCATCGACTTCGACAATCCCGCCTCAGGGACCTGAATCTGTCAATCGAGCACCGGCATAGCCCCTGCGTGCTCGCAATAACAAGCGATAACTTTCACAAAATATTTCAAGCCCATTGGAGCCGAAAAGATGTTCGTTGATCTTCGCAGTGATACACTGACACAACCCAATATCGCCATGCTCGAGGCAATGCGCTTGGCGAGCGTCGGCGACGACTGCTACGGAGAGGACCCGACAGTTCAAGAGCTGGAACATTTCTGCGCCGATTATTTTGGCACGGAAGCAGCAATGTTCATGCCGACTGGTACCATGAGCAACCAGGTCGCGATTCGGGCGCTGACTAGCCCTGGCGACGAACTGATTCTGGAAGCTGCCTCGCATATCAACTTCTTCGAGGCAGCGCAGACTTCCGACTTCTCCCATGTGAATCTCAATGTGATCCACGCAAAATACGGCCTCCTGATACCTGCCGAAATCATTGACGCCGTCGCCACGAAGGCCCGGTGGAGCGACACCTATGCTCGTCCCCGTCTCCTGATCCTTGAAAATTCCGTCAATGGGCGTGGGGGTAGAGTTTATACTCTCCAGCAAGTCGCCAAACTGACCTCGACTGCCCGGCAGCATGGGATGCTGACTATGCTCGATGGGGCAAGGCTGCTCAATGCCTGCGTGGCGACCGGTGCTTCACCACGCGAATATTGCAAGCAATTTGATGCTGTTTCAGTGTGCTTTGCCAAAGGCCTGGGAGCGCCGTTCGGTTCTGTGCTGCTTGGCTCGCGCGACCTGATCGCCCACGCCAAGCGTTACAGGAAGTGGTTCGGCGGAGCTCTGCATCAGTCGGGGTACATGGCAGCGGCTGCGCTGTTTGCGATAAAGAACAATGTCGAGCGCCTTGCGGAGGATCACGCCAGCGCGCAACTTCTTGCCGCGAGGCTGGAGGGGCTGCCACATATCAGGATTAGCGCGCCCGAGACCAACATCGTCCTGATCGATGTTGCGGAACTAGGGATCACCGCGTCGGACTTCGTTACGCGAGCCCAATCGGCTGCGGTCGGGCTCATTGCCTGGACCCCTCAACTCGTCAGGGCCGTAACCTCCATGAACGTGTCGTCTGCCGACATAGTGGCGGCGACCGATCGTCTCGCTAAAATCATTCAGTCGCTGGCACGCGAGATCCCGGTGGCAGATACGCCTCCGATCCTGCGAAATGGGGAGAGCTTGGGTTCCGATTGGGCGATTTAGCTCAGTTTGTCCAGTCTTCTGAACGGCGCCGGATGGCGAGGCCTACACAGCAACCAGCCAAAGGAGCTGGCGGCACGCCTTCGCCCTATAGGACAATATAGTTTCTGAATAAATGGAGATAAAGGAATGACCGATATCTTGATCGTTGGGGGCGGGCATGTCGGACGCACCCTTTTGGTGGACCTGATTTCAAGTCAGGAAATTCATGGCAAAGATCCGAGACTGCTTTTCTTTCGGTCGAATGAAGTGGATGTAAAAAATCGTATCGCCGAGGCCTCGGGAACGGTTAAGTTCGAGAAGGTGCTGTCGGCCTCAACCATGCATGTTGAGGTCGACCCCAGCCTGTTTAGTTCGTTCGACGACCCCAGGGCTGCGGAGGCGATTTCGACTGCCTCCGTGATCTTCATAACAGTGCCGGACATTCCTGCGCTGCGTCTCGAAATCTTTCGGAAGCTTGGAGCGGATTTCGATCTGAGGGACAAAACCATTGTTCTGGTCAAGGCCGGACAGGCAACCCAGCCAGTGGTCGCGGAAATGATCCGGCGTGGTCATCCTCTTGCCGACGCCGACGTCATTTTCGCGGAAAGCTTTTACGGAACCCGCGCCGAGCAAGAAAGCATCGTAGGCAACCGTAAACTGTCGATAAATATCTCGATCCTTTCCCGCGACCCTGCACGCGCCCTCGACAAGTTGCGCGGGTGCTTTCCGCTGGGAGACCGGATCGGCAAACCGTCCTGGCCGGATTTCACGGTCTTGAGCGGCGTCGATCTGGTGTTCAGCGCGACGGCCTATTTTCTGCATGTCGCTATCGTGCTGCATCCGAGGAACTTCGCCCTTACACAAGCCGGCGTTCAGTACAATCATTATCTTGACGGCATCGACCGATCACTGGCTCAAAAACTCGACGCGATAGACCGGGAACGGGTGGCGCTGGGCCGCGTCTACGGCGTCGAGCTCGAGCGCTTTCCGGAAGTTCTGAACAGGCAGTATGGATTGCCGATCCTGCCGAACTTCTACGACATGATGCAATCGTGCCGCGAGGTCTACAAGTCAATGGCGTCGCCGAAATCCGTTGAATTATTGCAGCGATCGCGTCACATTCTTGAAGATGTCCCCGCGCTCTATACCATCGAATGGTTGATGCAACGTGCCGGCATCGCGATGCCGGCGACGGCCGCCTATGTCGCAGAGGTCAACAAGGCTCTTTCAAGTCTCGATATTGACCAGACTGCCTTAACGGTTCACCGACCCTTGCTGGCTGAAATCCAGGGAGGGCCTCAGGCGATCGTTAATCTTCTCAATGCGCCGCACAGGACGGCAGCCGCGACGTGAGGTGTGCAGATGGCCTGCTACATAGGTGAATCAAGAGCAATGCTACGCGGCTAAAATCTGGATGGAAACGGCCGAATGCCCTGCCCGCCCCAGGAAATCATTTGAACCGTCGGGACGATAATTGCGATGGCGGCGTCCTTCTTGTTGCGCCGACAGGCCGGGGATTCGGAGGCTGCTTAGGTGTAAAGCCATATCGCCCTTTAGGAGAATCCGTGCTCGATGCGTGAGTATACGAGCAGAGTGAGCGTGTTGATCTGCGAGCCGACGAAGGGCGCCGTCAGCGCGAGCACGGCGAGAATCGCAAGGATCTTCGGCACGAAAGTCAGCGTGATCTCCTGGATCTGCGTCAGCGCCTGAAACAGCGCGATGCACACGCCAGCAAACATCGCGGCGCCGACGGCCGGACCGGAGGCGACAATCACGGTCCAGATGGCCTGATTGACGATATCGAGGGCGTCGGCTTCGTTCATCGTCAGCTGACCACGATGCCGGCGGTGATCGGCAGCGTCGCGCCGCCCTTCAGCGTTGCGATCATGCCGTCATTGTAGATGCGCACGGATTCGACGACACCGCTGATCTTTCCGTCGGCGCTGGTGACAGTCCGGCCGATAATGCCGTCGGCCTGCTGCAGCGAGGAACTGGCCAGAAGCTGGTCGAGTTTCGTGTTGGTCTGCACCGCCTGTTCGACACTGGAGAACTGGGCAAGCTGCGTGACCTGCTGGGTTGCATCCATCGGCTGGGTCGGATCCTGGTTCTTCATCTGCGCGACCAGCAGCTTCAGGAAAGTCTGGTAGTCGACACCCGGACCGTTTGTCTTGCTGGTGTCGTTGTTCGTATTCGTCTGTTGTGTGCCGACGGGCGGAACAGTGGTCATGCGTGTGCCTCCGGCCTCACGGCCTTGTCCGTTTGAGATGGAATGATGGGCGGGGCTTCGCCTGCGAGTATCTGGGCTTCCAGGGTGTAAAGCAGCCGGATCGATTTCAGCGCCTCGAAGACACGGTCGTTGAAGACTAGCTCGTCGATCAGCTTGAGCTCCTTGAGCATCCGCTGATTTTCGAAGGTCGTCAGCAAGGAAGTCAGCATGCGCTTGAATGTGCGATGAGCCTCGTCCTTGATTGCCGGGTTGATCAGCATGATCTGTGCCGCAAAATAGAGCTGGCGCAGCGGCGTCGTGGTCTCATCGGCCTGCATGACGTGGGTTTCAAGCAGGAAACTCACGTCGTTCATGAATTCGAGCGAGACCTTGCGGTCGGCGCGCAGCACGGCGCCGTTGACATAGATCTTTTCACCGGCACGAAGCGAGATCTTCATGATCAGAGTCCGTCCCGTATCGTTCGGGTGATTTCGATGATGCTGTCGTAATCGGTCGACGTTTCCTGGCGGATCGCCTCGAGTTCCTTGAGGATGAAGATGCCGATCGAGATAAGCGAGGCACGCAGCTCTGGCGGCAATCCGTTGGCGGGGCTGCCGAGATCTTCGAGAACGAGCATCCACAGCCGCGAGGTGAACTGAACGGCCTCGATGCCCTTGAACGAATACCCGCCCTCGTCGCGCGCCTCCTCAAGCATCATGATCGACTGATCAAACAGCGAACGCTCGGTTTCCCTGGCGTTGTCGGCGCCGTCGCTCATGATGTCATCGTATCGGGCCTGGTACATGTTTGTTTCCGTTCACCAGCCGGCGCAGTGATTGCGCTGGTCACTATTTCAGATAGTTGAGCAAGCTCAGGCTTTGAATCTTGACGGTCAGTGCATAAGACGCCTGGATCTGTGTTGTAAGCGCATTCACGCGGGTGGCGGCCTCATTCGGATCGACGGCTTCAAGGTCGAGCACGGAGCTGTTGAGGACATTGAGCTGCACAGCCAGCCGGTCAGTCGCATCCTTGGTGCGGGCCTGCGCATTGCCGAGGAACGCCTGCGTGTCGGCGAGTGCGGTAATGGCGTCGGTCGTCGTCTTCGATGCCTTGCCGACGACTTCATCAAGGGCGGATTGGCTGAGCCCGATATTGCCCAGCTCCGCAACCATTGTCATTGCCATCGCCATCTGCCGGAAGCCGGCGCTGTTGGCGCTGACCGAGGTTTCGGCGATTTCGGTGGGTGCAATGCGGCTCTTGACGAGTGTATCGGAGGCCGACGACCAGTTTGCCGACCATGAGGCGGCGTCGAATTCGCCGGCAAAGGCAGTGTCGAGATAGTCCTTCATGGCGGCGGGCGCAATATTGGCTGTCTGCGGATCCGTGGTCGGAAAGCCGAAATAGTCCTGGAACGACTGCAGGACAGCGGCTCGAGCCGGACCTCCCGCAGCGTCATAATCGGCAAGCGGCTTCACGTCGGTGTTGACACCCGCAAAAATATACTCGCCATTGAAGCTCGAATTGAGCAGCTCCGTCGTCGATTGCATCAGGTTTTTGGCCTTGTCGACAGCGACTGCCCTGCCCGCTGCACCACCTGACATTGCCGTCACCGTGCTCAGAAGGTCTTGCGTTCCCTTGATGATGCTGGTGAGCGCATTCTGCGACGTGGTCATTCGCTCCTTGATGACGCCATTCGTGTCGGTCAGGACGGACAGGCGGTCATATTCCTTGCGCAGTGAGATGGACTGGCCGGTGCGGCTGCCAAGGGTCAGCCCCTTGTCGAAAACGAAGCCGGTCGTTCCCTCCTGCTGTGCCTTGATCAGCTCGGATTGGGCCTTTGCCAGAATGTTGCGGGTCGCATTTGCCAGCATATAGGAGGAAACGGATTGGGTTTTCATATCTATGACGCCGCCTGAAGGAGTTCTTTCAACATGGAGTCGATCGTGGAGATGATCCGCGCCGACGCACTATAGGAATGCTCGAGATCCAGGAGCGACTGCATTTCGGTGTCGATGTTGACGCCGGTCGCATTGGAGATGGCATCGCTCGCCCTGGAAGCCAGAATGCCATTGTATTCGTTGGTCTGCGTTGCAGACTGCCGCTTTGCCTCAAGCGAACTTATGGAGGCAGAGGAGAAGTCGAGCAGGCTCTTGTTGTTGCCGCCGTTCGCAGTTGGATCGTAAATGCGCGGTGAGGTGATCGCACCGATCAAATTCTGGAGACGTACCGAAAACCCGGCGGAGCCGTCGGGATTCTGGACGTAGTCCGGATTGGCCGGCACTGTGCCGCCGTCGCGCAGAAGCGCGGGATTGCCGCCTTCGCTCAGGACATAGGCCGATGAAACCTTGATGGTGCCGGCGAGACCCGGAAGGATCGCGCCGTCCGCTGGCATTGCCGGCGCGCCGGGATAAGTGAATAGGCCCGGCACTGTCGGCAGCGTCGGCGGCGTCTTCTGATCGGACTCGGCGAACGTGCTGACGAGGCTGCGCGCAATCTCGTCGAGCTGCTTCTGATAATCGGGCGCGACCTGGTCGCGTAGCTGCAGCAATCCGGAAAGGCGTCCCGTGCCATAGGGCTGCTGGAACGTGTCGTGCGTCAGCGGCACGCCATCGATATAGACCTGGTTGCCCGAAGTGCCGGCGCTGAAGGCGCTGGTTGGCGTGAAGCTGACGGCGCGCGGCTTGCCTTCGAACAACGAGACGCCGTTCTGGGCAAAGATCACCATATCGTTGTCGCCGCGAACGAGCGTCGTGATGCCGATTTCGCCGGAAATCTGCTTGAGCAGGCCGTCGCGTTCGTCGAGCGCGTCCGACACGTCAGTGCCGGAACGCGTGCCGTTGATCACCTTGGTGTTTACCGTTTCGAACTTGGCAAGCAGCGTATTCAAGTTCTTGACGGAGTCCGCGATGTCGGTATCGGCGTCCTGCCGCAGTTTCTGGATTTCGTCGTTGCCCCGGTTCAGGGCATTGGCAAGGTCGGCGGCTTTCGTGACCGCGGCCTGTCCTACCGTCGTATCGCTTGGCTTGTTCGCATAGAGCTGCAGGGCATCCCGCAGATCGCCAAGCAGGGCACTTGGCGACCCCGATGCGTCATTGGCGGAGTAGATGCCGGAAAGGCGGTCAAGACCGCCCTGAAGCGTGTCCGAGGCGCCGAGCTGGCTGTTGCTCTCGATATACTTGGACAGGAGCGCATCATCGGCGGAGCGGGTGACCGAGAGATATGTCAAGCCGCCTGGACCGCTGACCACCGAGCCGATGCGTCGGGTGAAATTGGGATCGTTGGCGCCGGCAATATTGCGCGACACCAAAGCAGTCTGCTTCGAAACGGTCGTTATCGCACCTTGAGCGGTGTTGAGCGCCGAAGTTAGTGACATACCCTTTGTCCAATCGCCATGAGTTGTTCAACTACCTTTTTAGATTGACCAGCACGTCCATCAGGTCCGCGCCCGTCTGGAAGACCTTGGAATTCGCCGTATAGTTGCGCTGGGCCTCGATCATGTCGGTCAGATCCTGCGCGATATCGGCCGTCGACTGTTCGAGAGCACCCGAGTTCAGGTTGCCGAAGCTGCCCGTGCCGGGGAATCCAACCTGGATGTCGCCGGAGTCAGCACTCGGCGAGAACACGTTGCCGGACATAACGAGCAGATTGTCGGGACTTGGGACATCGGCAAGCGCGATCTTGTAGATCGCTCGCTTGGCGCCGTTCTTGTAGATCGCCATGACCGTGCCATCAGCACCGATGTCGACATTGTCAATCGGGCTCGGAGAGTTGCCGTCAACCTTGACCTGGATGGGCGTATAATCGCCTGCGAGCTGCTTCGTCGCGGAGAAATCGATCTCGAGCGCCTGGCCATTTGGAACGTTGATCGAGATGGACTGGTCGGTGGAGTTCAGCTTCCCGGTCACGGCGTCGAACGTATAGTTCTCGGTGGTCAGCGGCGTTGCCGGCGTATAGGGGAAGCCACCCGAGGCCGCCGCATTGGCATGGTCATAGGCCGCGACTTCCCACGCATTATCTGCGGTCTTGGTGAAATAGAGGTCGACGACCACGACATTGCCGAGATTATCGAATGTCTGGATCGACGTTTTCGCCGTGTACTTGGCCGAGGCGGTGGCGTTCGCCGGCGGACGGTCAGCCGCTGCTACGATGTCCGCGCCTGCCGGAAGATTGGCGGTGAAGATACCGGTACGGCTTGGATCCGCGATGAGGTCGTTCTGGGCAATGCTGATTTTTTCGAGACCCTGGTAGCCGTTGGCGACAGGATTCACATTGCCGTTGGTGATTGGATAGCCCATCAGGTAATAGCCTGCCGTATTCACCAGGTTGCCCTGCGGGTCCGGGACGAATGACCCTGCACGCGTGAGATATGGCGTGCCGCTCGAATTGCTGACGATGAGAAAACCCTTCCCCTGCAGGGCGAGGTCGGTCGACGACGTCGTGTAACGCAGGGACCCATCTTCGGAAATGTGGTGGCGGACCGTGGTTTCGATGCCACCCGAATTATACTCGCCGCCCGAGCTTGGCAGCACGAGCGAGGAAAACTCGGTGCTTGCCCGCTTGTAGCCGGTCGTACTGGAATTGGCGATGTTGTCCGAGACGGCCGACAGGCGGTTGGCCTGGCCGTTCATGCCCGAAATGCCGGTTCGCATCATTCCATAGAGGCTCATATCCGTCTCCTTGCGTCACACCTTGCGTACAAGATCGTTATCCTGCGATTCTTGCGCGAAGCTGACGCCTTGTAGTCCTTTGGGATTAAGGGGTTCGGCGCTTCCGCCACTGGCGGATACAGCGCCTAGTCGAGATTGATGCTGTATCCGAGGAAACGTTTCGAATCGATCGGGTCGTAGCCGAGTTGCTCGCGCAATTTCTTGCGCAACTTGCTGATATGGCTCTCGACCACGCTCTCTTCGACATCGCTGTCGAAAATGCCGTAGATGGCGCTGAATATCTGCGCCTTGTTGAGCCGGCGGCCACGATTGGCGATCAGGTATTCAAGGATACGGCGCTCGCGTCGCGGCAAGGAGAAATCGATGCCGTTGACCTGCGGATCGCGCCCATCCGAAAAGACACGGATGGGACCGATCTGCGTGCCGGCATCACCGTTGCCATAACGGCGGCGGATCGCGTTGATGCGCGCCAGGATTTCCCGTACGTGCATCGGCTTGCGGACGACGTCGTCGACACCTGCCTGAAAAAGCTCCAGCGTATGCTCGAGAGACTGTGTCTCGTTGACGGCGATAACCGGTGCCGCACAGCGTTCACGAATTTTGTGTGGAAACTTGTTCCGATCGGCGCATTCCCCTAGCAGAAATGCTTCGACGGCCATAATGTCGTTCTCCTGAACAGTGGCGACCCAGTCGCCAAAATCGTCAGGAGCAAAGCCGGTTGTCGTAATGCCCTCGCGGGCGAACCACGCAGAATACCCACTCGTCACCAAACTTCGTTCGTCGACGACTACGATCACAACCCCACCTTTCGAATCAATAAGTTGCCCCAAGCAATACACAACTAGCGGTGGTGGTGACTCGTGGACAATTCCCAAGAAATAGACCCCAATTTATAGGGAAGAGCTGGCCATTCCGAGCGTACGATTTTTCCTTGACTGTGTCCTGTTTTCTGATTCGTTTTTGGGTCGGAACCAGCTTCCCAAGAATCCCTTGAAGGGAATTCACGTTTTCTTACCAAGTGTTACGGGTCATGGTTGATTCTTGCCGCAGAACTGGCGTGCTTTCGGGGTCCAGTTACCGAAACCACTGGCCACCATGTTTTCGATTACGCGGCAGACATAATATTGCTGGGCGGGATCGTTGTTGGGCCCGGCGTGATAGCGGGCGACCGCCATGGTCCAGCTTCCCTCGCGCGAACGGAGCCCCTTTAGAAACCGCGCTGCATAGTCGACATTGGCCTTGGGATCGAGCATTGCGGCGACGGAGGGAAATGCGTCCGCATGATAATGCTGGTTGATCTGCATGCAGCCGAGGTCGATGAGTTTGGCGCCCTGCATCTGTGCTTGGGCGAATTTGGCCGCTGCCGCGGCGGCAGACGGCATGAAGTATGACGTGCCGTCGATATTCATGGCGTAAGGCTGGAGCGACTCCTTATGCCCGGTCTCGGTGAGGCCGACGGCATAGAGAATGCCGAGCGGAATGCCATACTTCCCCGACGCCCGGTGCATTTCGCGCTCGCAGAGGTTTTCGGATGAAGCGGGGTTCGCGATGGCAAGAAGGCTAGACAACCAGACCGCGTGAAACGTGGCTTTCAATACCAGGCTTACCGGCTTTTTCCTCGCGCTCATCTGCTCTCGTGTCTCCCGGATATTGCTGGCCAGTCGATCCGCCCTGCTTGGCGCCTCCGGATGCCGCCTGTCCCTGCCCATAGGCCCGCGCATCCGCTTGTGCGTCCTGCCCGCCGGAATTGAGCTGGCCACCCTGAGCATTCGAAGTCGGGCTCGACCGGTCGATTACGGCGATCGTAATCGACGAGGTGTCGTCGCCAACACCTGCCAGTTTCAGAGCCTTGCCGAGGGCCTCATGATCACGGGCGAGATGTTCGGCCGCCACGTTGTTCTCGGCGTTCAGCTGAATGTGCATGCCTTCGGACGTCAGCCGCAGCCGTGCTGTCACTGTGCCAAGTTCTATGGGTTGAAGCTGGATCACGAGCGTCCGCGTGGCGCTGGTGCTGCGATCGGAAATGACCTGGACATCGCTGATACCGGGACGCCCGGCAACCGGCGCGGCGGCGGCCGGCGTTAACGGCGTTGCGATCCTGAGATCAGACTGGCCTCCAGCGCTCGCGTTCGCCATCGCAGCGTTTGTCGATGGCGCAGGAGAAGGCTCCGCCAGGCGGGGAACGCTACGTTCAGTCGAAGGCGGCTGCGCGTTCGCTTCGCTCGCTTGCGGACGCGCGGAAGGCGGTGTGGCCGCTGGCGTAGCCTCTCCGTTGCGAGGCTGCGCGGCCTCGGTCTTCACCGGGGGTGCTGCCGGGCTTGTCTCAGCCGCTTTGTCAGGCAATGCAGCTTCGGAAGCGGGCTTGCCGACGGGTTTCACCGAAGTCGTGCCGTCAATCAGAGCCGCTGCTTCGTCGACGATGCTGGCCGCAAAACGCGGGTCGGCTGTAGCGAGGGACTGTTCCTGTGCATGCTGCTGAGTTTGGAGCAATTGCTCGAGTGCCAGCATGGTCTGGCCGAACATCCCCTGCCCCGCGGCCGGGGCAGTCGCTTCGTCGTTTTTGGATTCAGCGTCTTTGTCCGGCGTATCGCGCACGCCTTCCTTCACCTCGCTGCTCTTCCCGCGATGAAGTTTCGGCGCCGTAGCCTTCACCATGGTCTCAAAGTCGAGAGCCGCCTTGCCGTCCGCCGGCAACAAGAGATCGATAGGGGATTCGCCTTTGCCGCTGTCCTTGATGCGGGCTCCGATCAGCGATTTCAACGGCATATCGGCTCCAATCGTCATTTGCCTGTCCTCCCGAGGAGCGCGTCGATAGCGTCTAGCTTCTTTCGTGTCTCAAGGAAGAGTGGATCTGGCTCATCCGTGGTCGGCGCTGCGCTGCCCGCCGCTGGCGCGCTGGACTGCGCACTGGCTTGTACGGGCGCGCTGCGGGCTGCCGGCTTTGGCGGTGCTGCCAATTCGGGAATCGGTTGCGCCAGGATCCGGCTCGACATGGCAAGCGCTGCGTCCAGAAGCTTGGCATCGCGTTCGTGCAGACGGTCGCGCGGCAGCTTCGACAGCATGAACTTCGCATCGCCGGTCTTGTCGGAGCCGACATTGCTGACTGCAAGATAGAGCTTGGCCTGTGTATCGTCGGTCTTGAGTTCGGCCGCCAATTTATCGGCTCGCTCCGAAACAAAACGAGCGCGTGCAAGATCGCCTGCGACCAGTGCTCCCCGCGCTATCCGCAGGTAGAGGGGCAGCCGCGCGCGCGGCCAGGCCAGTGCTGCGATTTCTTCGATTTCGTCGTTGCTGACGCGATCTTTCAACTCCATCAACGCGTCGACGAGCTGGCGGAAGAAATCTTCCGAATAGGGCGAATAGGAAAAACGCTGCAGGTAGTTGCGGGCGAGAAGCCTGACCTTGTCCTTGTCGCCGAGGCGAGCGGCGATCGTCAGTCCGCGGCGCAGCGCCGCTTCCTCAAGGAGCGTGCCGGGCGCATTGAGCCGGATGTAATCCAGACGCTTCAGCGCTGTTCCTGCATCAATGGCGGCAAGCTGGGTGGCGGTCACGAGATAGATCGAAGCGACGAGTTCGCTTGGAACATTTGGCGGAATTTCCTGGAAGTTCTCGACGAAGTGCAGCGTATCGCCGTCAGCATAGGCCAGTGAGCCCGCGACCAGCTTGGGGTCAACCTGGTCAAGCTTCGCCGATGCCAGGATCGCACGCACCACCTCCGGATTACCGCCGTTCAAGAGGTAAACGAAGATCGCATAGGCATTTGCCGGCTTCTGCCAGACTTCGGGCTTTGCCGCCCGCAGCTGTTCGGCGATATGGCCGAGCACGCGATTGAGCATCGGCAAGGCTTCCGGCTTGCCGGACGCGACCTGATCCTGCAGCATCCGCATGGAGCGCACCAGGAGATAGGGTTCGGGTGTCGGCAGATTGACCTGCGCGGCCGCGCCGGCAAGCGGCAGGCTGAAAAAGCCGAACACCAGCCAATGGATCGCGCGCCCTGCCCTCATCTGGACCCCGTCTTCAGGAAGATGTCGATACGCCTGTTCTGAGCCGCATATGGGTCGGACGCGATCTTCGGATCGCGGTCAGCGTAACCCTCGACGCGTAGAACGCGCTTGGCGTTGAGGCCCTTGCGGGTCAGCATGTAATAGGCCATCTGCGCCCGGGCGGATGAGAGCCGCCAGTTGTCGTAGGTATCGCTCTTGAATGGCCGGCTGTCCGTATGTCCGCTGATGACGACCTCGCCGTCGCGTTTGCCGATGATCTTGGCGATTTCGTCGATCACCTGGATGACGCGTTTGTCGGGCTTGGCCGATCCGATGGCGAACATACCGTAATCGACCTTGTCGGTCAGCTGGATCAGCAAGCCGTCATTCCTGGCGACCACGGTGATGTCTGGCGCCTTGGCATCGCTGGCCGCACCGGTTTTCTTGGCGATTTCGTTGGCAAGCTCCCGCGCCGATTCAACCTGTGCGGCATCCGGTGCTTTTTCATCCTTTGAAGGAGCAGCCGGTGTTTCGGCGGTGATGGGAGGCTTGGCCTCCGGCTGATCGGGCGCCGATTTTGCCTCGCCCGCGGTGATGCGTTTCTCGAGCGCCGCCTGCTGGGCATCGGCTTCAGCCTTGGCATTCGACACCGATATCGCTTGCTCCTGCGAAGGCGGCGGGACGGCGGGGCTATCGGTCAGCGGAAAAATGTCGTCCTCGACATGGGTCGACCAATAATTCGGATTGAACGGATCGCGGTAGGCATCGCCACCCTTGGCACCCGTCGAAGGGCCGGCCTGGCTGGAGCCGCCTTCGCCCTTGGCCGAGCGGTTCTGGAGAACACCTGAGTCGGTGGCGATCTCGGCGAGAACCGCATAGGGATCCTTGAAGATCTGCCGCTCCTCACGTTCGGGGACGGGCTCGACCTGTTTTTCGTTGCGGGCGCTCTTGGTAATGGGATCGACGGATTCGGGCCGCTCGAAGCGAACCTTGCCCTCCTCGTTGTCTATCTCCTCTATGCCCTTCGGCTGCGCCTGCCGGTCCATCAGCTTTACAGGATTGAAGTAGCTGGCAACGGCGGCCTTCGTCTCCTCATTGGCGGCATTGATCAGCCACATGACGAGGAAGAACGCCATCATCGCCGTCATGAAGTCGGCATAGGCGATCTTCCAGACGCCGCCATGGTGGCCTTCCTCACCATCGCCGCGACCGCGCCGGACGATGACGATTTCGCGATGCGTTTCAGGGTCGATGTTCATCGGTATTGGTCCTTCAACGCGTCGATCAGGTGGCCGAGGCGTGTTTCGATCACGACATCATCGAGTTTCATCGTAAGCTCGGATTGGCTTGCCTCGCGGAACGTAAATCGGATCGGATCGATCTCCGGTCGCGTGCGCAGTGCGTCAAGCAGGTAGCGAGGCCCGGTCACGTCGATAAGAACGCCTTCGAGCCCTTTTGTAAGGCGCTCGAGTTCACCGACAAAACCACCGATCGCCCGTTCACGCAGGTTCGCCTCGACGAGAGGAGTGAGCGCAGCCGCAAGGGAACCGGAAAGATCTGCAGCAATGCCTGACAAGCCATCGGCAAGTTGCGCGGCAAGGCGCGCGCCCGTATCGGCAAGAAAGGCGGCATCCGCAGCGGCAAGTTGTTCCTGGAACTCGCGCTCCAGCCGGACTTTCTCGGCTTCGAAAAGTACCGCCGCTTCCGCCTGACCTGACTCCCGCCCGGCTGCGAAGGCTTCCTTCACCTTAAGTTCGTAGTCGATGATGTCGACGATTTCCTCGGCCGGCTCTATGACCTCCTCAAGCGCAACCGCTCGCTCGCGAACGCTGGTGAAAACCGTCACGCGATCTGGCGGCACCCGTTTCGGGGTAAAATCGGTAAGAACGCTGGCTAGGGATCGTGCGCTCATCTCAGGCGGCCTCGTGGACCCATTGCTTCAGGATCGCCGCGACCCGTTCCTCGTCCATGTCGATCATCTGTTCGAGACGATTCTGGGCGGGAACGCGCATCCGGCGCCTGAGTTCGCTGAGATCGTCGTAGGGCATGCTTTGCTCGGAGCGAGCGGGCGCGACGGCAGGAAGATTTGCTGCCATTGCAACATTCGGGACAGCAAGCTCTGACACGCCGGCAATTTGCGGGACCTCCGCCGCCTTGCCCATTTCGCGCATCAAGGGCCGGACGCCAAGCCATAGAATGAGGGCAACGGCGGCGATGAGCGCAGCCGCGTTGACGAAGCTGCCGGCCTGGCGGAAGACCATTTCCGATATAGGCGTCGAGGTCGGCTGCAGTTGCTCGTCGGTCGTTTCCATGAAATTGACGGCGGTGACGTTGATGACGTCGCCGCGCTTCTGATCAAGGCCCGCCGCTGTCGCTACAAGCTCGGTGATCTTGGCGATCTGCTGATCGACGAAATTGGCCGGCGGCGGCGTCGCGCCAGCCGTTTGCAAAAGGCGCGCCTGATCGATGACGACGGCGATCGACAGCCGCTTGATCTGGTAGCTGTCGCTGGTGGTCGATACGGTTTTCGAGTTCAGCTCGTAATTCGTCAATTCCTCGCGCTTGTCGGTCTTCTCCGACGAACTGTCTCCGTTCTTGCTGGCGATCTGTTCTTGCGGGATGTTCTGTTCGACACCGGTCGCATTATCGCTGGTCGAGTTCTGCGAATCGCCGCTCTCACGGACGACCCGAACCGAGCGCTCAACCCGGGACTCCGGATCGAATACCGTCTCATTGGTCTGTCGCTTGTCGGTATCAAGCGCGACCTGAACGCTCGTCTGGAAGTGTCCGACGCCGAGATAGGGGGCAAGCGCCTTGCGAATGTTTTCATCGACGGAGGTGGAAACATTCTGTTCAAGGGTCGCCGACATGACCGCACCGGCGCTCGTTCCATCGTCCTTGGAAGCAAGGAGGCGGCCATTGGTATCGAGAATGGTCACTTCGGCGGCGGTCAGCTGCGGCACCGCGGCGGCCACTAGCTGGCGGATAGATTGGGCAGATTCGATCGCAAAGTCGCCCTCGGTACGGATGACGACCGAGGCGGATGGCGCCTGGTCACCGCGGCGGAAACTTCCTTTCTCGGGAAGAACGATATGAACGCGCGCCGCCTTGATGCCGCGGATAGCCTGGATCGTGCGGGAAATCTCGCCTTCAAGCGCCCGTACGCGCGTAATTTCCTGCATGAAGGACGTAAGACCGAGCGAGCCCATATTGTCGAAGAGCTCATAGCCGGCATTGTTGCTGGTGGGCAGACCCTTTTCCGCCAGGTACATGCGGGCCTGGTCGGCCTTGCCGAAGGGAACGAGAATCGAGGTGCCGTCGGATTTCACGTCGAAGGGGATGCCGGCTTCGCCTAGCGCCATGCCCATTCGGTTCACATCATCGCGGCTGAGGCCGACATAAAGCGTCTCGTACTGGGGACGATTGAGGTAGAAACTCGACACGAGAATTACGCTGAACAGCGTCACACCAACGATGCCAAGGGCAATGAGCCGCCGCGCCCCGAGCTTCTTCAGCGCTGCAAACAGCTGCTCAAATGTGTGCCTGATATTCTTTTCCATCGATTCCCACCACGATCCCGTAACGGAACCATAGAGGTCGAAGCTTGCGCGAAGTTAGAGCCGCGCGAGACCATGTACCGATGAAAATTCTCCCGTAGTATCCGGCTAGTACCGATAGGCGATCTGCATTTGCTAGGCTTTCCTTCGTTGAAACCTTGGGAGGAAAAACATGCCAAGCGCCAAGATCCTTATGATTACCGGTGACTATACAGAAGATTACGAGACGATGGTGCCGTTTCAGACACTGCTTGCCTGCGGCCACACGGTGCATGCGGTCTGTCCGGGGAAAAAGGCCGGCGACACGGTCGCAACGGCCATTCACGATTTCGAAGGCGACCAGACCTACTCCGAAAAACGCGGCCACAACTTCGCACTCAACGCAACGTTCGCCGAGATCCGTCCCGAGGATTACGATGCGCTTGTCATTCCCGGCGGACGGGCGCCGGAATATCTTCGGCTCGATCCGAACGTGATCAAGGCCGTCCGCCACTTCTTCGACGCCGACAAGCCGGTTGCCGCGATCTGCCATGGCGCCCAGCTTCTTGCCGCAGCAGGGGTAATCGAGGGGCGCAAATGCTCGGCCTATCCCGCATGCCGCCCCGAAGTCGAACTCGCCGGCGCAAAGTTTGCGGAGATCGCCATCAACGATGCCGTTACCGATGGCAAGCTCGTAACCGCCCCAGCTTGGCCGGCCCACCCTGCCTGGTTGCAGCAGTTCATGGCTGTGCTCAACGCGTAAGCGCTGCTAAGCTCAATGGGTGTTTGCGGGTTTGGGAGGCAGCATGTGTGAATTGTTCATCAAGGCGGATGCGCGTCTATGGGAAAGCACGACGCGCTCGCTGCGAATCGACGGTATGGTCACCAGCGTGCGGCTCGAGAATTTCTTCTGGTCTAAACTGGAGGAAATCGCACGGCGTGACGGAATGAACGTCGTGCAACTCATTACGCGGCTGCATCATGAGTCGATTGACGCCGGTCATGATCTCGGCAACTTCACGTCGTTCCTTCGCGTCTGCTGCGCGCGCTATCTCGATCTGCAGCTCTCGGGGGATATACCGAGAGATCTGGCGCAGCCGATTGCGGGCCTTAATGCCCGGGCGATCCTTGGCCGCGAACGCGAAAAATATCACTGAGGTTAGCAAAACGAAAAAGCCCCGGATTTGAAGTCCGGGGCAAATTTCTTGTATCGATATTATTTATCCGATTAGCCGCGGAAGAGCGACAGGATGCTCTGGTTGCTCGAGTTTGCAATCGAGAGAGCCTGTACGCCGAGCTGCTGCTGAACCTGGAGAGCTGACAGACGAGCCGATTCCTTGTTCATGTCGGCATCGACGAGCTGGCCGACGCCGCGATCGATGGCGTCCATCAGGTTGTCAGTGAAAGCCTGCTGCGTGTCGATGCGGGTCTTGGCGGAACCCAAAGCGGCAGCCGCGTCCTTCATGGTGCCAATTGCAGTTTCAACGGCCGACGAGGTCGTTGCAGACGTCAGGGCAGCTTCGAGGTCGAAAGCGGCGACTGACATGGTGGTGACGCCGGTACCGGACGTATAGCCCGTCACGATGCTCTGTGCGGTACCACCGGTAGCAAGCAGATTGACGCCCTGGAAGGTTGCGCCCTTGGCCATTTCGACGATCTGAGCCTTGAACTGGGCAATGTCGGCGTCAATAACGGTGCCGTCGGTGCCCGGAGTTTCCTTGGCAACATATTTTGCCTGGATCTTCTGAGCGAGGTCGATGGCGCTGTTGAGGGACGTGTAAGCCGTGTCGACGATCGAAGCACCGAGACCGAGGCCGTCCTTGACTGCGGACAAAGCCGTGTTCTGAGTGCGCATGCCGGTCGCGATCGACCAATAGGCGGCATTGTCGGAAGCCTGGGCAACGCGCTGGCCCGTAGCGATACGGTCCTGCGTCGTAGCAAGGTTCTTGTTCGTTGTGTTAAGCGTCTGCAGCGCGGTCATTGCCGACGCATTGGTAAGAATGCTGGTCATGGAAGTAGGTCCCTGATGAGATACAAAGAAGGGGACATACCGGGTTTTCACCGGTGTGACGGAGCGGCCTGATGCCTATTGCCCTGAAGGCAACCCGTCATATTGTGATCAGTACGTCTAATGTATTACCGTTTTAATAACAAGGTCCTATGGATTTTATCTAATATGAAAATTCCGCCGGCGGAGGAAATTTTCGCCGGCTAACTGACGCCTTACGTATAGGAGCGGATCAGGCTCCCGACGAGGATGTTCCATCCGTCTATCAGCACGAAAAACAGGATCTTGAACGGCAGGGAAAGTACCGTTGGCGGCAGCATCATCATGCCCATCGACATGGTCAAAGTTGCGACGATGAGGTCGATGACAAGGAATGGCAAAACGATGAGAAAGCCGATTTCGAACCCGCGACGCAATTCGGAAATCATGAATGCCGGGATGAGAATGCGCAAATCGACGACGCCGTCCGCCTTGGTGCGAAATGATTCGTCGGCGAGGTCCTCGAACAGGCGAAGATCCTTGTCGCGTACCTGCCGGAGCATGAATTCACGAAAGGGCGTCGTGATTTCATTCATCGCAACATCCTGGGTGATCTGGTTGTTAACGAGCGGCTGGACACCGTTCTGCCACGCGCGATCGAACACGGGAGCCATGACGTAAAAGGTCATGAACAGCGCAAGGCTGATCATCACCAGATTTGCCGGTGTGGTCTGCAGACCAAGGCCTGCACGAAGTAGGGAAAATGCAATGGCAAAGCGGGTGAAGCTGGTCACCATGATCAGGAGGCCTGGCGCAATCGACAAGACCGTGAGCACCGCCAGCATCTGGATGATCTGGCCACTTGTCGAGGCGCTGCCGGGCGGCAGGAGCCCTTCGAGGATCGATGGCGTTTGGGCCATGGCGGTCCCGCCGAGTGCGAGGACCAGCAGAGGCGTCAGCAGACGTATTTTCATTCCATCACCAGCGCCCAGATATAGACTTTTTCGATCTTGCCCTCGGAGCGCATTTTCGCTCGCTCTTCGAGGTCCGTTCGCAGATATTCGAGCCCGGCCGGGCCACGAAGCTGCATAAGGTTGACCGTGCGCAGAAATGCCATGAAATCGCCGGTGATCGTCGCGGCAAGCTCGTCCGGAATTTTCTCGCCCGGCCGCGCCACAATGCCGGCTTCAAGCCGCAACCAGACATTCTGCGGAATTTTCACATTGGTGAGGATAGGCTTCAGCGGCACGACCGTTCCAAGCGGCATGTCCTCAGCTGCAGGCCTGCGACTGGTTTCGGTAGCCGTCTCCGCCGCCTCGTCTTTCGCGAGGCCAAGCTTGCCGCCAAGGAACCATCCGCCGCCGGCAGCTATGAGGGTCAGGATGACGACAACGCCGATCAGGGCCACCAATGATGGACCCTTTGGTGGTGGTGTGGTTTCTTCGGCGACGGCGCTCATCGGTTTCGACCTTTAGAATGGTGCAACGGTGTCAAGGACTTGCTGTCCCCATGGCGGCTGCTGCACTTCGCTTTGCCGTCCGCGGCCTCCGTAGGAGATGCGCGCCTCCGCAATCTTGTCATAGGAGATCGTATTGGAACCCGAGATGTCTCGCGGCCGCACGACGCCGGCGACGTTGAGGATACGCAACTCGTAGTTCACGCGGACTTCCTGCGATCCCTGGATCACCATATTGCCGTTCGGCAGGATGTTGGTGACGATCGCGGCGACGCGCAGGTCGATCTTTTCAGAACGCTCGATCTTGCCCTCGCCCTTCGATTTCGTATCCGAGTTCAGGTCGAGATTGCCGCTGATGTCGCCGCCCGAAATCCCGCTGCCACTGATATCGGCCGTTGCGCCGTAGACTTGCGAGGAGGCGCGCGAACGATTCGACTTGTTGTCGAACTTCGCTTCCTCGTCGAGCCTGATGATGACCGTGAGCACGTCGCCGGGATTGGCCGCGCGCGGATCGCGGAAGAATCCCGCCTGGCGGTCTTGCCAGAGCGAATATTGCTGCGGCTTCGGCTGCGTCGGATAATAGGCGGGATCGGTGACGCTGAAAGTCTGGCCGACGCCTGCTCCCACCGGCGACATGGCTGGCGCCCGGTTGAGATCGCGGAAATTATTGGCGCAGCCGGCAAGGCCCATAAGGCTGGCGACCAAGATGAAGGAGGCCGCTTTTTTCATTGGGCGGTTCTTTCTTTTTGTGAAACGACGCGCGATCCGACAATGACACGCGCGAGCTTGGAGGCCTTATCGGGCGGCATCTCGTTGAGTATGACGCTCGATACGCGCGGATTGAGCTTGAGCAACAGCGCCGCTGCCGCTTCATCGCCGAGCAGCGCCATTTGCGCAGCGGCGGCATCTGGGCGCATCTTTGAAATGATGCCGACGAGCGAATCTTCGGCCTTGTCGACGAATTCATCGCGGCGCTTCAGCCAAACTTCATATTCCTGACGCTTGGCTTCGAGTTCCTGGATGCGGCTATCGACATCGGCGCGCAGTTGCTGAAGTTCGCGCGTTTGCATGGCGTAGCGCGCATCGGCGGCCTTGTCGTTGATGTTGGTGCAATAGCGGTCGATCTCCTGCGTGGCATCCTCGTGCCCTGCATCCTGGGCGCCTGCCACCCCGGCAAAGCTCAATGCCGCGCCTAGAATCATCCCGAAGAGGGCTCGATAGGCTCTACCCGAAGCCGTCCAGGCGTAACTCATTGCACCACCAGTTCCGCATGCAGGGCGCCCGCCGTCTTGATACCCTGCAGGATGGCGATGATGCCCTGAGGCTTCACGCCGATCTGGTTCAACCCCTTGACGAGACTTTCGAGATCAGTTCCACCGAGAACGCCGATATTGGACGTTTGCGTTGCCTGGATATCGGTATTGGGCTCGACCGCGGTTACGCCATCGCTGAAGGGTTCCGGCTGGACGACCATCGGCGTTTCCGTAACGCGCACCGAAAGGCTGCCGTGGCTGATGGCGACACGCGAGATGCGCACCTTTTCGCCGATCACGACGGTGCCGGTGCGCTCGTCGACGACTACGCGTGCAACCTCGTCCGTCGGTACGGGGAGACCTTCGATCTCGGCGACGAAGCGGGTGGCCGAGATGTCTTTCGGCTTGCGCAGGCGGATCGATTTCGAATCCCGCTCCTTGGCGACCGGCTGTTTGTAGCGGCGCTTGGCGAAGGCATTGATCGTGTCGGTGATGCGGACGGCGGTCGTAAAGTCTGCCTCACGCAGTTCAACCACCAATTCGTCCTGGCCGAAATTGCCGGTGACTTCCTTTTCGACAAGGGCACCGTTTGGAATGCGGCTGCTGGTCGGAACGCCCTGTGTCAAGCTCGCCGCATCGCCCGATGCGGAAAAGCCGGAAACGACGAGATTGCCTTGCGCAACGGCATAGTTCTGCCCGTCCGCGGCGGCAAGGGCCGTCATGACTAGTGTGCCCCCGGCCAGCGAAGTGGCATCGCCGAGCGACGAAACCGTGACGTCGATACGCGAACCGCGCCCGGCGAAGGGCGGGAGGTTTGCGGTGACGATGACGGCCGCAATATTCTTGACGCGGGAGGCTCCCGGCGGCGGACTGATGCCAAGATTGTCGAGCATGGCGCGCATCGACTGTTCGGTGAACGGCGCATTGCGCAGGCTGTCGCCAGTACCATTGAGGCCGATGACAAGACCATAGCCGACGAGCTGGTTCTCGCGGACGCCCTGGATGTTGGCGATGTCCTTAAGGCGCGCGATCGCGCCGCCTTCGCCCAGCGGCGATGCGGCACTGCCCCAGCGCTCGGCTTCGTTCTCGGCGCGGCGCCAGGCAGCGTTGGCTTCGGCAGGTGTTTTATAGCCTTTTTCGTTGGACTCGCCGGCATTGGCCGCAATCGTCCCGGTAAGAATGAAGGCAAGGAGTAAGGCGAGAAGCCGCATTATTGCATCCCGACCTGAATCGAGCCGTCGGCTAGTACCGTGCCGGTCACGATGATGCCGCTGTCGACGTTGCGTACCTTGACGAAATCGCCCGCATGGCCCGGCTCCATCGCCACGCCCTTTGCGCTGATGACGAGAGAGCCGGTGTTGTAGACCAGAGGGACCGCAACGCCGCGCTGGATAAGGTCGGGCTCGTTGACGGCGGTCACCAGGATAGGCTGCCCCGGCAGCAGCGTCCGTCGCGCAACCTTGCCGACGAGCTGATTGACGTGGAGCACGTAATTGCCGGCAGCGCTGGCCTTGATGGTGAAGATCTTTTCGGACAGGCCCTCATTGCCGATGGTCTGGCCGGGGTAGATGATCTGCGACGGCACGATAAACGCGATACGCTCGGCCATCGCGCTGGTCGCATGGACCATGGCCCATAGCGCGAATGCGATGCCGCCTGCGATGTTTGCGAGTGTGCGTCCTGCTGCCGTCATGATTATTCTCAGCCGCCAAGATTCTTCGAGACAACCGATGCCATTTCATCGGCGGCCTGGATGACCTTGGAGTTCATCTCGTAGGCGCGCTGTGCGGTAATGAGATCCGTGATCTCCTTGACCGGATCGACATTCGAGCTCTCGAGATAACCCTGCTTGAGCGTACCGAAGCCGGGATCGCCCGGAACGCCAACCACGGCGTCGCCGGAAGCATCGGTCTGGCGGAAGAGATTGTCCCCGAGCGGTTCGAGGCCGGCTTCGTTGGCGAAATTGGCGATCTGCAGCTGGCCGAGGTTCACGAGCTGTGTCTGGTCGGCCATCTTGGCAAAGACCTGCCCGGTATCCGTGATCTTCACCTCGACCGCATCCGTCGGGACAACGATATTCGGTTCGACGAGGTTCCCGTCGAGTGTCACAAGCTGTCCCGTATCATTCGTGTTGAAGGCGCCGGCGCGGCTGTAGAGCGTTTCGCCGGCGGCGTTCTGGATTTGAAACCAGCCGCGCCCGACCATGGCGACGTCGAAGGGATTGCCGGTCTGATTCAGCGCGCCCTGGATATGCAGGTTGCGGACGGCAGATGTCTGCACGCCGAGGCCGACCATGGCGCCTTCCGGAACGACGCTCTGGTTCGAGGCATTGGGCACGCCGGCGCTGCGTTCGGCCTGATAGAGCAGGTCCGAGAACTCTGCCTTGGCGCGCTTGTAACCGGTCGTGTTGATATTGGCGATGTTGTTGGCAATCACTTCCAGGTTCAGCTGTTGGGCATTCATGCCGGTCGCAGCGATCGTGAGCGCTTTCATGGAATTTCTAATGCCCTTCCGGCCATGTCGGCCAAGTTCCGTTGATGTGCCTAGATCGGCATGCGGCTGATTTCGAGATAGGCCTGGACGATCTTGTCGCGGATGGCGATCGCCGTCTGGAGCGACTGCTCGGCATCCATGACGGCGTTGACTACATCACGCGTCGGCACGTCGCCGGTCATGCTCTTCATTGACATCGCCTCGGCATTTTCGAGCTTGCCGCTGACCGATCCGGCGAGCTGCGAGAGAACGTTGTCGAAGGAAGGCCCGCCGGTGGTGGCTGCGGGCTGGACCTGAGACGCCCCGCCGGTTCCCTGGCTCACCGTCTCGGTCAGTTTCGAAAGAGCGTTGCGGGTGGAAACACTGAGAAGTTGATCGATCATCAGGAATTCCTCAAGAGGTCGACGGTCATGGCAATGAGTTCGCGTGCTTGCTTGACCACCTGGAGATTGGCTTCATAGGAACGGTTCGCCTCGCGCATGTCCGCCATTTCGACGACCATGCTGACGTTCGGATATTTGACATAGCCGCGCGAATCCGCGGCCGGGTGGCTGGGATCGTACTCCTCAACGAACTCGGAGGTATCCTTGCCGACCTCGGCAATGCGTACGGTTTCGACGCCGGTGCTGCGATCGAGTTCGGTGGCGAACGATACGGTCTTGCGGCGGTAAGGGTCGCCGCCGGCCGTCTTGGCCGTCGACTGGGCGTTGGCAAGGTTTTCCGAAACGACGCGCAGCCGCGTCGATTGGGCGTTGAGGCCGGAAGCGGCAACTTTGAGGGCGGCCTGCAGCGGATCGGACATCGGCTTAGCTCTTTACCGAAGACAGCATCATTCGGTGAAACGCCTTCACGATGCTGGTGTTGAGCGCAAACTGTCGGTTGACCTCACCGGATTTCACCATCTCGCTTTCGAGGCTGACGGTGTTTTTCGAGTGGTTCTGCTCGGCAACCGCATCCTTGCGCATGGCGGTTGCTGCAATTCCGGATGCGTCGATTTCGAGGTGTTTCGGATTGGTCGCAGCCATCGTCAACTGCGTCTGCTGCAGCACGTCCTTGAACGGTTCGACGTCCCGCGCCTTGAAGCCGGGCGTATTGGCGTTGGCGACGTTGCCGGCAACGGCGGCTTGCCGCACCGACAGCCACTCGGCCTGACGCGATGCCAGTTCGAACAGATGGATACCCTGCATGTCTTCCTCGCACGTCAGAAGCGCTTAATCTTTGCTTAACCTACGCTGCCAAACTTGCGTGAGACTTGCGGCCCGAGCCAGCTTCGGAACTTCTGTCGTTGGCTCGAGTCAGTTGGTTCGGGTGATGACGTCGCCATCGGAGGTCTTGATCGAGAAACTGCCCGGATCGGAGCCGCGCTCGATGGCGACAAGCGTGCTTCCATCCGGCAAAGGCGAGCCTTTTTCGACGAACCAGTAGCCGCTTTCGTCCTCGATCATCACCAGGCCGCCTACAACCTCGCGCAGCAGGAATACCGGTTTGCCGGGGAAAGGCTGCTTACTCGCCTCCTCGATCTGCTTGAGCCTGTCACCGGTGAGTTCCGCAGTCGTGGCCGTGGTCATCGCATCGACGCCTTCTCCGGTTTGCGCCTGTGCCGAGCCGCGATTGCCGTGCGTTTCCCTTACAACCTTTTGATTGGTCCGATTGAGGGGGTCACGCACCGTTATTCCGGAAGCAAGCGGCTTTGGCCGCGCATCGAGAATGTCGTAATACATGACGAAGGGGAGCACGGCGCAGATTGTGGCGAGCACGATGCCGGCGCCCTTCAGATAGCCGTCGAATCGCTTGTCACGGACGCGCACTGGTGGCGGGTCAATCGCGTCTGCCTTGCCTGACGCCTGACGCTTCGTGTCGCTGGGCTTCATGATGGCTCCTTTGGTCTCAGCGCGGCGGCGAGATCGCTATAGGGATCGTTCGACAGGGGCGATGCCGGCGTTTGCTGCATGGCATTGTAAATGAGCGGAACCAGTGTGACCGCCTGGTCGATATGCGGATCGTTGCCTGCCTGGTAGGCACCGATCATGCGCAGGTCGCGCGTTTCCTCGAACCGCGCAATCAGACCGCGCAGGCTGGTCGCAAGCTTTGCCTGTTCGGGTGTCCAGTTGTGCTGCGCGAGGCGCGAAATCGAACTCAGGATATCGACTGCGGGAAACCGCCCCTGCGCGGCAATGGCGCGGTCGAGCACGATATGCCCGTCAAGCGTGCCGCGGATTGCATCGGCAACAGGATCATTATGGTCATCTCCGTCCACAAGGACCGCATAAATGCCTGTGATCGTGCCCTCGCCATCGAGCCCCGGTCCGGCCCGCTCGAGCAGGCGCGGCAACTGGCTGAACACGCTCGGCGGATAACCGCGCGAAACCGGGGGTTCGCCGGCCGCAATCGCGATCTCGCGTGCGGCATGGGCGAAGCGGGTGATCGAATCGACGATAAGCAGAACGTTGTCGCCGCGATCGCGGAAATACTCGGCGATGGCCGTCGCGGTGTTTGGCGCAAGCCGCCGCATCATCGGGCTTTCGTCGCCCGTCGAGACAACCGCAATCGTCTTGTCGAGCTTGCCCGCCATCGTATCTTCGAGCATGTCGCGCACTTCGCGGCCACGTTCGCCGGTAAGGGCGAGGACGACTGTGTCGAAGTCGGCGGCCCGGGTCATCATGGCGAGCAATGTCGATTTGCCGACGCCGGAGCCGGCGAAGATACCCATGCGCTGCCCGAAGCACATCGGGACGAAGACGTCGACGACGTTAACGCCGCAGCGCAGGCCCTTTTCGACGCGGCCGCGCTCCATGGCCATCGGCGCTGCGCGATCGACAGGCACGGGTTCGATCCCCGCTGCGAGCAGCCCCTTGCCGTCAAGCGGTTCCCCAAGTGCGTTGATGACCCTGCCCTTCCAGCTTGCCGCCGGCGACAGGCGCAGTTGTCCCTCCGGAAACACCGGCGTTCCGAGCGAAGGCACGATGCGGTCATCGAATGGCTTGATCAGCACGCGCTTCTGTTCGAGGCGGACGACTTCCGCCGGGTGCAAACCTTCGGTGGTCCGGATCATCACCATGTCGCCCAGCTGCGTGCTGTCGGAAATGCCGCGCACGCCGATCGCCGAGCGGGAGACATCCTCGACGTAACCGCCGGTCGCCACCGCGCGTTCGCCTGTCGCCTTTGAAATCAGGCGGGCCAGCGCCTCGAGATTGCCCTTTCGCTCAGCTATGGTCTGAAGTGCGTCTTCGAGTGCGTGCATGAGCTAGCTATCGGGCGCCAGGGAAATGGCTCATGTGCTGGACCCCAGGGTCCTGACAGCATCCTTGAACGTATTCTCGCTACCACGCAGCAGCGCATCGACGCGTTCAAAGGCGCGGGAGACATTCATCAGGCGCGTCATTTCGCTGATGGCGTCGACGTTCGACCCCTCGATGGCGCCCTGGATGACACCAGCATCCGGATTGTCGATCGCAGGCTGCGCCGCAACGCTTGGAATGACAGCTGAATTGTCGAAGTAAGCGAGCTTCGCATTCGGATCGATCGTGAACAGTCCGATCACGCCAAGCTGGCGGCCGTTTTGGGTAACTGTCCCGGAAGGCGAAATCTGCGGCGGGCCACCATTGGGATCAATGGTCAGCGGTTGGCCGCCGGCATCGAGAATTGGGTAGCCCTTGACCGACAGCAGCTCGCCCGTCGTCGACATCTGCATGCGCCCGTCGCGGGTGAAAACCTGTCCGGCGGGGGATTGCAGGGAAAACCAGACATTGCCTTTGGCAGCGACGTCGAGCGGATTGCCGGTCTGTGTAATCGGCCCTGCCTCGGTCTTGATGAAGCTCTCGCCGGCGCTGACGAAGCTCGAATTCTCGGCCGCCTTCGAAACCATGACGTCGAATTTCATGCCGGTGGCGCGAAAGCCTGGCGTCGACATGTTCGCGACATTGTGCGCCAGCGCGTCCATGCGCCGTTCAAGCGAGATTTGCGAAGACAGGCCGACATAGATCGAATTTTCCATCAGCGGCCACCAAGCTTGAACGACTGCAGCGTTGTCAGGATGCTGTCGGCGATGCCGATCTGCGTGGAACCGCCGACGAGCAGCGACGGTATGCTGGTCGAGGTCGAAGGGTTTTTCATCTCATACATCGCGGTGAAGCGCATGATCAGCTTGGCGAGCTTGGCGGGGTCCTTGAGGTCCGCCAGGTTCAGCTTGTCCTCGACCATCTTGGCCTGGCGGTCGATATCCATGCCGGATGTCTGCGCAGGGATCGAGAAAGTGGTCTGAAAGACCTCAAGCAGCGCTTTGTCGCCAAGAATCTCGTAGGCGTTGGTAATCGTGGGCGCCTTGCGGGCGAAATAGAGCGCCAGGCGAACCCCCTCATTCTGTTGGCCAGTCTCCACTTCGAGTGTCTGGCGGACATATTTGTCGACGATCGGCTGCAGCGTTCCGGGCTGGCTCGTGGCCTTGTCGCCGTACTTCACGAAGTTGAACGCGGTCGCAAGTTCCTTGTAGCGCCCGTCATTGAGCTTGTTGGCGAAAGCCTCGTTGCTGTCGATGCCCTCGGTCAGCACCTTGCGGATGAACGCCTTGGCATAGGCCATGTCACCAAGGCCGAAGGACTTCAATGCAAAATTGTAAAGCCGGGTGTCCTTCATGAAATCGTCGACGGATTTCACGTTCTGGATGTTCTTCAGGTAGTACTCGCTGTCGCGCTTGACCGCGGGTTCTGCAGATACACGGGCAAGAGACCGCGGCAAATCCTTAGCGATCAGGGTGTAGCTCGTCAAAGTGTTCATGATGCGCCTTTCCCGAAGGGTTTGCGCATGTGTCGCAGACCAAGCTTGCCTGAAGCTGTCCGCGCCGTCCCTCCAATCCTGCAAGGTTCACACAAGCCGCAACTGCTAGCTCTTGGCTTCGCTGGCAAACCTGCGGGAGAGTGACTTGGGTATTCTTATTGGACTGGTTGTGACGATGGGGTGTCTGCTTGGCGGATTTATCGCCATGGGCGGACATGTCGCCGTTCTTATGCAGCCATGGGAATTCGTCATCATCGGCGGCTCCGCCTTCGGCACCTTCCTCGTCGCCAACCCATTTTCGGCGGTCAAGGATACGGGCCGCGCCTGCATGGAAGCGTTCACCAACAAGATCCCCAAACAACGCGATTATCTGGACGTCCTCGGCGTGCTCTACGCATTGATGCGCGAGCTGCGAGCGAAATCGCGCAACGAAGTCGAAGTTCACATCGACAATCCAACGGAATCGCCGATCTTTCAGGCGTTTCCGAGCGTGCTGAAGAATCACGACCTGACGAACTTCATCTGCGACTACTGCCGCCTCATCATCATCGGCAATGCCCGGTCGCATGAGATCGAAGCGCTCATGGATGAAGAACTCCACACGATCGCCCGCGACAAGCTGAAGCCATACAACGCCATGGTCGCCGTATCGGAAGGCCTGCCGGCGCTCGGCATCGTCGCCGCCGTGCTCGGGGTCATCAAGGCGATGGGCGCGCTCAATGAATCGCCGGAAATTCTCGGCCATCTGATCGGCGCCGCGTTGGTCGGCACCTTTGCCGGCATTTTCCTTTCCTACGGTGTCGTCGGTCCGATCGCGACGAAGATCAAGACGACGCGCGAGAAGCAAAACCGCCTCTACATGATCGTGAAGCAGACGCTGCTTGCCTACATGAACGGCGCCCTGCCCCAGATCGCGCTCGAATACGGACGCAAGACGATCTCGGCCTATGACCGTCCGTCGATCGATGTGGTCGAGCAGGAGACGTTGTCCCCGGCGCCGATGCAGCAGGCAGCATAGGGTGATCATGGAAGCCGAAGCGGAAACCAAACGACCTGACGTCCTCGCCGAGAGCATTCTTCGCGCCGCCGGGATGTCAGTCGACGACCTCAAATCGCTGGAGACCGTCTTTCGGGAACTCGCGGCATCGTTCGGCGCGCGGTTTGCCGCACAGACGGAGGTCCCGGTTAAGGCTGAGCTCGCTGGCGTCAGGACCCTGGAAAAGGACGCGATCACGAACACGCTCGCGCAATCCGGTCTTGTCGGGATGGTGCCGGTATCGAAATGGGGCTCGCGCGTCGTCCTCGCTGCGGACCGCAGCTTTGTAGATTGTGGGATCGAAGCGCTTTTCGGCTCGGGAACGAGTGCCGGAACGGGCAGCGCCGCACGTCCGCTCACATCGGTGGACCTCATCATCGCCCGACAGGTCTTTGCGGATGTAACGGCGTCGCTCGACCATATGTTTGCCGCAGGTGCCGAGGGGTTGTTCCAGGTCGGCGATCTGGTCGAGGCGGCTCATCTTGCGCCCAACACAATTTCCGAAACCCGCATGATTTGCTGCGCTGTCGCGTTGAAGTCGGCCGGACGCTCCGGGCAAATACTGATCCTCCTGCCGCGATCGAGCTTCAAGCCTATGCAGGACGCCATAGCCCGCATGCTGCGCCAACCGGCCCATCATTCCGACCCGGCATGGGCGAAGAAGCTGCGGCTCGAGGTCAGCCGCGCCCACATCGATGTGGAGGCCTATCTCCAGCAAGGGTCGATGACGCTCGAGCAACTTGCGCTCCTGAAGCCGGGGCAGATACTGCAACTGCCCAAGGACGCGATCGACCAGGTGCGGCTGCGCAGCGGCCACCAGGCACTCTATAAGTGCCGTCTCGGCAAGGCTGGCAGCGCATTCACGGTCCGGATCACCGACCCCATCAATGAAGAAGAGGATCTCCTTGATGAGCTTGCCGCTGGTTAATCTCGTCTCGATCGTGCTGACCACCGTCTCGCTTGTGGTTTTCCTGGCGGCGCTGCGCAAGGCGAATCGCCTCAACGCGATGAGCCGGGTCGTGGCCCACCAGGTAGCCAGTTCGGCCGCCAACCTGCAACAGGCCCTGGCGATCCTCCAGGCGGAACGCGAGACCTGCCGCGACGAAAGCGTGCGCCTCGAAGCGCGCCTGCGCGATTCCGATCGGGTCCGTTCCGAAATCACCCGGGCCATCGATCTCGTCGAGCGCGCCAAGTCGGATCTGAAGGATGGCGTCCGCACTCCGGCGGTCTCGGTACAGCCTTCCTTTACTGCTGCAAAGGCGGCCTCGGCCCCGGCGCAGCCCGAAACTCCGGCAAAAATCCTTCCGGTCTTTGTCAACCGCATCGTTCGCAGCGCAGACGTCGCAAGCGTCGTCCTCTAACCTTCATCGGGATAAATAGATCATGGCCCCCCACGACAGGAATTCGATCGAAGACGAGCTCAACGAAGCGATCGAGGAATTGAAGCGCGACGACTCGCAGCCTCGTAAACAGGCGGGCGCAAAACCCAATATCGATCTCATCATGGGTATTCCTGTCGACGTACAGGTCGTGCTCGGCAGCACCTCCATGCCAGTCGCAAATCTTATGAAGCTCGGCCGCGGCGCCGTGGTGACGCTCGACAAGCAGATCGGCGATCCAGTCGACATCGTCGTCAATGGCCGCGTCATCGCGCGGGGTGAGGTCATCGTCCTTGAAGACGATTCGTCCCGCTTTGGCGTCAGCCTCACCGAAGTCATCGGCAGCGGTGCCTGAGCCGAATGAGCGATCAGGAATCATCCGAAGCGGCAAGCGCCATCCATGACCTCAGCGGTCCGGAGAAGGTTGCTGCATTGCTGGTGGCGATCGGACGGCCGTCCGCATCGCGGCTTTTGAAGCACTTTACTGCCGATGATCTCAGGTCGCTCGCCGGCCATGCCCGCAAGCTGGAGCCGATCACACCCGGCGACTTTGAGGAACTCGTAAAGGAATTCGAGAATGCTTTCGCTGACGGCGCGCCGGTTTCGGAAGCCGGCATGCGCTTCGAGGGTCTCTTGCGCGATACGCTATCCGCCGAGGATGCGAGCGCGGTCATTGAAAATCGGCGTCCGGAACTCCTCACGCAGGAATCGGTCTGGGACCAGCTTCCGCGCGTTCCGGCGGATGTGCTCCAAAGCTATCTTATGGCGCAGCATCCGCAGGTCTCCGCCTACGTCATTTCACGCCTGCCCTCGGACGTTGCGGCAAAGTTGCTCATCCGGTTTGCTGCGGCAGAACGCAGCGCCATTATTCAGCGGACCTTGCACATTCGGAAGGTCACGCCTGCTATCTCGACCATGCTCGAAGGTGTCCTGCAGCAGGAGGTGACCGGCAAGGAGAATACGAGCTCTGAAAAAAGCCATCACGGCGCCATTGCCAATATCATCAATCAGCTTGACAAGTCGGATGTCGAGGAAATCCTTGCCGGTCTTTCGGATCTTGGCGCGGACGACCTTGCCAAGATCAAGGCGAAGCTCTTCACTTTCGAGGATATTGCGCGGCTGTCGCAGCGGGCCCGGCTTGTGCTCTTCGACGAGATCCAGACCGATGTCGTTACCACGGCGCTGCACGGATGCGACCCGCATCTGCAGGAACTCATCCTGCAGTCGCTCTCGATCCGCGGCCGCCGCATGGTCGAGACGGAGCTTTCGAACCAATCGAACGTCAACACAAGTGCCGTCACCGAAGCGCGCCGGGTTATTGCCCGCACCGCGATCAGTCTCGCGGAGCGGGGCAACCTCAAGCTCGACGTGGAAGAGCCGGCATCGTGAGACGTGGATAGCCCATGTCGGACGGCGCCGATAAAGACAGCAAAACCGAGGAAGCGACTGAAAAGAAGATCAGCGATGCCGTCGAAAAAGGAAATCTTCCCTTTTCGCGCGAAGTGCCGATCTTTGCATCGATCGTTGCCTTTCTCATCCTCACGGTTTTTGTCGCGGTTCCAGGTGGCATGAAACTGACCGCGGTTCTATCCGAACTGCTCGACAAATCGGATGACTGGCGGCTTACGAGCGCCGACGATGCGCGGCAGCTGTTCGGAATTGTCGGCGCTGCAGTGGCGTTGGCGCTGCTGCCGGTCCTTATCATCGTGCCCGGCGCCGGCATCCTTGCGTCTGTTCTGCAGAACGCGCCGCGCATCGTCTTCGATCGAATCGAGCCACAATTGTCGCGAATATCGCTCGCCAAGGGCTGGTCGCGCGTTTTTGGCACTGCCGGACAGGTCGAGTTTCTGAAATCGACGGTGAAGTTCGTAGCAGCCAGTGTGATCGTCTTCATGATCTTCTTTGAAGACAGCCATTTTTTTGTCGATGCCATCATTACCGAGCCGAATGCCCTGCCGGAACTTATCCGGACTCACATTGTTCGCCTGCTTTCGTCTGTCGCCATCGCTGTAACCGTTCTGGCCGCCTTCGATCTGGCATGGACCCGTATCCATTGGCGCAGCGAACTGCGGATGACGCGACAGGAAGTGAAGGACGAGCACAAGCAGGCGGAGGGTGACCCCCTCGTCAAGTCCCGGCTCCGCTCGCTGGGTCGTGACCGGGCACGCCAGCGTATGATCGCTTCGGTCCCGGGTGCAACGCTGATCGTCGCAAATCCGACACACTTCTCAGTTGCATTGCGCTATGTTCCGGCAAAGGATTCAGCGCCGGTGGTCGTGGCCAAGGGTCAGGACATTATTGCGCTGAAGATCCGGGAGATTGCTGAAGCAAATGGGGTACCGATCTTTGAGAATGTCCAGTTGGCACGGGCGTTGTATAAACAGGTCCAGGTCAACAATGTAATTGCTCCGGAATTTTACAAAGCAGTTGCCGAGCTCATTCAGTTTGTTAATGCACGTCGAAAATAATTGCCCAGACCGTCATCGGATCAATGCATGAAGAAAACGCAATATTCCGCAACCCGCGTCGACATTATCTCCGGACATTTGACGGAGGTTGTGGATGATCTTCGGCTCGTGGACGTTGCGGACTATATCGCCTTCATCCGCTGCGAGCTCTTTGGCAATATCGCCGACATCGTCAATTCAGCGACGGAGCTGACTTTCTATCCCGAAACGCTCACATTCGGTCTAGGCGGCGAGTACACGCTCGACTGGAATACGGCACCGAAGGTAATGCTCGATCTCGAGTTCAAGAACATGGGTGTTAACGCCTATTTCCGGCTGACACTTGGCGCCGATTCAACCGAAATTGATCTCCACCACGTCAGGTTCGCGGAGACGGGCCGGAGCCCGGCCGACAATACCGCCCTTCTCGCCGCGGCCTTCGAGAATGCGCGCCTGCCACAACTGACCGCGTCCGAGAACCTCGGCTAGAATTTGTTGCTGATCGCAGGCATCTCGATCACGCCGAGAGCCAGCGCCGTCGCGACGGTAGAGGTTCGGTTGGAGCAGCCGAGCTTGTTCTTGGCGTTGGTCAGATAGGTGACGACCGTCCAGCGTGCAATATTGAGAATCTCGCCGATTTCCCCATCTGTCTTGCCGTTCGCCGCCCAGTAGAGGCAGTCGATTTCCCGTTTGGTCAGGAGACTGGCGACGGATGCCGCCAGCGCGGGATTGCGGTTGCTGTGGAGGCTGTTGTGAAGCTTTGCCGACACGCCGGCCAGTCGCTTGCCGATGGCGCCGATCGAGGCCATCTGTTCGGCTGATTGCACGTCGAAGGTGAATTCGGTAACGCCGCGAAAACCGTGCGAGTTCGATGTAGGCACGACGAGAAAGAGGTTGCCGAGGCCGCGCAACTGGCTGTCACGCAGGAACTTCCTTGATTCCAGCGGCAAGCTTTTGTCTTCCGCAAGATTGCGAATCGTGCCGACCGCATCGAAATGCCGGCGCGCCTGCATGATGCCCTGCACCAGCGGATCGACGCGATAATAGTTCTTAGCCGAATAGCGCACGACCCAATGGACCGGCAAGGTCGTCAACACCGAGATTTCAGGATCGCTGCCGCGCTGCGGTTTCGTCAGATCTGAATAGCCGATATGAGTGATATAGCGACAGCCTAATTGCTGGCGAATATCCCTCAGCATTTCCAGTGTATCTAGTTTTAGGCTGCCACTGGAAAAGCCTTCCTGGAAATCCGGGAAATGGGCCAGATCAAAATGCATGTACAGCGCAAACCATTATTTTCAGCATAATATGCTGGCATCACCAAATAACTCTAGAAAATCAAGGGTAGTTTGACGTTCAGAATCAATCACGTGTGGATGGTTGCACTAGCTTGACGCAGTGCACAAGACGCGCACAACTCTATTTTTGGTTCTACACACTTTTGCAGCAATCGAACAATTCATGTTTTGTGCAATTGGTAGTTGAAGATTTCACATCCCGCCACTGTCTCTTATGGTGTATTAAATAAAGACCCAGTTGTATTGCCGCCGTGCAGCTTGAAGACCAAACCGGATCGCCTGCTACCCGCGATTGTGCTAATGGCAAACAATGTCCACACAATCGAGCGAAAATTTCTTTGATAGGATCCCCGTCTTTGTGGAATTCGAAGGCGTTGTCGATACGGCGAACTACCAGCCGCTACCCGATGACTGGGTGCTTGCGACAGCAGATATTGTCAGTTCGACCGAGGCCATTGCGGAAGGCAGATACAAAGCGGTCAATACCGCCGGGGCAAGCGTGATCTCCGCATTGCTCAACGCCGTCGGCAAGAAGGACTATCCCTTTGTTTTTGGCGGTGACGGTGCACTGGTAGCGCTTCCTGTTTCGCTCTCGGAAAAGGCACGCGAAGCACTCGCCGCCGTTCAGTCCTGGGTCGCCGAGGAACTTGGGCTCAATCTTCGCGCCGCCCTTGTGCCCATAGCGGATATACGGGCGATCGGGCTCGACGTCCGTGTTGCCCGTTTTGCGGTGAGCCCTGACGTTTCCTATGCCATGTTTGCGGGTGGTGGCACGAGTTGGGCCGAAGCGCAAATGAAGTCCGGCAAATATGCGGTGGATCGCGCACCCACAGGGACACGGCCCGACCTCACCGGCCTGTCCTGCCGGTGGAATCCGATTGAAGCGCGCAACGGCGCAATCGTCTCGATCATTGCGGTTCCTGGCACCACCGGTGCCAACGTGCAGTTCCGAAAACTCGTCTCGGATGTCCTGGCTGTTGCCGCTGGCCAGGGACGCGGCGCGCACCCGCTGCCCGCGGAAGGTCCCACCGTCAAGTTTACGACGGCGGGCGTCGACGCCGAAGCGCGCGCAGCAGCGCCGCCGGGCAAGCGATTTACCCGCAAGCTCGCCATCATTGCACAGATCATCCTGATATACGTGCTCGACAAGTTCGGACTGACGGCCGGGGGATGGGACCCGAAAATATACAAGCGCGAGCTGGCCCAGAATTCCGACTTCCGCAAGTTCGATGACGGGCTGAAGCTGACCATTGATATCGAGCCTGAACGCCTGCGCCGTATCGAAATGCTGCTCGACCAAGCTTCTGCCGCCGGTATCGCGCGCTATGGCCTGCACAAGCAGGATTCCGCCCTGATCACGTGTTTCGTGCCGACGCCGATGGCGCACGATCACATCCATTTCATCGACGGCGCGTCGGGCGGCTATGCGATGGCGGCGAGCAATCTGAAGGCCAAGCTTTCTTAGTCCGTTCAGGACTTCACGATGTGTTCGACCGAAAGTCCGAGCTTCGCAAAGACGTTGCGCGTATCGATGATCAGGGGCGACCAACGTGCGAGGTCAGCATAATTGACATCATCGTGATCTGTCGCAATGAGCACGGCGTCATAGGAGCGAACGATCTCCTCGGTCAGAGCGATGGATTTGCGTCCTTTCAGACTCATATGTTCACGTGTGGTCGGCACGGTCGCAACGAAAGGATCGTGATAGTCGGTCGTGCCGCCGCGTTCCTCGATGATTTCGATCAGGCGCAGGGAGGGGCTTTCGCGGATGTCCGGAACATTCTTCTTGTAGGCAAGACCGACGATGAGGATACGCGAGCGGCTGAGCGCCTTGCCCGCGCGCCTGTCGAGCGCTTCCGCGAGGTTGGCGACGACATAGCGCGGCATCGCTGCGTTGATCTCGCCGGCAAGTTCGATGAACCGTGTCGGCAGTTCGTACTCGCGCGATTTCCAGGTCAGATAGAACGGATCGATTGGGATGCAGTGGCCGCCTAGCCCGGGGCCGGGGTAAAAAGGCATGTAGCCGAACGGTTTTGTCTTCGCGGCCTCGATGACTTCCCAAATGTCGATCCCCATTGCCGCATAGAGTGTCTTAAGCTCGTTGACGAGCGCAATGTTGACCGCCCTGAAGATGTTCTCGGTAAGCTTGACTGCTTCGGCTGTCGCGTTCGAGGAAACCGGGACGACGGTCTTCACGGCGGCGCCATAAAAAGCCAGCATCAGGGCGCGTGCCTCGTCCCCGTCTCCGGCGACGATCTTCGGAATGGTGGCGGTATCGAAATCGCGGTTGCCCGGATCCTCACGTTCCGGCGAAAAGCCGAGAAAGAAGTCGGTTCCGGATTCAAGCCCGGTCTCCTCGAGGATGGTTTTGACGATATCGTCGGTGGTGCCGGGGTATGTTGTGGACTCCAGCACAATCAACTGCCCGCGACGCAGTGTACGTGCGATCGAGCGGCTCGTCGCCTCGACATAGGATAGATCGGGATCGCGGTGCTTGGTTAGTGGGGTCGGCACGCAAATGACGATAACGTCGCAGGTTGCGAGCAGGGTAAAGTCAGTCGTGGATTTGAAGCGCTTTGTCTTCATCTCGTCGGAGAGCGCTTCGTTGGAAACGGCTTCGATATAGGACTGGCCGGCGTCGAGCGCGATGATCTTGTCCGGGTCGATATCGAAACCGGTTACGGCAAACCCGCTCCGCGCCAGCGTTATCGCCAATGGAAGGCCGACGTAGCCGAGACCAATCACCGCCGCTTGCGCCTGGCGTGTTTCGATTTTGCCGGAAAGAGCAAGATAGGGTGAAGCGGACAAGGTGATCTCTTTCGTGCCAAAGCGTGCGCAAATCTGGGTGCTTTAGATGGCGGCAATGAACAGGTGTGTCAAGCAAGTGCAGCTCCTCCGGCGCATGTCAGCTTTTTGAAGACCGGACGTTGCGACCTATTGCTTCGGCCGGTTGTGACACCCATGTGAGGGAATAGAACAATGATCGATAAAGGACTGCCCGACGAAGTATCCCCGGTTGCATCGGACTGGTCTTGCCAATGCTGACGTGCCCCACGGGCGACGTTGACTCCAAAGCCCGATTCACTCATTTTCGATCTACACGGATTGGTTGTGCCGATCCGAATTGTGGGGAACGGACGTGGCTCGTATTTTTGTAAGGACAAGCGATGAGCGCGACCCAATCTGATGTCTCCACCATTCTCCTCGACAAGGTAGCCGACTGGCTTACGCACGCCTCTCTTGCCGGCGACAATCTTGAAACCATCGTCAGGGGTTTTTGCGAACGCATAGCCGCGGCTGGCCTCCCCATCGCGCGCGTCAACCTGTCCTTTTCCATGCTGCACCCGCTCTACGACGCTTTGGGTTTTACATGGATGCGCGCCACGGGCATGAGCGTCGAGGGATATCGCCACGATCCGGCCGGCAAGCCGGAGCGTTTCCTGCAAAGCCCGTATTTTTATCTTCTCAACAATAATCTCGAACATTTGCGCCGCCGGCTCGACAGGGACGGTCCGGTGGAATTCCCGGTCCTCGAAGAACTGCGCCAGGAGGGAATGACCGATTACCTCGCCTTCCTGCAGCCTTTCGGCGGACAATCCACGCAAGGCATGATGGGTTCGTGGTCGACTGACAGCACCGGGGGGTTCAGCGATGCGATGATTGCCGCGCTGTTGCGGCTGCAAAACCATCTCGCCGTTGCGGCCAAGATGGCAGTTCTCGGCAAGCTCGCGGACAATATGCTGACGACTTATCTCGGCGGCAATGCCGGCAAGCGTGTCCTCGACGGCCAGATTAGACGCGGGGACGGCGAGACCATTCGCGCCGCCCTCGTCATGGGCGACATGCGGGAATCGACCATGCTTGCTGAAAAGGAAGGCCGGCAAGCCTATATCGACACGCTCAATCATTTCTTCGACGCGATTGCCGCCCCGTTCAACCGCAGCGGCGGTGAGATCATGAGTTTCATGGGTGACGGCTTCCTTGCGGTCTATCCGTGCGGTCGCCACAAGGATCCGTCGAAGATTGCCTGCGACGCAGCGCTTGCTGCCGTTTTCAAGGCGCAGGCGCGTGTTGCCGAACTCAACAAGGATCGCCGCAGCAACGGGCTCAGCGATGTTCGCTACGGCATCGGCCTCCACGTCGGCAATGTGATGTTCGGCAATGTCGGGCTCAAGGATCGCCTGACGTTTTCGGCATTCGGCTCGGCCGTCAATGAAGTGCAGCGGTTGCAGGTGCTGACCAAAAAATATTCGCATGAAGTCATCGCCAGCCAGGCCTTTGCCTCCTATTGCGGGGGCGACTGGACCACGCTCGGCGAAGAACAATTGCGCGGTGTCGGCCACAAGGTGACGGTGCTGCTGCCGAACGCTTCAGGCGATCCGATTAAGATTGATGACGCCTACGACGATGTTGCTTATGATGGCCTCTCGGAAGCCGAACAAGTCATGCTTCTGCACCGTGATGCCAAAACCCGTCGCCCTCTATTGGAAAAATTCATGCAATGATCGGAAAGACGCTTGCTATGGCTTTCTTCGCCGGAACTCTGAGCCTCAGCCCCGTGGCAGCCGACCCGGCAGGTGACTTTCTTCATGACGGGTTTGACGGCGCCGACTTCGCGCCAAGCGGCGGGCTCTACTATCGCAAGAATTTTGAGCAGCGTGCGGGAACGGCCGAATTTCAGTCGGAGGTGAAGCTCACTGGTTCCGGTGCCCTGAAATTGAGCGTGCGGCCGTTCTGCCCGGCGTCGCGAAAGAACTGCAGCGAGCGGGCTGAGATCTGGGAAAAGACCGATCGTCGGGTCCCCTATGATCAGGGCGTCTGGTATGGCTTTGCGGTCAAGTTCGCCGATCCGATACCAATGGGCGACCACCGCTACCTGATTGCGCAATGGAAGCGTGAAATCGGACCGGACGCCGTGGGCGATTTCAGTCCTTTCCTGGCGCTGCGCCTTAATCAAGGCAAGCTCTTTGCGACGATCGAGACGAATTACGTGGCACCTGGCTCGCCGACCACCGACAGCGTGAAGTCGTGCGGCGAAGCCAAGACACCCATTTGGTATCGGCCCGACGTCAACCAAATGCGTGCACTGGTTGCCACTGACCCGACATGGACGCCTGAGGACGGTAGCCAGTTCAGCGCCTGCACCAACGAGATCGTTGTGACCGATCGCGGCAATAAACTGCCGACACCGGATTCAGGGTGGATCGACTTTGCCATTTACAGCAAGCCCGGCCCGGATGGCTCAGGCCACGTCGAGATTTTCGCCAACAAGAAGTGGATTGTCACGGTCAAGGGCCGCATCGGCCATGGTGATGAGGGCCTCGGCAAGAACCAGTACTTCAAGTTCGGTCCCTACCGAGCAGCAGACGATACCAATTGGACGCTCTATTATGACAATTTTCGCCGCTCATCGCGCTGCGAGGACGTGCTTGGCGCGGATGCCTGTCCGGCGCCGTAGCTAGACCGGCCGCCTCACCTCCAGCGTAGCTTCACGTTTGGCGATCTTGATGAAGTCCGCATCGAACGACATCATCGCTTCGCAATTGGCGCTTGAGGCGAGGTGAAAAAGCCCATGCCTTATCTCGCCAATGTCAGCGCCTCCCGGCAAGAAAGCGGACAATAATATCAGAATCGACCGCGATCATGCTTTTCCCTGACGGCCTCTGCTACCGCGTTGTCCATGTCCTGCAGTGGTCGCGGTCGGCCGTCATGCTTCAACATGCCGGCCACATCTTCGATCCTGGTGGGTGCAAACAGGGGAGCGTTCTTCAATAAGATGCCGTCAGGCGTTTCTTCGATAAGAAGGCGGGTGCCGGCATGCCAGTGCCGCTCCTTGCGCACTGCCGCCGGAAGGACGTCCTGACCCTTTGTGGATACGACTGTTGTCAGCCTCTCATGCTTGGTCATTGAAAAACCACCCCGTTAGCAAGACGATAGTAAGTTCGTGGCTCGGAGCGCAATTGCCAAGGGCCTTCACTCTAATTGGCAGGCGCACGATCAAGCCTGAGCCTATCACGCTAGACTCCCCCAAGACCGTACGATAGTCTCGGCACAATAAACGATAAATGATGTGCTGCGGGGAACAGTTGGCTCTCATGAAATCCGGGTCTGATCTTCTGCGTATCGAAAACCTGGGTATCTCCTTTTCGATGCTCGGGGGCCGCTTGCACGTCGTCAAGGGCGCCAATCTGCGCGTGCTTCCCGGCAAAGTCACGGCGCTCGTCGGCGAGTCCGGATCCGGTAAATCCGTCATAAGCCAGTCCGTCATGGGTATCCTGCCGAATACGGCAAAGGCGACCGGCAAGATTCTCTTTACCGATCCCCTCGATGGCAGGACCACCGACATTCTGCAATTGCCGACTGACGGCGAGCAGATCAGGGCGCTGCGCGGCAGCCGCATGGCCAAGATTTTTCAAGAGCCGATGACGTCCCTGTCGCCGCTGCATACAGTCGGCAATCAGATCAGCGAGGTCTTGGCGATCCACACCGAGTCTTCCAAGGAAGAGCGTCGCGCGCGAACCGAGGAGATGCTGGACAACGTCGGATTTTCCAATCCAAGCCGCACCTATGACATGTACCCTTTCGAGCTTTCGGGCGGCATGCGCCAGCGTGCAATGATCGCCATGGCGCTGATCTGCCGTCCTGCGCTCCTGATTGCCGACGAGCCGACGACGGCGCTCGATGTGACGATCCAGGCGCAGATCCTGGAGTTGCTTCGCGAACTTCAGAACAAGCTGAACATGGCGATGCTTCTGATCACCCATGATCTCGGCGTTGTCGCCAACATGGCCGATGAAGTCGTGGTGATCTATCACGGCGAGATCATGGAAGCCGGACCCGTCGAAGCGATTTTCCGCAATCCGCAGCACGCCTATCTCAAAGGGCTCATGGCCGCGGTCCCGCATTTCGACATGAAGCCGGGCGAGCGTCTGAAGGCTCTGCGCGAAGTCCCGGTGAAGACGGACACGCTGTGGGCCAAGAAAAAGGAAGTTGCGAACGCCCCCGAGATACTGCTTTCGGTCCGCGATCTGACGAAATCGTACAAAACCCGAAAATCCGGTCTTTTTGGTCGCAAGCATACGACGGAAGTGCGCGCTGTCGACGGTGTCAGTTTCGATATCAGGCGCGGCGAATGCCTTGGCCTCGTTGGGGAAAGCGGCTCCGGCAAGACCACAGTCAGCAAGATCCTCATGCGGGCCGTCACGCCAGACAGCGGGTCGGTGACTTTCGATGACGGCTCTGGCAAGATTAACGTACTCACGGCGCAGGGCGACGATCTCATGGATCTGCGCACCCATATCCAGATGGTTTTCCAGGACCCGGTGTCGTCGCTTTCGCCGCGCATGACCGTCCAGAACATCCTGAGCGAGCCGCTTGAGATTCATGGACGTGGCGACCGGGCCTACAGGCTCGAGAAGGTGCGCGGCCTGATGCAGGCCATAGGTCTCGATCAGCGCTTCCTCAATCGCTACCCGCACAGCTTTTCCGGCGGTCAGCGCCAGCGTATCGGTATCGCCCGGGCGCTTGCCCTTGGCCCGCAACTTCTGATTTGCGACGAGCCCGTATCGGCGCTCGATGTGTCGGTGCAAGCCCAAATCCTCAACCTCCTCAAGGACTTGCAGAAGCAGCTCGGCTTGACCTATCTCTTCATTTCGCACAACCTCGCCGTCGTTGATTACATGGCGGACCGTATCGCGGTCATGTGGGGCGGGCGCATTGTCGAACTCGCTCCGAGGGAGGTCATCCTGCGCAACCCGGTCCACCCCTATACGCGCGGCCTTCTCGCCGCCGTCCCCTTCCCCGACCTTGATCGACCGCTCGATTTTACGACGCTGCAGGCAAGCGGCGCCTCCGAACAGGGGGAGTGGGCGCCGCAGTTCAGGCCCGATGAAGCGGGAGACCCGCTGATACCCGCCGATCTCGGCGACGGCCATTTTGTCCTTGCGCGAAAGAACGTTGACGTTCGGGAGCTTCGCCCTTGGTAACGCGTCGCACAGTTCTCGGCGCACTCGGCTGCGCCGTCCTGCCCCGGGTCGCGCGCGCAGCAGACCGCGAGATGGAGCACGAGCCGGATTTCCTTGCCGATCAGCTCCTTGCCCGCAGTCTTCCTCCGATTTCCGAGCGGCTGCCCAAGCAACCGCGCATCGTACCGCTGAAGAGCATGGGACGGATGCCCGGCAAATATGGCGGGACGATCCGTACCATCATCGGCAGTGCCAAGGATATCCGGCTGATGACGATCTACGGCTATGCGCGGCTTGTCGGGTACGACGAGCGTCTCGTCTTCCAGCCGGACGTTCTCGAAGCATTCCAGTCTGACAAGGATACGGTCTTTACCTTCAAGTTGCGGGAAGGACACAAGTGGTCGGACGGATCGCCATTCACGACCGCGGATTTCCGCTATTGGTGGGAAGACGTCCTTTTGAACAAGGACCTGACACCAGGTGGCGGTGCGCTTGAGCTGCGTGTTGACGGCAATCTGCCGCGTTTCGAGGTCGTGGATGATCTGACGGTCCGCTATTCCTGGGAGCGGCCCAATCCGAATTTCCTCCCTGCCCTCGCCGGGCCGCAGCCACTCATCATTGTTGGCCCGTCGGCCTATATGAAGCAGTTCCACAAGAAGTATCAGGACGAATTTCGGCTTTCCGCACTGATGAAGGAAAACCGCGTCAAGAAATGGGCTGATCTTCACATCAAGATGGCGCGCGAGTACCGCCCCGAGAACCCTGAACTGCCGACGCTCTATCCTTGGAGGAATACCACAGCGCCCCCGGCGGAGCAGTTCATCTTCGAGCGGAACCCCTATTTCCACCGCGTCGACGAGAACGGCAAGCAATTGCCCTACGTCGACAAGTTCATCCTCAATGTCAGCTCGTCGTCCATCATCCCGGCCAAGACCGGGGCGGGTGAAAGCGACCTGCAGGCGACAGGTATCGATTTCAACGACTACACGTTTCTGAAAGACGCCGAAGATCGCTATCCGGTGAAGGTCGATCTGTGGAAACTGACGCGGGGTTCGCGCCTCGCCATCCTGCCGAATTTGAATTGCGGTGACGATGTGTGGCGAAACCTTTTCCGCGATGTGAGGGTGCGGCGCGCGCTGTCGCTTGCCATCGACAGGCACGAGATCAACATGGCGGCTTTCTACGGCCTCGGAAAGCCCAGCGCCGACACTGTTTTGCCGGAAAGCCCGCTGTTCAAGCCGGAATATGCCAAGGCGTGGATAGACCATGATCCTGACCAGGCCAACGCATTGCTCGATGAAGCCGGTCTTCAAAATCGCAATGACGATGGCATTCGGCTTCTGCCGGATGGCCGGCCTGCGGAGATTACGGTCGAGACTCCGGGCGAAAGCACGCTCGACACCGACGTTCTCGAACTCATCACCGATCACTGGCGCAAGGTGGGCCTGGCCTTGTTCACGCGAACATCCCAACGCGACATCTTCCGTAGCCGCGCGCAAGGCGGCCACATCATGATGTCGATCTGGTATGGCATCGAAAATGGCGTGGCAACCGCCGATATGAACCCGCAGCAGCTCGCCCCGACTGCCGACGATCAGCTGCAATGGCCGCTCTGGGGGATGTACTATCTCTCGCTCGGCCAAAACGGGAAGGCCCCTGATCTGCCGGAGGCCGTGGAACTCGTCAATCTGCAGAACAGCTGGCGCACCTCCTCCAGCATGGCCGAGCGTACGGAAATCTGGCACAAGATGCTGTCAATCTATACGAGCCAGGTTTTCTCGATCGGTATCGTGAACGGCACGCTGCAGCCCATCTTGCGCACTGCGCGCTTGCAGAATGTTCCGAAGCAGGCGCTCTACGGCTTCGATCCCACCTGCTATCTCGGAATCTACATGCCCGATACGTTCTGGCTGAACGAGGAGCAGGTTTAGAATGTTGAAGTACATCTTGTGGCGCATCGCCGCGATGATCCCGACCCTGCTCATCATATCCGCTCTCGTGTTCACCATCATCGAATTGCCGCCCGGCAACTTCCTCGATAGTCAGATCGCGGAGATGCAGGCACAGGGCGAAACGGTGAACCTCCAGGATATCGAGGAACTGCGCCATCAATACGGTTTCGACCAGCCGCCTGTACTGCGCTATTTCCACTGGCTCGGCGGCATGCTCCATGGCGATTTCGGCTACTCTTTCGAGTATCAGCTGCCGGTCAGCGAAGTCGTCGGCGAGCGCATGTGGCTGACGATACTCGTTTCGTTCGTGACGATCATTTTTACCTGGCTGATTGCATTTCCGATCGGCATGTATTCCGCGACGCACCAGTATAGTTGGGGCGACTACGGACTGACGCTTTTTGGTCTCCTTGGCATTGCTATTCCGAATTTCATGCTGGCTTTGATCCTGATGTATTTCGCCAATATCTGGTTCGGCACGTCCATCGGGCATTTGATGGACCAGAAATTTCTGAACGAGCCGATGAGCTGGGAGAAAGCCAGGTCGATACTTTCGCATCTTTGGATCCCCGTCATCATCGTCGGAACGGCCGGCACCGCAGGCATGATCCGGCGGCTGCGCGCCAACCTGCTCGACGAGTTGCAAAAGCAATATGTCATGACGGCGCGCGCCAAGGGGCTGCACCCGTTCAAGACATTGGTCAAATATCCGTTGCGGATGGCGCTCAACTTCTTTGTTTCCGATATCGGATCCATTCTGCCGGCGATCATCTCGGGTGCGGAGATCACGGCCATCGTGCTTTCGCTCGAGACCACCGGTCCCATGCTCATCAAGGCGTTGCAAAGCCAGGATATGTACCTTGCCGGCTCCTTCCTGATGTTCCTCGCTTTCCTGACGGTCATCGGCGTCCTGATATCGGATATCGCTCTTGCCTTTCTCGACCCGCGAATTCGGCTTGCCGGCAGGAGCACCAAATGACGGCACAGCTCCCCTCTCCCGGTGCGCCGCTGCAGCACTATGTTTCGACGGCGCCGTTCGATCCCATGTCGATCGAGGTGATGACGGAGGAGCAGGCGAAGCTTCATCTGGCTTCGCAGCGGAAGCTCATGTGGTGGAAGTTCAAGCGTCACAGGCTCGCGCTTGCTTCGGGTATATTCCTGCTCCTGCTCTACGGCATGATCGTCATTGCTGAGTTCCTGGCGCCGTACAACCTGCATACGCGTAATGTCGACTTCATCTATTCGCCGCCGCAGCGGGTTCGCCTGTTCCACGACGGCAATTTCGTCGGGCCTTTCGTTTACGGCCGCCAGATGTCGCTCGACATGGATACGCTGAAGCGCAACTATTCCGATAACCGCAATGACGTCCAACCAATCCGCTTCTTTTGTCGGGGTGACAGCTATAAGTTCTGGGGAGCTATCGAGAGCAACATCCATCTTGTTTGCCCGGCGGTGGGCGGGCAGATGTTCCTTCTCGGCACGGACCGTCTTGGCCGCGATGTCCTGTCGCGCATTATCTACGGCGCCCGCATATCGCTCACGATCGGCCTTATCGGCATTACGATCAGCTTCGTCCTCGGCATCGTTATCGGCGGGCTTGCCGGCTATCACGGCGGGGTCTTCGATCTCCTGGTGCAGCGCGTCATCGAAGTGTTGCAATCTTTGCCTAGCTTGCCGCTTTGGATGGCATTGGCGGCTATCATGCCGGTAAGCTGGAGTCCGATCCTGATCTATTTCGGTATCACGCTCATTCTCGGCATGCTGGACTGGACGGGGCTGGCGCGATCCGTACGCTCCAAGCTGCTTTCGCTGCGCGAGGAGGATTACGTTCTCGCGGCACAGTTGATGGGCGCCAGCAGCGCCCGCATAATCGGGCGTCACCTGGTGCCCGGTTTCATGTCGCATCTAATTGCAACGGCTACGATTTCCATTCCCGGGATGATCCTCGGCGAGACCGCGCTGAGTTTTCTCGGACTTGGCTTGCGGCCGCCCATAACGAGCTGGGGCGTCCTGCTGACTGAGGCGCGCAGTGTCAATGTGATCGCATTCTATCCCTGGCTGCTGTTTCCAATGATTCCGGTTATTCTTGTCATTCTCGCATTCAATTTCTTGGGAGATGGGTTGCGCGATGCCGCCGATCCATACAGATAAGGGCCCAACAGGTTCGGGTGCACTGTGCGGGTCAACCCGCAAAACAAAGGGTTTTGACCATGATGCGGCGTTTCGAAGATGCTCGGATCCTGATGTACAGTCACGACACGTTCGGACTCGGCCATTTGCGCCGTTGCAGGACCATTGCGCATTCGCTTGTCGAGGATTATCGCGGTCTTAACATCCTCATCATCTCGGGCGCGACCATTGCGGGGGCGTTCGATTACCGTGCCCGCGTCGATTTTGTGAAGGTGCCGAGCGTCATCAAGTTGCGCAACGGTGAATATACCTCGCTTGCGCGGCATATCGATCTGCATGAAACCTTGAAGATGCGCCAATCGATCATCCGGCACACCGCGGAGACGTTCCAGCCGGATATCTTCATCGTCGACAAGGAGCCGATGGGGCTCAAGGGCGAAGTCGAAGAAACGCTCGCTTACCTTAAATCGCGCGGGACCACCCTTGTCCTCGGATTGCGCGAGGTCATGGATGCACCGCATCTGCTCGAGGCCGAGTGGAAGAACAACAATGTGATGCGCAAGATCGACCAGTTCTACGACACGGTGTGGGTCTATGGTCCGCCGGACTTTTATGACCCGCTGGTCGAACTCGATGTGCCGGCGTCGGTGCGCGACAAGATGAAATTTGTCGGTTTCCTCCAGCGCAGCCTCTCGAACGACAGTGCGCCCACACATGTCCCGGAGGGCGACTATATATTGGTCACGACCGGCGGCGGCGGTGACGGCGCCGATCTCGTGCACAATGTCATCCATGCCTACCAGCAGGATCCGACCCTGCAGCACAAGGCGTTCATCGTGCTCGGACCCTATATGCCTGCCAAGCAAAGGTCCAAGCTCGTCCAGAAGGGCAGCAAGATACCGCAGATCCAGGTCATCGAGTTCGATAACCGCATGGAAGAACTGATCGCGGGCGCGAAGGCCGTGGTCGCCATGGGCGGCTACAACACCTATTGCGAGATCCTCTCCTTCGACAAGCCGGCGCTTATCGTTCCGCGCGTAGCACCTCGCGCCGAGCAGCTCATCCGTGCGCGGCGGGCCTCCGAACTCGGCCTTGTCGAGATGCTGCTGCCCGAACAGGCGGACAATCCGCAGCTTCTGGCAGAAGTGCTGAAGCGCCTGCCGCATCGTGCGCCGCCGTCGCAGACCGGCAAGGGCATGCGCCTCGAAGGGCTCGTCCATATTTCCGAGATCGTCGGCGACTGGCTCGACGAGCGCGAGCAGCCGCTTCCGGCCGTCGCGGAATAGCTTTACATGCATTCGCCTCTGATACGTCGAAAGACGCTTGTCGTTCTTAAAGGCTACCCGCGCCTTTCGGAGACATTTATCGCTCAGGAGCTGCTTGGACTGGAGCGCGCCGGCTTCGATCTCACGCTCATCTCGATGCGAAGGCCGACCGACACGAAGCGCCATCCCATTCATGACGAAATACGCGCGCGTGTCGTCTATCTACCTGAGTATTTGCACGAAGAACCGTTGCGCGTATTGCGGGCGCTGGTTGCCGGATGGCGCAAGCCGAACTTCAGCGAACTCCTAAAAAGATTCTGGAAAGATTTGCGCCGCGATGTCTCGCGCAACCGCTTCCGCCGGCTGGGCCAGGCGCTTGTCCTTGCCCATGAATGGCCGGACGCAGGCGAATGGCTCCATGCCCATTTCATCCATACGCCGGCGTCGGTCACGGCATATACCAGCATCATGACCGGCGTCCCCTGGTCCTGTTCGGCGCATGCCAAGGATATCTGGACGTCGGCCGATTGGGAGCTGACTGAAAAGCTCGCTGACGCACGGTGGAGCGTGACGTGCACGCGCTCGGGGTTCGAGCACATGCGCGATCTTGCTCCAGCCAAGGACCGGGTGCACCTGAGCTACCATGGGCTCGATCTCGAGCGGTTTGGACGCTTCGATGCCGAGCGGTCAAGACGCGACGGATCGGATGCGTCCAATCCGGTACAGATCTTGAGCGTTGGCCGTGCTGTGCCCAAGAAGGGTTATGATGTGCTTTTGGAGGCCTTGGCGCTTCTGCCGCGCGATCTTCATTGGCGGTTCGTGCATATCGGTGGGGGCAATGAACTATCGCGGCTGCAGCCGCTTGCCACGAGGCTGGGCATCGCAGATCGAATCGACTGGAAGGGCGCCCTCGCTCAGGTGGATGTGCTGGACCACTATCGCCGCGCTGATGTTTTTGCTCTCGCCTGCCGGGTAGCAGCAGACGGCGATCGCGACGGCCTGCCCAATGTTCTGGTAGAAGCGTCCAGCCAAAATCTCCTCTGTGTTTCAACGAATATTTCGGGCGTTCCGGAATTGCTGACGGATGACGCGAATGGTCTTGTCGTCGCGCCCGAAGATCCGCAAGCGCTGGCGGCCGCGCTCGAGCGTGCCATCCGCGATCCAGACCTGCGGCATCGGCTCGGTGAAGCAGCCGAAGCCCGCGTGCGCGAACATTTCGACCACGATTCGAGTATCCGGCAATTGACGCGGCTCTTCGAAAGCGAATGGCAGAAGGTATGACTGCACCACGCATATTCTTTTACGTTCAGCATTTGCTGGGTATCGGTCATCTGGCGCGGGCGAGCCGAGTAGCTTCGGCGCTCGCTGCCGCCCATTTTGACGTCCTGGTCGTCACAGGAGGCACAAAGGTTCCAGGATTTCCCGCAGAAGGGATCAAATCTGTCGCCCTTCCCGCCGTTGTCGCCGCCAGCGCCGGTTTTTCGGGCCTTGCCGACATCAATGGCGACCCGGTGGGTGAGGAATTTCTCGCCCGCCGCCGCGCCCTTCTGCTGGAAGCTTTCCACGAGATGCAGCCTGATATCGTGATTACAGAGGCTTTTCCGTTCGGCCGCCGCCAGATGCGCTTCGAACTCCTGCCTTTACTCGGCGCGATTGAAGCCATGGCCCCGCGCCCGATTGTCGTGGCGTCGATCCGCGACATCTTGCAGGAACGCGCGAAGCCTGGACGGGATGAAGAGACGGTGGCACTCGCTAAAGAGCATTTCGATCACGTGCTCGTTCACGGCGATCGCTCCTTCGCCAGCCTGCCGGAAACCTTTCCGCTGGCGGGCGAGATCGAGGAGAAAATCATTTATACGGGGCTCGTCGCCGCACCGGCCCCCGAGGAACCGGATGACGTGTTCGACATCGTTGTTTCTGCCGGTGGAGGCGCGGTCGGAATTGACCTTATTCTTGCCGCCCTTGCTTTAGCGCGACGGTCGAACCCGAACAGATCCTGGTGTCTTATCACCGGCCCCAATCTGTCAGAGACCGAGTTCGCCGGACTTGCAGCGGACTTGCCTGATCATGTCCGCCTTTTTCGCTTTCGCAAGGATTTTCCCGCCTTGCTCAAGCGCGCAGAGCTTTCCATCTCGCAAGCCGGGTACAACACCGTCTGCGACATCCTTCAGGCGGGGTGCCGCTCGATACTGGTTCCCTTCGCTGCCGGCGGCGAAACGGAGCAACGCTTGCGTGCAACGCGGCTCGCGGCCATGGATCGCGCGGTCGTCGTGCCGGAAATGGGGCTGAATGCCGGGACGCTCGGCAATGCGCTGGACGTGGTTCTGGCAAAGCCGCGCCCGCTTGCGGGCGGGCTCGATCTGAAAGGCGCGCAACGCACCGCCGAGATCTTGCGGGAACTCGTCGAGGCGCGCAGGATTTAAACAAATCGCGCTTGCGACCTGTCATATAGCCTTCGCGGAACGGATGCTGTAGGCTAGGACGATTCAACCATGGAGTTCATCCATGTGCACTTCAAACGTTTCAGTTCTTGAAATGCCTGCTGGATTCACAGCGTACGGTTACCAATGGAAAAAAGCCTAACCCGTTATATCTGGTCGCATACCCGGCTCCAGCAGATGTGGATTCTGTTCGTCGTCGCGGTTTCGATGATTCCGTACTTCTTGTCGTTCGACCTGCCGAAACAGATCGTCAACGGTCCGATACAGGGAACCGGGTTTGACACGCCAGGTTCGACGCAAACCTTCATGCGCATTGAGTATGACTTTCCCTATATCGGCAACATTCTGTTCTTCGAGGGATTGCAACTGACGCGCTTCCAGATGCTGATGGCCCTCAGCCTGGTATTTCTCTTCCTGGTCGTCATCAACGGTCTCTTCAAGCTTTACATCAACACCTATAAGGGCCGGCTGGGGGAGCGAATGTTGCGGCGCATACGCTTCGAACTGGTCGACCGGGTGCTGCGTTTCCCGCCGGCAACTTTCAAGCGGGTGAAGTCGGCCGAGATCGCGACGATGATCAAGGACGAGGTCGAGCCGATGGGCGGCTTTACCGGCGATGCCTTCGTTCAGCCCGCGCTTCTGGGCGGCCAGGCCATCACGGCCCTGGTCTTCATCATCATGCAGAATTTCTGGCTGGGAATGATTGCGGCGGGCATTGTCGCCGTGCAGGGCGTCGTCATTCCGCGCATGCGTAAGCGTTTGCTCGAACTTGGCCGCCAACGCCAGCTGACCGCGCGCGAGCTTTCGGGGCGCGTCGGCGAAATCGTCGATGGCATCGGCACGATTCACGGCAACGATACGTCTAATTTCGAGCGTGCCGACATTGCGGCCCGTCTCGGCCTTATCTTCTCAATCCGCTACGACCTTTACCAATGGAAGTTCCTGGTGAAGTTCATCAACAACTTCCTGGCGCAGGTAACGCCCTTCCTGTTTTATTCAATCGGCGGCTTTCTGGCGCTGCAGGGACGGCTCGACATCGGTCAGCTCGTCGCCGTGATCAACGCATACAAGGACCTGCCGGGGCCGCTTAAGGAACTCATCGACTGGGATCAGGCCCGGCAGGACGTTCAGGTCAAGTATGCGCAAGTTGTCGAACAGTTCAACGTCGAGCGCCTGGTTGATCCCAAGATCCAGGCCCTGTCGACCGATCCCATCAGTCCGCTCGAACATTCACTCCATGCAGTAAATCTAACCGTTTCGGATGATGCAGGCGCGCCACTCCTGCGGCATGTCTCGCTGGAAATCATGCCTGGCGAGACCGTTGCCATCGTCGGCAACAGCAGCAGCGGCGCGGAGGCACTTGCCGAGGCATTCAGCCGTCAGGTCTGGCCGGATCAGGGCCGCATCACCATTGACGGGCGCGATATTCTGGAGCTGCCCGAAGCGATTACCGGGCGACGCATCGCCTATGCTTCGTCCGACACATATTTCTTCCAGGGCAGCTTGCGGGACAATCTTCTCTATGGCCTGAAGCATGCGCCGATGGTCCCGGTGGAGTATGAGGGCAAGCTTGCGGATCAGTACAAATGGAACATCATCGAGGCCCGCAAGGCCGGCAATCCCGAGCTCGACGTAAACAGCGACTGGGTCGATTATGCTTCGGCCGGGGTAACAGGGCCTCAAGATCTCTTTGACGTCTTGCGGCCGGTGCTCGATGCCGTGCTGATTTCGCAGGACATCCTCGACATGGCGCTGAATTCGCGCGTCAACACCGCCGCCCACGGCGATTTGACGAGCCGCATCGTCGAGTTGCGCGAAGCGCTGCGCGAGCGCCTGAAAAAAGAAGATCTCGACGACCTGGTCGTTCCGTTCAAGCTCGATGCCTACAATCCACAGGCAACAGTCGGCGAGAACTTCCTGTTCGGGTCAATGAAGCGGCCGATGATGACCAATCGAAAGCTTGCGGCGAATCCCTATTTCCGTTCGGTTATGCGTGAGACCGGCCTGCTCGATGACCTTTACGCAATGGGTCTCGAGATTGCCGAGAACGCAGTCGAACTCTTCCAGGATCTGCCCCCCGACCATCCGTTCTTCCAGCAGCTCACTTTCATGACCGCCGACGATATTCCAGGCTATCAGCAGCTCCTGCAAAAACTGAAGGGCCGCGACATCGATGCCGCCTCCTCGGATGAACGCACCAGCATTATCCGCTTGAGCTTCTCCTATATCGAGCCGCGGCACCGTTTCGGTCTCTTGAATGATGAATTGATGGCCAAGATCGTCGAAGCGCGCGGTCGGTTCCATCGCGATATGCCGGAGGATCTTAAAGCCGTCATCGAGCGCTACGATCCGGAGAAGTTCATCGCCTCGGCGACACTCATGGACAACGTCCTGTTTGGCAGGGTTGGCGTTACGCAAGCAGATGGTACGGACCGCATCCGCGCCATCCTCCGTGACCTGTTCGACAAGCTCAGCCTTTTTGAAAGCGTGCTTTCCATCGGTATGGATTTCGATGTGGGTTCGGGCGGCAAACGCATCACAAATGTGCAGCGGCAGAAACTCAACGTCGCCCGTGCCCTGTTGAAGCGCGCGGACTACGTGATCTTCAATCGCCCGCTTCCGGCACTCGACCAGCGCGTTCAGGATCAGATAACCCACAAGATCATGGAGGACCTTCACAAGGAGGGACGCCCGCCAGCCATCGTCTGGGTGCTGTCGAATTCGGCGCTTGCAAACCTCTTTGACCGTGTCATCGTGTTCGACAAGGGCACGCTGGTCGAAGAGGGAACGCACGCGACTCTTCTTGAGAAAAACGGTATATTCAAGGAGCTGGTATCGTAGAATACCACGGAACCAAGGGGCGAAGTGGAAGACCTAAAAAGGGGGCAGTGTACGTTCATGTTGCTGAAAGACGAAGTCGAAATGCTACGGCGGGTGCCGCTGTTTTCGGGTGTTGCCCCTGCCAAACTCAAGCTGCTGGCCTTCACCTCCGACCGCGTGAGCTATAAGGCCGGGCAGACCCTGTTTCGCCAGGGGGATCCGGCCGACGCCGCCTATGTCATCCTGACCGGCGGCGCCGATATTCTGTCGGAGACCCCGAGCGGCGAGATCAAGGTCGCCGAGATCGAACATGATTCGATCGTCGGTGAAATCGCCATTCTGTGTGACGTGTCGCGAACTGCGACCGTGCGCGCCAACTCGGCGCTGGAAGCGCTGCGCATCAGCAAGGATCATTTTTTCAAGCTTCTGAGCGACTATCCGGAAATGACCATTGAAATCATGCGCGTCCTTGCCGACCGTCTCAGCCATACGACGACCGAGCTTAGCGAAGCACGCAGCAGGCAAAAGCAAACGGCAAAGTAGTCCAAGGCCTTAGGCTTATTCGATTTCGCAGATTTTTCCGGTTGCGAGATCGATCGTGAAATTGCGTGATGGATGGCCAGATAGATATCGGCCCATCATGCGAAACAGCCGCATAAACGTGTCCTGTGCCTCGCCCGATTTCACCGAACTTTGGTCAGCAAAAAGCTCCATGAGGTAGCGGTACATCCTCATCCTATCGCTTGGAATGCGATCCAGCCCCAATTCGCTGCCAAGCCGCAGTTTATACCAGTCCCCGAGTAGTTTCAGGCACGTTATGGCGTCGAGTTCATCGAGGTTAAGCCCCGCGGCTCGCAGTGCGCTTCGTATCCGCTCCATGGACTCGTCGCGGCCGCGTTCGGCGTGAAGCAGAACGGTGGCGTCGGCAAGTGCGACCGCCTGATGGTGATGGCCGAGTACGGCCAGGTCCCCCAGATTAATCTGCGCAAGGACCCTAGCTAGATCCTTCGGCCATTCCCTCCGCAGGTAGCGGTGAACGACGAGTTGATCGACATGTTCCGCAATGAAGGTACCGTAATCGGGTGCATCGAGTATTTGGCCGACCTTTTTACCCGTTACGCCGATCTCGACACGGTATTGCTCGATCAGGAGCGGATCGATGGGCGCTTTATCGAGCGCCACGGTTTCGACCTTGAGGCTGTCCTCGCCAAACGTGCTGATCTTGAAGACCGGGGGAAATGCGACAAGCGATGGTACGCCGATGTTGATAAGAAATGTGTCATCCCGCTCCGCGCGTGCCGTATCGTTGACATGCAGGTGGCCGCTGAAGTGGATGTGGATGCCTGCATCCATGAGCGCATCCGCAACGGCGCGGGAGGGTATGCGTTCAATCGAACTCGTTCTGCCGATCACTGCAAGCTCGTCATCCATCGTACCGTCGAGCATGTCGAGCGCCGGATAATGCGAGAAGGTAAGCAACGTCTTGCCGTTGAGCCTCGCCCTTGCAGCGACGTCTTTCGCCCAATCGAGGATGAACGCCTTGTGCTTGAGCATGGCATTCCAGCCGGCATTGGTGCTATCGACAAACGCGCCTGCATGGCCCTCGACGAACTCGCCACTGCGCGGCTCAAACACGTTTGCGTCGATCATCAGCAGCCAAAGGCCCGGGACTGGCTCAACCAGATAGGAAGCATCCATCAAGCGGTATTCGTTGCGGCCATCATTCGATCGCACCGTGTAATGCCGCCGCTCGGGTCGGTCGTCAGTCCCGAACGGTGTTTCCCAGTGCAGGTCGGATGCCTTTCGAAAGAAGCCGAGATCGGGCAGCGCGCTCAACCCGGCCGGATAGCCGGAGCAATACATTTTGTCCGTCGTCACCATGCCGTCCGCATCATCGTCGACGAAGTCACCGTCGCTGGCAACAATCGTATAGGTACCGTCCGGATTGAGAAGGCGCTTGGCATGGTGGCGTCCGGTGGGGCCGAAAATATCGTGATTGCCAGGAGCCGCGATGAAGTTGAGCGCGTGATCGCGCGTATATCCATCAAGGAGCTCGCGCAGGGCGCGTATGGTCGCCGCCTGTCCGTCGTCCGAATAGTCGCCGAGCAGCACAACATGCTTGATGCCGCGCTCGACCACCGCATCCAGGGCTGCGCGCAAGGCGTGATAGCTTTCGTTGAAGACACGGGTCGACCTTACCGTGTCGGTCAGCCGCCGCGCGGTCATGTTGCGCCCGGCAACATCAATGCCGCTGAAATCATAATCGCCGTAGAGATCGTGAAAATGGGCATCCGCGATGATTGCAATGGGCGGGAATTGCGAAGACGACATGAACGAAGCATTCCGGTGGAAAGATACGCAAACTTATACATTTGTATCGACAATTGTCATGAAGCTTAAAAAGCGTATGACTATCGCTTATATACGATGTGTTTTGGGTGTTTATTGCGCCCATGGCAACTAATTCGAAAGCCAACGCTCGCATTAGGAAAGCGGTTTGGCTACGATACCCGACAAGAGCGGGGGATTGGGTGTAAAGATCGGAATGAACGACGAAGTGTTTCGGGTAAAATTCTGGGGGACGCGTGGCAGCGTCGCCGTTTCGGGACCCGAGTTCGAACGGTACGGTGGAAACACCGCGTGTATTGAAGTTCAGTGCGGCAAGCACAGGCTGATTTTCGACGCCGGATCGGGCGTGCGGCAGGCGGGAGAAGCTCTGACGCGGGAAGGCGCCGATGAGCTGGATATCATCTTCACCCACTGCCACTACGATCATATCATCGGCCTGCCCTATTTTGCGCCGCTCTACAATCCAATGATGAATGTGCGCATCTGGTCGGGCCATCTTGCCGGCGTCATGTCGACGCGCGAGATCGTCAAGCAATTCATGCGTCCGCCCTGGTTTCCTGTCGAGCCGGAAATCTGCAAGGCATGTCTGGGCTTTCGCGATTTCCGTTCCGGCGACGTGCTGGAGCCGTTTGAGGGTGTAAGGATCGAGACGGGCAGTCTCAATCATCCGGGCGGCTGCGTCGGTTATCGCATCGAATGGGCAGGCAAAGTGCTGGCATTGATCTACGATACCGAGCACGAGGCCGGGAAGTTTGACCCCGAGGTGATGCGGCTCATCAAGGGCGCCGATCTTGTCGTCTATGATTGCACCTATACGGAAGATGAAATGCCGCGCCGGTTTGGCTATGGACATTCAACCTGGCAGCATGGCGTCCTTCTTGCCAAGGCAGCAAACGTGAAGAGGTTTGCATTGTTTCACCATGCGCCGTCGCGCACAGATGACGAACTCGATGAGTTCGAACATCTGGCAAGGGAGCACTTTCCGGGTGCGTTTTCCGCGCGCGATTTTCAGGAGATCGATCTGTAGATCATCGACGCTGAATGAGCTCGCCAAGCCCGGCCCAGCGGGCATTCGGCGCTGCCGCGATGATAGCAAACAGCTTATGCAGGAACTGCCATGCCGCTTCGTCATGGACAAGGTGGTGGGTCAGAATTCCGATGGGCTCGCCCAGGCCGTCAAATCTCTTCTGAAGTTCCTTGACGATAGCGGCAACAAGGTCGTCATGATTGCGGCCACCGCGCGTTCCATGCCAGTCCATGAGATCGACATGGGTGTTGACGACGGGAATGAATGCCGTCTGCTTCGCCTTGGCCGGGCCGAAAACGGAAAGCGCATCAAATCCAAGTCGAGGCAACTCGGCAATCAATTCTTGGTCGATGCGATTCCAGGGTGGCACCAGCGCTGGCACAAAACGCTGCGGGAACAGTGTGCGAATACGCGCGATACCTTCGCCGATTTCGTCGAGGACCATTTGGCGCGGTCTATGCGATCCGAGTTCCTGCTTCTTCTCGGTGATCGGGGCGTGATTCTGGTGCGACCAGCCATGGACGGCGACAAGAATGCGCTGTTCATCGGTCAATCGCTCGGCAAGCGTTGCCTCGGCATGGGCAGGGACCACAGCCAAGGTCATTGGCACGTCATTCTTGTTGCTGAGCTCGAGCAGCCGCTCCAATGCGGATGTGGGTTTGACCGCATCGTCATCGCGCAGCCAGAATTGCGCCTGGCGCCCGGCGTCGAACCAGCGCTGCAATTCGGCGCGCAGAGGCTGCCAGGTCGCATCAATTCCCATTCTGCTGCCCCACATATTGTCGCAAAATTTGATCAAGCCGCGCCGACGCCCCCTCGAGGGAACGCTCTTGCGCAATGAAGCGGTGTGCCTCCGAGCCCATACGTGTGCGCCTTGCCTCATCGTCAAGCAATGTGGCGATGGCCCGGGCATATGCCTGGGTGTCACCGGCCGGAGTGAGGATGCCGGTCTCACCATCTTTTACGACTTCGGGAACACCTGCTACGGCTTGCGCCAAGACTGGCACCCCTGCTGCCTGCGCTTCCATGTAGGCGATCCCATAGGCTTCGCCGACACCCGGCCAAACGTAGACGGACGCCTGTTGCAGGACGCTCCGGATGACGGCTGGAGGCTGTTCTCCCAACCATTCGATGCGTTCAGGCTTGAACTTCGAGAAAAGCGCCCTTGTCTCGGAGGCCGCCGGTCCGTCACCGATGATCGTTAATGTCCAGTGCTCGTCCTCGATCGCCATCAGGGCGTCCGCCAATATTCTATAGCTCTCTAGCTTGTCGCCGCTGCGCATCATGGCGACTGTCACCAGCTTTCGCGGCTCTCTTTGCGCTTTTGACATCTTGAAGGGCGCGACATCGATGAATGGAAATAGCCGTTCGAGCCGCGCCTCGGGGATCGCCGCCGCAAGACCCTGCCGGTCCCGCTCGGTAAAGCAGAGATTGACGTCCGCCTGCCGCACGGCGTCGGCCACGAGCGATTGCAGGGCTGCCCATCCGCTCTTGTCGCGCCGATGCGAAAAGGAGGCCTCCGCCGTGACATAGGGTATGTTCAACGCGGCAGCCACTCGAGGGCCGATGAGGTCCGGCGCCTTATAATATGGATGGTAGGAGAGCCAGACATCCGGCCTCGGCTCCCACCAGCGGCCAAGCCGCTCTACCTCCTGCGCCGCTGCGGCTGCTATCTCCCCGCGCCTGCTATCCTCGGGAGTGGCGGTAAAACTCCGCAACTCCGATGCCAGATCGACGCTATGGCCGGCAAGCTCCAAAGCAGCGATCAATAGCCGCGCCATCTGACGGTCACCCGACGGGACCGGATGGTTGGGCGATTTCAATGGTGCATAGAACGCTATGCGCATGAGCAATGATTGACTTTCTGTCGGCAGCAACTGCCATCCTGATGGAATCTGCATGGCACGATTTCCAGCGCGGCGCCAATTGCTTCGGATGTTGCTAACGATATTTTGATGGTTCGTGCGTTCTGAAATATTCAAAAAACCATTGTTGTAGACCACCAAGCTTGCGTTTGAGTTATACAGCCCGTATCGCCAAAGGGCCGGGCTTCGCATAGACTGGTTGAGGAAAATCAGGTGTTTATGACAGCAGCCGCCACGACCAAGCCGACCGGCATTTCAGAACGATCCTTGCGCCGGACAAGGCTGGCCTCCGGCTTGGTCATGCTTGTCTTCGTATCACTCCATCTCGCAAACCACGCCCTCAACCTCATTTCGCTCAGTGCCGCGGAAGCGGGTCGCCTGTGGTTCATTGCCATCTGGCGCAGCCCGCCTGGCACGGTGCTGCTCTATGGTGCCGTTGTCGTCCACGTGGCGCTGGTCATGCGCTCGCTCTATCAGCACCGGACCCTGGTAATGCCCGCGCGCGAAGCGCTGCAAATCGTGCTTGGATTGCTCATCCCTCTTTTCATCATCGAACACGTGGCGGCGACGCGCATCCGCTTCGATCTTGCGGGGATTGAGCCGACCTACGAAAGCGTCATTCGTGGATTGTGGATCGACTCGCCAGCCAATGGCCTGCGGCAAAGCATTGCCCTCTTCATTGTCTGGACCCATGGTTGTATCGGCGTCCACTTCTGGCTGCGTTATCGCTCCTGGTACAACAAGGCTGCGCCGTACCTTCTGACCGTTGCCATCCTGCTTCCTGTTCTTGCACTGCTTGGATTTGCCGATACGGGCCGCGTTCTCGAAAGCGAGCCGATTCAGTCAAGTTATGGCCGGGCCGCGGAACCGGCGCCTGCAAGGCACCTTCGCGAAGCGAGGCTTGAAGACGTTCAGACCGTCAAATACACGCTCTACGGTGCTTTCGCCGCAACGCTGCTCAGCGTTATCGGCTTGCGCACACGCCGAAGCTGGCGGGAGCGCATCGACCAGATCGAGGTTCGCTATCCGGGCGGTGAAACGGTGCAGGTTCCACGTGGATTCAGCGTTCTCGAAGCAAGCCGCCTTGGCGGAATACCGCATTATGCGGTCTGCGGTGGCAAGGGGCGATGTTCCACCTGCCGGGTCCAGGTCATTGAGGGAGTATCAATGCTTCCGCCGCCCGAATCCACTGAACTTGCGACGTTGAAGCGTATCGGCGCAGAACCCGGCGTGCGGCTGGCCTGTCAACTGCGCCCCTCCGGCGACATCAGTGTCGTCCCTCTCCTGCAGCCGTCAAACGAGGCCATCGTGCCAGTCGGCAGCCAGCAAACCAATCCGGGACGCGAGCAGGAAATTGCAATTCTCTTCTGTGATATCCGCAGTTTTACCATGCTGACGGAAGCGCGCCTTCCATACGACATTGTCTTCCTCCTCAATCGCTATTTCGCCATTGTCGGGCAGGCTGTCGAGCGGTCGGGTGGCCGTCTGGACAAGTTTATCGGCGACGGTGCCATGGCGCTGTTCGGCTTGAACGGCTCGGCGGAGGAGGGTTGCCGCAATGCGCTGAAGGCGGCGGCGACGATCACGCATGAGATGGAACGGCTGAATGAGGAACTTGCTGGAGAACTGTCGATGCCGATACGTGTCGCCATCGGCGTTCACGCCGGGCCCGCAATTATCGGTGCCATGGGCTACGGAACGGTGAAGAACCTTACGGCGATCGGCGATACCGTCAATGTCGCGAGCAGGCTTGAGACGATCGCGAAGGAGCTCGATGCGACCATTGTCGTCTCCGAGCCGACCATCCGTCTCGCCGGGTCCGATACCGAAACGCTTGAAAGCCGTGAGATTGCCATTCGGGGCCGCGTCGAACCGCTTCGTGTCTACATCATCCCTCAGGAATTAACCGTGCGTTTTGCATAATCGGGGCAGCATACATGTTCGCTAACAAGCCATTTGGCAGGCACTGGCGCAGGCTTCGGGATCGAGTAGCACGGCGAATGTTCAATACGCGGCTCGGCCGCGAAGTCCTGATTCACGGAATTGGACCGCGTGTCCTTACCATGACAGTGGATTGCGGCGACCATATCATGAGCTTTTCCCCGTCCGACTACATCGGCAGGAAAGTCTTCCGCAAAGGCAATTTCGACCGCGACCACGTCGATCGCCTGCTTGGCATTCTCCGCGACCAACGCTTGCTCGGGCCCCAAACCACGCTGTTGGAACTTGGCGGCAATATCGGCACCCAAACTGTCTATTTCGCCTTGAGCAAGGCATTCGGTCATATCGTCAGCGTTGAGCCCGATCCGCGCAATTTCGAACTCCTTCGGCTCAACATCGAGCAGAACAGGCTGACGGACAGTGTTACGCTCCTCAATTGCGCTGCGGGCGACACGGACGGTCAGATCGATTTTTTCCAGCACCGCGACAATCACGGGAAGAGCAGCATGATCCGGCAAAGCAGCAAGGATCATTGCATCGTTGTCGCCGTCAAGCCTGTCGAAGCGATCCTGCAGGAAGCACAGGTAAGGTGCGAGGAAATTGGCCTGGTCTGGATGGATATAGAGGGCTACGAACCGCAGGCTTGCAGATCAATGGAAGTGCTTCTCGCGCGGCGTGTCCCCGTCTACCTTGAATTTTCGCCGGCCTTCTACGGCCAGGGACGAACTGCTGACTTTGTCAAATATCTGGCCAAATTCTACGAGGATTGCCTGATTTTCCGTGAGGAAAGCATGGAGGCCTCGAAGGTCGCCACGATCCCTGTCAATGAACGGCAATTCGACCTGCTGCTATTCGATGCGGCGATAAAGGAAGTAACGGCCTACCGGGACGCTTGAGCAAATGGGCAATGCTTCAAGTTGCGGGTGAAGCAGTTCGAGACCGCTCACGACCAGCCCGTGCGGACGAAGCAGGCCAGCGGCGAGTTGCGGCAACCAGGTGAGCGTGATCGCATCCTTGTCGTCATAGCCGGTGCCTATATCAACATGGACCAGCGCGGCGCCGACGCCGATGAAGGTCTGGGCGGTTTCGCGAATTTCGCCAAGGACGATGTTTTCGGGTGCGGGCGTCGACGTCTTGTGCGAGCCGACTGCCCGGTCGAACGCGATGATGCGTTTGTCTGGAAACAATGCGCGGAGATGATCGAATGTGCGGCCGTTTCCGAGTCCGAGTTCAAGCACCGGCCCCTCAATTTCGTTCACCGTCTCGCGAATATCGTTGAGAATATCGCGTTGCGCGGTCAAGCGGTGAATGAAGCTGTCAAGCCGGCTCATGAATGCCTCCGTTCTCAATTATATCGTCGACCCGCTTAACATGTTCGCCCCATTGGGTCGACCTGTACGGATCGCCTTTCGGATATGATCCATGTCTCCCTCAAGGGGCGTTATTCGCAACCAGAAGGGGATGTTAATGTTGCACGGACTGGCGGCTGCCGCGGATGATCAGCACCGCAAAGATTGGTCCGCCAAGCAATGTTGCAACGAGACCCGTGGGTAGTTGCCACGGGAAATAAATGGTTCGGCCGATAAAGTCGGCTGCCGCCATCAGCAATGCCCCGAAGAGCGCCGACCCCAGGATGTGCGTCGTCCCGCGCGGCAAGCCGACGCGTTGCGCGAGATGAGGCGCCATCAATCCGACGAAACTCAACGGTCCGACGACCAGGGTCGCGATGGCCGTCAATAGCGCGGAAAGGCCCAGGATAAGGGCGCGGAAGCGCTTGATGTCGACGCCATGGGCATGGGCGGATATGTCCCCCAGCGCGAAATGCTGCAGGGGCCGCGCGAGCAATATCACGGCGAAGAGGCCGGCGATCGCAAATGCCGCGGACGTCCATGCCAGCAGGGGCGTAACGCCATAGGTAGAACCGGCCATCCAGCTAAGGAGAAAGAGTGCGCGCGGATCGCCGGAAGCAAGGATGACAGAAACGAGTGCCGTAAGCAGTGCTCCGAGCGATACGCCAAAGATCAGAAACTGGTTTCCCGCATGCGATTGCCGGTTGACGGCAAAGAGGATCACGAGCACCACGCCGGCACCGGAAAAGCCGCCGATCAGCCTGTGAGCATAGGTCGGCTGCGCGACAAGAAAAAGCATGCACAGCAATCCCAGGGCCGTGCCGGCGCTCACGCCAAGCACCTCGGGACTGGCGAGGGCGTTGCCCGTCAGCCTCTGCAAAAGGCTTCCTGACAAGGCGAGCAGAACGCCCGCAGAAATGGCGGCAACTAGACGCGGCACGCGCCATGGCAACAACGACCGCAGGGTTTCGCCCGCCTGGCTTGCCCATCCTGCATTGATGTCGCGGCCAACAACGATAGCAAGCAGAGCAGCCGCCGCCAAAAGCAACAAAAGCAATGACAACAGCAAGCGAGGCCTTGGAGTGGCTACGATAAGCGCTTTCCCCTGAACCGCGATCGCGTTAGGCACGTTGCGCCTCAACATCAGAAACAACAAGAAAGGTGCCCCGATGACTGCAGTGACTGCGCCGGTCGGAAGGCTAACCCCGGATACCGCCCCGTAAAACTGCACAAGCTGATCGACGATGATGAGAAGTGTAGCGCCTGCAAGCGAAGCCGCGATCAACCGCGTTGCGATGCGCCTTGCCCCGATGGCCCGCGCGATGGCCGGCGCCGCCAGACCGAGGAAACCAATGATCCCCACCGCGCTGACCGTAAATGCAGTCAACGCAACGGCAACGAAGAGCGCGCCGGCGCGAATGCTTTGTATCTTGACCCCGAGGGCCTGTGCGGCATCTCCGAGCGTCAGAACACTGAGCTGTTTGACCAGCAGGAGTGCGAGAACAGAGCATCCGATGATTTTTGGTGTGAGGGTCGCCACCTGCCGCCAGTCGTTCTGGTTTAGCGAACCGCCTCCCCAGATGAAGAGGCCGGCAAGGTAATGGTCGTTCATGAGGGTGAGCAACGTGACGACTGCAGTGCAGTAGAGCCCCGTGACCATGCCCGTCAGAATGACGACGACGGGGTTGAATCTATATTTCCAGCCTACGGCAAAAACGATGCCGACAGCGGCGAACCCGCCAAAGGCAGTGGAAATATCCCGGCTCCAGCCGAGGATTGCCGGAAACCAGAGCATGGCAACGCCAAGGCTGAGTTGCGCGCCGGCCTCGATGCCGAGCGTTGACGGCGATGCGAGAGGATTGCGAAGGACATGTTGGAACAGCATGCCCGAAAGTCCAAGTGCGAAGCCGCAGATGGCTGCCATCGCGAGACGGGGAAGGAGGCTGTAATGCGCGAGTACCGCACGGCTGTCGTCGGGTGATGGGGTCGAGAACAGGCTGCCGAGGCTGAGCCCTTCCAGCGATGGCAAAAGGTTCAAAGCGGTAATGGCAAGCGCGGCGGCCCAGAGGGCGCCGATCCATAGCCATGGCTGGGCGTCTTTACGTTTCATGTGGTGGCTTCCACCAGCAGGCGCGCAAAGCGGGTCATCGAGGGCAAGGTGCCGAACATGAGCACACTGTCCATGCGTCGCGCACGGTGTTTCTGGACGAACGGCATGCTTTGCCAAAGCGGGCTTCCGGGAAGCGTGGCGAGAACATCCGGTGGCACCGGATCCATGTAGAAGAGCCAGTTATCGCCGACTTCAATGAGGTCGGCGATGCCGCCATCGCTGAAACCCCATTCATTGGTTGGGCGCTTCCAGGCATTTTCGAGACCCAGGCGGTCGAGAACATCCTGAAAATTGCCACCCGGTCCATAGAAGCGGATGTTGCGAGCATCCATGAAGGTCATGACGGCGAGCTTGCCAAGATGTTGCGCTTTGGCCTTGGCGGCCTCAAGTTCGCTTGCGGTACGCTCGATAAGGGCTTCCGCTTCCGCCGTTCTGCCGAGGAGGCTCCCAAGCTCGCGCGTCGCTGCTACAATATTGGGGTAGGGCGAAGTACCTGTCGCATGAATAGGAAAGGACCTCACAGGCGCAATCAGTTCGAGCTGCGGTCTGACCCATTCGAGATAGGGTGTCGATAGGACAATGTCAGGCTTCAGGAGCTGCAGAAGCTCCATGTTGATCTCATGGGCCGAGCCCATGTTGGCAATCCCTTGCGGGAGGGGTGGCTCGACAGCCCAGATGGGCCAGCTTGGGGTATCGATCAGGCCGATGGGGGTGACGCCGATTTCGATCAGCGTTTGCGCCAGGCCATAGTCGAGACTGACCACACGGAGTGTCGCTGCGCCGCTTCTCACGATGGAAAGCGTGGGCGCGAGCGCCATGGTGCCGAGAAGAAATGCGCGTCGTGAGAGGGCGGCCATGGCTAGAGAACGTAGCTGATTGGCGATTGCGTCTGCGGATGCGGAAAAATGCCCATGCGAACGCCGTAGATCGCATCGAGACGCTCCGCCGTGATCAAGGCGGCGGTTTCGTCGTGCGCCACCAGACGGCCACCGGCAAGCGCGATGAGCCGGTCGCAGTAGCGCGCTGCCATGTTGATATCGTGGAGCACGATCAGCACAGTTTTCTTGTGCTCGTGCGCCAGCATGCGAATGAGCTCCATGACCTCGATCTGGTGGCTGATATCGAGCGCCGATATCGGCTCATCCAGCAACAGGCATTCAGTATCTTGCGCGATCAGCATGGCGACAAAGGCCCGCTGACGTTCGCCGCCCGAAAGCGTATCGACGACGCGGTCGGCGAGCGCCGTCATTGAAGTAAGCTTCAACGCGTCCGCTACCTTCAGCTTGTCGACCGCAGAGAAGCGGCCAAGCGCGCCGTGCCAGGGAAAACGTCCGAGGGCAACGACCTCGCGCACCGTCATGCCATCCGTATCTGGCGTCTGCTGCGGCAGGTAAGCCACGCGCCGTGCATAGTCCTTGGTGCGAAACGATACCAGATCCTGTCCGGCATATTCGGCCCGCCCCGCTGTCGGGGATTGGAACCGCGCCAGTATCTTCAGGAGCGTGGACTTTCCCGAACCATTATGCCCGAGTATGCCGACGACCTCCCCGGTTGGAACGCTCAACGTCAATGGATGCAACAGTGCCTTGCCATCGACCTCGAAGCCAATGCCATCGAGCGAGAAGGAGGTTCCAGTCATTGCAGCCATCAGAACTTCGCCGAAAGCGTGGCCTTGATGGCCCGGCCCTCGCCATAAATGCACATGGGATTGCCGATGTCGTCGCTCGAACAGGTCGAGTAATACTCCTTGTCGAAGATGTTGCTCGCCTTCAGCGATCCCTTCCAGCCGTTCTTCTCATAGCTGATAAGCGCGTCGACAAGCGTGTAGTTGTCTACCTTGATCAGATTGGCGTTGTCGCCATACGTACTTCCGACATAGCGTACACCCGAGCCGACGTTAAGACCCTCGAGAGCGCCGGTCTCGAATGTATACTTGGCCCAGAGACCCGCCTGGTGTTCGGGCACCAGCGCCGGACGGTTGCCAACCTCCCCGTCGATGTTGCTCGACGTGATTTCGGCGTCGAGATAGGTGTAGCTCGCGATCAGGCTGACGCCATGGAACAGGTTGACGACGGATTCGAGTTCAAAGCCGCGATGTCGGACCTCGCCGGTTTGCACCTGGAACGTCGGGTCCACCGGGTCGGGTGTCAGCACGTTGGACTTGGTGATCTCGAATACCGAGCCTGTCACCGTGCCCGGGAAATAGTCGGGCTCGTATTTGACGCCGGCTTCGTACTGCTTGCCTTCCGAAGGCGCAAAGGTCTGGCCGCTGGAACCCTGGCCAATGACCGGGCTGAACGATTCCGTATAGCTGATATAGGGCGTGAAGCCGTTATCGAAGAGATAGCCGAGACCGGCCTTACCGGTGAAGGCGTTGTCGTCCTGGGTATCGGAGGTGTCGCTCAACCGGTCGAAATTCTTGTTCGTCACCCATGACTGGCGCCCGCCCAGCGTGAGAAGCCAATGATCGTCGAACTTGGTCTGGGTCTGTCCATAAAGTCCGATTTGATCGACGGTCTGCTTGCGGTCGACATAGATTGCGGGCGCTTCGATATCTAGATGATAATCGGGGTCGGTGATATCCAGAGTCGGACCCTCACCGTAGCCATTGTGGCCGTCGACAGTCTGGCGCGTATAGTCGAGACCCATCAACAATGTGTTCTTGATACGGGCATTTTCGTAATCGTACTGCACGTTGTTGTCGACGCTGAAGATCGTCGCTGTCTCATCCACCGTGAACAGCGTCCGGTTCATGGTCGTATCGTCAGCCATGCTTGAATAGTAGAGATGCCGATAGTCGGTATCCTGCGATGAATAGCGAAGGTTCTGCTGCACCTTCCAGGCGTCGTTGAAGCTGTGTTCGAAAAGATAACCGATCGAGCCGTGATTGGCGTCGAAGTCGTTGAAGCCTGGCTGCGCCGTGGTGAAGCTGCGCGAGAATTTCGGCAGGTCGGGAAATGCCGGGTTGGCAACCGGAAGGAAGGCATTGGGAGTGAGCTTGTCCCACTGGTAGTTGGCAAGGACTGTCAGCGACGTGTCGGCGCTGGGCGACCAGGTAATTGCCGGGGCGATGTAAACGCGATCGTTCTGGGAAAAATCTGTTTCCAGTTCGCCGTCGCGCAGCAGGCCTGTCAAGCGATAGGTCCAGACGCCTTCCTTATCGAGCGGTCCACCGGCGTCGATCCCGAGTTCATAGGTGTTGAATGATCCATAGCCGGCATAGGCGCTGTAGAACGGGTCGGTTGTCGGCCGCTTCGTCACCAGGTTGACGAGGCCGGCCACATCATTTTCGCCGTAGAGAACCGAGGACGGTCCCTTGAGGACTTCGACTCGTTCCATTCCATAGGGTTCGGATTTGAAGCCGGAAAAGTCGATGGCTTTTTGCGGCAGACCATCGCGGAATACGGCATAGGTGCCAACGTCAAAGCCGCGGATCAGAAACTGATCGAAGCGCTCGTCGACCCCCCAGGGCGATGCCGTGACGCCCGACGTATAGGCGATGGCGTCTTCGACGCGGTCGACGATGCGGTCATCCATCTGCTCGCGCGTAACGACGGAGATCGACTGTGGAATTTCGCGGATCGGCACGTCGGTTTTCGAGCCCGTCAGGGTGTTCTTTGCGATATAGCCTTTATCAGGACCGACTGGGTTGCTGTCGCCATCGATGACAATCGTATTGAGCTGGATGTTGCCTGCGTCCTGGGAGCGCGCGACGCCGGCCATCATCAGACTGGCGACCGCTGTCGACATCAACAGGAACGTCAATTGCTTTGGCGCTACCGAATTGAAAGACCGTTTATCGGTTTCGTGAACGCGCATAACCCACCCCATGTATAATCCATTGACATTGCTGGAAGTTTCATGAGTGCCGTACTCATGTTCAAACATGACTACATTTGTCATGTTAAGTAAGTCAAGCCAGCAAGGGATTTTTCGCTGCGTATCCCGTGGTTGCAGTCAAGGGTGTGACTTTGATGTTACGGGCGGGGCGCCGGGCCCGCTTAACATTTCGCAATTGCCGCATCGCAGCGGATGGCGCGCTACGGGTCGCTCGTCGGACAGGCCCGCGCGTCATCACGCGGGCCAATGTTCCTGGCGTTGTCAGGAAGGTGCGCCAATAACGTGAGCACCCCAAAGTGCCTTTGCCACCGAGGTGACACGCCTGCCCTGAAACCGTGCAACTTCAAGATGATCGGCATCGGGCTTCAGCGTATCACCTGCGGATACATGGGTAGCACCGTAGGGTGTCCCGGCTTTAAACAGAGCAGGGTCGGCGTAGCCGAGTGGAACGATGATCAGCCCAAGATGTGCAAGCGGATTATATAGGGAAAGCAGCGTCGACTCGTTGCCACCATGACGTGAAGACGATGAGCCGAATACGGATCCCACCTTACCGTTCAATTTCCCCTGGAACCAGATGCCTCCGAGCGTATCGATGTAGGCTTTGAGTTCAGCGGCGACAGCACCAAAACGGGTTGGCGATCCGAGAATGATCGCATCCGCCCATTCAGCGTCTGCTTCCGTCGGCTCTTCATATCGCCTATTCATAGCCGCAGCGCTGTCCACCCAGCCATTCGCTTTGGACATGATATCATGACCGACAAATTCGCGCGCACGACGGATGCGAACTTCGGCGCCTTCGGTGCGGGCACCCTCGGCAATCGCGTTAGCAAGCGCCTCGGTGGATCCTTTCCTGGAGTAAAACGCAATCAGAACCTTTGGACTGGACATGGTCTTCCTTCTTTCTCATGGTGTTCCCGATCGAGCTTGGGCTCGCGAATTGTCGCTGGATTGAAACTTGACGTCTTGCGCTTCAGGGCGGAGCTACAGCTTAAAGGCGCAAGCGCACATGATGAGTTCAAAAAGATCGGGACCATTTAGTCGCTTCAACGGCCTCACCTTCAATCCATTCCCAATCTATTCAAAAGCAACGGCTAAGAGAGGATGAGGAATTGGGATTTATCTTCCGATAGATTGGACGATGACAAATCGCGAGTTCAAACGCTGAAGGGCAAAATGCATGGCAGCGATGTGCGCGAAAACGCGAACGATGCCCAGTGTCCCGTTGCCACGTTCTGTCAGCACGATGTTCTCTTGCGCAGCTGGCCGAGTTTCGGACGAGGTCGGCAGGATGCGTCGCACAATAGCGTGCATTGACTAACATTCGGCTCTCGGGAACACTGGATGCAATGTGTCGTGATCGAGGAGGGCCTCGCGGTCGCTTCTAGCGCTGGAATGGGGATGGGCTGGATTCTATCGCAAAAAGACGGCATCGTGCCAACTGAAGGTACCGCAGCTTGGGCGATGGAGTAACCAGTGCTCGATCTCAACGATTTTTATTATTTCGTTCAAGTGGTGGATAGAGGTGGTTTCACTGCGGCCGGGCGGACGCTTCGTGTACCCAAGTCAACTCTTAGCCATCGAATCCGGCAACTCGAGGCCGAACTTGGTGTCAGATTGCTCAACCGCACCTCCCGGCGATTTGCTATGACCGAGGCGGGCAACGATTTCTATCGCCATGCCGTCGAAATGCTTCAACAGGCCGAGCAAGCTGAGGCGGCGATCCGGCATCGACTCATCGAACCGACGGGTACAGTCAAGTTCACGACAAGCCTCGCGACGGCGCAGTTCGCAATGCGCTACATGGTGGCGAGTTTCTTGAACCAATTTCCTAAGGTAAACCTCGTTGCGCATGCAACCGACGAGATAGTCGATATCGTTGGCGAAAATTTTGATATTGCTATCCGCGCTCATTCTTCACCTTTGCCCGACTCTACCTTGGTGCAGCGAACATTGGCTTTGGCACCTTGGTTCCTCTTCGCGGGTGCCGCCTATCTTGATATCAGGGGCGAACTAGAAACCCCTCAGGATCTCGCCCGTCACCCTTCGCTTTTTATGATGCGCAGCGGAGTGACCCCTGCTTGGCGATTGCGCAAAATCGCCGAGGAAAAGCAAGAATTGGTAATTCCCCTCGCCCCACGCCTCTTGAGCGATGATATGATCGGCCTTAAGCAAGCTGCAATCGAAGGACAGGGGATTGTGGCTCTGCCTGGTTACATCTGCCGTGAGGACGTTCGAATCGGACGCTTGCGGCATGTCCTGCCGGATTGGCTAGCCGACAATTCCACGATCACAGCGCTGCTTCCCTACAGGCAAGGTCTGCTGCCCTCGGTTCGAGCATTTATGGACCACCTGACTGTCGAGTTTCCGAAAGTTGTTCATACATGAATCGCGCGCCATATCGATAGTGGTTGGGCTTGTCCGGGTATATTGTCACCTGACTGGCCTAACGCGAACAGAAGCACCGAGTGGTTAATGTGAAGCCGTGCTTGTGCCCGAGGGATGACGCTGACGCGGTGAGCTTCCACCGATTCAAAAGGACGCTTGGCGCTCTCCTCAATACTTAATGGTATCTCCCACCTTCCATCGTTGTGTTGCGGTTAACGCGTTGATAGAGCGATATAATATAAGCGATTCAGAAGTCAGCATGGTCGCTTTTGAACCTTGCATGATTAATGAAGATGGAACCTGCCGTGTTCATATGGCTTCCGCAGCAACCGAATAGCGCGACCTGCGCTCGGCTGATCAAAGGGTCGAGAGATAACCGGTTTGAAGCATAGTGCATCGCGGCGCTGCGACCCTCCACGGCCATCGCACCGAGTGTCTCGATCGCCATAAGCTGCTAGGAGGAAAGCACAGCTGCCGCGAGGGTGACCTGATTGGCCATCACACCGCGCGCGACCCAGGCGACCGACGAGCGTCCGTAGCAGGTTCGGGAAGGCTGGCTTCAGGGAGTAATCCGTTGGCATCGGCGAGATTCCCGAGAATTGGTCTAATCGGATTGGACCTTGCGGATTGCAAAGGCGTGCTGAACGGCGCGATTGACCGCCACCGGCAGCACCGACATGTGGGTTTCACCCGAGTAAAGTTCGAACGAGGCGCTGATCGGACGGCCCGGCAAATTGTTCAGGCGATCCCGCATTTCAATCGCCAACATATCGTTGAGCGTGACCTTCTTTTGGGCAAGGCGCTCCGCCTCGTCGGGTGCGCCGATCTGGAACGGCGCCAGGTTCTCGGTCTCGTACGCGCCGCAGGAAAGATACAGCGCGGCACCAGCGTTGGTGTCGGGTGCCGCCGCGAATGCCGGATAGAATTGTTCGATGGCGCGGTCTTCCCAATAGATCGAAGGGCTGGCCGCAATCCAGGTGGTGAATGCCGAGGGACGTGTGAAGAGGCTGTACAGAACAAAGAGGCCGCCGAAAGAATGGCCGAACAACGCCTGACGCTTCCGATCGATCGGAACGGTCGCTTCGACCATCGGCTTGATCTGATCCTCGATGAACGTGATGAACTCCTCGGCGCCTCCGGTCTTAACAGGCGGCGTATTCTCATAGAAGGGTGGATAGGTCTTGCCGGGCGGAACACCGAGATCCCACGAGCGGCGCAAGGGATCATATGCGGCGTCGACCGGGTAACCGATCGTCACGATCACCCCTGGCGCAACATTTGTGCCGCTCGGATAATCGGCCTGGGCACGTATCACATCGACCGCGGTCCCGATCACAGCATTGCCGTCGGTCATGTAGATAACCGGCCAGCCTTCCGTGGGCGCATCGCCCTTCGGGCGATAGATGAAAACGCGGTACGTTGCCCCGTTCTCTGCCGATACGACATCGTGGAATGTGGTGCCGCCGATCAGGGCAGCGTTGTTATTTTGGGTTGTCATGCCCCGACGGGTTAGTAAACATGAGTTGAACAGTCAATATTAAATTGTGCCCGCTAGGAAGGCATAGACCGAGCTTGGCTTCACGGCACGACCTTCGGCGTCGGCGAAGTCGCTTACGAGGTACTCAGCGATCAGGCGCAGGTGCGTGCGGGGCAGATAGGAGCGGCCAGGATCACCAATGAGAATTTGAATGCCGGCAGCCGCGCAGCGAAGCAGAAACCCGGTAACCCGGCGTGCCGTTGCTTCATCATAGAAAAGATCGCCTACAAGGATCAGATCGACACCGGGCGGGTCACCAATCGTGACGTCGCCATTGATCGCTTCAATATTTACGCCATTAATGAGTGCGTTAAGCTGTGTCGCGACAAGCGCGTTCGGATCGGTGTCCGCGGCGATTACCTTCCCGGCGCCAGCCATTGCTGCGGCGATGCCGACAATGCCTGAGCCTGATCCGAGGTCGAGGACACGCAACCCCGAGACTACCTCCGGGTGATCGAGAATATGGCGGGCAATGACCGTCCCGCCTGCCCAGTGATAGGCCCAATAGGGTGGCGGGTCGTTCTCGGAATCGACCAGCCGTCCGAGCCCGCTTCCAGGATGCGCCCTATACAGGTCAAGTTCCGGAACGTGCGGCGCCCGACGCACCTCCATGTTCGCGATGATGAACGATTTGACGTCCACCCGGACGTCTGAGGCTATCCTGCGCAAATGCTGCGAATCCTTAATGAGGGCGGTGGTAGCGAGAGCCTATTTCTTGTTCGTACTATCGAACATGCTCTTGGTATCCGCCATCTGATCGTTTGCGAGCTTGTCGACGCCGCCTTGCAGTAACGAAGCGAGGTCGTCATCGATCCTCTGCTTGAATTGCGCGGGCAGCCGATGCTGTGTGGCAAGCACGTCGGTGGAACATGCCGCATCGATGGAATCGATCGCCGCGTAGGCCGGGCCGAGCGATGCAATGTAGCCAGGCAGTGCGCGCGCAACATCGGTCTCCTGCAATGCGATGTTGATCTTCATTTTCCCGACGATGCTTGCATAACGCGCAGAAGCGAGAAGCTGGGTCGCCCTGTCGAGAGCGAACTTTGCGCCCAGGTAGTCGTCGACTGCAGCCTCATAGGTAGCCGTCGCCCGCTCGCAGGTTTGTGCCAGCACCGGCCCCGCACTGAACGCACCAAGGGCGAGAACCGCTGAAACAAGAGTCCACTTGTGCATACCGGTCCCTCCCATTTTGAGTGCGGTCGGCGGCTTTCCCTAGGCGAATCGAGCACGCGAACGTTCGCGCAATTTTTCGGCCTCGACCTCCCGGTCACGTGCCGGCGCGTGCGTATGGAGTGACGCCAGCAAACGGCGCGCGGAAGCGGATACCTCCGCCACTGCGCGGTCAAATGCTTCGGCATTCGCCTGCGACGGCTTGTTGAAGCCGGAGAGCTTGCGCACGAATTGCAGTGCGGATGCATCGATTTCGTCCTGTGTTGCCGGAGGATCGAAATTGAAAAGTGTCTTGATGTTGCGGCACATGGCTTGCTTCCTGTTCTGACAACAAAATAGTCGGCCTGACCAAATGAAATAGCACGAATGGCTGTCAGAGGGAAAGCAAGGGCGCTATTGACGCTCAGGGTGCCTTGGATGCTTCGTGCTTCCATGGATCGAAGCATGCGACCTCGAATGGCGTGAAGTCCGCAATATTGCGGGTGGCAATCCGCAGTCCATGTTCGAGGGCCGTCGCAGCAATCATTGCATCCGCTGACGGGCGTTTTTCCGCGGTTGCAAGCGTGCCTGCGCGCATGGCGACATCGAGGTCGAACGGCAGGATGCGGCCTGCGAAGCTTGGCAATACGATCCCATCCAGCCAGCGCTCGAGATCGGCGGCAAAGGCCGGGTCGTTCCGCTTCTCCCGTTCAATGCCGAATTTGATCTCCATGATCGTGATCGCAGAAAGGTACGCAGTTGCAACGTCGAATTCCTGCAGGAATTGCTGGAAAGCACGGTCTTGCTTCTCCGGCCGCCTTGCTGCAGAAATCACATTGGTATCGAGCAGCAGTGCCATCAGAACTTGGGCGTCCTGCGATCGAATTCTATCCGTTCCGGATCGAATTCCTTGGTCTTAGGAGCATCAGGATCGCGAAGCGCCTCGTAGAGGGTCCTGGGCTTGTTCCAGTTTGCTTCGAATTCGCTGTAGCGCAAGAGCACATAGCTCGCCTCCCCATGGTCTGTTATGACCACGGGCCTCTCATTGGCTTCCTTCTTGGCCCGACTTGGATTCTGATTGAAGGAAGCGCTTGTCATATAGGTAACACGCACGGCATTCTCCATCTAGTATATTTTTCTATAAATATACTACTTTTGCCGGCGCTTCAAGCCCAACCGACCCAATGGCGCCATTGCATGAAGGCATCGCCGAGAAAATAAGGTCCGAAGGTCCACACGCTCGCCCAAAGCAGGCCGCCAAGCGCATTGGCGATTAGAAAGCGTCCGAAATGCATGCCGACCGAACCGGCCACAAGCCCGTTCAACTGGCGCAGGATGACGACGAAGCGGGCGCCGAAAACAATAATCGGACCGCGCTTTTCAAAAAGCTCTTCCAGGGATCGTTGCCGCTCTGGCGTGAGACGCACGATCCAGCCATAGCGACGGAGCAAGGGACGACCGCCAAAATGACCAATGGCATATCCGGTACTGTCGCCGATAACGGCAGCGACCCACACGGCCAGGAAGAGATCAATTATGGCAAAGTCGCCGCGCGTTGCGAGAAGCGCAGCAGCCACCAGCGCACTCTCGCCTGGAAGTGGCGCGCCGAACGATTCCAGATAAATGATGACGAAGATGGCGTAGAGGCCATATTGCCGGATGTAGGGTTCGAGGAAGGCTGTTCCATCGGTGAGAAATTGCAAGCGGCCGCGTCCCTGTCCAGCGTGTCTGTAAAAAACAGCCTAGACATTCGGGATGCGAATGGAAAGATGGCTGGCCAATGCCGTTATCTGTGCAACATCGCAGGCTGGGCCGATCCGGTCAGCAGCACCGAGGGCTTATCGTCGGGCGGCCCGAATTGCGGTTCGGTCATATCGCCGATACAGGGTGTACTGACTTTCGCATTGGGATTGTCGAGGAAGTCGGCAACCACCTCCCCGCCGCATTCGGTCGTATCAAGCACATCATGGCCGACACCGCGGAAGAGCACCAGTTGACTATGGCCGGTCGTCCTGATGACGCGCTCTGCCCAGCTTGTCGGGGTCGCGGGATCGTAATCGCCGGCGAGCAGCAAGACCGGCACCCTGTTCTGGGCCAGTGATTTATAAGCTCTCTTCGGCGTGGCGGTGGGCCATAGAGGGCAGGCCCAGCTGTAGAAATTGTTCTGCGCCCAGCGGTCGAGAAGCGGAAACGCCGCAAAGGACGCCGCCGCCGAGACACCGTCATTGCAAACGATGGAAAGATGCATGCCGTCAGCAAAGGCGTCGCCGTCGTCACCGCTCAGGCCTATCATTTCCGCCAGCGGACCATAGTTCTGGTTGGCCGTGTCCTTGATCAACTGCGGCAGGAGTTCGATCGAGTCGCGATCATAGAACTGGTTGAACAGGACCTCGAGGAAGTCGTTGCCCGATACGCGCGTGAATGCGCTGGGTTCGCCCGCCGCCTTGAGGCGCAGAAGCACGGGCTGGGCATCGAGTTGCTGCACGATTTCGGTGATCATCGTTCTAAGGCTTGTGCCGTCAGAACCGCATTCCTGGCGCGCCGCGCAGTCCTTCTCAAGCTTTTTCAGGACCCCGTCAAAGTTGGCGGCGTCCTGGTCGACATAGTCGACGTCAAGCGGCAGCGTGGAATCGAGGACCACTGCAACGAGGTTCTCCGGATGATCTTCCAGAACCTGCAAAGCAAGTTTTGTACCGTAGGAAATGCCGAAGACGACCCATTTGTCGATATTGAGAGCGCTGCGCAAGTCATGGATATCGGCTGCGTTCTCCGCGGTGTTATAGGCGGAAAGGTCGATGTGCCTGGCCTGCAGCGCGTCGCGGCAGGCCTTGACCTCGTTCTTCTGCGCACCGTCGAAATCGACAATCTCCTCCGGGCGGGACATGATGCCGCCCCAGACTTTCGGGCTGTAATGTTCTGCACAACTCAGCGACGGCTTCGAAAGACCGACGCCGCGTTGGTCCACTACGACAAGCCGCCGCCCGCGCAGCCAGTCGCCGTTGTCGATGAAGCTCCACCAATCGTCGATCTCCTCGCGCGTCTCGATGCGTGCAGCCTGTCCGGGCCCGCCATTGAGATAAACGACCGGCTCATGGCGAACGCGGTCCGGTTCAAAGATCACCACTGCAAGTTCTATGGTGGCGCTATCGGCCTTGCTGCGGTTTTCCGGGACCAGCAGATGCCCGCAGCGCATGTCCCGGTCCTTGGGCAAGGCAAACCAGCACGGCGTTTCCCGGAACTCGGGCGCTGCAGCCAAGGCTGGTGCTGCTGGAAGCATTGCGACAAGCAATAGCAGGGTTGCAAACAGCATCAGGCACAATGCTGGCGAATCCAGATGAAATCTGTATTTGGTCGCAGCCATGTTCGTTGGTCCCCATTGCCGCGTGGGCTGCTTTCGCGAAAGTGCCCCACAGCATTGCCAACAAAATACCTGTTTTTGGCCTCCGAGGGCATCACCCCGGCGGGTTAATTCCGTTCGCTGCTTTGATGTACGAAAAGTAACTCGATGATTTTATCGAGGGATTGTCCTCTGGCCATGAGAATGAATGTTGGGACGCCCGTCAGCGTCCCATCATTGTTGAAAAGAGTGCATGCAAATTGGTTATTGCCAGTCCAGCACAACCTTGCCGGAGCTCCCGGATCGCATGGCGTCGAAGCCTTCCTGGAAATCGTCGATCGGCAGGCGATGCGTGATGATGGGCGAAAGGTCGAGGCCGCCCTGCACAAAGGCTATCATCTTGTACCAGGTCTCGAACATTTCGCGGCCATAGATGCCCTTCAGATTGAGCATCTTGAAGATCACCTTGTTCCAATCGATCTCGAACCCTGTCGGAGCAATGCCGAGAATTGCGATCTTGCCGCCATTGTTCATCTTGTCGATCATGTCGCGGAAGGCGGGTGCCGCTCCCGACATTTCGAGGCCGACATCAAATCCTTCGGTCATGCCGATTTCGCGCATGACGTCCGCCAGGTTCTGCTTGGAGGCATCGACAACGTAATCGATGCCGAGCTTCTTTGCCAGTGCGAGGCGCGATGGATTGATATCGGTGATCACCACCTTGCGGGCACCGGATCGCTTTGCCACCAGCGCGCCCATGATGCCGATCGGGCCGGCCCCCGTCACCAGCACGTCTTCACCGACGAGGTCGAAGGATAGCGCGGTGTGAACGGCATTGCCGAACGGATCGAAGATCGCCGCAATTTCGTCGGGTACGTCGTCCGGTATCGGCACGACATTGGCCTCGGGAATGCAGAGATACTCGCCGAACGATCCCGGACGGTGAACACCGACGCCGAGCGTGTTGCGGCAAAGGTGTCCCCTGCCCGCACGGCAGTTGCGGCACGTTCCGCACACGATATGACCTTCGCCGGAAACGCGCTGGCCAACCGTGTATTTGGTCACGGCCGAGCCGATCTCGGCGATCTCGCCGCTGAATTCGTGTCCGACGACCATGGGAACGGGGATCGTCGCCTGCGCCCACTTATCCCAATTGTAGATATGCACATCGGTTCCGCAGATGGCCGACTTCCTGACCTTGATGAGCACGTCGTTCGGTCCGGGTTCCGGAACAGGCACGCGTTCCATCCAGATGCCAGGCTCCGCCTTCGCCTTGACCAGTGCCCTCATCATGTTCGACATAGTGTTTTCCTATTTGATGATGCCGAGATCACGCCCGACTTCGGCGAAAACCTCGATCGCCCGGGCGACGTCTTGCGTGGTGTGGGCGGCAGACATCTGCGTCCTGATGCGAGCCTGGCCGCGCGGTACCACCGGGAAGGCGAAGCCGATGACATAAACGCCCTTCTCCAGCATCCGCGCCGCCATTTCCTGCGCGAGCGTCGCTTCGCCCAGCATCACCGGAATGATCGGGTGATCGGCACCGGCGAGGGTGAAGCCGAGCTTCGACATGTCGCGGCGGAAATGTTGCGCGTTGGCTATCAGCCGGGCGCGAAGGTCCGCGCCATTGTCGATGAGGTCGAAAACCTTGAGCGAGGCAGCCGCGATGACCGGCGCCAGCGTGTTGGAGAAAAGGTACGGACGCGAGCGTTGGCGCAGCCAGTCGACTACTTCCGCCTTGGCGGACGTATAGCCGCCCGACGCGCCGCCGAGCGCCTTGCCGAGCGTGCCGGTAATGATGTCGACGCGTCCCTCTACACCGCAATGCTCGGCCGAACCGCGGCCATTTTTGCCGACAAAGCCGACCGCATGGCTGTCATCGACCATGACCATAGCGCCATGTTTTTCTGCAAGATCGCAAACACCCTGCAGGTTGGCAATGATGCCGTCCATCGAAAACACGCCGTCGGTGGCAATGAGCTTGAAACGGCTGCCTTCGGCCTTCCTCAATTCTTCTTCGAGCGCGGCCATGTCGTTATTGGCGTAACGGAAGCGCTTGGCCTTGGAAAGACGCACCCCATCGATGATCGAAGCATGATTGAGCGCATCGGAAATGATCGCGTCTTCTTCGCCAAGCAGGGTTTCGAACAGTCCGCCATTGGCATCGAAGCAGCTGGAATAGAGGATCGTATCCTCAAGGCCGAGGAAAGAGGAGATGCGCGCTTCAAGCTGCTTGTGCTCTTCCTGTGTGCCGCAGATGAAGCGCACTGACGCCATGCCGTAGCCGTAGCGGTCGAGTGCCGATTTTGCGGCAGAGGCGAGTTCCTCATTGTCGGCAAGGCCGAGATAGTTATTGGCGCAGAAGTTCAAGACTTTTGCGCCCGTCGAAATCTCGATTTCGCCTGCCTGCTTGGAGACGATGACGCGCTCGCTCTTGTAGAGGCCGGTCTCCTTCAGCTGGGCGAGTTCGTGTGACAAATGGTCGATAAATGGCTTGGTCATGATTATTCCCGCTTCATGCGTACATCCGTTATGGCGGTTCTCATCTCACGATCGGATGAATGTCTCAAGCCCAAGATTGAGCAAAGGTCGAACCGCACCGAGGATAGCGTATTCCTCGCTGGACCGGTCGGCAACTAGAACGGGAAGCGCCAGGCCGCTCATGATTCCTTCCGCCTGGAATGCATCTGAAAACGCTTGCCAGAGTGCGGTATTGCCGACAAAGGGACCGGTGACAATAACTCTCTTCGGGAACAGCAGGCGGCAAACATTGCCAAGCGATCGAGCCATGAGGTGGATTGCCGTCGCAATCTCCGGTCTTTCAGCGATATCAAGGCTGGTCAATTGCCCGGCAACCCGTTCCTCGTCCTCCGAAAGCTCCGGCCAGCTTGCTCGCAGCTGAGGCAATAGGGCCCAGAGCGCCGCAGCCGTTTCGAGGCAGCCATGGTTGCCGCAGCCGCATTGTCGCTGATCGAGCATATTGAAGCGCCAGTGGCCGATTTCGCCAAAGGGATTGCTCGCCGACATGAAAGGCTCGCCTTCGACGCTGTACGCAAGTCCTATACCCCAGCCCCAGTGCAAGAGGAGCGTGCTGTCCCGGCCCTGCGCACCGTCCTGCATGGTCCGCGCCGTCAATTCGGCATCGAGATGACGGCAGACGAAGACGACAGGCGTAACCGGCGCTAGAGCGGCAGCGAGGTCAAGATCGCGGACATGGGGCCAGCGTGATGTGATCAGCCATTTGCGGTCACGCTCGTTCACGACACCGGAGACCGACACCGAGGTTCCCATGTGGCTCATGCCCGCCGGCAAATCCGTCAGTAGAGAGTTTATAAGACCGCGCATCCGCGCAGCCATGGTCTCATTGTCGGCGCTTTCGGGCACGTCGGCAGTGCAGCGTCCGATCACGCGGCCACTCAGATCGACCAATACGCCGAGCAGCGAACGGCTGCTCATGAGAACGACCGTCGCGCCCAGCCGTGAATGGTTCAGGGCGATCTGGATCGCAGGCCGGCCGCGTCCGCTCTTTTCGCCTGCTTCCCCGATGACGAGGCCGCGCTCCAGCAGATCCGCGACGACACGCGATGTCGTCGTCGACGTCATTTGCAACGCTTCGCTCACATTCGGACGTGAATGCGATTCTCCATCTGAAAGCAAGGCCGCAACCCGCGCGCAATCGCGTTGGTGGGCATCCTCATAGCGGGTCTCGTCAATCGTCAAAATCATGCCGGAAAAACCTAATCCTTATTTTTGAATAATATTATTCGAAAATGCTTGCGATGCCAGGGGCAGCTGTGGTTACATTGCCCGCAGCCCGATAAAGCACAAGCAGATGAACGGAAAATTGATGGTGGATATACGCATTTTGAACGACAAGGAGGCGCTGGGCGCTGCTGCTGCCGATCTTGGCGCTGAAGCCATTCGACGGGCGATCGCGGAGAAAGGCAAGGCGTCGATTATCGTTGCTACGGGCGCGAGCCAGTTCGAGGTCCTGCGCAATCTCGTTGCGGCCAAGGACATAGACTGGTCGAAAGTGACGGCTTTTCACCTTGATGAATATGTCGGCATGGACATCGGCCATCCGGCAAGTTTCCGCAAATATCTGAACGAACGCTTTGTCGAACCGCTTGCAGGCAAGGTGACGTTTTATCCGATCGACGCGGAGAGTGATGCGCACGCGGAAGCCGAGCGGATCAGTAAGCTTATCAGCGGGCACGAGATAGATGTATGCTTTGCCGGGATCGGCGAAAACTGTCATCTCGCGTTCAACGATCCTCCGGCCGATTTCGAAACCGAAGAGCCCTATATCGTCGTGACCCTTGATGAAGCCTGCCGCAAGCAGCAGCTCGGCGAAGGCTGGTTTCCCGATCTCGCTGCGGTTCCCGAGCAGGCGGTTTCAATGAGCATCCGGCAGATCATGAAGAGCAAGTTCATAGTCCTCTCGGTGCCCGATGCGCGCAAGGCGCAGGCGGTAAAGGATGCGATCGAAGGAGAGGTGGATCCGCGCCATCCCGCCTCGATCGTGCAGGAACATACCAATGTCGTGCTCTTGCTCGATCCCACCTCGGCGTCGCTGCTCGCATGATCACGGCCGGCCTCGTCGATATCCAGGTCAATGGCTTTGCCGGTGTCGATTTCAACGACGCTGGCCTGACCGCAGAAGCCTTGGACCGAGCGCTCGAAGCGATGCTGGCGAGCGGTGTGACGACCTGCCTTCCGACGATCATTACAGCCACCCCGGCGGAACTCGACGCCCGCTTCGCCGCCCTGGACCGGAGCGTTGCAGAAAGCTGGCTCGGTCCGCTGATGTGTCCGGGCTACCATCTGGAGGGGCCCTTTCTCAACCCCGCTGACGGATTTTCGGGGTGCCATCCGGCGAGCGCCATGACCGCAGCTGATCCGGCGCTCGTCCTCGACCTTGAGAAAAAGTTGAAACGGCCGATTTTGCTCGTCACTGTCGCTCCGGAAGTGAGCAATGGGATCGGATTTATCGAAGCCATGGTTGGCCAGGACAGGCTTGTGTCGATTGGCCATTCCGCGCTCGATTTTGAAGGTGTCGATGCAGCGGTCGCTGCCGGCGCGGGCCTTTCCACCCATCTCGGCAACGGCCTGCCGCAGGTACTGCCAAAGCTTGCCAATCCGCTCTTCGCGCAGCTTGCCGACGATCGGCTGCTCGCAACATTCATCGCCGATGGCATTCACGTTCCGCCGCCGGCGCTGAAGGCGCTCATCCGCGCCAAGGGTTTCGCGCGGTCGGCGTTGGTGACCGACGCGACGGCAGCTGCCGCTGCCGAACCCGGCGACTATGACTTTGCCGGCATGCGCATCCGCCGCTCGGCCGACGGCAGCGTCGGACTGGCCGGGCTCGCCGGGCTTGCCGGATCGGCGCTTCGCCTCGACGATGCGGTGCGCAACCTTGTTCACTGGAACATCACCACCTTCGAGCAGGCCGTGGAAATGGCATCCCGCCGGCTTGTCGATGCGCTGGCGCCTGTTCTCAGCGCGCGGGGAATCACCTTGCCTGCCGCGGAAATCGAATGGACGGACGCGATGAACATACGCCGCGTCCGGATCGGCAGCGAAGAACGGACATTCAAGTGAACGCGATAAAACACAGGGGAATTTGACATGACAAATAATTTTACTCGCATCAACCGCCGTACGGTACTCGGCGGTATCGCCGTGTCCGCAGTAGGCGGCATCACAGGCGCATGGGCGGCGGCGCCTGCACTGCCCGCCGCTCCTGTCCTGATCACCGTCATGGATGTCGGCGGCGCACTCGCCCTGATGCAGCCGGCCTTCGAGGAATATGCCAAGACCTATCCCGAACGGGTCTCCCGCATCGTCTTTACCAAGGCGCCGGTAACGGAACTTGCCGGCAAGCTGAAGGCGCAGCAGGCGGCAAAGAGCGTTGACATCGACATTGTGCTGACTGGCAGCGATGGGTTGGCGGCAGGCCTCGCCAACGAAACCTGGATGAAGATCCTGCCGGATTTCGCCGACAAGCTCCCCGGCCTCGAAGAGAACTACGAACCGGCGGCGCTCGCCCTGCACAAGGCGCAAGGCCAGGGTTTCGGTGTGGTCGTCAATTACTACCCGTCGGGGCCACTGATCGAATACGATCCCGAGCGCGTCAAGCAGGTGCCGACGACCGCCGAGGAACTCCTCGCCTATGCCAAGGCCAACCCTGGCCGCTTCATGTATGCGCGTCCGACCAATTCCGGACCGGGCCGGACCTTCATGATGGGCCTGCCCTATCTCCTCGGCGACAAGGATCCGCACGATCCGGTCAATGGCTGGGAAAAGACCTGGGCCTATCTTACCGAGATCGGCCAGTATATCGATTATTATCCGGCGGGTACCGGCGCGACCATGAAGGAATTCGGCGAGGGTTCGCGCGACATCATCATCAGCACGACTGGATGGGACATCAATCCCCGTGCCCTCGGCATTGTGCCCGAGACGGCGAAGATCGGTACGCTGAAGGGCTTCCATTGGGTGTCGGATGCGTTCTTCATGTGCATGCCGAACGGTATCGCGAACGACAAGGTCGCTGTCGTGCTTGATTTGATGGCCTTTCTGCTCACCCCCAAGGCGCAGGCCTATGCCTATGATGAAGGCTATCTCTATCCGGGCCCGGCCGTAAAGAACGTGCCGATCAGCATGGCGCCGCAGCACAGCCAGGATGTCATCAAGGAGTTCGGCAGGCCTGAATATGCCGACCTCATTGCCAACAACCCCATCGAACTGCCGCTGAAGCCGGACCAGATGGTCTTGGCGTTCCGCAAGTGGGACGAACTCGTCGGGTCCCAGAAGAAAGCACAATAAGCATAGAGGTTGGGTAGCCGCGGCGAACCTGCCGCGGCCTCTCCTACATCTGCACTAGGTGTCCGCTTGAGACTTCCGCATATTGGCGCGACGGAACGACGAAGTCCGGGGCGCGCACCGGGCTTTTGATTTCGTCGTTGGAAACCGGGCGCCTGACGCCGCGACGCGCGGGATCAGGCACCGGAACGGCCGAAATCAGCTTCTTCGTATAGGGATGTTGCGGATTCTCGAATATCGCGGCCCGCGGCCCGATCTCCACGATTTCCCCGAGATACATCACAGCGATGCGATGGCTGACGCGCTCGACAACCGCGATGTCATGCGAAATAAAGAGATAGGCGAGGTTGAGGCTGGCCTGCAGGTCGAGGAGCAGGTTGATGACCTGCGCCTTGATGGAAACGTCGAGGGCCGAAACGGATTCGTCCGCAACGATAAGCTTCGGATCGAGTGCCAACGCACGGGCAATGCATACGCGCTGGCGTTGACCGCCGGAGAACTCATGCGGATAGCGTCCGGCCATATCCGTTTTGAGCCCGACACGTTCGAGGAGATCGGCGACGCGGTCGCGGGCCTGTGTGCGGGTTCCAAGCCTGTGCTCGAGATAGGGTTCGGCAATGGCGGCGCCGACGGTCATGCGTGGATTAAGGCTGGCGAAGGGATCCTGGAAGATCATCTGCATGGTGCGGCGCATGTCTCGCATCTGCTTCGGATCCATGCCGAGGACGTCCTGACCGTTGAGCAGCACCTCGCCGCTCTGCGGCTGAACGAGGCGCATGATCGAGCGGCCGGTCGTTGATTTGCCGCAGCCAGACTCGCCGACAAGCGAGAGCGTTTCTCCAGGCTGGAGGGTAAAGGAGAGGTTTTCAACCGCGTGGACCCGCCCCTCCAGTTGGCCGAACATGCCGGAGTGAATGTTGAAGCGCGTCGTCAGGTTGCGGACCTCAAGCAGCGGGGGCTTGTCGGCCTGCACCGTATCGGCGGTCTCGACTGGCGTATCCGATGTGCCAGTCGCGCGATCGACCACCGGGAAGCGCAGCGGCCGCTCGTGCCCTTTCATCGAGCCAAGAACCGGCACGGCGGAAAGCAGTGAGCGCGTATAGGGATGCTGCGGGTTCGCGAAGATTTCGTCGGTGTTGCCGGTTTCGACGGCCTCGCCATTATACATGACCACCGTGCGGTCAGCGATTTCCGCCACGACACCCATGTCGTGGGTGATGAAGAGGACGGAAGTGCCCTCCTCCTCCTGCAGAAGTTTGATGAGATCGAGGATCTGTCCCTGGATCGTCACGTCGAGTGCCGTCGTCGGCTCATCGGCAATCAGCAGTTTCGGTTTGCTGGCGAGTGCCATCGCGATCATCACGCGCTGTCTCATGCCGCCCGAAAAGCGATGCGGATATTCGTCGAAGCGCGAAGCAGCCGCGGGTATGCGAACCTTTTCCAAAAGCCGGATCGTTTCGGCCCTTGCCTCTGCCCGCGAGATATCGCGATGACACAGCAAGGCCTCGCTGATCTGGCCTCCTACCGTGAAAAGCGGGTTGAGGCTGGTCATCGGCTCCTGGAAGATCATGGCAACGTCATTGCCGCGCACAGACCGCATCTGCCTCTCCGGCAAGGCGAGAATGTCCTTGCCACCCAGCATGATCTTGCCTTCAATGCGGCTTTTGTCTTTTTGCAGAAGCCGCATGATCGAGAGCGACGTAACGCTCTTGCCGGAGCCGGATTCGCCGACAATCGCCACCGTCTCCCCCGGCGCGACGTCGAAGGAGACATTGCGCACGACCGGTCGCCACTGGCCATCACCAAGGAAGGACGTGGTGAGGTTCGAGACGGAAAGAACGGGGGCGATGGGCTTTTCCATAAGCGGTCCTCTCAATCAATCCGGCCAGCGCATGAGGCCGGCGATACGACGGGCGTAGCGCTCTTCGAACGGAGTTGCGATGATCTCGTTGGACGCTCTCGCTTTGCGAAGTTCCTCTTCGAGGCGGCCGGCGACGATCCTTTCTTCGCCCGGATGGAGGTTGCACGGATCCATGTAGAAGTACCCATGCTCGGCCTCGTGATCGCGGACGATGATCGGCCGCTCGCCTTTCGCCAATGCGTCGGCGAAGTCCCAGGCGGTGATATGCGCCTCGCGCGGATCGATGGTAACCCGCAGCCGATCCAGAGGGTTATGGGTCGGATCAGCTTCGATCTCTGCGGTAACGCCCGGCTTTCCGGTCAGGGTCTGCTTCCAGAGGTGGAGGTAGCCGGTTTCCTTCTCGCGAATGCCGGCATGGTCACGCTTCTCCCAGGCTTCGAGCGCTGCGATCGTGCCGAGGATGCTCTCCTTGCCAAGCTTCATGCCCCGTCCGACGCCCATGTTCTGGAGGAACGCACTGCGCACGAGATCCTTGCGCCCGGAAACAATGCCTCCCGTGGGGCCGCCGAGAAACTTGTGCGAGGAATAGATCGCTATGTCGGCGCCCTCGGCGAGGAAAATCCTGAGGTCATATTCCGATGCCGCATCAACAATCACCGGCACCCCGCGGGCGTGGCATATTTCAGCGAATTTCTTCAGCGCAACGAGGCCGTACTGAACGGTATGGTGCGAGACAACAAAGACGGCTGCAGCCGTACGCTCATTGATTGCCCCTTCCAGATGATAGGGGTAGCAGGACGTAGCCTGGCCGACCAGTACGGCCTTGGCGCCGGCAAGCTTGATCGCCTGATCGACTGGAGCCCCGTAACTTACCACATGGCCGGTCTGAATAAGGACCTCATTCTTGAGTCCGGTTGCATCAGGCAGGCGCTCGATCGCGGCGAGATCAGGTCCGGTCATTGTCGCGGCAATCGCCAGGGTAATGCCGGCGGAACAGGACGCCGTAACGAAACCGGCCTCGCCGCCTGTCAGACGGGCAATGACGGGACTTGCCATGCGGTGCAGGTCGTTGATTTCGACGAATTGCGGCAGTATGGAACTCATGGCCGCGATTGCTTGCGGTACGACGATCGAAGCGCCAAGCGAGGTCATCGTGCCGGATACGTTGATGACGCGGCGAAGCCCGAGGGATTCGCGTATATCGGACGGTGTTTGTTGGTCTGTCATGGTCTTCCCCTTGAGGTGCCGGCCGGCAAGTATTCCATCGGCTTGGCAGCTATGCCTTTATAATGTAATAATTCGTTGAATGACTCGAACGGTGCGGAGTGTGGCGTGGACGCAAAGATTTCAGACATGGAGAGCACCGGCGGCATCGCGAAGGAAGACAGCGCGAAGGCGCGCCGCTCGCGTGTGAGCGGCATCGACCGTGCCTTGCAAGTCATCGATTATCTTTACGAGACCGGCAGCCCGGCGGGTGTCTACGCGATCGCCAAGGCAATTGGAGCACCGCTCTCCACGGTCTATGTGATCGTCGATGACCTTGTCGAAAAGAACATGCTGTCGCGCAACAGCGACAGTTCGGTATGGCTTGGCGCGCGGCTTTATCACTACGGTCTTGCCTATGCTCGCTCGCTGGATTTTCTCAACGTCGCCAACCACGAAATGCACAATCTCAGCCGCATATCCGGCGAGACGGTGCAGGTGTGCGGACGCGATGGCGACCATATGCTGGTTCTTGCCATGGCGGACGGGCCGGGCCATTTTCAGGTGACGTCCCGCGTCGGCACGCGCGTTCCACTCAACTGGACGGCGTCGGGACGCCTGCTCGTAGGGCATCTGCCGGAAGCCGAGCGCCTCGACCTTTTCGAGCATTGCGCCAAGTCGTCGCCGACGGGCCGCGCCGTCATTGACCCCGCCGTACTTTCGGCGTCCGCCAGGCAGGCGCTTGATGCGCGGCTTTCCATTCAGGCCGGAGAGTCCGATTATGCCGTTGCCTGCGTTGCCGCGCCGATCTGCGACGACAAGGGCGCATGCATCGCCACGATTTCCATCGTTCTGCCGGAACAGAAGGTCAGCGACAACCCCGAACGCTATACCAACGAGGTGAAGGCCTCGGCGGAGCGGATCGAAACGGTAATGGGCTGGCGCAGTCATACGTAGGTTCCTGGCGTTCAGTTTTTGAGTGCGACGATCGCCTCGATCTCGACGGTTATATTGCCCGGGAGCGAGCCGAAGCCCACTGCCGAGCGCGCATGGTTGCCCGCTTCACCGAAGACATTGATGAAAAGGTCCGAGCAGCCGTTGATGACCGAGGGATGATCGGCGAAGTCGGGAACGGCATTGACCATCCCCAGCAGCTTTACGACTCGCTTCACCCTGCCAAGATCACCCAGCGCCGAATGCATCACCGCAAGGAGATTGATGCCGGTGAGGCGGGCATGCTCGTATGCCTCCTCGACCGAAACATTGCCGCCGACCTTGCCGGTGTGAAGATAGCCATCGTTCTCGCGCGGCCCCTGCCCGGACAGGTAGAGCATGTTGCCCTCCTGGATATGGGTGACGAAATTGGCGATCGGGCTTGGCGCCGGCGGCAGGGTCAGCCCGAGCGCCTTTAAACGATCGTAGGGTGATTTGGCGGCGCTGACCGCCGGGCTGGGTGTTGTGCTCAAGACGTGTTCCTCAGCGGTAAGAATAGGGCGCTATCGCACCCGAAGTTTCAGGTTGGGCCGGCTGGTAACGACCTGCCTTGACCAATTCGTTGCCGAGCACCGCCCAGCGCGGTTCGAAGAGCTTTTCGAGCCTCGCTTCGTAGCCCATGGAGTCGATGACAGTGAGATCGGAGTCGTCGAGCTCGAAGATGGTGAAATCGGCGCGGGTGCCGACGGAAAGCAGGTTTTCGGTAGGCAGTCCAATGGCCGAGGCAGGCGAAAGGGTCACGGCCTCGACGACCTTGTCGAAGGGCATGCCGACGTTCAAAAGCTTGGACATGGTCGTCGCCAGATCCCAGACGGCAAAGTTGAGGCTGCGCAGGTGTATGTCCGTCGAGATCGAGAAGGGCAGAAGACCGCGCTGGATCGCCACTTCCGCGACGCGGAACGAGAAGGATGCGCCGCCATGGCCGATGTCGAGGCGGATGCCCTCCCCGGCGCAACGCGCCGCGAGTTCGAACAGGTCTTCATCCTCGATGATGCTGCTGCCGACCTTTCCGTTGAAGCAATGGGTGATGATATCGCCGGGTCCAAGAATCTCGAGTACTTCATCATAGAGAGCGGGCGGTTCGCCCACATGCACCATCATCGGTATCTTGAGGATCTTGGCGATCTTCTTGCCGACCTTGACGGGCGTAACGCCCCATGAGCCGGTGATTACGTGGCTGGCGCGGACCTTGAGGCCGACAATATGGTCGCGGTTTTCGTTGACGCAGGCGACGGTACGGTCGATGTCGATCGAACGGATATCGCTAAGCTCGCTGACGCGGTTGCAGGCAACGAGGCCGATGGAGCCGAGGTTCAGGAAGGCCTTGATGCGCTCGCGCGCCGGATCGATGATATATTCGCGAAAGCCGTGAAAATTGGCCTCTCCGGCCGATCCCGCATCGACGATCGTCGTAACGCCGCGCTCGGCGCCGCACAGTTGTGGACGCACAGAAATGTCGGTGCCGCCATGCCAGATATGTGTATGCAGATCCACCCAGCCTGGGGAAATCCAGGCGCCGTTGCCGTCGATACGGCGAATGTCGTCCTGAACATTCAGCGAGGGGCCGAATGCAGCGATCTTGCCATCGGCATCGACAAGAATGTCAATGCGGGACGACGGCATACCGGGTCCGAAGGCAACCGGCTTTACGTTGGTCACAAGCAGGCGACCATCGGTTGCGGGGGAGGCAGACATGATCAGAGATCCTTTCTGAGGCGGGGGTCAAGAAGATCGCGGAAGCCGTCGCCGACCATCTGCAGCGACAGAACGGCGAGCACGATCGCGATACCGGGGAAGAGGGTCATCCAGTCGGCCTTGCCGATATATTGGCGACCTGATGCAATCATCGTCCCCCAGGTGGGTACTTCCGGGCTGACACCAAGGCCGAGGAATGAAAGTCCGGCTTCGGCCAGCATGGCGCTGGCAAAGAGGAATGTGCCCTGCACGAGAATGGGAGAAAGAAGATTGCGCAATACGTGCCGGGTCATGATGTGGCGTGTGGAAATCCCGAGCGATGTCGCCGCTTCCACATAGGGGAGTTCACGAATGACAAGTGTTGAGGCCCGCACGATGCGGGCAAGGCGCGGCGCATAGACGATACTGAGCGCCACGATCACGGTCGTGAGCGATGGCCCAAGCGCAGCAACGAGCGCGATGGCGAGGAGAATATCCGGGAACGCCATCATCGCATCGATGAGACGCGTGATCGGCGCGTCGAGCTTCTGGAAGAAGCCGGCGAGCAGGCCGAGCGTGACGCCGATAAGCGAAGCAAGGACGACCACTGCGAAACCGACAAGAAGCGAGAGGCGCGCCGAGTAGATCGTGCGCGAGAAGACGTCGCGACCAAACTCGTCGGTTCCGAAGAGGAACTTCATGTCCGGCGGCTTCAACCGGTTGACGATCGAAAGCTTGCTTGGTGAGAACGGCGTGATAAGCGGTGCAAAAACGGCGAGCAGCACGAAGATGGCCAGCACGATCATGCCGAACAGCACAGTCTTGCGCCGGATCAGAACGCGGAAGAATTTGGAGCGCTCGCTGACGGGCGCGGTGGACACGATTTCGGTCATCAGTAGCGCACCCTTGGATCAACGACGAGATAGAGCATGTCGATGGCGAAATTGATGAGAACGTAGAGCGCGGCGATAATCAGCAATGCGCCCTGGATCACCGGGTAATCGCGGCGTAGCACTGCCGAAACGACGAGGCTGCCGACGCCGGGAAGTCCGAACACCGTTTCGGTCACGACCGCGCCCGAAATCAGCACCGCGGCGGTGAGGCCGAGAACGGTAAGGATCGGAATGAGGGCATTCTTGAAAGCGTGTTTCAGGACGACGCTGGCCTCGCCGACGCCCTTGGCTCGAGCGGTTCGAATGTAATCGTCGCCGAGCACGTCAAGCATCGAGGCGCGGGTGAAGCGCATGATCAACGCGGAAGATACGATGCCGAGCGCGAAGGCCGGGAGGACCAGATAAGACAGGCGTTCGCCAAGTGAGGTTCCCGGGCCGCCATAGCCGGAGACCGGGAACAGTCCGAAGCGCACGGCAAAAACCTGCATAAGAATGAGGCCGAGCCAGAAACTCGGAATACTGGCAGCCAGCATGGCAAGGGCCGTTGCCGCCTGGTCGAACAGCGAACCTCGCCGATAGGCTGCGTAGACGCCGATCGGAATGGCAATCACGCTGGCGATCAGCAGCGAGAAGATGGTGAGGAAGAAAGTGGGCTCGGCCCGTTGGGCGAGCGCCTGCAATACCGGTTGGTTGAGAAAGATCGACTGGCCGAGATCGCCTTTGAGAAGGTTGCCGATGAAAAACACATATTGCACCGGTATCGACTGGTCGAGACCGAGGCGCTGGCGCAGCTCGGCAATATCGGCGGCGGTCGCTTCAGGCCCGAGCATGACAGCGGCGGGATCACCCGGCGTGACGCGGACGATGACGAAGACAATCGTCACCACCAGAAACATCACGACAATCATGCCGATAAAGCGTTGAATAATGTAACGGAGCATCTGTGGCCAATCGATCCCAAATTGACGAGGACTGGGCAGCCGGGCGCAGTTGGCACGTCGCCTACCGCACCCGGCAAAGCACTACTGCTTGAGCGATACGTTCCAGAAATATGGCCACGGTGCAGGCGTGAAACCTTCGAGCTTCGGTGACTTCGCCGAAAGCGCATTGAAATCGCCGATCTTGATGATCGGTACTTCGGCATAGATCACCTTCTGCACCTCGGCCCACAGGGCGATGCGCTTTTGCGGATCGACCTCGGAGTTGAACGCATCGACGGCGGCCTTGCGCGCCGGCGTGTCCCAATTGCCCGGTGCGCTCGTCGACATGGCACCGATCAGCGCCGGTTCGGGCAGGAACGGGCTGTGGCTGATATAGATATCCCAGAGCTTGGGATCGGCACGGCGCTGCGTCAGCGTCGCCCAATCGACGACCTGAAGATCGACGGTAAGTCCGGCAGCCTTCAGATATTCCGCCGCAACCTGCGCCATCTTGTAGTGGAATTCATACTGGCGGCTGGTGAGAATGCGCAGCGGCTCGCCATTGTAGCCAGCCTTCTTCAACTCCTCGGCAGCCTTCTCCGGATCGGCGACATTATAGGCGCCTTCGGTTCCGGCTTCAGTCTTCCAGTTGTAGCCATCAGGATACATGGACGGATTGAGCGCATAGAAGTCCGTGCTGCCGAAGGCGGCAGCCAACATGTCTTCTTCGCTGAGCGCATCACGGACAGCGAGGCGCAGATCCTGATTCTTGGTGATGCCCTGACTTGTGTTCATCACGAAGACCGGCCAGCCAAAAGGCTTGAGGAGGACCGCCTCGGTCGTTTTCTGGCCTTTCAACTGTTCGTAGGATTCGACCGGCAGGCTGTCGACATAGTCAAACTGACCGGAGAGAGCGCCCTGCACGCGCGTGTTCGCGTCCGGTACGGGAACGAAGCGAATTTCATCAAGATATTGATGACGCGCACCGCCATAGCCGTTCTCGTCGCCTTCGGGCGACTTGTAGCCGTCAAAGCGGGTCAGCTGGATATACTGGTCGGGCTTGCGCTCTTTCAGCATATAGGGTCCGGTGCCGACCGGTTCGGTCATCGGGTTCTGCTGCTTTTCGCTTGGAAGGATAATCGCAGCTGCATTGTTGAACGCGAGCAGCGAGACCAGCGGCGCGTAAGGCGTATTCAGCGTGATCTTGACCGTCGCGGGATCGACAGCTTCGATCGAGGTGATCATGGAGGCGGTCTGCTTGCCGCGCGACGCAATCTGCGTCCAGCGCTGCAGCGATGCAACGACGTCGGCCGAATCCATATCCGTCCCATCGTGGAACTTAACGCCCGTGCGCAGCTTGATCGTATAGACCTTGCCGTCAGCCGAAACTTCCGGAAGGCTCGCGGCAAGAAGCGGCGTGACGTTCCAGGCCTTGTCGAATGTATAGAGCGTTTCAAAAATGTGCTGCGAGACGATGCCGACAAGATCGGCCGTCGAGGCCATAGCATCGAGCGTTGGTGGTTCGCCGATGGTGGCAACATTGATAACGCCGCCCTTGGACTGGGCGAAAGCCGACGGGCTTAGAGCAACAAGTGCCGACCCTAGAAGGAGCGCAAGCTTCAGTGACTTCATGACAGTTCCCTTCATATTCCACTATAATGGATTATAATGCTTTATAGTAGAATAAGACCAAATGTGTAGAAGGCTGTCAATTCAAAAAAGAAAAAGCAGCGCCGGGGCGCTGCTCGGTAATTCTCAAGAGTGGAAATCGACTAGACGATGCCGCCGCTTCCCGCGACGCTTGCGGGACGCTTGTCGCTTACAAATTGCCGATAGCCGCTATGGCGATAGGCGGCGATCGGATCGATGGCCCCACCCGCGCGCAGGCGCGCTTCCGCGAGAATTGGCTCCACATCGGTGCGATAGGCGCGCTTCAGCGTATCGGACGCCATGAGCGCATCGTTGTCGTCCTGATAGCCGGCAAGAGCTTCCCGATCGACGAGCAAGGCCTGGGCATAGGCACGGCGGATCTCGTTGGCGCTCGATATCAGGCTTTCGATCGGATCGGTCACATTGTGCGACTGGTCGATCATGTGCGCAGGATGGAAATCCGTCACGCCGCGATGATCGGCATCGACCAACTCGTTGAAGACGAGAAAGAGGCGGTATGGATCGATGGACCCGGCATCCAGATCGTCATCGCCATATTTGGAATCGTTGAAATGGAAGCCGCCGAGCTTCTTGAACTGGATGAGACGAGAAACGATCATCTCGATATTGGTGTTGGGCGCATGATGGCCGAGATCGACGAGGCAGAACGCCTTCGGTCCGAGCGTCTGTGCGATCAGGTAGTTGGTGCCCCAATCCTGCACGACCGTGGAATAGAAGGCGGGCTCGTACATTTTGTGCTCGGAGAAGATGCGCCAGTCATCGGGCAACGCCTTGTAGACCTCCTGCATGGCAGCGAGATAGCGCTCGAAGGACTGCGCGAAATTTGTCTGGCCCGGGAAATTCGATCCGTCTCCGATCCAAACCGTGAGCGCCTTGGAACCGATTGCCTTGCCGATCTCGATGCACTCGATGTTGTGGTCGATGGCTTGCGCGCGGGTGGCGGCGTCGACATGGCTGAGCGAGCCGTATTTGTAGGAATTCGTCTGTCCCGGTGCATCCGAAAACGTGTTCGAGTTCATTGCGTCGAAGCCGAGACCGAGCGCGTCGGCATGCGCCTTGAGTTCCGCAGGATCAGCCTTGTCCCAGGGAATATGCAGCGACACGGTCGGGGTCGCGCGCGTAAGTTGCTGAATGACGGCGCAATCGTCGAGCTTGTCGAAAATGCCCCTAGGCTCACCCTTGCCGGGAAAGCGCGCAAAGCGGGTTCCGCCGGTTCCGACACCCCATGAGGGCACCGCAACGAAGAACTGCGCTACCTCTTTCGTGACTGCGCCGATGTCGATGTTGCGCCGCGCCAGATGAGCGCCAAGCGCCTCGTAGTCGCTCTCGTGGTCGGCACGCAGCCGCTCGTTCTCGGATGCGATCAGGTCGCCGGATATCTTCTGTTCAGCCATCATGTCCTCCCGAGACAGTCTTAACGCGTAAAGCTCTGAGCGTTGCCGGCATCAACGTTGATGATATTGCCCGTCGATTTGGCTGCCGCGTCCGAGGCAAGGAAGTATACGGCCTCGGCAATATCCTCCGGCAGCACGTTGAGCTTCAACAGCGAGCGCTTGCGATAGTGCTCTTCGAGTTCGTCCACCGGAAGGTTCGAGGAAGCTGCCCGCTGCTCGCGCCATTCCCCGTTCCAGATTTTCGAGCCACGCAGCACGGCATCGGGATTGACGGTATTGACCCGGATTCCTGCCTCCGCGCCTTCAAGCGCCAGGCAGCGCGCAAGGTGTATCTCGGCGGCTTTCGCGGCGCAGTAGGCACTGGCGTTCGGCGAAGCCGCAAGACCGTTCTTCGAGGCAACGAACACGACATTGCCGCCGAGCTTCTGCCGCCGGAACAGCCTGAAAGCTTCGCGCGAGACAAGGAAATAACCCGTCGCCAGAATGTCGATGTTGCGGTTCCACATCGAAAGTTCGGTCGTCTCAATCGGAGCCGAGGAGGCGATGCCAGCATTCGAGACCAGGATATCGACACCACCGAATTCCACGGCCGCTTCCGCATAGCTGGCGATGACACCGGCCTCGTCAGTCACATTCAAGGGAACGCTGCGCACGGCATCAGATGAATAGCGCTTGGCAAAATCGTCATGGGCGAGCTTCAACGCCTCCTGATCGATATCCGCGAGCACCACGCAGGCGCCCTCCCCGAGCAGGCGTTCAGCCGTCGCACGACCGATGCCGCCGGCGCCTCCGGTAACGAAGGCGACGCGACCGGCGAGTGATTTTGGCTTGGGCATCCGCTGCAACTTTGCTTCCTCGAGCAGCCAGTATTCGATGTCGAAGGCCTCCTGTTCGGAAAGCCCCTGGTACTCGGACACAGAAGATGCGCCCCGCATCACGTTGATCGCATTGACATAGAATTCGCCCGCGATGCGTGCTGTCGCCTTGTCCTTGGCAAAGGACAGCATGCCGACGCCGGGAATAAGAAATATCACCGGATTGGGATCGCGCATGGCGGGCGAGTTTGCATGCTTGCAGGCGTTGTAATAGCGCGCATAGTTCGTGCGGTAGTCTTCGAGCGCCTGGTCAAGCGAGGCAACGACAGCATCCGCATCCGGATTGGCGGGATCGAACTGGAGCACCAGCGGACGGATTTTCGTGCGCAAAAAATGGTCCGGGCAACTTGTTCCAAGCGCCGCAAGCGGGCGCAAATCGTGCGAATTGACGAATTCGAGAACAGCAGGCTGGTCGTCGAAGTGGCCGAGCTTGCGCTCCGAAGCACCAATCTTACCGCGTATCTCCGGCATCAGGCGCGCGGCAATCGCGCGTCGGACTGGCTCATCGAGGCTCGCGACGGCTTCCCCGCCGAAAGCCTCGCGTCCGGTCGACTTTGCGTCAAGCCAGACGATTGCCTTATTGATGATATCGAGCGTGAGTTCGTAGCATTCTCTTGCATCATCGGCCCAGGTGAAAAGCCCGTGGCTTTCGAGCACGACACCCTTGGAATTGGGGTGGGCGGCAACATAGGCACCAAGATCGAGACCGAGCTGGAAGCCGGGACGGCGCCAGGGCAGCCAGCCGATCTCGTCGCCGAACACTTCCTGCGTCAGTTCGCGCGAATTCTTCGAGGCGGCAATGGCGATGATCGCATCGGGATGCATATGGTCGACGTGCTTGAATGGCACAAAACCATGCAAGGGAGTGTCGATCGATGCGACGCGGCTGTTCAGGTTGAATGTGCAGTGTGGTAGGAACCCCACCATGCGGTCTTCATCCTCGACGCCCCTGTAGATCGACTTCAGCGATTCCAGCTTGTCCATATACAGCGTCGCGAAGCCATCGAGCTTGATGGTGCCGACATCCCCGCCCGAACCTTTGACCCACAGGACTTCAACGGTCGCGCCCGTCAGCGGATCGGTTTCGCTGACTTTAGCCGAGGTATTGCCACCGCCGTAATTGGTAATGCGCTTGTCGGCGCCGAGCAGATTGGAGCGATAGAGCAATTTGCCAGGCTCATCGAGCCCGGCTGCTTTTGCATCGTCCCAGCGGTTTTCCAGAAGTTGGACCCTGTCTGCCATATTCGCCTCCCGATAGGTCAATTGCCGGTCTGGCTCGATTTGCCAGCGCCGCGATTTCCTTTAGCTATGGAGCACAACCGGTTTTATTGTCAATCATAAACAATCAAATCCAATCATATTAGCATCATTGTGCAGTGCAATATGAAATTATTTGATTGAAGTTGATTGACACTGATCACAACTTTGCGCAATAAATCTTGGCAGGAGGAGACGACGAATGCACGAGCGTGAGCGCCACCGCATCATCTTGAGCGCTGTTCAGGAAAAGCCGGTCATCACCATTCAGGACATCGCCGATCTGACGGAAGCGTCAGAGGCAACGATCCGCCGTGACATCGCTTCGCTTCACGTCAAGGGCAAGCTGCGCCGTGTGCGTGGCGGCGCCGAAGCCGTCCATCCGCCGCAACTGACGCCGCTCGCAGGCAGACACTTCCATGTTTCAGAATCCGAAAACGCGGACAAGAAACGCGCCATTGCCAGGGAGGCCGTGGCACTGTGCGAGGAAGGGGACGCCATCATAATCAATGGTGGCACCACTACTTTCCAGATGGTGCATTTCCTCGCGTCGCGACGGCTGCAGGTCATGACCAATTCTTTTGCCATTGCCGAACATCTGGTGAAGAACTCCAAAAGTTCCGTGATCGTCCCGGGCGGCGCCATCTACCGCGAGCAGAGCATCATCCTGTCGCCTTTCGACAATGACGTGACCCGCAACTTCTACGGAAAACGCATGTTCATGGGCGCGCAGGGCGTTGGTCCGTTCGGCGTCATGGAATCCGATGCGCTTATCATCCAGGGCGAGCAGAAGCTGATCAACCAGGCCGACGATCTGGTGCTGTTGGTCGATTCGACGAAGTTTTCGCGCCGTTCCAGCCTGATCCTGTGTCCGTTGCAACGGGTGGCGACCATCATCACCGATGACGGCATTACCGATGCTGACCGGAAAATGGTGGAGGATGCTGGCATTCAGCTGATCGTCGCCAAGGTCAATCAGGACAAGTCACGAAATTCCGCTTCGGTCGCTTGAGGGCGTAGCGGTCACTATCCAACGCATGGTTCAAACTCTGGGAGGACAGACAATGAAACTATTGAAGAAACTCATACTGGGATCGGCATTCGCCGTTGCCATGCTCGCAACGCAGGCGCAGGCCGCTGATACGGTAAAGATCGGGCTGGTCGTCAAATCGCTGGGCAATGGCTTCTTCGAAGCTGCCAACAAGGGCGCGCAGGAAGCTGCCAAGGAACTCGGCGGCGTCGAAGTCATCTATACCGGTCCGACCTCGACCACGGCGGAAGGCCAGATCGAGGTGATCAACGCTTTGATCGCGCAGAATGTGAACGCCATCGCTGTCTCGGCTAACGATCCCGATGCGCTTGTGCCGGCACTGAAGAAGGCCATGGCCCGCGGCATCAAGGTTATTTCCTGGGACTCGGCTGTCGGCAAGGATGGCCGCATCATGCACCTCAATCCGTCATCCAACGAACTCATTGGCAAGATGTGCCTGCAACTCGCCGCCAACCATCTGAAGGACGGCAAGGGTGATTTCGCCATTCTCTCGGCAACCACCACCTCGACCAACCAGAACACCTGGATTGCCGAGATGAAAAAGCAGTTGCCGAACTTCCCGGGCCTCAACCTCGTTACCACCGTCTATGGCGATGACCTTTCCGACAAGAGTTACCGCGAAGCACAGGGCATCCTCACCTCCCAGCCGAACGTGAAGGTCATCGTCGCGCCGACGACGGTCGGTGTCCTTGCGGCCTCGCAGGCCGTCGCTGATGCCAAGAAGATCGGCGATGTCTATGTCACAGGCCTCGGCCTGCCTTCGGAGATGGCCGGCGCTATCAAGTCGGGCGTTACCAAGGAATTCGCCATCTGGAACCCGATCGACCTTGGCTACTCAGCCACCGAAATCGCTTATCGCCTCGTCAAGGGCGAGACGGACGGCGCGCCGGGCAGCGAGATCGATGCCGGCCGCATGGGCAAGATCAAAGTGGGCGAGAACGGCGAAGCCGCCATGGCCGATCCATTCGTCTACAACGCAACGAACATCGACCAGTTCTCGAAAATCTTCTGATTTTCGACACTGCCCCCCGCCCGGCAGCACGTCTGCCGGGCATTCCTTCACTCTCGGAATGTTCGATGAACCAGATTGCCATGTCAGATCAACGCCTGGGGACGCCGCTTCTCGAAATGCGCGGAATCTCCAAGTCGTTTCCCGGCGTCAAGGCACTCAACGACGTCAACATTGCCCTCTATGCGGGGAAGGTGACGGCGCTGATCGGCGAGAATGGCGCGGGCAAGTCGACCCTGGTGAAGATTCTGACCGGGATTTACCATTCTGATGAAGGCGAGATCCGCGTCGATGGCGATGCCGTCAGCTTTACCAATGCGCAGGACGCCATCGATTTCGGCGTTACGGCGATCCATCAGGAGACGGTGCTCTTCGACGAATTGTCGGTGGCCGAAAACATCTTTCTCGGCCACGCGCCGAAGACCAGGCTCGGTTTCGTCAACTGGAAAGCCGTCAATGCGCGGGCTCTTGCGCTGTTGCATTCCCTTGAAAGCAATATCGATCCACGCACCCGCCTGAAAAATCTTTCGATCGCACAGCGCCACCTCGTGGCGATTGCGCGGGCGCTCTCCGTCGACGCTCGCATCGTCATCATGGACGAGCCGACAGCGGCACTGTCGCGCAAGGAGGTCGATGATCTGTTTCAGATCGTTCGGCGGCTGAAGGGACAGGGCAAGGCGGTTCTTTTCATCAGCCACAAGTTCGACGAAGTTTATGAGATCGCCGACAACTATGCGGTGTTCCGCGACGGCAAGGCTGTCGGCAGCGGCGTGCTCGCCGGCACCGGGCAGGACGAGATCGTGCGGCTTATGGTTGGCCGTTCCATCGAGCATGCCTTCCCCAAGGTCGAGATTCCGCTCGGTGAAGCGGTGCTGTCCGTCGAGAACTACACGCATCCGACGGAATTTCGCGATATCACCTTCACGCTGAGGAAAGGGGAGATTTTCGGCATCTATGGCCTGGTGGGTGCCGGTCGTTCGGAGATCTGCCAATCCCTGTTTGGCGTGACCAGGCCGTCTGGCGGCAAACTGCGGCTTCATGGCGAAGAAATCACGATCGGCTCTCCCGGCGAGGCGATCAAGGCTGGTATCGTCTACGTTCCGGAAGAGCGCGGCCGTCACGGCGCGGTTTTGGAACTGCCGATCTACCAGAACATATCGCTGCCTTCGCTGACGCGCACGTCGCGCTCCGGCTTTTTGCGCGCGGCCGCGGAGTTCGCGCTTGCCAGGAAATACTCCGAACGGTTCGATCTTCGCGCCGCGGCGCTTTCTGTTCCTGTCGGAACGCTCTCGGGCGGCAACCAACAGAAGGTCGTCATCGGCAAATGGCTGGCGACACAGCCGAAGATCCTCATCCTTGATGAGCCGACCAAAGGTATCGACATCGGGTCGAAGGCGGCCGTTCACGCATTCATCAGCGAGCTCGCCGGCGAAGGCCTTAGCATCATCATGGTTTCCTCTGAGCTGCCGGAAATTCTCGGCATGTCCGACCGTGTGCTCGTCATGCGCGAAGGGCTTTCAGCGGGCATTTACGAGCGAAACCACCTCAATGCCGAGACGCTGGTTCGAGCCGCAACCGGGAATGCGTGAAATGATCAGACAGTTGTTCAAATATCGCGAAATGCTGCTGGTGGTGGTCATCGCCATTCTCGTCGCAGCATTTTCCACGCGCTCACCCGGCTTTGCCCGCCCTGCCAATCTTGCGAACATCTTTAACGATACGTCGATCCTGATTATTCTCGCGCTCGGCCAGATGACGGTGATCCTGACGAAGTCTATCGACCTTTCCGTCGCCGCCAACGTGGCATTTACCGGCATGGCGGTGGGGATGTTGAATGCGGCTCATCCCGATTTGCCGCTCGCCGCCATCGTGCTTGTGACTCTCGGCATAGGCGCTGTCCTTGGTGCAATCAACGGTCTGTTCGTCTGGAAGCTGGGCATCCCCTCGATCGTCGTCACGCTCGGAACCCTGACGATTTATCGCGGCATGGCGTTCGTTCTTTCCGGGGGCGCCTGGGTTAACGCTCACCAGATGACCGAGCCCTTCTTGCAGACGCCGCGGCAGCTCTTTCTCGGCTTGCCGCTTCTCGGTTGGACGGCAATCGTTATCGTCGGTATCATGTATCTCATCATGTCGCGCACGTTCCTCGGACGCGCTATCTATGCTTCCGGTGGTAACCCCACGGCAGCAGTCTATGCAGGCATCGATGTCGGGCGGACGCGGTTCTATGCTTTCGTGATCTCCGGCACGCTTGCCGGGCTCTGCGCCTATCTTTGGGTATCGCGCTATGCGGTGGCCTATGTCGATATCGCTGCCGGTTTCGAACTCGATACCGTCGCAGCTTGCGTCATCGGCGGAATCTCGACCCTTGGCGGAATCGGAACCGTAGCGGGCGCGGTGCTCGGAGCTCTGTTTCTCGGTGTCATCAAGAATGCGCTGCCGGTCATCGACATATCGCCCTTCGCCCAGATGGCGATTTCGGGTTCGGTGATTATTGCCGCCGTCATATTCAACGCGCGCCAGGAACGCCGCCGGGGCCGCATCATCCTGCGCGATCGCGGTGCATCAGAAGAGATAGGGGTGGCAGCATGAGCGCGGTTTCCGAAAGACGACAGATTCCCGATCGCCTCGGCACATCCACGACGCGGCTGTTCGCGAGTTGGGAAGCGCTCCTATTCATGGTGGCGGTACTGATCTTCATCGCCAACGCCTTCGCCTCGCCCTACTTCCTCAACGCATGGAATCTATCGGACGCGACGTTCAACTTCACCGAAAAGGCCATGGTCGCCTTTGCCATGGCGCTGCTGATCATTTCCGGCGAGATCGACCTTTCGGTGGCCGCAATTATCGCCCTCGCCTCTACCGCCATGGGCGCGGCGGCGCAGGCAGGCATCGGCACCCCCGGACTCGTCCTCATCGGCATTGGCGTTGGCCTCGGCTGCGGCCTCATCAATGGTATTCTCGTGGCAGGACTGCGGTTGCCGTCCATTGTCGTGACCATTGGCACGATGAGCCTGTTTCGCGGCATCGCCTACATTGTGCTTGGCGATCAGGCCTATGGCGGCTATCCACCTTCGTTCGCCTATTTCGGCCAGGGCTATGTGTTCTGGGTCATTTCCTTCGAGTTTTTTCTTTTTGGCGTGCTTGCCGTGATTTTCGCAGTCGTCCTGCACGCGACCAATTTCGGTCGCCGCATCTATGCGATCGGCAACAACGAGTTCGCGGCGCGTTTCTCCGGCATCCATGTCGAGCGCATCAAATTCACCCTGTTCCTTTTGACGGGTCTCATGGCGGGAATTGCTTCCGTTTGCCTGACCTCGCGTCTTGGATCGACACGCCCCTCGATCGCGCAAGGCTGGGAACTCGAGATCGTCACCATGGTCGTTCTTGGCGGCGTCTCGATCCTCGGCGGCTCGGGAACGATTGGCGGCGTCGTTATCGCAGCCTTCGTCATGGGGCTCGTGACGTTCGGACTAGGGCTCCTCAATGTGCCCGGCATTGTAATGTCGATCTTCATCGGGTTGCTGCTGATCACAACGATTACCCTGCCGATCGTCATCCGCCGGTTGGGACGCAGGAAGCCAGCATGAGCGAGCTTGAAAAATACGCTTTCAAGATGCACCTCAATCCTGGCATGGAAGCCGAGTATCGACGCCGCCACGATGCGATCTGGCCGGAACTCGTCAGTCTTCTCCATGATGCGGGCGTCAGCGACTATTCGATTCATCTAGACCGCGAAACCAACACGCTCTTTGGTGTCTTGACGCGCCCGAGTGATCACGGAATGCAAGGTCTGCCCGATCATCCGGTCATGAAGAAATGGTGGGCGCATATGGCGGACATCATGGCGACCAATGAGGACAACTCGCCGGTGCAGAGCGAACTTGTCTGCCTGTTCCATATGCCATGACGTCGCGCCACAACATAGCCGTCCTCGATATAGGCAAGACCAATGCCAAAGTGGTGGTCGTCGATGCCGCGACTGGAACCGAGATTGCCGCGCGCAGCGTTGCTAACACCGTCATCCGCGAGGGCCCCTATCCGCATTACGATGTAGATGCGCTCTGGGATTTTGTTGTCGGCGCACTGGCAAGTTTCGTCATAGCGCCGGGTGTCGATGCGATTTCCGTTACAGCACACGGGGCGGCGGCGGCGCTGCTCGGCGATGATGCGCTGGCAATGCAGGTGATCGATTACGAATATGAATACCCGGAAACCGTGCGCTCCGCTTACAGGAAGCTGCGCCCGCCCTTTGCGGAGACAAGTTCACCGCTTCTTTCCGGAGGATTGAATGTCGGTGCGCAGATACATTTTCAGAAGACCGAGTTTCCTGAAGCCTTCGCCAAGGTGCGCACGATCCTAACCTATGCTCAATATTGGGTGTGGCGGTTGACGGGAATTGCCGCCAACGAGGTTACCTCGCTCGGCTGTCACACGGATCTGTGGAATCCGCAGGCAAATGCCTATTCGAGCCTCGTCGATACCTTGGGTATTCGTGATCTGATGGCGCCAATTCGCTCCGCCTTTGAGCGGATCGGCAATTTGACGCCCGCTGTCGCAGGTAAGATCGGCGGCGATAGGGCTATCCCGGTCTATTGCGGCCTTCATGATTCCAACGCTTCGCTGCTTCCCCACCTTATGACCCGAAAATCGCCCTTCGCGGTCGTATCGACCGGAACCTGGGTCGTTTCATTTGCCGTCGGCGGGCAGCTCGACCGCCTTGATCCTGACCGGGACACGCTCGCGAATGTCGATGCCAACGGCCATGCCGTGCCTTCGGCTCGGTTCATGGGCGGGCGTGAATTCGACATTCTCACCGCAGGCGACAAGCGCGAACCCGATGCCGGTACGCTGCGCGATGTTGTGGACAGACGGCTGATGATTTTGCCGGGCGTCGTCAATGGGTCCGGCCCCTTCCCGCAGCGTAAAGCCGTTTGGCCGAACGGGGAACCTTCGGATGCAATGGAGCGAAATTCCGCAGCTTCGCTCTATGCCGCCTTGATGACGCACACCTGCCTTGGACTGATCGGCGCTTCGGGGCCGACTGTTGTGGAGGGTCCGTTTTCGCGCAACGGCGTTTACCTCTCGGCGCTGCGCTCTCTTACCAGCCGCGAGATCATTGCGTTGCCAGGCTCGACGGGTACAAGCCTCGGAGCCGCTTTGCTCGCTGGCGCCACATGTGATCTTCAACAGTCGAGCGTTATGGTTGAGCCCCTTGACGAAGAATTTCTGGCCTATGCCGCGAAATGGCATGAGCGACTGTCCGACAAATGAATAAGGCGGGCTCTTGAGCCCGCCTTCGCTTCGAGACGCTGGAGTATTATTCCGCGGGGACGAGTGCCTCGTCTTCGCTGAAGCCTCCGTTGAGGGCGAGATCAAACTGGTTCTTGTCGAACTCGCCTTCCCAGCGGGCAACTACGATCGTGGCAACTGCATTGCCGACGAGATTGGTGAGGGCGCGGCATTCGGACATGAAGCGATCGATGCCGAGGATGAGTGCCATACCGGCAACGGGGACCGCGGGAACGACCGACAGGGTGGCAGCAAGGGTGATGAAGCCCGCCCCGGTAATGCCGGCAGCGCCTTTCGAACTCAACATTGCAACGAGCAGCAGGAGCACCTGGTCGGTAAGCGTCAGCGGTGTGTTGGTCGCCTGGGCGATGAACAGGGCCGCCAGGGTCATATAGATGTTGGTGCCGTCAAGATTGAAGGAATAGCCGGTGGGAATGACCAGGCCGACGACGGATTTCTTGCAGCCCGCCTTCTCCATCTTGGCCATCAGTGTCGGCAATGCCGCTTCCGACGAACTCGTACCGAGGACCAGAAGCAGTTCTTCCTTGATATAGCGGATCAGCGCGAGAATGGAGAAGCCGTTATACCAGGCGACGGCGCCAAGGACGAAGAACACGAAGAGCAGCGAGGTCAGATAGAAGGTTCCGATCAGCATGATCAGATTGGCGACCGAGCCGATACCGTATTTGCCGATTGTAAAGGCCATCGCGCCGAAAGCGCCGATTGGGGCGGCTTTCATCAGGATCGCAACCAGCTTGAAGATCGGGGCGGCAAGAGCCTGCAGGAAGTTGGTGATCGGCTCTGCCCTTTCGCCGACCATTGCCAGCGACACGCCGAAGAGAACCGAGAAGAACAAGACCTGCAGGATGTCGCCGGAGGCAAACGCACCGACGATCGTTGTCGGGATGATATTGGTGAGGAACCCGACGACGCTCTGTTCATGCGCCTGCTGCGTATAGGTTGCCACTGCCTTTGCATCGAGCGATGCCGGATCGATATTCATGCCCGCGCCGGGCTGAACGAGATTGGCAACGATAAGGCCGACGATGAGCGCAAGGGTCGAGAAGGTAAGGAAATAGATCATTGCCTTGCCGGCGACGCGGCCGACTTTCTTCAGGTCGCTCATCCCGGCAATGCCGGTGGAGACCGTCAGGAAAATGACGGGGGCGATGATCATCTTGACGAGCTTGATGAAAGCATCGCCGAGCGGCTTCATGCTCGTGCCGATTTCCGGATAGAAATGGCCGAGCAGAATGCCGATGGTAATCGCAACGATGACCTGGAAATAGAGATGGGCGTAAATTGGTGTCTTGCCGCGCGATGGCTGCGGCGCTGTGTTGATTGTCACAGGACTCATGACTTCCTCCATGGTATGAGCCGCGTCTGGCAGAAACGCCTGTCAGCCTCCCGAGGCTCGGTTAGGGCTGGAATGGTCCATGCCTTGAGATTTGGTTTTGCAAGCGTCGTGCCAGTTTCGTGCAACTTAATAAACCATTGAAAACAAATGATATTATTTGCACATAAGAATGGGTTGCTGTGTATCCGTGCGAAGTTTCGCACGATATTATTGTTATTTGTGCGGATTTATGCACAGGTGGATTAATGGAGCACGCTTCAGAAATCGGTCCTGTCGACGCCTATGGCAAGTCAAAGCCTGTGGCGAAATATGTTTTCGCCGTCGTTGCGGCAATCCTGATCGGCGCATGCCTTTTGGGCGCGGCGCGCTATGGTCGCGAACGCGCCTATGACTCGCTGCGGGCTCGCGCACAAAGCAGCGCCGAGCTTAACGCCGTCCTCTTGCGGACGGTGCTTGAAAAGCAGCGGTCCCTGCCGCTGGTGCTTTCGCAAGACCGTGACGTTCTCAGCGCCCTGTCGTCGGGCAGTGAGAGCATGTTCAAGCTGATTAACGGCAGGCTCGAAAGCCTCGTTCCCGGAACCCGGGCGGCTGTCATTTACCTTCTCAATGCCAATGGCCTTGCGGTTGCCGCGAGCAATTGGCGTGAACCCACCAGTTTCGTCGGCATCGATTACAGCTTCCGTCCCTATTATACGCGGGCGGTGGAAAATGGTAGCGCCGAGCACTACGCACTTGGAACCATAAGCAAGCGTCCTGGCCTTTATATTTCCAAGCGGATCGACGGTCCTTCCGGTCTCCTCGGGGTGATTGTTGTGAAGGTCGAGTTCGATGAACTGGAAACCGATTGGCGCAAAAACAGCGACCCGACCTTCGTCACCGACCAGCGCGGCATCGTCCTGATCACCAGTTTCCCTGAATGGCGCTTCATGACTCGCGAGGCGGTTCCCGCCGACCAGAAGCGGCCGCTGCGCGAAAGTCTCCAGTTTGGCGATGCGCCGCTGGAGCCCCTTAATGTCATTCCTGCTTTGCCGCAAAGTCAGCCTGATATCGTGGCGGCGCGCTTGCCCGGCGCGACCAAGAGCGCGGAGTTCGTGCGTGTCGAAGCTGCGGTGCCAACCACCAACTGGACGTTGCAGCTGTTAACGCCATCGACAGCCGCCGTGGCAGAAGCAACCCGCACGGCGCTTTCTCTCGCACTGCTCGTGCTCGCCCCGTTGGCCGGACTGGCGGCATTTGTCATGCGGCGTCGGGGCCTTGCACTGCGCCGGGCCCGCGAGCAGGACGCGGCCCGGATCGAGCTTGAACGCCGGGTGGCCGCACGCACGGCCGATCTCAGCGCCGCCCACGCGGAACTCGTCATGGAATCGGAAGAGCGGCAGAAGACGGAAGCAAAGCTCCAAACGGTTCAGCAGGAACTTGTACAGGCAAACCGCCTCGCCATCCTCGGGCAGGTCACAGCCGGCGTCGCCCATGAGATCAACCAGCCTGTCGCCGCGATCCGCGCCTATGCCGATAACGCCCAGATCTTTCTTGACCGCACGCAGTTCGATTCCGCCAAGGCAAATCTCGCATCGATTGCCGGGCTCACCGAACGGATCGGCAGCATCACGGATGAACTGCGTACATTTTCACGCAAGGGCACGGGCGACACCGGTCGAATCGCCGTCTGCGACATCATCGATGGTGCCATGCTTCTGCTCGGTAGCCGGTTTCGCCAGACGGTAGGACACATCATGACCGACATCCCGCCTCCCGAAATCAAGGTGAACGGCAATCGCATCCGGCTCGAACAGGTACTTATCAACCTCATGCAGAACGCCCTCGAGGCGACGGAAGGTGGGCCAAAAAGCCGTATCAATCTGCGCTATGCGGTGAACGAAGACGAAGTTGCGCTCATTGTTTCTGACAATGGCCCCGGTATTCCGGACGTCATCATGCAGGCGATGTTCACGCCGTTCAACACGTCGAAGGAGCGCGGCCTCGGCCTGGGGCTGGTCATCTGTCATGACATCGTCGCCGAATATGGAGGCCGTATCGAAATCGTATCGAGTTCGGGCGGGACGACGTTCACGGTGCATTTGCCGAGGGTCGCATGACGGATATCCAGCCAATTGTTGCTTTTGTCGATGATGATGACGAGTTGCGCAACGCCAATCGCCAGACGCTGGAACTTGCCGGTTTCAATGTCGCTCCCTTTGCCGATGCGATGAGCGCGCTGCGGTTTCTGACGCCGGATTTCCCGGGTATCGTCGTCACGGATGTGCGCATGCCGCATATGGACGGCTTCGAACTGTTCCGCCGGTTGGGCGCAGTCGATCCGGATCTGCCGGTTATCCTCATCACGGGGCATGGAGATATCGAAATGGCGGTCGAGGCCATGCACCAAGGAGCCTATGACTTCATCGCGAAACCTTTTGCCGCCGAGCGCCTGGTGCAGAGCATAGGGCGTGCGTTGGAGAAACGGCGGCTGGTGATCGAGAACCGCCAATTGCGCCTGGCACTCGAATCGTCCGACGAGGCGATGCCTCTGCTCGGCCAGACCCCGGTCATGCAGAATTTGCGCAAGACGTTACGCCATGTCGCCAATGCCGATGTCGATGTACTGATCGCCGGCGAAACTGGTACCGGCAAGGATGTGGCCGCCGGCCTCTTGCACGAATGGAGCCGCCGCAAGCAAGGAAATTTCGTCGCGCTCAATTGCGGGGCGCTACCGGACACGGTCATTGAAAGTGAATTGTTTGGCCATGAGGCGGGAGCGTTTACGGGGGCTCAGAAGAAACGCGTTGGGCGTATCGAACATGCGAGCGGCGGCACGCTATTCCTCGACGAGATCGAAAGCATGCCGCTTGCAACACAGGTTAAATTGCTGCGGGTTCTGGAGACGCGCGAAGTTGCGCCGCTCGGAACCAACGAGCACCGCTCCGTTGATCTGAGGGTCGTCGCTGCCGCGAAGGTCGATCTTGGCAGTCCCGAGCAGCGCGCCAATTTTCGTGAGGACCTGTTCTATCGTTTGAACGTCGTCACAGTCTCTATTCCGCCTTTGCGCGAGCGCAAGGACGATATCCCGCTTCTCTTCACGCACTTTCTCAACCGCGCGGCCGCTCGTTTCAAATCGGAACCGCCGGAATTTACAACTGCGATTCGCTCGCGGCTTATGGAGCACGACTGGCCGGGGAATGTGCGCGAGCTTGCGCATTTTGCTGAGCGGATGGCGCTTGGCCTCCACGATATTGCCGACGTCAAAACCAGTCAGGCGACGAACCCGAAAAGCTTGCCGGAGACCATGGAAAAGTACGAGGCGAAACTTATTCGCGATGCCCTTGCAGCAAATCAGGGTGATGTGCGAACGACAATCGAAGCGCTCGGCATACCCCGCAAGACGTTTTACGACAAACTGCAACGGCACGGCATCGATCGAAGCGACTATGTGAAGAGAAAATCCGAGGCCTAGCGATATGCGGCTTTCCGCTCAGCACAATCGGTCACTGACAGTCGCTCAACGAGCGGACATTCGAGCTTCGTCACCGGATAGCGCTTGGCCGGGTTGTGAAGATAGCTGTCGAGTTGCTCGATTGCCCAACGGCCCATGGCGCGATGCGGCAGAACAGAGGTGGAAAGCTGCGGATGCAGATGCCGTGAAATTTCCTCGTCGTCATAGCCGATGACGGAAATATCCTCGGGAATACGCAAGCCGGCTTCCTTCAATGCTTCATAGCAGCCAATGGCGGTTCGATCGTTCTGGCAAAAAATGGCGGTCGGCCTGTCGTCGAGCTCAAGCAGTTTTCGCGTCGCGGCATAGCCCGCACTTGCCGACCAGTCGCCTTCGATGACGAGTTGCGGGTCGAAGGGAATGTCGGCCGTGGCAAGGGCGCGCCTGTAACCTTTCAGGCGATCCTTGGCCGCTTCCATCCACGGTTCGCCAGTGATCGTGCCAATGCGGCGGTGGCCATGGTGAATGAGGTGGCGGGTCGAATGCTGGCCGCCGGCAATTTCGCTCGGCACAACGGCGGGAAAGGCGTGATCGGCCGAGTAGCAGTTCAAGAGTATGACCGGCACGTCGAGTTCATAGACCGCCTTGGGAAGCACCACCTCGCGGGTGAAGATCGCCATGTAGATGAGCGCCGATATGCCTTGCTCGCGCAGGGCATGGATGGTGCGTGGCTCCATTTCCGGATCATTCAGCGTCTGCGCTACAAGGATGATATTGCCGGCGTTCCATGACGCCTGCCGCGCACCCTCTATGGCGACAACGGCCTCGGGGCTTGTGGCGAGCTGATCGACCACGAAGCCGATCTTGCCTTCAATGCGAGGAATATGCGCTTCGCCAGGTTCCATGTGAGCAAAGCTCGGCGCGGCATACCCGAGGGTGCGCGCAGCTTCGATGACGCGCTCGCGCGTCTCGGCGGCGAGCTTGATGCCCGGAGTCTTGTTGAGAACGAATGAGACGGTCGCCTGCGAACATCCCGCTGCGCGGGCGATATCCGTCATGGTCACGCGTTTGCTTACCCGCTTGCGGCGGGTGGTCACGCGAGCCCTTTTGGGTTTCTCAGTGGGGTCTTTTTCCACTGTTTCGCTCATTTGCGTTGTTCACCCTCCTGCCCGGCGCAACGACTCGCCCCGAACCTCTGGCGATATTAGGAGCAGTTGATCCGACTAATCAATATAAATAATTATTGACTAATTTTTATAAGCAGCGATGATTGCTTAGTGGGACGACCCCGCTAGATTTCTGGGAGGGAATTTTTATGACCATCACTCGCCGCACTCTGCTTTTAACTTCGGCCGCGGGATTTGCTGCTGCCGTGTTTGCCGCCAACGCCTTTGCGGAATCGCCGCCGCTGAAGAAGAAAGATACCTACAAGGTTGGCTTTGCCCAGACCGAGAGCAACAACCCGTGGCGTCTCGCTCAGACCGCCAGCATGCAGGACGAAGCCAAAAAGCGCGGCTGGCAGCTCGTCTACACCGACGCCGCAAGTTCCGCCGCCAAGCAGGTCGCTGACGTCAATTCGATGATCGCCCAGGGCGTAGACCTCATCTTCCTGGCCCCGCGGGAAGAAAAACCGCTGATCCCGGCCATCAAGGCCGCCAAGAATGCCGGCATTCCGGTCATTCTGCTCGACCGTAATGTCGATGCCTCGCTTGCCAAGCCGGGTGAGGACTACGTTACCTTCATCGGTTCCAACTTCATCGAGGAAGGACAGCGCGTCGCCGATTGGCTCGTCAAGAATGCAAATGGCAAGACGACGATCATCGAACTTGAAGGCACCACCGGTTCGTCGCCCGCCAACGACCGCAAAAAAGGTTTTGACGACGTCATCGCCAAGAACTCGGACTTCAAGATCGTAGCCTCGCAGACCGGCGACTTCGCGCGCGACAAGGGCCGTCAGGTTGCGGAAACTCTGCTCCAGGCCCATCCCGACGCCAATGTCGTCTATGCCCACAATGACGAAATGGCCATTGGTGCCATTTCGGCTATCGAGGCTGCGGGCAAGGTGCCGGGCAAGGATATTCTCGTGCTTTCGATCGATGGCGGCAAGGAAGCCGTGCAAGGCGTTGTCGATGGCAAGATCGCGGCAGTCGTCGAATGCAATCCGCGGTTTGGTCCAAAAGCGTTTGATACGGCTGTCGCCTACGCAAACGGCGAAAAGATACCTGCCAAGCTCATCAATCCGGACCAGTTCTATGACGCGAGCAACGCCAAGGACCTGCTGAGCACCGCCTATTGATTTTATCAACATGCCAGCGCTCAATAGGGCGCTGGCCCTCCTTCGACGTATTCTATTCGGCGTCGAAGCTTTTCCACGTTCTGCAGAAACGGCTTGGTAATGAACACCGGTACACTTCTATCGATGACGGGGATCGACAAGCGGTTTGCCGGCATTTCGGCTCTGTCCGGCGCTTCATTCGAAGTGGGGCGCGGTGAGGTCCATGCCCTGATCGGCCAGAACGGTGCCGGGAAATCAACCCTGATCAAGGTGCTGACCGGTTATCATCGCCGCGATGCCGGCGAAGTGACGTTTGACGGCCGGCCGTTCGAGGTCTTTTCGCCACATCAGGCCCAGGCGAGCGGCATCAGCACGATCTACCAGGAGATCAACCTCGTCCCCTATCGCTCCATCACGGAAAACATCTGTCTTGGCCGGGAGGCACGGCGCTTCGGCTTTCTCGACTGGAAGCGCATGCACCAGGAAGCCGAAACATTGCTGCAGCGATTCAACGTGCGTATCGACGTGCGCCGCCCGTTGATGGAATTCAACACGGCGACCCAGCAGATGGTCGCCATTGCCCGCGCCATCGGTTTTTCTGCCAAGCTGGTCATTATGGACGAGCCAACCTCGTCGCTCGACGAACGCGAGGTGAGCGTGCTCTTCGACGTTATCCGCCAATTGAAGCAAGAGGGCGTCTCGGTCATTTTCGTCAGCCACAAGCTCGATGAACTTTACGAAGTTTGCGATCGCGTCACGATCATGCGCGATGGGCGGACCATCAAATCTGCGCGGATGATCGAGATCGACAAGATCGGGCTTGTCTCTTCCATGCTTGGACGCACGATAGACCGCGCCGAAGGGCATGCGACCGCCTTCAGCGAGCGGGATCGACGCAAGATTGGCGATGTTCTGTTGTCGGCCGAAAATCTCGCAATCAACCAGGCGGTCCAGGATGTTTCCTTCGACGTACGGCAGGGCGAAATTGCGGGGTTTGCTGGTCTCCTCGGTGCGGGGCGCACCGAGACGGCGCGGCTTGTCTTCGGCATCGACCGGCCACGCGCCGGTACGATGCAACTCGACGGGCAAAAATTCGCACCACGCGGCCCCGCAGAAGCAATTGCCGCAGGGATGGGATTTTGCACCGAGGACCGCAAGAGCGAAGGCATCGTGCCTGAAATGAGCGTGGCCGAAAACATGATGCTGGCCTTGATGCCGAAACTCAGCAAATCCGGTGTCATCGACGAGAAGGCGCAGCGCGAAATCGTCGAACGTTTCATCAAGCAACTCGGCGTAAAATGTTCGGGACCTGACCAGAAAGTGCGCGAACTTTCCGGCGGTAACCAGCAGAAGGTCCTTCTGGGACGGTGGCTCGCCATGAACCCGCGCCTGCTCATCCTCGACGAACCGACGCGTGGCATCGATGTCGGCGCCAAAGGCGAGATCCAGTCATTGATCAAATCGCTCGCCGATGAAGGCCTCGCGGTATTGATGATCTCATCCGAGCTCGAAGAAGTCACCGAGGGCGCCGACAGGGTCTTCGTCCTGCGGGAGGGCTTGAGCGTTGCCACGTTTGACCGCAGTGAGGCGACGGAGGATGCGGTGATGTCGGCCATGGCGCATGGCAGCCCGCCGACGATTGCGGAGGCCCTGTCTTGACCGACACGACCCGGCAGCAGAGCGTTTCGCGACCCTTCGTCCCCATGGATTTCATGGCGCGCTACGGTACCCTGATTGCGCTCGTTGCGCTCCTTCTCTTCAATTTTGCTTTTACCCGTAATTTTGCGACGATGCAGACGCTCAACGTCAACCTTACGCAGGTCTGCACCATCGTCATCGTTGCAGTGGGAATGACGCTTGTCATCGCAACCGGCGGCATCGATCTTTCCGTCGGCTCGCTGATGGCGATTTCAGGTGCGCTGGCACCGATGATCTTCCTGGGCAAGATCGTTCCGATCGACAATGTCGGCCTGGCAGTTGCTGCGGCCATGATCGTCTCGGTCGGCATTGCCGGGCTGCTCGGCCTTTTTAATGGCTGGCTAATCGCCAAGTTCCGCATTCAGCCGATTGTCGCGACACTCGTGCTTTTCATCGCCGGGCGCGGCATTGCCCAGGTGTTGACCAACGGTAATTTGCAGACCTTCCGCGTGCCGGAATTTCAGTTCATCGGTCTCGGCCGCATCTTCGGCATTCCTGTCCAGGTGGTGCTCATGGCGCTTTTGGTCGTCGCCGCCGCCTGGGTGCTGAGACGGACCGTCTTCGGCAGGCAGATTATCGCAATTGGCGGCAATGAACGGGCGGCGGAACTTGCGGGCATCGCGGTGTCGAAGGTGAAGCTGGCGGTTTACGCCATCAGCGGACTGTGCGCGGGGATAGCGGGACTCATCGTCATCGCCATCAACTCGTCGAGCGACGCCAACCTCGTGGGGCTCGGCATGGAGCTCGACGCGATCGCGGCCGTCGCGGTCGGCGGAACGCTTCTCAGCGGCGGGAAGGCAACCATCATCGGCACGCTTCTCGGCGCGATGACTATCCAGCTCGTTCGCTATACGCTGCTCGCCAATGGTGTGCCGGACGCAGCGGCCCTCGTCGTCAAGGCTGGCATAATCGTGCTCGCGGTCTGGATACAGCAACAGGGCAGGCGCGCATGACCAGAACCAGATTGATCTCCCTGCTTGGAAGTTATGGCGTCGTGGTTGCGTTGCTTTTGCTCGTCCTGTTTGGCTGGGCGCGCTACGACTATTTTCTCGGCTTCTTCAACATCACCAGCGTGCTCCGCTACAACTCCATGTTTGCGCTTGTCGCCCTCGGCATGTGTTTCGTCATCATGACCGGTGGCATCGATCTTTCGGTTGGTTCGACTGCGGCGCTCGGCAGTGTCGTTGCGGCGCTTGCCAGTCCCTATGGCGTCTGGATCGGACTAGGTTCCGGCGTCGGTGCTGGCCTCTGCGTCGGTCTCGTCAATGCGATCCTCGTGACGCGTCTGCGGATAATGCCTTTTGTCGCCACACTCGCCATGATGCTCGCCGCGAGCGGTACGGCGTTGCTGCTTGCCGACAATCAGTCGGTATCCGTATCCTATGACAGCGGCTTCACGTCGATCGGACAAGACAATTTCCTCGGTTTTCCCATTCCCGCTTGGATCGCGATTCTCGCCTATATCATCGGCTGGATCGTCCTGAACTTCACGGGAACGGGTCGCGGCGTCCTCGCCGTCGGCGGCAATGAGGACGCGACGCGCCTTATGGGTCTGCCGGCCGACCGGATCAAGTTCCTCGTGTACCTCGGAAGCGGCGGGCTTGCCGGGCTTGCCGGTGTGATCCTGGCCTCGCAATTCGGCGCCGGCCAGCCTATCGAGGGTGTCGGCTGGGAGCTTTTTGCCATTGCCGCAGTCGTTGTCGGCGGCACGTTGCTGACTGGCGGCGTCGGCTCGGTCGGGGCGACACTTGCCGGCGTGCTCCTTTTGGGCATCCTGTTCAATGTCCTCAATTTCGAGAACGGCAAGGGCTGGATATCGCTTTCGGCTTACTGGCAGTCGGTCATCCGCGGGCTCTTCCTGCTCGTCGTCGTCATGCTGCAGGCAAAGCTTGCCGCGCGCAGCCGAACCGTTGCAGGAGAACACTGATTTTGCGTGGCGTCACAAATACGAAAGACTTTGGTGAGTTCGAGGGCGACCCAGTATCGGAAGTCATCATTCGCTCTGCAGCGGGCGCGATTGCCCGCATATTGAATTGGGGCGCCGTTATCCGTGATCTGGAAGTCCCGCTTGCCGACGGCAGGCTCCAGCGCGTGGTGCTCGGTTTCGATGAATTCGCCCCCTACCCCCAGCGCTCACCCTATTTCGGCGCGCTCGTTGGGCGTTATGCCAATCGCATCGCCAATGGCAGCTTCGTGCTCGACGGCAAGACCATCGTTCTCGACCGCAATGAACGAGGTGTCCAAACCCTCCATGGGGGCAGCGGCGGCGTTTCCCAGCGTCTCTGGAAAATCTTCGACCACGACGAAAGTGCGGTAACCCTCACCCTCCACCTTCCGGACGGCGATCAGGGTTTCCCAGGCAATCTCGATGTGCGCTGCACGTATCGATTCGTGGAAGATGCGACGCTGCGCGTCGATATCGAAGCGACGGCCGATGCGCCGACGGTCGCGAATTTCGCGCAGCACAGCTATTTCAACCTCGACGGTTCGAACGACATTCGCGATCACCGCCTGCGCATCCTCGCCGACGCCTATACACCGGTCGATGCGGGTCTCATTCCCACCGGGGAGATCGCTCCGGTCGCCGGTTCGCCTTACGATTTCCGCTTGCCGCGCCGCATTGCCGTCGAGGGATCGACGCCCTATGACCACAATTTCGTCCTCTCCGAACCGTTGAGCCAGGGCATGCGATTTGCCGCGTCGCTTGCCGGCGGCAATGGCCTTGCCATGCAAGTTCATACCAGCGAGCCCGGCCTGCAGTTCTACGACGGCGCGATGATTCCTTCGCTTGTCGGTCTTGGCGGCAGAAACTACGGGCGGTTCGCCGGGCTGTGTCTTGAGGCGCAGCATTTCCCTGACAGTCCCAACCAGCCACATTTTCCAAGCACGATCCTCGTGCCGGGCGAAACCTACCGGCAGCGCACGGAATTTCGCTTCCACAGTTCCTAGACAATCGCGTCTTGCCGTCCTATTCCGGTCCCATAAAACCGGAGGACAATCAGATGAGCACCAATGTTGCACTGACGGGACTGGCGCGAGACATGCAGGCGCGGGCGGATGCCGGGCGGCCGATCCGCATCGGGCTGATCGGTTCGGGCGAGATGGGCACCGATATCGTAACGCGCGTTGCGCACATGCCGGGCATCGAGATCGGCGCGATCTCGGAACTGAAGCTGCCGAATGCGCTGAAAGCCGTCGACATCGCCTATCAGGAGAGCGGCCATGGCCGCGAGGTCGCCAATGCCGCGGCGCTGACGGCGGCGATGGAGGCCGGCAAGGTTGCCGTCACCGACGATGCCAATCTCATCCTTGAAAACGACCTCATCGACGTCGTCATCGATGCGACCGGGGTCCCGGCGGTCGGAGCCGAGATCGGCCTGCGGGCAATGGAGCACGGCAAGCACCTCGTGATGATGAATGTCGAGGCGGACGTGACCATCGGCGCCTACCTGAAGAGCGAGGCCGACCGGCTCGGCGTCACCTATTCGCTCGGCGCCGGCGACGAGCCGTCGTCGTGCATGGAACTCATCGAATTCGTCTCGGCCATGGGCCATCCGATCGTCGCCGCCGGCAAGGGCAAGAACAACCCGCTCAACATCGACGCCATTCCCGACGACTATGCCGAGGAAGCCGAACGCCGGCACATGAACGTGCGCATGCTGGTCGAGTTCGTCGACGGCTCGAAGACCATGGTGGAGATGGCGGCGATCGCCAATGCCACCGGGCTCGTGCCCGACAAGCCCGGCATGCACGGTCCGGCGGCAACGCTCGACCAGCTGTCGAAGACGCTGATCCCGGAAAAGGATGGCGGCGTGCTCTCACGGGTCGGCGTCGTCGACTATTCGATCGGCAAGGGCGTTGCCCCCGGCGTCTTCGTCGTTGCCGACATGTCGCATCCGCGCATTTCCGAGCGCATGGAAGATCTGAAGATGGGCAAGGGCCCGTACTTCACCTTCCACCGGCCCTATCACCTGACTTCGCTCGAAGTACCGCTGACCTGCGCCCGCGTCGTCCTTTACGGCAAGCCCGACATGGTGCCGCTGGCCAAGCCCGTGGCCGAGGTCTGCGCCGTCGCCAAGAAGGACATGCAGCCCGGAGAGAAGCTCGATGCCATCGGCGAATATTGCTACCGCGCCTGGATCATGACCGCGGCGGAAGCGCGCGAGGCCGGGGCAATCGCGTGCGGGCTTCTGCAGGGCGGCAGCGTCACGGCACCGATCCGCAAGGGCGAACTCATCACCAGCGCCAATGCCGCGCCGGTGCCAGGCTCGAAGATCGTCGAACTGCGCGCCCGCCAGGACAAGCTCGTCTACGGCGCATGAGCGAGAAGCAACAAGATTCGTACGACAGCCACTATCAGACAAGGAGCGCCGAAATGGCTTCCGCCAGAAGTTCAAATGCCAAACTGAAGGACGATGGCAGCAATCTTCCGTTTGCGTTCCGGCATTATCCGCCGGAACAGCTGAAGGAGGCGCTGCGCAAGATGTACCTCATCCGCCGTTTCGAGGAGGGGGCCGAAGAATCCTATACACGCGGCCTGATCCACGGCACGATGCACCTCTCCATCGGCCAGGAAGCAAGCGCCGTCGGCATCTCGCTGCCGCTTTCCGATGACGACATGATCACCTCGACGCATCGCGGCCACGGGCATTGCATCGCCAAGGGCGCAGAAGTCTCGAAAATGTTCGCCGAGTTCTTCGGGAAGGAAACGGGCTACTGCAAGGGCCGTGGCGGCTCCATGCATATTGCCGACGTATCCAAGGGCAACCTCGGCGCCAACGGGATCGTCGGCGGCGGGATTCCGATCGCCGTCGGCGCCGCTCTTTCCGCCAAGAAGCAGAAGAACGGCAAGGTCGTCATCTCCTATTTCGGCGATGGCGCCAATAATGAGGGTGCCTTCCACGAAGCGCTCAACATGGCTGCCGTCTGGAAACTGCCTGTCGTTTTCGTCTGCGAAAACAACGGCTATGGTATGTCCACTTCAACCAAGCGTTCAACAGCGGTTGCAAATGTTGCTGACCGGGCTGTGGCCTACAACATGCCGGGCGTCATTGTCGACGGCAACAACCTTTCCGAGGTTGCCGAGGCCTCGCATGAGGCTGTCGAGCGGGCGCGCCGCGGCGAAGGCCCGACGCTGATCGAGTGCAAGACCTACCGGCATCGCGGCCATTCCAAGAGCGACCGCAACCGTTACCGTACCAAGGAGGAGATTGAGGACTGGATCACCAACCGCGATCCAATCCTGCTCTTCCAGGAACAGTTGAAGGAGTTCGGCTTCGTTACCGACGGCGAAATCGAGGCGATCCGCGCCGACGCCGAGAAGGAAATCGCCGAAGCCATCGAATTTGCCAAGAACAGTCCGTCGCCCGATTTGAACAATCTCACCCGCGACGTTTATACGGTTGATATTCAATGAACGAGATCATTCGCGAAGTCAGCTATTCGCAGGCCATCCAGGAAGCCATGGCGATTGCCATGGAGGCGGATGAGCGTGTTTTCCTCATGGGCGAGGATATCGGCGTCTATGGCGGCGCCTTCCAGGTGACCGGCGATCTCGTTCATCGCTTTGGTGAAGACCGGGTCATGGATACGCCGATCTCGGAGCTTGGCGGCGCCGGCGTCGCGGTCGGTGCGGCGCTGACCGGCATGCGCCCGATCTTCGAATTCCAGTTTTCCGATTTTGCCGCGCTCGCCATGGAGCAGATCGTCAACCAGGCGGCAAAAATCAGGTACATGCTCGGCGGCGCGGTTTCGGTGCCGCTGGTCATGCGGTTTCCAGCGGGGTCCGGCACCGGCGCTGCCGCGCAGCACAGCCAGAGCCTCGAGGCATGGCTTGGCCACGTTCCAGGCCTGAAAGTGATCCAGCCGGCTACACCATACGACGCAAAGGGCATGCTGCTCGCTGCGATCGAGGATCCGGACCCGGTCATGATCTTCGAGCACAAGCTTCTCTACAAGATGAAGGGGCCGGTTCCTGAGGGTCACTATACCGTACCGATCGGCAAGGCCGCTATCGTGCGCGAAGGTACGGACCTGACCATCGTTGCTACGGCGATCATGGTGCACAAGGCGCTGGAAGCTGCCGAGGCGCTGGCCAAGGAAGGCATCAACATTGAAGTAATCGACCTGCGCACCGTGCGGCCGATGGACAAGGCGACAATCATCGCCAGCGTCAAGAAGACGTCGAAGCTGATGTGCGTTTACGAGGGCGTCAAGACGCTGGGCGTCGGCGCCGAGATCAGCGCCATGATCGCCGAGAGCGAAGCCTTCGATTATCTCGATGCGCCGATCGTGCGTCTCGGTGGCGCCGAAACGCCGATTCCGTACAATCCCGACCTTGAAAAAGCGACGGTGCCGCAAGTGCCCGGCATCATTGCGAGCGCCCGCGATCTCGCCAAAGGGGTACGCTAGTCATGCCCGTCGAAGTGATCCTGCCCAAGGTCGACATGGATATGGAAAGCGGCCAGATTTCGCGTTGGTATGCCAAGGAAGGCGACAACGTTTCCAAGGGCCAGCTTCTGTTCGAGATCGAAACTGACAAGGCAGCCATGGAAGTCGACGCTCCCACAACCGGGATACTGCGTGACGTAAAGGCCGAGGAGGGCACGACCGTGCCGGTCGGGCAGGCAGTCGCCTGGATCTATGGCGAGGGTGAAGCCTACGCGGCTACCCCCGCAAAAGCCGATGCAGGCAAACCTGATACGTCTGAAAAGCCGGCAGCCGCACCCGCCCAAACCGCACCGGTTCAGGCTGCACCCATTGCGGCGACGCCTGCTGTTGCCGAAACCAATGGCGTCCGCGCCACGCCGCTGGCGCGCCGTGTTGCCCGCGAGGCCGGGATCGACCTCGCCTCGCTCAAGGGATCGGGCCCCAAAGGCCGTATCCAGAAGAAGGATGTCGAGGCAAGTACGCTCAAATTGGATGGAGCGTCGGCCAAGGTGCCTTCACCATCGCCAGTGCCTGCACCGGCGCGGACTGCGCAGGCAACAGGCGAAGCCCCGCTCAACGCGGTCTGGCTGCGTGAAGGCAAGGGTGCTGGACATGCACCGGTGGTTCTCATCCATGGCTTTGGCTCCGATCTGAATAGCTGGCGGCCGATGCTTGGCGGCGGCACGCTCGACAATCCGGTCCTCGCCATCGATCTGCCGGGACATGGCGGTTCGACCCGCGCCATACCGGACGATCTCGACGGCATCGCCGATCTCGTCGAGCAGACCGTTGCTGCGTATCATTCGGGCCCCGTCATCCTCATGGCACATTCGTTCGGCAGCGCCGTCGCAACGGAGGTCGCAGCACGCAACAATCTCGATGTGCGTGCGCTGACACTTATATCGCCTGCGGGGCTCGGACCGGAGATCAATGGCGGCTTCCTTTCCGGTTTCGTTCGGGCGCGCAGCGAGGCGAGCCTCGTCGCGTGGATGAAGCAGCTTGTCCAGGATGAAAGCCTGCTGACCAAGCCTTTCGTCAATGCCACACTGGCACAGTCGCAGGACACGGCGCTGCGTGAGGCGCAGCAGCAGGTGGCGGATCGCTTCTTTGCCGACGGAACGCAGGTGATCGACACGAGGCAAACCCTCGCCAGTCTGCTCATCCCGGTGCGTGTGATCTTCGGCGCGGCCGACCGTGTCATACCGGCAAGCCATGCAGCGGGGCTGCCGGGCGAGATTGCGGTGCATGTTTTTGCCGGCACCGGCCACATGCCGCAGCTCGAACAGCGCGAGAAGGTCATGCGCATTCTCGCCGAGGTCAGCCGGTCAGCCGGCTGATTTCGGGTCTCACTCGCTGATCGCGTGGCGATCGTTTCTTGATGCGACCATCGCCCGGCGGATAGCGCCGCGGGCGGAGGCGAGATTGGGCATCACCCAGTTGGGCTCGGCTCCAAGGAACTTGTCGAGGAAGGCGATGGCATAGCCCGGCATCTCCTCGACGTTCTCGCGATAAGACCACCAGGTGCGCAGATCGTCGGCACAATCGTCGATGCGTGCAGCGGTTCCAAATTCCTGCTCATGGATGGCCGCGATCGCACCGACGCAGAAGTTGGTATATAGAAAACCTTCGGGCCAGAACGCGATGATATCCTGCATTTCGGTTTTTGCCGCAGCGCCGCCTTGAGCCTTGGCTGACACCGATGCGGGCGCTTCGGTGATCAGTTCCTTGAGGACCAGTCCTGCAGCAAAGATAATGAAATCCTTGCGGTCGATACGCGCAAACGACTTCTGCTGCTCGACCGTCTCGATCCAGTTGAGGAAGGCGCGGGTGAGCTTGGTCTCGTCGATGCTGAACTGGTAGCCGTAGTGGTCGGCGATCAATGCGGCATTCTTGCGGAAAGCCATGCGAAACCACCGCAGCCGCCGCAGCCGATGCCGCAGATCCGGCGTGTGGACGAGTTCATCCCGAAACAGAAAATCCATGTGCTCTCACTTTCGCGACGATGCTACCACGTTGCAGGTTTTCATGCATCCCCAGCCAAGATTTTGGTGGGTGTGAAAATCATACATATTGACATTACGAAAAACAAATGTTCTATATTTTTTCGTTCGATCATGGCATATGTTGGCGGTCGGGCGTAGGGAGGTTGATTACATGGCGATGTGGCAATGGGGATTGCTGGCCCTCGGATTCTTGTGGGCGTTGCAGTCGTTAGGCGTCTGGTATCAGATGCGGCATTACACTGATGTCATGAAGGGAATCTCCTCCAAGTACAATGATGGATTCGTTGGCGCCGGCAATGTGCGCGGCCGCCTTGGCAAGGGCGTGATCGTCCTCATCGTTGTCACGCGCGACCTGAGGATCCAGCGCTTTCTCGTCATGAGCGGCCGTTCGGTTTTTGCGAAGTTCAAGCGGCGTGAAGAGTTCGAGGGCATCTCGCTCAGTGCGCTGCGTACAGACCCGGTAATGTCCGGCCTGGGTGATCCGGCTTTGGCCAAGGCGGCAGAGCGGGCAATTGAACAAATAGATCGGGCGAGGGCGGATCCGCCCAAGCCGGGCCTATCGGGAATCAGGACAGTCAACGCTTAAGGGACGGCCGCTTGTCGCGGTCGGTAAGGAGGAGAGGGAACATGTCAATTCTAACAATGTTGGCGCAACATGCCGACATCGCCGCGCACCACATTTCTGTGGCGGGGACGATGGTCTCGGACGCGGCGCTGCACGGCAAGCACGCCGTCGAGCATGCGGGCAACGACCTCGTCGTTCTCGCGCAGTCGACGGGCGATATCTCGGTCGAGCAGTTCAAGGACAGGCTCAAGAACGTCCAGCAGGAAGAGCAGCTTGGCTGGCTTGCCAATATCGGCAAATACTTCATCGGTATTTTCCAGAAGGGCGGCGAGGTCTTTGCCGGTTTCGTTACCGGCATCATTCCGACCCTGGTCGTGCTGATGACCGCCTTCTACGCGCTGACCGAACTCGTCGGCGAAGAACGGGTCCATGGTATCGCGCGCGGCGCGGGCAAGATTGCCCTGACCCGCTATACGGTTCTTCCGGTGCTTTCGGTCTTCTTCCTCACCAATCCGATGGCCTATACCTTCGGCTCGTTCCTCGAGGAAAAGTACAAGCCCGCATTCTACGACGCCGCGGTTTCTTACGTGCATCCGCCGCTGGGCCTCTTCCCGCATATCAATCCTGGTGAATATTTCGTCTGGGGCGGCATTCTCGTCGCGCTTCTCGAACTGGAGAAGAAGGGCGCGGTTCCCACGGGCTATCACATCAACGTTGCTATCTGGTACGCGCTTGTTGGTCTGATCGTCATCCTGCTCAAGGGCATGCTCACTGAGCGCATCACCGCCATTATGGCGCGTCGCCAGGGCATCGAGCTTTAATTCGGGGTGGGAGCAGGAAAATGTCAAAGACATACAAGGCAGTAAAGATTTCCAGGGGATCGAACGGCTGGGGCGGCCCGCTCGTCATCCAGCTGACGCCCCAACGCAACAAGGTGGTCTCGGTTACGGGTGGCGGCATTCATCCCGTTGCGCGTCGCATTGCCGAACTCACCGGTGGCGAAGCGGTCGACGGCTTCAAGGCACCGCCGGTCGAAGGCGAAATGGGCGTGGTCGTGGTCGATTGCGGCGGCACCGCCCGCTGCGGCGTCTATCCGCGCAAGCGCATCCCCACCGTCAACCTGACACCGGTCGGACAGGCGGGTCCGCTCGCCCAGTTCATCACGGAAGACATCTATGTCTCCGGCGTGAAGGAAGGCAATATCGAGCTCGCCGATGGTTCGCAGCCAGCCGCCGTTGCCGGTGCTGCCTCCACATCGGGACCGGCATCGCCGCCCACACCGGCGGAACTCGCCGCTTCGATGTCGAGCCGCACCGGTGCAAGCGAATCGAGCGAGGGTGGCCTCATCGGCTTCATCAGCACGATCGGCCGCGCCATGGGACGTGTCGTCGGCATTTTCTTCAATGCCGGCCGCCGCACCATCGATCAGGTCGTTCGCAACGTCCTGCCGTTCATGGCATTCGTCACCATGCTCATTGGTCTCATTCTCTACACGGGCATCGGTGACATTCTTGCCCAGCCCATGGGACCGCTCGCCAACAACATCATCGGTCTTCTGATCATCTCCGCCATCTGCGGCCTGCCGTTCCTCTCGCCCATTCTCGGGCCGGGCGCGGTCATTGCGCAGGTGATCGGCGTGGCGATCATCGGTCCGCAGATCGCCAATGGCACGATTTCACCCGCCATGGCCCTGCCGGCGCTGTTTGCCTATAATACGCAGGTAGGCTGCGACTTCGTTCCCGTTGGTCTTGCTCTCGGTGAGGCCAAGCCTAAAACCATCGAAATCGGTGTGCCTGCGGTCTTGATCAGCCGTCAGATCATGGGTCCCGTCTCGGTGCTGATCGCCTGGGTTGTCAGCCTGATCGTATTCTAAGATCGACCAACAGAAGAGGTTCGCCATATGTCAGTCCTATTGAAAACACGGGTAACAGCCGTTGGGCCTGAGGCGGCGGACCTCGCGGAAGGAGGCGTCGTCATTCTGTTTGCCGATGGCGCGCCGCCCGAACTCGCCGAAGTTTCGATCCTGCACAGTGTCGAGACGCCGCCCTCCGAAGAGACGCCACCCGTAGGTGCGCCCATCAAGATCGGCAATGTCTCCGCCACCATCACCGGCATCGGCGACTATGCCTGGCAGAAGGTGAAGGACATCGGGCACGTCGTTATTACATTCAACGGATCGGACCGGGTCGAGCGACCTGGCGAGATCTGTGCTTCGGAAATCGATACGGAAGAACTGGTTTCAGCCCTGACAGTCGGTACGACGATTACCATCGGGTAATTGCAAGGGCACGACCAAAAACGAGTAACAGAGAGATACGAACGAATGGAACGCTCGACAATCGTCAGAGTGCATGACGGACTGCATGCACGGCCAGCCACCCGCTTTGTCAAACTCGCAAAGAGTTTCGAGGCGGACATAGAGCTCGTCAAGGCGGAGAAATCGGTCAGCGCCAAGAGTTCGGTCAAGTTGATGCTGCTCGGCGTCAAGGAAAACGAGGAGGTGACCGTTCGTGCGACCGGCGCCGATGCGATCGAAGCGATCGAAGCGCTGATCGGGTACCTCGAAAACCCGTTGTCGGGTACGGGCGAGGAGGGCGCAGCGCCCGCCGAGGCCAAGCCCGTGGACGTTGTCCCGCGTAAGGAACCGGTTGCCGTGCAGGCTCCCGTTTCCATCCAGGGCGGAATTCGCGGCGTTGCTGCCAGCGAAGGCTTTGCCATCGGTCCCGCCTTCGGCTTTTTCCCGCAGGAGATCAAGCAGGAAAACCGGATGCTGGGCCACGACGAAATCCCCGCCGAGGTGGCGAGGCTGCGGCAGGCCTTTGCCACGGTTCAGGAGCGCATGGAACGCTCGCTCGCTGCATCCAATCTCGCCGAGAGCGACCGTGGTATCATCGCTGCGCTCAAGGACATTGCCAGCGATGAAGAATTGACCGAGGCAGCCGCGGCCCTCGTCGCTGGCGGCATCGATGCCGTCTCGGCTGCGATCGGCGCGACGTCGAAGATCGCCGACGATTTTGCTGCCATGGACGATCCTTATCTCAACGCCCGCGCCGACGACGTGAATGCGGTTGGCCGTCAAATCTGCCTGGCGCTTCTCGGCCAGGATGACGCCAATCTCGAAGCAATTCCGGAGGGCGCCATTCTTATCGCCGAGGATATTGGCGCCTGGGATCTTGCGCGTGCCCCGCTCAAGCGCATTGCCGGCGTGATCTGCGGTCATGGCGGCGCGACGTCGCATGTCGCGATCATTGCCCGCGCTCATGGCATTCCGGCCGTTCTTGGCCTTGGCCAGGCCGTGCACGAGCTCGAAACCGTGAACACAGTCGCGCTCGACGCCAATAGTGGACTGATTTTCGCCAACCCCGATGAAACGACCGCCAGGCGGTTTCACGACGAGATTGCCAAGGCCGAGGCCGTGAAGCAATCATTAAAGGCCTATAAGGACGTAACGCCAAAGCGTGCCGACGGCACTGTCATCGAGATCGCGGCCAATCTCGGCTCGCTCGAGGAAATCGAGGCCGCGCAGGAAGCGGGAGCGATGGGCGTCGGCCTCTTCCGCACCGAGCTACTGTTCATGCGCCATATCCATCTGCCGTCCGAAGACCTCCAGGCCGAAACCTATGCCACGCTCGCCAAGGCCTTCGCACCCTATCCGGTGATCGTGCGCACGCTCGATATCGGCGGCGACAAGCCCATTTCAGGGATCGATTTTCCTGTCGAGGAGAATCCCTTCCTCGGTTGGCGCGGCATCCGCATGTGCCTCGATCGCCCGGACGTGTTCAAGCCGCAGTTGCGCGCGCTGCTCAGGGCGGCCGTCCATGGCAATATCAAGGTAATGCTGCCGATGGTTTCGGGTGTCGACGAGGTGCGCGCGACGCGCCTTCTGATTGACGAGTGCGCGGCAGAACTCAAGGCCGAAGGCAGGGACCATGCCGTTTTCGATCTCGGCATCATGGTCGAGACGCCTGCAGCCGTCCTCGTAGCGCCGATGCTGGCCAGCGAGGTTGCATTCTTTTCCATCGGCACCAATGATCTGACGCAATATATCATGGCCGCCGACCGGCTTAACCCGACGGTGGCCAAGCTCAACGACGTCACTCACCCGGCGGTCATGGCTGCGATCGCGCTTACGGCCAAGGCGGCAGTGGAGGCCGGGATCATGGTCGGCATGTGCGGCGAGGCTGCCGGGCGCGCCGACCTTATTCCGGCTTTCCTCGACATGGGCCTGACCGAGCTCAGCATGAGCCCGTCTTCGATCCAGCGTGCAAAAAAATGCGTGCTCGATCTTGGCGCGGCGGCCTGACCAACATTTTCCGTAAGTACAGGCTTACGGAAGATGCGGCATGAGAAACGCATAAAGGCTCGACAGGGCCGCTTCGGGGTTGCCATTTGCAATGGCCGCGCCAAACTTTTCCTGCCGCGCCTGCAAAGCAAGGAGGGTACTTTCGACCAGTTTTTCGTCACAGGGCTCCACTTCGACATAGGTCGCAACACCTATGGCGAGCGCGATTGCGGCAAAGCACAGATATTGCGTGCGCCGGTCGGGCTTGGCGGAAACATGCGCCGGAAAGGCAGTGGGAGCGGCGTCATATTGCGTCTGCAGTTCGACGGTCATCACGGCGCAGGCAGCGGCAATTTCGGCAAGTCCCCCCTCGCGCGCGACGAGCAGCAGATGGGCATGCCGGCGGCTCATCGTCGCGTGGACGGCGGCGAACGTCGCCTCGTGAATAAGCGGATTGTCCGAGCCCAATATGCTGAAGATACGCTTGGTCAGGTAATAGACATCGCGCCGGAACAGCGCCTCGCCCTTGCCGGCACTGGCCGGAAAATATGCATCAAGGCTGCGGGCTTCGATCGTCGCCCTGTGCGCCGCGGGATCCTGCGAGACCAGAGAAATGGAAATCGTTTCGGCCGTGGTGAAGGCCTTGTCCATGACGCGGGCGGCCTGGCCGAACAACATATCCGGCAGGTCCTGCGCATGCGGCTTCGCATCGAGGCGGCTCGACCGGATCAGGTGGCGTACGTCCCGCAACCGGTCTTTCAGGTTGACGACGATGTCGCTCGAGATATCACGAATCATGATCGCAGCCTCTGCTCGCACGTGGATAAGAGTTCCTATCCGTTTTTGATGCCTTGCTAAATGACATTCTAGCGCATAACCCCAAAATCTGTATCGATTTTTGGCAAGCACTATGCGCAGATTCAAGGTGTTATGCCGTGCTTCGGCTTAAAAAGCGGCAGCGGGGCGCTTATGTAGAGAATGCAGATTTCTGTCGCGGAAGCGGCAGGACAATCGTAGGTTAAAAGGGGGACGAGTGGCCGATCGACGCAAACGAACAAATGGTGCGCCTGCGAACCCCCAGAAGGCGCCGGTGGATTTCGGGCAGCCCGACACCAAGATCAGCCGGATGCGTATGCGCGCCGCCTGGATGTACTATATCGAGCAGATGACGCAAAACGAGATTGCCGAAATTCTCGGCGTCGGACGCGTCACCATCGTGCGCATGCTGGCCGAAGCGCGTGCCCGCAACGAAGTCAAGATCGGCATTCAAGGCTATCTTTCCGATCTGATTTCGCTGGAGCGGCAGGTCGAGAAGCAGTTTGGCCTCGAACGCGTCATCATCGCGCCGCTGTCTCATCCGGACAATGACCCGATCCCGTCGATTGCAGCAGCCACGGGCGACTATTTGTCGGGCGTCGTTGCCAATGGCATGCGGGTAGGCGTCGGTTGGGGACGCACGCTCCTCAACACGCTGTCCTACCTCGAAGCCAAGGCGCTCGAAGATTTCACCGTGATCTCGCTGCTCGGCGGCATCAGCCAGCCGCGCCGCTTCAACCCGGCGGAATTCGCCTGGCAGTTTGCCCAGCTTTTTCAAGGCGATGGCTATCTTATTCCGGCCCCCGCCATGGTTGACAGCATCGAAACCAAGACGGCCCTTATCGAGCGCTGCGGGCTGAGGAACGTCTTCGAGATGGCCGAGGATGTGGACCTTGTGCTCCTCAGCGTCGGCGCCATCGAAACAGCATCGAGCACGCCCTATCACATCGGCTTTCTCAACGCCGGCCACCAGGCCTCGCTCGCCGAGCGCGGCGCGGTGGGCGACTTGCTCTTTCATTTCTATAACAAGGAAGGCAAGCTCGTCGATCATCCGATCCATGATCTCGTCATGTCTGTCGGCATCGATACGGTGCAGCGGGTGCCGGTGCGGGTGCTGACCTCCGGCGGCAAGGAGAAGGTGAGGGCGCTTTATGGCGCGATGTCGCTCATTCGCCCGACGGTCTTCATCACCGACGAAGAGAGTGCGCGGCGGCTCCTGATCTTGGCCGAACAGGAGACGCAGAAGCGCTGAGCTTCGGACCCCATGGCATTTTCCGGGGAATTTTGTGTTGCGCCATGGACTTAAGGTCTTTCGGGGATTGCATTGTCAATTTTTCCCGTTATTGATCGCGGGACCGAACGCTGGCATTGCCCGGCTCGTTCGTATTTTCAGGTGGGGCCTGTAGCTCAATTGGTTAGAGCCGGCGGCTCATAACCGCTTGGTTGGGGGTTCGAGTCCCTCCGGGCCCACCATTCTCTTCCCGTTATAACGCCCAGATCGACCGGTGGCCGTTGGCCTCGCGGGCCTCCGACCACCGCCTAGCCCTGTCCATTGATCAGTGCACCACCACCATCTTCGCAGCGTGGAATTCATCCGATTCACCGTTGCCGAAGGACGTATTATAGGGGTCCTGGCCCTTCCAGGTGATGCGCACCTTCTCGCCGGCGGCGATGCCGCGGAAATCGGCATTTGCCGGCAACTGGTACTTTGTACCCGTCGTCAGCTGCACCGTCCTGGATTGCGGACTGACCCATTCGATCGTCCCTGTCGTGCTGAACATATCGGGGCTGTGCATGGCCCTAACCGATTTTACCGTGGAGGTGTAGGTGCGTTGTCCCTGGGCTGAGGCTAGGCCTGTTGTCAATGCCAGCGCAGAGATTACCAGAAGCAATTTCTTCATCATTTATCTCCTCCTGATCTATGCCGGACGAGACCGAGAAGAGCCGTTGCCAATTGTTCAAGACAAGGACCCGTTCCGTCCCGTCCCCATACCGGCACCCCGTGCCGGCTAGAGGACGTTACGCCATAAAACTTCATGAAAACAATGAATTACGTGTAATGTTGTTCAACTTCTCTTGAGAAAAATATGACCAAAGTTCACGGTCCGATGAGGCTGTCTGCCGGAGCGTGCATGCGGGGCGAAAATGCGCTTTTGCAGCATTTTGTTACTGTTACGTACTTTGGTTATCGTCGGGGATCGTTAGGTTCGGCATGTTATCTGCGCCGGTTTCGGCGCGGACAGGAAACGTTGGAAAAAGGGTAGCAAGATGCAGGTTTCAACCAGGTCTATTTCATTACGCACTTTGATTTTAGCTTCATCGATTGCAGTCTTTCCGGTCTCCTCCTTCGCCCAGTCGCCGGCTGTTCCGGAGATCAGCCAGGAAATCCCCAAGGGCCCGATATCCGGCACAACCCTTCCGAAAGCCTATGTGCGGGACATGGCGCGCATCGCCTATCTCTGGGGCTGGCCGATGGTCAACATGCACAATCGCCAGATGGTATTTTCCAAAGTGCCGGAGAATGGCCTGGGCGATGGCATCCTGCCTGTCGGACCGATCGGCCGCGTGACCATGCTGACCGATTACATCAAGCCCGAGGAACGCGGCGTCGCCACGCCCAACCAGGACGTCGTCTACGGCTTCGGTATATTTGCGCTTGAAAAGGAACCGATCGTCTTTCAGGTGCCGGATTTCGGCGACCGCTTTTGGGTCTACCAGCTCGGAAACCAACGCACCGACACGATTGGCGGCATGGGCAAGCTCTATGGCAGCAAGCCCGGCTTCTACATGATCGTCGGGCCGGAATGGAAAGGCGACGTGCCTTCAGGAATTTCCGGCGTCTTCCGCTCGCCGACGAATCTCGCCTACATCATTCCGCGCGCGTTTCTCGATGACACCCAGGAAGATCGTGCCGCGATCCAGCCTCTCATCAGCCAGATCATGACCTATCCGCTCAGCGAATTCGACGGCAAGATGAAGACCAAGGACTGGAGCAAGATACCGGTGCTTGCCGATCCTGCCGGTGGCAAGGCGGGAGCCGGCGGCGAGACCCAGTGGGTCAAGCCCGAGCTCTTCTTCGAGGAGTTACCGCTGATCCTCAAGGAAGTGCCGCCGCAGCCAGGCGAAGAGGCGCTTTACGCATGGTTCGGTTCGTTGCTCGAGGCCGCGTCGAAGAATCCGGAGGTGGCAGCCACGCTGAAGGAAACGGCGATCGAGACCGAAAAGGAATTGATGAAGCAGATCCACAGCTATTCCTATGCCGGCGTTCCGGTTGGCAATGACTGGGTCGCGCCGATGAACGGCGCCGAGTTCGGCACCGACTACTTCAGCCGCGCTGCGGCTGCCAAGGCCAATATCTTCGTCAATCCCCGGCGCGAATCCGCCTATTTCGGCCAGGAATACGATTCGCAGAAGAAACGTCTCAACGGCGAGCATGCCTACACCGTTACATTCCCTAAGGGGAAGCTCCCGCCCGTTGACGGGTTCTGGTCGCTGACGCTCTACGATGCCGAGCACTTCTTCGCACCCAACGAGATCAACCGCTTCTCGCTCGGCACCAAGAACAAGGATCTCGTCTATGGCGAAGATGGTTCGCTGACGATCTATGTCCAGCACGGCAAGCCTGCTGGCGACAAGGCCGCCAATTGGTTGCCGGCGCCGAAGGGCGATTTCGAACTGTTTATCCGCGCCTATTCGCCGAAGGCCGAAATCATGGACAATAGCTGGTCGCCGCCACCGGTGCTCAAGGCAAAATGAATTTGAAGACAGGACCAAGATTACAACATCGCCGGGCAAGAACATATTGAACGGCATAATTTGAGGTACGACCATGGTTTCAAAACAGGGCCTACATTTAATATCCCGCCGCAACCTCATGCTCGGCAGCGGCGCGCTCGCGGCGCTGCAGGCGCTGCCGCAATCGGCGGAAGCAGAGGTTGTTTCCCCCCTCGTCGAACAGCTCGATCACGGCGCCTGGCCGAGTGACGCAACGGTCAAGAAGCTCTACGAGGATCTGCTCACGCAGCGTGCCATCCAGTCCTATATGCTCACTTTGCCGACACTCAACGTGATCGGCATGCGCGATGGTTCGGAGGCGACGTTCGGCAAGGGTTATAACGTGCTGCCGATCTGGAAGGATCGCATGAACGCCAAGACGCTGGTGCCGACGCCGAACTGCGATGTCGTCTATTCGATGAGCTATCTCAACCTGAAGGAGACAGGTCCGCTCGTTGTCTATGCGCCGCCAAATGTCATCGGCATGTTCACGGATTTCTTCCAGCGGACGTTGACCGATGTCGGTGCGGCGGGACCGGACAAGGCCGGGGGCGGGCTCTATCTGCTCCTGCCGCCCGATTACAACGACCAGGTTCCGGGAGGCTATTTCGCCTTCCGATCACGCACGTACAATGTATTCTTGTTCTTCCGCACGGTGCTTGCGCCTGGCCCTGATGGTCCGGACACGACCGTCGCGGTGGCGACGGCCGAGAGAACCCGGGTCTACCCGCTCTACAGTCTCGAGCGCAACCGTCCGCACATGGAGTTTCCGAATGCGTCGCCGCTACGCGTCAACATGATGTATCCGACCGATTTCGCCTATTGGGAAAAACTGAAGGCCTTCATCGATTACGAGCCGGCCGAAAGCCTCGATCCGGTGACGCGCGGTATGCTCGCAAGCATCGGCATCATCAAGGGCCAGCCCTTCGCGCCGGATGCACGGCGCAAGGAAATATTGACCAACGCGGTCGAGACCGCGGCGCGCACGATTTTTGCGCTGCGCATCACGCCTGAAGGGCTCCCCAATGCGCCCTACTACTCGGACCGGCATTATGTGAATGGCTGGGGCGGCGTCGATGACGCCTTCTTCGGCTCGAGCTATCAATCGCTCGATAGCCGCGCCGCCTATTTCCAGGCGGCCTATTCCTCGGCGCCGGCGATGGTGGCGGACATTGTCGGGCTCGGCTCGAAATATCCGATCGCGTTCCGCGACGCGAAGGGCGAGCTTTTGGAGGGTAGCCGCAGTTATCGCCTGCGGTTGCCGCCGAAGATCCCGGCGCATCTCTATTGGGCGGTGACAGTCTATAACCCGCATGATGGCACCATGCCTGAAACGAGCCAGGCCTTTCCATCGCGCAACCAGTTCGACAAGGTGGAGACCAATCCCGATGGGTCGGTCGAACTCTATCTTGGACCGACGAAACCGGCGCAGGCGCCGGAACGCAACTGGATCCAGACCCTGGAAAAGCGTGCGTTTCTTGTCGCCGTGCGGCTCTACGGAACAGACCAGACGTTCTACGACCAGACGTGGAAGCCTGACGATCTGGTTCCATTGTAAGGCGGGCGAGCCGCGCGGATATCCAAACCTTGAACGTTCCGTGCGGCCTATCCATTTATTGGATTACAACGATGCCTTGACGGGTCCATCCGATGCGATGGATCCGCTGGCGGCAGGGGCGATGGTCGCCGCTGCTCGAGGATCCAATGATGGGTTACATAGACAAGGACATTGCGCCCGTCGATGACGGCGCGCTGACGGATGCATATTCACAATCGATAGCGCGGGCGGTCGATATCGTCGGGCCTGCAGTCAATCGCATCGAGCGTATAGGCGGTCGCGCTGGCCATGGTTCGGGCTTTGCCATTTCGCCCGACGGGCTGATCATCACCAATAATCACGTCGTCGGCGATACTGGGCACGTTCGTATCACGCGGCCGGACGGGTTCGTTACCGAGGGCACCGTGCTCGGCAGCGACGTCGACACGGATATCGCGCTGATTCGGGCCAATACGAGCGGCGAAGCCTGGGCGCGCCTTGGCAATTCGAAGCTGCTGCGCCGGGGCCATATTGCGATTGCCATCGGCAATCCGCTCGGCTTCGAATGGACGGTGACGGCCGGCATTGTATCGGCGCTGGGCCGGTCGATGCGAGCCGCGAGCGGCAGGCTGATGGATGACGTCATCCAGACGGATGCTGCGCTCAATCCGGGCAATTCCGGTGGGCCGCTGGTTTCATCACAAGGTGAAGTGATCGGGGTGAATACGGCGGTCATTCAGGGCGCGCAGAGCATTGCCTTTGCCGTCGCCTCGAATACCGCAAACTTCGTGGTGTCGGAGATACTTCGCTACGGACGCGTCAGGCGCGCCTATATCGGCATCGCCGGCGATACGATCGAACTTCCGCGTAGGATTGCGCTTGAAGCGGGGACGAGCCTCGCAACGTCGGTGCGCATCCGGCGCATCGAGCCTGCAGGGCCCGCCGAACTCGGCGGCCTCAAGGAAGGCGATTTCGTTCTCGCGATCGACGGCAAGCCTGTCGGCGGCGTCGATGACATCGTCCGCCTGATGCATAGCGAGACGATCGGCAGAGAGACCGAGGTTCTGATCTTTAACGTCGCGGGTCGCTTGGAAAAGCGCACTCTAGTACCGCTTGCCCGGCCGTAACGGCGGCTGAAGTGCTAGTCGCGACGCCAGGTAGCTGACTTGCAGATGAGGCCACCCAGAACACAGCCGGAGAGCTCCACAGCGTTGCCGGCAACCTTTGCCTTGCCGGAATAGGTTTTGCCGGTTTCCGGATCGTAGAGCGTTCCGGCATAGGTTCCGGGACCGGTGGCTTTCATCGACACCGCCTGCAGGCCGACAACCGGGCGGTCACGCTTGGACGCATCAGGGTTATTGATGTCGTTGACCGGCTGGTTCATCCACACGATCGTCCCGCAAACGCCGCTGTTGCAGTCGCTGATCTTCACTTTCGTGCGGCCGGTTTCATTCACATAGGTCCCTGCGATTTCCTGTGCTTCCGCCATCGCCGCAGTCGTCAGCGCACCGGCCATGAGAAGGGTGCAAAGGGCTTGTCTTGCGTTCAACAAGGGTCTCTCCAGTCCAAAAATTGTCATGTAAAGCGCGTTGAATGACGCGCACTCTGTTTTCGTGTTGAGCCAGCCGTTACACCAGAATTTCGGCAAGAATGGGCACGGCAACGCGAAAAACTATTCGCGGGCTAACTTTATTGTCGCAGGTCTACGGTAGCCTTGGTCGCCGGTTTCGGCCGCTATTTACGGCGCGCGCCGTGGCATTTCTTGTATTTCTTGCCCGATCCGCAGGGGCATGGATCATTGCCGCTGCGCTGCAGGCGGGCAATCAGCGGCAAGAGCAAGCTTGCAGGCAATAGCCTTGCCGCATAGACGGCGAGCTTGGCCGACAGCCCTGGAATGACGATCCGACGACCCGACCTGAAGCCGCGCCACGCCTGTTCGGCGACGTACTGGGCGTCGAGCATGGGCAGGAGCGTGAAGATCGAGGCATGTCTTGCCCCGGCCGTTGCATAGAATTCCGTCGACACCGGACCAGGCGCAAGGCACATGACGGTAACGCCGGACCGGCGCACTTCCTGATGCACCCCCTGCGAGAACGATCGCACGAAACCCTTGCTGGCATAATACAGCGCCATATAGGGCCCGGCCGTGAAGCTTGCCACAGAACTCAGATTGATCACGCCGCCACGCTTGCGGGCCACCATCTGCGGCAGGAAATACAGGGTGAGCTCGGTAAGGGCACGAATATTCAGGTCGACGATACCGAGTTGATCGTCCATGGGGAGACCAATCGCTGCGCCGCGCAGGCCGTAACCGGCGCTGTTGACGAGTACATCGCAATAAAGCCCGTTCCTCGCCAGGAATTCCGCAACCTGCGTGGTCGAGTCGATGGCGAGCACGTCCAACGCCAGGGTAAAGGGTTCGCCGCCCGCATCGCGCACCTCTGCCGCGGCCGCGTTCAATCCCTCGATCGAACGCGCAGTGAGGACAACCGGTCCGCCATCGCGGGCTGCCACGCGCGCTATGGCGCGGCCTATGCCGCCAGACGCCCCGATGACGACAACGGCGGGTCTCAAATCTGCCTGTGAATTCATGTCATTGCCCGCGAAACCACCCTTGGGGCAGCTTCGGCACCTTCCCAACTCATTCTTTTCATCGCTTCATCGAGAAGCCAGTGCGTCGATGTCACTGGCTTCGGTCCTCCCGCAGTACTTTAACGACGCCACCCTGCGCAAGCTGCTTTACCTCGTCAGCCACAGCCCCGTTGAGGATGGCTTCGAACCGCTCCAGCGCACGGGCGACGTTGGCTCCGTCCATGACACGGTGGTCGTAATGAATACGCACGGTCACCGAACCGTCCTCGCCGATCAGGCCGTAGTTGAAGATCGTCGTCAGGGGGGTCAGCGGATTGAGCGATTCGGCGCCGAGGCCGGAATAGACGGAGAGTTGAAACGTGCCAAAGTAATTCGGCCGCTGCCGGCCGATATTAAGGCCGAGCCACATCATCGGCCAGCGGATAAGGCCCGGCAAACGTGCAATCTTCAAGGCACGCCGAAACTCCTTGACTTCAAGCACCGGCCGCGAGCGCACGTCCCTGATCGAGGCGTCGAGCTCGGGGATCGAGCGGTGCTCCGGGTCCTTGATCCGGCTGAGCAGGACTGCCTGTTCGCCATTAAAGTCGCGCTCATGCGCAATGGATGCGACGCTGACCGGATATTCATAAAGTTGCGGCCATGGCAATTTGACATAGGCACGACGCAGGTCCGGCGTTTCCTGTGACAGAAGCGCATAGCCCTTCAGGAAAAGAACGGTCCAGGAAGGCTTGGCGCTTTGCGACATCCTCGCCCGCAACAGCGGACCAAGATTCATATGTCGCTGTACTGTCACCCTTGGTACAGCGATCGAGAACCGCATGAGGTCGTTGACCAGGCGCCGGGGCGCTGAAAGCTTGAGGGCTCGGCCTCGCATATTGTGACCTCTAATAGAGATAAGGGATAAGTCGCTTCGTCCTTTCCATGTAGTCGCGGTATTCTGGGCCGAAATTCTCCAGCATCATACGCTCTTCCTTGGTTACCCTCAGAAAAAACAGGATCGAAAAGCCAACGAGGCCGGCAAGGCCCGCAACCCAGTTTGCCAGCAGGAACGCTTGACCAAGCGCTATGAGAAGGAATGACGTATACATGGGGTGGCGGACGAAAGCATAGGGCCCCGATGAGACGAGCTTGTGCTTTTCGCGTATCTCCAGCGTGATCGACCAGTTGCGGCCGAGCTCCTTGTGCGACCTACGGAACACCCACAATGCAAGCAGCATTGTGACCGCTCCAAGGACGATCGCGAAGGCGTAGGGGTTATAATCGGCGGATTTGGGAATGCCTGTCGCCACGTAGAAGCCGGGGACTATGGCAAGGCCAAAGAATGCGATGCCAAGCCCCATCCTGTCGGTGAGGGTGCGCGCATTGCGCGTGACTTGAACCCGCCGCGCCCGGCGCTCGAACGGATAGCGAATCACGTACCAGGCAACGATGCCGAGCACCCATATGATTTCGCCGATTGAGGCAATGGACATGTTCACGCTAGGTCACTGGCGCCTTCTCTGCGATCCCGGCCAACATAAGCCGCAAGAATGGCAACAGCCACGACTTTTGCTGGCCGCCAGACCCTCGAACAATGCGCTCCTCTCAAAATCTAACCTGCCGGTCCTGTATATCCGACGGCATTTGGTCCGCCGTTCATCTCGCGCAGCCGCGTCACGAACTGTTGGGGGCGTAGCCAGATGCCGGGCGTCTTGTAACCCATGGACCGGGCGATTTCACCAACGAATGCGTTGCAGTTATACACTGTCGCTTGCCAGTAATGGGAGCGCTTTTGGAGATCGTGTATAAACGCAACCACCTTGGTGTATTCGGCCTCGCTCAGCGTGACACGCCAGCTAGCGGACCTGTATCTGTCGTCAAGGTCGCCATCGCTTGCCCCTGTTTCCGCCGGCACGGGAATATAGTGACCAAGCACGTAGGGAACAGCACTGTTGGAGGCCGGATGAAGGCCCGCAACCTCGCGATCAAGCACGCGTCCCGACTTGTCGAGCCGCCCGAAGATTACGTAGGTATGACCGTAGCTAAGTGCGTAACGAGAACGGAACTCGATGTAATAAGGCCCTTGGGCCTGCGGTAACGTTCGTGTTGTAGTGCCCTGGGCGGACGTGGAAGGCGGAGCACCCACGGAACCCGTATTATTATAGGACACGACATTCGGCTTAATTGCAGCATCCGGCGCACATCCTGCTACTGCGATAGCAAACAGAACCGCAACCGACAGACGACCACTGTACAGCGTCATATCTTTCCTGAACTCCGAAGAGCGTAGGCATGAAGGCAAAACATGCCTGCTATAATTCTATGTATGACCGCCTGGAACCGTGAGACGCGTTCAGCCCGAATCACGTGCCGATGGGGAAAGAATCGCGTGAAACTTCCCCCATGCGGACGAGCGAATCAATTACTTGGTAATTACAGCCGGAGCTGGCTCAGGCGGCGGGGCTTTGCCCTTACCGATTGACCCGCAGGCACTCAAACTGGCGACCGTCATCACGGCAACTGCAGTGATCAGAATTCTCTTCATGTGACAATCCTTTCTCCTCAAAGGCGAGTAGGCCAACAATGTCATGCTACCATAAATAGTAATGAACGCTAGGGTAAGGTGCCGGAATCACTGGCATAGTGTCCGATTTGCCACATCAGGGTTAATTTGCCGATTGTCGACATTCCGCAGCGTTTGGGACAGCAAAGCATGCAGTCCCAAACTTATGCTGTCCATGTCAAAACCCTGGTGGAAGCCGCTAGATGATGAGTACCGGCGTACCAACGGGCGTGGCATCGTAGAGATACTCAACGTCCTCATTGGTCAATCTTATGCAGCCGTTCGAAACGGCCTGTCCGATCAACCACGGCTCGTTGGTCCCATGCACGCGGAAGAGCGTGTCCTTGCCGTTCTGGTAGAGATAGAGGGCGCGCGAGCCGAGCGGGTTTTCGGGGCCCCCAGGAACACCGCCAGCATATTGGGCGAGGCGCGGCTTGCGCTGGATCATGCTGGCCGTCGGCGTCCATGAGGGCCACTCCTGCTTGCGGCCCACCTCTGCCCGTCCCTTGAGGGTGAGCCCTTCCTGGCCGACGGCAATGCCGTAGCGCATTGCAGATCCGTCGCCCTCGACAGCATAGAGGTAGCGCTCATCCGTATTGATGACCAGCGAACCTGGCGCTTCGCCTCCCGTATAAGCAACGCGCTGGCGCCGGAGACGGGGCTCGAGATAGTAGGAGCCGCCTCCGCCGACTGGGTAGGCAAAGGAAATGGGTGTGCAACCCGCAGCCATCAGTGCGAGGCCGGACATTAACAGTCCCCGGCGAGCAATCTTCACATCGTTCATGTCCACCTGCTTCGAAAGGAGTCGACGCCACTTCTGCAACCTAGCATTCCAGAAACGGGCGGCAAAGTCACCTTGGTTGTGGCTGATAAGAATAGCCGGCTCCTGATGCCGAGAATCAACAGGTCTAGCCAACTTCCGCCCTGTCGCCGTTGAACGTCAGAACCGCTTCGAACCCGTCGCTGCGACCCGTTGCCGGCGACAACAGGTTCAAGGTCGCGTTCATCTGTGCTGCGAGAGCAATAACAATAGCGAGGCCAAGCCCTGAACCGCGGGAGGTTTCGCCCCGACTGAAGCGCTTCTGGATTCGTACAATCTCTTCCCTGCCCAATGTGGGGCTGCCATTGGCAATGCGAATCTTGCCGCCCCTTTCCAAATGCACAAGCACAGGCTCGTTCTGGTTTCCATGATGAAGCGCGTTTTCAATCAGGTTACGCAGCGCAATGGCAAAGATATCCTCGTTTATCCGGCGCTTGAGCTTAGCGCCCGCGTCGCGCACATAGTTGATGCGATCTGGCGCGGTGCTTGCGCGCTGGAAATCACCGACCACCACGTCAAGGACCTTTGCGAGATCAACCACCTCGTCCGCGGAGCCAAGCCCCGCCTCGGCCCGGGCCAGCTGCATGAGCTTTTCGACAAGTCCGCTCAATTTCTGGAGCGACTGTTCGATGTGCACCGTGCGTGATTTGGCTTCTTCGCCGCGCACATGTTTCTTCAAGAGCTGCGTCTGCGCGAGGGCGCCGGCGAGGGGGGTTCGCAGTTCATGCGCGCTATTGGCGGTAAATTCCCGTTCGGCCGCGAGTGTCGAACGCAATCGCGCCAGCAGCCGGTTAACGGAATGGATGATCGGTTGCAGTTCGCGGGGAAGGGCGATCGGGGCAATCGGAGCAAGATTGCCGCCATCCTTGCTGGCAATGGCCTGGCGCAACTCGTTGACTGGCCGCAACGACAGGCGAACGACGAACCAGACGACGAATATGCCGACCGGAATAAGCACGAGGAGGGGGAGCAACAGGGCAAGCCCGCCCTCGAGCGCCGCTTCTTCGCGATGCGCATTGTCATCCGCTACCTGAACGAAGATCGTATCGTTGACTGCCGGTACCGTATAGAAGCGGGCTGCGTCGTTTTCCCAGAATCCTCGCTTGAGCGGGGCCGCAAATGGCGTTGGCGGGATGTCTTCCGAGTGCAGAATGACGCCCCCCTTCGCGTCCCTGACCTGGTAGGTGAGATAACTCGATTCTGGAGATGCCGTCAGATTCTGCAAACGCCTCGGCACCGCGGTCGTATCGCTCTGCAGGATATCGTCGACGACGAGCGGCGTCAGTCTTTCCGCGGTTTCCTTCAAGGAACTGTCGAATATTTCACCGAATTCATCCTGCATGACGAGGACGCCGGCCGTTACCGCAATGAGCCAGAACGCGATGAGCGTAGCCGTAAGGGACAGGATCAGGCGGCGCGTCATGCCATAGGGTTTCATGTGCGACCTTCAATCCGGTAGCCGACGCCCCGCACCGTTGCCACATACTGCCGCCCGAGCTTCTTGCGTAGACGGCTGATATAGACTTCCACGGTATTGCTTTCGATTTCCCAGCCGAACGCATAGAGCGTCTCTTCGATCTGTGCTTTCGAAACGATAGCGCCAATTCGGGCAAGCAGCCGTTCGAGCACTGCCCATTCCCGCCCTGAAAGCGTAATCTCCTGGTTGGCCGAGGTCACCCTGCGGTCGGCGATGTGAATGTGCAGCGAGCCGAGCCGTATGACCTCGTCGGGGCGTCCGGAATGGCGCCGCGCCACGGCATACATGCGCGCCGTCAATTCATCGAGATCGAAGGGTTTGACGAGATAGTCGTCTGCCCCGGCGTTGAGTCCCCGGATACGTTCGGAAATCTGGTCGTGCGCCGTGAGGATGATCACCGGCGTCGCGTCGCCGCTGGCCCTGAGCTCTGTCAGGAAATCGACCCCGTTCCCGTCCGGCAGTCTGATGTCCAGGAGCACGAGATCGTAGTTCGTCACGCGCATCGACACCTTTGCGTCTTCCAGATGCTGCATCCAGTCGACGGCGTGATTGCCGTGCATCACGTGGTCGCGCACTGCTGCCCCGAGAGTCGCGTCGTCTTCAACAAGAAGGACCCGCAAATGCCTCATTCCCTTCTGCGATTTTTCCTGTTCACAGGATCGACCGCGCGGGAGACCTTTTCAAGTCAAGTTTTGGGCTGCTGCCCTCGGTCAACTCGTTCCGCTGCGACAGGGGAAGAGCGTATCGAGGTTGTTGTCATGGACCGACGTCTCGACATGCATCATCCCGAGCAGCGTGTGGAAGAGGTTGTCGTGCGATTGCTTCTTCACCGCCTCGCTGTGCAGGCACGCGCCGTCGATCTGCGCCTTCTCGTCCTTGCCGAGCCACAATACGTAGGGAACATGGGTCTGCTGCGACGGCGCGACGATATAGGGTGCGCCATGCAAATAGAGGCCGAACTCGCCGGTCGATTCGCCATGGTCGGACATGTAGATCATGGACGGCGAAATTTGTGTCTCCCGCGCCTTGAGCCGGTCGATCACTGTCGACAGCAAATGATCGGTGTAGAGGATGGAGTTGTCATAGGCATTGATGATTTCTTCGCGCGAGCATTTGGCAAATTCGGCGGTCCTGCAGTCCGGCGTGAAGCGCCGGAACTCATCCGGATAGCGGAGATAGTAGGCGGGGCCGTGGCTCCCCAACTGGTGCATGACGAGCACCGAGTCGGTCTTGACGCTGTCGAGCCATGCATCGAGGCGGTCGAGGAAGATCGCGTCGAGGCATTCGCCGCCCTTGCAGAATTTCGGATCATCCGACTTGAACAATTGTTGGGATTTCATACGGGCCGCCACGCCCTTGTCGCCCGTATTATTGTCCCACCATTCGACATTGATGCCAGCGTGCGTCAGTACGTCGACAAGGTTCTCGTTCTCAAGGCCCTTCTGATGCGTATATTCCTTACGGGTAAATTGCGAGAACATGCAGGGCAGCGAAACCGACGTAATCGTGCCACAGCTCGACGTATCGCTGAAATAGGTGATGTCCTGCCTGGCGAGTTCCGGATTGGTATCTGGGCCATAGCCGCCAAGCGAAAAGCTCTCGGCACGCGCGGTTTCGCCGGCAATGACTATGGTGACGCGCGGCTTGCGCGTGCCCGCCGCCGGCCCAACCACGTGCGCGTCCTGGCCAAGCGGCTTGACAATAATGTTGTTGTCCTTGGTCTCCCGGATCGCAAGCTTCACGGTGTTCACGATCGGGGCGAGCGGATTGAGCGTTCCGAACCAATCCCGGTGTTCACGTATCAGCGACATGTAGGTGCTGGCATTGATCAGGGCCGCGACGCCCAGAACGAGGAGCGCGGGCACGATGACCGCAAGGTTCCACTTCAATTTCTGAAGATAGGGTCGATGTACAATACGCGGCCAGGCGATGATGGCCGAGGGGATCAACGCACATGTGATCATATGAACGACAAACGGAATGTTCAGAAAATGGCCGGCCTCCGCATTGGTGGTATCCACAGCGCTTTGCAGCATTTCGACGTCAATTATGACGCCGTAGTGATCCATGAACCAGGCGCCAAGCGCGCTGACGACCACGAAGAAGATCAGGGCAGGCTTGATGACGAACTTGACCGAGAAGGCGAGAAAGAGCGCTACATAACCACAAGCGATGCCAACGACCAGAAATGCGAGGGCGGCGGGCTGACCGTGCAAATAGGCAGCTGATTTCTCCCAGAACGTCCAGTTGGCGGACGCGAGAATAAACATTGCGGTTATGATAGTGAGCGGAACGCTTCCGATTTTCGGACGTGCAAGACGTCTGTCGAATTGACGCGTTGTAACTGACAAGGTGAACTACCCCGCACTCCTGGTTGATGCGCGAGCCGGTTCTGTCCAGGCTCTTCGAAAGGAGGGGCATTCACTGGTTTCCTGACACCAACCTGAACGCAGCAATTAAAAGACCGCGGCGTTGGGCCGTTGTCCGATCCGATCAGGCGGTTTGGGGCTACAAACATGGCTCTGGTGAGTGCGATCGCAGCGCTGGCCGTTGTTGAACGGCTGTCACATTACTGCAGCATTATGCGCACTACGCGCATTTTATTTGGAGAGAGTGAGCGATGGGCGACGATAAAGTATTTCATGTCTTGTTTCTTTCGCATCGCGATTCGGTCAGGGGCGTCGTTGCCGAGACACTGCTCAACCGGCTGGGCAAGCCGCATTTCGTCGCCTACAGCGCCGGAACGGATCCTGATGGAGAAATAAACCCTGAAGCGCGCGAATTGCTCGAGCAGACCGGCTTTTCGGTCGAAGGCCTGCGTCCCAAGCATTATAGCGAATTCGGGGCCCGTGAACTCGATTTCGTTTTCACCCTGCATGATGGCGCCCATGGCGAAGCCATGCCCGAATGGCCGGGCGTCCCCGTGACTGCGCACTGGGAATGCCCGGACCCGCTCCTGTCCGAGGGCGAACCCTGGGAGCGCAAGCAGGCGTTCAGCCGCATGATGAGCGAACTCGACCGGCGCCTGAAGATATTCGTCAATCTTCCGCTTGCGTCACTGGATCGGCTCAGCATCCAGCATCATGCCGATGAGATCGGCAAATCCGTCGGGCCGGCCTGAGCCGATCCGACTTTTCTCAAGCGCGGGCCTGGCGGACCGCCACGCTCTCGCGCGAGAACATCACGACCGCGAAGATCAGGACACCAAGGAAAGTAACCATCGAACCTATCCCGACCAACGGCTCAAGCTGCATGTTGCCACGCTCCATGAAGTAAAGGGACGGCAGCATCACGATAAGGCCGAGCATGTAAACGCCATAGTGGACGAAGGCCAATCGCTTGGCTGCCTTGGCCGGATTGAGCGCGTAGTAGCCGCCGAAAATGGCGCTCGTGACCCATCCGAGCAGGTTGATGTGGGCGTGGGCCGCTATCACCGTGTGATTGCCCGACATTCCCATCTGCAGGCCGACGGCTATGCCAATCAGCAACCAAATGACGGCAGACTTGAAGAAGAGTTGAGAAATATTAGGCATTGTAGTCCCCCATTTTTGTGCAGCGGAGGATACACGCGCCCACAACCTCTTTCCAGCGTGCCGACCTAATCAAAAGGGGTGAAGACGCGTGGGACTTGCGTCGTTAGACGGAAGCTGCCCGGATATTCTCCATGGGCGCACGCACGGTCCAGACAATGCGATTGACCGACTGTTCGAGCATGCCTTCGCCCCCCAGCGACAAGGGCGTTATCCGCTCGAGTACCGTCTTGCCAAAGCCGCGCGTGCGGCCGAGCTTGACCGGTGGCCCGCCTGTTTCGGTCCAGGCGAGGTAGAAGGTCTTGCCCTCGTCGCCAACGAACCAGTCCACATTGATCTCACCGGTTTCCGATGAGAAGACGCCGTATTTCGCAGAATTGGTCGCCAGTTCGTGGAATGCAATCCCGAGATACTGGACGGCGTTGGGTTGCAGGACCATGGACGGTCCAGTCATGGTAAGCCGATTTTCGTCGCCAAAAGGCTTGATCTGCTCAAGCAAAAGATCGGAAAGTGTCGCTCCGCGCCACGTCGCGTGAACCAGCAAATCGTGAGACCGGGCGAGTGCCATGATCCGCTCGCGGATCTGCTGTTCGAATTCGACGATATCGGTGGTCCGGCTGCTGGTTTCGCGAATCATCGAAAGAATGACGGCGTACTGGTTCTTGACGCGGTGATTTACCTCCCGCATCAACATCAAAATCCGCTCTTCGCTCTCCTTTTTGTCGGTAATATCGCGGGCGATTTTCGATGCACCGACCACGCGTCCGGAAGCGTTCTTTACAGGTGATACAGTCAGTGAGACATGGATGCGCGTGCCGTCCTTGCGCTGCCGGACTGTCTCATAGTGATCGATCCTCTGGCCGTTGCGTACGCGCTCTACGATGCCGGGTTCTTCGTAAAGCCGATCGGGGGGGATAACTGTCGTGATAGATCGCCCGATCATGTCTTCGGCGGTGTAGCCGAATATCCTCTCGGCCGCCTTGTTCCACGTCGTGACCATGCCCGACAGATCCTTGCTGATAATCGCATCGTCGGACGATTCAACAATAGCGGCGAGGCGTTCGGCCATCGCTTCGTCGCGTCTCTGTTCAGTGATATCGCGCAACATATTGAGCGCGCCGACAATCTCCCCTTGCTTGTTGCGCAGCAGCACAGGGAACGGCATGAAAGCGATGCGGCTTCCATCGGGCCTCTCGGCGATGGCATCGACGTCGCGCACCTCGCGCTCCTCGCGCAAGGTAGTCGCCAAGGGGCATTCATCGTGCTGCATTGCCGTTCCATCCGGCCAATACAAGCGGAGCGCTCCAGACCAGCGTTCCTTGCCGATTTCCGGCATGCGGCCCCAAAGTTCCGCCGCCGCCTTGTTATAGAATGTAAGGATGCCGGACTTGTCCGTCGTATACACGGCCACCGGCAACTCCATGATGATCGAGTCCCGGCTGTAGCTGTCCAATCCGTGCAGTGCTTCTAGAGAAGCCGCAAAATTGCTTTGTGGAATGTCCACGATTTCCCCAATTCAACATTATGTCTCGTCGCGAAAGGGCATGCTGGAGAGCAGACTTCCGGTCAATCGCGCACATTAAACTATTTATGGTTGCATTGGTTCCATCAATCGTACCGATCAAAATGGTTTATCCCTCGTCTGGAGGGCAGCGAAATCGCCCGAGATTCATATGCGCCGGGGCCTACAAAGCCATACGGGCCAGGTCTCCAAGGAAACCTGACCCGCACAAAATGATAGGCGCAATCGACTTGCGCCGCAAACCATAGCCAACCGGATGTTATCCGGATCAAATCGCCAGGATGATCGCTGCAACTGCCAAAGCGCCGAACAGGCAGATCGAGCAGGTCATCCAATTGGCGATATCGCCGTTTTCCTTTGTATGCCGCAACATCATCGCCCTGTATCCTCCTGAGCAAAACCGGTAAACCGGCCCGTTCTCAAAAAAATCACGAACAACCGCCGCTGATTTGGCTTCCAGCTTGTATTTCAAATTGTCATGATCATTGTCCAAACCGGCGTGGCAGAAGGCTTAAATCCGTCATTCCGGTCTCAACGCTTTGGATTATAGCGCTTTCAATCTAGGCGTTCAATTTGTGTTGCAATGGCGATAATCACATTTTGATAGCGAATGAAAAGATTCCGACATTGGCGGTCTTCAGGCGGCAGCTGCCTCGGCCAGGCGCGGAAAAACCATGCGAACGAGAGCGCCCCGACCGCCGTGGAAATTAGCCGGCGCATCGAGCATTTCGAGATGCCCACCATGGTCCTCGACGATCTTCTTGACGATGGCGAGCCCGAGGCCGGTCCCTTTTTCGCGCGTCGTCACATAGGGTTCCAAAAGCTGGTGGCGGTTTTCGCTGGGCAGGCCCTTGCCATTGTCGAGCACCTCGACGGTGATGGAAGCGCCTGCACTCTTTGCGCGAACGAGAATATAGCCGGTCTCGACAGCGCCGGACTGCAACGCCGCCTCGATGGACTCGGATGCATTCTTGATGATGTTGCCGAATGCCTGGCCGAGCAGGCGGCTGTCGAAATTGCCGACCAGCGGTTCGTCGGCTATCTCATGTTCGAACTTGATCTGATTGTTGCTGATCTCGACGAGAAACGAGGCGTCGCGCAATACAGTGCGAATATCTGTTGCCGCCAGCTGCGGCTTGGGCATACGAGCGAACTCGGAGAATTCGTCGACCATCCGACCAATATCGCCAACCTGGCGAATGATCGTCTCGGTGCATTGGTCGAATACCGCGCGATCCTCGACAATGACTTTGCCGTAGCGACGGCGGATGCGTTCCGCCGAAAGCTGGATGGGCGTCAGCGGATTCTTGATCTCGTGGGCGATCCGGCGGGCTACATCCGCCCAGGCGGACGAGCGGTGCGCGGCGACGAGATCGGTAATGTCATCGACCGTCACCACATAGGAGGTGTTCTTGATGTCGGCGTCTTCGCGCGTGATCTGTACGTTCAATGAACGCGCGACACCGCTGCGGGTAATGCTGATCTGCTTGCGGCTGGATGAACGTCCATTATCCCGCGCCACGTCGAAGACGGCGCCGATTTCCGGCAGGATAAGGCCGAGGCTCTGGCCAACGGCCTGCGATGCGTCGACCGCCAACATCTGTTCGGCCGGACGGTTAAGACCCGCGATGATCCCCTCGCTGTTGACGCTGATGACGCCTGCGGTAACGCCCGATAGGACCGCTTCCGTAAAGCGCCGCCGCTCGTCAATCTCGTCCTTGGCCGAAATCAGGTCGCTGTGTTGCGTTTTCAACTGCTCGACCATCTTGTTGAATGTGTGCGACAGAGAGCCGATATCGCCATCCGAACCGCGTACGGGGACGGAAACGTCGAAATTGCCGGTCGCGACGTCTTCGGCAGCGCCGATCAGCTGGCGGATCGGCAGGACGACGCGATTGGCCACAGCAATGCCGCTCCACACGGCGGTGAGCAGCAAGAGCAGGGTGAGTTCGATGTACAGCAAGGCATAGGCGATCTGGGTAGTGGACCGGTTGCTCGCCAGCGCCTGGTATTCGGCATTATTGTCTGTCATCACCCGCATATTTTCGAGCGCAGAGCGATCGACCGAGCGAATGGTGTAGAGGTAAAGATCGGGCAGGGCCTGCGTCTTGATCACCGCGCCGACAAGATTGGTGTCGCCCGGCGGTATCAGAACCGGCTTGTCGCCCGCGGCACTTCGCAGGGCCTCGATCGGGGCGTCCGGCAGGGAATGATCGTTGATGAGGTTGGCCGCGACCACAACCTCCCCATCCGATTTGACCAGGGACGCGCCGAGCAGATTGTTGCGGCCGGCGTCGTAGGTGAGCCAGTCCGAAAAGGCGCCGCGGTCGAGACTGTAGAGCATGCGGCGCTGGTCGAGATCAATCACCATGGAAAGCGTCGTCGTCAGCAGGCTTTGGGCGTTGTCCTCGGTATAGGATTGCGCCGCCTTGATGGACATGTCGATGATCTGGTTGTTCTGGTTGTTGATCCATGAATCCATTCGCTGGTCGAGGACGATGAGCGAGAAACAGGCCACGATGATCGACGGTATCGAGGCGATCAAGGCGAAGATCATCGCGACATTGGTGTGAAGGTCGTTGTGCTTTGCCTTGCTCTTGAACAGAAAGAGCTTCTTAAGCGTCGCGTAGGACAAATAGATCAGGACGAGAATCGATACCGCATTGGCCGCAATGATCAGCTGGGTCGTCTGTTTGGTGGGCGAAATATTGGTTATGCCCATCATGACGAGGAACGAGACGATCATCGTCGCAAGGACGAGGAGCGTCATGATCACGGCTCCTCGCGGCAGCACCTGCGGCTTGGTTATCGTCTTGCTGGCGGGCATTCAATCGCCTCGTTGGGCCCTCCGCGACAGTGCAGGGATGGCCGCATGGTTTCCTTGTCGATTATCGGTAGCGACGACGCTTGTAAAGCTTGCTTCCTCGGCGGGAATTGAGGCAACAGGATGGACGCGCTGTCGCGTTCGCACATTGGAGCATGTTCATGGCGATTCGGCCAATCCTGACATTCCCTGATCCAGCCTTGCGAAGGCCCGCCGACCGCATTGCAGATTTCGGCGAGGCAACGCAAGAATTGGCGCAGGACCTTCTCGCTACAATGCGTGCTGCCCCGGGCATTGGGATCACGGCGCCGCATGTCGGCGTGCCGCTGCGTCTCGTCGTGATCGAGATCGAGCCCAGTGCGCCGCGCTTCTACATAAATCCGGAAATCGAATGGTCGTCAGGCGATCTTGCGAGGCGGGAGGAGGGCAGTGTGTCGATGCCGAGCATCTCCGACGAGATCGAGCGACCAGCCACGATCCGCGTGCGCTATCAGGATCTCGCCGGGAACATGTTGAGCGAAGAGGCGAGTGGTCTGCTTGCCACTTGCCTGCAGCATGAGATCGATCAGTTGGACGGCATGTTCTGGATTTTCCGCCTGTCGCGATTGAAACGCGAGCGGCTCGTCAAGCGGTTCGAGAAGTTGCAGCGGCTTGGCTGATTCAGCCGCTCAGCGATGGATGGGATCGATCCATGCAACCCCTTCCGGTTTTTCCACCGGATCGATGTCGAGATTGACCACGATCGGCTCCTGACCGGAGCGGACCACCACGCACTCCAGCGTTTCCTCCGCGTTCGCATTGATTTCCTGATGCGGCACGTAAGGCGGCACGAAAATGAAATCGCCTGGACCGGCTTCGGCGACATATTCCAGCCGCTCGCCCCAGCGCATGCGCGCACGACCTTTGACCACGTAGATAATGCTTTCAAGGTCGCCGTGATGATGTGCACCGGTCTTGGCATTGGCGTGAATGGTGACGGTGCCCGCCCAGATTTTCTCTGCCCCGGCCCGGGCCCGATCGATCGCTGCAGCGCGGTTCATGCCAGGCGTCTGAGCGGTGTTCGGGTCGAGAGAATCGCCGGGGATAACCTTGACGCCGTGCTCGCGCCAATCGATGGGGTGATCATGTTCGTGGGTGTGATCTGTCGGCATGGTTCTTCTCCGCTCGCGGGCGAGTTTAGTCATCTTGGCAGCGGTGCACCAGCCGTTGCACGGTACAATTAATTAACCTCAAATTGCAGTAATTGCCTTGACGGTCGGGCCTTCCGCTCGCCAAGGTAGAGGTGCTGCGAGGCAATCTCGTAGTGGTCGGATACCTGAGTGATGCCAATCAGCAAATCGCGAAACGCACCATTTGACCGAGGCGATGAGCGCGGAAGCGACCGTCTGCTGCAGATCGAAGCAGTCTATGACAAGGTTCCCGTCGGGCTCTGCTATGTCAATCGTCAGGGTTTTCTGGTCACGGTCAACGACCGGTTTTCCCGTATCTTCGGCATTGCCGGCGAAAATGCCGTGGGCCGGTCCGTGGAAGACGTCGTTCCGGACCACGCATCACTGCTGCGCGAGGCTATCAGCACTGCGCTCTCCGGCGGTTCGATTTCCGAAGCTCAGATCGAAGTCACCGGCGAATCGTTCATGGTTGCTGCGGCGACCGTCACCAATGATCTTGGCGAATTCGCCGGCATTTCGGTCGCTTACACCAACATCACCCATCTGAAGGATATTGCGGAACGGCTGCAACAGGTGGAGTTGCGCACCTCCTACGCTCTTGAGAGTGCGGGGCAATGGATATGGGATTTGAATATTGCGACGATGCGGGTGTGGCGCTCGCCGCAGTATCGGGCGCTGCTCGGCCTTGATCCTGCCGGCCGCGAGAGCGAAAGCGTGGCGTGGGATATCGTTCATCCCGACGACAAGGAGCGGGCGATCGAGGCGTTTGAAGACGTCCTCAGCGGCCGCAAGGCGCGCTTCGAAGCAACCTATCGGGTATCGCGTCCGGATGGCGGCGACATCTGGATATTGAGCCGGGGCAAGATCGTCGAATATGGGCCCGACGGTTCGCCGCTGCGACTGCTGGCAACGAGCGTCGATATTACGGCGCAAAAGCGGGTCGAGGAGGAACTCTCGGCCATGGTCCGCGAACGCATGGCGCTGGAGCAGAAACTCCTCGAAGCAAACCGCAAGCTCCGTAACCAGTCCGAGCGCGATCACCTCACCAATCTGCCGAATCGGCGCAAATTCAACCACGTGTTGAGGCGTGCATTTCAGCGCGCCAGCGAGACTGGTGAACAATTGGCAGTTCTTATGGTCGATATCGACCATTTCAAAGCCTACAATGATTTCTACGGGCACCTTGCCGGCGACAAATGCCTCATTCAGGTTGGGCGCGCCTTGAACAAGGTCGCCAAGCAGAACGGCGGCTCGGTCGCCCGTTTCGGCGGCGAGGAGTTTGCGACGCTTATTCCCGGACGGGCGCTTCAACCTTCCGCCGAAATCGCCGGCGCCATGCTCGACGCCGTGGCGGCCATGAAACTCGAACACGCCGCAAGTCCTCAGGGCGCAATTTCCGTCAGCATAGGCATGGCGATGTTCGATCCCCCAATGGGACTAAAGCCGCAGGGGCCGGAAGAGTTGCTAAATCTTGCCGACGGTGCGCTCTACCAATCCAAACATCGTGGCCGCGCGCGATTGACCATCGCCGGGACGTCCGACAGCTAGCCTGGCGTTGGCTCTATCCGTTTCTACGCGTGCCCCTGATGGTTTTCCGCCAGATCAGCGGGGCATGGAGGGAAGCAGAGCGGCTGCTTGCGGCGCCGTCGCCGTTGACCAGCCAGGCAATGCTGTTTCTGACGATCTCGTCGACGGGCTGGGTGAAGGTCGTCAGGGCGTAGGATGACCATCCTGACTGCTCGATATCGTCAAAGCCGACAACGCAAAGATCGTCAGGAATGCGCCGTCCAAATTCGTGGCGCGCCGCGTCCATCAAGCCAAACGCCATGAGGTCGTTGACGCAGAACACCGCATCGGGAGGCTCAAGGCCGGAAAACAGCGTCCTGCCGATCGTCCTTCCGCTTTCGTAAACGGTGTTGCCGTGCCGAACGACAGTTACATCAAGGCCAAAGTCCCTCGCCGCTGCCACGAAGCCCTGTTCGCGCGCCATGAGGCTTGGTGTTCCTACGGCCGAGTTTGCAAAAGCCAATCGGCGGCAGCCAGCGCGCAGGAAGGCACTGACCGCGACCCGCGCCGCCCCTCCATCATCGAGGTTGATCCGAAACGGCCCCTCGATCTCATCGTCGCGGTTTATCAGGACGATGCGTTGGCCGCTATCGAGGCAGAGTTTGGTGATCGCCTTGTCGGGCAGCCCGGACAGCAGGATCGATGCATCCGCACGATAATGAAGTGTCTGGCGCAGGGCGGTATCGACGCTTCCGTCCGACCGGTCGGTGTTGATGAGCATCGAGATCTTGCCGGCCAACTGCAATTCGTGGGTGAGGGCGCGTACGAGGCGGGCACGATAGGGCGTATCCATTTCGGAGACGACGAGGCAGACGATGCCGCTCTCGCTGCGCATGAGGCCGCGCGCCAACTGGTTGACGTGGTAACCGAGCGCCTCGGCTGCTTGCATGACACGCTGACGCGTTTCTTCTGAGACGCTTGCCCCAGGGGTAAAGGTGCGTGATACAGCCGAGCGGGACACGCCCGCGCGTTTTGCCACATCGTCGGCGCTGACGAACGTCTTGTTCAAGCAAAGGACCCATATTTCAGTTCTGCGGCGCAGTTTGCACGCGATTGCGCGCCTTCGCAATCTCCCTCATTCAAAACATTTAAAAGTTATAGTTGATGAGCCGGCTTGACAGATTGGACGCGCTCGTGAAAGTTTTGCACACGCTTGCAAAATGGCGTGCGGCATGGAGGTGCCGCTTTCTAGGGAGGAAAGATATGCGTTCTGTATTCGCCATTGCTGCTGCATTCGCCGTGGGCCTGCAAGTCATGCCAACCGAAGTGCGCGCCGCAGATAATCTCAACCTGATCTGCTCTGCCGACGTCGTCATCTGCGAATTGATGAAGGGCATGTTCGAAAAAGAAACCGGTATCCAGGTCAATATGGTGCGCCTGTCATCGGGCGAGACCTATGCCAAAATTCGTGCCGAAGCCCGAAATCCCAAGACCGACATATGGTGGGCTGGAACCGGAGATCCGCATTTGCAGGCGGCATCCGAAGGGCTGACGATGGAGTACAAGTCGCCCATGCTCGATCAATTGCAGGATTGGGCTAAGAAACAGGCGGAGAGCTCGGGATACAGGACAGTCGGCGTTTATGCTGGCGCGCTCGGCTGGGGCTACAACACCGATATCGTCAAGAAGAAGGGCCTCAAGGAAGCAAAGTGCTGGTCCGACCTGATCGACCCTGCTTACAAGGGCGAAATTCAGATCGCCAATCCCAACTCGTCAGGCACGGCATACACCGCGCTTGCGTCGCTCGTGCAGATAATGGGCGAGGACCAGGCATACGAATATCTGAAGAAACTCAACGCCAATGTTTCCCAATATACCAAGTCGGGTTCGGCTCCGGTGAAAGCGGCGGCACGCGGCGAGACAGCGCTCGGCGTTGTCTTCATGCACGATGCCGTCGCGCAGATCGCCGAGGGCTTCCCGGTGAAGGCCGTGGCTCCCTGCGAGGGTACGGGCTACGAAATCGGCTCGATGTCGATCATCAAGGGCGCACGAAATCTCGACGCCGCCAAGAAGTGGTATGACTGGGCGCTGACGGCCGATGTGCAGTCGCACATGAAGGATGCCAAGTCCTTCCAGTTGCCATCCAACAAATCGGCGACGGTGCCACCCGAAGCACCGAAATTCGAGGACATCAAGCTCATCGATTACGACTTCAAGACCTATGGTGACCCGGCCAAGCGCAAGGAACTGCTGGATCGCTGGGATAAGGAGATCGGCGCAAGCGCGAACTGATCTACCTTCGCCTTGTCAACCATATGTCCGGCCTTATCCGGACATATGGTCCATGAAAGCATGAGTCTGGGATGAGCGGGTGGCGTGATGGAGCGTAGCGACCGGAGACTGAACATTGCGCTCGGCATAGGGCTCGCAGGGCTTGTCCTCGTGCCCTGGTACAGGATCGAGGCGGGATTCTATGGGCTGAGTTGGCTCAAGAATTTTCCGACAGGCTCCGCCGAAGCACCCGGCATCCTGCAGGCCTTCGAATTCGGTCGGTGGAACCTGGCGCTGATTGCCTTGATCTTCGCCGTGGCTATTGCCGCGAGGTTTTTGAGGGTCTCGGCGCTTCGTTCGAACCTGTTGATTGCAGCGGGCGGTGCCGGCATCCTTTTCCTCGTCTGGCAAGGCCTAGCGATTGGATATACGGGCTGGTCGTGGACCATCAACGAGACGCTGTTCGGGCCGCTGGCGGACGGTCAGCCATCCATGGGCGCCGGCGCCGGGTTGACGGCTTTGGCCCTTGTTCTCTTTTTCGCCTTTGGCCTTGCCGAACGCGGCGTTCTTCGCGGCGATGCCTTCGTGGTCGCGTCGATTACGCTGCTCGTGTTCCTTGTCGCGATTTTTGTGTTCTATCCGGTCGGCAGCATGTTTGTCGGCGCTTTCCAGAGCTTTGACGGGTCGTTCGATCCTTCGGGCTTTGTCCGAAACATCCAGGATCCATCGATATGGAGCCTCGATTGCCTCGTGGGCGGAAATCGGTGCGGCATTGCCTGGCGCACTTTTTTTCTGGCGGTCCTCACCGCGTCGGGATCCACCATTCTCGGACTGTGCTTCGCACTTGTCGCAACGCGCACCCGCTTTCCCTTCAAGAAGGGCCTGCGCCTGTTGACGATTCTGCCGATTATCACACCGCCGTTCGTTATCGGCCTCGCGCTCATCCTTCTGTTCGGCCGTGCCGGGGTCGTGACCCAGCAAATCTCGCATATCTTCGGTGTTGAGCCCGGCCGCTGGCTCTACGGCCTGACTGGCATCTGGATCGCGCAGGTCCTTTCGTTTACGCCGATCTCCTTCCTCGTCCTCATCGGCGTCGTCGAAGGGGTCAGTCCTTCCATGGAAGAGGCGTCGCAGACATTGCGCGCCGACCGCTGGCGCACCTTCTGGCGGATTTCGCTGCCGCTTATGAAGCCGGGCCTCGCCAATGCCTTCCTCATTGGCTTCATCGAGAGCATGGCGGATTTCGGCAACCCGCTCGTTCTCGGCGGCAGCCACGGCGTGCTTTCGACGGAAATCTTCTTCGCCGTCGTCGGCTCTCAAAACGATCCTTCACGCGCCGCTGTCCTCGCGATCATCTTGCTGGTCTTTACGCTGTCGGCATTCCTGGCACAGCGTCTCTGGCTCGCGGGCAAGAGTTTCGCCACTGTTACCGGCAAGGCCGACTCCGGTGCGCACATCGCGCTGCCGCGTTCCCTGTCGATCGGGGTCCACGCCATCGTCATCCCATGGGCGCTGTTCACCCTTGTCGTCTATGGCATGATCCTTGTTGGCGGCTTTGTCCGGACCTGGGGTCTCGACAACACCTTGACCTTCGAACATTACCAGCGCGCCTTTTCGTTCGCTTTCGAGAATGGCGCCATCGCCTGGACCGGCGTTGCCTGGAATTCGTTCTGGACGACGATGGAGATCGCGCTGATTTCCGCGCCGCTCACGGCAGCTGTCGGCTTGCTCACGGCCTATCTTATCGTTCGCCAGCGCTTTTTCGGACGCAGCGTCTTTGAATTTGCCCTAATGATGAGCTTTGCCATCCCCGGAACCGTCATCGGCATCAGCTATGTTATGGCCTACAATTTGCCGCCGCTTGAGATGACGGGCACCGCCCTGATCCTGATAGCCTGTTTCGTCTTCCGCAACATGCCGGTGGGCGTACGCGGCGGGGTTGCCGCGATGAGCCAGCTCGACAAGAGCCTCGACGAGGCGTCGCTGACCCTGCGGGCGACGAGCTTCCGCACCATCCGCAAGGTCATCCTGCCGCTGCTGCGCCCGGCAATCGTAGCCGCTCTCGTCTATTCGTTCGTGAGGGCCATTACCTCGATCAGCGCGGTCATCTTCCTGGTAAGTGCACAGTACAATATGGCTACGTCCTATATCGTCGGCCTCGTGGAAAACGGCGAGTACGGCGTGGCCGTCGCCTATTCGTCTATGCTTATCGTGGTGATGATCGTCATAATCACCGGTTTCCAACTTCTCGTCGGGGAACGCCGGCTGCGGCGCGAGAATCGTGTCGCCACCGCCTTCGTTCCTGCCGCCGTGCCGCAAGAAAAGGCCACGCCATGAACAATCGTACCGGGTCAGTCGTCTTTACCAACGTCAAGAAGCAGTTTGGCAGCTTCACTGCCATTCACGACCTGTCGCTCGATATCGAGCCGGGAACCCTTGTGACGCTGCTGGGACCGTCAGGTTGTGGCAAGACGACGACGCTTCGCATGCTGGCCGGTCTCGAGCACCCGACTTCGGGGCGCATTCTCATCGGCGGCAAGGACGTAACGATGCTCCCCGCCAATGAGCGCGACGTCTCCATGGTCTTCCAATCCTATGCCTTGTTCCCGCATATGTCGGTGCTCGAGAACGTCGCCTACGGGCTCGAGTCATCCGGGATGAAGAAGAGCGAAGCGCGGCAACGGGCGGAAGAGGGGCTGACGCAGGTCGGCCTCGCCGGCTACGGCCAGCGCCTGCCGGCAGAGCTTTCGGGCGGACAGCAGCAGCGCGTCGCCGTTGCCCGCGCCCTGGTGCTCGAGCCACAGGTCCTGTTGCTTGACGAGCCGCTGTCCAACCTCGATGCGCGCCTTCGCCGCCGCGTGCGGACGGAGATTCGCGAGCTTCAGCAGAGGCTTGGATTCACTGCCGTCTACGTGACGCACGATCAGGAAGAAGCGCTCGCGGTCTCCGATCGTATCATCGTGATGCAGGATGGCGTCATCGCGCAGCAGGGATCGCCACGCGAACTCTACGAGGCGCCGGCGTCGTCGTTCATCGCCGATTTCATCGGCGAGGCCAATGTGGTGCCTTGCGAGGTGCTGGGCAATGACGGGACAGAGGCGATCATCCGTGTCGCCAGGTTGGAACACAGGGTGCCGGCGCGCAGCGCGCGTCCCGGGCCGGCCAGGATTGCCGTACGCCCCAATGCCATTACCCTTGAAGCGGCGGAGGAGGCGGCATTTCCGGGCAGCATCCGCCATGCTGCCTATCTCGGCGACCACGTCGAGTATGAGGTTGAAACCGAAGCCGGAACGCTTTTCGTCGTCGATCCGGCAATCGACAGGAATCTTGCACCGGCGACCAATGTTAGCATCGGCTTCCATCATCGCGGCATCGCCATTATCAACAACTGATCGCTCGTACCGAGGAAAAGACATGACATCGCATACCCAAGCGGAGCTTGAGGCTCGCTTTGCCCTTGCCAAGATAATGGCCGCAGAGGCCGGAGCAAAGGCTCTTGCCTACTTCAATGCGCGGGAACGGCTCGTGATCGAGACCAAGGCCGATCCGCATGACGTTGTTTCGATCGCCGATCGCGAGGTTGAAGATCTCATCCGCCAAAAAATCGCAGCCGCTTTTCCGCAAGATGCGATCCTCGGCGAGGAACATGGCCTGAGCGCGGGAGTCTCCGGTTTCACCTGGGTCGTCGATCCGATCGACGGCACGAGCCCGTTCGTCAACGGCATGCCGACCTGGTGCGTCTCCATCGCCGTCCTTGCAGGAGAAGAGATCGCGATAGGCGTCATTCATGTCCCGTGCAACGACGAATTATACGCTGCGGCTCAAGGGCTCGGCGCTACCCTCAACGGCCGGCCGTTGAAACTCGGCTCCGACCGGACCGTCCGCAATGCGGTGACGGGCATCGGAGCCAACAGTCACGTTGCGCCAGCAGCGCTGGCGGGGATCGTGGAGCGCCTGCTTGATGCCGGGGGAAATTTCATCCGCAACGGTTCGGGTGCGCTGATGCTCGCCTATGTCGCGGCCGGACGCCTCGTCGGCTACTATGAGCCCTATATGCACGCGTGGGATTGCATGGCGGGTTATTGCCTCGTCAAGGAGGCGGGGGGCTGGCATCACCCCTTCCCGGTTCAAGGCGAGGCGTTGACCAAGGGATCGCCGGTGCTTGCCGCCGCCGAGGGCGCCGTGGACGACCTGCGGGCAATCGCCGGGCTTTAGCCCTCGCTCAAAATCCCGCGAGGCACTGCAGCCCACACGCGAATTCCGCCGAGATCGATTGCAACGATTTTGACACTAATGGATCCTATGCTGTACCCGGTCGACATTACCGCCGGGTCGTTGATGGTGCTTCGCTGAACAGGACAAGAAATTCTGGTTCTCCAAGTTGCCACAACAAGCACGATCATTGACTTATCCGAGCGAATAACATCGACTAAAGTTTGAAGCTGTAGAGTTGCGTTTTTAAAGCTGGATAGTCATGACAGTCGTGCGGAATCTTTTGTGGGCGCCAACAATTGGCTTGTCCTGGCTATGGGGTCTGGGGTTCTTTTATTCGATCCACGTGACCCTCACCTATGGCTGGCTCGGATTCTTCGGCTTTGCCATCTCCAATGTCGCGGGCCTTTGGCTGTTCGGCTTTATCCTGGGGCGCACCAAGCGCTCGCCAGACCAGATCATGAAGGACATAGAGGGCCGCTACGCGGGCGTTTTCCTGCTGTTCCAGATGGCGGCGCTGGTGGTCACCATTTTCGGGTTCGTGGCCTATCTCTGGCAGCCGATCGTCGGCGAGGGCTCGTCGATCGGAGTTGCGATGCTGCTGCTCTTTGCCTGCGCCATCGGCCATGCGCTGACGTTGCAGCAGATCAAACTCTTGCACATCGTTTATACGGTTGTCGGTGTTTCCGCTGGGATCGTTCTTCTTGTTGGCCTGCGTGAAACCTCCACCTATCCCGGCGTGCCGCTTGCCCAGTTCGATAGCCGCTTTTACGGCTTGGTCCTGCCCACGATCATTGGCTTCCTGCTCGGGCCTTGGCTCGATATCCAGCATTGGCAGCGTGCAGTCACAATCAAGCGTGAAGGCGGGAACGTCGGCCTCGCCTATAGCGTCGGCGCCCTCATATTCTTCGGCTTTCTGTTTCTGAACGCCCTGACGGCATCGGCTGTCGGTCCGATCGGCAGCATTCTTTCCATCGACGGCTTGCCGAGCGCGCAGGGCGCTGTATCGGCAGCGACGGTACTCGCCGCCGAAAACGGCCAGTCCTATCTCGCCATAGCCTTTGTCATCTGGACGACAATCGCTCTCGCCTCGACTGTCGACAGCTACTACTGCGCGACGGCATGGTTCTTGAAGGGAAAGAACATGCGCAGCAACAGTCCGTTGCTGGCCCTAATCCCCGACGGGATTGCTTCCTCGCCCCTCTGGCTGCTGATCGGTGCTGTCTGGGTTGCCTTTACGGCAGTACCCGCGAACTTCTCGCTGATGTATTTCATGATGCCCTTCGCCACGCTTTTCGTGAGCGCAGCGGCAAATCTCGCCTGTGAGGCATTGGGCGCGAAGCCGAAGTTCGATCCGGTTTTGAGCTTTCTGATCGGCTGCGGATCGGCGGTTATCTTCGTCATCGGTTATGTCCAGCCGATACCGGAATTCCTCGCCCTTTCGCCGTTGATCGGCTTGATCGGCGCGCTCCCCGTCATCATCGAAATATTCGGTCCGGGCTCGAAGGCAATACCAGTCGAGATTGTCGACCAGCCAATCCGCATGATGTCACCGTCACCGATTGGCGCGCCTGTCGCTCAGGGCGATGAGATGTCGCCTTCTCATGGGTTCGACGGCGAATGGTTCGTCATGCAGCTCATTCCCACCTATGACGATACGAATTCGGTCGGCAACGTCTACTTCGCCAACTATGTGCGCTGGGTTGGCAAGGCCCGCGAACTTTTCTTCAATGTTTGCATGCCGGATTTCGACCTGGGGACGACACGCTTCTATATCCTGACGCGCTCGTTCACCCATGATTACCGGCGTGAATCGAAGGAGTTCGAGCAGATCAGCGTGCGCATCAAGATCGCCAGACACAATCGCAAGTTCGTCACGCTCGAACATGAGATCCACAGCGCAACACAGGGCCTGCTCGGCCATGGCGAGCAATCGCTGATGTTCGTCGATCGGGAGAACTACAGCCCACTGGATATTCCGGGCGAAGTGATCAAGGGCTTCCTTGCCTATTGGCCCAAAGACTCGCGCCTGTCACCCAACCACCGGCCGAATATCGCGGACGTCAAGGCAAAGCGGCAGGCTTAACGCTACCATCCTGGGATTGCCCCCCAGGGGTCCCATTGCCGGCAATGTCCGTTCCAGCTGAGGATGCAAGTCCCGAAACGCAATGACCTTGTCCGCATATAGGCGTCGGGTGGGGTTGTCTCTATTCAACCGGGGGGAGAGAGGTCCATTTCGGCCTTCGGGCTTCCGGCTGGCCTTCCCAGGCGGCTTTGTCCGATGCGTGAACATCGGCTTTGCTGCCTTCCGCGTGGATTGTCTCACCATCCGGGAAACAGAACTGTTTCTATCTAAACAGGGAATGCTTAGCGGGAAGCTCAACGATCGCGTTGCTCAGCTTGCGACCTGGTAGCGCTCGCTGTCGAACGTCAGGAGCTCGAAGGTCTTTTCCACGGGCTCGGCGGGGCTGAAGAGGAAGCCCTGTACCTGGTCGCAACCTTCCTTTTGCAGGCAGGCGAGCTGCTCGCGGGTTTCAACGCCCTCGGCGGTGATCTTCATGCCCATGCTGGCGCCAAGGCCCATCACCGCCCGGATGATGGCGAGACTTCCGCGATTGTGCGGCAGATCGCGCACGAAGGACTGGTCGATCTTGATCTTGTCGAACGGCATCTTGCGCAGATAGCTCAAGCTGGAATAGCCGGTACCGAAATCGTCGAGCGCGATGCTGACGCCCATGGCGCGGAACTGGCGCAGCAGCGAGATCGCGGCGACATTGGCTTCGAGAAAGACCGATTCCGTAATTTCGAGCTCAAGACGGTTCGGCTTGAGGTTGTTCTTGCTGAGCGCGTCGCGAACGATCGAGGCGAGATCGGAATGGCGAAACTGGATCGCTGAAATATTGACGGCCACGTGGATATCCTGTGGCCAACCGGCGGCGATGCGGCACGCTTCCTGGATGATCCATTCGCCAAGCGGGATGATATTGCCCGATTCTTCCGCGATCGGAATGAAGATCGTTGGCGAGATGAAGCCATGAACCGGGTGTTTCCAGCGCAAGAGTGTCTCGAAGCCGACTGTCTTCAGCGTCTGGGCCGAAACGATGGGCTGGAAATGCAGGATAAATTCCTGCCGGGCCAACGCCCCGCGCAGATCCATGGCCAGGGCGCGTTTTGCCTCGATGCGTGCATCCATTTCGACTTCGTAGAACCGGTAGCTGTTGCGGCCCTCGTTCTTGGTGCGATAGAGCGCAAGGTCAGCACAGCGCATGATGTCGTTGACGCTGTCGGTCGGCGCTATCGCGATACCGATGCTGATGTGAATGTTTATCTGAATACCATCGATCCAGAAGGGCTGGGAGATGCTCTGCACCAATTGTTCGGCAAGTTCAGTCGCCGCGGCCTGGTCCGCTCCGCGCGCAAGCAGCGCGAATTCATCTCCGGAAAGGCGTGCCACCGTATAGGTGGCTGGCGAGGTGCCTCGCAGCCGGTCGGCCACCTGTTTGAGCAACTGGTCGCCAATGCCGTGACCGAAACTGTCATTGACAGTCTTGAACTCGTCGAGATCAATGCAGAATACGGCAAAGCTCCGCAGGCCTTTCTCGAGGTCCTTGGTCGCTTGGCCGAGCTGATCGGTAAACAGCGTGCGGTTCGGCAGGTCGGTCAGCACATCGTAGCGGGCAAGATAGGAAAGCTGGTCGTCGGACTGCTTGGCAGCCGTCACATCGGAACCAACGCCGCGGTAGCCGACAAACTTGCCGGCATTGTCGAATATGGCCTTGCCAGTCAGTGACCACCAGCGTGTCTCGCCGCGAATATTAACCGGGAGAATATGGTTGCGGAATGTGGTGCGGTTTTCGATGGCCTGCCAGATGGAACCGACCTGCGTCGCTTCTTCCGCATGCGACTGATCGACCTTGAAAAGTTGCGCGAAGGGCATGCCCTGCAATTCCTTCGTCGTCTTGGCGGCGATCTGGGCAAGGCGGGGGGAGGTGTGCTGCAGCTTGAGGTCAGCATCCGTTTCCCAGATCCAGTCGCTGGCGTTCTCTTCGAAATCGTAGAGCAGGAGGCTGATCACTTCCTTCTGCTGTTCAACCTTGATCTGATCCAGCGTGCGCATGACGATGAGGTTGCTCATGTGCACGATCGTGAACAGGATAAAAAGCGCGTAGAACGCGAGCAGGATTGCAATGAAAAGAAAGAAATCTTCGCCGGTAGAGGCGAGGGCAAAGAAGGATCCCGTGATGATCGTGCCGGAATAGGCGATTGCGGCAAGTGGCACGACCGCGACACCGATACCCGTGGCCATGAGACCCGCCGCAGTACAGGCAATCAACAACCGGTGATATGGGTCGGCGTCGAGGAACAGCATAAGCGGTATGCTGGCGAGGCAAATACCGTAGAGCGCAGAGACGATAATAAGGTATTTGATGGCATCGAAGCCAAGCTCTTTCACCTTCGGCAGCTTGTACCATTGTGTGCACGCGAACAGCGAACCGACGGTCAGCAGCGCCACCACCGTCGCGACACCGGCGAGATACGGGCGGGGTCCGAGATTCCAGAAGACATAGGCAACGACAAATACCACGCACATCGCAACAAGCACCGTGAATGGCGCCAGTCGCAGGGCGACGTCCATCTGCTCGGCATAAACACGGCGTTTAACTGCCGGATTTATGGCGCCGCGCATTCCGAAGATCGATCGGATCGCGTCAACTGTGTGGAACTTGGACGACACGCAAAGCCCTCAAATACGTGAGTTCGTAATTCCCCATGTTAGATTTTTTACGTTCGGCATTCGTTAATGTACTTAGCATTTTTTTTAATAGTTACCAATGTCTTTATCGCCTCATAGTACATTTTCATTAAGATGATTTTTTCAAGTCATGTATGATAAAACACGTGGTTCCAGTTATAAAAAGTACTATTTCATATTGATTTGGTATATCTATTAGATATATAAGTATAACATTGTAGAGTGTTCTATTTGAATGGATTTGTATTTTCGAAGGGCGTCGATGGGTGGCTGGCGTCGCGATAGTGAGATAACACAACTAGCTGTAAGCATTCGCGTGTACTTAATTAATAACTAGTCATTTGATCGCTGATGAAGTTCGGCCGCGCCAAGGCCTGATAAATTGTAGACCTTTGTTCGCAGAAATATCATTTTGTTCAGCGCGGGACGGAGAGAATGGCCCCCAGCAGTCCGGGAAAAGCGCTGTCCAGATCGTCTCGGCGCAGGGTATTCATGTGTGACGTTCCATCATTGCGGGTGTGGACGATGCCCGACTCGCGCAGCACCCGGAAATGGTGCGACATGCTGGACTTGGGGCGCCCGCCGTCAAGGGCCGCGCATGTCGCCTCACCCTCGCGCGCAAGTTGCCGCACTATGGAGAGGCGCACCGGGTCGCTCAGGGCATATAGAACTGACTCGACCTGCAATTCGGAAACGGATGGATGACGGAACTGTCTCATGGCCGATAAAGTACCACAAAATTTTGTGTATTGCTATTGTTCGAATATTATCGAACTATCAAATAAATTCGGTAAGCCAGATTGGAGAATAATATATGGCATCGCTTTTTGACCCGTTCACCCTCAAGGACGTCACGCTGCGCAATCGCATCGCTGCATCGCCCATGTGCCAGTATTCCGCCAATGACGGTCTCGTCAACGATTGGCACAGCGTGCATCTCGGGTCGCTCGCGCGCGGTGGCGCAGGTCTCGTTGTGGTCGAGGCAACCGGCGTCTCGCCTGAAGGGCGGATCACCCCGAATTGCGTGGGTCTGTGGAATGACGAACAAGCCGCTGCCCTTGCACCGAATGTGCAGTTGATCAAGGATGCTGGCGCAGTTCCGGGAATCCAGATCGGTCATGCAGGGCGCAAGGCCAGTGCGAACCGGCCCTGGGAAGGCGACGACCATATCCCGGCCGGCGATCCGCGTGGCTGGGAAACAATCGCGCCGTCGGCGATCGCCTATGGCGGAGGCCTCAGCAAGGTTCCGCACGAGATGACCAAAGCCGATATCGAACGCGTCAAGCAGGCATTCGTCGATAGTGCAAAACGCGCGTTGGCCAGCGGCTTTCAATGGCTGGTGCTGCATTTCGCCCACGGCTATCTGGCGCAGAGCTTCCTTTCCAGGCACTCGAACCAGCGCACCGACGAATATGGCGGCAGTTTTGAAAACCGCAGCCGCTTCCTGCTTGAGACACTGAAGGCAGTGCGCGCCGTCTGGCCGGAAAACCTGCCGCTTGCCGCGCGTCTTGGCGTCATCGAGTTTGACGGCAATGACGAGGAAACCCTGGGCGAGGCAATTGAGTTGATCAAGCAGATGAAGGCGGAAGGGCTCGATTTCATCGATGTCAGCATCGGCTTCTCCCTCGGCAAGGCCGATATTCCCTGGGGACCGGCGTTCCTCGGTCCGATTGCAGCGCGCGTGCGCCGCGAAACGGCGTTGCCGGCTTCGACCTCCTGGTACATCAGCACGCCACAACAGGCCGAGGGGCTTGTGCGCGATGGTTCGGTCGATCTCGTCATGCTGGCGCGTCCATTGCTCGCCGATCCGCACTGGCCATACAAGGCAGCGACGGAACTCGGCGTAGAAAAGCCTGCCTGGATTCTGCCAGCGCCCTATGCGCATTGGCTCAATCGCTATCGGGCGGCATAGGCGCGTTGCGCGCACCGCGACTCCTGGGATACTTGGAAACGCAGTGTCGTGAGCCAGCTTCGGAGGGAGGATCGGGCTTTCGTCCGCCCTCTCTTTCTGGAGTTGCCCGGATTGTGGCATGCCGACTCGTCCGGGTTAGAGTGACGCCGAACGGCGAAAACCGAAGCGATGCCCCCAGGTTTGAGAGCAAGGCCGTTGCCACGGTCGGGGGGCTCTCCCCCGACGCAGCTGCTGGCTCTGCGCTTGCGCATTGAAAACCATAAGCTCTTCGGTTGTTTTAGAATGCGAATCCTGAAACCTGCCAAAATATGAAACAGGCTTCGTGTCGCCTGAGGCGGCCTTTGCTTATGTTCGGGCACCGGCAAATGCCGCGCCATCTCATTCCAACCTGCCCGGTCGCTCAACCTGAAATGTTCATGCCCGTGTCCAACCTCTATCGAAAATTGCAGATGGTCTGTATAGACGGTCGCAAACAGGCAACAGGGCGGGTGTGCGAGCACCGCAAATGAACATGGCAATTGTGAAAAACAGGGCTAAGGGCCCGGTTGCCGTGGCGGCGAATGATGAGCCGGCCACGCAAGCCACCAAACCGATGGTCGCATTCGAGCAGGTCTCCAAACGCTTCGCGGCCGGCCGCAGCAGCAACGAAGTGGTCGCGCTCGACAATGTTGACCTTGTCGTGCCACGCGGGTCGGTGACCGGAATCATCGGTCGTTCCGGCGCTGGCAAGTCGACCTTGATACGCCTCGTCAATGGGCTGGAAAGGCCGACCGCCGGCCGCGTGCTTGTCGACGGCGTTGATGTTGCGGGGTTAGGCGAGAAGGACCTGCGTTCCGTGCGCCGCGCCATCGGCATGGTCTTCCAGCATTTCAATCTGCTGTCGTCGCGCACTGCCTTCGACAACATCGCGTTGCCGCTTGAAATCGCGGGTGTGGACAGGCAAGCCATCGAGAAGCGGGTGACGCCGCTCCTTGAGCTCGTGGGACTCTCCGACAAGCGCGACCGTTATCCATCGGAACTTTCCGGCGGGCAGAAGCAGCGCGTCGGCATTGCCAGAGCGCTTGCGACCGAGCCGAAGCTGTTACTCTCCGACGAGGCGACCTCGGCGCTCGATCCGGAAACGACGCGCTCGATTCTCGACCTCCTGCGGAAGATCAACAAGGAACTCGGCCTGACCATCCTGCTGATCACTCATGAGATGGAAGTCGTGAAGACGATTGCCGACCATGTCGCAGTGATCGACGGCGGCCGTATCGTCGAGTCAGGGCCGACATTCGACGTCTTTACCGGCCATACCCATGCAACGACCCGGGCATTGCTTGGTGGTCTTGCCGGCATGCGCTTGCCCGAATTTCTGACCAAGCGGATGTCGAGCGAACCGCATGATGGTTCGCGCACGATATTGCGCGTTATCTTCAAGGGCGAAAATGCCACCGAGCCAATGTTGGCGAGGCTCGGCAGCGACCTTGGCATCGAAGTCAACATTCTGGCTGGGGCCGTGGACGAAATCGCCGGGCGTCCGTTCGGCATGCTCGTCGTTTCGCTGCGTGCCGATGAGGCGAAGATCGCCGAGGCGCGGCAATTCCTTGCCGAACATGGCCTGGCTTCGGAGGTGGTTGGCTATGTCTCCTGATATTATCGCGCTTATCATCAAGGCGACGGGCCAGACGCTCTACATGGTTGCGGTTGCCGGTCTAATCGGCTCGTTGTTTGGCATTCCGCTCGGCGTATTTCTGGCAACGAGCGGGCGCGGCGAACTCTTTCCCGCGCCCTCGGTCAACAAGGTACTGGGCGCGATCGTCAACGCGACCCGCTCGACGCCGTTCATCATTCTAGTCGTCGCGATCATTCCGTTCACGCGCCTTGTGGCGGGGACTTCCATCGGCACCAGCGCCGCGATCGTTCCCCTGACTATTGCGACCATCCCCTTTGTTGCCCGCCTCGTTGAGACGGCGATCCGCGAAGTCGATCCCGGACTGACGGAAGCTGCCCGCGCCATGGGCGCAAGTCCGATACAGATCGTATTCAAGGTTCTGCTGGCAGAAGCGCGCCCCGGTATCGCCTCGGCCTTGACGCTCACCATCGTCAGCCTGATCGGCTATTCGGCCATGGTCGGGGCTGTGGGCGGCGGCGGACTTGGCGACCTCGGCATCCGCTATGGCTACCAGCGTTTCATGCCCGATGTGATGGCCGTTGTCGTCGTGGTTCTCATCGTCCTCGTGCAACTCGTCCAAAGCGCTGGCGACAGGCTGGCGCGCCAGTTCGACAAGCGCACGCGTCCGCGTTGAGCTTGTTATTCTTCAAAAGACAGGAGTTAGAAATGTTGAAGAGATTCCTTGCCACTGCTGCTTTCGCGGCTGTTCTGGGTGCATCCAGCGCCTGGGCCGAAACGATCAAGATCGGCGTCACGCCGGGCGAGCACGCGCAAATCATGGAAAAGGTCAAGGAGATCGCCAAGCCGAAGGGTCTCGATATCGAAATCTTCGAGTTTTCCGACTATGTCGTGCCGAACCAGGCGCTGAACGACGGCGAACTCGATGCCAATTCCTTCCAGCATAAGCCCTATCTCGACAACCAGATCGCCGATCGCAAGTTTGACATTGTCGATGTCGCCTACACGGTCAATTTCCCGATGGGCGTTTATTCGAAGAAGGTCAAAAGCTTCGATGAACTCGCTGATGGTGCGACGATCGCCATTCCGAACGATCCGACCAATGGCGGCCGGGCTCTGCTGATCCTCGCCGACAAGGGCGCGATCAAGCTGAAGGAAGGCGTCGGTCTGAAGGTCACCGTCAACGACATCGCCGAGAACCCGAAAAACTTCAAGTTCGTCGAGCTCGACGCCGCGCAATTGCCGCGCTCGATCGACGACGTGGATGCGGCCGCGATCAACACCAATTACGCGCTGGAGGCTGGCCTCGATCCAATGAACGGCACCATCCTGAAGGAAGGTGAAAAGGCGCCTTACGTCAACCTGATCGCGGTTCGCACGGCCGACAAGGACAAGCCCTGGGTGAAGACGCTGATCGAATCCTACCACTCCGATCCGGTCAAGCAGTTCATCCTCGACAAGTACAAGGGTGCAGCTGTCCCCAGCTGGTAATCTACCAAACAGAGGCATCTCCCAAAAGGAGGTGCCTCGCCTCAGATGCGCTTCCCCTTGGCGTCGAACAGGTGGAGCTTTTCCTTCGGGACGATCACCCGCAAATGATCGCCTGGCTCGACGATGGATCGCCCGGCCACCCGCACGACCACTTTGTCACCGCCTATATTGCCGTAAACATAGCTCTCCGCACCGACCGGCTCGACACCGCGAACGGTCAGGTCCAATAGCAACCCGCCGATATGTTGCTGGCTTCCGGCCGCAACCTCGAGATCTTCCGGCCGGAAGCCGATCTGCGCTCCCTCGGCTGGAATTGCGAGGCCCTCAGCGCCGATATGGGTGCCATCCTTGAGGAGAAGACCGGCACTGTTTGCTGTAACATGAACAAGGTTCATCGGCGGCGCACCGATGAAGCTCGCAACGAAAGTGCTGGCCGGCTTTTCATAGATGTCGAGCGGCGCCCCGATCTGTTCGACGACACCGCCATTCATCACGACGAGAATATCGGCGAGCGTCATCGCTTCGAGCTGGTCATGGGTGACATAAACGCTGGTCACGCCGAGTTGCCGCTGCAGGTTCTTGATCTCGACGCGCATCTGGCCACGCAGCTTCGCGTCGAGGTTGGAAAGCGGCTCGTCAAACAGGAACACTTTCGGATTGCGGACGATCGCGCGGCCCATGGCGACGCGCTGGCGCTGGCCACCGGAAAGTTCGCGCGGGCGGCGCTCAAGCAGGTGCCCGAGTTCGAGCGTCTGCGCTGCTTCCCGCACGCGCTTGTCGATCTCACCCTTCGGCATGCCGCGATTGCGCAGGCCGTACGCCATATTGTCGTAGACCTTCATGTGCGGATAAAGCGCGTAGTTCTGGAACACCATGGCGATGTCGCGTTCCGCCGGGCCAAGGTCGTTGACCACGGAATTTTCAATCTTGAGCACGCCTTCGGTGATCGTTTCAAGACCCGCGATCATCCGGAGCAAGGTCGATTTCCCGCAGCCTGACGGCCCAACCAGGACGCAGAGCGCGCCGTCGTCGATGGCGATATTGATGCCCTTCACCGCCTCGACGCCGCCGCCATAGACCTTGCGGATGTTGGTCAATTCCACGCTTGCCATTTCATTTCTCCGTTTCGACCAATCCGCGCACGAACCAGCGTTGCATCAGGACGACGACGAGGATCGGGGGGAGAATGGCGAGAATGCAGGTAACCATCACCAGATGCCACTCGGTGTCGGCGTCGGCGAAGGAGATCATCTTGCGCAGGCCGACGACGATGGTCGACATGTCGTTGCGATTTGTCATGAGAAGCGGCCAGAGGTACTGCGTCCAGCCATAGATGAAAAGAATAACGAACAGCGCCGCAATGTTGGTTTTCGATAGCGGCAGCAGAATGTCCTTGAAGAATCGCCAGGGGCCGGCGCCATCAACGCGCGCCGCCTCGACGAGTTCGCCTGGAATGGTCATGAAGAACTGGCGAAAGAGGAGCGTCGCGGTCGCCGAGGCCATAAGCGGCAAAGTAAGCCCCGTATAGGTATCGATGAGGCCAAGATCGACCATTACTTTGTAGGTCGGAAGGATGCGCACTTCGACCGGCAGCATCAGTGTGATGAAGATAAGCCAGAAGAAGAACATGCGGCCGGGGAAGCGGAAGAACACGATGGCATATGCCGAAAGAAGCGAGATGATGATCTTGCCGATGGCGATGCCAAGCGCCATGACCACCGTGTTCCAGAGGAGGCGGTCAACGCCGACGCCGCCGATGCGCCCGACCCCGCCGAACAGGGCCGAAGAATAATTCTCCCAGAAATGGCCGCCCGGCAGCAGCGAAAGCGGCGGCCGGATGATTTCCTGCAGCGTCTGCGTCGAGGCGACGAATGTATAGTAGATCGGGAAAGCGACGACGACGATCCCAAGGATGAGAACGAAGTGTGCAATCAGGCGGCCAATGGGGTTGTTCTGGATCATGGTCACCTCAGCCGTAATGGACTTTGCGTTCGACATAGCGGAACTGGATCGCCGTCAAGGCGATCACGATGATCATGAGGATTACCGACTGCGCTGCCGAATCGCCGAGGATGAGATTGACGAAGCCGTCATTGTAAACCTTGTAGACGAGGGTCTCGGTTGCCTTGCCCGGACCGCCGCCGGTCACGGCGTGAATGATGCCGAACGTGTCGAAGAAGGCGTAGACCGTGTTGACGACGAGAAGAAAGAACGTCGTTGGCGCAAGGAGCGGAAAGACGATGGTCCAGAACCGCTTGTTCTCGCCGGCACCGTCGATGGCGGCAGCCTCGATCAGCGATTTTGGAATAGATTGCAGCCCGGCGACGAAGAACAGGAAATTGTAGCTGATCTGCTTCCATGCCGCGGCGGAAACAACCAGAACCATCGCCTGGTTGCCGTTAAGCAGCGGGTCCCAGTTATAGCCGGCGGAGCGGGCGAGATAGGCGAGCGTCCCCATCGATGGGTTAAACAGGAACAGCCACAACATGCCGGCGATGGCGGGCGCAACGGCGTAGGGCCAGATGAGCAGCGTGCGGTAGATGTTCTTGCCACGGATGACCTTGTCGGCCATGACGGCGAGAAGCAACGCGATCGTCATGGCGATCAGCGTCGTCGCGACCGAAAAGACGATCGTGACCTGCAGCGAATTCAGATAGTTGGGATCGCTGATGACCCGCCTGAAATTGCCAAGGCCGACGAATTGTGTCGACAGGCCGAAGGGGTCTTCGCGCAGGACGGACTGATAGATCGCCTGCGATGCCGGCCAGTAGAAAAAGATGAGCGTGATGGCAAGCTGGGGCGCCAGCAGCAAATAGGGCAGGAGCTTGTTGGGAAACGTCACGTTGTTGGACGATGCCATGAATGCCTCACATTAAAGGAAATCCCGGCCGCAAGGGCTTGCGGCCGGGTTTCAGACGGAAGGGCTTATTGGCCGAGCGCCTGCTTGATCGCTGCATTGCCGCGCTTGACGGCATTGTCCAGCGCCTGCTGCGCCGTCTGTTTGCCGGCTAGCATGTTCTCGAACTCTTCATTCTCGATATCGCGTACCTGCGGCAGGTTGACGAGGCGCACGCCCTTGGAATTTTCCGTAGGAGCCTTGCCCAGCATCTGCTTGATCGGGATCTCGCGCGCCGGGTTCTTGTCGTAGAAACCGGATTTCTTGGTTGCCTCATAGGCCGCCATCGTAACCGGCAGATAACCCGAGACCTGATGCAGGCGAGCCTGGATATCGGTCTTCGACAGGAAATTGAAGAAAGCGGCTACACCCTTATATTGCTCGTCCGACTTGCCGGCGAAGACCCAAAGCGAGGCTCCCCCCGGAATCGTGTTCTGCGGCGCACCTTGCGCACCTGCTTCGTAGGGAAGCTGGCCGGTGCCGAAATTGAGGCCGGACTTCACGACGTCGCCAAGGCCGCCTGACGATTCAGTGAAGATGGCGCATTCGCCCGAGGTGAACAGCTGTTTTGCCTCGGAGGTACGACCGCCATAACGGAAGGTGCCATCCTTGGCGAGGTCGGCAATCTCCTGGAAGTGCTTGACGAAGGTCGGCGTGTTTATCTTCAACTCGACATCGGTGGCAGCGATGCCGTTTTCGTTGGTGCCCCACTGCAGATTATTCCAGGCCGCGTAATTTTCGGTCTGGATCCATGTGAGCCAGGTCGAGGTGAACCCGCACGATGCTGCACCGCTGGACTTGATCTTCTTGGCGGCGTCCCACACTTCCGTCCAGGTTTTTGGCGGATTGTTCTCATCGAGGCCAGCCTTCTTGAAGGCGTCCTTGTTGTAGTAAAGGATGGGCGAGGAGCTGTTGTAGGGGAAGGACAGCATGGTGCCGTCAGGCTTGGAATAATAGGCGACGATGCCCGGCAGATAGAGGGTCTTGTCGAACTTCGAGCCACCCATCGAAAGAATGTCGGCAACCGGCTTGACCGCGCCTTCCGCGCCCATCATCACGCCAGTACCGGCGTCAAATACTTGAAGAATGTCGGGGGCCTGCTTGGCCCGGAATGCGGCGATGCCGGCATTCAATGCTTCAGGGTAGGTTCCCTTGAAAACTGGAACAACTTTGTAGCCGCCCTGGCTCGCGTTGAATTCCTTAGCCAGCGTCTCGACAACTTCATTGTTGGCGCCGGTCATTGCATGCCACCAGCTGATTTCGGTAACGGCGAAGGATGCGGTGGAGGAGGCAAGGACAAGGCCAAATGCAAGGCTCAACGAGGTAATACGATAGGTCATCTCAATCTCCCATGGACGAAGGCGTCATCTATAGTGCGCTTGATGCCAGTATCTCCATTATGTGACAGACAGACAACAGTAATGTGCCTTGTCCGGTTCCGCCTGTGGAAAAAATGCGCAGCTGTTCATTCGCTGGCGATAGTCGAGGCTGCGGGGCGGTCCCGGGATCGGGGCGCGTCTGCCGATGATTTTATTTGCCGGCTATGGTCAGACGAGGGTGACGCCGGCCTTGCGCATTTCACCGAGCATGGCGGCCAGCGAACCGCCGAGATTGATGCCGCGGCAAGCATCGAGCAGAACATCGGCGGCAAAGCCGTGCTCCACGGCGTCGAGCGCGGAATAGGCCACGCAGTAGTCCGTGGCAAGTCCGGCAAAGGTCACATTGGTGATCCCCCGGTCACGCAAATAGCCGGCGAGGCCAGTTGGGGTCTGGCGATCGTTCTCGTAAAAGGCCGAGTAGCTGTCGATATGATGGCGGAAACCCTTGCGGATGACGAGTTCGGCCTTGGTCCATTCCAGCTCGGCATGAAATTCGGCCCCGACGCTGCCCTGGATGCAGTGATCGGGCCACAGCGTCTGATTGCCGTAAAACATCGGGACCGTCTCGAAAGGTGCCTTCCCCGGATGGGTCGAAGCGAAACTCGAGTGACCGCCGGGATGCCAGTCCTGCGTCAGGATGACATGGTCGAAGCGCATGATCAGCTTGTTGATGATCGGAATGATCTCGTGGCCACCTTCAACGGCAAGGGCGCCGCCGGGGCAAAAATCATTCTGAACATCAACGACGATCAACGCGTCCTTGGCCATATCCATCTCCAATGTCTCGTGAAGAATTCAAGTATGACCAATCGGCGAGCCGCGTCAACGCGCGTAATGCAGATCGCCGTCGATCCATACCTGATTGACGTCGAGCCGATCGTCAAGATGCACGATGTTGGCGATGTAACCGGGCAGAAGGCGACCGTAATGATGGTCGATGCGCAGGCTCTCCGCCGGATAGAGCGAGGCCATCCGCAAGGCTTCTTCCAGTGGCAGACCAAGCTCGTTGTGCACGAAGCGCACCGCTGAGATCATGTCGAGGTCGGCGCCCGCAAGCGTTCCGTCGTCGAGTGTGAGGCGTCCGCCGGCGCGGGTTATCCGGCGCCCGTTCAGCGTGAACGAGGTGATGTCGGTGCCGATGGTCGACATAGCGTCGGTGACGAGGAAAATGCGCGACGGCCCTTGCTTGGCTCTGATGGCAATTGCCATCGATGCCTTGTCGACGTGGAACCCGTCGGCGATAAGACCGGCTGAAAGCTCGCCCGACTGCAACACAGCACCGACGACCCCGGGACTGCGATGTCCAAGCTGGCTCATGGCGTTGAACAAATGTGTCGCCATGGTCGCGCCGGCTTCCGTGGCGGCGAGGGCGACTTCGTAGGACGCGCCGCTATGGCCGAGGCTGACAATGACGCCGGCATCGGTCAAAGCCTTGATCTTGTCGGCGGGTACCGTCTCAGGCGCCACCGTGGTCAGGAGCACGGGCAATTGTTGTGCCGCCTCGATAAGCGCGACAAGGTCGGCATCCTCCATGGGCCGGATGAGCTCAGGGTCGTGCGTCCCCTTGTGGGATACCGAAAGGTGGGGCCCTTCGATATGAAGTCCGATGAAGCCCGTCACCTTGTCGAGCGCGGCAGCCTTGCCGGCATTCAGCGCCGCCGCGGTGATTTCGGGCGTGTCGGTAATCAGCGTCGGCAGCAGGGCAGTCGTCCCGAAGGCGAAATGCGCATCGCAGATCGTCCGGATGACGTCGACACTCGGACCGTCGTTGAGAAGGACGCCGCCGCCGCCATTCACCTGGATATCGATAAACCCTGGCACCAGCTTGCCGCCGTCAAGTTCGACACGGCGGATATCGTCCGGCAGGGCGGCGTCGGAAATGCTCGAGACAACGCCCTTGTCGATGACGAGCGCCGCGTCGCTATGCCAGTTCGCGCCGTCGAAGATCTCGGCGCCCGTCAATGCGTAGGCGGTGCTCATATCGTTTCCGTCACCTTGCGCAGATGCGGCGGCTCATCGGGATTGAGGCCGCGGCTGCGGGCAAATCCTTCCACGAAGGCATAGAACGAAACAAGCAGGGCGAGCGGATCGGTGAGTGGGTGTGATGTGGCGACGAAAGGCAACGCAGTTGCCTTCGACGGCTTTGACGAGGTGAGGAACACCGCCGCGCCCTGCTCGGCGAGGCGATCGGCTGCTTCAACAAGCGAATCTTCGGCAGCATCGCGCGCCGCCAGGACCAGCACGGGGAAGCCCTTGCCGACAATGGCCTTCGGCCCGTGCATCACTTCCGCGCCGCTATAGGACTCGGCGTGGACCCCGCTCGTCTCCTTGAACTTCAATGCCACCTCATTGGAGATAGCAAGGGAAGGCCCGCGACCAAGCACGAACAGCGAGTTTTCGTCCTTGAGTGCACCGGCAAAGGGCGACCAATCACATTCGACGGCTTTGGCCAGCGCGTCGGGCAGGGCATCGATAGCCGTCAGCAGCTTTTTGTCCTCGGTCCAGTGGCCAATGAGCGCCAGACCGGCGACGGCGGAACTGACGAAGGATTTGGTCGCCGCCACGCTGCGCTCGGGACCTGCAAGAATATCGATGGGGAAATCGCTCGCGTTGGCAAGGTCGGAATTGATGACGTTGGTGATTGCGATGGTAAGCGCTCCGCTCTCGCTTGCCGCGCGCGTCATGCTGACGATGTCCGGGCTCTTGCCCGATTGCGATATAGAGAGCGTCGCTGCTTTGGCGAGCTTCAGCGTCACGCCATAGATCGAGGCGACGGATGGCCCGAGCGAAGCGACGGGAACCCCGGCGGTCAACTCGCTCGAATATTTGAGAAACGAACAGACATGGTCCGACGAGCCGCGAGCAATCGAGGCGAGGAATGGCGGGTTCTTCTCGCGCAGCTTCGCGCCGGCAGCGGCAAGGGTTTCGCGGGAACTTTTGAGGAACCGTTCTGTCACCGCGGGAATGGAAAGAATTTCCTCCCGCATGAGGGTGGTCGTTTTGGTCGTCAAAGCACTGCTCCTGATATTTCGGAAGAGTCGCCAAGCTTCAGCTCGGCCACAAATTCATAGGCATCCGCACGGTAGATCGATCGGGTGAACTCGATGACCTTGCCCGATTCCAGATAGGATATGCGCTCTATATTCAGGCTGGCGGAGCCGGCCGGAACCTGGAGCAATGTAGCATCATTTTCCTTCAAGATGGCCGCAGAAATGCGCTGGATGGCGCGCACCGGGCGGTTGCCCCCTTCGGCTAGCACCGCATAGAGCGAGACTGTGACCAACTCGGGATTCGGCAGCACGTTGATGGACAGTGCAGCGCGTTCGATGGCCATGGGCGTGTCGTTGGCGACGCGCAGGCGGCTGATCCGCGCCACCTTTTCCCCCGAGGAAAGCCCAAGCGTGACCATCTCTTCGGGCGAGGGCGCATAGATACCGCGATCAAGCCAGGTAGAGCGCACCACCATGCCGCGCCGGGCCATGTCTTCTGTGAACGAGGTAAGGTGCGACAGCGATTGCTCGACACGGGCCGAGCGCGGTGCAACGAAGGTGCCCGAGCCATGCCGCTGCACGAGCAGGCCGCTGTTGACGAGGCCCTGTACGGCTTTGCGCACCGTGACGCGTGAAATCTCGGCCATCGCCGCAAGTTCGCGCTCAGGCGGCAAGGCGTCGCCGGGCCGCAGCATGCCGTCGCGCACCGCATTCTCGATGAGCCGCTGCAGCTTTACATAAAGTGGGCCGCCACTTGCCTGCTCGTTGAGCGAAGGAAGAATGTCAATCAGACCGTCAGCCATGCATATGCTCCACGCCTGCGCCGGAAAAGTGATGCACGGCGAGCTGGACCGCGCCCGTGAGGGGATCGTTGAGCGGCTCCTGCAGCCGGGCCTTGTAACGTGGTGAAAGCAGGGGGCCGTAGAGCGAGCCAAGCCCGCCGAGGAGGGAAAGGCGGCTCTCATCCGATGGCATCACTGCATCAAGACCTTCTTCGATGTTTCGGACTGAGCGCCCGATCAGCGCGACGGCAACCGGATCCTCTAGCGAAGCATATTCGAACAGCATCGGTGCAAATGTACCGAAATCGCCCGGACTTGCAGAATGAGCGAACTGGACAATCTGGTGCGGATTGCCGCCGAAGCGCCGCATGACTGCGTCGGTCAACGCCGAGGAGGGGTGAAACCCGTCATAGGCGAGCAATGTCTCTTCCAGCAGGTCGCGCCCGAGGCGCGCGCCACCGCCAAGATCGCTGACCTTGAAGCCCCATCCGCCAGCAAAACGTATCTCTTCTCCCGATCGGGTGACATAGACGGAGCCGGTGCCGACAATGACCACCGTCCCATCCGCATCGCCGAGCGCGCCCTGCAGGGCAATGACACCGTCGGAATAGACCAGCGCGTTCTTGAAGGGGAGCATTGCCTGGAGCTGCGCGCCATTGCCGCCGACATTTGCACCGGCGAGCCCCAGGACAGCAGACGCAGAAGCGACAAGCGACGTGGACACTCCGGCCGCCGTGAAGGCAGCTTCGGTTGCGTCGAGTATATTAAGCCGCGCGGTCTTCATGTCGGTCATGATATTGGCGGAACCGCTTTTGCCCGTGGCCAGAATCCGGCCGCCCGCATCGGCCAGCGCCGCCCTGCAGCTCGTTCCACCACCATCGATTCCCACGAGATAATTCACGTTTCACCGTCCTCCACGAGTAGAATACCAATAAAATACCAATAGCCAAGTGTTAATTCGCGCATTTTGTACATTTCCCATATATCATTGAATAAACTGAACAAAAACCTCGAAAAACTTGACTGAACAGAAATTTTTTAAGATTTACTGGACAAGTGGTATTTTTTTGGCATTATTTATCGCAACGAGGAGAGAGTGGTGGCAGTTTCCCGCACAGAGGAGCGCAATGAGAGGGCATTCGGGCTGGACGAACGTTCGCCGGAAGATGTTCTGGAATTGCTGCATGAAGCGCAAATCGAGGCGGCCGCCTCGGTATCGCAAGCGCTTGGCTCCGTTGCCGAAGCCGCCACCCTGGCCGCTCATACACTCGCATCGGGTGGTCGTCTGGCATATGCCGCCGCCGGCAGTTCCGGCCTGATGGCACTTGCGGATGCACTCGAAATCCCCGGGACCTACGGGATATCCCCTGAACGCATCGTCATCCTTATCGCCGGCGGCATTGCCAGCCTTGGTCGTCTTGCCGGTTCCTATGAGGACGATACCAACCAGGCGACCGCGGACATCGCCGCCGCCGGACTTGGCGCCGGCGACTGCCTGATTGCGGTTTCGGCCAGCGGTACCACGCCCTATGCGCTCGCCGCCATCGAAGCTGGCAAACAGCGCGGGATGAAGGTCATCGCCATTGCCAACAATCCGGCCGTACCGCTGTTCGACAAGGCCGATATTGCGATCACGCTGGAGACCCCGCCGGAAATGGTTGCCGGATCGACGCGCATGGGCGCAGGCACGGCACAGAAGATTGCGCTCAACCTACTGTCGACCCTGATGGCGATCCATCTCGGCCATGTCCATGACGGCTATATGGTCAATCTTACCGCCGACAACCTCAAGCTGCGCGACCGCGCGGCCGCAATCGTCGCTGCGGTGGGGGGATGCGAACGCGGCGACGCGGTCAGGCTGCTCGAAGCGAGCGGCGGCTCCGTCAAGGCGGCAATTCTGCTCGCCGCCGGTGCGGAAGGCCCGCAAAAAGCATTGGAAATTCTCGAAAGCAATCAACAGAGGCTTCGCCCGTCGCTTTCGGAAATTGGTCGTAAAGACCTCAAGGAGAGCTTCGGCTCTCGTTAACGGCACAGCTCGCAAGGGGTGCAACAGGAGACTAAAATGGGAAGCACGACTTTAAAATCACTGCTTATGGCGACGAGCATCCTGGCTACGGCCGGTTTTGCCCACGCCGCAGACACCACGCTGACGATCGAAAGCTGGCGCACCGACGATCTTGCCATCTGGCAGGAGAAACTGATCCCGGCATTTGAAGCCAAGAACCCCGGCATCAAGGTCAAGTTCGCGCCAACGCCGCCGACGGAATATGACGCGGCTCTCGGTGCACGTTTCGATGCGGGTAGCGCCGGCGACATCATCACCTGCCGTCCGTTCGACAAGTCGCTCGAGCAGTTCAAGCGCGGCAACCTTGCCAGCCTCAACGACCTCTCGGGCATGAAGAACTTCTCGGATGTCGCCAAGGCCGCATGGACCACCGATGACGGCAAGGACGCTTTCTGCGTGCCGATGGCTTCGGTTATCCATGGTTTTATCTACAACAAGGATGCATTCGACAAGCTCGGCATTGCGATCCCGACCACCGAGGCAGAGTTCTTCGCCGCGCTCGACAAGATCAAGGCTGACGGCACGTATATCCCAATGGCCATGGGCACCAAGGACCTCTGGGAAGCTGCGACCATGGGCTACCAGAACATCGGACCGACCTACTGGAAGGGTGAAGAAGGCCGCGCCAAACTGATCAAGGGCGAGGAAAAGCTGACCGATGCGGATTGGGTCGAGCCCTACAAGGTACTTGCCAAGTGGAAGGATTATCTCGGCGACGGTTTCGAAGCCCAGACCTATCCGGACAGTCAGAACCTCTTCACGCTCGGCCGCGCTGCGATCTATCCGGCCGGCTCGTGGGAAATCGGCCTGTTCAACACGCAGGCCCAGTTCAAGATGGGGGCATTCCCGCCGCCGGTTAAGAACGCCGGCGATGCTTGCTACATCTCCGACCACAACGATATCGGTGTCGGCCTCAACGCCAAGAGCGCACATCCGGAAGAATCCAAGAAGTTCCTCGAATGGGTTGCTTCGCCGGAATTCGCTGAAATCTACGCCAATGCGCTGCCGGGCTTCTTCAGCCTGAACTCGACTGCGGTGAAGATGCAGGACCCGCTGGCGCAGGAGTTCGTATCCTGGCGCGAGAAGTGCAAGCCGACGATCCGCTCGACCTATCAGATCCTGTCGCGCGGCACGCCGAACCTCGAAAACGAAACCTGGGTTGAATCAGCCAACGTGATCAACGGCACCGATACGCCGGAAGCTGCCGCCAAGAAGCTGCAGGACGGTCTCGACAGCTGGTACAAGCCGGCCAAGTAAAACAAACGATAGCCGGAGCGTCCGTGAGGGAGGCTCCGGCTATTTCTTTATCGGAACATTGGGCGCTTCTTGCGCTATCATCCGTTTGAACGGCCGTCATGCGCCGCAAAAGTCGTGACCAAGAATATCAGGGGACTCTGATTTAATGAGCACAGTCGAACAAGCAATCGTTGATCGGGGCGCCGACAGGAGGCCGCGGCGTTGGCACATTCTGGTGTTCCTGGCGCCGGCGGTGCTCGTCTATACCGCCATCATGATCCTGCCGCTCATCGAGACGCTCCGGCTGTCGCTCTTCAATGTGAAAGATGGTCAGAGCGTTTTCGTCGGTCTCGGCAATTTCAATGTGCTTTTCGGCGACCCGCGCTGGGCTGCGAGCTTTTGGAACGCGCTGCGCAACAATTTCGTCTTCTTCCTCATACACATGATCGTGCAAAATCCGATCGGCGTTGCCCTTGCGGCACTGCTCTCGGTGCCGAAGCTGCGTTTTGGCGCTTTCTACCGAACGGCAATGTTCCTGCCGACGCTGCTCTCCTTCGTCATCGTCGGTTTTATCTGGAAGCTAATCCTGTCGCCAATCTGGGGCGTATCGCCATTTCTCCTCGATCTCGTCGGTTTGAAGTCGATCTTCTCGCCCTGGCTCGGCAAGCCCGGCACGGCGCTTATCGCCGTCTCGCTGATCTCCGTCTGGCAATATGTCGGCATACCGATGATGCTGATCTACGCGGCGATGCTGAATATTCCCGATGAAGTTCTCGAAGCTGCGGAATGCGATGGCGTCACCGGCTGGAGCCAGTTCTGGAAGATCAAGCTGCCGTTGATCCTGCCGTCGATCGGCATCATTTCGATCCTGACCTTTGTCGGCAATTTCAATGCGTTCGATCTCGTCTACACGGTTCAGGGCGCGCTGGCGGGTCCTGACGGTTCGACGGATATTCTGGGCACTCTGCTTTACCGCACTTTCTTCGGCTTCCAGCTGCAGATCGGTGACAAGTCCATGGGCGCGACGATTGCGACAGTGATGTTCCTCATCATCCTCACGGGCGTTTGCCTCTACCTCTTTGCCATCCAGCGGCGCATGCGCCGGTACCAGTTCTAAGTGAGGCACCAAAATGGCAAAACCAACCGCATCGCCGCTTCGCACGGGCCTCGTCCATCTCGCACTCGGAGCCTATACGCTCATCGCGCTGTTTCCGGTGTTCCTTGTCGTCATCAATTCCTTCAAGGACCGGGCCTCGATCTTCCGCGACCCGCTTGCGATCCCGACACCGTCAACGTTCAGTCTCATCGGTTATAATACCGTGCTGACCCAGGGCGACTTCGTCCTGTATTTCCAGAACAGCTTCATCGTTACCGCCGTATCGATCTTCTTCGTGCTGCTCTTTGGCGCGATGGCGGCGTTCGCCCTTTCCGAGTATCGCTTCAAGGGCAATACGCTGATGGGCCTATACCTTGCACTCGGAATCATGATCCCGATCCGCCTTGGAACGGTCGCGATCCTGCAGGGCATGGTCGCGGCGGGCCTCGTCAACACGCTGACAGCGCTCATACTTGTCTATACCGCCCAGGGCCTGCCGCTTGCAGTGTTCATCCTCAACGAGTTCATGCGTACCGTCTCCGACGATCTGAAAAATGCCGGCCGTATCGACGGTCTTTCGGAGTATTCGATCTTCTTTCGCCTGGTGTTGCCGCTGGTTAAGCCCGCCATGGCAACGGTGGCCGTCTTCACGATGATCCCGATCTGGAACGATCTCTGGTTCCCGCTCATCCTGGCGCCAAGCGATGCGACGAAGACCGTCACGCTTGGATCGCAGGTGTTCATCGGCCAGTTCGTGACCAACTGGAACGCCGTTCTTGCCGCCCTTACGCTGGCGATCGTGCCGGTGCTCGTCCTCTATCTCATCTTCTCGCGGCAGCTGATCCGCGGCATCACGTCGGGAGCCGTCAAATGACGACAGAAAAGCCTATCCGTGTGCTTGTTGCCGGCCTCGGCAATATGGGCCGCAGCCATGCGCTCGCTTATCACAACAATCCCGGCTTCGAGATCGTCGGTCTGGTGAACAGGTCTGTGGTCCCCTTGCCGGAGGAACTCGCTTCCTACGCGATCAATCCGTCCTTCGAGACTGCTCTAGCCGACCTCAAGCCAGACCTCGTATCGATCAATACCTATTCCGACAGCCATGCCGACTATGCGGTTGCGGCGATGGCGGCAGGAGCTGACGTCTTTGTCGAAAAGCCGCTCGCGACAACGGTAGCTGACGCGGAACGGGTCGTAGCAGCGGCGAAACAATACGGCCGCAAGCTGGTGATCGGCTATATCCTGCGCCACCATCCGTCATGGATGCGATTGATCGGCGAGGCACGCAAGCTTGGCGGGCCCTACGTTTTTCGCATGAACCTCAACCAGCAATCGTCGGGCACGACGTGGGAAACCCATAAGTCGCTGATGAAGACGACATCGCCCATCGTCGATTGCGGCGTGCACTATCTCGACGTGATGCTGCAAATAACCGATGCAACGCCGACGGAGGTGCGCGGCATGGGCGTGCGGCTCTCCGATGAGATCGATGCCGGCATGTATAATTACGGCCATCTGCAAGTGCTGTTTGATGACAGGTCGGTGGGCTGGTACGAGGCCGGGTGGGGTCCGATGATGTCGGAAACCGCCTTCTTCGTGAAGGATGTGATCTCGCCGAATGGCTGTGTTTCGATCGTCATGGACCAGAACGCCAAGTCCGACGATATCGACTCGCATACGAAGACTTCGACCATCAAGCTGCATTCGGCCAAGACCGGCAAGGACGGCCGCTTTGCGGCGCCCGACGAGCTTCTGAACATGGCCGGGGAACCCGGGCACCAGGAACTCTGCGATCTGGAGCAGGCCTTCGTGCTGAAAGCAATCCGCGAAAATCTCGACCTCGACCGGCACATGCGTGACGCCGTGCGGTCGCTGAGCGTCTGCCTTGCTGCGGATGAGAGCGTGCGGACCGGCAGGCCGGTAAAGCTATAATTTAGAATCAACGAACGGGAACAAGACATTGGGTTCTTTGAAGATTGAGAATATCCGCAAGTCGTTCGGCCAAGTCGACGTCCTTAAGGGCATCGACCTTGAGGTTGCGGACGGTGAGTTCGTCATATTTGTCGGCCCCTCGGGCTGCGGCAAGTCCACATTGCTGCGGGTCATCGCCGGCCTCGAAGACGCGACCTCCGGCGATATTCTGATCGACGGCAAGAAGGTCAACAACACGCCGCCCGCCAAGCGCGGCATTGCCATGGTGTTTCAGACCTACGCGCTCTATCCACACCTTTCGGTACGCGACAATATGGGTCTCGGGCTGAAGCAGGCAGGCAAACCGGCCGAAGAGATCAAGGAGCGCACCAAGATCGCGTCGTCGATGCTGTCCCTCGACGACTATCTCGAGCGGCGCCCGGCAGAGCTTTCGGGCGGTCAGCGCCAGCGCGTCGCCATCGGCCGCGCGATCGTTCGCGAGCCGGAACTCTTCCTCTTCGATGAGCCGCTTTCCAACCTCGATGCGGCGCTCCGGGTGAACACGCGCCTCGAAATCGCGCGCCTGCATCGCCAGCTCAAGGCAACCATGATCTATGTGACGCATGATCAGGTTGAGGCGATGACCCTCGCCGACAAGATCGTGGTCCTCAACAAGGGCAGGATCGAGCAGGTCGGCTCCCCGATGGAACTCTACAATGCGCCGCAGACGATTTTCGTTGCCGGCTTCATAGGTTCGCCGCAGATGAACCTTATCGATGCCACGAAACTCGGACAGAGCGGCGCCAGGACAATTGGCGTAAGGCCGGAACATATCGATGTCAGCAAGACATCCGGCGAATGGAAAGGCTCGGTCATCCATGTCGAGCATCTCGGCGCCGATACGATCATCTACCTTCAGACCGATTTCAGTCCACTGACGGTACGCCTCTTCGGCGAGCACCAGTATGAGGTCGATAGCACGTTGTTTGCGACGCCGATGCCGGGCCGCACCTATCGTTTCGACAATGACGGGCAGGCCATCAAGGGCTGAGACTCCGGGCCGGGCCGTAGCCCGAAAATTTCGCTTTGGGCGGTAGGGGCACCAAATCCGGCCATGACATCGATGAGGTATTGCGCCATAGTCCGGCTCGCGCGGAATCACGCGCGAGTTGCAATACTTCAGGGCAGGACGACGACGATGGGCTGGACACCGGATACCAAGCGCTACGACACGATGAAATATAATCGCTGCGGCAAGAGCGGTCTGCGGCTGCCGGCCATTTCGCTCGGCCTGTGGCACAATTTCGGCAACGACACCCCGCATCAGCTCAAGCAGGCGATCTGTCGTCAGGCCTTCGATCTCGGCATCACCCATTTCGACCTCGCCAATAATTACGGACCGCCTCCGGGCTCGGCTGAGGAAGCGTTCGGCGAAATCTTGCGAACCGATTTCAAGGGATACCGGGACGAGCTGATCATTTCCTCGAAGGCCGGCTACAACATGTGGCCCGGTCCCTACGGCGAGTGGGGCAGCCGCAAATATATCATCGCGAGCTGCGACCAGAGCCTCAAGCGCCTCGGTCTCGACTATGTCGATATCTTCTATTCGCACCGTTTCGATCCGGATACGCCGCTCGAAGAAACGATGATGGCGCTCGATCACATTGTCCGGTCCGGGCGCGCGCAATATGTCGGTCTTTCCTCGTACAATTCGAAGCGCACGCGCGAGGCGGAGGCCATCCTCGAAGAGCTTGGCACGCCGTGCCTCATCCATCAGCCGAGCTATTCGATGATCAACCGCTGGATCGAAGATGACGGCCTGATCGACACGCTTGAAGAACTGGGCATCGGGTCCATCGTCTTTTCGCCGCTGGCGCAGGGCATGCTGACTGACAAATATCTGAAGGGCGTTCCTGAAGAGAGCCGCGCTGCGCAGGGCAAATCCCTCAATCCAGAATTTTTGAGTGACCGCAACCTCAAGAATATAAGCGCGCTCAACGCCATTGCTTCAAAGCGCGGGCAAACGCTGGCGCAGATGGCGCTTGCGTGGGTTCTGCGCAAGGGACGTATCACCACGGCGCTGATCGGGGCGAGCAAGCCGCAGCAGGTCGTCGATTGCGTCAAGGCGCTGGACAATCTCGAATTCAGCGATGCGGAGCTCGCGGAAATCGACAGCTACGCCAACGACGCCAATATCAATCTCTGGGCAGCTTCGGCCGAGCGCAAGGGTCCTGAGCGCAAGCCCGTGAAAATGGATTGATGCCCGCCATATGCAATCGCCTGGGCCGGCAGCGTCACAGGCGATTGGCAGCGCAGCGCTAATATGCGAAATGTCTGCGCCAGAGTTATGCTGATTGGAGCCTTTCAATGAAGATTGCGATGATCGGGACCGGATATGTCGGTCTGGTATCGGGTGTTTGCTTTGCCGAATTCGGCTTCCAGGTGACCTGCGTCGACAAGAACCCCGCGATCATGGAGCGGCTGCAGGCCGGCGAAGTCACGATCTTCGAACCGGGGCTCGACGATCTGCTCGACCGCAATGCCAAGGACGGACGTCTCGTATTCACCACTGATCTTGCGACGACTGTTGCCGATGCGGATGTCATCTTCATCGCCGTGGGCACGCCGTCGCGCCGCGGCGATGGCGAGGCTGACCTCCAATATATCCATGCAGCCGCAGACGAGATCGCGGCGGCGATGAAACCCGATGCCGTGATCGTCATCAAGTCGACGGTCGTCGTCGGCACCAATGCCGATGTGCGGGCGCGCATCGCCAAGGCAAGGCCGGGGGTTGCGTTCTCGATGGTATCGAACCCTGAATTCCTGCGCGAAGGCTCTGCCGTAGAAGACTTCCTTCGGCCGGACCGTGTGGTCGTCGGCGTGCATGATGAGGCGGGTGCGATCGCTATGAGGCGGGTCTACCGCCCGCTTTACCTGCGTGAGACGCCGATGATCGTTACGACGCTCGAAAACGCCGAGATCATCAAATATGCCGCGAACGCTTTCCTTGCCATGAAGGTGACCTTCATCAACGAGGTCGCCGACCTTTGCGAGAAGGCGGGCGGCAATGTTCAGGACGTCGCCCGGGCCATCGGTATGGACAATCGCATCGGCTCGAAATTCCTGCATGCCGGCCCGGGCTTCGGCGGTTCCTGCTTCCCGAAGGATACGCGTGCCTATGCCGCCACGGGCCGCAAGCTTGACGCGCCACAAACGCTGATCGAGCAGGTGGTCTCGATCAATGAGCAGCGCAAGCGCTCCATGGCGGAGCGGGTGATAGAGGCCGCGCAGAAGCATGGCGTGAAGAGCGTCGCGGTCCTCGGCATCGCCTTCAAGCCGAATACCGACGATATTCGCGAGTCACCGGCACTCGATATCATTCCGCTATTGCAGAAAGCGGGGCTGACAGTTCGGGCGCATGATCCAGAGGCGCGCACCGCCGCCGAACAGGTGCTGAGCGGCGTCAACTGGTGCAAGTCGGCCTATGAGGCGGTGGAAGGGGCGGGGATTACGCTGCTCCTCACCGAATGGAACGTCTACCGGGCCCTCGATTTGAAGCGAGTCGCAAGCCTGATGGATGGGAACATCCTGTTTGACCTGCGCAACGTCTATAGCGGGCAGGACCTCGATGGCACCGGACTCGAGTACCATTCCGTGGGCCGGCCGCTGATCGGGAGACCAAGTTGAGCCACTTAAGGTTTCAGCCTTGAAGCTCCAGCGGAAACGGTGTTCTCTCCCAGAACTTGCCGATCTTGTACGTTTTGACCGTCGCTGCTTCCCAGTCATGCAGGATTTGTGCGACCTCGACGCGGTCTTCGGCCTGAAGCGCCTTATAGAAACGCGGGGTTAGACCATTTACGTGATCGAGCCAGCGGTCACTGCTTTCGAGCTTTTCACAGGCGGAGGCGAATTCACCCTTCATTGCGTGATTCATGATTGCGCTGAGCTCAATTGAGGGCGATGCGACCCAAGGGAATAAAGGGCCCGAAAGATATGAATGATAGTCGTCGAGCGTTTCGATAGCATATAATTGCGCCAGCATCTCTTCGGTCGTATCGAGCATTTGCGCGACTATCTCCGGAACCCCGGCGTCCCAACCGCTATCGAGCACTTGTCCTTGGTGATCCGTAGGAAAGAATTGGTCCCCCCAGCCCTGCCGGACCTCCGCGGTTGCAGGGACGAGTAACCGAACGGACAAGCGCGATCCGAATATTTTCGGGTCAAGCCGCCTCTCGAAGTGGACACCGCGCAGGATATGCCGCACGGGCTTGATGAAGACAAAGCGCCCCATCGAGAAAAGGTCGTCACGACGCTCGATCAGCGGGCGCACGGCATTTCGTACATCGCGAATTGTGGTCATGGTCGTTCCTAACTGAAGGGTCCAACGGAAGGCCTGATCTCAATGACGAAGAACCGCTTTACTTTCGGAAAGGTTTTGGCGCTTGAATAAGAAAAATCATTCATCCGTCTCGTTCGCAACCTGCGGGCACCGGTCTTGAAGTCATAGATACAAGCTGTCTCATCATCCACGCGTTCATAAACATCCAGACCGATAGAATCTGTTTCGCGGGTACCCACGCCTACTTTGTAATATTCATCAGAAGCTCCCGCGAGCGGCGCCATCATGAAGAGTTCCGGCAACAATTGGCCCTGCCAACGTTTTTGAACTTCGCCCGCAGCCAGCAGGTGAAACTGATTTCCATAGTTCTGTTGCGATCCATATTGAGCGATAGGACCCATAGTGGCTGCTACATCATTGGCGATATTCTGAACGTCCAGATATCGTGGGCAATATTGCTTCACCGTCTCCATGTCGGCTTGGAGCACGCTTGCCCAAAGCCGTTCTTCCGACTCTCCCTTAACGTATTGACGTGCACGCGCCGATACTATCGCAATGGTGTGCGGATCGCCGGCAGCGACAATCGCATTGTACAGCCGAAGTGCTTCTTCAACCGGATACTCGATGGCGGGCTCTTTTAAAGCCGACAGCAGTGTCACCGCAGAACCGATCAAGGGAAGTTTGCGAATCGGAAGTTCGCGGCCGATTTTGCCTCCGATCTTTTGTGCTTCGTGAACTGCGCTCGAGGCGGTGGCCGCAATACCCTGAAAGGTCGTAGTTTCTTGATCTTTCGGAGGTTGCTTGTCCGCCACGGCGGATCCACTTCCGCCCTCGCTTACCCATTGCCCGCCCCCGGAAGTCCCGGCGGGAGCGCGGGGCTGGTCGGGGTCGTACTTGCGACAGAGGTGCTGGTACTCCAGAAGCTCTGCACGGAGAACGCGTTGTTCTGTTGCGACCCGTTGGCAAAGAGCGTCATGACGCCCGTCCTGAGAGGCGAGCCGTGCGGCTTTTAAGAGAACGTCATTCGCGTGTAACTGCCATTGTAAATCCAGGTCTTTGGAATTGTTTCGCGGCGACCGATGCATTTAAAGAAACCCCGTTAATATGGGAATATATTCCTACAAACGCATCAAGGAAATCAATTCGACTCTAGTCGTAGGCTTTTGGACCTACCTAAGCTCTAGCGGAAACGGTGTTCTCTCCCAGAACTTGCCGATCTTGTACGTTTTGACCGTCGCGGCCTCCCAGTCATGCAGGATTTGTGCGACCTCGGCGCGGTCTTCGGCCTGAAGCGCCTTATGGAAACGCGGGGTTAGCGTGTTCAAATGTTTGAGCGAGCGATCACTGCTTTCGAGCTTTTCGCAGGCAGAGGCGAATTCACCCTTCATTGCGTGGTTCATGACTTCGCTGAGTTCTATTGTTGGCGACGCTATCCACGGAACCTGAAGGCCCGAAAGATATGAATGATAATCGTCGAGGGTGTCGATACCGTGCAATTGCGCCAGTACCACTTCGGCCGTATCGAGCATTTGCGCGACTATCTTCGGATTACGAGCGTCCCAACCACTATCGAGTGCTCGTCCTTCCTGGTCGGTTGGAAAAAATCGCTCCCCCCAGCCCAGCCGGAACTCCGGGAGTGCCGGCACCAGCGACTGAACGGACAAACGCGATCCGAATATTTTCGGGTCACGGCGGCTTTCGAAGTGGACACCGCGCAGGATGTGCCGCACGGGCTTGATGAACACAAAGCGCCCCATCGAGAAAAGGTCGTCGCGGCGCTCGATGAGCGGGCGCACGGCATTTCGTACATCGCGTATTGTGGTCATGGTCTTATTCCCCCTCCGCGAACCGGGGAATAGGTTCCTATAAATCGGGCCAGAAAATCAATTCGACTCTAGTCGCAGGCTCTGGGACATGGCTAAGCGAATCCCCGGATAAGCCCTATGACTAGCGCGCGGCCCTATACAACGTCACCGTGGTCCGGCGGCCCTTGCTGTAGTTGATGCCGGAGACGGTGGCGATGGCGGCGACGGATTTCTCGCCCCCCGGCAGGCTGGCGATGAAGCCGTTGCGCTGTCCTTCATCGACTGCTGCGATCGCGCATTTCGGATCGGCCTTAATATGCTGGGCGGCTCCGGCGCCGTCGGTCAGCACTGTATTCGTGCCGGCAAGGAAGACGAGGCTGGGTTCAGCATAGCTGGCGGAGGCCAGAACGCTGTCCGGGCAGGGCTTTGCTGCCTTGTAGGCATCGGCGATGGCCGGGCTAAGCCACATTGGCGTCAGAGCAGGAACGACGCCCCAGGTGAGCAATCCGAGGGTAATTATAGCAAAGGTTGCAGAAGCTTGCAGTGCACCCTTCACGTTGTGATTCAGGATGAGCCCGCTGGCGAAGAGCCCTGCGGCGAATGCTGTAAAGCAGGCGATGATGCCGGGAAGCGAGAAGGAGCCGGTCATCACGTAAGGCAGGACGAGGCCTGCGCCCATCAGCGCCAGCGTGGCGGCGGCAAGGCCGAGCAGGGTCAGCCGCTCGATCCAGATCTGCCATTTGCCCTGATAGGGCCCCGATGCGACCCCGGTGTCGACGGCCCAGGCCATGATCAGGAGGAGCGCGGGGTAGGCGGGCAGGACATAGTGCGGCAGTTTGGTGGGGATCATTTCCGTTACCAGCCAGAACGGCACGTACCAGGCGACCAGAAACGCGAGGCGCGGATCCTCACGCAAGCGCCCGAGCGCCTGCAGGCCGCCGCGGACCGCCAGTACGCCGAACGGCCAGATGAAGAAAACGAAGATCAAGGCGAAATAGCCAGGCGGTGCGCCGTGGCTTTCCTGCGCGTCACCCACCTTGGAAAGGAAATCCTTGTTGACCGATTCGTTGAAGAAGGCGCCGCCGCTTTTCATGGTGATCATGATCAGCCAGGGCAGGACGATCGCAAGCAGAATGAGGATACCGGCAATGGGCTTCAACCGCTTCAGCCAGCGCCATTCGCGGTAGTAGAGGCTGAGCGACGCCATTGTGAGCAGGCTGACGAAAGGCGTAATGGGTCCCTTGATCAATACGCCGACAGCCGTCGCCACCCAGAAGGTGAGCGCGGGCGCCCAGGTCTCGGCCGCCTGCCTGCGGCTCGCCATCCACATGAAGGCAAGCGCCGCCTGTGCAATGACGACCGTTGCGAGCACTGTCGCGTCCGTCTTGGCGACGCGTGCTTCAAAGCCGAGCATGACGATCGAGGCGAGGGCAATCCCGGCGAGAAGACCGGCGCTTTGCCCGAAAAGGAAAGCGCCGAGCGTTGCGGTTGCCAGCACGGCTACGGTCGCGCCAGCCACCGAGACGAGGCGGTAGGCCCAGGCGGGCGCCTTGTCGTCAAAGCCGGTCAGCTTCAAGGCAGCGCTTTGCAGCCAGTAGATGCCGATCGGCTTTTTGTAGCGCGAGGCATCCTGAAAGCGGATATCGACATAGTCGCCGCTTTCCGCCATCTGGTGAGTGGCCTGGATATAGCGCGACTCGTCGCGGTCGAGCGGGGGGATCGAGGCGATGCCCGGCACGAACGAAACGATGCAGATGAAGACCAGCAGCAGATAGTGGCTCAGGCGTAACCGCCGCGGCGTTGTGGCGGCAGGCGTTGTCTCTATGTGGCTCGCCAATGCGCTCACGAGTCTTGCGTCATCGCTTTCTTCTCATTTGCGATCAGCCAGAGATTGCGAACGTAAACGACAAGTCCGAGGCCTTGTCCGGCGATGAAGACGGGGTCCTTGCGCACGATGGCATAGACGAACAGCAGGGCGCCGCCGAACAGCGAGAAGAACCAGAACGTGACAGGCACGACGCTGCGCTTTGCCCGTTCCGATGCCAGCCATTGCAGGACGAAGCGCATGGTAAAGCACGCCTGCGCAAAGAAGCCGAGCACGACCCAGGCATCGAACTGCGCGACGAATACCGAGTGCAGCCAATTTGTTATAGCGTCAGCCATGGCTGATCTCCGTGATAGTTGGGACGGTCTTGCGGCGTTTTCTCAGCCACCAGACACCATATAGATCGAGAATGCCGCGCAGGCCGCGGTCGAGAATGCCGTAGTTGGACTTGCCGTGCCGCCGTTCGCGATCGACGACGTCGACATGGACGACGCCATAGCCTTCGCGAATGACGAGGGCGGGCAGATAGCGGTGCCAGCCGTCGAAGAAGGGCAGTTCGCGAAAGATCTGCGTGTGCAGCGCTTTGAGGCCGCAACCGGAATCGCGCGTATTGTCCTTGAGGATCGCACCGCGCAAGCGATTGGCATATTTCGAGGCGAATTGCTTGAGCTTGGTGTCGGTGCGCTTCAGGCGCTGGCCCGCAGCGATGCCTGTCCTTGGACCGGCTTCAAGAAGGGCATCGGCGAGCTGCGGCAGATAGGCAGGGTTGTTCTGGCCGTCGCCATCCATGGTCACGACGACAGTGCCCTTGGCGGCGAAGACGCCTGAACGAACCGCAGCGCTCTGGCCGGCGGATTTGTCATGGCGCACATGGCGCAGCGGCTTGCCTGCCATGATGCGGCCGGCGAGCACGTCGCCGGTGGTATCCGTCGAGCCGTCATCCACGACGATGACCTCGTAGCTGCGGCCATCCATGGCGGCATCCACTTCATCGAGGAGAAAGGCTAGATTGGCGGCCTCGTTGCGGCAGGGAATAACGATTGTGATTGCCGGATTGCTCAAGTCAGACGCTTTCGTATTGTCTCATCAGGCGCGCTCCATAACATTGAACGCACCGGCTTGCCATACCTCAATTCACGCATCGCCCGGGCTGATCACCGCTTATCGCGAATGTCTGACAGTGTCCTTGTCGGTGTGATTGCTTCCGGATCGAGGCGGATTTCGATGATGGCGGGCTTGCCGCTGGCAACTGCCCGTTGCCATGCCGCTTCGAAAGCATCCGTCGTTTCGACTGTCTCGCCATGGCCGCCAAAGGCACGGGCAAGCATCGCGAAATCGGGATTGGTGAGTTCGGTCGCCGAGACGCGCCCCGGATATTCGCGCTCCTGGTGCATGCGGATCGTGCCGTAAATGCTGTTGTTGATGACGAGAACAATGATCGGCAGGTCATACTTCACCGCTGTCGCGAAATCCTGGCCGTTCATCAGGAAACATCCGTCGCCGGCAAAGCACACCACCATGCGGTCCGGGTGAAGCTGCTTGGCGGCGACTGCGGCGGGCAAGCCGTATCCCATCGAGCCGGAAGTCGGGGCAGCTTGCGTGCCGAAGCGGCGAAAACGATGAAAGCGATGCAGCCAGGTGGCGTAGTTGCCGGCGCCGTTGGTCATGATCGCATCTTCCGGAAGGACGCTTTCGAGGTAGGCCATGATCGGCCCCATCGCAACCTTGCCCGGGCCTGTCTGCGGCGGCGTCGACCAGGCGAGATAGGATTGGTGCGCCGTTTCCGCCTCGCCCGGCCAGTTGATGTGCGATGGTGGCGCAAGGTGCTCAACCACGGCCGCGAAGGCATCGGCCGCGGCATTTATGGCAAGGCTTGGGCGATAGACCCGTCCGAGTTCCTCCGCATCAGGATGAACGTGGATCAGCGTCTGTTTTGGGTACGGACTGTCCATCAGCGTATAGCCTGAGGACGGCATTTCACCGAAACGGCCGCCGACGAGGAGCAGAACGTCGGCCTCCTTGACCCGCGCGCCCAGCGCCGGATTGATGCCGATCCCGACATCGCCGGCATAATTGGGATGGAGATGATCAAACAGCATCTGGCGACGAAACGAGCAACCAACCGGAAGCTGCCATTTCTCGGCAAAACGCGTGATTGAATGAACCGCTTGTTCGCTCCAGCGCGAGCCGCCAAGGATCATGAATGGCTTCCGCGCGCCTTGCAAAAGATCGGCGAGTTTCTCGATGACGGCAGCGGACGGGCCGGTTTCAACCGGCTGCCAGCCTTGCGCCGCGACGGCTTCCACCTTGTCGGTGAGCATATCTTCGGGCAGCGCAAGTACGACGGGCCCCGGACGGCCGGAAGTCGCGACGGCGAAGGCGCGGGTGACAAACTCGGGGATACGGCGGGCATCGTCGATCTCGGCAACCCATTTTGCCGTGTCAGCAAAAAAGCGGCGGTATTCGACCTCCTGAAAGGCCTCACGTTCACGGGCGTCGCGCTGTACCTGGCCGATGAAGAGGATGAGCGGCGTTGAATCCTGCATGGCGATGTGGATGCCGGGTGATGCGTTGGTTGCACCTGGACCACGGGTGACGAAGCAGATGCCGGGCTTGCCCGTGAGCTTGCCCCAGGCGTCCGTCATCATCGCGGCGCCGCCCTCGGCGCGGCACACCGTCACCCCGATATTGGCGTCGTAGAGCGCGTCGAGCACCGCAAGGTAGCTCTCGCCCGGAACGCAGAAGAGCCGCTCGGCGCCATTGGCGACCAGAGCTTCAACGATCAGTTCACCGCCGGTTTTCATCGGTAATATCCTTCAATTCGTTCAATATGTCGGCGCTGTGTTCGCCGAGGCGGGGCGAGGGACGCTCGTACTGCAAGGGGGTCTTGGACATGACGATAGGCGTGCGCACGGAAGGGATAGTGCTGCCGTGGCTGTCTTCAAGGTCAAGGCGCAACTGGCGCGCGATGATCTGCGGGTCGTCGAACATTTCGCCAATGCCGTTGATGGGGCCGGCGGGGACGGCATTGCCGGCGCAAGCCTCGAGCAGTTCCGCCCGGCTGCGCTTTGCCGTTTCGGCGCGTATCAATGCGGTCAACTCCGCCCGGTGTTCGAGGCGGGCGCGGTTGGTCAGAAACCGCGGATCGCTTGCGAGCGCATCCAGGCCGACGATCGAGCAGAAGCGGGCAAATTGGCCGTCATTGCCGACGGCAAGGATCAAATGCCCATCCGATGTCGGCACCACCTCGTAGGGCGAAATATTCGGATGGGCATTTCCCATCCGGTGCGGGCTCTTGCCGGTCGCAAGGTAGTTCATCGCCTGGTTGGCCATGACGGCTGACTGGACGTCAAACAGCGCCATGTCGATCATCTGGCCTTCGCCGGTTTTGGCGACATGCGCCAGCGCCGCCTGAATGGCGATCACCGAATAAAGTCCGGTGAAGACGTCGGCGACGGCAAGACCTACTTTCTGCGGTTCGCGGTCCGGCTCGCCGGTGACTGACATCAGCCCGGACATGCCCTGGATGATGAAATCATAGCCAGCCTGCGCCGCGTAGGGACCGGTTTGCCCAAAGCCGGTGATCGAACAGTAGACCAGCTTGGGGTTGTCGGCGCTGAGACTTTCATAGTCGAGCCCGTATTTGCGTAGCCCACCCACTTTGAAATTCTCAAGGACGACATCTGCCGTCTGGCAAAGCGCGCGCACCGTCTCCTGTCCTTCAGGCGTTGCGAAATCGGCGGTAATCGAACGCTTGCCGCGATTGCAGGCGTGGAAATAGGCGGCGGAGAGGTTCTCCCCTTCGCTGCTGGTGAGAAAGGGTGGTCCCCAGCCGCGCGTCTCATCGCCGCCGGCAGGGTTTTCCACCTTGATCACATCGGCGCCGAGGTCCGCGAGGATTTGTCCGGCCCAGGGTCCCGCCAGTACGCGGGCAAGTTCGATGACACGGATACCTTTGAGGGGTGCATCAGGCATGATCAGTTTTGTACCAGTTCTTTCGTTGGATGTTGGGCGACGCGCAGCGCCCAGGACGCAAAATCCTGCATGATCTCGTCACGGTTGATTTCGTTGAGGCCCTCATGGCGCGTGCCTTGATAGATCCGGCTTTCGACATCGGTGAAACCGAGGCGCAGGAGGCGCTCTTGGAGGTCCTTGATCGACTTGCCTTTCGCCGTGGCCGGATCCTCGGCGCCGCCGACAAGATTGAATGGCAGGTTGCGGCGCAACGTGGCGAGAAGAGCATCGTTGGTACCGACGTTCATGAAATCGAAAATGTCGCGCCACATGCTGACCGTCGGGTCCCAGCCCGAAAGCGGATCGGCGAGATAGGCATCCACCTCGTCAGGATCGCGCGACAGCCAGTCGGAAGCCGTGCGGGCATTCTTGACCCTGCGGCCCCAGTCGCGAAAGGTAAGCTTCGGCAGGATCATGCTGGGGACGTCGGAACCGAGGAGCATCCGTTCTGCCCGTAAGATACCGAGCGCAAGGCGGTTGACGGACGCCGTTGAAAAGTTGGCGTTCCAGATTGCCGCCCCGCTGACATTCTCGGGATGCTTCAGAACATAGTTGAGCGCAACCAGCCCGCCCATCGAATGGCCGAAAAGGATGAGTGGCAGTCCGGGATTCCGGTTACGGGCGAGGTGGTTGACGACGTCGACATCGTCGAGCACGTGCTGGCGCCCGGCTTGTTGGGCAAAGCGTCCTGCCGGGGCTCCCGGCGCTTTGGTCAGGCCATGGCCGCGATGGTCATGGGCATAAACGTGAAAGCCCCTTTCGCTTAGAAACTGCGCAAAACGGGCATAGCGCAGGGAGTGCTCGCTGACGCCGTGGCAAATCTGGACAATGCCGCATGGCTCCGCTTCTGCCTGCGAGACCCGAACGGCAAGCGCGGCCCCCGTCGCAGTGCGTACTGTCTCAACCTCTTTAAATGCCATTCGCAGCCTCCCGCCCGCAATTGAAAGGGTGGCGCGCGATTAGTCAATGCGGAATAAGTCCATATCAATATCGCCCAAATTATCGCGGTGCTGCCTATTAAATAAACAGATAAATCTTTGTGCAACTTTCTTTTGCAAAACCACTTGCAATCGATAAAAACATGCCGCAGAACTTCACTCCGAAAGAAACGGGTTCTGACCTTTCGTCGCTGTTGCAGATGATCGAGCTGCCCATCTTGCCAGTTACATGGCCGTTCAAGGGAGAAGAGGACGCTCCCCGAATGCGGCACCAGAGGGGAAACCGGGTGACGGAAATATCCGCGCCCGGTTTCGCTCATTTTGGGACAGGTTTTATCTGAAACCAGTGTTGGGTGGCGGGCGGGGCCGCGAAATAAAACGCCCGCGCATTGCCACCGGAGCGCCTTTCCCCTAAATACGGCGCAACTTCATTCACACGAATACGAACATCGGAGTGACGCGCGTTATGGCACGCCAATTCATTTATCATATGGCCGGTCTCAATAAGGCCTATGGCACCAAGAAAGTTCTCGAGAATATTCACCTCTCCTTCTATCCCGACGCCAAGATCGGCATTCTCGGCCCGAACGGCGCCGGCAAGTCGACGATCCTCAAGATAATGGCGGGAACGGACAAGGAGTTCACCGGGGAAGCCTGGCTTGCCGATGGAGCAACCGTTGGCTATCTCGCCCAGGAGCCTGCCCTCGACGCCAGCAAGGACGTCATGGGCAATGTGATGGAGGGTGTCGCCGACAAGAAGGCGATCCTCGACCGCTATAACGAACTGATGATGAACTATTCCGACGAGACCGCCGATGAAGGTGCCAAGCTCCAGGACATCATCGACGCAAAGAACCTCTGGGATCTGGAATCGCAGGTCGAGATGGCGATGGAAGCCTTGCGCTGCCCGCCTGGCGACGCCGATGTCACCAAGCTATCCGGCGGTGAACGCCGCCGCGTCGCGCTGTGCCGGCTTTTGCTGTCGCAACCTGACCTGTTGCTTCTCGACGAACCGACCAACCATCTCGATGCCGAAACGACTGCATGGCTTGAAAAGCACCTGCGCGAATATCCCGGCGCCGTCCTCCTCATCACCCACGATCGCTACTTCCTCGACAATGTGACCGGCTGGATCCTCGAACTCGATCGCGGCCGCGGCATCCCATACGAGGGCAACTACTCGGCCTATCTCGAATCCAAATCGAAGCGCATGCAGCAGGAAGGCCGCGAAGAGGCTTCGCGCCAGAAGGCACTTGAGCGCGAGCGCGAGTGGATCGCCGCAAGCCCGAAGGCACGCCAGGCCAAGTCCAAGGCCCGTATCAAGGCCTATGACGAACTGGTCGATGCGGCCAATGACCAGCGTCCGGGCGACGCCCAGATCATCATTCCAGCAGGCGAGCGCCTTGGGCAGGTGGTGATCGAGGCTGAGAATCTCACCAAGTCCTTCGGCGACCGGGTTCTGATCGAGGACCTAACCTTCAAGCTGCCTCCGGGTGGCATCGTCGGCGTCATCGGTCCGAACGGCGCCGGCAAGACGACACTGTTCAAGATGATTACTGGCCAGGAGAAGCCGGACTCCGGATCGATCCGCATCGGTGACACAGTCCATCTCGGCTATGTCGATCAGAGCCGCGATCACCTCAAGGGCGACAAGAACGTCTGGGAGGAGATTTCGGGCGGCAACGACATCATCAAGCTTGGCAAGCACGAGATGAATTCGCGTGCCTATGTCTCTGCCTTCAACTTCAAGGGTGGCGACCAGCAGCAGAAAGTCGGCAATCTATCGGGCGGTCAGCGCAATCGCGTGCACCTTGCCAAAATGCTGCAGTCTGGCGGCAACGTCCTGCTTCTCGACGAGCCGACCAATGATCTCGACACCGAAACGCTTTCGGCGCTCGAGGATGCGCTCGAAAAGTATGCGGGCTGCGCCGTGATCATCAGCCACGATCGCATGTTCCTCGACCGCCTTGCTACGCATATCCTTGCCTTCGAAGGTGACAGCCACGTCGAATGGTTCGAAGGAAACTTCGAGGAATATGAGAACGACAAGATCCGCCGCCTCGGCCCGGACAGCGTCAATCCGAAGCGTCCCACCTACAAGCGCCTGACGCGGTAAGGCCGCATGTTCGAGCGGCTGAAGGAACGCGGTTTTGATATACTGGCGCTTCACCACGCCGAAGCCATCGTCACCATGGACATGGCCGGCGCGGAGAACGACCTCGAAACGGTGCTGCTCGATCTGACGATCCCCGTCACCGAAATTGTCGCGGGCGGGGGAGGCGAGGCGCGACTGACGCAGCGCCTGCGCCGTGGTCTCGCCGAACGGGGCTGGAGCAAGCGCAATATCCGCGTCCGCAAGACCGTGCGCTGGTCCGAATTCGATGAGGAGAGGGAGGTCGCCTCCCTCTCCCATGAAATCGACCACGTGAAGGCCTTCGGGCCGCAAGGCTCGGTGTTCGCACTCGAAATCGAGTGGAACAACAAGGACCCCTTCTTCGACCGCGACCTTGAAAGCTTCAAGCGGCTGCACGCCGAGGGCGCCGTTTCCGTCGGCGGGCTCATTACCCGCGGCGAGAGCCTTCAGAACGATATGCGGACGATCCTGCGCCGCTTTGCAGATGAGAGGGCTGTCGATGAGCTCGGTCAGCTCGACAGCTTCAATTATGTTCCGACGCGGCGTCAGCGGGAAATGATCCTGACAAGGGCCGAGCGGACCGGCGACTTCCGGCAAGCATGGGTCGATGCATTTGTCGGCGACAAGTTCGGCGAGGCGACGACCCATTGGCGCAAGCTGCGCGACCGCGTCTTGCGCGGCGTCGGCAACCCATGCCCGCTTGTCCTTATTGGCATACCTTCATCGGTGGTGACGTTCGATCACTCCGCGGCTTCCGCCGCCGAATTATAGGCGTAGGTCTTCCAGGTCGGCTTGTAGTCTTCGTCGGCCTGATTGCCCCAATAGGTCCAGTTTGGCCGCGTCCCGCGCGCAAAAAGTTCGAGATAGGGACCCTTCGAGCAGCTTTCGATCAGATCGTACTGCTCGTCGGGCTTGCGCGAGTGTTCGCGCTTGCGCGACGAAAGATAGTTCACCTGGCTGCGGCCTGGCGCCAGTGTGCGGGCGTTCTTGCCGCGAACCCCGAAGAGCAAGACTTCGGTGACGTTGCGGAAATAGAAGCCGACGCCGCGCCCGTCAGAGCCGCCATCCTTGCGCACCTTGTGCCAGATGATGTTCGACTTGTACTCGAATCCCCAGGATTGCATCACCCGCAGCCCTTCCGGCAGCAGCGCATTCGGCACCCACAGGTAGAGATGCGCGGGTTGCGCCGTCAGGTCGGCGATCGGCAGGGCGCAGATATCGTCGGTCGTCATCGTGCCGTAGCGCGACAGGCGCTTGTGCTCCGGAGCGACCTTTCCGGTGCGATTGGTGAAGCGCCACGGCGGATCGGCAAGGACGGTGTGATAACGCTTTCCTGCGGTTCGTTTCGCCAAATCTATGGCTGCGTCCATAACTTCAGCGTTCACGACAAACCTCCGGTGAGAAAAGAACGAAAGCAGAACACATAACGATTGTCAATCGGAGACGATTCGCCTTTCCAGTGGGTTGTAGCATGCCATAGGCGCAAGGTATTGCCGAGCCGCAATAGTTCACCGAATTCTCATGACTCTTTTTGACAGATTCATCAGGGATATTTGCTGGTGTTGCCCGCAGTTTTTCATAAAATGCGGCGGCTTTCACGGCGCATATTTTCAGGAGCGTTTATGAACGACCTTTTTTCAACCGGCCCCGAGATATTGCCCGCGCGCAAGCTCAGCGGGCGTGTGAGCGGCCTATTCGAGGCACGCGCCGGCGATTTTGTCACGGCGCCGTCAGCGGAACTCAACGTCACTTTCGACGGAATTGTCGGTGATTTCCATGCTGGCCCGACGCGGAAATCCGGCGGTCGCGAGCCCTGGTATCCGCGCGGCACCGAAATGCGCAACGAACGGCAACTCTCGATTCTTGCGCCGGACGAACTCGTACAAGTTGCAGCGGGCATGGGGCTTGCCGAACTCAGGGCCGAGTGGATCGGCGGCAACATGCTGATCGACGGGATCCCGTCGCTTTCGATGCTCCCGCCGCGGACGCTGATATTTTTCGAGAACGGTGTCACGTTGAAGGTTGACGGTCAGAACGCGCCCTGCAAGATTGCCGGGCGCTCGATCGGCGAACATGCGGGAACGGCCGACCATACCGCGACTGCGCTCGATTTCGTTCGGGTCTCGCGGCGGATGCGCGGCATCGTCGCCTGGGTCGAAAAGCCTGGAACGATCGGCAATGGCGAAAAGGTGGATGTGCGCATTCCCGACATTGGATTTATCGCCCCTGAGGCTTGCGCGCGCCCGGGAATTGTGGCGAATGATCAGGCAGGTCCGGTGCCTGCGGCAAGCGTTGCGGGAGAATCGGGAAGCCGGTGCAAATCCGGCACGTGCCCAACGCTGTAAGGGGGATGGACGCGCATTTGCCACGGAACTTCCGGAAGGCGCGCGGCTCAGTTGAACCTCAGTCAGAAGACCGGCCGGACCTCATAGCTCGAACCGCGTGGACGGCGGCGAGAGTTTCAAGCGTTGTTGGGAGCAAACAATGCACGATAAATGCCATGGTCCGACTGCCGCCGACAGTTTTTCCAAAGATGAACGCGCGGCGGTCTACAAAGCCATCCATACGCGCCGCGATGTGCGCGACCAGTTTCTTCCCAAGCCCATACCCGACGAGGTGCTCATGCGCCTGCTCGATGCGGCCCACCATGCGCCTTCGGTCGGCTTTATGCAGCCCTGGAATTTCATCCTGATCAGCGATCCCGAGCGCAAGCAGGAGGTGCACCAGGCCTTCACCCGCGCCAATGAGGAAGCGAGGGCAATGTTCACTGACGATCGCCAGGCGCTTTATGCTGCGCTGAAACTCGAAGGCATTCTCAAGGCGCCGCTCAACATCTGCATCACCTGCGATCGCACCCGTGGCGGGCGCGTCGTCCTTGGCCGCACCCATAACCGTCAGATGGACCTCTACAGTACCGTCTGCGCAGTGCAGAATCTCTGGCTTGCAGCGCGCGCCGAGGGCATCGGTGTCGGCTGGGTCAGTATTTACCACGATGCCGACATGCGCCGAATTCTCGGCATTCCCGCGCATGTCGAGATCGTCGCCTATCTCTGCGTCGGTTACGTGGATGAGCTCTACCAGGCGCCCGAGCTTGAGCAGCGCGGCTGGCGCAAGCGACTGCCCCTGGATGAACTCATTTTCCGGGACCGTTGGAGTGGATGCGATGATCCAGGAACGCTCAGCTCGGATCATCCTCATCCGGATCAAGCAGGCGTGTCGCCCGCCACTCCGTCAGTTTCCGGTTGATCGCTTCCAGAACGAAGAAACGCGCCGACTCCTTGTCGTAACCGTCGTCGCGAAGCACGTCGTAATCCGTATGCTGATGCCGGACATGGGCTACCGCCGCCAGCCACACCGCAATCGGCGGCGGCAGCGTCTTCATGTGCGGGGCATTCGCGGCGGCGCGGATCGGCTCGGAATCGGAATAGGGTACGGCCGGTAGCAGAAGTGTCAAAGCCTTATTGATGGCGCGCTGGCGGTTCGTTCCGATGCTCATGCCACTATCCTAGCCGATTCTCGTCCTATTTCAGGCGCGGCAAAAAATGTCGTCAACGGCAAAAACAACTTGCTTATGCGACGTTTGTCACATAAACATATCTTTATGTCTTTTGAGGATTGGAAGCATGGACAAGCGTGATCTTAACCTGGACCTGATGGTCGATACGCTGAAAGCGGCAGCTGAGCCGAGCCGCCTGCGCATCCTCGCGCTCCTGTCACGCGGCGACCTTACCGTTTCCGATCTCACCTCAATCCTTGGCCAGTCGCAGCCGCGCGTGTCGCGGCATTTGAAGCTGCTGTTCGAGGCCAGCCTCATCAATCGATACCAAGAGGGTTCCTGGGCTTATTTCCGCCTGGCCGACTCGCTGATCGTCGGTGATATCGCCCGTTCGCTGCTCGACCGCCTCGATTTTTCCGATCCTTTGCTCGAACGCGACCTCGAGCGGCTTTCGTCTGTGAAGTTGCAGCGGCGCGAACGCGCAGCCGCCTATTTCAGCGCCAATGCAACGAGCTGGGATATGATCCGGTCGTTGCATGCGCCGGATGGCGCGGTGGAAGCAGCGCTCCTCAAGATCGTCGGCCGCAAGCCGTTTCAGGCGATGCTCGATGTCGGCACGGGGACGGGCCGCCTGCTTGAACTCTTTTCGCCACTCTATATTCGCGGCGTCGGCATCGACATAAACCGCGATATGCTGACGGTTGCTCGCTCCAATCTCGATCGCGACGGGATTACCAATGCGCAGGTACGCCATGGCGATGTCTATTCCCTGCCGGTGGATCGCGAATCCTTCGATCTTGTTACCGTCCACCAGGTTCTGCACTTCCTCGATAACCCCGCCGAAGCAATCCGCGAAGCGGCACGTGCATTGCGGGCAGGCGGGCGCATGCTCATCGTCGATTTTGCTCCGCACGAACTTGAGTTCCTGCGCGACAACCATGCCCATATGCGTCTCGGCTTCAGCGATGCGCAGATGCGCGAATGGCTTACGGAAGCCGGTTTGATGCTCGAAGAGAGCACGGAACTTGAACCGAAAGACAAGAACAAACTAACCGTCAAACTGTGGCTGGCACGCGACCCGCGCCTGCTGATTGCAGATCCCGATTTAACCTCCCGCGTCACGGAGAGTGTCTGATGAGTTTCTTTCGCCAATCGCGCCGCCCCGATATCGGTCACAATATCCGTGTGTCCTTCGAGTTCTTCCCGCCGAAGACGGAAGTCATGGAGGAACGGCTTTGGGAGACGGTGACGCGCCTTGCGCCGCTCAATCCCGAATTCGTCTCGGTGACCTACGGTGCCGGCGGGTCGACGCGCGAGCGGACCGCCCGCACGATCAACCGCATCCTGACCGAAACAGACGTCAATGCCGCTGCGCATCTTACCTGCGTCGATGCGACGAAGGAGGAAGTCGATACGGTGGTGCGCGAGTTTGCCGCCATGGGCGTCAAGCGCTTCGTTGCCCTGCGGGGCGATCCGGCAAGCGGCGTCGGTTCCCACTACAAGCCGACACCCGGCGGCTATGAGAACGGCGCTGATCTCGTTGCCGGGCTGAAAGCCTTTGCCGATTTCGATATCTCGGTTTCGGCCTATCCGGAAAAGCATCCGGAAAGCCCGGACTTCGCCACCGACATCGACATGCTCAAGCGCAAGGTCGACAATGGCGCGACACGGGCGATCACCCAGTTCTTCTTCGAGAACGATCTCTACGAGCGCTATGTCGAAAAGGTTCGCCGTGCCGGTATCTATATTCCGATCCTTCCGGGCATCCTGCCGATCCACAATTTCACGCAGGTGACGAATTTCTGCTCGAAGGCGGGCACGCACATTCCCAACTGGCTGGCCGAGCGCTTCGAGGGTCTCGAGAACGACCCGCAGACGCACCAGCTCGTCGCTTCGGCAGTCGCTGCCGAACAGGTGCTCGACCTCGTCGAAAGGGGTGCGCAGGATTTCCACTTCTATACGATGAACCGGGCCGACCTTGCTTTTGCCATCTGCCATCTCATCGGAATTCGGCCGGGCAGCAATGTCGTTGAGGCCAATTTGGCCGGGGCCGCGGCATAAGACCGGGCTCTGAAATGGGAAACGGCCCGACTGCCATGATCGGGCCGCTCCATGTTTCACCTACTTAACGGTCAGAGACCATCTACGTAGCGCTCTTGTATTTACTCAGGGGATGAGTCCTACGACCATTGCACCGATAAATGCGAACGCTGCACAGATCATAAGGACATTCATCGATCGAGTTAGTCCCATCGTTTGTCTCCTGCAGTTAACCGATTTAGCATAGCGCAAATTTGCCACAGAAAAAGCCCAAATATTACGGTCTCATGACGCCGGGGTGAGAAAATTTTTGCCTTATAAACCTAAGTTTCTGAAATGAAACACATTTGACAGGGCAAAAAATTTCGAGATCACGATAAAATGTACCGAAATGAGGCATATATTTGCACTGCAGCATTTTTGCCACTAACGGGCGCCGAGGCCCGTTTCAGCCACAATTGCGCCATAATTGGCCCGTTCGCGGATATGTCGCTTTATTGAAAACTTTAGGTTTTTTACCGTTTTCGCATTGCGGTTATCAGGCGGCCGTCGATAGTCAACAGGCCGAGCGCGATGAGCCCCATCCCGAGAAAATCATGCGCGGCCAGCCGTTCGCCAAGAAAAATTGTTCCAAGCAGGATGGCGCTGACGGGGACGATCAGCGTCACGAGCGAAGCGTTGGTCGCGCCTGCCGTCTGCACGATGGAAAAATAAAGGATATAGGCATAGGCAGTGGACAGGAGACCAAGGCCGAGGATCGCGGCCCAAACTCCGCCATCGATCGTAGCGACCTGCGGGACGCCGTCCCAGAACAGGACAATAGGTATCATGATCAATGTCGCCGCGGTCATCTGGCCGGTCGAGGTGACGGTTGGCGGAACGCCTTTGAAGCGCTTGGCGAGAATGCCCGCAAAGGCGTAGGACAGCGTTGCCGCGATCACCAGCATTTCCGCCCATAGCGGTCCGCCCAACCCGGTCAGCGCCCCTGGACCAATGAGAGTAACGATGCCGGCAATGCCGAGCAGGATGCCGGCGATCTTGTTGACGGTGACCTTTTCATCGACGGTCAGAAATGCGGCAACAACGACAGTCCAGATCGGAGTCGTTGCGTTGAGGATTGCCTCCACTCCAGCGCCAAGGGCCGTCTGGCCGATGAACAACAATGAAAACGGTATGACGTTCATCAGCAGGCCGAGCCCGGCAAATTTGAACGCGTGTTGCCGGTAGCTCCAGAAATTGATGCAGCGTGCAAGCAATAGAGATGAAGAGCAAGGGCGGCTATGGCGACGCGAAAGAGCACAAGGGTAAGCGGCGGGACGACCTGAACTGCGATGCGGGCGAAGAAAAACGAGGCGCCCCAGATAGCGCCGAGAAGAAACAATTGCGCCCAGGCGAAGCCTGTCATGGCAAGGGGTCTTGGTGCGATGGTTTGGGATGACAAGGTTTCAATTCCTCCAGAAGCCTGCCCGGCGTTCCACATTCACGGCAAAACAGGATCAAGGCCACCCGATTCCTGCCGGACAAGAAGCGACTTTCGTCCGTCACGTTCGCTTGCTAAGAGTTTCGTATGACGCAGAACGACAAGATGCAACGATTCGCCTCGGCCCGTGAAGCAGCGCTTACCTTACGGCCCGATCAACCCGTCTACTGCTTTCGTCCCCATGTCCTCATCAAGGATGCGGACCGGTTCATGAAAATGTTTCCGGGCGAGACAGCCTATGCGGTCAAGACAAATGGCGAAGATCTCGTTCTCGATACGCTGGCGCGCAATGGCGTCAGCACATTCGATGTGGCTTCCCCCGGGGAATTCGAGGCCGTTCGCAAGGTCGCCCCGAATGCGCAGATGCTCTACATGCATCCGATCAAGGCGCAATCTGACATTCGCCTTGCTCTCGAAACCTATGGCATCCGCGTCCTTGCCGTCGATCATGAGGACGAGATCGCCAAGATCACGCGCATCGTCCGCGCGCTCGATATCGATCCGGCCAGTATTACGCTTTATGTTCGTCTGCAAACCAAGGGCCATGCCGCCTATGAACTCTCGAAGAAGTTCGGCGCGGCGCCGGCACATGCCATCGAACTCCTGCAGCGCTCGGACAAAATCGGCTACAAGGTCGGCTTGTGTTTTCACGTCGGCAGCCAGATCGAGGATCCCGATACCTATGAGAATGCGTTGCGCTCCGCTGACTGGGTGCGCAATCGCGCCGGCGTACCACTCGCGGGGCTGGATATTGGCGGCGGGTTTCCGGCCGAATATGGCCACGATCCGAAGCGCAAACATGTGGAAATGCCCTCGCTCGGGCAACTGATGTCGCGCCTGCGCGGCGACATCAAGGAATACGGCTTCGGCGATCTGCCGCTTGTGGCCGAACCCGGCCGCGTCATTGTCGCTCGCGCCTTCTCGCTCATCGTGCGGGTTCTCCTGCGCAAGGGCAGGCGCCTCTATATCAATGATGGTATCTGGGCATCGCTGTCGGATTCATGGACGGGCAAGATCACGCTGCCGGCGCGCTTCATCCCCGATCCTGCCAAGAAGCTGCGGCACGGGGATGTGGAGGAGATCGTACCGTTCCGCGTCTGCGGTGCTACGTGCGATTCCGTCGATATCCTGTCGCGGCCATTCTGGTTGCCGGCAACCGTCGAAACGGGCGACTGGATCGAGATCGGCCATATCGGCGCCTATTCCCTATCGCTTCGCACGCGCTTCAACGGATTTTATCCGGACACGTTTGTCGAAGTCGATACGGCTTTCGATGAAGGCAGCGAGCCGGAAGGCTTCGCATCCCTCGAAACGATGGCTCCGCCGCAATAGCGCTTCGTTTTAGAGCTTGCCGAGCAATTCCGGCGTAGGCCATGAATCGGCGGGCATGCCGAGGCGGATCTGCTCATCTCTCACCGCATCGCGAGTCAGGATGCCAAAGACGCCGTCGATCTTCGGCCCCATGTCGTGGCCGCGCGCCGCAAGCTTGTTCTGCAGTTCCTTCATCTGGTCGGGGTTGAGCCCGACTTCAGGTGTCGTCGCCTGCAGCGGTCCGGCTCCGGCCAGGCGCGTGGCGAAATAGGCCGCCGTGGTCGCGTAGATGATGGATTTGTTCCATTCGACGAACACGTCGAAATTGGAATAGGAAAGGAATGCTGGTCCCTTGCGGCCCATCGGCAGCAGAAGGGAAGCATCGCCATCATCCGGCCCGAGAGGGCCGTTCATGCCTGTCACGCCCCACTCCGACCATTTGGAATGCGGCAGCCGGTTGGTGCGGATGGCGTTTTCCCAGGGCAGATCCTTGGTAAGCTTGACCTCTTCGAGCCAGGGTTCACCGTGCTTCCAGCCGAGATCGCGCAGGACGCGGGCCGCGGTCATGATCGCGTCCGGCGCACTGTGCTTCAGATCGATCTTGCCGTCGTCGTCGCCATCGACGCCGCGTTCCAGATAGTCGGTGGGGAGCATTTGCATCTGCCCGATTTCGCCGGCCCAGGCGCCGGTTGTCTTGGCATCGACGACGCCGTTGTCGAAGAGCTTCAACAGCGCAATCAGTTGCGGCCGGAAGAGCTCCGGCCTGCGGCAATCGAACGAGAGCGTAAGCAGTGCATTCAGTGTGTCGAAATCGCCCTGGACTGCCCCGAAATCCGTCTCGAGACCCCAGAATGCGGCGATGACCGGACCGGGCACGCCGTATTCCTGCTCGGCCTCGGCGAAAGTCGAGGCATATTTCTTGAGGTTGGCTGCGCCCTGCTTCAACCGGTAATCGGAGACCATGCGCGAGGAGAAAGTCAGGAATGTCTGGCTGAAGACACCCTGTGCGCGATCGCGCTCCAGGACCTTGTCATCGAGCGAAGCCTTCAACAGCTCGTTCAGCCCACGTTCCCCGACGCCGGCACTGCGGGCTTCGGCAATAAGGCCGTTGAACCAGGGTTCGAGTTCGCCGCCGCAAGCAGGCTTTTCAGCCGGTGTCTGCGCAGGCGCTACCTGATCCAGCGCATAGGACGCGCTCGATGTCAGAAGAAGGCCGGCAGCGGCAAGGGCAGTCGAAAGTCTTTTCATCAGGGAAATCTCGTTCTAACGGGCACGCCCAAGCGCGCAGATGCCCTGCTAATGCACGAATATGCAGTTGAGGTGAAGTCAAAGAATCGCGAAACAGGGTGGGGGTCTTGCCCTTTATTGCACCTTGTTGCGCACCAGCCACTCTTTCCAGGATTTTTCGCTTCCGGCAAAGACGTTGATGTCCGCATCGCCGCGCATTCCGGGGATGGAGCCGGTGCCGGTATACTGCCAGAAGGTCCAGGGGTGTGACCCGTATTTCTCGTCGGGATGCCCGGCTACCGAGCGCAACCAGAAAGGATAGCCCACGAATTGGCGCAGGTCATTGTCGTCAAAGAAATCGACCGTCGTATAAATGATCGGACGCTTGCCGTAGTAGCGTTCGACGATATCCATGAACGTCTTCATCTCGCTGCGCACGATCGCGGCATTGGGCCGGAGCTTGCAGGTTGGCGAGGCCGCGTTCCACTCCATGTCGAGGACCGGCGGCAAGGCGCTTGGGTCCTTTGGGACGTGCTGGATATACCACTTGGCCTGATCCTTGGCCGTGCGGCAGAAATAATAGAAGTGATAGGCGCCGCGCGGAACGCCGGCCGCGCGCGTCGCGGCCCAATTCTGGGCGAAGCGATCATCCACCCGGTCGCCGCCTTCCGTTGCCTTGATGAAGGCGAACGAAATGCCATTGGCCCGGACGGTCTGCCAATCAACCGTAGATTGATATTTCGATATGTCCGTCCCGTGGATCGGATAGTGCCAGGGCGTCTTCCCGGTCCAGTCGTGCGGATCGCGGTCGCCGAAGCGCGGCGCCTTTACATTGCCGGTCGGCGCGGCGATCTGCTGGACCGGCCTTGTCTGCTTGGCATCGGAAAAATCATAGTCGACGGTCGTGCAGCCGGTCAGAAGAACAGTCAGCAAACCTGCTGCAAGTCGTTTCATATATTTACGGTCCATCATCGAATCGTGGCGGGATCAGTGCTCATGCACTAGAGATGCGCGATTATGCTTAACAGATGATGAGCATAAGCGCCCCTCGTCGATGCTGTTCCCATTGCATATTTTTGCATGCTGCATCGAATCTTAAGCCGTGTTACTCGTTGCAAACAGCGTTTGGTGCGAGGGGCGGGACGATGAGAAAACTTGGTTTGCTGGTTTTTCTTGTCGCGCTGGTTGCGCTGGCCAATGCCTTTTTCGCATCGTGGGTTACCATCAACAGGGATGATCTGGCGATAGCCGTCAGCCAGTCCGGCAGTTGCGTTCGTCCGGCAATACCGAGCTTCTGGCGCAACTATAGAGGGTACCCCGATTACGATAACGAGCTGATTTCCGACTATTTCGGCATCTATGCCGCTTACGCTTCCAACGTCTACGCGCCATCGAACCGAGACCGTTTCAATCTCAAAGCAGAAATATTCGGCTGGGCTCCGCAGGGCGGGCCGATTATCCGGCCGGGTGGGTTCTACGCTGAGCTTTTCTACAAGCGCAGCCCGGTGCGGCTTTCGGTAATGCTCGTCATCAGAGGCAAGGACAGCGCGTTCAACCTGCCGGATCTGATCAGCGAGAACACCTTGTTTACCCAGATGATCAATCCGTGGGATCAATACCGGACTGTGCGCAAGGAGTTTTCGCGTATCCGCCGTGAGGCGCAAAGCGGATCGGCGGGCCTGCCGGTCGAATATATCGTTGTCGGGCATGGGCTGGGCGGCGGACTTGCGCGCCACCTTGCGGCAGCGTTTCCATGTACTGCGGCGATTACCTTCGATTCCACCTTCGTTTCCAACAATCGGCGCCTGGCCGAGCCCTATGACGGCCAGGTCGTAGATCTCTTCGCCGACAATGATTTGCGCTCGCGGCTCGCAGTTCTGCCAAACCCGCGCGCCTTCTTTCGCATTTCGCGGGTCCACCAGTGGTACCGCGTGCGCAATGCCGGAGATTTCTCCGGTCCCGCCGGCATGCAGAGGGCGGCCGTTGCGATGGCACGCATCCCGGTCATGTGCCTGCTGCGCGATGATTGCGAGTTGAAGCGACCGACAAGCGGCGATAGCGGCGAAGAGAACCCGCAAAGCGGGCGTTCGGCCGCGGAAATGTCGATGCTCTTTTGCCTCGCGGGCCCGGGTTCGGCCGGCCCCAAAGCCGACCTTTGCCAGTAGGTCAGGCGTGACGGCGGATTACTGAAATCCAGGCAAAGCCGCGATATAGCCTATGGATTTCGGCCTGCGCATTGGCGGCCAGGGCAATCTCGCCTGCAACATCGAACAGGTCGTTGCGAGGCGTCACGTGGTACCATTCGAGCCATTTATAAAGCCCGCGCCGCGCGAAGGCAGGCAGATCGCGCAGATCGCCGAAATCGACAACATGCAGCGCACCACCCGGCGTGAGATGGTTGATTGCTTCGCGCATCACCGCCTGCCATTGCGGGATCATCGATACGGCATAGGAGATGAAAATCCGGTCGAACGCGCGCCGCCCAAGGATCGCTTCAGGCTCGAACTTTGCCGCGTCGGCGTAGGCGAGCGTGGCGCGATCACCAATTCCTGCAGCAGCTATCTTCTTGCGTGCTGTTGCCAGCATTTCATTCGAAATATCAATGCCGTAGAGCGAAGTCTTTGGATAAGCCCGCCCGGCAAGCACGAGGTTGCGGCCCGTACCGCAGCCGATCTCTAGGATGCTGCCACTCGTTGGCGGGGTGAGCCCGGCAAGCACCGGGTCGCGGCCAAGCAGGTAGTATTTGCGGGTAGCGTCATAGAAGTGACGCTGATGCCGGTACACCCGGTCCATCAGCGGGCCGTGTTCAATCTTGGCAAACATCAGGCGCGGTCCTTGCGAAGGTAGAGGTGAAAGCCGCCATAGATCGACGAGCGATCGCGCTCGTGCAGCGCGCGGGAAAGTTCTTCCTGATAGTCCCAGCTATCAAGCAACGTATCGTCGATGCGTCCGGGCAGGATGGTAGGCTCGGCCGCCGTGCGGAAGATGACGCGTGCGCCCGGCGCGGCAGTGCGGGTGATCTCCGCCCATAGTTCATTGAGCTGGGTGTCGTTCATCCAGTCCTGCGCATCCAGAAGAATGAAGCGATCGACCGAGGCGTCGGGTTTTGCCGCGAGGAATTCGGTGAAGGAGGCATTGACGACGTTCATCCGGCTGGCGCGGTCGCGCACGGTGGCAAAATTGCTGCGAGAAAGGTAGGGCGGCAACGGGCCGGTCTCGGCATTGTCGCTGTAGCCGCGGCCAAAGGCCTGCCAGGCAAAATAGTTTTCCGAGAGCGGAAAGCCGCAAGCGAGCTTTTCCAGCCTGCCGCGTAGCACCTGCGCCATATTGCCATCGCCGGCGGTGGCGAGCGCATCATATTGCTGCGGAGGAATGCCTAGTCCGAACAGCGACGACTTCCGCTTCGTCGCCCAGCGGATCATGCGCTTGTCGAAGAGCGGGGCGAGGGCCGTATCGAAATAGGCGCGCTGCTCCTCCATGGTGGATGCCTTGAGCAGATCGCGCGGGTCGATGCCGTACAGCCTGGCAATTCGATGCCCCATGCCGATGAAGAGCCCGAGCAGCCCGTGCCGATAGAGGTCGCGTGAGAAGATGGTGATCCGACGCCGGCCGGAAAGCATGCGCTTTTCCCAATAGGCGCGGCTCGTCGCGTCGAGATGCGGCTGGATGAAACGCTCATAGGCAGCAAGGTTGGCCCTGTCGTCAGCCGTCCCATAGAAGCGGTAAAAGGCGTCGTAATTGGGCAGGCGGGCAACTGCTGCGAGCTTAAGCCGGTTGAAGGCGACATGAGCGGTGTTGAGGTCGACGGCTTCGACGCTGGCCGGATCGGCCGTCAGATAGGACATGGCGTTGCAGCCGCCAGAGGCAATGGTGACAATCCGGTGGCCAGGCAGAATCTGCAGTGCCTCCATGTCCACTTCCGGGTCTTCCCAGATTTGCGGATAGACCAGCCCCTTGAAGACATGGGCGAAGAGGCGTTCCGAAAGGCCGGCTTTCGAAAGGAGCCTGTTTTGCCGGACCGCCTTGTTGAGCTTCTCGTTGCGCGGGGACAGTTCGTTGGATTGTCTAGCAAGCGGCATCTAATCGAATCCCCTTTATTGGAAATTCCTGCCCGCCTAGCATCCCGATGTAACAAATGGGTGACGCACGCCCTTATAGCGACTTGCCAAGTTGATTCAACTTAAGCGGGCAACTAATTGAGCTTGCACGGCCAGGAAGTGTGACAGCCGTGCAAAGGCAATTTAACAAGTGCCGTCATTTCCGTGTTTTATCAACGTTTCGTTGACGCCGCTGCGCCAAGCCAGTTTCAGCGCAAATCCAGGCGCCCATGACGCCTAACAGGGCACGTAGACATCAGGATCGCGCTTGTCGGTGCGTGCCGACTGGCCTAAAGAAATTATATGCAAATTCACCGATTCGTGGCTGCCCGGTCGGCCCGCATTGTATCCGGAAGTGACGTAGAATGAGCCAGCGTTTGGTTGCCACGATTACTCCGCCCGGTCGCAGGCTGATCGGCCAGATTACTCCTCCTGGCTCGAAGTCGATCACAAACAGGGCTCTGCTGCTGGCGGCAATGGCGCCTGGCAATAGCCTTATCCGCGGCGCGCTGAAGAGCGACGACACACGCTATATGTCCGCGGCTATGCGCGACATGGGCGTGATGGTCAGCGAGCCTGACGAAACCAGTTTTGCATTGACCAGCAGCGGCCGCCTTTCTTCACCTGCGGTTCCGCTATTTCTAGGGAATGCCGGCACCGCTACCCGCTTTATCACGGCAGCGGCGGCGGTCGTGGACGGAACGGTCATCGTCGATGGCGACGATTATATGCGCCTCCCACCGATCGAACCGCTCGTTGTAGCGCTGCGCGCTGCGGGCATCGACATCTTCAGCCAAGCTGGCTATCCGCCAGTGACCGTGCGCGGCACTGGCCGCCTGAAAACCAGCCGGATCGAAATCGATGGCGCGCTATCGAGCCAATATGTCTCAGCTGTGCTGATGATCGCGCCGTTTGGCGAGGGGCCGATCGACATCATACTATCTGGCCCCGCTATCGGGGCGCGCGGCTATGTCGATCTGACACTTGCGGCAATGGAGAAGTTCGGCGCAATGGTGGAGCAGACATCAGATGCAAGTTGGCGCGTCCAGCCGACCGGCTATATCGCCACCGATTTCATAGTCGAACCTGATGCGTCTGCAGCTACTTATCTGTGGGCGGCGGAAGCGATCACGAATGGTTCAATTGACCTAGGCATGCCGGTGGAGGCATTCACCCAACCCGATGCCAGAGCAATGGCCACCATCCGACAGTTTCCGCGGTTGCCGGCTGTCATCAACGGCGCGCAGATGCAAGACGCGATACCTACGATCGCGGTCTTGGCGGCGTTCAACGAAACACCGGTGCGATTCAGCGGGCTATCCAATCTGCGCGTCAAGGAATGCGACCGCGTGTCGGCGCTAGCTGCGGGGCTCAACGCAATTCGCCCAGGCCTCGGCATTGAGGAGGGAGACGATCTGCTTGTCGCCTCGGACCCGGGTTTGCAGTCAAGCTTTTCCGAGGTCGACATCGATACCCATTCTGACCACCGCATCGCGATGAGCTTCGCGCTGGCCGGCCTCAAACTGCCAGGCATCAACATCCTTGATTCCGGCTGCGTGGCGAAAACCTATCCAGGTTACTGGAACGGCCTGCGTTCGCTAGGGGTCGCGGTCAAGGAAACGTCCCCTTCATAGTATCTTGGCGAGTATCGTTCAGGAGACCGGATTCTCGGGTATCTGGGCATCTGGACCGCCGGTGTCGAGCGCGCTTGGCTTTCGCGATGCCAGCGCGGCGTCGTCGACGTGTACCTTGAGTGAAAGCTTTTTGCAAAGGTGAACTCATTTCATCGGCGAGCGTCAGCCTCTGGCGGACATGCGCGAAATTCGTCGGCCGCATCAGTCCGCCAAGGACTCGCAGCGCCTTCGACCGTTATTTTGTTCGCGCCAAATGCCTCGATGATGAGGGGCGGGCAAGTAATTGAGCTTGCACGGCGTGGAAGTGTGACGACCGTACAAAGGCAATTTAACAGGTGTCGTTCGTTTCGTGTTTTATCGACGTTTCGTTGCCGCTGCTGCGCCACAGTTTCAGCGTAAATCCAGGCGCAGGTGCTCGTCGTCATAGGACTTGCCGTCGTAGCGCAATGCATCCTTCTCAAAACCAAAAACTGTAAATCCGAGACCAAGATATATATTGCGCGCGGAGAGGTTGGTTGCCATCACCGTCGCATGAAGAACGTCTACATGCTGCCTCGCATGTTCGATCACGGCCGCAGTCAATCGTCTGCCTAAGTCATGACCTCGCCAGGCGGGATGGACGAAGACACCCCATAGCAGACCTACGTGGCGCTTCTTGGCTTTGGGACTGACGGCAAAGCCGGCTAGGCCTATGAGCAAGTCACCGGCGAAGGCGCCAAACACCGCATTGGGCTGCGCCTCCAGCATCGAGCGTATTTCGGCGATGTCGCGGCCGCACTCTTCCTCATAGCTCGAACCGAATGCTTCGGGTGCAGTCTGCAGGCAATGCAGCCGCAGGGCCTGGAAACGCTCCGCATCGTCGCTGCTCAAGCGCCTGACCGCAATCTGCATCGGTTCAACCATCAGTCTTTCCATAACCGCCGGGGGTGGGTGTGGTGAGTATCACGGCTTCACCGACGTCGAGGACGGTCTGGTCGCAAGCTTTGAGCGTTTCGGTTGTTCTATTGTTGCGACGCACTTGCGTCTTGCCTGTCTCGCCATCGCCCCCGCCGTCGAGGCCTTCGGGAGGGCGGCTGCGATGCGACGACAGGATGGCGCAATCCATCCGTTCGAGGAAACGGATCGTCCGCTGCGTGCCGTTGCCGCCCGGGAACGTCCCGGTGCCGCCGGAACCATCGCGGATATGAAAATCCTCGAGCAGGACCGGGAAGCGCATTTCGAGGATTTCGGGATCCGTGAGGCGTGAATTGGTCATGTGCGTGTGGACGGCGGCGGTTCCGGCAAAGCCGGTGCCGTCGTTGAAATGGCCGGCGGGCGATCCCGAGCAGATCGTCTCGTAATATTGATAGCGCTCGTTGCCGAACGTCAGATTGTTCATCGTCCCTTGCGAATTCGCCATCGCGCCCAAGGCGCCAAACAGGGCGTTGGTGACATGCTGCGATGTTTCAACATTGCCGGCAACGACGGCCGCCGGGTAGGTGGGCTTCAGCATCGACCCATCTGGGATGATGATGTCGATAGGACGCAGACAGCCGGCATTCATCGGTATCGCGCCTTCGACCATGACACGGAATACGTAGAGCACTGCAGCGCGCGCCACAGGCTCCGGCGCATTGAAGTTGTTTTTCATGACCGGCGACGTGCCGGTAAAATCCACCGTTGCCCGGCGCTCGTTGCGATCGACGGTAATCTTCACCGCAATCGTCTGGCCGGTGTCGGTCTTGTAGCTGTATTCGGATTGCTCGGGCAGCCGGTCGAGCACGGCCCGCACGCTCTCCGCCGCATTGTCCTGGACATGGCCCATATAGGCTTCGACCACGCCGAGCCCGAACTGGCCGATCATCTTCTTAAGCTCAGCAACGCCCTTTTCGTTAGCGGCGATCTGCGCCTTCAGGTCGGCGATGTTCTGATGGACATTGCGCACAGGGAAAGGGTGATCGGTGAGAAGCGCAGTCAATTCCCGTTCACGAAAGCGGCCACGCTCGACGAGACGGAAATTGTCGATGAGAACGCCTTCTTCATCGACGGTCGTCGCGAGCGGGGTCATCGATCCCGGCGCGGAACCGCCAATATCGGCATGGTGGCCGCGTGAGGCGGCGTAGAAGAGAATGTTTTTTCCCGCATCATCGAAGACCGGTGTCACCACAGTAATATCCGGGAGGTGCGTGCCGCCATTATACGGAGCATTGAGGGCAAAGACATCGCCCGGATGAATATCGCCGGCGTTGAGCTTGATGATCGTCTCGACCGAGCGGTCCATGGAGCCGAGGTGAACGGGCATGTGCGGTGCGTTGGCGACGAGCGCGCCGCTGCCGTCGAACACGGCGCAGGAAAAATCGAGACGTTCCTTGATGTTGACCGAATAGGCGGTGTTCTGCAGCGTCACGCCCATCTGTTCGGCGATCGACATGAAGAGATTATTGAAAACCTCGAGCATGATCGGATCGGCTTCGGTGCCGAGCGCGGCCGTGCGAAGCTTCTTTTCGGCGCGGCGCATGAGGACATGGTTCAAGTCGGTGATCTGCGCACGCCAGCCTGGCTCGACGACGATGGTCTGATGCGGCTCGATTATCAGGGCCGGGCCCTTGATCTCATGCCCAGTCGCGAGGCTTTCGCGCCGGAACGCCGGAGCGTCGTGAAACGCACCGCCGGAGAAAATCCGGCACGTGTTTTCGTGCTGCGGTTCTGCCGCAACCGGAGCCTGCTTCTTTTCGACTTGCGTCCGCTCGCGGGAGTCCATGCCCTCGACGCCGACGGCTTCAACCACGATGCCCTTGTTGTCGTATATGAAGCCGAACTGGGCCTTGTGAGCAGCTTCGAAGGCAGCGCGCGCTCCATCAATCGCAAAGGCGCTGAAATCGATGGGGATCGTCGTATCGGTTCCGTCATAGCGCAGATGCACCATGGGACGCGCCGCAATTGCCTCGGCCGGAACACTCTGGCCTGCAAGTTCGGTCGTCACGGCAGCCGACAGGCGCGCAACGAGTTCGCGGATTTCCTCAAGGTTTTCGGAAGAAAGCGGTTTGACGAGCGCCTGTTGGCGTGACGCGAATATCGAGGAAAGGCCGATACCATAGGCTGAGAGCAGGCCGGAGAAGGGATGGATAAGCACCGCTTCCATGCCGAGCGCGTCGGCAACAAGGCAGGCATGTTGCCCGCCCGCGCCGCCGAAGCAATTCAGGAGATAGCCGGTGACGTCGTAGCCGCGCTGCACCGATATTTTCTTGATCGCATTCGCCATATTCTCGACTGCGATCGTCACGAAACCTTCGGCAACCTCTTCCGGCGTCTTGCCGTCGCCGATTTCTGCCGCAAGCTGCGCAAACTTTCTCCCAACGATCTCAGCATCGAGCCGCTTGTCTTGATTAGGACCGAAGATCGCCGGAAAATATTCGGGCCGCAACTTGCCGAGCATGACATTGGCGTCCGTAACCGCAAGCGGCCCACCGCGCCGGTAGCAGGCGGGGCCTGGATTGGCACCGGCCGAATCGGGACCGGCCTGGAAGCGCCCCGCGCTGTAATGAAGTATGGAACCGCCGCCTGCGGCGACCGTATGAATGCGCATCATCGGCGCACGGATGCGCACGCCGGCGACTTCCGTATCGAAGGCGCGCTCATAATCCCCATCGTAGTGGGCGACATCGGTGCTGGTCCCGCCCATGTCGAAGCCGATCACCCGGTCGAACCCCGCAAGCCGTGCCGTCTCGACCATGCCGACGACGCCGCCCGCGGGACCGGACAAAATGGCGTCCTTGCCCTGGAAAAGATCGGCCGCCGTCAGCCCGCCTGATGACATCATGAAGGAGAGGTGCGGCCCCTGTTCCGCCCCGTCGCCCGCGCCAAGCTCACCGGCAACCCGATCGACGTAGCGGCGCAGGATTGGAGAAAGATAGGCGTCGACGACGGTGGTGTCGCCGCGCCCGACGAGCTTGGCGAGCGGCGAAACTTCATGGCTGACCGACACCTGTCCGAACCCGAGGTCCCGCGCCACCCTGGCTGCAAGCTGTTCGTGTGCCGGATAGTTCCAGGCATGCATGAAAACGATGGCGACGGCATCGATCCCTTCCGCCTTGGCCTCGCTCAACAAGTCGCGTATCTGCGCGGCATCCGGCGCAACTTCCACTGTGCCGTCCGTTCGCACCCGCTCATCGATTTCGACCACGCGCTCGTAGAGCTGTTCGGGAAGAATGATCTCCTTCGCAAAGATGTCGGGCCGCGCCTGATAGGCAATCCTCAGGGCATCGCGGAAACCGCGTGTTATGACGAGCAAGGTCCGGTCGCCCCTGCGCTCAAGCAGCGCATTGGTTGCGACAGTCGTCCCCATCTTCACCTCGCCGATACGTTCGGACGGAATGTGATCGCCTGGCTCGACGCCGAGGAGTTCGCGAATGCCCTGGATGGCTGCGTCCTTATAGGCTTCGGGATTCTCCGAGAGGAGCTTATGGGCATGAAGCTGCCCAGACGGATCGCACGCAATCACGTCGGTGAACGTGCCACCGCGATCGATCCAGAAATCCCATCTGTCCTTCACGGGCAGCCTCCGTCTACAGGTGATTCGGCGGCGCGGAAAAAACCTCGCACATGCCCCAAGTGAGAATAAGCCAAATGGCAACAAGCGCAATCATGGAAGATTCTACGTTAAGATTCGCGCGAAACCGTTGATATCCACGGGAAAATTAACTGAATGCGCAAACAAACCGCCGCCAGCCACCAATTCGTTTTAAGGTAAGGCGAGGGGCCAGTTTTAGCGATGGAGAGGAAACGATGAAGAACAGACTTTTTGTAGCGATGGCGACAGCCTCACTTCTCGTGCTTGCCGGTTGCGGCGAGAGCGAACAGAAATCGGAACAGGCTCCGGCGAAAACCGAAGCGCCAGCTCCGGCTCCCGCCCCGGCACCAGCGCCTGCGCCTGCTGCCCCCGCAGCAACGGAGACGCCTGCGGCTCCCGCTGCACCAGCTGCGACACCAGCAACGCCGATGAATGCTCAAGACACGTTGAACAAGCTGAAAGAGCAGGCAGCGACGATGACGCCTGAGCAGAAGCAGTCAGCGGTCGCGACGGCGCGCAAGGCTGCCGAAGACGCTGCCAAATCGGCTGGTCAGACCGACGACCAGGCCAAGGTTGCTGCCGACGAGGCGGAGAAGGCGATCAAGGACGCCCTCGGCATGCAATAGCGCTTGCCTTTAGGCCGGGCGCTCCGCCGTCCGGCCGACGGTGGTGCGCGCCATGCGGCAACGCGTCCACCGCCGCGACATTGATATGGCTCTCGCATTTGCGAATGAATTTGAATAAAACGAAGTCATGTCGATTTGGCGCCGCATCAGCGATTTCATTACCAGCACTGCGATCGATGCATTCTCGAGCATCATCGAAGCCGTCCGAACCACGTTTGAGGGCGATCCGGAGACGCGCCGGCGCGTGGCTTTCTCCATTGCGATGATTGCGCTTTCGGCCAAGATGGCAAAGGCTGACGGCGTCGTGACGCAGGCCGAGGTGAATGCGTTTCACGAGATATTCCACGTCCCTCCGCAATATCAGGAGCAGGTGACGAGCCTCTACAATCTCGCCAAGCAGGACGTAGCCGGCTATGAGGCCTATGCGACGCAATTGTCCGGGCTTTGCGGGACCGGCAAGCCCAATTGCAAGATGCTCGAAGACATTCTGGATGGGCTCTTTCACATCGCGAAGGCTGACGGCGCCCTGCATGACAAGGAACTCGTCTTCCTTGGAACCGTGGCCGAAATCTTTCAGCTCGACGAAGAACAGTTCGACCGGATACTCGCGCGCCACGTGGGTGTTGGCCAAACGGATCCCTACCGGGTCCTCGGCCTTTCACACGGCGTCAGTTTCGAAGAGGCCCGCAAGCAGTACCGCGCGCTGGTGCGTGAGAACCACCCGGACGTGCTGATCGCCCGCGGCGTGCCGGAAGAATTCATCGCCATTGCCAACCAGCGCATCGCAGCGATCAATGCCGCCTGGGACCGGGTTGAAAAAGACCTGAAGGCGTATGAGCGGGTTTAAGCCGGACCACCTTTCCGCCGAAGTCCATGCCTCGCCAAATTTCGGGCCGCGCAAGGACGGCAAGCGACCGTCATATCTCATATTGCACTATACCGGCATGGAGACCGGAGAAGCCGCCCAGAATTGGCTCGCCAATCCCCAAAGCGAAGTCTCCGCGCACTACGTCGTTCATGAGGATGGGCGGATCGTGCAGATGGTGCCCGAGAGCGAACGGGCCTGGCATGCAGGCCAGAGCTTCTGGAAGGGCGAGACAGACATCAACTCCTGCTCGGTCGGTATCGAGATCGTGAACGGTGGTCCGCTTCTCGGTTTTCCCGATTTCGAACCCGTCCAGATCGATGCCGTCATAGACCTTTGCAAGGGCATCATATCCCGCCATGGCATCCGGCCCGAGGCGGTACTTGCCCATTCCGACATCGCTCCGGCGCGCAAGATCGATCCCGGCGAGAAGTTTCCCTGGCCTGTCCTCTACGATGCCGGCGTCGGTCACTGGGTGAAAGCGTCGCCGATCAGAGGCGGGCGTTTCTTCACGCTCGGCGATCAGGGCCAGCCAGTCGAGGCTTTGCAGTCCATGCTGGCACTTTACGGCTATGGCGTCCCCATCGACGGGGTCTTCGGAAACGCGACACAATTGGGCATTTTAGCGTTCCAGCGCCATTTTCGCGCCGAAAAGGTCGATGGAGTCGCCGATATGTCAACCATCGAGACCCTGCATCGACTACTTTATTCGCTGCCTGCCCTGTCGGCGTAAGCGTTTGAACTAAAAAACCTTTTCCGGCTCATTTTGTGCACTGCAACCTATATATATCAATGGGTTACATTTTGTTATTTGGCCGATCAATATTCGGCTGCATTGGACCGTCAAATCCTTGGCCAGTGTTCCGGCTCTGCCCTTTTGATTTTTGGCACGGAACGATCCCGGTGTGCACATTCGTGTCGCCCAAGCTTCTAGACGGAAAACGATGAACAAAAAATTTGGTATGATTCTCGCCCTTTTCGGGGCGATGGCCTTCTATGGCTCAAATTCAGCACTCAGCAGCCCGGCAGAGCCGAACAGTATCGCTGATTACATCAAGTTGAAGCGTGAACGGGAAGCCCAGGCAAAGGCCAAGGCAGCTCCGGCCGCAAAAATCACCCAGTCGAAGGAAAAGGGTAAACGCGTCGTCGCCAAGGCGCCGGCAACGAAAAAGGCAGCTGCCAAGCAGCAGCGCGTCAGCAAGAAATCCGCCTCGCACAAGCGGCCGGTCGTTCAGGCCAAGGCCCGCATCAAGACCACTGTCGTCAACGAGACCATTGCCAGCGTCGATACGATGACGACGGGGAGCATCGCGTCTGCCGGCGCTTCGGCGATCGGCGGGACCAAGTATTCGACGATCATCAATTCCTACGCCGCCTCCTATGGCGTACCGGTCGCGCTTGCCAATGCCGTCATTCGCGTTGAAAGCAATTACCAGCCGAACATGACGGGCAGCGCCGGCGAAATCGGTCTGATGCAGATCAAGTATGAGACGGCCCGCGGCCTCGGCTATACCGGCACGCGCCAGGCGCTCTACAACCCGGAGGAAAATATCCGCTGGGGCATGAAATATCTTGCCGGCGCCCATAAGCTTGGCAACGGCACCACCTGCGGTACGATCCTGCGCTACAATGCCGGTCATGGCGCGACGCGCATGAACCCGGTTTCGGCCAATTACTGCGCCAAGGTGAAGCTGGAGATGGCATCCAACTAGGCTTTGGGTATAATCACCACCGCATGATTTGAAAGGCCGGGCCGGACGCCCGGCCTTTTTTCGTTTGCGTTTTTCGCGCGAAACGCCTTTATACGCGTCGCCAGCTGGCCGGGCAGCCGCGCATGTCAAAAGCCGAAAGGCGGCATGTGAGGAAAGTCCGGGCTCCAGGGAAACACGGTGCCGGATAACATCCGGCGGGGGCGACCCCAGGGAAAGTGCCACAGAAAGGAAACCGCCCCGCCTGTATTTCGGCTGCGACCGCGCAAAGCGGTCCGAGCCCAAATACTGGCGGGGTAAGGGTGAAAGGGTGGGGTAAGAGCCCACCGCGCAACTGGTAACAGGGGCGGCATGGCAAACCCCACCGGGAGCAAAACCGAATAGGGACGGCGTGCCGGGCGCAAGCCTGGCGATCAGTTTCCGGGTCAGTCGTCCGGGTGGGTTGCAGGAGGCGGGCGGCAACGTCCGTCCAAGATGAATGGCTGCCGCGTCGGGCGCGAGCCCGGCCATACAGAACCCGGCTTACAGGCCAGCTGGCACTTCAATTTCCATGGGATGATCGATCACTGTGAAGCCGCTCGGCGAGCGACTTCGCAGTGGTGCGAACGCGTAAATGTGGCCTTTCCTAACGCTTCATTAAGCTTAATGAGCGATAAATTTCAGAATCGCCGGTAGTGCGCCGAATTGACGGCTCATTCCCTATCCGTGTCCGCTGGTCCCATTGACGCCCATAGTGCCCCATGATACCGATTGATTTCATCAGTAGCGTTCATTCGACACGGTGTCCCCCGCATTACGAACACGCATGCCAGGGCTGGCCATGGGCTGACCATGCCGATGCCTTGTCCGAACCATCGGAAGTTAAAACCATTGGCACCCCGAGAAATGCGGACGGGGCGGAAACGGCGGTGTTACGTCTTGAACCGGTTCCTCGGAAATATAACGAACAAGATCGACGCCAAGGGGCGGGTCTCGGTGCCGGCGCACTTCCGCTCGATTATCCAGAAGGCCGGTCACGCGGAGCTCTATGCGCTGCGTTCTCTGCATCTGCCTGCCCTCGATGTGGGCGGGCCGGAGCTTCTGAGCCGGTTCGACAAGCGTCTGGAGAGCGAGGATCCTTTCGCGGAGACGGCGGACGACATGTCCTTCTACCTGCACGCCGACGGCGGCTTTCTGAAGCTCGACGGGGACGGGCGGATTACGATCACGGATTTCATCCGGGAGCATACGGGCGTCTCGTCGGATGTGACCTTTGCGGGCGCCAACACCCACTTTCAGATGTGGCATCCGGATCGTTTCGAAGCGCATCGGACAACGGTGCGGGAACGCCTCGCGGAAAAGCGTCAACTCGAGACGCTGAACGGGGGCAGTCGATGACGGCATCCGACGACCGGCACATTCCCGTCCTGCTCGAGGAAGTCATCACGGCGTTGCAGCCGCAGCCGGGCGACTTGATCATCGACGGCACGTTCGGCGCGGGCGGCTATACGCGCCGCATTCTCGAAACAGGCGCGTCGGTTACGGCAATCGATCGCGATCCCTCCGCGATCGAGGCAGGCCGCGCCATGGAGAAGGAATTTGCCGGGCGTCTCACGCTTGTCCAAGGCACGTTCTCGACGCTCGATCAGGTTGCCTTGCTGGGCGGCGCGCCCGATGGTGTCGTTCTCGATATCGGCGTCTCCTCCATGCAGATCGACGAAGCGGAGCGCGGTTTTTCCTTCCAAAAGGACGGGCCGCTCGACATGCGCATGTCAAGTTCCGGACCAAGCGCCGCCGATGTCGTCAATCGTCTGAAAGCGGGCGACCTTGCGCGCATCTTCAATTTCCTTGGCGAGGAGCGCCATGCCGGACGTATTGCGCGCATGATCGAAAAGCGCCGCGCGAGCGAGCCGTTCATCCGCACCCGCGATCTCGCCAATGCGATCGAAGCGCTGGTCGGGCGCAATCCGAAGGTGCCGATCCATCCGGCGACGCGCGTGTTCCAGGCGCTGCGCATCTTCGTCAATGACGAGCTGGGCGAGCTCGTGCGCGCGCTCCACGCGGCCGAAAGAGTGTTGAAGCCGAGCGGGCGACTTGTCGTTGTCACGTTTCATTCGCTGGAAGACCGTATCGTCAAGCGATTCTTCGCCGATCGTTCGGCAAGTGGCGGCGGATCGAGGCATCTGCCGCAGGTCGAACAGCGGCTGGCAAGCTTCACGCCGATCGGCAAGGGCATTGTTGCGCCGAGTGAGGCTGAGGCCGAGCGCAATCCGCGCGCCCGGTCCGCAAAGCTGCGTGGCGGAGTCCGCACAACCAATCCACCGCTTGCCGAGGACCATTCCATTTACGGCCTGCCCAACCTGCCCGCATTCCAAGATAAGGCGAGGAACTGATCCGTGCTGCGCACCTTCGATATCATATTGATAGGACTGATGATCGCGGCGGCCGCCGTGACCTACAAGATAAAGCACGATGCGGAAAAGCAGATGGCGCAGGTCAGCAAGCTCGAACGCATGATTGCCGATGAGCGCGACACGATCGACCTGCTCAAGGCAGACTGGAGCCTGCTCACCCAGCCCAATCGCCTGCAGAAGCTGGTGGAAACCTTCCAGGGCCAGCTCGACCTGCAGCAGATGGAAGCGCAGCAGATCGTCAACATCGACGAACTGCCGCAGCCAAAGCCGGCATCGGACGGGCTTGATGATGTCGCCAACATCATCACCGAGGCGAATGCAGGCAATACGATAAAGACGGACGCGACGCTGACCGGCAGCGTCAAGAAAAGCAGCGCAGCCGTTCCAGGCGCAAAGCCGAAGGGGCATTGATGATGGCAGCGCTGTGGATCAAACGGAAAAAGAACCTTCTCGAAGCGGGCGTTGCGCCGGCCTTCGCGCTTGACGCGAAGAAGAAGAAATCCGGCAATCGTGCGCGCAATCGTGTCGTCATGGCCATTGCCGGTTTCATGGGCATATACGGCATTATCAGCGGCCGCCTGATCTATTACGGCATGCAGGAAGATACGACCGGTTATAATGGACCGACTGGCGCCGTGCTGGCCTCGCGTCCCGATATTCTCGACCGCAATGGCGAGGTACTGGCGACCGACATCAAGACCGCGTCCCTCTACGCCGAGCCGCGCAAGATCATCGATCCCGACGAGGCGATCGAACTTCTATCGACCGTGCTGCCGGATTTGAACTTCGAGCAGACCTATAATCGCCTGAAGAGCAATGCGGGCTTCGCCTGGCTGAAGCGCGGTTTGACGCCGCAACAGAAGAGCCAGATCATGGCGCTTGGCATCCCCGGCATTGGCTTCAGGACCGAGAAATCACGCTTCTACCCGGGCGGGCCGACCGCTTCGCATATTCTCGGCCTCGTCAATATCGACAATCAGGGCATTGCCGGTATGGAGAAATACATCGACGAGCAGGGTCTTTCGGACCTGCGCGATGTCGGGCTTGCGGACAGCCGTTCGCTCGAGCCGGTGAAGCTGTCGATCGATCTTCGCGTCCAGCACGTCGTCCGCGATGTCGTAGTCAATGCGATGCAGCGCTACCGCGCCATTGCCGCGGGCGCCGTCGTCCTTAACGTTCATACGGGCGAAGTCCTGGCGATGGCCTCCGCTCCGGATTTCGATCCGAACAACCCGTTCAATGCGCTCGACAAGGACAGGCTCAACCGCATGTCCGCCGGCACCTTCGAAATGGGCTCGACGATCAAGAGCTTCACGACGGCGATGGCGCTCGATTCCGGCAAGGTCAATATCAACAGTACCTTCGATGCCAGCCGCCCGATCACGATTGGCCACCAGACCATTCGCGACTTTCACGGCAAGCATCGCGTCCTGACCCTGCCTGAAGTCTTCATTTATTCGTCGAACATCGGTTCGGCAAAGGAAGCCGACGTCGTCGGCATCGAGGGTCACAGGGCGTTTCTGCACCGTCTCGGTCTTCTCGACCGCATGCAGACGGAGTTGCCGGAAGTAGCGCGCCCGATGGAACCGAAAGTCTGGAAGAAGGTTCACTCGATCACCATCGCGTTCGGTCACGGCATGGCGACAACCCCGTTGCAGACGGCCGTCGGCGCCGCAGCCCTGATGAACGGCGGCAAACTGATAGAGCCGACATTCCTGCCGCGCACAGAGGAGGAGGCCACCAAGGTTGCCAAGCAGGTCGTCAGCGAAAAGACGAGCGAGGACATGCGCTATCTCTATCGCCTGAACAGCGAGAAGGGCTCCGGCGGTTCAGGCGCGCGGGCGAACGTTCCGGGCTATCGCGTCGGCGGCAAAACCGGAACGGCGGAAAAAGTCGTCAACGGCCGCTATTCGAGTGATGTCAGGTTCAATGCGTTTGTGGCGGCGTTCCCGATCGACAAGCCTGAATATGTGGTGTTGACCATCATCGACGAGCCGAAGCCAGAAGAAGGCAAGGTTGCGGCAACTGCCGGCTTGAACGCGGCGCCGATGGTTGCGGACATTATTCGCCGTTCGGCATCGTTCCTCGGCGTCAAGCCGGATTTCAAGGAAGAGAACATGGCAGCGCCAACGATGGTGTCGTTCGATGAATAGCCACAGCTTCGCTCGCGAATGCCCCAGAAACGACTCAAAACGATGCGTTTTGCGAGCAGAATCGGCGATTCTTGACCTTATGAGATGAAAAGTTTTTGAAAATGGGTTCCACTGCGGCCATGCAACTTAAAGATCTGAACGGAATTCCTGAAATCGCTATCTCCGAACTCGGCGATAAGACGATAACCGGATTGACGTCGGATTCGCGCAAAGTGGAACGCGGTTTTCTGTTTGCCGCGCTGAAAGGCTCCAAAGCCGATGGCGCAACCTATGCGGCGGACGCGGCGTCGCGCGGGGCCGCGATCATTGTTACCTCCAAGGGTGCGAAGCTTGGCAAGATTGCCGTTCCGATCGTTTATGTCGACGATCCACGCCGCACGCTCGCGCTTGCTGCGGCAAGCTTTTACAAGCTTCAACCGGATGTGATGGTGGCGATCACCGGCACGAGCGGCAAGACGTCGGTCGCATCCTTCACCCGCCAGATCTGGGCGCAGGCGGGCTTTGCCTCCGCCAGCATCGGCACCACCGGTGTCGTATCGCCCAAGCGCGACGATTATGGTTCGCTGACGACGCCCGACCCGGTCGAACTCCACAAGCTGCTCAGCGAGCTCGTCGATGAGGGCGTTACCCATGCCGCCATGGAGGCATCCTCGCATGGTCTCGACCAGCGCCGCCTCGACGGCGTGCGTCTCTCGGCCGGCGCCTTCACCAATCTCGGCCGCGACCACATGGACTACCATGCGACGGTCGAGGAATATCACGCCGCCAAGCTGCGGCTCTTCACGGAACTGCTGCCGAAGGGTGCGCCGGCGGTCATTTTTGCCGATGACGCCTTTTCCAAGCCGACGATCGCTGCTGCCACTGACGCTGGCTGCAAGGTGCTCACCGTCGGCCGCAAGGGCGATTTCATCACCTTGAAACGCGTCGAGCACGAGCGCTTCCGCCAGCACGTCGAGATGCACATCGCCGGGGAAATCTTCGAGATTACCCTGCCGCTCGCCGGCGACTTTCAGGTGGCGAACGGCCTCGTCGCGGCGGGCCTCGCTATTGCCACCGGCGTTCCGCCCGCAGCGGCCGTGCGCGGCCTCGAGCGCCTGAAGGGCGCGCCGGGGCGGCTCGACCTCGTCGGTGCGACAGAGGAGGGTGCGCCCGCCTATGTCGATTACGCCCACAAGCCCGACGCGTTGGAAAACGTCCTCGCGTCGGTGCGTCCGTTCACGACCGGCCGCGTCATCGTCGTCTTTGGCTGCGGCGGCGACCGCGACAAAGGCAAGCGCCCGATGATGGGCGAGATCGCGACGCGCCTCGCCGACGTGGTCATCGTCACCGACGACAACCCGCGTTCAGAAGTGCCCGCCACCATTCGCGCCGAAATCCTTGCGGCAGCGCCGGGCGCCATAGAAATCGCCGACCGCCGCGAAGCAATCCGCCATGCGGTTTCGATGATGAAATCCGGCGACACGCTGATCGTGGCCGGCAAGGGCCATGAAGAAGGCCAGACCGTCGGCGATGTCGTTCTGCCGTTCTCCGATCATGCCGAAGTCGGCTCGGCGCTGAAAGACCGTCTGGCACGGGAGAGCGGAGCATGAGCCCGCTCTGGACCTCCGATGCCATGATTGAAGCGATGAACGGGCGGCCCGTCGGCAAGTTGCCGGAGGGCATCACCGGCATTTCCATCGATACCCGTACCCTGAAGCAGGGCGAGGCTTTCTTCGCCATCAAGGGTGACGCGCTCGACGGACACGATTTCGCCACCGCGGCGGTCGCTGCGGGCGCGGCGCTGCTTGTCGTTGCGGAAGCGAAACTGCCGGCGCTCGGCAAGTTGAAGGCGCCGATGATCGTCGTCGATGACGTGCTCGCGGCCATGACCCGGCTCGGCATTGCTTCACGCGCGCGCTCCAATGCGCAGATTATCGCGGTGACCGGTTCGGTTGGAAAGACTACGACCAAGGAAGCGCTGCGGCATGTGCTTGCCACCAGCGGGAAGGTTCATGCCTCGGCGGCGTCCTTCAACAACCACTGGGGTGTACCGCTGACGCTTGCCCGCATGCCGGCCGATACCGATTACGGTGTGTTCGAGATCGGCATGAACCATCCCGACGAAATCCGCCCGCTGGTCAAGATGGTGCGCCCCCACGTCGCGCTGATCACGCTCATTGCGGCGGCGCATCTTGGTCATTTCAAGAATCTTCAGGAAATCGCCGCCGCCAAGGCGGAGATTTTCGAAGGCGTCGTTCCCGGCGGCTACGCCCTTCTCAACCGTGACGACAAGCATTTCAAACCGCTCGAGAAAATGGCAAAGGATGCGGGCGTCGAGCACATCAAGACCTTTGGTGAGAACGCCCGGGCGGATTACAGACTCGTCAAATTGAAACTCCTTGGCGATTGTTCCTGCATGACAGCGCGGCTCGCCGGCGAAGAAGCCGTCGTCAAGATCGGAGCGCCCGGCCGACATATTGTGCAGAACGTTCTTGGCGTCCTCGGCGCGGCGCATCTTGCCGGTGCAGACATGGCCAAGGCAACGCTTGCTCTTGCCTCGCTGCGCCCGGAAAGCGGGCGCGGGGCGCGCCATACGCTGGAAGTTGCAAAGGGTACGTTCACGCTGATCGACGAGAGCTACAATGCCAACCCGGCGTCCATGCGCGCCGCGATCGAACTGCTTGCGGCGGCAACGCCGACTGGACGCGGGCGGCGCATAGCCGTGCTCGGCGACATGCTCGAACTCGGCAAGCAGGCGCCGAAACTTCACGCGGAACTCGCTTCAGTGATTGCCGACAACCACATCAACATGGTTTTTCTCGGCGGTCCTGAAATGGAGGCGCTCAAGGCGGCTATGCCGGTTGAATTTCATGCCGAATACAGGCAGAGCGTAGAGGAACTGCAACCGCAATTGCTGAAGACGATCCGGGCTGGTGACGTGATCATGATCAAGTCATCCAAGGGGACGGGATTCTCCCAGATCGTTAAAACGCTCTTGCAGAAATACAATTCCATCGAGCCTGCCGGTCCAGCCGAGTAAGCTGCGGGGATGGGGAAAGGGCTCTAGCCACATGCTTTATTATCTCGCCGGTCTGGCGGAACATATCCAGGCGCTGAACGTGTTCCGCTATATTACGTTTCGGACCGGCGGTGCGCTGATTACCTCGGCGCTCATCGTTTTTCTGTTCGGACCCCGCATCATCGACTCGCTGCGCATCAGGCAGGGCCGCGGCCAGCCGATCCGCGCCGACGGCCCGCAGACACACTTCAAGAAGGCCGGCACGCCCACCATGGGCGGCCTCATGATCATGACCGGGATTCTCCTGTCGTCGCTGCTCTGGGCCAACTGGTCGAATGTCTATGTGTGGATTGTTTTGCTCGTCGCGCTGTGCTTCGGCGCCATCGGCTTCTACGACGATTACCTCAAGGTCAGCAAACAATCGTTCAAGGGGTTTTCGGCCCGCGGGCGTCTCGGCATCGAGTTCCTGATCGCGGGGCTGGCCGGTCTCGGCATCATGTGGGCGGGACAGGAACCGTTTTCGTCGTCGCTGACCTTCCCCTTTGCCAAGCAGTTTATCATCAATCTCGGCATCTTCTTCATCCCGTTTGCTGCCTTTGTGATGGTCGGCGCGGGTAACGCCGTCAATTTCACCGATGGTCTCGATGGTCTTGCAACCGTCCCGGTAATGATCGCAGCAGCTTCCTTCGGCGTCATTGCGTACCTTTCCGGTAACGCGATTTTCGCCGACTATCTGCAAATTCACTTCGTGCCCGGCACCGGCGAGCTCGCCGTCGTCCTTGGCTCCGTCATCGGCGCGGGCCTTGGGTTCCTCTGGTTCAACGCGCCTCCCGCCGCCATCTTCATGGGCGACACCGGCTCGCTGGCGCTTGGCGGTCTCATCGGGGCTGTTGCCGTCGCAACCAAGCACGAGATCGTTCTTGCCATCATCGGCGGCGTCTTCGTCATGGAAGCCATGTCCGTGATCATCCAGGTGGCGTCGTTCAAGATGACCGGCAAGCGCGTTTTCTTGATGGCGCCGATCCACCATCATTTCGAAAAGAAGGGCTGGACCGAGAGCCAGGTCGTGATCCGCTTCTGGATCATCGCCGTCATTCTCGCGCTGATCGGCCTTTCGACGCTCAAGCTCCGGTAGGCCGCATGATCCCCGCCCATTCCATGAAGGACAAGACCATCGCGCTCTTCGGGCTCGGCGGGTCGGGCATTGCGACCGCGCAGGCGATCGCCGCAGGCGGCGCCAGAATTGTTGCATGGGACGACAACCCGGAAAGCGTCAGGAAGGCGCAAAGCGCCGGCATCGAAACCGGCGATCTTCGGAACGTCGACTGGAAGCAGTTTTCCTCCTTCGTCCTGTCGCCCGGCGTACCGCTGACCCATCCGCGCCCGCACTGGAGCGTCGATCTTGCGAGAGCAGCCGGCGTTGAGATCATCGGCGACGTCGAGCTTTTCGTGCGCGAGCGCAATCGCGCCGGCAAGAAAAGCCCGTTTATCGCCATCACCGGCACCAACGGCAAGTCGACGACAACTGCCCTCATCGCCCATATCATCAAGGCTTCGGGCCGGGACGTACAACTTGGCGGCAACATCGGCACGGCGGTCATGACGCTGGAGCCGCCGGCGGATAATCGCTTCTATGTCGTCGAATGTTCGTCCTACCAGATCGACCTTGCGCCATCCCTCAACCCGACGGCAGGCATACTTCTCAATCTGACCCCGGACCACCTCGACCGGCACGGCACGATGCAGCATTACGCCGAGATCAAGGAACGTCTGGTGGCAGGAAGCGAAACGGCGATTGTCGGTGTCGATGACAGCTACTGCGCGGCGATAGCGGAGCGGCTGGAGCGGACCGGCAAGCATGTTATTCGTATCTCCAAGCGCATGCCCATCGAGAACGGCTATTTCGCCAAGGGCTCCGATCTCGTCCGCGCCAAGAACGGCGATGCGTCGGTCGTCGCCTCTCTTGCCGGCATCGGTTCGCTCAGGGGCGAGCACAATGCGCAGAATGCGCTTGCCGCGCTTGCCGCCTGCCTCTCAGTCGGGCTGTCGATGGAAGAGATCAATGCGGGCCTGCGCACGTTCCCGGGTCTTGCGCACCGCATGGAGCAGGTAGCCAAGCTCGGCAATACCCTGTTCGTCAATGATTCCAAGGCCACCAATGCCGACGCGGCGGCGCCGGCGCTGTCGTCGTTTCCACGCATCTACTGGATCGCCGGCGGCCTGCCCAAGGAGGGCGGCATTGCCTCGCTTGCCGGCTTCTTTCCGCGCATTGCCAAGGCCTATCTGATCGGAGAAGCCGCTCCGCAATTTGCCGCGACGCTCGGCGATGCAGCGCCCTTCGAGATTTCCGGCACCATCGCCGCTGCCGTCGAACATGCGGCCCGCGATGCCGCAAGCGACAGTTCCGGCGAACCTGTCGTGCTGCTTTCGCCTGCCTGCGCCAGCTTCGACCAGTTTCAGAACTTTGAAAAACGCGGCGAGGCATTTCGCTCCGCCGTCCTCGCGCTTGCGGGCGCATCACCAATTGGAGGCATAGATGGTTAGTCGTATTGACCGTGGTCCCGTCGCCGACTGGTGGTGGACAATAGACCGATTTCTGCTGGCGGCCTGCCTGGCGCTGATGGGCCTGGGGATTCTTCTGTCTTTTGCCGCAAGCCCCGCCGTTGCCGAACGCATCGGCCTTGAGAGCTTCTACTTCGTCAAGCACCAGTCGATGTTCATGGTGCCGGCAGTTGTCGTGATGTTCGCCGTGTCATTCATGGCGCCGCGCACCATTCGCCGCTTTGCCATCATCCTGCTCGGCGTTTCACTCGTCGCGATGGTAGGGGCGCTGTTCTTCGGCATCGAGGTCAAGGGCGCGCGGCGCTGGGTTTCGCTTGCCGGCGTTTCGATCCAGCCGTCGGAATTCATGAAGCCGGCCTTCGTCATCGTCTGTGCCTGGCTCTTCGCCGAGAACGAGCGCCACAAGGATATTCCCGGCAATCTCTTCTCCATGATGCTCTTCGGCGTGGTGGCCGCGCTTCTGGTGGCGCAGCCCGATCTTGGACAAACGATCCTTACGGCAGGCACCTGGGGCGCCATGTTCTTCATGGCAGGGGTCCCGTGGCTTTGGATCATCAGCCTCGGCGTGCTCGGCATGGTCGGGTTCTTCGGCGCCTATACGGTGTTTCCGCACGTCGCCGGTCGTATCGACCGATTTTTGACCGGTGAAGGCGACACGTTCCAGGTCGATGCCGGCCGCGAGGCGATCATACGCGGCGGCTGGTTCGGGCAGGGACCGGGCGAGGGCACGATCAAGCGCATAATCCCCGACAGCCATACGGACTTCATCTTCTCGGTGACGGCCGAAGAGTACGGCATTGCCCTCTGCCTGCTCATTGTCGCGATCTTCGCCTTCATCGTCATTCGCGGCCTGACGATCGCACTCAAGGAGCGGGATGACTTTACCCGCCTTGCAGTGTCGGGTCTCGTCATTCTCTTCGGCTTCCAGTCGATCATCAATATCTCCGTCAATCTCCACCTGATGCCGGCCAAGGGCATGACCCTGCCATTCATTTCCTATGGCGGCTCGTCGCTTATCTCGGTCGCCATATCCACAGGGCTGCTGCTTGCTCTGACGCGGCGCAGGCCTGAAGCGCGGCGGTCGGCCACGCTCGGCAGCGCGAACATGCCTTCCATGGCCGGCGCACGCTGAGGGGTCATGGCAAAGGGGATTATCTTTCTTGCCGCCGGCGGAACCGGCGGTCATCTTTTCCCGGCTCAGGCGCTCGCACATGAGTTGATCGCCCGCGATTGGGAAGTGCATCTTGCCACGGACGACCGGGCGGAGCGGTTTACCGGTGCATTCCCGGCAAAAGCTATTCACGTCGTACGCTCGGCTACGATTGGCGGGCGCAATCCCTTTTCGCTCGCCAGGACTTTCTGGACCCTGTGGCAGGGCAATCTCGATTCACGCAAGCTGTTTCGGGCGATGAAGCCGAAGCTCGTCGCCGGCTTTGGCGGCTACCCGACGCTGCCGCCGCTCTATGCGGCAACCTCGCTGCATATTCCGACGCTCATTCACGAGCAGAATGCGGTCATGGGCCGCGCCAACAAGGCGCTTGCGGCGCGCGTGACCGCAATTGCCGGTGGCTTCCTGCCCGACAATGGCGGCCCATTCGCGCAGAAGACGGTGTTGACGGGCAATCCCGTGCGCCCCGAGGTTCTGGCCGAGGTCGGGAAAACCTATGAGCCAGCGCAGGTATCGGGGCCGTTCCGTTTCCTCGTCTTTGGCGGTAGTCAGGGCGCGCAATATTTCTCGGCGGCGGTCCCCGCGGCGATCGAACTGCTGTCGCGCGAGAACCGGGCGCGTCTGGTGGTGACGCAGCAAGCCCGCCCCGAAGACGAAGCCAAGGTCCGCGCCGCCTATGATGCGCTCGGCATCAGGGCGGACGTCGCTCCGTTCTTCAAGGATATGCCGCACCGCATCGCCGAGGCGCATTTCGTCCTCTCGCGGTCGGGGGCGTCGACGGTTTCGGAGATCGCAGCCATTGGACGGCCGGCCGTGCTCGTGCCGTTTCCGCATGCGCTCGACCATGACCAGGCGGCCAATGCCGCGGCGCTCGCGGCGGCCGGCGGCGCCGAAGTGATCAAGCAGTCGGAACTGTCGCCGGAACGCATCGCCTCGATCCTTGCCAATGCCATGAACGAGCCCGACCGGCTGGCCATGACCGCCGAGAAAGCCCGAAGCACCGGCAAGCCGGAGGCGACATGGTTGCTTGCCGACCTCGCAGAGGCTATTGCAACCGGCCAAAGCGTCGAAAAATTCAAAAAAGGAGTGCGTCCATGAAGATGCCGCTCAACATAGGTCTCGTTCATTTCATCGGTATCGGCGGTATCGGCATGAGCGGCATTGCCGAGGTTCTGCATAATCTCGGCTACAAGGTGCAGGGGTCGGACCAGTCCGACAGCGCCAATGTGCAGCGTCTGCGCGAGAAAGGCATCGAGGTCTTCGTCGGTCACGCGGCCGACAATCTCGGCGACGCGGAAGTGGTGGTCGTCTCGACGGCGATACGGAAATCCAACCCGGAACTCGTCGCGGCGCGCGAAAAGCTGCTGCCCGTCGTTCGCCGCGCTGAAATGCTCGCCGAACTGATGCGTTTCCGTCAAGCGGTTGCCATTGGTGGCACCCATGGCAAGACCACGACGACCTCGATGGTGGCGACGCTGCTCGACGCCGGCAATCTCGATCCGACGGTGATCAATGGCGGCATCATCAACGCCTATGGTACGAATGCACGCATGGGTGAGGGCGACTGGATGGTCGTCGAGGCGGATGAAAGCGACGGCACGTTTCTGAAGCTCCCTGCCGACATTGCCGTCGTGACGAATATCGATCCCGAACATCTCGACCATTACGGGACCTTCGACCGCGTGCGGGAGGCATTTCGCCAGTTCGTCGAAAACGTGCCGTTCTACGGCTTCGGCGTCATGTGCCTCGACCATCCGGAGGTGCAGTCGCTGGTCTCGCGCATCGAGGACCGCCGGGTCATCACCTATGGTGAAAATCCGCAGGCCGATGTGCGCTTCGTCAATCTTGCCGTCAATGGCGCAAGCTCGACATTCGATGTCCAGATCGCCAAGCGCAAGACCGGCGATACAATGGTGATCGAAGGTCTGCATCTGCCAATGCCCGGCCGGCACAATGTGTCGAACGCCACGGCTGCAATCGCCGTCGCCAATGAGCTCGGCATTTCGGCCGAGGACATCAAGAAGGGGCTCGCATCGTTCGGCGGCGTCAAGCGTCGGTTCACCCATACGGGCTCGTGGCAGGGCGTCGAGATTTTCGACGACTACGGCCATCACCCGGTCGAGATAAAGGCCGTGCTGCGGGCGGCGCGCGATTCCGCCAAGGGCAGGGTCATCGCCATCATGCAGCCGCATCGCTTTACCCGGCTCGCCAGCCTTTTTGACGACTTTGCCGCCTGCTTCAACGATGCCGATACGGTTATCGTGGCGCCGGTCTATACGGCGGGCGAGGATCCGATCGAGGGCGTCAATTCCGAAGCTCTGGTTTCGCGCATCCGCACCGCCGCTCACCGGGACGCGCGCTATATCAGCGGGCCCCAGGAAATCGCGCCGCTGATTGCCCAGATTGCCAAGCCTGACGATTTCGTCATTTTTCTCGGTGCCGGCAATATCACGCAATGGGCCTATGCCTTGCCAAAGGAACTGGCGGCGATCTAGATTTGGCGGTTGCGCCGCCAGCGGGATGTGCGGCGCTGTGAACCGTTGGAAGGATAATATGTACTCACTGGTTGACGGCGAGGCCCTGCTGAAGAAGCTGGGCGATCGATTTTCGAAGCTGCGTGGCCGCTTGACGCCCAATATGGGCATGGAGAAAGTCACCTGGTTTCGCGCGGGGGGGCCGGCCGAGGTCATGTTCCAGCCAGCGGATGAAGAAGATCTTGCCGAATTCTTGAAAGCAGTACCTGCTGAGTATCCTATCCTCACGGTCGGCATCGGTTCCAACCTTCTGGTGCGCGATGGCGGTATCCCTGGGTTCGTCGTTCGCCTCTCCGCCAAAGGGTTTGGCGAGGTCGAGCGGGCCGGTGACGTGCAACTGCGCGCAGGCGCAGCAACGCCAGACAAGCGCGTTGCTGCCGCAGCGCTTGAAGCCGGAATTGCCGGCTTTCATTTCTACCATGGCATCCCCGGCGGTATCGGTGGAGCCTTGCGCATGAATGCGGGTGCGAACGGCGTCGAAACGCGCGAACGCGTCGTCGAGGTGCGTGCGCTCGACCGCAAGGGCGAGCTTCATGTGCTTTCCAATGCCGACATGGGCTACGCCTACCGCCATTCGGGTGCGGCGAGCGATCTGATCTTCACCTCGGCGCTATTCGAAGGCACGCCCGGCGACAGGGCTGAGATTCAGGCGGCGATGGACGCGGTTCAGCACCATCGCGAGACCGTCCAGCCGATACGCGAAAAAACCGGCGGCTCGACCTTCAAGAACCCGGAAGGTTCATCGGCCTGGAAGGAAATAGACAAGGCCGGCGGACGTGGATTGATGATCGGCGGCGCCCAGATGTCGCCCATGCACTGCAATTTCATGATCAACACCGGCACCGCGAGCGGACACGATCTCGAGACCCTGGGCGAGACGATCCGCGCCAATGTCCTGAAGAATTCCGGCATCCGGCTCCATTGGGAGATCAAGCGGTTGGGCCGGTTCCGTACCGGCCAGGATGTGCAGGAATTCATGGGGCAGTTGTTGTAGGTCTCTCTGTATTTGTACCAATTGTTGGCATATATTGGTATAAAGGCAGGAGGCTTTCATGGGCAAGAACACGTCCATTTCGTTGGGCGAACACTTCAACGATTTTATCGACGAAGAGATTTCGCAAGGCCGTTATGCTACGGTAAGCGAAGTTGTTCGCGCTGGGTTGCGCTTGCTTGAGGAGCAGGAACTGAGGTTGCAGGCTCTGCGGGCGGCGCTCGATGAAGGTGAAACGAGCGGTACCCCTGTTGAGTTAAACTTCGAAGATTTCCTCAACTCCAAGCGTCGTACAAAACCCGCATGAAGCAATTGCGCATCTCCCCGGCTGCCCTCGCTGATCTAGATCGAATATGGGATTACACCGCCGCAAATTGGGGCGATGACCAGGCCGAGCGATATTTGCGGAAAATCCAAAAAGCATGCGATGATATCTCTACGAGACGGAATTCAGGCAGTTCAGCAGAACATGTCCGCGCCGGATATCGAAAGATGCCTGTTGGCTCCCACCTTCTCTTTTTTCGGCTTGCTGATGACGGCGTGACGGAACTCATGCGTATCTTGCATCAAAGCATGGACGTACCAGCGCATCTTCCCAAGCCCGAATAATCGCGTCATTGCGGGTGTCGAAGCCGCCGCACGCGCTGCCTGAATACCCGCATTTTTTTACGCCGAATTTCATTGTTGAATCATTGAGGGCTTGTCAGCGAATCAACTCTCTGATTCTTTAGGGACAAGCGTTAACTGATTTGAGTCGGCTGCTTTTTTTGCCAGCCTTGGGTGTCTGCGGTCCCGGCCGCCGGACGTACCCGGACTCATGTCTTTTTTCGCGTTGATGGGGAAATTCGAGGGGATGCCTTGATGGCGAAAAAGCATGTTGCAGTGCTGATGGGCGGCTTTTCATCGGAGCGTCCGGTGAGCCTTTCTTCCGGCAATTCCTGCGCCGATGCTTTGGAGGCCGAAGGCTATGCCGTCACCCGCGTCGACGTCGACCGCAACATCGCCAGCGTCCTGAACGACCTTCGGCCCGATGTCGCCTTCAATGCTCTGCACGGCCCCTTTGGCGAGGATGGTACGATCCAGGGCATCCTCGAATTTCTTGAAATTCCCTATACCCATTCTGGCGTGCTGGCCTCTGCGCTTGCCATGGACAAGCAGCAGGCGAAAATCGTCGCCAAGGCGGCAGGCGTGCCTGTCGCGGAAGCGAAGGTGATGAACCGGTTTGACTTCACGTCGGCGCATCCAATGAAGCCACCCTATGTCGTTAAGCCGGTCAATGAAGGTTCGAGCTTTGGCGTCGTTATCGTCAAGGAGGATCAGTCGCATCCGCCGCAGGTCATCACATCGCCGGATTGGAAATATGGCGATACGGTCATGGTCGAGCGCTACATTCACGGCCGCGAATTGACCTGCGCTGTCATGGGCGATGTCGCCATCGGCGTGTGCGAAATCATCCCCGTTGGCCACCAGTTCTACGATTATGATTCAAAATACGTTGCCGGCGGATCAAATCATGTGGTTCCGGCTAAAATTTCACTAAAAATTTACCAAAAAGTACAAACACTGGCACTCAAGGCGCATCAGGCAATTGGATGTAAAGGAATTAGCCGGTCGGACTTCCGTTACGACGACCGTTTTTCCGAAGATGGCGAGCTTATCTGGCTGGAAGTGAATACCCAGCCCGGCATGACGCCAACATCCCTTGTACCGGATATCGCCAAAGCTGCGGGGCATACCTTCGGTGAATTGTTGAGTTGGATGGTGGAGGACGCATCGTGTTTGCGTTGAAGGCTAAAAATGCGCATCCGCGCGCTGCAGTGACGGTCGGTTCGGACCGCACGGCGGGTTTTGGCCGCTTCCGCGTCGTCCTGCCGAAATTCCTGCGCAAGCCGGTCCGCGTCTTCTCGCGCCTCGTCGAGGGCGAACTCACGATCCCCAATCATGTTGGCACCATCGGTGCGGTGGCCTTCTTTGCCTTGACCGGTGCCTATGGTGCGATCCTCGGCGGGCATGCCCCGGAGGTCGTGAAAGTAACGACTTCGACTTTCGGCTTTGCCATCGAGGACGTGAAGGTCGTCGGCAACAGCGAAACCTCGGAGATCGATGTCCTCGGCGCGCTCGGGCTCGACGGTGAGACCTCGCTGGTGGGGCTGAGCGCGGCGGATGCGCAAAAGGCCGTTGCGACGCTGCCCTGGGTCGAATCCGTCGATGTTTTCAAGGTCTATCCCAACACCATCCAGATCTCGATCCACGAGCGCACCGCGCTGGCGGTCTGGCAAAACGGCTCCGAGCTTTCGGTGATCGATGCGGATGGCCGCGTGATCGTCCCCTATACGGGCGGACGCAGCGCCTCGCTGCCGCTGGTTATCGGCGCCGGTGCTGAAAAGCAGGCGAAGCTGCTGTTTGCGCAGATGGCGGCGTACCCGCAGATCGCAGCTGAGGCAAAAGCCTATGCGCGCGTTGGCGATCGTCGCTGGGACCTGTTCTTGAAGAATGGCGTGACGGTGATGCTGCCCGAGGGGCAGATCAAGCAGGCTCTCGCCGACATCGTCGAAATGGACAACAAGTCCGGCATCCTGTCGCGCGACATCGCCTCGGTGGACATGCGTTTGACAGACCGCGTGGTTGTGCGGCTCACGCCCGACGCGATGATGCAGCGTGTTGAGTATTTGAAGGCGCGGGACAAGGCGCCAAAGCGTTCGGAGAAGCGTGTATGAGTATTCTGAACGGAAAGAGCACCTCGAATGGAGCGCCATCCGCCAAGCGGACGCGCTCCTTGACGGTTCTCGACATCGGATCGAGCAAGGTCTGCTGCATTATTGCGCGGTTGCGTCCGCGCGAGGAAAGCGCGCTTCTGCCTGGCCGAACCCATCGCATTGAAGTGCTTGGCATCGGTCACCAGAAGTCGCGTGGCATCAAGTCCGGTGTCATCGTCAATCTCGATGCGGCTGAACAGGCGATCCGCCTTGCCGTCGATGCGGCGGAGCGCATGGCAGGCCTCACGGTCGACTCGATGATCGTCAATATTTCATCGGGACGGCTCAAGAGCGAGACGTTCTCCGCCAGCATCAATCTTGGTGGTCATGAAGTCGACCAGGCCGACATCCGCCGCGTTCTTGCCGCCGGCGCCAAGCAGGCGCTTGCCACCGAACGGCATCTCGTACACTCCCTGCCGGTCGCCTACGGTCTCGATGGCGAGCGCGGTATTCGCGATCCGCTCGGCATGATTGGCGATACACTCGGTGTCGATATGCATGTGCTGACAGCTGATGCTGCGCCGCTGCGCAACCTCGAGCTTTGTGTCAATCGCTGCCATCTCTCGGTCGAGGCGATCATCGCAACACCCTATGCCAGCGGCCTTTCGGCCCTCGTCGATGACGAAGCCGAGATGGGTGCCGCCTGCATCGACATGGGCGGCGGCACGACCACCATCTCCGTCTTCTCCGAGGGCAAGTTCATTCATGCCGATGCCATCGCCATCGGCGGCAATCACGTGACGATGGACGTCGCACGCGGCCTCTCCGCGCACATGGACGATGCCGAGCGGCTCAAGGTGATGCACGGTTCGGCCCTGCCGAGCGCGGCCGACGATCGCGATCTCATCAGCGTGTCGCCGCTCGGCAACGACGCGCGGGATGTCCCCAACCAATATCCGCGTGCCGTGCTCACGCGCATCATCCGCGCCCGCGTCGAGGAGACGCTGGAGCTTGCGCGCGATCGTCTCAATCAGTCCGGTTATGGGCAGATCGTTGGCAAGCGCGTCGTACTTACAGGTGGAGCCAGTCAGTTGGCAGGGCTGCCGGAAGTCGCCCGCCGCATCCTGGCTCGCAATGTGCGCATAGGTCGTCCTCTCGGCGTTACGGGGCTTCCCGAAGCAGCCAAGGGTCCGGCCTTCTCCGCAGCGGTCGGTCTTTTGATCTATCCGCAGGTAGCAGGCATCGAGGAGCGTTCTGTAAAGGCCGGTTCATCATCGCTGATGACAGGTACAGGTGGGCGTTTTCAGCGTATCGGCCAGTGGCTGAGAGAGAGTTTTTGATCAATCGGGGAAACCCAAAAGAAAATGCCGCAGCGGCGAGGCGGTAAGGACGAAAAGGAACGAGACACATGAGCATCAATCTGCAAAAGCCGGATATTACCGAGCTTAAGCCCCGCATCACCGTGTTCGGTGTTGGCGGTGGCGGTGGCAATGCGGTCAATAACATGATCAATGCCGGCTTGCGCGGTGTTGAGTTTGTTGTGGCCAATACCGACGCACAGGCGCTGTCGCAATCGAAGGCGGAACGCCTCATTCAGCTGGGCGCTGCCGTTACCGAAGGCCTCGGCGCTGGATCGCAGCCGGAAGTTGGCCGCGCAGCCGCCGAAGAGTGCATCGACGAGATCATTGATCATCTGTCGGGCACGCATATGTGCTTCGTCACCGCCGGTATGGGCGGCGGTACGGGTACGGGCGCTGCTCCGGTCGTTGCCCGTGCGGCGCGCGAAAAGGGCATCCTCACCGTCGGCGTCGTTACCAAGCCGTTCCATTTCGAAGGCCAGCGCCGCATGCGCACCGCCGATATGGGCATTGCCGACCTGCAGAAGAATGTCGATACGCTCATCGTCATTCCGAACCAGAACCTCTTCCGCATCGCCAATGACAAGACGACCTTTGCCGACGCTTTCGCGATGGCCGATCAGGTCCTCTATTCGGGCGTTGCCTGCATTACCGACCTCATGGTCAAGGAAGGCCTCATCAATCTCGATTTCGCCGACGTTCGCTCGGTGATGCGTGAGATGGGCAAGGCAATGATGGGCACCGGTGAAGCTTCGGGCGATGGCCGCGCAATGGCCGCCGCGGAGGCTGCGATCGCCAACCCGCTCCTCGACGAAACCTCGATGCGCGGCGCCAAGGGCCTCCTGATCTCGATCACCGGCGGCCGTGACATGACGCTGTTCGAGGTGGACGAGGCGGCAACGCGTATCCGCGAAGAAGTCGACCAGGATGCCAACATCATCCTCGGTGCCACATTCGATGAAAGCCTCGAAGGCATCATCCGCGTTTCGGTCGTCGCTACCGGCATCGACAAGCAGGTTGGGGAATCGGCGCCTGCGCCGATCGAATTTCGCCAGCCCATGAAGCCTGTGGCGAAGCCCGCGCCGCAGCCGGCAGCACGGGTCGAGACCGTAGCCCGTCCGGTTGTACAGCAGCCGGCCGCCCGCACCGCCGATCCGGTCGCCGATGTGATCCGCGCCGCCGAACACGACGTTCCGCAGCGCGCACCCCAGCCAATCGAGCAAGAGTTCCGTCCGCAAAGCCGGATCTTCCAGGCGCCTGCACCGGAAGTCTTCGATGCACCGATCGCTGCCGCACCGGTTCAGCCCGTGCATCAGCCGGCACCGCAGCCGCAAATGCAGGCCGCTCCCGTGCAGCCTGCTGCGCCGCGCATGCCCAACGTCGCCGATTTCCCGCCTGTCGTTCAGGCGGAACTCAGCGCACGTGATATGGCGTCGCGCGATCATGGCCGCGAGCAGGCCGCTTACGAGCCGCAGGAAGACCGCGGACCGATGGGCCTCCTCAAGCGCCTGACCGCTGGCTTGACCCGCCGCGAAGACGAGACCGCACGCCTCGAGCCGGCGCAGCCGCGCGAACCGGCAATGCGCCCAGCCGAGCCACGCCGCCCGCTGTCACAGGATGCGTCGATCTACGCGCCACGCCGTGGACAGCTCGACGATCAGGGCCGCGTGCAGCCGCAGTCGCGTCAGGCTTCCGAAGACGACCAGTTGGAAATCCCGGCCTTCCTGCGCCGACAGGCCAACTGATCTGATCACGGATTGTTAACGAATATGAATTCCGCCACTCAAATTGTGGCGGAATTTCTCTTTAAAACCATTGAATTGGCATGAAAACGACTTAGCTGCACGCATGGCGGTTTCGTTACAAATGTCCCGAAACCGTGATTTTGCTTCGCAAGGCGCCATCTGTATCTTGCGCTGCAATATGACAGGGTGGTTGATTCCGCGGCAACGCCGCGCGTCAATCAGATGTCCAGACCGGATATCGATCCGGCAAGTTCACAGGCAAGGGGTTCAATGCGCGATTTCCAGACGACGATTGCAGGACGCATCACGCTTTCAGGAGCGGGCGTTCATAGCGGCGCCCCCGTCAGCCTGACCTTCCTGCCCGCCGATCCAGATACCGGCATCGTGTTCCACCGGGTGGACGGCAAGGGCGATACGCACCCGATCAAGGCGCTGGTGTCGCAAGTCGGGACGACCGATCTTTCGACGACACTGACGAATGGCGCCGGTCTCACCATCAGCACTGTCGAACATGTCATGGCTGCGATTGCCGGCGCGGGCATCGACAACATGACCATCGAAATCGATGGGCCGGAAGTGCCGATCCTCGACGGAACGTCGCTCGCCTTTCTCGATGCCTTCGAAGAGGCCGGATTTGTGCGCCAGGCGGCCAAGCGCCGTTTCATCCGCATTCTGAAGCCGACGCGGATCGAGTCGGGCGCTTCCTGGGCCGAGTTTCGCCCCCATGACGGCACGCGCTACGAGGTTGAGATCGATTTCGAGACGCCGATTATCGGCCGCCAGAAATTTGCCGCCGATATGGACGAGAGGACCTTCCGCAAGGAGATCGCACGGGCGCGCACCTTCGGGTTCATGCGCGATGTCGAAAAGCTCTGGGCCGCCGGGCTGGCGCTCGGTTCCTCGCTCGACAACTCGCTCGTCATCGGCGACGACAATTCGGTGATCAATCCGGGCGGACTGCGCTACAAGGATGAATTCGTGCGTCACAAGACGCTCGATGCCATCGGCGACCTTGCGCTTGCGGGTGCGCCGTTTATCGGTTGTTTCCGTTCCTATCGGGGCGGGCACCGGCTCAATGCGGCTATGCTGCGCGGGCTTCTGTCGGATCATTCGGCTTTCGAAATCGTGGAAATGGCCGGAAAGCGCAGCCAATCGCGCGGGGCGACGCTTGTTGCGGTCAACGCGCCGGTATTCGCACCCTGGGTCCTGTAGTCCGATGAATTGAAACCGGCTGCGCCGGCGTCGTCACGTAGAAACAGCGTTTCTATTGCTCATCGGATTCGGTCGCCGGATGGCAGACTAACACTAGCACGGCCGCTGGAACCCTATTCTTACCCTGGGGTCTGCTCCTATGGGTCGACAGAAACAGCGCTGCGCACTGCCTCGGTCATGATGGCGGCGAGGCGAAGGGTTGCCGGTTCGGCATGCGCTTGCGAGCGATGCAGGAGGAGACTGAGCGACGGCAGCCCGGGCAGGCCGCTTACAACCGGCGCCAGAGGCTGGACGCTGGCCGGCAGTCCAACCGGTGTTCGAACAGTTACGCCCAGTCCTGCCGCCGTTGCCGCCCACAGGCCGGCAAGGCTGGGGCTGGTAAAGGCGAGGCGCCAGGCGATGCCGGCACGATCGAGCGCGTTGGTGGCGGCAGTGCGCAGCAGGCAAGGCGCTTCGAGGCATGCCAAGGGCAGAGGATCGTCAGCAACTGCCAGCCGTTCAATTGACGCATTGGCCGAACCTACCCAGCACATCGGCACCTCGGCAATGCGCTCGCAATAGGGCGTAACCGCCCCGTCGCTCCAGGCGAGCGCGAGATCGAGTTTCCCGGAGGTGACGCGATCGATCAATTCGGCGTTGCGCGCAACACGGGCTTCGATGCGAACCTTTGGATGGGCGCGTGCAAACTGGCCCAGTACCTGTGGCAAAATGGTCTCGCCGAAATCCTCCTGCAGGCCAAGCCGCACCCAGCCTTCGAGTTCGCTGCCGTTGATCGCTACAATAGCCTCGTCATTGAGATCGAGCAGGCGGCGCGCATAAGCCAGCATGGTTTCTCCGGCATCCGTCAACGCAAGACCGCGACCTTGCTTGACGAAGATATCCGTGCCGGCCTGCTGCTCCAATTTTCTCAATTGCGAACTGACGGCAGAGGTCGACCGCCCAAGCTTGTCAGCAGCCTTTGCGAAGCTGCCAAGCTCGACGCCAGCGACGAATGTCCTCAGCACCTCGAGATCCAATGTGATCTGCCGCATTTTAACTATCCTATATTTTAGGATCAATTGTTTAAATTATTCTAATTTTAAGGACCATCATGAGCGCGTATAGTCGCTGGGTCAAGCAAAGTTGCGCAAGAATCCAAGGACTATAACGATGCCATTCACTCGGATCACACTGCTGGAGGGAAAGTCGCCGGAGTATTTGAAGGGGCTTTCCGACAGCCTGCATCAGGCAATGGTGGAAACATTCGACGTGCCGGCGGCAGATCGGTTCCAGGCGATCCACCAGTTGCGCCCCGGCGAACACATATTCGATCGCACCTATTTCGGCGGGCCGCGCTCCGACGATTTTGTCGTCTTTACCATCACCACGGGCAAGCCACGGGACACGGCGACCAAGAGAGCGTTCTACAAGCGGCTCGTGGCATTGCTTGCAGAGTCCCCGGGGGTAAGACCCGAGGACGTCATGATCATCGTCAGCACATCGAGCCGGGACGAGTGGTCGTTCAGCAACGGCGAAACCCAGATGCTGGATGGCGCTGCCATCGAGGAGGCCCGGACATGATCGCCATGCAATATAGCTTCACGCTGCCCGCCGACTACGACATGTCGATCATCGACAGACGGATCGCCGAAAAGGGGCCGCTTCTCGATAACCTGCCCGGCCTTAAGTTCAAAGCTTACCTGACAGCGCGTAAAGGCAGCAGAAGTACCGAAAATCTCTACGCGCCCTTCTACGTCTGGGACGATGAATCCGGCATGATGGACTTTATCTGCGGAAATGGTTTCGCCAACCTGACACAGTCGTTCGGCTGGCCCGCAGTCCGGACCTGGTTCGTCTGGGAGGCGCAGATCGCGCGGAACGTCCGGGAAGCAGTCGCAGCAACGCGGCAACTTCGCGAAACGCCGGCCTATGCACCGCTTGCGGATTTGCGCAGGCGCGAGAGCGCCGAAGTGTTCGAGGATGTCGAGCAGAACGGCGCGTTGGCGTCGATTTCTGCTTTCGAGCCGACGACCTGGACGCGCGTGCGCTTTCAGCTATGGGGCGAGAGAAATTCAGCCAGACCAGGTGAGACGTTCGATGTCGGGCACGTTTCCTTTCCGGGAGGGGCACAACCCGATTAGACTTTCGTAGGGCTTTTAACGGCCGTATGTCCATGCAACGAGTAACGCTGTCGGCATCCGCAGGTCCAGCGCGACCGACGCTCGTGGAGCCGGTCGTGAATTCGGAATTAAAGACATCGCTAGCCAGCCGTTCGCTCATTGCACTTGCCATGCTGAACTTCTTCTTGGCCGATGCGCGCGATGGGCTTGGTCCGTTTCTTGACGGGTTTCTGGCAACGCGCGGATGGACGCCGGTAACGCTCGGCTTCATAGCGATGATTGGCGGCATACTCGGAATGGTCGCGACGCCCTTGTTTGGAGCCATGGTGGACGCGTCGCGGCATAAGCGACTGCTGATCATTGTGCCCGTCGTGCTGGTCAATGCCGGTGCGCTTTGGACACTTGTCAGCCCCGACAACCTGTCGGTGTTCGGTGGGCAGTCTGCGACCGCTATTGTCGGCGCGATTATCGGCCCCGCGCTCATGGGCCTCACGCTTGGCCTCGTGGGCGAGAAGAAGTTTCCGGGACAGGTGGCCAGCAACGAATTCTGGAACCACGCCGGAAATGTCGTTTCCATGGCCGGAACATTCGGGGCCATCCTTATGTTCGGCGAACGTGGCGTGGTCGCGCTCATGCTGATCACCGCCGTCGCCAGTATCGTTGCCGTACTCGCAATCGACCCGGATGAAATCGACAATGACGTCGCGCGCGGCCTTGTTCCTGAACGCGATAATGACAACGGCCCGTCCGGCTTTGCCGTGCTCTTCGACAATAAGGGCTTGATCTTTCTTGCCGTGACGCTGCTGATCTTTCATTTTGGCAATGCACCCATCACCCGGTTAGTAGCGCAGAATTTTTCGGTCCAGCTTGGGACGCCGTTCCGGACAACGGCAATTACGATAGGGGTCGCGCAGCTGGCGATGATCGTTGCCGCACTCGCCACGCCAATGTTGATCAGGCGCTTTGGCCTCGCTTCCGTGTTCATTATCGCCCTTGCCGCGCTGCCCATACGCGGCGCGATTGCCGGAACGCTGACAAGTTTTGTATCGATCTTCCCTGTCCAGATCCTTGACGGCGTTGGCGCAGGTCTGATCGGCATTGCGACGCCGATCGCGGCGGAACGGATTCTGTCGGGAACCGGACGCTTCAATGTCGGCCTGGCCGCAGTCATGACAGTGCAGGGCATCGGCGCTTCACTCAGCAATGCGGTCGCCGGTTGGCTCACTCAAATAGGCGGTTACAGCCTGGCCTATTGGGTGCATGGCGGCGTAGCGGTGCTGGCGCTTCTCCTGTTTCTTGCCACAAGAAACTCCATTGCGCCGGACAGCCCAATAACGCGAGTACGTGGGCCGAAAGCGGCTGCAGAATCGCCTTAGGCATTCATAGATGGCGGAGCGGTGAAATTGCCGAGCTTCAAGGCTTTGCGGAACCTGCATTCAACAACTGCCTCAACCTTATGATTTGAAGCATATTATCCGGTTTCCGAAGTAATGTTGTCTGCCAATTCCGCCACCTTTTTGAGCTCCGCCACAAAATTGGACGATTGGATGGCAATAAGATTGCTGATTCTTTCGGCTTGTGGTTTATGAACGCCCAACCGACGGTAAGATTGACTTTGTTTGAGCATGAGTCGCAAGCGTGGCCAACAGGTTTGCGAGTGATGCTCTTGAATTATGTGTGGGGCCGGAGAGAGCATGGCGAACTGCAGAATGTCGATGAATAAGCGGTTTGGCGGCAAGGCCAGACTGACCCTTCTCCTTGTTCCGATCGCCGGCGCATTGGCAATTACAGGTTGTGCATCCAAGGATGACGATATCGATCTCAACGCCTATGTCGACACGATCGAGCCCGCCGACGTTCTTTACAATCAGGCGCTCGCCAATCTGAATTCCGGCCGTCTCGACGAGGCCGCCAAGAAGTTCGACGCGGTCGACCGCCAGCATCCCTATTCGGAGTTTGCGCGCAAGTCGCTGGTCATGGGCGCCTTCGCCAATTACCGCGCCGGCAAGTATGACGAAGCGGTCAACATGACCAAGCGCTACATCGCGCTCTATCCGAACCAGCCGGAAGCGGCTTACGCCTATTACATCACCGGCCTTGCCTACTATCGCCAGATCCCGGACGTGACGCGCGAACAGAGCATGACGCGCCGTTCGATCGCCGCCTTCAACGAGGTGGTCGAGCGTTTCCCGGATTCCGAATATGTCGAAGACTCGCGTGCCAAGATCCGCTTCGGCCGCGATCAACTCGCCGGCAAGGAAATGCAGGTGGGCCGCTACTATCTGGAGCGGAAGGATTATGTCGCCGCCATCAAGCGCTTCCGCGGCGTTGTCGAGCAATATTCGAACACCCGCCACGTTGAAGAAGCTTTGGCGCGCCTGACCGAGGCTTACTATGCCTTGGGCGTAACCAACGAAGCGCAGGCCGCGGCCGCTGTGCTCGGCCAGAACTATCCGGACAGCCAGTGGTACAAGGACAGCTACAAGCTCTTGCAAAGCGGTGGATTGCAGCCGCGTGAAAGCGCTGGATCGTGGCTTTCCAAGGCCGCAGCGGCTATTACTGGTGGCAAAGACGGCGTCTGACCCTAACCTGAGCGATCCATGCTTTCGCATTTGTCGATCCGCGATATTGTTCTGATTGAACGGCTCGACATCGAGTTTCGCGATGGCCTGTCGGTGCTGACCGGCGAGACCGGTGCCGGCAAATCCATTCTTCTCGACGCGCTGTCGCTGGCTCTCGGCGCGCGCGGCGACGCCTCGCTCGTTCGCCATGGTGCCGACCAAGGCCAGGTAACGGCGATATTCGATGTGACACGCGGTCATCCGGCCCGTGCCTTGCTGCGAGACAACGATATCGATGACGACGGCGACATCATCCTGCGCCGCGTCCAGACCGCTGACGGCCGCAGCCGCGTGTTCATCAATGATCAGGCGGCAAGTGTGACCCTGCTGCGCGAGCTCGGGAAACGGCTTGTCGAAATTCACGGACAGCACGATGATCGGGCTCTTGTCGATATCGACATTCATCGCACGCTGCTCGACGCCTTCGGGGCGCTGGAAGTCAAGGCGGCGCAAGTTCGCGACCTGTACAAGGCATGGCGCGACGCGGAGCATTCGCTCGTGCGCCACCGGGCCAAGGTGGAGGCCGCCGCGCGCGAGGCCGACTATTTGCGCGCCTCCGTCGAAGAACTCGCCAAGCTCGATCCTGAGCCACAGGAAGAAGAGACGCTGGCGATCAAGCGGACGGATATGATGCGATCCGAAAAGATTTCGGGCGATGTCAACGATGCCAATGAGGTGCTTTCGGGCAACGGGTCGCCAGTGCCCTCGCTGGCGAGCCTCGTGCGCCGGCTCGAACGCAAGGTTCCAGAAGCGCCGCAACTGCTCGAACCGGTCGTCAAGGCGATCGATGAAGCGCTCAATGCACTCGCCGAAGCGCAAAATGGCGTCGAACATGCAATTCGTGCCATTGATTTTGACCCGCGCGTGCTCGAACAGACGGAGGAGCGACTTTTTGCTCTGCGTGCGGCTGCGCGTAAATATTCCGTCGCGGTCGATGATCTTGCCGCGCTGCGCGATCGGATGGATGCCGATCTCGCCGATATCGACGCAGGCGCCGAGCGGCTTGCCGCGCTGGAAGTCGAGGCAACTGCAGCGCGCGATGCTTATGATCGTGCGGCGGCTGTGCTCTCGGCCGATCGGCGCGAAACCGCTGATCATCTCAAGCAGGCGGTGATGGCCGAACTGCCGGCGCTCAAGCTCGAGCGCGCCGAGTTCATCGTCGAAATCAAGACGGATACGGCAAACCGCACCGCCGATGGCATCGACACGATCGAATACTGGGTGCGGACAAACCCCGGCACGCGTGCCGGGCCCATGATGAAGGTGGCGTCAGGGGGCGAACTTTCGCGCTTTCTGCTGGCGCTCAAGGTGGCGCTCGCCGATCGTGGTTCGGCCCCGACCCTCGTCTTTGACGAAATCGACACGGGCGTCGGCGGCGCAGTTGCCGATGCGATCGGCCAGCGGCTGCGTCGCCTTGCCGGTCAGGTGCAGGTGCTTTCGGTAACGCACGCGCCGCAGGTGGCCGCGAGGGCGCAGACACACTTTCTCATTGCGAAATCGGCAGCCGGAAATGACCGGGTTGCGACATCCATCCGGGCGATGGAAACGAACGACCGGCAGGAGGAAATCGCCCGCATGCTTGCTGGCGCCAGCGTCACCGACGAGGCCCGCGCCGCGGCGGTACGGCTTTTGCGCGAGAACGCCGCAGCCATTTCCTGAGTTATGGCAGGAGGTGGCGGCTGCGCCGCCAACGCGCAGATTGCACGATGCTTTTCGCAATGTGTTAGGCTAATCTCCCGTCCGAATCCGTATATTCAGCGTCGGACAGGCCATGGCAGACACCCCCGTAGAAAAACTGACTGAGCCGGAAGCGGCCGAGGAACTTGGCCGTCTGGCGGCAGAGATCGCCCAGCACGACTATCGCTATAATACGGAGGACGCGCCGATCATCTCGGATGCCGAGTATGACGCCCTGCGCCGACGCAACCTTGCCATCGAGCAGCGCTTCCCGCACCTGAAGCGCGAAGATTCGCCCTCCAACAAGGTCGGCGCCAGCGTCTCGGAAAAGTTCGGCAAGGTTACGCATGCCATTCCAATGCTGTCGTTGGACAACGCTTTTTCTGACAGCGATGTTGCGGATTTCGTCGGCCGTATCCGCCGCTTTCTCAAGCTTGGTGCGGACGCCCCGGTAGCCATCACTGCCGAGCCGAAGATCGATGGCCTGTCGCTGTCCCTGCGCTACGAACTCGGGCGGCTCGTGACGGCGGCGACGCGCGGCGACGGGGCGACCGGCGAGAATGTCACGCTCAATGCCCGTACCGTTGCGAGCATTCCGAACGTCCTCAGCGGCAAACCGCCAGAGGTGCTTGAGGTGCGCGGCGAGGTCTATATGAGCCATGCGGATTTCGCCGCACTCAATGAACGCCAGGCCAAGGAAGGCAAGCAAATCTTCGCCAACCCGCGCAATGCCGCGGCAGGATCGCTGCGCCAGCTTGATGCCACGATCACGGCGTCGCGCCCGCTGCAGTTCTTTGCCTATGCCTGGGGCGAAATAAGCGAAATGCCGGCGAAGACCCAGATGGGGATGGTTGCGGCCTTCAAGGACTATGGTTTCCGCGTCAACCCGCTGATGAAGCGCTTCGAGACGGTGGAGGGGCTGGTCAAGCACTACCACGAGATCGAGGAACAGCGCGCGCTTCTCGGCTACGACATCGACGGGGTGGTCTACAAGGTCGACGAGCTTGCCCTGCAGCGGCGTCTCGGCTTCGTTTCGCGCAGCCCGCGCTGGGCCATCGCCCACAAGTTCCCGGCGGAACGGGCGATGACCATATTGCGCGGCATCGATATCCAGGTCGGCCGCACGGGTGCGCTGACGCCGGTTGCGCGGCTGGAGCCGGTCACGGTAGGCGGCGTTGTCGTCACCAACGTCACCCTGCACAATGAAGATTACATCAAGGGTATTGGTCAGAACGGCCAGCCGATCAGGGAAGGTCGCGACCTGCGTATCGGCGATACGGTCGTCGTGCAACGCGCCGGCGACGTCATTCCGCAGATCGTCGATATCGTGGCCGACAAGCCGCGCGGATCGGCTCCTTACGTCTTTCCCGACACATGCCCGGCTTGCGGCTCCCATGCCGTGCGCGAGGAAGGCGAGGCGGTGCGTCGCTGCACCGGCGGGCTGATCTGCCCGGCCCAGGCCGTGGAGCGGATACGGCACTTCGTCTCGCGCAACGCGTTCGACATTGAGGGACTTGGCGAAAAGCAGGTCGAGTTTTTCTTCAAATCGGACGATCCTGCGCTCCATATCGGCACGCCTGCCGACATCTTCACGTTGAAGAAGCGGCAAGCCAACTCGTTGACAAAGCTGGAAAATATCGACGGCTTTGGCACCTTGTCGGTCAAAAAGCTCTATGACGCCATTGACGACAGGCGGGAAGTGTCATTGAGCCGCTTCATCTACGGCCTTGGCATACGCCATGTCGGCGAAGTCAATGCGAAGCGGCTGGCGAAAGCCTTTCGCTCCTATGCCCGGCTGGCCGAGACAGCCATGGCCGCCGAGATGCCGAAGGACAGATCCGACAAGGGCAACGATGCCTGGCGCGAACTCAACGATGTTGAAGGTATCGGCAGCATCGTTGCCGAGGCGCTCGTCGATTTTTACGCGGAGGAACATAATCGCGAGGCGCTTGCGGCGCTTCTTGCCGAAGTCACACCGCTCGACGAGGAAGTAAAGACAGTCAACGACTCGCCCGTGGCGGGCAAGACGATCGTCTTCACAGGGTCGCTCGAGCGCATGTCACGTGATGAGGCAAAGGCGATGGCCGAACGCTACGGCGCTAAGACCGCGGGGTCAGTCTCCAAGAAAACCGATCTTGTCGTTGCCGGGCCAGGCGCCGGCTCGAAGCTCGCGCAGGCGCAGACCCTCGGCATCGAGGTCATCGACGAGGATTCGTGGTTTACGTTGGTGGGGGCATGAGCGAGCCGCTGTTCAAGGGCTTTGGCGACAAGGCGTTGCCTTTCCTCAAAGCGCTGGATTTCCATCAGAATCGGGAATGGTTCCTCGAAAACAAGGATCTTTTCGAGGCCCATCTCTACGAACCGCTCGGCGATCTCGTCGAAGACCTGATCGCCCGCTTCGAAAAGGCAGGCCTCCCGTTTAAAGGTGATCGCAAGAAGTCGCAGTTTCGGATAAAGCGCGACACGCGCTTCGCCAAGGACAAGAGCCCCTATAACCGGCATCTTTCGGCATTGCTTTCTCCGGACGGCAGTAAATGGACCGAAACCGGATGCTTTTACGTTTGCGTCGGGCTCGAAGATTATCGCGGCTGCTATGCGGCGGTGGCCTGGTGGCAGCCGAAGGGCGAGCTCCTCACCGCCATGCGCAAATCGATTGTCACGAAGCCGGAGAAATACCGTGCGATGGTCGAGGCCCTGCGCAGGAACGGCCTTGAATTGCGCGACAGCGACCGGTTGAAGCGAACGCCGCGCGGCTTTGACGACGTGACGGATGCGGATCTGATCGAAGCGTTGCGCAACCGGAGTTTCGTCGTGCGCCATGCGATTGACCCTGGGGCCATTACCGCGCCGGAGCTTGCCGATGATCTGTTTGATTTCGCCTTGCGATCCAGACCGCTGATCGACTGGGGTCGATCCATCGAGGGCACGCTCGTCACTGAAGTCGCTACATTGTGAACCTATCAGCAGGGGCACCGGAAAGGATTCACTGCAGCAACATTGATCTTATCGATCAACAAATCTCGCGTGACACACTCGCGCGTATAGCCTAGAGCACGGCGATGGACGAACAAATATATCAGCGGACGGCCACCGGCGAGACGAGTTCCCGCACGCAGTTTTGGGAAGGCTTTGTAAAGGGCCTGCCGATCATGGTCGCGTCGGCGCCGTTCGGGCTGCTGTTCGGCGCCCTTGCCATCGACAACGGTTTTACTGTCGGCGAAGCGGTGTTCATGAGCGCCTCGATTTTCGGCGGTGCCAGCCAGATGGTCGGCATCGAACTCTTTGGCCATAATGTCCCTGCCTGGCTGATCGTATTTTCGATCTTTGCGGTCAATTTCCGGCACGTGCTCTATTCGGCAGCAGTCGGACGGCGTATCGGCCATTTCAAGCCGCTGCAGGGCCTGTTGAGCTATTTCCTGCTCACCGATCCGCAATATGCGGAAACCGAGAAGCGGGCTGAATCCGGCAAGCCTGTAACCTTTATCTGGTACCTCGGGGTTGCGACGCCGATCTATGTCATGTGGGTGCTGGAGGCCTGGATCGGCGGCCTCTTCGGCAATCTCATTTCAGATCCGCATGCGCTTGGCATCGACATGCTGCTGCCGATCTATTTTCTCGGTCTCGTCATGGGGTTCCGCAAGCGCGATAATTGGGGGCCCATCGTCATCGCCAGTGGCGTCGTATCGATCATCGCCTACAAGACCATCGGCTCGCCTTGGCATGTGAGCATTGGCGCAATCGCCGGCATCCTCGTCGCCGTCATCGTCGCCAAACCTGAAAAAGCGCAAGGGAAGGACTGAGATGTCGTCGATCTTCTGGATTACGGTTGCCGGCGCGATCCTGACTTTCCTCACCCGTATCGGCGGGCACCTCGTACTCTCGCGCTTTGAGCGCATTCACCCGCGCGTCGAGGTTGCCCTCAATGCCGTTCCTGCGGCGGTATTGACGACGCTTGTCGCGCCTGCCATCGCCACTGCCGATTGGCGCGGGCTGGTTGCGCTCGTCTTTGCCGGGCTGGTTTCGCTGCGCTTCAATGCGCTGACGATGTTTCTTGCCGGCGCAGCAATGATCATCCTGCTGCGCCAGTTTTCCTGAGCCGATCTCAGCCCTTCGGTTCGTGGCTGAAGGGTTCCGTCGCCGCGATAAGCCACTCGCGTTCCTCGCCGCTCGCATGCGGCAGCAGGGTTTCGCGCACGCGGGCGTGATAATCGTCAAGCCAGACGAGTTCATCGCGCACGAGAAGATCGGTGTCGATGAGGCGCTTGTCGATCGGGCACAGGGTGATCGTCTCGAAACCCATCATCGGCAAGTCGCCGCCCTCCGGCACCGAAGGCTCGGTGACGATCAGCAGGTTCTCGGTACGGATACCGTAGCCGCCGGGCTTGTAATAGCCGGGCTCGTTCGAAAGGATCATGCCCGGAAGCAGCTCATGGACGCCACGCTTCGAGATGCTCTGCGGCCCCTCGTGAACGGACAGGAACGAGCCGACGCCGTGGCCGGTGCCATGGCCATAGTCGTAACCCTGCTTCCACAAGGCAATACGGGCGAGAACGTCGATATCCATGCCACGTGTTCCCTTCGGAAAACGCGCCGTGGAAATAGCGATCATGCCCTTGAGCACAAGGGTGAACTTGCGCTTCATGTCCTCGGTCGGCGTGCCGACCGGCAAGGTGCGGGTGATATCGGTGGTGCCGTCGCGGTATTGCCCGCCGCTATCGATCAGATAAAGTTCGCCGTCCTGGAGCACGCGGTTCGACTGGGTGCTGACGCGGTAGTGGGCGAAAGCGCCGTTCGGACCAGCGCCGGAAATGCTGTCGAAGGACAGGTTTTCGAGCGGCATCTGGAAACCTTCGGCAACCTTGCGCCGCGTTTCTTCAAGCTTGGTCGCCGCCTTGATCTCGTCGATCGTGCCGGGTGCCTGCGTGTCGATCCACGACAGGAATGACACCATGGCGACGCCGTCGCGCTCATGCGACTTGCGGGCGCCCTGAAGTTCCACAGCATTCTTCAACGCTCGTGGCAGGCGTGCGGGATCAAGTCCATCGGCCACCTTGCCGCCTGCCTGCTCGATGATCAGGCGCAGTTTTTCTGCTGCAAGCGCCGGGTCGAGCATCACCGTCTTGCCTCCAGCGGCAAAGGCAGCAACGTCGCCTTCGAGGGTCGACGGCGCGCGCAGCGTCGAAAGCTGGGTGAGGTATGCTTCGGTCTCGATCGGCAGCTTGCGCTTGTCGATGAAGAGAAGCGGCTCCCCGCTTGCCGGGATGAGGGCAAAGGCGAGTGGGAGCGGCGTATTGCTGACATCGTTGCCGCGAATGTTGAAAGCCCAGGCGATCGATGACGGATCGGTGAGGATAGTCGCATCGGCCTTGGCCTTGGCGACCGTCGCGGCCATCTCATGCAGTTTCTCGCTGGCAAGCTTGCCCGCATATTTTTCGGGCTGGATCGTGACCTGTTCGAGCGGCGCCGAAGGCTGGTCGTCCCAGATCAAATCAACGAGATTATCCTTCACCGCAACGAGCGAGCCGCCATTTTTCTCGAGCGCCTCGCGCAGCGCCTTGGTTTCGCTTATCGTATGAAGCCAGGGGTCGAAGCCGATCGTGAATTTCCGTTCGGCGTTGCGCAACCATACCGGCGGCGGCGTATCGACCAGGCTTTCCACGGTGAAAACGTTCGGATCGGTCTGTTCGGCCGCCTGCAATGTGTAGCGGCCATCGACAAAGAGATAGGCCTTGTCCTTCATGATCAAGGCGACGCCGGCCGATCCGGTGAAGCCGGTCAGCCATGCGAGCCGGCGCGCGCGCGCGGGCACGTATTCGCCCTGATGCTCGTCGGCGCGCGGTACCAGAAATCCGTCGAGACCAAGGGATTCGAGTTCGGCGCGCAGTTTTGCAACGCGGGGGCCGCCGGTAGCTGGATTGCTGACGACCTCAAACGACTGGAACATGATTAATCTGACCTCTTTTGTTGGAGGCCGAACCTATCGCCACGGCCGGGCTCGCGCAATGGAAGAGGCGATGCGTAGAGCGAATTTTGCCGGGGGAATCAGCAGCCGCACAGGAAGATTGCAGAATTATTGCGGGGCGCATGTGTGAGGTGCATCACTGCCATGCGTGAACCGCGCTAGCGGGAGGCGGGCAAAATCAGCTAGATTCGAAGCGGGAGGATCGGTCTGCCACCATAATCACGGAGATGAGACATGGCCCAGAAGATCCGCGGATTTTTCAAGACAGCCCTTGAAAACCTGGTTTCCTGTCGCACGGCCCAAATGGGCCGCTATGCCGTGCGCGCCATCGACGCGCCGCGCGAAAGATACCGGCACAGGATCTATTCCGTTTGACGCTTCAGTAGGTTGCCCGGGACTTGAGGTGCAGCGTCACCCAGCCTTCGCGGTGCAGCGTCTTCTGGTGGAATAGCCCCTGGATACGATAGGCGGCCAAAACCTTTTCGCGCTGTGAATCCAGTATTCCGGAAAGGATCAGCGAGCCGCCATAGGCGAGGTGCCTGCGCATTTCGGGCGCGAGCTGCATCAGCGGCCGGGCCAGGATATTGGCAACGATCAGATCGAATGGCGCCGCAAGACGCATTGCCGGATGGTGGAATCCGGTCGCCGTTTCGGTTTTGACGCGAGCGGCGACACCGTTCTTGACGACATTTTCGCGGGCGACCGCCACCGCAACAGGATCGATATCGGTCGCGAGCACCGGGATCGGTGCGAGCTTGGCGATGCCGATGGCAAGGACTGCACTGCCTGTGCCGAGATCAAGCGCGTTTTGCGGATGATCCCTGCGGATCACTTCGCCGATCATGTCGAGACAGCCGGACGTCGTGCCGTGGTGGCCGGTACCGAAAGCCTGGCCAGCGTCGATCTCGATGGCGAGATCGTTGATCCGCCGCTTGTCGCGATCATGCGAACCATGGACGAAGAAGCGTCCGGCGCGCACAGGTTTCAGTCCTTCGAGCGAATGCGCCACCCAGTCGATATCCGGCACCTGTTCGCGCTGGAGCTCAAGGCCGAACATATCGCTTCCGAGTGCGTCGCGCATGCGCGCCTCGATCTCGTCGGGCTCGAACGTATAGACGGAGACTTCGAAGATTTCGCGATCTTCATCGATTTCCGAGGAAGATATTGGCAGGCCGTCCTCTTCGAATGCGCGCTCCAGCATGGCGAAGACGCGGCCGGCCTCGATCTTGCCGGCGGTGAGGAAAAGACGGGTCTGCGTGGTCATCAGGGAACTTTCAGCTCTTGGCGAGGCGTTGCAATTTCTCGACAGCCGTATCAGGATTTTCGCCATAGGCAATGGTGCCGAAGAAGCCGCCCTTGCTGTCGAGCAGATAGATCGACGCAGTGTGGTCCATCGTGTAGCCATCACCACCCTCTACGGGAACCTTGCGGGCGTAGACGCTGTAGCCCTTGAGCATGGCGGCAAGCTTGTCGGGCTCGCCGGTGACGCCGACGATGCGATCGGAAACATTGCCGACATAGGCTTTCAGCGTTGCCGCGTCATCCCGCTCCGGATCGACCGTCACGAAATAGGCGTTGACGCCATCCGCCTCGGGTCCGAGCTTTTTCAGCCAGCCGTCAAGTTCGAACAGGGTCGTCGGGCAGATCTCCGGGCAATGGGTGAAGCCGAAGAAGATTGCCGAGGGCTTTTGCCGGAAAGCTGCTTCGGTGATCGGCTCGCCATTCATCGTCGTCAGTCGAAACGCTGAACCGAACGCGCCTTGCGCCCCGCCTGCGCTCTTGCGCGACGCCTCAAAAGTGACCCATCCGGCCGCGGCCACAACAAGCAAGGCCGCCGCGATAAGAAGAGGCAACAGGCGTTTGTTCATGAATGAAGGCTCCGCGACGGCGTGGCGGCTACATGCACCAGGCAAGACCCGCATTGATGAGAGACAGAAAGATAGAATCGCTGTTGTTAAACCATGCGGCAAAGGTCAGTCCCGTTGCGACTGACGCGCCAAGCGCGAGCGCTGCGTAGAGCATCAATCTGGGCGTGCTGACCGACGGCGATGTTTTCATGACGCGAATATAGGATTTGCCCGCGGTTTATGCAAAAGAAATGCCGTGGGCCCGATGCCCGCCAACCAGTTTCGAGAAGATGCCATGGCTGAGACCAACGATCCCCGTTTCATGAACGAGCAGCCGCGTATCCATCCGACCGCGCAGCTCAAGGGCGTCAAGCTCGGCAAATATGCGGAAGTCGGTGAAAGAGTGATCCTGCGCGACGTGACGGTCGGCGATTTCTCCTATCTGGAACGGCACAGCGAGGGTATCTACGCCGAGATCGGGCGCTTCTGTTCGATCGCCGCCAATGTTCGCATCAACGCGCTCGAACATCCCATGGAGCGGCTGACGATGCACAAGGTCAGCTATCGCCCGAATGAATATTTCCGCTTTCAGGGCATCGATAACGGGTTTCGCGCCCGCAGACAGGCGAAGCGGGTCCGCATCGGCCACGATGTCTGGATTGGCCACGGCGCGGTGATCATGCCCGCTGTCGAGATCGGGTACGGCGCCGTCATCGGCGCCAATGCCGTGGTCACGCGCAATGTCGAGCCCTATATGATCGTAGCCGGCAGCCCGGCAAGGATGATACGGCCGCGTTTCCCGCAGGCTATCGCGACACGCCTCCTCGAACTTGCGTGGTGGGACTGGCCGCTCGACAGCATCTTCGAGGCAATTCCCGACATCCAGTCGCTTTCCATCGAAGACTTCCTGGCAAAGTGGGAAGGGCATCGCCCCGGCTCATAATGGCTTGCAATCGCCGCCTTAAATCGCCAACTGTCTCTGGCGAACGTTTTGAACCTCCGGAGATTTGAATGAAGAAGACATTGATTGCACTCATGCTTTTCGGCGCGGCGGCATTCCAGCCGGCAACTGCCGAAGAGGTCGGCAAGGTGGGCGTCGACTGGTTCGGCAATGATATCGTCATCGATGCGGTCCATGATCCGAAAGTGGAGGGCGTGACCTGTCACCTTGCTTCTTTCTCCCGCGGGGTTATCGATCGGCTGCAAAAGGGCAACTGGTTCGAAGACCCGTCTAATGCCTCGATTTCGTGCCAGCAGACAGGCCCCGTGACCATCGGCGATATCCAACTTGGCGAAGGCGGCGAACGTGTATTCTCCGAGCGCACCAGCCTTATCTGGAAGAAGCTCGTCATCACCCGCATCTACGACAAACCCAACAATTCGCTGATCTATCTGGCGCACGCGACCCAGGTTCAGGACGGCTCGGCCAAGACCTCGATCTCGACCATCCCGCTTTTTGCCGGCAATGTGACCTGGACCAAGGGCAAGCCCGAATAGAGGGTGGGCGGCCTGCGATGGCGGATTATGGTAGCCCATTCGTCTAATAGGAATTTATTCTTATAACGTCTAGAGTAGGACCAGTTCTGCATCGAGGAAACTGGTCATGAAATTCACGATTAAAAATCATAAGCTTGCTTCGATCGGTTCCCAGCTTCCGTTCGTTGCTTCTCCCAATGTCGGCGGCGCGCTGGCCCCGAAATTCATCGTCATTCACTATACTGCAAGTGGGCCGGACGCCGATATCGCCCGATATTTTTCGCAAAAGTCCGCCAACGTCGCGGCTCACCTCGTCGTTTGCCGCGATGGCTCGATCCGTCAGTGCGTGCCCTTCGACAAGGTTGCATGGCACGCAGGTCAAAGCCGCTGGACCGGCAAGGGCGGCCGGCAATATTCCGGCCTCAACAATTCTGCGATCGGCATCGAGATCGAGAACTGGGGACCGTTGAACAAGAGCGGCGCCGGCTGGGTATCGTGGACGGGTGCGCCTGTCGAAAGTCAAAAGGTTATCGAAGCAAGGCACAAGTTCGGCGCGCCCGATTGCGGGTGGGAGGTTTTCACGACGGTGCAGCTCGAGACCGTGATTGCGGCGGTCCAGGCGATCTGCGCCGAATATGCCATCGAGGATATTCTCGGCCACGACGATATCGCGCCCGGCCGCAAGTCCGATCCCGGCCCGGCCTGGGACATGGCGACGTTCAAGGCCAAGGTGAAAGGCGAGGCCGAAGATGGCGATGCGGTGATGGTCGTGCATTCCCAGAGCGGGCTCAACATCCGCTCCGGTGCCGGGGCGTCGTTCCCGCTGGTTCATAATATGCTGCCCGATGGTACGAAGGTTCTGGTGCACGAAGCCAGCGGCAAATGGCGCTACGTTTCGGTGCTCGAGGCTTCAGGAAAGGCCGACTTTTCGGGCTGGGTTCACGGCGATTGGCTGGTTTAATCCAGCCAGTCAAATCGCCTGAACGAAACTGTCGAGCACGCGCTTCTGGCCTGCCTTGTCGAAATCGATCGTCAGCTTGTTGCCTTCGATCGAGGAGACGTTGCCGTTGCCGAATTTGATATGGAAGACGCGGTCGCCCACGTCGAAGTTGGAGGGCGTTTCGCTGACGGATTTTGCCACGAGTTCCCCATCTATGGTGCGGCCCTTGACTGAGCCGCGTCCGGCGCCGAAGCCCGAATCCGTCTCGCCATAGCCGATCCGCTCCACCTTCGCGCCTGAGCGTGAGCCCCAATTATTGCGCGTGGCGTCAGAGCGATGCTGCTGCGCCCGCTGCCAGCCTGGGGTCGAATAGCTGTTCTCGAACGGGTCGGCGCGGTCGAACCGCGACTGGCCATAACCGCCGCGTCCGCCATAGCCCCCATAGGAATCGCCACCCGCGACGACGTCCACATGCGCTTCCGGCAGTTCTTCGAGGAAGCGCGAGGGGATCGTCGATTGCCACAGACCATGGATGCGCCGGTTGGAGACGAACCAGATGTGAAGGTTCTTCTTGGCGCGGGTCAGCCCGACATAGGCGAGGCGGCGCTCCTCTTCGAGGCCGGACCTTCCGCCTTCGTCAAGCGCCCGCTGGTTCGGAAAGAGACCTTCCTCCCAACCGGGGAGAAATACCGTCTCGAACTCCAGTCCCTTGGCTGAATGCAGCGTCATGATGTTGACGGAGTCAAGGTTCTCGTTCCGCTCGGCATCCATGACCAGCGCGACATGTTCTAGGAACGAGCGCAGCGACTCGTATTCCTCCATCGAGCGAATCAATTCCTTGAGGTTTTCTAGACGGCCCGGCGCTTCGGCCGACCGATCCGCCTGCCACATCGCGGTATAACCGGATTCGTCGAGGATCCGCTCGGCGAGTTCCGTATGCGGGGTATTGTCGATGAGCGCCTGCCAGCGCTTGAAGTTCTCGATGACTTCACGCAACGCTGAACGCGGCTTCGGCTTCAGCTCTTCGGTTTCGACAAGGTCGACGGCGGCATCGAACATGCTGATGTCGCGGGCGCGGGCATAATCATGCAATTGGCGGATCGCTGCCTCGCCAAGCCCGCGCTTCGGCGTGTTGACGATGCGCTCCAGGGCAAGATCGTCGGAAGTCTGCGCCACGACACGCAGATAGGCGAGGGCATCGCGTATCTCGAGGCGTTCGTAAAAACGCGGTCCGCCTACAACCCGGTAGTTCAGTCCGAGCGTGACGAAGCGGTCTTCGAATTCGCGCATCTGGTGGGAGGCGCGCACGAGGATCGCCATGTCGTTGAGATTGTGGCCGCGACGCTGCGCCTGCTCGATTTCTTCGCCGACAGCGCGGGCTTCCTCTTCGGAATCCCAGGCGGCGTGGACATTGACCTTGGCATCGTCTGGATTTGCCGCATCGGTGAAGAGCGTTTTGCCGAGCCGGCCTTCATTGTGCGAGATGAGGTAGGAGGCAGCACCGAGAATATGGGCGGTCGAGCGATAGTTGCGCTCGAGGCGGATGACCTTGGCGCCGGGGAAATCCTTCTCGAAGCGCAGGATATTGTCCACCTCCGCGCCGCGCCAGCCATAGATGGACTGGTCGTCGTCGCCGACGCAGCAGACATTCTTCGACCCCTGCGAAATCAGGCGCAGCCACATATATTGGGCGGTGTTGGTGTCCTGATACTCGTCGACCAGAATGTATCGGAACTTTGCGTGATATTCCTTCAGGACATCCGGATTGGCGCGGAACATGCGGATCGGATGACATAAAAGATCGCCGAAATCGCAGGCATTGAGCGTCTTCAAGCGGTTTTGATAGGCCGTATAGAGTTCGCGCCCCTTGCCGTTGGCAAATGACCGCGCATCGCCCTCCGGTATCTCAGCCGGACCGAGGCCCTTGTTTTTCCAGCTGTCGATCATCAGCGCGAATTGCTTGGCCGGCCAGCGCTTGTCGTCAATTCCCTCGGCCTGGATGATCTGCTTGATGAGGCGGATCACATCGTCCGTATCGAGAATGGTGAAATCGGATTTGAGCCCGACAAGTTCGGCGTGCCGGCGCAGGAGCTTGACACCGATCGAGTGAAACGTGCCAAGCCAGGGCATGCCTTCGACGGCGCCGCCGACAAGGACCCCGATGCGCTCTTTCATCTCGCGCGCTGCCTTGTTTGTGAAGGTCACGGCGAGTATCTGGCTCGGATAGGCTTTACCAAGTGAGAGGATATGCGCAATGCGGGAGGTCAGAACGCGGGTCTTGCCCGTGCCGGCACCGGCGAGGACGAGGACCGGTCCCTCCGTCGTCTCCACGGCAAGGCGTTGCTCGGGATTGAGGCCATTGAGGTAAGGCGGTGCGCCGCGCGCCTGCATGGCGCGCGCAGCTATGCCCGATGGACGCCGCGGCGCCTCAGGTTCATCGAAGAATGGAATATCGTCAGGCAATCCGGCCATTTGAACCCAATGTAATGATTCGGGATCGAAAAACCAGATAAAAGCGATACAAAAAGAGAACGGGCGCGCGCTGAGACGGCCCCGGGCGGTGTATATCTCCAGTTGAATTGTTCCTTAGTCGATATTGCTTCAAGCAATTTAAAGGCTTACCCATTTTGACCAGAGCCGACTCTGGCAGTCGCCGGCGCATTCGCAGCCGCATGCCAAGGCCACCGAACCGAACCTGATTGAGCCTGGAAAGGACCCCCACCATGGCAATCACTCTGACGGCGCTCATCTTCTTCATATTTGCAGCGGTGCTTGGCGTCGGCGGGATCTGGCTCATTATTCTCGGCGGCAGCTGGTACTATCTTATCGCTGGCATCCTCTTCCTTGCCACGTCGATCCAGCTTTTTCGCAAGCGCAGTTCCGCCCTCATCATCTACGCCGTCCTGGTCATAGGCACGCTGGCCTGGGCAATCTGGGAGATCGGGTTCGACTGGTGGCAGCTTGCGCCGCGCGGCGGCGTGATCATGCTTTTCGCGCTCTGGTTGCTGACCCCATGGATCCGGCGTGAGCTCAACGAGGAAGAGGGAAGGTCGCCCTCTGATTTTCTGCCGGCACTGCCATTGGCCATCGCGGCAATCGTCGGGCTCGGCGTTGCCGGCTACGCGATGACAGGCGATCCGCTTGAGATCGTGGGCGAACTCAGCAAGGAAGTCATCGTTGCCACGCCTGACCTTGGCGGCAATGTGCCGGACAATGAATGGCACCAATATGGCCGCACGCCCTATGGCCAGCGCTATTCGCCGCTGAAGCAAATCACGACCGAGAATGTCGGCAACCTGCAGCTCGCCTGGCAATATCAGACCGGCGATGTGAAGCTGCCGCAGGACGTTGGGGAAACCACCTATCAGGTCACGCCGCTCAAGGTCCACGATACGCTCTACCTGTGCACGCCGCACAATTGGGCGATCGCTATCGATGCGGCGACGGGCAAGGAGAAATGGAAGTTCGATCCGAATGTCGGTCTCAACCCGGATCGCCAGCATCAGACGTGTCGCGGCGTCTCCTATTATGCCGATCCGAATGTGACGGCGGGGCAACCCTGCGCCGAGCGCGTGTATCTGCCGACGTCTGACGCCCGTCTGATTGCCCTCGATGCGGCCAATGGCCAAATCTGCCCATCCTTCGGCGACAAAGGCACAGTCCATCTTGAAAAGGGCATGCCTTACAATCCCGCCGGCTATTACTATTCGACATCGCCGCCGGTCATAGCGGCTGGCAAGATCATTGTCGGGGGCGCCGTCAATGACAATTACTCGGTCCACGAACAATCCGGGGTCATCCGCGCCTTCGACATCAATAACGGCGCCCTGATCTGGATCTGGGATTCCGGCAATCCGGACGTAACGACGCCGTTGCCCGAAGGACAGACCTATACGCATAACTCACCGAACAGCTGGTCGGTATCCAGTGTCGATGAGAAGCTTGGCCTCCTCTTCGTGCCGCTCGGCAACCAGACGCCCGACCAGCTGGGAGCGGGGCGAAGCGAGAATGTCGAGAAATTCTCCTCGTCCATCGTTGCCCTCGATTTGAACTCCGGGCAGTTGCGCTGGGTGCGCCAGACCGTGCATCACGACCTCTGGGACATGGACATTCCGGCCCAGCCGGTGCTTGTCGACATCAATACGGCTACGGGCTCGGTGCCAGCCCTGGTCGGCCCCACCAAGCAGGGCGACATCTATGTTCTTAACCGGCGCACGGGCGAACCGATCATACCGGTCAACGAAGTGCCGGCGCCAACGGGCGCCATCGAAGGCGATTTCACGTCACCGACGCAGCCGGTTTCGGACCTTACGTTCATGCCGCAGCGCCTGACGGGCAAGGACATGTGGGGCGTGTCGATGTTCGACCAACTCGCCTGCCGAGTCGCGTTTCTTCGCCTGCGCTATGACGGGCGCTATACGCCGCCCTCGCTGCAAGGCTCGCTGATCTATCCGGGCAATTTCGGTGTGTTCAACTGGGGCAGTGTGGCGGTTGATCCGGCGCGCCAGGTGATGTTCGGCATGCCGACCTATCTCGCCTTCACCTCGCGGCTGGTGCCGCGTGCCGAAGTGCCGCCGCCCGGTGCGGGCACGAAAGGCAGCGAGCAGGGCCTCAACCGCAATGAAGGCGCCCCCTATGCGGTCTATATGGGGCCGTTCGTCTCGCCGCTTGGCTTGCCTTGCCAGGCGCCGCCGTGGGGCTATGTCGCCGGCGCGGATCTGCGCACCGGCAAAATCGCCTATAAGCGCCGCAACGGCACTGTGCGCGATTCTTCGCCGCTGCCCTTGCCCTTCAAGGTCGGGGTGCCGGGCATCGGCGGGCCTATGATTACGGCAGGCGGCGTCGCCTTCCTCGGTGCGGCCGTCGATGATTACCTCAGGGCCTACGATCTAACGAGCGGCAAGCAATTGTGGCAGACGCGGTTGCCAGCCGGCGGCCAGTCGACGCCGATGACCTATGCGCTCGCCGACGGCAAGCAATATGTCGTCATCGTCGCCGGCGGTCACGGTTCGGTCGGGACCAAGCCCGGCGATTACGTCATGGCCTATACATTGCCGAAGTAAGCATCATCGCTGCGGCAATTTCAGCGGCGCGCCGGTCTTCACCGTCCGGATGGCGAAGTTGGAGCGTATATCGGCGACGCCGGGCAGAAGGAGCAACTTGTCGGTGAGGAAGCGTTCATAGGCGCTGAGGTCTTCGACCACCACTTCGGCCAGAAAATCTGCCGTGCCTGAAATGAGGAAAGCGGCCGCAACCTCAGGCATCGCCAGGAGCGCGGCCTGCTGCGCTTCCGAGTTTTCGCGGCTGTGGTGCCCGACCTTTATTTCCACGAAAACCGTCAAGCCGAGGCCTACGGCCTTGCGGTCGATGTCGGCGCGGTAGCCGCGGATCACGCCGGATTTCTCGAGGTTGCGGATACGCCGCAGGCAGGGGGACGGGGAGAGGTTCACCTTCTCGGCGATCTCCACGTTGGTTGCACGCGCATCCTCCTGCAACGCCTCAAGAATGCCGATATCGAAATTATCCATATTTGGCATAAATGACCTTTTACAGGGTTCGAGCTTCCCGAAAGTTGCTGAAAGCATAGGTAGAGCGGCATCAACTTGCAAGGACATGCTTCGACCGTTTGCCCTATTGTTCTCTCAACCGAACGATGTTTCGGACGAAACGAAAGGACATTCCGATGGTTGCTCTTGCCCCCGAAATGAAGAAGTCCAATTCACTGGGAGCCGGTTACGCCGGCGCATTGATTACCATCCTTATCTGGGCGACGTGGATCATCGCCACCCGGCACAGCAGCGCAACACACCTTGGCACCATCGATCTCGGCTTGATCCGCTATGGTGTTCCGGCGCTGGTCCTTGCGCCGGTCTGGCTCAGAACCGGGCTCATTCCGCGCGGCGTGCCAGTCAAGCTTGTCGCCATCATGGTCTGCGGGGCAGGGGCACTCTTCTTCCAGATCACCACCTTTGCCATCCATTCCACGCCTGCTTCGGCGGTGGGCGTATTGCTCGGCGGATCGATGCCGCTTGCTGCCGCACTGATCGGCGTGGTCGTCTTCGGCGAGCGGCCGGATTTCACCCGCTGGCTCGGTCTTGCCGCAATCGTGGCCGGTCTTGCGATACTTCTCACCATCGCGCTCGGCAGCCACGCGATCGGGTGGATCAGCTTTACATTTCTGCCGCTGGGAGCTCTCCTGTGGGCCGGCTATACGCATGCGTTCAAGCGCTCCGGCCTCACGGCGCTTGAAGGCGGCGCGTTGATTGCGGTCTGGTCTTTCATCATCCACATTGGCCTCGCGCTTGTCTTCGGTACGGCCATCACCAGCGTTCCCCTGGCGGAGATCGCGTTGCAGTTTCTCAGCCAGGGCATCCTGTCGGGCCTCGCCGCCATGCTCGCCTATGGGATCGCTGTGCGTGTGCTGGGCGGCAGCCAGGCAGCGGCCTTCAGCGCCCTCACGCCGGTTCTTGCCGCGCTTGGCGGTGCCATCTTCCTTGACGAACCGGTCGGCGTCTGGGAGATTGCGGCAGCATTGATAACCGGGCTTGGCGTTGCCCTCTCAACCGGCATCCTTTCACACCGCTGCAAGCGCTGATGTGAAAGGTCGGCGCCTCGCCCCCCAACAAGGGTGAGGCTGTCATGAACGATCCTAACGCTACTCCGAAAATCACGCAGGCCATGGTCGATGCCTATGACGAGTATACGCACCTGACGCTTGACCGGCGCTCTTTCATGGACAAATTGACCAAGCTTGCCGGCTCGGGTGCTGCTGCCGCCATGATCGCCCCGCTGCTGGCGGCAAATTCCGCGAGAGCGGCCATCGTCGCTGCCGACGACAAGCGCCTGCTCACGAAGGATGTCGTGTTTCCCGGATCCAAAGGCGAGATCAAGGGCTATAGGGCAAGCCCTGCCGATGCGTCCGGCAAGCTTCCCGGCGTCGTCGTCATCCATGAAAATCGTGGCTTGAACGATCATATCCGCGATGTCGCACGGCGCGTGGCGCTCGAAGGCTTTGTGGCGCTCGCGCCTGACCTGTTGTCCGTTTCGGGAGGAACGCCGCCGGATGAGGACAAGGCCCGCGACATGATCGGCGCGCTCGATGCCAGCATGGCGATTGCCGAAGGTGTCGCGACCATCGAATATCTGAAGAATGACAAGGCTACCAACGGCAAGGTCGGGGTCGTCGGCTTCTGCTGGGGCGGCGGGCTTGTCAATGACCTTGCCGTCAATGCGCCCGATCTTGGCGCAGGTGTCGCCTATTACGGGCGCCAGCCCAAGGCTGAAGACGTGCCGAAGATCAAGGCGCCGCTCCTCCTGCAATATGCCGGGCTCGATACGCGCATCAATGCGGGCATCGACGCCTACAAGAAGGCGCTCGAGGCGAATGGCAAGACCTTCGAAATCTTTGTCTATGATGGCGCCAATCACGCTTTCAACAATGATACCTCAGAGGCACGTTACGACAAGAAGGCCGCCGAGCTTGCCTGGGGCAGGACAATCGGCTTCTTCAAGAAGAACCTGAGCTAGCGCGAAACAGCGAACGAGGCCAACGGCTTGCGAGAACCGTCGCGGAGCACTACTTCTGGATGACGTTCACGCAAGGAACCGCCAATGCGCCTGGTCACAATTGCCCTAAGCTTTCTGATGTTGCTGCTCGCCGGCATTGGGGCAAGCCGCGCTGATGATGTCGTATTTCCGGGCGGATCGAGCATAGGGCTTGTCCCGCCGCCCGGGCTGGTGCTTTCCACCAATTTCAGCGGTTTCGAAGACGCAGCCAAAGGTACCTCCGTCGTCGTCACCGAAATGCCCGCCGACGCCTATGCGGCACTGGCGGCGAAATTCAATCCCGAGGGCCTGCGCGAGACGGGCATCGAAACTGTGGGCCAGCCTGAAAACTGGCCGGTTCAGGGCGCGGTCGTCTCCAAGCTCATGCGCGGCAGCCAGATGGCGGCCGGCATAAAATATCGCAAATGGATCGTGCTCGTCGGCGCACAATCGACGACGGCCATGGTCACGGTGCAAATTCCCGATGGCGTCGAAGGCGGCCTGTCCGATGCCGATGTCGATCAGGCGCTGCGCAGCATCGTCGTGCGTGCGCCGCCAAGCCTCGAAGAACAGATCGCATCGCTCCCCTTCAAGCTGACCGACATGGCAGGCTTTCGTCCTGTGCGCGTCATTGCCGGCGCGACGTTTCTTTTGACCGAAGGCGCAAACGACGTTGCGACGAACTCCACACAGCCGATGGTAATCATCGCCTCAAATCTCAATACGGCGCCCGAGCCGTCCACGCGCATGGACTTTGCCAGGCAAGCGTTCGCCTCGCTGACCGGCATCAAGGATGTCAGTTCCGACAATGAATCGAGTTCGGAAGCCGATGGCGCCGAATGGGTGGAAATCGACGGCAGCGCCAAGGATGCGGCGAGCGGCGATCCTCTCTACGTCGCTCAAATTGCCCGTTTCGAGGCCAGCCGCTATGTCCGCGCCATCCTGATCGTTCGCGACAGTGAGAAGGCCAAATACGCCGATCGCTTCCGTAAACTAGCCAAATCCATGACGATCAATTAAAATTAGTCATGGAAAAGAGCTATCGACTCAGTGAAGACCAGATACGGCCATTGATTCGCAACTATGGTGGCTGCATCGCTACGGACACGATAACGATCGATGGTTTTCCGGTGCGTTTCATGTACCGCGAAGACCCCGACAACGAGTTCGACAGTGGCTGGCGCTTCCTTTCCGGCTTCGAGAGCGACGACTACATGGAAGATCCGGAAAACAGCGGCATCTTTGACGTCAATACGATCGCCAATTACGATCCGAGCATTATCCCCTTGCTGGACGCCCCCGTCGGCAGTGTCTTCGAGAAGACCGGTCAGCAGGAACGCTTCGTCGCGGTGACCGATTGGCATCCGGATGACGATGACGACGAGGAAGACTGACACGCGGCGTTGCGACGCGCTGGGCAGGCCAATTTCACACTGAGTTACAACTGGACAAGTCACGTGCATTCCCCGAAAATGCGGCGATAATCGATGAATCCTCGATTGTTGTGCCCAGCCCACTCTTGTGCGCGGGTGGTGGTCAAAAAGAGTGTGCGAACGCGCGTGCATGAGTTTGTGGCCGTTTCGGCCATAAACAATGCGCGGAAGGGTGGAGACTGAAATGGCACTGGCAGACGCAGAGGCATTGCTGCGCAACGAGAACGGAATTGCAACTGTCGTATCGATTCTCAAGAAGCGCTTCGGCGATAATGCCCAAACCGGCAAATCCATTCGCGAACAGCATGCCCACACCACAAGCTACGTTCCCAACCAGGCTCCCGATCTCGTCGTCTTCGCCGAATCCGTCGAGGACGTGCAGGAGGTTGTGCGCCTTTGCGGAGAGTGGCAGGTACCGGTCATCGCGTTTGGAACAGGCACTTCCCTCGAAGGCCATGTGAACGCCCCGGCCGGCGGCATATCGATCGATCTGTCGCGCATGAACCGCATTTTGAAAGTCTATAGCGAAGATCTGAATGTCGTTGTCGAACCTGGGGTTACGCGTAAGGAGCTTAACGAATATCTGCGCGATACCGGGCTGTTCTTCCCGATCGATCCCGGCGCCAATGCGAGCCTCGGCGGCATGGCGGCAACGCGCGCCTCGGGAACGAATGCAGTGCGCTACGGCACAATGCGCGAGAACGTTCTGGCTGTGAAAGCCGTGATGCCCGACGGTCGTCTCATCACCACGTCGAAACGGGTGAAGAAGACATCCGCGGGCTATGACCTGACGCGGCTTCTCATAGGTTCCGAAGGCACGCTTGGCATCATCGTTGAAATCACGCTCAAGCTCTACGGCATTCCGCAGGCGATTTCTGGCGGCATCTGTGCGTTCCCCGACCTCGAGAGCGCCTGCAACACAGTGATCGAAACCATCCAGATGGGCATTCCCGTGGCGCGTATCGAACTCGTCAACCAGCTCGAAATGCAGGCAATGATCGCCTATTCAAAGCTCGACTACGAACCGGCACCCTACCTCTTCCTCGAGTTCCACGGCAGTGAAACCGGGGTGGCGGAACAGGCGGAACTCTTCGGCGAAATCGCTGCGGCCAATGGCGGCGGCGCGTTCAAATGGACCGCCAATGTTGAGGAGCGGGAAAAACTCTGGTCGGCGCGGCACAACTCCTACTTCGCCTGCATGACGCTCGCTCCCGGCAAGCAGTCTCTGTCGACGGATGTCTGCGTGCCGATCTCGCGATTGGCGGAATGCATTGTAGAGACGGAAACCGACATCGAGAACAGCGGCCTGATCGCGCCGATAGTCGGCCATGCTGGAGACGGCAACTTCCATGTGCTGGTGCTTTTCGATGAAAAGAACCCCGAGGAGATACAAAAGGTCGAAGCCTTCGTCGAGCGCCTCAATTTGCGGGCCATTGCAATGGATGGTACCTGCACCGGCGAGCACGGCATAGGGCAGGGCAAGATCAAGTTCCTGAGAGCCGAGCTTGGCGGTGCGGTCGATGTCATGGAAACGATTAAGCGTGCCATCGATCCGGGCAATATCATGAATCCCGGCAAGATCTTACGGCTTTGAGCTTGCAAGTTGATTCGGGGCGCTGAACCTTTTTCTGAGGATTGCGTGCGAGCGAGGCGCTCGTCACGCCCGCGTGCGCAATCTTCTATTATAGCGCCCAAGATAGAGTGATCGGAGCGGGAACCTGGCACGCCTTTTTGTTTTCATTGGTGGACTCCTCGTCCTGGTGCTGACTGCAGCGCTGATCGTGCCTTATTTCGTCGACTGGGCCGGTTATCGTTCGTCGTTCGAGCGGGAGGCGTCGGCGCTTCTGGGCCGCCCCGTTACGGTTGCGGGCAGCGCGAGCGCGCGTCTCCTGCCGTTTCCTTCGGTAACATTCTCCGATGTGCGGGTCGGCGATCCCGGCACCGAGCCTGTCATGACGATCGACAAGTTCTCAATGGATGCGGAGCTTGCGCCCTTCATACGCGGCGAAATCCTGATTTTCGACATGCGCATCGAGAATCCGCGGGCCACCGTTCGGATCGACAAGGACGGGGCGTTCGACTGGGCGATCCGTCCGCGTACGCCGTTTCATTCCGCGCAGGTACGGCTTGAAGACATGCGCATCACGGACGGATCGATCATCATCCGTGATGCTTCGACGGGAACCACGCGTACGGTTACCAATCTGGATGCCACGCTTGCAGCGAACGATCTGTCCGGACCCTGGAGCTTCGATGGCACGCTGTTCTTCAACGGCAAGAAGACCGCCGTTACTGCATCCACAGGCGCGGTCAAACCCGATGGTACGATGAACCTGCGCACCCGCCTCACCCCTGACAGTGTTCCGGCCTCGTTCGAAACCGACGGTCTCGTTTCGCTTCAGAACAGCGGCCTCAAATATACCGGCAGTATCGCCATTCGCTCGGCCGATGAAGTCGCGGCGGCAACGGGCGCCAAAGTCGAGCAGAAAAAAGCAAAGCCGCTATTGTCCAGCCTGCGGTTGACAGGCCGCTTCGAGGCCGACCACGCCAAGGTGACGATCCCCGAGTTCCGCATGGAGCAGGGGCCCGTGGACGATCCTTATGTGGTCAATGGCAGCGCCTTGTTCGATTATGGCAAGAACCCCCACTTCGAAGTGACGGCAGATGGGCAGCAGGTCACCTTCGCGGAGCAGGCTCAGCCGGCGAAAGGCGCAACGCCGACCCCGATAACGGCGGCCGAGCGTCTGGCGGTGTTCCGCCGCCTCATGGACCAGCTGCCAATTCCAACGGTGCCGGGCAGGATCGACCTCAAACTGCCCGCGATCGTTGCGGGCGATACGACCATCCGCTCCGTCACCATCGACGCTGCGCCATCCGCAGCCGGCTGGACGATCAACCAGTTGCGGGCCGAACTGCCGGGACGCACGCAATTCGAGGCAAAGGGTACCTTAAGGGTCGGCGATGATTTCGGCTTCGACGGCCGGTTGCTCGTCGCTTCTCGGCAGCCCTCCGGGCTCGCAGCATGGCTGACCAATTCGGTCGACGAAGCCATCCGGCGTCTGCCGGGCGCGGGCTTTTCCGGCGATGTAAGCCTGCGCGATGACCTGCAGAAGATCGACAATCTCGAGGTTGCCCTTGGCGGGGCCTCGCTGAAGGGTTCGCTTCTGCGAAGCGCCAAGGGCGAATCCCTGCCGCTGACGCAATTGGTGCTCGAGGGCGGCGCGCTTGACGCGGATGCGCTTGAAGCATTCGCTGCGATCTTCGGCAATAATGGCCAGCCTTCAGACGATGGTTCACCGCAATTGCGCGGGCAGGACCTCGATGTGCATCTCAAAGCCGGACCGGTTACCCATGGCGGCCTTGTCGCAGAAACGCTCGACACCTCATTCCGCCTGCGCGACGGCGTCTTTGATATAGATCGCCTGACGATCGGCAATGTCGCCGGGGCAACCATTACCGCAACCGGCAAGCTCGAACCCTTCAAGGCGGAACCATCCGGCTCAATCGATTCGACCGTGCTTTCCGACAACCTTGCTCCCTTCGTGACGGCCATGGCGCGAAGGTTTCCCGACTTCCCATTCATAACGTCGCTCAGCCAGCATGCGGCGAGCTATCCCGGCCTCTTCGAGGAAACCAAGCTCAACGTTCTCGCAAATAGCCTGCAGGGAAAAAGCGGCACCAACGAGTTCTCCTTGAGCGCGGCCGGCAAGACCGGCGGGATGGACGTCACGCTTTCAGGTACGACCTCGAAGAACAGCGAGGGTTTGCGAAGCCTCGAACTCACCATGGATTCGCGCAGCGAACAGGCGGAAGCCCTGATGGCGTTCATCGGCCTGCCGGCGCTGCCTCTTGGGCTTGCTGGCGGGCTTGAAGCGGATCTTGCCTTGAAGGGCAACGAGAAGGACGGGCTGCAGACGCAACTTTCGCTTAAAGCATCGGACGGACAGGCGCTGGTCGATGGCGTGTTTCGCAATACCGGGGATGTTCTCAGCGGCGAAGGAAGGGCCTCGATCAAGGCGGCGGATCTCGAACCCTACATCGCGACGGCAGGCTACACGCTTCCCGGCTTTGGCGATGGCATGCCCGTGGATCTCGCCAGCAGCTTTCAACTGGGCAAGGGCAGGCTTAACCTTCCCGATCTTGCGGGCCAGGTGAGCGGCACCAAGGTCGGCGGGCGGCTCGGAATAGAAATCGTCAACCAGGTCCCCGACGTTCAAGGCGATTTGAATGTAGCGCATCTCGATCTTGCGACTCTCGGTGACTTCATGCTCGGGACCAGCGCGCTGCAAGCAGAGGCACGCGGGCCATGGCCGACGACGACGTTTTCGGGCACACCGCTCTTTCCCCTGAATTTCAAGCTGAAGCTTAATGCAAACGAGGCGGATGCCGGTTTCCTCGGGACGATCGGCAAATTTCAGGCAAACACGGCGCTGAAAGACGGATCGCTACGCTTCGATGACGCGAAGGGGGATATTCTCGGCGGCAATTTCAACGGCATGTTCGAACTGCGCAATACCAGCGGAACGGGACTGGCAACAGGTCAGTTCACCCTGGACGGTACGGCGCTCGATACGCTTTACAAGCCCGATGAGGACGTAATCCCCTTCGTGCCGCTCCGCGGCAAGACAAAAATTTCGGCATCGGTCAATGCAACCGGCACGTCAGTGGCCGAGATGATGCAATCGGTGGCGGGTTCCGGTGTCATTTCTGTCGCCGATCTTGCGATCAATGCCCTCAACCCAGCGGCATTGACGCCGATTGTGACGGATACGGATGCGGCCGACGGGCCGGTTACCCCGGCAATGATCGACGCCACGATCGGCAAATATCTCAACACTGGCGAGTTCAAGGCCGGCGCTGCAGAATTCGCCTTCACCATCGCCGGCGGCATGGCGCGCACGTCGACGTTCCAGTTGGCGAGCGAAGGGGCAACGCTTAGCGCCGATCTTAGGGTCAACTTTCCGGATCTCACCGTCGCGTCGCAGGGACGTTTCGTTTTCGATCCCGGAAAGTCGATCGTGGCCGGGGCCGATCCCGTCGTCGAGTTCAGCCTCTATGGACCTTGGGCAGCACCGAAGGTGACGCTCAACCAGCAGCCATTGGAGCAATTTCTGACGCAGCGGGCGCTTGAGCGCGAGCAACAGCGGGTCGACGCCATGCAGGCGGCGCTTGTCGAAAAGCAGCGGCTGCGCCGCGAGGCTCAACTCTTCCAGGCGCGTGCGGACGAAAGGCAGCGTCTTGCCGAAGAGGCGCGGTTGAAGGCTGAACAAGAGGCAAGGGAAGCGGCTGAACGCGCCGAGGCGGAAAAACGCGCCGCCGAGGAGCGGGCGGCTGCAGCAAAGAGAGCGGCGGACGAAGCTGCGGCCCAGAAGGCCCTTGAACAGGGCCAAACGCCGCCCGCGCAAGGGCAGGGCGGCGCAGCTGTGGCCCCGTCACAGGGATCGGGTACGATAAACAAGCAGTCCGTCGACGAGTTTTTGAAGACGCTCGAACCAAAATTTTAGGTCGGGGAGAATTCCGTCGATGAGCGCGGTCTATCCTGCGTCATAGGTCCGTTGCAGCTCGGCGATTTCAAGCTTGTGCATATCCATCAATGCATTCATGACGCGCGTCGACCGGTCCACGTCCTTGTCCTGCAGCATTTCCATGATCAGCGATGGAACGATCTGCCATGACAGGCCAAACTTGTCCTTGAGCCAGCCGCATGGTCCGGGTTCGCCGCCATCGGCTGTCAGTTTTTCCCAGTAATAATCGATTTCTTCCTGGTTGGCGCAGTCGACGGTGAGGGACACGGCCTCGGTGAATCTGAACTGCGGTCCGCCATTAAGGGCGAGATATTCCTCGCCTGCCAACTGGAACTTGGCGATCAATACCTTGCCTTCCTTTTCCGGGTCGCTCTTGCCCCAGTGGGTAATTTCAAGAACCTTCGAATCCTTGAAAACCGACAAATAGAACTCAATCGCGTCCTCAGCATTTCCGTCGAACCAAAGGCATGGCGTAATCTTCTGGTTGGCTGGCATCTATCCTTCCTTTCGATTTGAATTCAACCGCTCCGAGGACGAACGAGCATGGGCCGGGCCTACACTTGGCCGATATTTTTTTGCAGAGTCGCAACAGCTATTTACGGCCGATTGTTGCCGGCGTTTCTCACCCAGTCGAGAACATAAAGCCTTAGCGCCGACGAAAGATTGGAATTGCGGTCGCGCGTCCCATCCACTTCGGCAATAAGACCCGCTATGGTCAGATTGCGGGCTTTGGCGATGTCGAGCAGAAGGTCGTAGAAGGCGTCTTCGAGCGAAAAGCTCGTGCGGTGGCCATGAATGGAAACCGAGCGCTTGCGGACGGCGCTCACGTCTTGTCCGTAGGCACGTCGGCCGGGTCGGCGGCGTCGGGCTTTTCCAGCCTATTGACGTCGAGAAAGCGCGCGGCCTTGTTGGTCTCATCGCGCTCGAATTGCTTTTCGACCTTGGTCCGACCGTACCGGATGCGGTTCTCGGCGGCGTGCTTGTCCTTTGCGTCCTTGGCCCTGCGCTTCTTGACCAGGCGAAGGTTGACGATCTCGCCCACAGCTATTTTTTCTTGCGGAAGGAGTCCAGCGATACGACGGAAGCCGATGATTTTTCGCCGTTTTCCTCAGCAGCTTCGCCGCCTGCCTTTGCAGGCTTCTTCGCTGCCTTGACGGGCGGCTTCGGCTTGGCGCTCGGCGTTGCGACCTTGGGCTTTTCGGGCTGGGCAGGCGCGATGCTGGTGACGCCCTGATCATTGTCCCCGACCGTTTCAGCAATCTCGACATCGAATTCAAGTTCGAAATTGACCGAAGGATCATAAAAGCCGCGAATGGCCGAGAACGGCACGACGAGGCGCTCCGGCACGTCGCCGAAGGAGAGGCCAACCTCGAACTGCGTGTCGGTCACCTGCATGTCCCAGAACTGATGCTGCAACACGATCGTCATCTGCTCGGGATATTTCTCGTGCAGCCGGGTCGAGATTCGCACGCCGGGCGCGCCAGTCAGGAAGGTGACGAAGAAATGATGATTGCCCGGGAGACCTGCCTTGGCAACTTCGCCGAGCACTTTGCGGATGACGCCCCGAAGCGCTTCCTGGGCAAGTATATCGTAGCGGATCATATCTTGTGGCATGCATTCTTATCCCATGGATTCACCCCTGCCTGTCAAGCGAAAGGGTGACCGAATTTCGACCATTATGGCGCATGGCTAAAGGAATTGCGACCGCTTGTCAGCACTGCGCTTAAATTTAACGTGATGGGCTGGGCGCAACGTTAAGCGCAGTGAGCGGAGAGGGAAAATGGCGCGCCAATAATGATCAGCCGACAATGGAAAGCGGCGGGTTGGGGCGGTTCGAATCGTTGACGTGGCAAGCATAGGCGCGAAGGAACGTGCGGACCGCATTGCGCGACGCGCTCTCCATCTGTTCCGGGCTCAGCGTTTCTCCGAACAGCGTTACCATCTGCAGGTCGGCGTTGACGAGCGCAAGAAACTGGCGCGCGGCGACATCGACATCGTCGATGTCGAGGATAGCTTTGTGGTTGAGGCGGGCGAACAGCGCGGCGAGGGCCGTGGTAATCTTGCCCGGCCCATGCAGCCGCCAAGCCTCGAACAGATGCGGATAACGTTCGCCCTCACTTTGGACAAGCTTGCGCAAAAAGCGCCCGTCCTGATTGCAAAGGCAATTCTGGGTCAAACGTATGGCAAACCCCGTAAGTTCGTTCTCGAGATTTTCACTTTTCTCGGGAAAGGTCGCAAGGACCGAAAAGAGCGCGGCATTGGCCCGGTCCATGACGTCGGCGACGACGGCCGTAAACAGCGTTTCCTTCTCGCGGTAGTGATTGTAGATGGTCTGGCGGGAAACGTTGGCCTCGACGGCAATTTCGTCGATAGTCGCTCCGGAAAAGCCTTCGCGGCAAAACACGTTGGCAGCGGCGTCGAGGATGGAAAGGCGTTTGGCGCATTGGCCACGCACGGTGGGCCCCGCGGATTTCAGGGCAACGTCACGATTTGTCATGAATGAAAGATAAGGCGTCTTGACGTTTTAGACAATGGTGTCTATTTTGACACTGGTGTCCAAAATTGTTGACACGCCAATTAACGCGGTACGTGTACTTCCTCCCAAGACTGTGCGCTCCGTCAAACCTCATCCTGATCGCAAGGCACCGCGGAAACAATCCGGTTTCTGCGCCGCAGCTTTTGAAAGATTTGGCATCATGACGACATCCTTCTTTCGCAACGCTCTCATCCTCGGTCTTCTCACTGCGATCGGCCCATTTGCCATCGATATGTACTTGCCGGCCATGCCATCGATCGGCAGGGAACTCGGGGCAGAAAACAGCGCCGTGCAGCTGAGCCTACTGGCATTCTTTATTTCGTTTGCTATTTTCCAGTTGTTGTACGGTCCCTTGTCCGACATGTGGGGCCGCAAGGCGCCCCTCTACATAGGCATCGGCCTCTTTGCCGTCGCCAGCATCGGCTGCGCCCTTGCGCAGGATATCGAGACGCTCGTCGCCTTCCGCTTCCTGCAGGGAATTGGCGGCGCCGCCGGGATGGTCATTCCGCGGGCGATCGTCCGTGACATGCACACGGGCGTCCAGGCGGCCCGCCTGATGTCGCTGCTGATGCTGGTCTTCAGCATTTCGCCGATCCTGGCGCCGCTGACGGGCAGTGCCGTCATCGAATTTTACGGTTGGCGCGGTGTTTTCTGGGCGGTGATGATCGCCGCCTTCATCGGCCTTATCCTGCTATCGACTCAGCTCAAGGAGACGCGCCCATCCGAGGCGCGTGCCGAAAGCGGCCTTGGCAGCGCCATGTCGGCCTACCGCCTGCTTCTTGGCGACCGGAATTTCCTGACGCTCACTTTTATCGGCGGCCTCGGCATTTCCAGTTTCCTTGTCTATCTCGCGAACTCGCCATTCGTGCTGATCGATCACTATGGGCTGACGCCAACCCAATACAGCATAGCGTTCTCGATCAATGCCGTGTCGTTCTTTGCTGTATCGCAATTGACCGGCTGGCTCGGCGACCGCTTTGGCCTCGTCCGCGTCATGCGTATGGCGGTCACGGCGTTCGCGCTCACCATGGCGGCGATGGTCGTGGTCATGAGCCTTGGTATCAATCAACTGCCGGTGATGGCGGCGTTCCTCTTTGTTGGATACGGCTTCCTCGGCCTCGTCATCCCGACAACTTCGGTTCTGGCGCTCGAGGACCACGGCGAAATCGCCGGTACGGCGTCGGCGCTGATGGGTACGCTGCATTTCGTTACCTCGGCGATAGCGATGGTCATTGCCGGCGTGTTTTTCGACGGCACGGCCCTGCCGATGGCCATAGGCATCGCTCTTTGTGCGGTTGGCGCTTTCGTTCTTACCCAGGCAACAATCGGCAGGCGCCGCGTCGTTGAGGCGGGAGCCGCTGCCGAATAATTCTGATCCTCCGTCAGAAGCATGCGAAGGCTCCCGGAACGCGAGTTCCGGGAGCCTTTGTCGTCAGGTGACGGCGCCTATGGTTTCGATAAGGAAGGCGACCCGCTCCGATATAGGCACGCGTGGAACCTCGACGAGCGCATAGCCGCAATCGCTGTAGGCCGAAACCATTGCGTGAAAGGTCCGCTCGGCCTCTTCAAGCGTTTGTTTGCGCTCTGTATCCTGTGTGAATATCTCCGACCACGGCGGCAGAATGAAAACCGTCGGGTTGTAGCGGAATATCCCTGATGCCTTGCGGACATGGGCTGGAACTTCAAGGCCGCTAAGCTCCAGATAGCCGACAATGTCGGGCACGCCGCGATCGAAGAAGACGAGGTCGGCGCTTTCAGCGGCGCTATCGTAGGAACGCATCTCCCACGACAACATCAGTTCCGCGAAGATGGCGGGGTCCTTCCATGGCAGGGCAGGGCCATCCACTATCTGATGATGGCGGATGATCGCACGCCCGGCCTCGGTCGAGGTTGCGTATCCGCGCTGGCCAAGGGCTGAGATCAGGCTCGTCTTGCCCGAGCCCGGACCGCCGGTGAGAATGATGAAATTGTTCTGAATGTGTTGCTGCATAAATTGGTCCGGCTCGACGGTTGCGGAAAGATCGCAACTCGTCACGCGTTGACGTTAGGCACAGACTGCTAGGTCCTGGCCGATTTGAAATTGGGAAATATGGAAAGCGCGCATGGGCAAGCGGGGGGGAGGGTGCACCAGCACCGAAATCGAATGCCATTGCTGTCATAAGGGCGGCGACGAAACCATCGCCACCCAAATTCGAAGTCCGAATTATTCGCGCGCGAGCAGAGCTTCGAGACGATCGAAGGCGCTGTTCCAGCCGCTGACATGGCCGTCGCAACTTTCCGCCGTCTCGAAGACGCTCTGGCGGAATGTCATCAGCGTCTTCGCCGCCTGATCTTCAAACGTGATGTGGACAAGCGTCTCGTTTCCAGGCCGACCGTCCTCCTGGTCCCAGGCAAAGGTGAAGGCCAGCGTTCGATTGGGTACAATCTGCTGGTAGACGCCGCCGTGCCAGAGTTTTTTGCCCGTCGCGGCCGAATCGAGGCACGCGCGCCACTTGCCGCCAACGCGAAAATCCGCTTCCACCTGGGTTGCCGGATAATCACGCGGACCGAGCCACTGCATCATCCGTTTCGGGTTGGCGAAGGCCGCAAAGACGACGGCAGGGGGCGCATTGAACAGTCGTGTGATGGTAAGGACGCGTCCCGCAGTGTCATTCGTCACGTGGGCCCTATTGGTATCAGCCATCTTGCTCTCCGTTGTTTTGTACTTCGTGCAGATAGTCTTCCAGTCGGTCGAAGCTGCTTTCCCAGAACTGGCGGTAGCGTTCGAGCCAGTCGGTCGCTTCCTTCAAAGGCTTGGCATCGAGACTGCAGGGGCGCCACTGCGCTTCACGGCTGCGGATTACAAGGCCCGCGCGTTCAAGCACCTTCAGATGTTTGGTAATTGCAGGTCCTGACATGTCGAACGGCTGCGCAAGTTCAGTGACTGAGGTTGTTCCAAGCGACAAGCGTGCCAGGATTGCGCGGCGCGTCGGGTCAGCGAGCGCTGAAAATATTGTGTCGAGTCGATCAGGCGTCATCTTAACAGAACCGAATGGTTATTTAACTTGAGAGTTTAATACATCCTGCGTTAACGGCGGTCAAGCCGTTGTCGACAAACGCAAGCGTCCATCGGGCGAGGTCCGAGGCGAATTTTGTTAAAAAGAAGCAGAGAGGGAAGTGGAGGCTTCTGTTGCCAGGTGCCTCCGAACCCCGCCTAGAAGTGCGAACCCCTAGGACTTGATTTGAAGCTATCGCACCGCATTAAGCGGCGAGACGTGCTTCCGCATAGTTGTCGTTTGCAACTACTGAGTTAGCCCGATAACGGTGGTACAATGCCGGGCAAAAGAGCGATCTTTACACCCTTGTCGATCCTGTGTCGCCCCCGCCACAAGGCAGCGTCTCGGCTGCATTGTGGTGGAGGCGCCGGGTACTGCCCCCGGGTCCAATGGGCTTATTGCATCGTCCGTTTATCACCATAGCCGACCGAAGCCGGCACGACTTATATAGGGCCTGATTTGTTGAATTGAAAGAGTGCATTGACTTCAAATCGTTGCTGGGGAATGTTTCGACTCGTATACAGAGTCACCGCCTCATGCGTCGGCCAGTCGCGAGGCGTCTTCAGGTTTCAGGGAGGCTGCAATGCGGGGCATTGCACCCAGCAAGCAGGGGAATTTCCATGACTGACTATTTGAAGGATGTACGCCATTACGACGCAGCTGCCGATGAGGCGACTGTTGCCAAGATCGTCAAGCACCTCGGCATTGCCCTGCGCAACCGCGACTCGTCGCTGGTATCCTGCACGGACCCTGATGAACTCAAGCGGGTACGTACCAACTGGGTGGAAAAGAAACTCGGCCTCACCGACACCGCCAAGGCGGAAGCCGCGATCGAGTCGGTTTGTGCCGCCATGAAGGCTGACAACACCAAGAGCCGTGTCACCTTCTACTATTTGACGGCGAAAGCACTCGGCGCCCTCGGAAGCCTCTGATCCACGCTTTCCTGATCGATGTGAAATCCCTGGCCGTGCGCCGGGGATTTTGCGTCAGGAGGCCGCGCGGCCGGCGACTTCAAACCGCTCCAGCCTATAAGGCGCCAGGCGTTTATCGACAGCCTGCGTCATGATTTCGCCGCCGACCATGGTTCCTACCAAGGGGGCGAGGGTGACACCTGAATGCATGACGGCAATGTAAAGGCCGTCGCAACCTTCTGGCCGGCCAATGACGGGAAATCCGTCCGCAGGCGTCGGGCGATATCCTATCGTGTGAAACTCAAGGGCAAGATCGTCCGCATCCCGAAACATTGCCTTGACCTTGGCGAAGAGAGCTTCCGCGGTTTGGCCAGGATCGTCGCCGGGCTCGCTTCCCGCGAAATCGCTGCCGGCAATGATACGCCCGGCCGCCGTCTGGCGCATGTGGACTTCGGGCGCAATCACCAATCCATTCAAACGCTGCCGTGTTGGCTTGGAATGAACAATCAAACCGGGCGGCGTCTCAAGCGGCACTGTAACGCCGACAGACGCCGCAAGCTTGGCAACAGCGGCTCCGGCGGCGAGCACCACCATGTCGGCCGTCATTTCACCGGAAGAGGTCCGGACGCCGGTAATACGCCCACCTTCCTCGCGCAGGGCGGAGACGGTCACATTGTCGATCAACGTTGCGCCGTGGGCTCGCGCATCAGCAAACAGTATGCGCGCGGCGTCGACCGGCTCGACTGCGCCTTCCTCCGCAACGGCAACCGCGAAGTCCGGATGTTCTGCGAGGTTTGGCTCCAGATTGGAAGCCTCAGCACGGCCAACGTGCCTGATATCGTAGCCCCAGCGTCCGTGCTCGGTCAGATAGGCATGCAATTCATCAGGCGCGAGGTCCCAGCACAGGCTGCCGCACCAGCGCAGCGGCATGTCCGGCAATTGCGATGCAAGCTGCCGCCACTCAGCCATCGCGCTACGTCGCAGCCGGAAATAGGGTTCCGGATTGCCCCAGCTCGCGTTGATCCAGGCAAAAGAAGCAGTGGTCGCAACGCCGCCCGCGTGCTCGGCGAGCACGGTGACCTCAGCGCCGGCTTTCGCCAGCGAGCGGGCAATTGATGCGCCGATAATGCCGGCGCCGACGACGATAATTTTCATGGACCTCATTTGCTCTCGAAATTGCGACGGCCGGGATCCGTCCTGTGGAGAAAACCGGCAAAGACATCGCCGGATGCCGCATCCGACACTTGGGGTAGCAGCCGGCCCACTTCACCGCGATGTTAGCTGCCATGGGTAATCACATGCGCTCTTGCTATTCAATCAAATTCAAAATGGCGGGTCATCAAAAGGCAAATGTCGAACGACTTCAGACAGATCGAAGCGATCAGAGCTTGATGCTCATACGCGAGGCTTATGCCCTCATGCGCTCTGAAGCCGGGATACTGTGGATTGGCGAAAGCGATGGTTTTTCGCCGGTCGAATCTGCTAAGAAGGAGGCATGCGCACTTATCTCGATCTTCTCCAGCATGTCCTGGACACAGGCGTCGACCGCGGCGACCGGACCGGTACCGGGACACGCTCCGTGTTCGGCTACCAGATGCGGTTTGATCTTTCGGCAGGCTTCCCGCTGCTGACGACGAAGAAGCTCCACCTCAAGTCCATTATCCATGAGTTGCTGTGGTTTCTCGAGGGCGATACCAACATCGCCTATTTGAATGAGCACGGTGTCACCATCTGGGATGAGTGGGCCGATGAGAACGGCGACCTTGGGCCGGTATACGGCTACCAGTGGCGTTCCTGGCCGGCCGCCGATGGGCGGCACATCGACCAGATTGCCAATGTGGTCGAGGCGATAAAGACCAACCCGCATTCGCGGCGCCTGATTGTTTCGGCGTGGAATCCGGCGCTTGTCGACGAGATGGCCCTGCCGCCATGCCATTGCCTGTTCCAGTTTTACGTTTCGGATGGAAAGCTTTCCTGCCAGCTCTACCAGCGCTCGGCCGATATTTTCCTGGGCGTACCCTTCAACATCGCCTCCTACGCGCTGCTGACGATGATGGTGGCGCAGGTAACAGGCCTGAAGCCCGGCGATTTTGTCCACACGCTTGGCGATGCGCATCTCTATTCGAACCATTTCGAACAGGCCAGGCTTCAGCTTGGCCGGACTCCCGGTCCCCTGCCGAAGATGCACATCAATCCGGCGGTAACGGACCTCTTTGCCTTCAAATATGACGATTTCCGTCTGATAGATTACGTCGCCGAATCCAGCATAAAGGCGCCGATCGCCGTTTAGGCTTTTTCGTCGCGGGTGCTCATTAAGAACGGACGATGTCAGCATGATCAGTTTCGTAGTTGCAATTGCCGAAAATGGCGTCATCGGACGAGAGAACGGCCTGCCTTGGCGGCTGTCCTCGGATCTGAAGCGCTTCAAGGCGACGACAATGGGCAAGCCCATCATCATGGGCCGCAAGACCTGGGATTCCCTCGGCCGCCCGTTGCCCGGACGCACCAATATCGTCGTAACGCGCGACGCTGCCTTCGGAGTCGATGGCGTCATTGCGGTTCGCTCCGTCGATGAAGCGCTGGTCGTGGCCGGCAGTCATGCCTCTGCCGACAAGGTCGACGAGATCTGCATCATTGGTGGGGGCGAAATCTTTCGCCAGACCTTGAACCGCGTCGACCGGCTCTACGTGACCTGGGTGCTCGCTGACATCGATGGCGACGTGCACTTTCCGCCGATCGATCCCAAGATCTGGGCCGAGGTTTCCAGCGAGGAATTCCCGGCTGGCGAGAAGGACAATTATCCGACGCGGTTTGCCGTCTACGAGCGCCGCTGAGTGCACGCCTAAACTGCGCGCGATATGAAAATATCGTGATAAGGAACCATAATCGTTCGGCTTTTTACCAAATTCGCGCGAAATCCGGCCGCGCGCGTTGAAAGCGTGCCCTGCCATCCCTATAAACGGGACATCGTGACAGTGGGAGGAAGCCAAGGGGTTGGCGTTTTCCTTCAAAATATGAGGTAGGAATGCCCTGGAGTAATCAGAACGGCGGCGGCGGCCCATGGGGTGGCGGCGGTAACAATAGTGGTGGTGGGGGCCCATGGGGCCAGAAGCCGCAAGGGGGCGGTGGCGGTAATCCGCCGGACCTCGAAGATATACTCCGTCGCGGTCAGGATCGTTTGCGTCAGGCTCTGCCTGGCGGTTCCGGCGGCAGCCCTGCTTTTTGGGGGATTGCAGCCCTCGTTCTCGTTGCTTTCTGGCTTTTCCAGTCGGTCTATACGGTGCAGCCGGATGAGCGCGCCGTTGAACTGCGCTTCGGCAAGCCGAAGCCCGATATCGCCGAACCTGGCCTGCATTTCCATTTCTGGCCGATCGAATCCTATGAAAAGGTCGAGATCGTCGAAAAACAGAAGAATATTGGCGGTCAGGGTGCGCGCGGTGCCAAGGAAGGCCTGATGCTATCGGGCGACCAGAATATCGTGGACGTCCAGTTCTCCGTGCTCTATCGCGTTTCCGATCCTGTCGCCTATCTCTTCCATGTCGAAAACCCGGAGAATCTGGTGCAGCAGGTGTCCGAGAGCGCCATGCGCGAGATCGTCGGCCGCAGTCCGGCGCAGGACATTTTCCGTGACAATCGTGCGGGCATTGCCAACGACGTGCGCGGTATTATCCAGAAGACGCTCGACGATTATGGCGCTGGCATGCAGATCAATGCCGTATCGATCGAGGATGCGGCACCGCCGCGCGAGGTCGCCGATGCCTTCGATGAAGTGCAGCGCGCCGAGCAGGACGAAGACCGTTTTGTCGAAGAATCGAACCAGTATTCCAACCAGAAGCTCGGTCAGGCCCGCGGTGAGGGCGCACAGATCCGCGAAGATGCGGCCGCTTACAAGAACCGTATCGTGCAGGAAGCCCAGGGTGAGGCGCAGCGCTTTACCTCAGTCTACGATCAATATGTGAAGGCGCCGGAGGTTACCCGCAAGCGTCTCTTCCTCGAAACAATGGAGCGTGTCCTGAAGGACTCCAATAAAGTGATTGTCGATCAGAGCGGCCAGGGCGTCGTTCCTTATCTGCCTCTGACGGAACTGACCAAGCAGCAGCAGCGTCCGGCAGCCGAGGGGGCGAAGCAATGACCCAGAACCGCCTCCCCATCATCGTCGGCCTCATCGCCCTTGTCGCCTTGCTGGTCTATTCGTCGATTTTCGTCGTTCGCGCCGGTCAGCAAGCCATCGTTCTGCGCTTCGGCCAGATCGTCGATGTGAAATCCGATCCTGGCATCTATTTCAAATTGCCGTTCGGCTTCCTCGAGGCCGACAATGTCCAGATGATCGAGGATCGTCTCCTGAGCTTCGAACTCGACAATATCCGCGTGCAGGTCTCCGGCGGCAAGTTCTACGAGGTCGATGCCTTCCTCGTTTACCAGATCACCGACCCGCGTAAGTTCCGGCAGACCGTGTCGGGTGACGTTACACTGGCGGAAGCCCGGCTGCGTACCCGTCTCGATGCCTCGTTGCGTGGTGTCTATGGTTTGCGCGGTTTCGAAGCTGCGCTGTCCGATGAGCGCGCCGGCATGATGCATGAGGTGCGTGAACAGCTGCGTCCCGATGCAGAATCGCTGGGCCTGAAGATCACCGACGTGCGTATTCGCCGGACTGATCTCACCCAGGAAGTCTCGCAGCAGACCTTCGACCGGATGAAGGCGGAGCGCCTTGCGGAAGCCGAACGCCTGCGTGCCCGCGGCCGTGAAGCAGCCCAGCGCATCAAGGCCATCGCCGACCGCCAGGTGGTCGAGATCATCGCCGAAGCCCGCAAGGAATCGGAAATCATGCGAGGCGAGGGCGAAGGTGAGCGCAGCCGCGTCTTTGCCGAAGTGTTCTCCAAGGATCCGGATTTCTTCTCGTTCTACCGGTCGATGACGGCCTATGGCACCGCTCTCGACAATACTGGAACGACGATGGTGCTTTCGCCCAATTCCGAGTTCTTCCGTTATTTCCAGGACTCGAATGGAAACCTTCCTCCGGTGAGCGGCGCCACCTCGCCGGCGCCGGCCGCTCCTGCGCCTGCCCCGCAATAGGGGCAGGCTCTCATGGTAGACTTTCTCGATGCCGTAGGGCTGTTCCTCGTGTTCGAGGGCGTGCTCTACGGCTGTTTTCCCGTGGTAGCCAAGCGCGTCGCACGCGACGTCAGCGAGCAGCCTGACGGGTTCCTGCGGATCGCCGGCGTGGCGGCGGTGGCGATCGGCGTTGCCATCGTCTGGCTTGCACGCGGATAAGTGGTCAAGGCCGCCGTTCATCAAACCTTTGTGTCGGCGGCCATATTTTTGTCTACTCTCACCGTTCTGTTGTATTATTTCCACGTTAACCGATAGGGGACCGAACGCATGGTTCTAAACACTGGTCGCACCTTCTTCCGTTCCACCACGGCAGCAGCGGCGCTGATTGCATTGGTTGCAGCGGGCGCTACTCCCTTGTCGGTCAATCACGCATTTGCGCAGGCGCAGGCGGCGCCGGTGCCGAACAGCCTGCAGCCGCGGGCTCAAGGTCCAGCTTCCGTCGCTGATCTTGCCGAAGGGCTTCTTGACGCCGTGGTCAACATTTCGACGTCTCAGACCGTCAAGGGTCAGGATGGCGAGTCAGGTCCGGTACCCATGCCGAAGGTTCCGGAAGGCTCGCCCTTCCAGGAATTCTTCGATGAGTATTTCGGCAAGCAGAAGCCCGGACAGAACAATCCCTCGCATCAGGTCCAGTCGCTTGGCTCCGGCTTTGTGGTCGATGCAGCGCAAGGCATCGTCGTCACCAACAACCACGTGATCGCCGACGCCGACGAGATTGAAGTTAATTTCAACGACGGCTCGAAGCTCAAGGCAGAACTCGTCGGCAAGGACACGAAGACTGATCTTGCCGTGCTGAAGGTCGATCCGAAGAAGCACAAGCTCGTTGCTGTCAAGTTCGGCGATTCCGCCAAGACGCGGATCGGCGACTGGGTTATGGCCATCGGCAATCCGTTCGGCCTCGGTGGCACGGTTACGCTCGGCATTGTCTCGGCGCGCAATCGCGATATCAATTCCGGACCCTACGACAACTTCATTCAGACGGATGCGGCCATCAACCGGGGCAATTCCGGTGGCCCGCTGTTTGACATGTATGGTGAGGTGATCGGCATCAACACTGCGATCATTTCGCCGACCGGCGGGTCTATCGGCATCGGCTTTGCCATTCCGGCAGAGCTTGCCTCCGGCGTCATCGCCCAGTTGCGCGAGTTCGGCGAAACGCGCCGCGGCTGGCTCGGCGTACGCATTCAGCCGGTTACCGACGAGATTGCCGAAAGCCTTGGCATGCCTTCAAGCAAGGGCGCGCTCGTCGCCGGGATCATCGATGGCGGTCCCGTCGCCGACGGTTCGATACTTGCAGGCGACGTGATCACCCGTTTCGACGGCAGGGACGTCAACAATGTCAAGGACCTGCCGCGCGTGGTCGCGGAGAGCCCGGTTGGCAAGGAAGTCGATGTCGTCGTCATCCGCAAGGGCAAGGAGCAGACCGTCAAGGTCAAGCTCGGCAGGCTCGAAGATACCGATCAGCAGGCCAAGAAGGATGACCAATCCAGTCAGGGCGAGGACAACAATGCCCTGCACGGCGTCGATGTCCTCGGCATGACCCTCGGGTCGCTCGACGATGATAGTAGGAAATCGTTCGGCATCGCCAAGGAAGTGCAGGGTGTTCTCGTCACCGAAGTGCAGAAAGACTCAATTGCCGCCAACAAGCGTATCGAAGCCGGCGACGTCATAGTCGATATCGCGCAGGAAACGGTTTCGACGCCTGAGGACGTCGCGGCACGCATCGAAAAGCTGCGCGACGAGGGCCGCAAGAACGCGCTGCTCATGCTGGCTTCAAAAACCGGCGAGTTGCGGTTCGTTACACTGCAGATGGATTGATGGAGCGCGGCGGGCTAGCCCGCCGCCTCAAATTACGAAATCTGTCTTGCGGTAACCTTGCACGTAAAGCAGGGCTGTCAGGTCACCGTGGTCGATGCGGACACCTGCCTGCTCGGCAACGACAGGCTTGGCGTGAAGCGCCACGCCGGTTCCGGCAAGCTGCAGCATGCCGAGGTCATTGGCCCCGTCGCCCACGGCAATCGCTTCACTTGGCGACAGGTTGAAACGGTCGCAGATCGATTTCAAGGCGGCGACCTTCGCCTCGCGGCCAAGAATTGGCTCCCGGACTTCGCCGGTCAGCATCTTTCCGTCGTCAAGCAATGTATTGGCGCTGTTTTCGTGAAAGCCGATCATATCGGCTATGCGCTGGGTGAACACCGTGAAGCCGCCGGAAACGAGGGCGGTATATGCGCCGAATTTCTTCATCGTCCGCACCAGTTCAGGACCGCCCGGCATCAGCGTGATGCGGCTGGCGATCACCTTGTCGATGACACTGTAGGGTAGGCCCTTCAAGAGCAAAACACGTTCGCGCAAGGCTGGCTCGAAGGCGATCTCCCCGTTCATTGCCCTTGCCGTGATGGCCGCAACCTTGTCGCGCAGGCCTGCTTCCTCGGCGAGTTCGTCGATGCATTCCTGCTGGATCATGGTGGAGTCCATGTCAGCAATCAGGACCTTTTTCCGCCGTGCATCCTGGTCCTGCACGACGATATCGATGGGGCTGCCGCCGAGCGCATCCGCAAGCAGCACATGGGCCTCAGTCGGATCGGTGCCATCTTTCAGCGCAATATCGCAGGCAATTCCATCGGCCAGCCAATAAACACCTGTTGCATTGACCGCCGCCGAGGCTTTAATCCCGAGCGAAGGCGAAAGGCCCGCCATGGCGGGATTTGCGATGAGGGTGGCCATCAAAGGCATGAGACAGTTTCCGATCGGGCGGTTGACGTGACAAGACAGGCGATCCTGATAGCTGGACCGACGGCAAGCGGCAAGTCGGCGCTTGCGCTTCGTTTGGCAAGGGAAGCGGGCGGGGTGATCGTCAACACCGACTCAATGCAGGTCTACGACGTATTGAACCTTCTGACGGCGCGGCCTAGCGTCCACGATCTCGAGATCGCGCCACATTATCTCTACGGCCATGTTCCGCCTGCATTTGCCTATTCGACCGGCCGCTGGCTTGCAGATGTCGAAGCGCTGCTGGGGCGTGCGGAACTGTCAGACAAGCCTGTCGTATTTGTGGGCGGCACAGGACTTTATTTCCGGGCGCTTTTGGGCGGGCTCTCGGCCATGCCGGATATTCCCGCAGAAATCAGAGCGCACTGGCGGCGTCAGGACACGGAGCACGGAGCCAACAAATTGCATGCGATCCTTGCCGGGAAGGACCCACTGGCTGCATCGATCTTGCGGCCCTCGGACAGCCAAAGGATTGTGCGTGCGCTGGAGGTTATCGATGCATCGGGCCGTTCTATCGTCGATTGGCAAAAGGAGATCGGACGCCCGCTGATCGATCCCCGGACGACGCGCAAGATCGTCATCGATCCGGACCGGGCGTGGCTCGGCGAGCGCATTGCCATGCGCTTTCAAACCATGATGACATCGGGCGCGATCGAGGAGGTCTCCCAACTGCTGGCCCTGCAACTGCCAAACGAATTGCCTGCGATGCGGGCGATCGGTGTCAAGGAGATAGCGGAAGTCATTGAAGGCCGGTCGAGCGCCGAGGAAGCGGCCAATCGCGCCATTGTCGCCACGCGCCAATATGCCAAGCGGCAAATGACGTGGTTTCGCAACCAGCTCTGCGACGATTGGGAGCGCCTGGCCTATCCCTGATCAGGGCTTGTCACTGCGGAAGGTGCGGATGAGATCGCTGGCGCGGAAACGTTCGCTGCTTTCCTGCTGCGGCTTGGCTTGCTCGTCATTGCGCATCGCCGCATCGAGCGTCCGCCATTGCGCGCGGACCGGATCCGTCGCGACAGTCGGCTGAGGACGTGGCGCTGCAAACGATTGCGGCGTCGCGTGAGCCATTATCCCATCCAGATCGTCGAAGTCGCTGTCGTCGCCGCTATTGTTTTCCGCCGCGTTGAGCTGGCGCATGCGCGTCAGGATCATGTCGAGCGAAACATGTGTATCGCCAAGCCGGGACGATTGCTGGGTCCTTGCCATGTGCGCGGCAGGCAATTGATCCGGCGCAATCGTCTCGAACATCATGCGCATCGGGGTCGGAACGGCTTCCCCAAAGGCTATGGCCTCGCGATTGGCGATGGATGAAAGAAACCCGATCGTACTCTGCGACGCGCCGGTTATGGCGCCGCGGATGATTTCCTGGTCGCGCTCATTGCCGAGCCGCATGGCGAAGACCGTGCTGCATTGAGACAGGATTGTCGGGTCGAGTTCGCCCGGTCGCTGCGTGATGACGGCAAGATAGACGCCGTATTTGCGTCCCTCCTTGGCAATGCGGGCAACGGCCTGGCGCGTCGGCCAGAAACCGCCATTCGGATCGGCGGGAATATAGCGGTGTGCTTCCTCGCAGACGACAAGGGTTTGCACGCGACCGTCGCTCGAAAGTGCGAGGTCAAAGGCCAGGCGGCATAGCACCGACGCAACGGAGTTCACGACTTCGGATGGCAGGCCGGCCAATTGAAAGACGCAGATCGGCCGGTCGTTCTTCGGTATGCGGAATATGTGGCCGATCGTCTGGCGCATCGTGTCCATGGTCGTCGGCGCCGAGAACATGAAGCGGTAGCGCGGATCGGCGACAAGCGCCTGCAAGCGCTGCTTCAATGCCTTCATCGTCGGGCGGTCGGGCTTGCCTTCTAGTTGGCCGATACGCTCATCAATGAGCTTTATCAGGTCCGTGATCCGGTACGGCGAAGGCGTATCGGCCGTCATGGAAGAATAATCGCGGTCCTTTTTGAGGAGCGATGCGCTGGTAGTCCCTTCGGCACTGGCAAAGCGCTCCTTGGCGAGCGGGATCAGATCACGCAATATATCGACTTCCGCCGCAACCGATGGGCGCCCGCGGAAGACTGCCTCGGCGAATTCCTCCAGCCGGAACAGCCAGTAGGGCAGGTCGAATGTTGTGTAATCGATCGAAATGGCCTGCTCTGGAAACGCACTTGAAAATTCATTGTGCGGGTCGAGGACCAGGACGCGCAGATCGGGACGCTGGGCGATAATCTTGCGCAGCAGCAGCGACACTGCACTAGACTTGCCGACGCCGGTGCTGCCGAGGACGGCAAAATGGCGCGATACGAGGCTGTCGATGGAGATCAGGGCGGGAATATCGGCATTTTGCGACAGGTGGCCGACCGACACGGTGTTGGTCATCGTAGCGTTGTAGATTGCCGCGAGGTCTTCCGAGCGAATACGGTGCCCCACCGCTCCCATGTAGGGATAGGTCGCGATGCCGGAGGAGAACCGCAGCGTCCCGTCGCTGAGCGTATCGACCTGCCCGACGAGTTCGATGTGGACGTGAATGATCTGGTCTTCGCCCGGTTCCCATTGGGCGTTGGGAAGATCGACCTTGTAGACAAGGCCGACAACGCGGCTGTGAGCGACCTGTATCGAGATGAGCTGGCCTACCGTCCAGTAGTCCTCCGACGCAGAGACGGATGGTCCGGACTTTGCATGGATGATCGCCTTTTCGCCGTTGCACTCGATGACATGACCGTCGGTTCGATTGCGAAGGAAGGGACGGGGCTGCTGGGAAGGCAAAGCTTCTGAACTCATTGGCGGCGTTCAATCCTGGGCGAGGAGGAATACTTATATCGTTCACAACAACCCTAAGCTGAGACGCATTGAGATTATGTTAGCCCGGTAGTTTGCATTTGAACGATATGCGCAGGCGCCTTGCCTCAATCGCGATTCATTTGCCAAATTCCTGCATTTTTGCCGTTGACGGATGGAAAATGCCAAATTATCGTCCGCGACCATGAAAACAGTTCTTATCGTCGTGGGATCGCGCATGGGCAGGGTGTTGTAAGCACCCGGCGAAAGCTCCCATGCGCGAAACACAGGCTCCTTCGGGGGCCTTTTTTATTACCAGCATCTCAGTTAAACGAAATCATCTTCTGAAGGGCCGAGAGCCACAGGATCGAACGGGAAGAGACCGATGACCGCAGAAAAACAGGATAGTGACAGCCACGCATCGCAACGACGCGAAATGACCGGCGCCGAAATGGTCGTCCAGGCGCTTATCGACCAGGGCGTCAAGGATATTTTCGGTTATCCGGGCGGTGCTGTCCTTCCGATCTATGACGAGCTCTTCCAGCAGGACAAGATCAATCACATCCTCGTGCGCCATGAGCAGGGCGCGGGCCATGCGGCCGAAGGTTACGCCCGCTCGACGGGCACGGTCGGCGTCATGCTGGTAACCTCGGGTCCCGGCGCGACGAATGCGGTGACGCCGCTGCAGGATGCGCTGATGGACTCGATCCCGCTTGTCTGCATCAGCGGCCAGGTTCCAACCAGCCTGATCGGCTCCGACGCATTCCAGGAATGCGATACGGTCGGCATCACGCGCCCCTGCACCAAGCACAATTGGCTGGTCAAGGACGTCAACGATCTGGCGCGCGTACTGCACGAAGCCTTCCACGTCGCCAAGACCGGGCGGCCCGGTCCGGTTCTCGTCGACATTCCGAAGGACGTCCAGTTCGCGACCGGCATGTATACGCCGCCGGAAACCGCGCCGCGCACCAGCTACAACCCTAAGGTCCAGGGCGATATAGAGGCGATCAAGCACGCGGTTGCGCTGCTCGCTTCCGCGAAGCGTCCAGTCATCTATTCGGGCGGCGGCGTCGTCAACTCCGGCGATGAAGCCAGCAGGCTTTTGCGCGAACTCGTGGAGATCAGCAATTTCCCGATCACGTCGACGCTGATGGGCCTCGGCGCCTATCCGGCATCGGGCAAGAACTGGCTCGGCATGCTCGGCATGCATGGCACCTACGAAGCCAACATGGTCATGCACGATTGCGATGTCATGCTGAATATCGGCGCGCGTTTCGACGACCGCATCACCGGCAGGCTCAACGCCTTTTCGCCGAACTCGAAGAAGATTCATATCGATATCGATCCGTCTTCGATCAACAAGTCCGTCCGCGTGGATATTCCGATCATCGGCGATGTCGCCAACGTCCTTGAAGACATGGTGCGCCTGATGCGCGCCTCGTCGGTCCAGCCGGACAAGAAGGCGATCGGCGAATGGTGGTCACAGATCGACAAGTGGCGCGCGCGCAAATCGCTGTCTTATACGCGAAACAAGGACGTGATCATGCCGCAACATGCGCTGGAGCGTCTCTACGCGCTGACGAAGGATCACGACACCTACATCACGACCGAGGTCGGCCAGCACCAGATGTGGGCGGCGCAGTTTTACGGCTTCGAAAAGCCCAACCGCTGGATGACGTCCGGCGGGCTCGGGACGATGGGTTATGGCCTGCCGGCAGCGCTCGGCGTGCAGATCGCGCATCCGAATTCGCTGGTCATCGATATTGCCGGCGATGCTTCCGTGCAGATGACGATGCAGGAGATGAGCGCGGCGGTGCAGTACAATGCGCCGATCAAGATCTTTATCCTCAACAACCAGTACATGGGCATGGTGCGTCAATGGCAGCAACTGCTGCACGGCAACCGCTTGTCGCATTCCTACACGGAAGCCTTGCCTGATTTCGTCAAGCTGGCGGAGGCCTATGGCGGGCACGGGATACGCTGCGAGAAGCCGGGCGACCTCGACGATGCGATCCAGGAAATGCTCGACGTCAAGAAGCCGGTTCTCTTCGATTGCCGCGTTGCAAATCTTGCCAACTGCTTCCCGATGATCCCGTCCGGCAAGGCGCACAATGAAATGCTGCTGCCCGATGAAGCAACGGACGAGGCGGTCGCCAATGCCATCGATGCCAAGGGCAGGCAGCTCGTTTAACCGAACCGGAGAAAGAAATATCATGAACGCGCAAAACCTTGCCTCCGGCTCGGCCTACTTCATCGCCAAGGAGACCGAACTACCGGTAACGACGGTCCTATCGGTACTCGTCGACAATGAGCCGGGCGTCCTTGCCCGGGTGATCGGACTCTTTTCCGGACGCGGCTACAACATTGAAAGCCTTACGGTTTCGGAGACTGAGCACGAGCAGCACCTGTCGCGCATCACCATCGTGACGCGCGGCACGCCGCATGTCCTCGACCAGATTCGCCACCAGCTCGAGCGCATCGTGCCGGTGCATCGTGTCGTCGACCTGTCGGTACGTGCAGGCGAGCTTGGCAATGAAAAGCCGATCCAGCGCGAACTCGCCCTGGTGAAGGTTGCCGGTTTCGGCGACAACCGCAATGAGGCGCTGCGCCTCGCGGAGGCATTCCACGCCAAGGTCGTGGACGCGACTGTCGAGCATTTCATTTTTGAGATAACTGGCAAAGGCTCGAAGCTTGACCAGTTCATCGCCATCATGAAGCCGATCGGCCTCGTCGAGATCTGCCGCACGGGCGTGGCTGCGATGAATCGCGGCGCACAAGGCATGTAATCTTTAATGGAATGGCGTCAAATGTCAGGGATGCGCAATTGTATCCCTGACAAGATTGGCGTTGAGCCGGATATCGAGCGGCCATATAGTTTGGGCCATTCATTTATACTCCATTTATACATGGTTAGATCATGACGCTCGAAATTTTCCTGACGCTGCTCGTCTTTGCCTTTGTCACCTCCATAACCCCCGGTCCGAACAATCTGATGCTGCTGACATCGGGTGTGAATTTCGGTTTCAGGCGGACGATTCCGCACATGTTCGGGATCGGCAGCGGGTTCTTCACCCTGCTTATCGCGGTGGGGCTGGGCCTCGGCGCGCTCATCCACAATTTTCCGCTGGTATACACTGCCCTCAAGTTCGCCGGCGGGGCCTACCTCGTCTACCTTGCCTACAAGATCGCGACATCGCGGTCGCTTGGCACGGTCGACAGCAATGCACGGCCGATGACGTTTTTCGAAGCCGCTGCGTTCCAATGGATCAACCCTAAAGCCTGGGTCATGGCCGTTACCGCCATGGCGACCTACACCTCGTCGGATGCCTATCTGCTGACGGTTCTCATCGTCGGTATCGCTTTTGCCATCGTCAACGTCCCTTCGGTGTCGAGCTGGGCAGCGTTCGGCCAGATGATGCGGGGATGGCTCGCCGATCCCGTCCGGCTTAAATGGTTCAACATCACGATGGCGCTTCTCCTCATTGCGAGCCTCTGGCCAATGCTGAAGTGAGCTTGCACCGGGGCAGGAAAAGGTCTTAAGATTTTTCCATGGCACACGATCACCCCGAGCATCACCACGACAACGAACTCGATCCCATGGCCGCGCGCGTGCGGGCGCTCGAGACGATCCTGACAGAGAAGGGTCTCGTCGATCCGAAGGCCATCGATGCGATCGTTGATACCTACGAAACGAAAGTCGGCCCGCGCAATGGGGCGAGAGTGGTCGCGAAGGCATGGTCCGACCCGGAATTTGCCGGTTGGCTGCAACGCGACGCCACCGAAGCAATTGCTTCGCTCGGCTATGCCGGGCGCCAGGGCGAACATATGCAAGCGGTGTTCAACACACCCGATACGCATAACCTGGTGGTCTGCACCCTGTGCTCCTGTTATCCGTGGTCGGTGCTCGGCTTGCCGCCGGTGTGGTACAAGGCGCCGCCCTATCGCTCGCGGGCAGTGATCGATCCGCGCGGCGTGCTTGCGGAGTTCGATGTCATTCTGCCCGAGACGACGAAGATCCGCGTTTGGGATTCGACCGCCGAACTGCGCTACCTCGTTGTCCCCCTGCGTCCGGCTGGTACCGAGGGTTTCAGCGAGAAACAGCTCGCGGAACTCGTCACAAGGGATTCGATGATCGGCACCGGGCTGGCGCTGACCCCGGAGGCGGCATGAACGGCCCGCAGGATCTCGGCGGGCAAATGGGATTCGGCCCGGTTGCGCCGGAAAAGGACGAGCCACTGTTTCATGCGGAGTGGGAAAAGCGCGCGCTCGGCCTGACCATAGCCGCCGGGGCAATGGGGCATTGGAACATCGATGAAAGCCGGCACACGCGCGAAAGCCTGCACCCTGCCGATTATTATTCGTCCACCTATTATGAAATCTGGATCAAGGCGCTCGAGCGATTGCTGCAGCGTCATGGTTTCGTATCGCCCGAGGAACTTGGCAAGGGTCATGCCACAGGCAAGGGCACGGAGCCGAAACGCGTCCTCAAGGCGGAAAACGTTGCGGCGGCCCTGGCGAAGGGTGGACCCTGCGACCGGCCGATGACCGCGCAGCCGCGCTTTTCGGCAGGCGACATGGTGCGAACACATAATTTCAATCCCCAGACGCATACGCGGCTGCCGCGCTACGCCCGCGGCAAGGCAGGAATCGTCGAGGCTGTGCGGGAGGGCTTCGTCTTTCCGGATACCAACGCCCACGGCAAGGGTGAAAATCCGCAATTCGTTTATACGGTGACCTTTCCGGCTGCGGAAATCTGGGGCGACGGGGCCGACCCGACGCTGACAATTAGCATCGATGCCTGGGAGAGCTATCTTGAGCCTGCGTGACCTGATCACGCACTCCAAGGGTCTGCCGTCGCAGGACGGCAGTCCGGTCTTCGCCGAGCCATGGCAGGCCGAGGCATTTGCCATGGTCGTTGCCTTGCACGACAGGGGCCTGTTTACCTGGGATGAATGGGCGCATGCGCTCTCGGCTGAATTGAAGCGCCCTGGCGCGCTGGAGGACGCCAGCGATTACTATCATTGCTGGCTTGAGGCCCTGGAAACCCTTGTCGTCACCAAGAATGTTGCGGCAAGAAGCGAAGTAGAAGCGCTTGCCGCATCCTGGCAACGCGCCGCCCACGCGACGCCGCACGGCGAGCCCATCAGACTTGAAAACGACCCGGATCGATCCTGAAATGATGATTTCCCTGAACGTACGCCGGAAGGCGTTTCTCCTTCTTGCGTGCGCAATGCTTGTTCTTGGCGGCGCCGCCATGGCGCAGGAAGACAATTGGCCAACGTCCAGCGAAGACGATTTGCGCAAGCTTATCACCGGGGCAACGCTGACAGGCGAAGTGAAGGCCGAGCCGCCGTTCAATTTCAGTGAATTCCTTGCCTCCGACGGAAAGTCGCGCGGCAAGATGATCGAATGCTGCAAGCCGGAGCAGGTCGTCAGCAACGGCATGTCCTATGCCGGCGAGTGGACGCTGGAGAAGGACAATCTGTGCGTTACCTATGAAGGCGAAGCGGACAAGATCTGCTGGCGCCTGCAGGTGAAGGGCGACCGGTTTCGCATGACCGACCAGAAATTCGGTCGGGTCGGCGAGGGGCAGATCCGGGCGGGAAATCCCGATAATCTATAGTATGAGCCGATAGCGCGGCATTTTCCTTGCCCTTTGGCGGCGAATCCTGTCAGTCAGACCCATGCAATTATCTCCGCAACAGGACGAAGCGCTACGAGCGGTTTCGACATGGCTGAAGGAAGGGCGACGGCCGATCTTTCGCCTGTTCGGCTATGCCGGCACCGGCAAGACAACACTCGCCCGTTACTTCGCCGAACATATCGATGGCGATGTCCAGTTTGCAGCCTTTACCGGTAAAGCGGCGCAGGTGCTGCGCTCGAAAGGCGCGGCCAATGCACGGACGTTGCATTCGCTGATTTACCGGCCGCGCGGCGAAGAGGCTGTCGAAGACCAGACGACGGGTAAGACCAGTATCGCGCCGACTTTTTCGTTGAACCGGCAAAGCCCCGTCGCCAAGGCCAAGCTCATCGTCGTCGACGAATGCTCAATGGTTGACGAACAGCTTGGCAAGGATCTGCTGAGTTTCGGCACGCCCATTCTTGTTCTCGGCGATCCCGGGCAGTTGCCGCCGATCTCGGGCGGCGGGTTCTTCACCGAGCACGAGCCGGATTTTCTCCTGAGCGAGATTCACCGGCAGGCGCGCGATAATCCGATCATACGGCTGGCACTTGACGTGCGCGAAGGTCGCGAATTCGGCTATGGCGACTATGGCGCGGCCAAGGTCATCTCCAAGACCGACGTGACCCAGGACCTCGTGCTTGGCGCCGACCAGGTGCTGGTCGGAACGAACCGCACGCGCCGCCGCTACAACCAGCGCCTGCGCGAACTCAAGGGCTTTTCCGCCGCCTTTCCGCAGGCTGGCGACAAACTGGTTTGCCTGCGCAACGACCCGGCCAAGGGATTGCTCAATGGCTCGCTGTGGAAGGTTATGACCTCGTCGCGCGAGACAGTGAAGCCGGGCATCAACCTTCTCGTTTCACCCGAAGACGAGGAACCGGGCAGGGGCGTTGCCAAGATCAAACTCCTTAAGGCGCAGTTCGATGACCCCGACGCCGAAATTCCATGGCAGACGAAAAAGCGCTTCGACGACTTCGACTATGGCTATGCGCTGACGACCCACAAGGCACAGGGTTCGCAATGGGACGATGTCGTGCTCTTCGACGAAAGCTTTGCATTCCGCGATACCCGCGAGCGCTGGCTCTATACGGCCATCACCCGCGCCGCCGAGCGGTTGACGGTTGTCCGGTAGGGCCGACCATGCGTCCGTGACATGGATCGTTCAAATTTCGATCGGGCCTTGAACGAATTACCAATGTCTTATGTCGTATTTCTCAGATAGAACTGTGTGAGACGTTCCTGCGTGGAAATTCGACGATGACTGCAAAACTTTCCGTCAACCTCAACGCTATTGCGATGCTGCGCAACCGCCGCGACCTGCCGTGGCCGAGCGTGACCGGCCTCGGGCGCATAGCGCTGGCGGCCGGAGCGTCCGGCCTGACGGTTCACCCCCGGCCGGACGAGCGCCATATACGTTTCTCGGATCTGCCCGAAATTCGTGCGCTCATCGACGATGAGTTCCCCGACGCCGAGTTCAACATAGAAGGTTATCCGACGGCGGAGTTTCTCGAACTCGTCGCCAGGAATGAGCCGGAACAAGTGACCCTCGTTCCCGACGATCCATCGCAAGCTACGTCAGATCACGGTTGGGATGTCGTCGCGAAGGCAGATTATCTGCGCCCGATCATCGCCGGGCTGAAAGAGCGGGGCGCGCGCGTTTCCCTGTTCATCGATGCCGATCCGGAAGCGCCCGCCGGCGCGCAGGCACTCGGGGCTGACCGCGTCGAACTCTATACCGGTCCCTATGGCGGTGCCTTCGACGATCCGCGCCGTGCGACCGAAGAGCTTTCGAAGCTGGAAGTCACGGCTGCGGCGGCTGCGAAGGCGGGAATTGCGGTCAATGCCGGACATGACCTGACCGTCGCCAACCTGCCGCCTCTGGTCAAGAAAGTGCCAAATCTGGTTGAAGTTTCAATAGGTCATGGCCTGACCGCCGACGCTTTGACCCACGGAATGTCGCGCTCTGTGGAAAGATTCCTCGATGCGCTACGAGCTTAGCCCCTTGATAAGGGTGAGCGATTTGATTTGCCATGCGTTTTTGCATACCGTGAGTCTAGAGCTATGAAGAAATGGCGATTGATATTGCGATGCAACACGGCTAACTCGTCCGCCCACGCTGTCAGAGCGAGGAAAAAATTGCATGAGTGACCAGCAATTGGCTGACGAGAACTACTACAAAGATCCCGTCACCCATGACCCGGATATGCATCACCACAAAGAGACGTTTCCGGTACTTGTGCTTGGGGCACTCGGCGTCGTCTATGGTGATATCGGCACGAGCCCGATCTATGCTTTCCGCGAGGCGCTTCATGCTGCTTCCCTTGATGGAAGCCTGAGCCGGACTGACGTGCTCGGCGTCGTCTCGATGATCTTCTGGGCCCTCACGGTCATCGTCACCATAAAATATGTGCTTTTCGTGCTGCGCGCCGACAATGACGGCGAAGGCGGCATTCTTTCCTTGATGGCCTTGGCACGGGCGAGCTTCAAGACTCGCCCGCAACTTATTCTGGCCCTCGGGATTATCGGCGCGTCGCTGTTTTACGGCGATGCGGTAATCACGCCGGCGATTTCCGTGCTTTCGGCGGTGGAAGGCCTTGAGATCGTCACGCCGACGTTGGAGCCGTTCATCGTCCCGATCACGCTGGTCATTCTGCTGACGCTGTTTTCCATCCAGCGCTTCGGTACGGCGCGTGTCGCGACCGTTTTCGGTCCGATTACCTTGCTCTGGTTCCTTGCCCTCGGCTTCTTTGGCCTTTGGCATCTCGCCGATGATCTGAGCGTCTTTGCCGCAGCCAATCCGGTCTATGCCTTCGAATACATCATCGACAATCCGGCTACCGCCTTCCCAACCATCGGTACGGTATTTCTGGCCGTCACCGGTGCGGAGGCGCTTTACGCCGACCTCGGGCATTTCGGTCGCAAACCCATAGCCACGGCGTGGATGTGGGTCGTTTTTCCGTGCTTGCTCTTGAACTATTTCGGTCAGGGCGCCTTCATTCTCGCGCACGGCGATGCGGCCAAGAATCCGTTCTTTGAAATGTTTCCGAACTGGGCGCTTCTGCCCATGGTCATTCTCGCCACGATGGCGACGGTCATCGCCAGCCAGGCGGTCATCTCGGGTGCCTATTCGCTGTCGCGCCAGGCCGTGCAACTCAATCTTCTGCCGCGTCTGAATATCGAGCATACCTCGGAGAAACAGTCGGGCCAGGTCTACCTGCCACGGGTCAATGTACTCCTCGGCCTCGTCGTCATCTTGCTGGTTCTGGGCTTCGAGCGCTCGTCCAACCTTGCATCGGCCTACGGCATTGCCGTCACCGGCAACATGCTGGTCACGACGACCCTGCTGTTCATCGTCATGCTCCGCATCTGGAAGTGGCGGCTTTGGGTCGCAATCTGCCTGACGCTTTCGTTCCTTATCATCGATCTGACCTTCGTCAGCGCCAATCTGATCAAGGTCGTCGATGGCGGCTGGGCTTCGCTCGTCGTCGCCTTCCTGATCATCCTCGTGATGTTCACCTGGGTGCGCGGCAGCCGCCAGCTCTTCGAAAAGACGCGCAAGGGCGAAGTGCCGCTTGATCTGATTTCGCGCAAGATGGCCGAAAATCCGCCGACGCTGGTTCCTGGTACGGCCGTCTTCCTCACCGGCGATCCAAAGAGCACGCCGACGGCACTGATGCACAGCCTCAAGCACTACAAGGTCCTGCACCAGAACAATGTCATCCTCACCGTCATCACCGCGCCGACGCCGCTGGTAAAGAAGAGCGAGCGCGTGCGGATCGAGCCGATCAACGACCTGTTCATGCGGGTGACGCTGACCTTCGGCTACATGGAGCGTCCCAATATTCCGCGCACCCTCGCCATCTGCCGCAAGCAGGGCTGGAAGTTCGACATCATGACGACGTCCTTCTTCCTGTCGCGGCGTTCGCTGAAAGCTTCGGCGCGGTCCGAAATGCCGCGCTGGCAGGATCGGCTTTTTATTGCCCTTGCTCGCACCGCAAGCGACGCGACGGAGTATTTCCAGATCCCGACCGGGCGCGTCGTCGAAATCGGTACGCAGGTGAATATTTAGAACCTGTTTAGTCTAGGACATGATCGAGGCGGAGTCCGGCCGGGGTCACCCCGGCCGCCAACGCCTCGCCGATACATTCTTTATCGAAAAATAATTGCGCCATCGCGCTTGCCAAATTCCCTGCATCGTATTAGAAACCCGCCGTAACGTACGGTACGGTACGGCAGGGAGTTAACGCGTGCACCCCACAGTCGATGTCAGCGAAAGCGGATTGACCGAGCGTCAGAAGGACGTGCTCGATGCGGCGCTCGCGCTTCTCGTTGAGGCGGGCGACACGCTGACGATGACAAGCGTCGCGCGTCGTGCCAGCTGCTCGAAGGAAAGCCTCTACAAGTGGTTCGGCGACCGCGACGGTCTCTTGACCGCAACGGTGCAATGGCAGGCCCTGAAGGTGAGGGGCGTGCCGGTCGATCCCGAAGCTTTCAACCTAGCCTCGCTGACCGCGGGGCTCGAAGGCTTCGCTGCCGATTGGCTGCGTGTGTTGTCGGGCAATATTTCGGTCGCGCTCAACCGGGTCGCCGTTGGCCATGCCGGCAGCGACAAACACGATCTTGGCGCGATCGTGCTCGAAAACGGCCCATTCGCCATGGCGCGGCGCTTGAAGCCCCTGCTGCAGCTTGGGCGGGAGACCGGCCTTTTGGAATTTCAGGAAACGGACGAGGCGTTTCGCACTTTCTTCGGACTTGTCGTCCGGGATGTGCAAATCCGGTTGCTGCTCGGCGACCGGCTCGGATTGAACGAGACGGCGATCGACCGTGACGCAAGGCGAGCGACACAGCAGTTTCTGGCTCTATACGGAATTAACATTAACCAGGCCCGGAACGGCCACCAATCCTAACCAAGGGAAGGAATAGATCGATGCGCGTATATTATGACCGCGATGCGGACATCAACCTCATCAAGTCGAAGAAGGTTGCCATTATTGGCTATGGTTCGCAGGGCCGCGCCCATGCGCTGAACCTCAAGGACTCCGGCGCCAAGGACGTGCGCATTGCGCTTCGCCCCGGCTCCGCCACCGCCAAGAAGGCCGAGGCTGACGGCTTCCAGGTCGTCAGCGTTGCCGAGGCTGCCACATGGGCCGATCTGATGATGATGGCAACGCCGGACGAACTCCAGGCCGACATCTACAAGGAACATATCGCCGACAATATCCGCGACGGCGCTGCGATCGCCTTCGCGCACGGCCTCAACGTGCATTTCGGCCTTATCGAGCCGAAGAAGAGCGTCGACGTGGTCATGATCGCCCCGAAGGGCCCGGGCCACACGGTACGCGGCGAATACCAGAAGGGCGGCGGCGTTCCCTGCCTCATCGCCATCCATCAGGATGCTTCCGGCAATGCGCATGATCTCGCGCTTTCCTATGCTTGCGGCGTTGGCGGCGGGCGTTCGGGCGTCATCGAGACCAATTTCCGCGAAGAGTGCGAAACCGACCTCTTCGGCGAGCAGGTCGTTCTGTGCGGCGGTCTGGTCGAACTGATCCGCGCCGGCTTTGAAACGCTGGTCGAGGCTGGCTATGCGCCGGAAATGGCCTATTTCGAGTGCCTGCACGAAGTGAAGCTCATCGTCGACCTCATCTATGAAGGCGGCATTGCCAACATGAACTATTCGATCTCGAATACGGCCGAATGGGGCGAATACGTCTCAGGTCCGCGCATCATCACCGCCGAGACCAAGGCCGAGATGAAGCGTGTTCTGAAGGATATCCAGACCGGCAAGTTCACGTCCGACTGGATGCAGGAATACAAGGCCGGCGCGTCGCGCTTCAAGGGCATCCGCCGCATGAACGACGCCCACCAGATCGAAGAAGTCGGCGAAAAGCTGCGCGGCATGATGCCGTGGATCGGCAAGAACAAGCTGGTCGACAAGGCCAAGAACTAAAACGTTATCGTGTGAAGCAGAAAGGCCGGCGGAGCGATCCGCCGGCCTTTTCTGTCTTGCTGCACGTGCGGGTTAGAACCTGACGGTCAAATCGGCCTTGACGGCATTGTCGCTCGCCGCATTCGAGAACTGACCGACATAGCTCAAGCCAAGCGTGGTGTTGTCACCGATGCCGACATCAAAGCCGGCTTCGACGATGCCGGTGTCCTTGGCGATCGGCAGGCCCTCGACGCTGAACGCCTGCCCGGATGCAAAGGCAAGGCTTGCTTCCGGGGTCAGATTGCCGAGGACATGGTTCCAGCCGAGCATGCCGCGGGCGGTCAGAACCGTGGTTCCGGTCAATTCAAAGGCATGGGCGGCGCGGATACCCAGCGTCGTCGTGCCGATGTCGGTGGCGTCGGTCCCGCCGGAAAGGCCGCTGATGTCGCCATCCTCGGCAAAATCGCCGCCGGTCACGTGCACATAGCTTGCCCCGGCAAAAGGCTCGAACGATGCATGGGCGGTATCGAGGCGATAACCGAGTTCGCCAAAGGCGAGGAAGGTTTGCGCATCATAGTCTGCGTCGTGCTCGTTCGAAAGTCCCATGAAGCGGGCGTCACGACTGGTCTCGATCTCATTCTGGGCGAAGGCTGCACCCAATCGCAGACCGAGCCGGTCCCATTGCGTTCCACCGTAGAGCCCGATCTGGTAGCTGTCGACATCCGCCGAGCCGGAGGCCGCATCGAGCGCGGTATTGCCATAGCCGGCAAGAACGCCAAGCCGCCAGCTGTCGGCGACGATGCCGTCAAGGCCGCTCACGAAGCCGCCAATGTTGCGGCCATAGCCATCGGCATTGCCATTACCGTCAGCATCGGCCCAACTGCCATAGGCTTCGGCCCATAGCGCCGTCGTTGCAGGACCTGGCATTGGCGCAACAATCGCCTCGCTGCTCCCGCGCTTTTCGCCCGGGCCATAGGCCAGGGGTGGTGCGGTCACGGCCTGATCCTTGGTGCTGACGCCACCGAAGGCGGCGCGCACGCGGCTTGTCGCGGCATTGCCGATAAAGTCGGCATCCTTGGCAAGAACGCCGGAGAGTGTTGCATGCACCTCGCCGGACAGGGCATCGTAATCGGGGATTTCGTTCGCCGCCGTGAACAGCACAAGGTTATAAAGTGGGTCGCCTTTGTCCATGGCGTTGATCGCACCCGCTACCGCCTTCTGGTTCGTGGTGACCGCGTCGAAGCCGACATCGATATGATGATTGAGCGTTATCGCCTCGGGAACCGCAGGCTGCACTGTCGGCACCAGCACATCCGGGGTGATTTCGGGCTTCGGCTTCTCGACGAACCGGACAGTACGGTCATAAGCACTATCGGAACCGGTGACGGCGGCAAGATATTTGTATTCGGGTTTGGCCGCCTCGAAATCGCCGGTGATGCCGCCACCGGAGGTCAGGATCACATGCGATTTGCCGAGAAGATCAGTCATTTCCGCTTCGTTGAGCTGCGCGGGGCTGCCTTCGAGCCGCACCGAAACGACGCCGCCCAGGAGCGTCGTCTTGCCGTTGACGGCAAGAAGGTCGGCATTGGCGCCATCGGCGCCGATCTCGACATCGAAATTGCTGCCCTTGTCGAAGGTCGCATCGCCGGCGACGCTGAGCGTACCGATCGAGTTGCCCGGGGAGACGGTGCCGCCGCTGTGGGCGGCGAGGCTGGCGATCGTGCCAGCGCCGCCGAGCGTGCCGCCGGCATTGATCGTGACGCCGGCCGCCGTGCCATCGACCCTTAGCATGCCGCTATTATTGACGATCGAGGCCGATGTAATCGAGCCTTCCTTGCTGATGCCAAGCAGGCCGCCATCGACGATCGTGGCGCCGGAGTAGGTGTTTTTCCCGGTCAGCCACAGGCTGCCTGCACCGGATTTGGTCAGGCCGCCTGCGTAATCCGCATCGGTCTTCGTCTCAAGAATAGCGAGACGATATTTGGCAAGAGGTATAGTAAACTGATCGGCCGCGTAGGCCTTTGCTGCCGGCGACATATAGTCATCAGGCGTCAAACTCCCGACGTATTCGTGAAAAGCTTCTGCAAAATATTTTTTTAACTCTTCATCAGAGTCGGGTTTTAGGTATATTGCCAACCCTAGTTTGTAGAAAAAACGATTGTAGATATTGGCGGCGATAGCATTGTCCTGCACCGCCTTCAGCGCATCGGCATAATCGCCTGTTCGAATGGCCGCTTCGAGATTTTTGAACAATTCCGGGGCAGCTTGGGCAAGAGCAGTACTGATGGCGGCAGCCGCCGGGTTCTCCGCTGGCACCGGATTGTTAATTTTATCTTTCCAGGAAGTAATCTCGGCCTGTTCTTCGCTCCGACGCTGTTGCAGCGCCGCGTCCGAAATATCGTTGCTCCAGATATCGCTCGTACCCGCCGGCAGGGCCGCGTTGAACTGGCCGAGGAACTGGCCGGGGCCATTCATTGCTTTTTTGAGGTCGATCAGGCCCCATCCGTAAATGCTATCGACTCCTTGTTCGCCTAGATCGGTCGCAGTCGTCTTCAGAATCTCAGTTAGATTAATATTGCCGAGATATGGAAAACGCTCCTTGAGAACGGCAAATGCGCCCGTAACGAACGGACCTGCCATTGACGTGCCACTGTATTTTTCATAGCCAGGCGAAATGTCGGCAATTGTATCACCGGCGCTGGGAACGCTACTGTTGATGTCCGTCCCAGGTGCAGCAACGCAATAATACTTTGTGTAACCGCATATGCTCGAAAACTCACTTTTCCTGAAGCCGGCCGGACTTTCCGCATCAACCTCCAGACTCATCGTCGTGATCCAATTTTTCTCCAGTTCAGGCAGGAAGGTAGCGAGCCCCGCCAATGCGTCCGGATTGTCCCCGTAGTCGTTGCCTGCTGAAAATTCGATGACAATTCCGCTTTTCGCGGCCTTGATTGCCCCGTCATAGGCACCACCTTCCGGCTTGCCTAGTATCTGCTTGATTTCGCCAAACTGCGCGAAGGACTCAGGCAATCCCCACCCTCCGGCCTTTATACCGATTCCCCAGCTGTTGGTGATGATGTCGACCCGGTTGTCGATCATGGCTTGCCAGGCTTGGGCATAAACGCCACCGTCATTGCCCGGCACGATGCCATCTTCCGGTCCCGGATCGCCGCTGTCCACGGCAACGAGTGCTGCGTCGAATGCGACGCCGTGCATCGTTGACCCTTTATTGGGCCCCCGTCCACCGACAGCGATACCAGCGACATGCGTTCCGTGAGAGGCCAAGGCGTTGTGGGCGCCGACCCATATCCCGCCATCATAGATGAAATGATCGCCCTGCTTGAACGGCAGGTAGGGGTCTGTGTAGGTACGTAGGCCCTCGGTGGTGATGAATTTCGCCTTTCCATTTCCAGCAAACTCGGGATGCGCGAGCCATACGGGCTGATCAATCACGCCGACGATGGAGCCTTTCCCGGTATAGCCCAGCGCGTAGGCGGCATCGGCGCCGATCGCCTTCAGCCCCCAATTGCCATTGAACTCCAGATCGGCGCGCCAGCTTTCCTTAGCCGCTTCAAGATCATCGGTCTTGGTCCCGTCGGCGTTAAAATACTTCCCCGTCTGCTGGGCCAAGCCGGCGGAGCATGTGGCGGCGAGCAGCATCGCGCTAAGCGCAGTGCCGGTTAGGTATTTGCGGAATGCGGAAAGATTATCTGTTCGTGGGGCTGAAGCCGATTTAATCACATGAAAAATCATCGAGTAATTTTCATCCTGTTTCTCAGGGGGGGGGCTGAAATAGAATACGTGCAGTACTTTTACAAAGTACAAGATAGTTTAATACAACTACTTTAAACTATAAAATGAATGATATTATCAGTCAAAAGTATTTTGAATTAATCCGGAACAAGTCTTAACAATCTGCGGCTCTTCATTGAGCAGTGAGACAGAAACTGAAATGCATTTGACTCTGACAAGGAGTTTTCCGCAAACCAGACAGTCAGCTTCTTCCGGGATTTGACCAACGTAGGTGAACGCGCCGTATCTGACACTTGCCGAAAGAGCAGAATCGCAATTGTCGCACGTGATCACGCGGGTTGTGATTTTGGGCGGCATTTTAGCCTGCTCCAATATTTGCTCTATCGGGATAAATTTGAAGTATAGCCTCGGCGCCACAGCGCTCCTGACAATACTACTGCGCGTTAAATAGCTGACGGAAAGCCGATAACTCGAACGCGTTGTCGCGTGGCTTGCAAGCGATGTTTGAAACTGTGCGCGTCAGACCGCGGCCACGTAAGTAGCCGCATGCTCAAGTGAAATGACATAAGACAAGTTCCCAGTTTTTATTATTGATGTCGTCAATCGATATGTAGCAATTTCATTCGTATGAATAATAGTTTGTGCATGCTTTCGAAGGGTAACGCTACTTATTAGGCATTGGTTAATCAAATGCAACGGAATAATAATTGCAATATAGTCGTAGTACTAAAGTAGCAAAAGAGCTCTTTTACCATCTTCAATTACAAATCGCATTGCCGCCGCGGTGCGTTATATGGCTGGAACGTGTTGTCGGAAGGGCGGTACGACTGGTAGCGCGCGCGGCACCGTTCGACCTGGCTTGGTCCGGACGGCCCGACCGGACGGCGAACGCGAAAATCGTAGCAGCGCGACGAACCGGTACAATCAGGCGAGGCAATATTCGCAGGCGAACCATTCTTGAGGATGATCGGCTGGCGCGGGATGACGTCGAGGCCACGCGGCGCCGGGCGATAGGTCTGCACTTCCTGTGCTGATGCGACGCTCATCGAGATCGGCGCGGCGAGGCAGATGGCAAGGGCAATTGCGAGGTTTTTCATTTGTCCGGTCTTTCCATTCGCATAACAATATAGGAGCGAAGCGCCACGATAGCCACTGGTGGTCATCGCCGAACCCGATTAGGTTTCCTAAAAAGCAACGTTGCTTTGTACCGAATGGTTTCAACCTGGACCCCTCCGCATGCCCGTCCGCATCGCTACCTTCAATGTCGAGAACCTGATGAGCCGGTTCGATTTTTCCGGCTTCCGCAACAATCTCAACATGGATCGTTCGCTCCAGCTCTTTCAGATTCAGGACGAGGCGCAGTTCAGGCAGCTCGAACAGGCCCGCGCCATTGCCCATGCGGACGATACGCGCCAATTGACGGCGCTGGCGATTGCCGAAACCCATGCCGACATATTGTGCCTGCAGGAGGTCGACAATATCGGCGCGCTGAATGCTTTCGAGTTCGGCTACCTGTTCAAGATGGTGGGCGAGGGCTACCGCCACAAATACATGGTCGAAGGCAATGATAGCCGCGGCATCGATGTCGCCGTGCTCCTGCGCGACCAGACCCGCTATGGCGAACCGATAGAATTCGTTTCCATGACCAGCCACGCGCATGTGACCTATGACGATTTCGGGCTTTACGATCCGCAGCTCGGCCTCGTCGGGATCACCGCCAATGAGCGCATTTTCAAGCGGGACTGCCTGGAGATCGATGTGCGCATCGCCGGCAAGCCGCTCAGCCTCTTCGTCTGCCATTTCAAGTCGATGGGATCGCCGCGCAATGGTCTCGACGGGCGAACCTCGACCATGCCGGTGCGTCTTGCAGAGGCGAAGGCCGTGCGGCGCATCATCAGTGAAAAGTTTGCGGCAAGCGGCGGCCCGGCGGACAAGCACTGGTTGATCTGCGGCGATTTCAACGATTATCGCGAGCGGGTGGTGATCGGCGGCGATTCCATGAGCGGCTATACGTTTGCTCCGGTCAACGACCCGGTCAGCTGCGTCGATGTCCTGCTCGAAGGCGGGTTCTGCGAAAACCTGGTGGAGAGGCGACCGATCATGGATCGCTGGACGCTTTATCATACACGCGGCCCGCAGGAACGGCATCTTTGCCAGCTCGACTATATCCTGGCCTCGCCGGAGCTTGCCCGTTCCAACGGCAAGGTTCTCCCCGACATCATCCGCAACGGCCAACCGCACCGGACAATCTTTCCGCCCGGCCAAGAGGTCGATCGCTTTCCACGCACTGGCTGGGACCGGCCCAAGGCCAGTGATCATTGCCCGGTGGCAGTCACTCTCGATATGGTTTGAACAATGCTGGATATTCTGGAAGGCGCGGTCATTCCGCTGAAGAGCGCGACCCTGCGCATTGACGGCGCGCCCCTGGCCTATGAATTGCAGAACAGCGCGGATATTGCGGCAAACTGGTCGCGCGCGACCGCCGACAACCCTGCCTTGTTCAATGGTCCGTTCTTCATGGCGGAAGAGGCGTCGGTTGCGGGTGGCGATTTCCGCGCGCGATATCACCGCACGCGCTTTGCAACGATGATGCACTGGAAGGGCAATGCGTCCGTCGAAAAGCCCTGGCACATTTTTGGCGTGGGCGTCATCGTTTCCAGCGACAACAGGTTGATCGCTGGCCGTATGGCGCCTTCGACCTCGGCTGCGGGCCGCATCTATTTTCCAGCCGGATCCTTCGACGAGGACGATGTCGCCGGCGACCATATCGATATCGACGGCAATATGATGCGTGAAGTCGAAGAGGAAACGGGCATTGATCTTTCGCGGGCGGCACGCAGGGACGATGCCATATATCTCGTAACCGTGAACCGCAGCATCGCGCTGTTCCGCCGCCACTATTTCGATCTGACCGCCGCGACCATTCTCGATCGCATCCGCGCGCACATTGCCTCGGAAAACGATCCGGAACTCGATGATATTGTTGCGATTTCCGGCGCCGGTGCAATGCGCGAGGCGACGCCGCCGACATTTCGCGCCTTTGCAGATTGGCACTTCGGCCGGTCTTGAGCTTGCGCCTCAAGAGCGTAAGCTTTCAGGCCTCGGACCCGCCCAGAATGTAACCGTCACAAGCTTTGGCTTGAATGGGCGGGACCATCCACTAATTTCTGCGGCATTCACGCGGGGAGAACGCAAATGGCTGGTCGGAACTACGAAGTCTACGACGTCTTTACGGACAAGGTACTGGCGGGAAATCCCTTGGCCATCGTCCACGATACCGATGGGCTCGACAGCGAGGCAATGCAGAAGATTGCGCGGGAGTTCAACCTTTCCGAAACGGTGTTCGTGCTTGCGGCAAAGAACCCGGCACATACGGCCTGGGCGCGTATCTTCACACCGGACTATGAGATGCCGTTTGCCGGTCATCCGACCGTGGGCACGGCGATTTCGCTGGCGCAACGACGCTTTGGCGCCGTCGAGGAGGATCAGGACGCGCTGATCATTCTTGAGGAGCAGGTTGGCCCGGTGCGCTGCGGCGTCCGCCTTACCGCGAGCGGTGCTTTTGCGGAGTTCGACCTGCCGAAGCTTCCCGTGCAGATACCCTACAACTACGACAGGATCGCAATTGCCAACGCGCTGCGGCTCGAACCGCGGGAGATCGGCTTCGAAAACCATGTGCCGAGCATCTGGGACGCGGGCGTGCCATTCATGATGGTCCCGGTCCATGGTCTCGAATCGGCTGGCCGCATCCGTATCAACCAGACGGCGATGAAGGATGTTGCCCCGACCATCGGGCATCGCCAGTTGCCGGTCTACTGCTATTGCCGCGAAACTATCCTGCACGGCAGCCATTTTCATTCGCGCATGTTCGTCAGCGATGACGGCACCTACGAGGATCCTGCGACAGGCTCGGCGACGGCGGCCTTTGCCGGCGCCATCCATGCCTTCGACAGGCCGCTCGACGGAGTGCTGCGGCTCTCGATCGAACAAGGCCACGAGATGGGCAGGCCGTCGCGCCTGCAACTGGAGCTGGATATTGCCGAGGAGAAGCTCCTAGGCGCGCGTATTGGCGGTTCGGCGGTCAAGGTCGCGGAGGGCCGTCTTTTTGCTTGATATGCTGCCTTGCGCTGTTCCTGTGCGCGGCCGTCATAAAGTTTTCAAGAAGGGCTGGACAGGCAGGAAATGCCCCGTTATAGAGCCCTCACTTTCGGTCGTCACAGCGGCTGACGGGCACATAGCTCAGTTGGTAGAGCAGCTGACTCTTAATCAGCGGGTCGTAGGTTCGATCCCTACTGTGCCCACCATTCTTTCGAAAAAAGGGCCGCATGGCCCTTTTTTCATGCACGCGAGGCAGGCTCAACCTGCCGGCAAACGCTAGAGGAGACTTCCCATGAGCATCCGTCGTATTGAAGTTGGTCCACGCATGAGCCAGGCCGTTATCCATGGCAACACGGTATATCTCGCCGGGCAGGTGGGTGGCCCGGGCAAGAGTGTTACCGAGCAGACCAAGGATGTGCTTGCGGCCGTCGATCGCCTGCTCAAGGAAGCCGGCACCGACAAGTCCAAGCTGCTCCAGGCCATTATCTGGCTCGACGACATGAAGGACTTCAGCGAGATGAACGCCGTGTGGGATAGCTGGGTCGATCCGGCCAATACGCCCGCGCGCGCGACCGGCGAAGCCAAGCTCGCAACGCCCGAATACAAGGTCGAGATCATCGTCACCGCCGCTCTCTGATTCGGTTTGGCGCACGTCAATGTGCGTTATTCTTGAAGCGGTTGTCACCATCCTGCCGTAAAAGGCGGTTTCTTTGCAGCAAAGCCCGAGTAAATTGCTCGGGCAGGCTGGATTTTTGGCGCGGAAATGCATAAAGTCCGCGCTTCTCCGGATTGCCACAGGGGCAATTCTTCAAACGCTTGTCTGATTGTAGCCAATTGCTATTGCGCAAGACGAGGCAAGCATGGGTAAGGAAAACGATTGCAAGTACTCGTTCGAGACAACAATGTTGAACAGGCCCTCCGGGTCCTGAAGAAAAAGATGCAGCGGGAGGGTCTCTTCCGCGAAATGAAGGCGCGCCAGGCATTCGAAAAGCCGTCCGAGCGCCGTGTCCGTGAAAAAGCTGAAGCCGTCAGCCGCGCCCGCAAGGCAGCGCGCAAGCAGGCACAGCGCGAAGGTCTTCTGCCAGGGCCGAAGAAGAAGGAACGCCCGCCGCGTCCGAATGGCAATGCCGGTGGCGATTTCAACCGATAGTCGGTGACCGGCCCGTCCGGTCATTTTTATAGCGAGAAAACCCGCACGGCCTTGCCCGGGCGGGTTTCGTTTTTTCCTGGCCCTGTATGGTCGGCCGGGATCGTCGCTTGGGCGGTTTCCAGGAAGTGCCTCCTTGCGCGGCCACACAGCCTGCCTATTCATGCGGGCATTCAGTCAGGCATCATGGAGACAAGCATATGGCGCTCAACCTCAACATTATCATTGCCAGCACACGCCCGGGTCGTGGCGGTCCGGCAGTCGCAAAGTGGTTTCATGAATTTGCTAGCTTGGATGCCCGGTTCGAAACCGCGCTGATCGACCTTGCCGAGATAAACCTGCCTCTCCTTGATGAACCGCATCATCCCCGCATGCAGAAATATGAAAAGGCTCATACCAAGCGTTGGAGCAGCCTCGTCGATGCGGCAGACGCAACCGTTTTCGTTACGCCGGAATATGATTATTTCGCTCCGCCATCGCTCATCAACGCTTTGATTTACCTGTCGAAGGAGTGGAATTACAAACCGGCCGGATTCGTCAGCTATGGCGGCGTATCCGGCGGCTTGCGCTCGGTCGAGTCGGTGAAAGGGCTGATTGCGGGCTTGCGCATGATGCCGATTCCCGAGGGCGTTGCCGTGCATTCGTATCAGCAGTTCATTGATGATGAAGGCGTCTTCCAAGCCACCGAATCGATGACGGGCAGCGCGGCGACAATGCTGGCGGAGCTTGCCAAGTGGGCAGAGGCCCTGAAGCCGCTGCGCGCCTGAGCTGACGTATTGACCCGCTTGACAACGGCGTTGCAGGCGGGTCTCTTAGAGACATTCACCAGGGGGGTCCCGACAAGGGGCTGAGATACTGCTGGCCATCGGCAAGCGCAGTGACCCGTTGAACCTGATCCAGTTCATACTGGCGTAGGGACGGTGCAAAAGTCTGCGCGGGCCAGGGATCTCCTGTTGTAGTTCGCACAAGCCTTTCATCCTTCCGGCACAGAACTGGGTTTCGCGCCTGCATGGCCATAATGGCATGCGGGCAATTTGAACTGGCGGGCGTTTTTGAGCGTTCGCGGAGCAAAGGAACCTGATGATGACCGCAATTACTCCAATCGTTTCGACCGGCGCGCTCCCTGCATCGACCAAGGTCTACAAGCCCGGGCGCATATATGCGGATTTGCGCGTACCGATGCGCGAAATTGCCGTGCATCCAACGGCGGGCGAGCCCAATGTCACCGTCTATGATGCGTCCGGCCCCTATAGCGATCCGCTCGTGACGATCGATATTGCGCAGGGCCTGCCACGCATGCGGGAGGCCTGGCTTGAGGTGAGGGGCGACACGATTGTTTATGACGGCCGCCACGTTCTCCCCGCCGATAATGGCTTTGCGACCGGCGAACGCCTGACGCCGGCTTTCTCCAGCCTCAGCAGGCCACGCCGATCCAGGGACGGCCGTGCGGTTACCCAACTCGCCTATGCGCGGGCAGGGATCGTTACGCCGGAGATGGAGTTTGTCGCCATTCGCGAAAACCTTGGCCGCGAGGCGGCCAGGAGCGCGATGGCGCGCGACGGCGAATCCTTCGGAGCGGCGATACCGGACTATGTGACGCCCGAATTCGTGCGCGACGAGATCGCGCGGGGCAGGGCGATCATCCCAGCCAATATCAACCACCCCGAACTCGAGCCGATGATCATCGGCCGCAGTTTCCTCGTCAAGATCAATGCCAATATCGGCAATTCCGCTGTCACCTCTTCGATGGCCGAGGAGGTCGAGAAAATGGTCTGGGCGACGCGGTGGGGCGCGGATACGGTCATGGACCTTTCGACCGGGCGCAATATTCACAATATCCGCGAGTGGATCATCCGCAACGCGCCAGTGCCGATCGGCACCGTGCCGCTCTATCAGGCGCTGGAAAAGGTGGGCGGTATCGCCGAGGACCTGAGCTGGGAGATTTTCCGCGATACGCTGATCGAACAGGCGGAACAGGGCGTCGACTATTTCACCATCCATGCCGGGGTGCGGCTTCATTACATCCCGCTCACCGTCAACCGGGTGACCGGCATTGTCTCGCGCGGCGGCTCGATCATGGCGAAGTGGTGCCTGCATCACCACAGGGAAAGCTTCCTTTACGAGCATTTCGCGGAAATCTGCGATATTTGCCGCGCCTATGATGTCTCCTTCTCCCTGGGTGACGGGCTGCGGCCTGGCTCAATCGCCGATGCCAACGATGCGGCGCAATTTGCCGAACTCGAGACGCTGGGCGAACTCACCCGGATCGCGTGGGCCAAGGATTGCCAGGTGATGATCGAAGGGCCCGGCCATGTGCCGATGCACAAGATCAAGGAGAACATGGACAAGCAACTCGCCGTTTGCGGCGAGGCCCCATTTTATACGCTAGGACCGCTGACGACCGATATTGCACCCGGCTACGATCACATCACCTCCGGTATCGGCGCGGCAATGATCGGCTGGTTCGGCACAGCAATGCTCTGCTACGTCACACCCAAGGAGCATCTCGGCCTGCCCAATCGGGACGATGTCAAGGTCGGCGTCATCACCTACAAGATCGCCGCCCATGCGGCCGACCTTGCCAAGGGCCATCCGGCGGCGAAACTGCGCGACGACGCGCTGTCGCGTGCACGTTTCGAGTTCCGCTGGGAGGACCAGTTCAACCTGTCGCTCGATCCCGAAACCGCGCGCCTCTACCACGATGAGACACTTCCGAAAGAAGCGCACAAGGTGGCGCATTTCTGCTCGATGTGCGGGCCGAAATTCTGCTCGATGCGTATTTCGCACGACATCAGGGCGGAGGCGCAGAAGGAAGGCATGGCGGCGATGGCGGCGAAATTCCGCGAGGGCGGCGATCTCTATATGCCGCTGGAAAATGGCGGCTGATCCCATGGCGGTGCTTGTCAAAGGCGCTGGCGTTGCCGGCCTGGCGGTTGCGCACGAACTGATGATGCGCGGTATCGAGGTGACCGTGGTCGATCCAGCGCCCGGAGGCCTAAGGGCCGCATCCTGGTATGCCGGCGGTATGCTAGCGCCCTATTGCGAAAGGGAAAGCGCCGAGCAGGCCGTCGTCGAGCTTGGACGAGCGGCAGCTGATTGGTGGGAGGAAGCACTGCCCGGCAGCGTGACCCGGAACGGCACGCTGGTCCTCGCCCCGGCACGCGACCATAAGGAACTCGACCGCTTTGGCGCGCGCACGTCCGGCTTCGAAATGGTCGATGAAGGAGGGATCGCGGCGCTTGAGCCCGACCTTTCCGGCCGCTTTCGCAAGGGGCTTCATTTTCCCAGCGAAGCGCATCTTGATCCTCGCCACGCGCTGGTCGGCCTTGCCGCAAAGCTTGCAGCCTGCGGTGTTTCTTTCGAAACCGATCTGTCGGCCCCGTCGGACTTCGACTGGACCATAGAATGTGTCGGTCGCGCGACGCAGGACGAGAACATTCGCGGCGTGCGCGGCGAAATGCTGCTGTTGCGCACGCCGGATGTTGCCCTGTCGCGGCCGATACGGCTCATTCATCCCCGCTTTCCCGCCTACATCGTGCCAAGGGCAGGACAGACCTTCATGGTCGGCGCAACGATGATCGAAAGCGATGCGACCGGGCCGATCACAGCGCGTTCGATGATGGAACTGCTGAATGCCGCCTATAGCCTGCATCCCGCCTTTGGCGAGGCTGAGATCGTGGAGACTGGAACCGGTATCCGGCCGGCCTATGCCGACAACCTGCCGCGCGTCGTCCGCAAGGGCAATGCAATCAGCATCAATGGACTTTTTCGCCACGGTTTCCTGCTTGCTCCCGCCATGGCGCTGCAGGCTGCGGACATGATTTTCGATGAAAGGAACAAGGCGCAATGAAACTCATCGTCAATGGTGAAACGCGTGAGGTCGCGGCGCAATTCCTCAACGCGCTGCTGAGCGAGCTGGAGTTCGAGGGCGAATGGCTGGCGACAGCGCTGAATGGCGAACTCGTCCGCTCGGCCGAGCGTACAGACTGCGCGCTCCGGGAGGGGGACCGCGTCGAAATTCTGACGCCGCGGCAGGGAGGCTGAGCATGCTTACGCTTTACGGCACCGAACTTCATTCACATTTGCTGCTCGGAACCGCGCAATATCCCTCGCCGGCAATTCTGCTCGACGCCATTAAGGCCTCAGGGACCGGGGTCGTCACGGTTTCCTTGCGCCGGGAGACGGCGGGTGGAAGTTCCGGCGAAAGGTTCTGGTCGTTGATCCGCTCGTCCGGCGTGCGCGTGCTGCCGAATACGGCCGGCTGCCATTCGGCGAAGGAAGCGGTGCTGACGGCACAGATGGCGCGTGATCTCTTCGCCACGGATTGGATCAAGCTCGAAGTCATCGGCAATCACGACACGCTGCAACCGGATGTTTTCACGCTGGTCGAGGCCGCGCGTATCCTGAGCAACGAGGGGTTCAAGGTCTTTCCCTATACGACCGACGACCTTGTCGTCGCCGGGAGGCTGATCGATGCCGGCTGCGAGGTGCTGATGCCATGGTGCGCTCCGATCGGCTCGGCGCAAGGCCCGCTCAACCTGCATGCGCTTCGCTCGCTGCGCGGTCATTTCCCGGATGTCCCGTTGATTGTCGATGCCGGCCTCGGCCGTCCGTCGCATGCGGCGACCGTGATGGAACTCGGCTTTGATGCGATTCTGCTCAACACGGCCGTGGCGAAGGCAGGTGATTCGGTGGCGATGGCCGGCGCCTTCGCCAAGGCGACGGAGGCCGGCTACGCCGCATTTCGCGCCGGCATGCTCGAGCCGCGCGATGTTGCCGTGCCGTCAACGCCGGTGATCGGCAAGGCAGTTTTTGGCTAGCTAACGCCTCGGCCAGTCAGCTATCGAGCAGGGCTGCAACGTTGTGGTTTTCGCCGTAGACGAGGCAATCGGCAATGGTTGTCTTGTCAAGGACGCCTCGCGTCACATTGGCAACCTCGTTGAAGACATGGCGAATCTCGCAGGTCGCTTCGCTGGCGCAATCCTCGCAGCGGCGATAGGCGATCTTGCTGAGGCAGGGGAGTGGCGCAATCGGTCCGTCGATGAGCCTCAGCACTTCGCCGAATGTGATGTCCTCCGCGGCTTTTAGTAGCAGATACCCGCCCATCTTGCCGCGACGGCTCATGACGATGCCCTGACGCTTCAGATCGAGAAGAATCTGCTCGAGGAACTTCTTTGGGATGTTCTGCTCTTCGGCGATGTCGGAGATAAAGAGCGCTTTCTCGGCATCCGCCCTGGCGAGCACGACAAGAGCCCGCAGTGCGTATTTGGCTTTTTGCGATATCATTTTCTCTGCCTGACCACCGTTTCAGCTGCAGTCATAGTCCGTCGCTTACCATTTTCCAGTGTAGAAGTGTTAAAAATCTTAAGTTTTTTTGCGGCGGAGGAATGGCTTAAAAATGGCGTGTAAGGCGCTGAAAAATAAGAATTCATTAAGATACTTGCCTCTTTGTCGAAGATAGGTTCACGTGTTTGATACACGATTGATCCGGTAGAGATTATTGACAAATGATTTCAAGCGGTCATCATCAACTATCGGTTGACCCCAAAAGGCAACTGCACTCTGCAACCGAAACCATTCTCGGAGGTCGCGATGTACAGTGAAGTATCGAGCATTTTCAATCGGGCCGAACGCTTGTGGCGCGACGTATTTACAGCCGAAACGCTGGAGCTGGATACGGGCGACGCCAAGAAGCGCGACTGCGATGAAGCGTCCGCCAAGCGCCATCGCAATTGGAAGGAGGAAGACTTTCTCTGGTGCTGGCAGCATCGCGGTTTCTGGTAATCGCGGGCATATCCGGAGCGACGCGCTGCAGGCAGTTGCTCCGTGCCACTACAGTTGTAGAATTTGGTTTCATTTATTGCATTAACAATAGAACAAAAGTCCTTCCGCGTCGGGCCCGCTCCGGCCATTCTGGCAAAAATTGCCCATCTTGAACCAGAGTGGCAATGGTCATCATTGCCGGTGCGTTCGCTCCCGGCCTGTGCGGGAGTTTTCCATGAAAAGACTATTGGTTTTGACGGCTGTGGCGCTCGGCCTCAGCCTTAATGCGGTGAAAGCGGCTGACGAGCCGAGCGAAATCCTCAACGTTTCCTACGATATTTCGCGCGAACTCTACGAGCAGATCGACAAGGCGTTTTCCGCTGCCTACAAGAGCGAGAAGGGCAAGGACATCACCGTCAACCAGTCGCATGCCGGTTCGTCCAAGCAGGCGCGCTCGATCCTTGAAGGGCTCGACGCCGATGTCGTGACCTTCAACCAGGTCACCGACGTTCAGGTCCTGCACGACAAGGGCAACTTCATCCCTGCCGACTGGCAGTCCCGCCTGCCGAATAATTCCTCGCCCTATTACTCGCTTCCCGCCTTCCTGGTGCGGGCGGGAAATCCCAAGAACATCAAGAACTGGGATGATCTTGTGCGCGACGACGTCAAGGTCGTGTTTCCCAACCCCAAGACATCGGGCAATGCGCGCTATACCTATCTGGCTGCCTACGCCTATGCGCTCGAAGCCAACAACAAGGATGAAGCGAAAGCTCAGGAGTTCGTCAAGAAACTGTTCGCCAATGTCCCGGTGTTCGACACGGGCGGGCGCGCGGCAACGACAACCTTTGCCGAGCGCGGCATTGGCGATGTGCTGATCACATTCGAGGCGGAAGTGCTCGGAACGCGCAAACAGCTTGGCGAAGACAAGTATGAAGCCGTCGTGCCGCCGGTCAGCCTCCTTGCCGAATTCCCGGTGACCGTCGTCGACAAGGTGGTCGACAAGCGCGGCTCGCGCGCCATCGCCGAGGACTATCTGAAGTTCCTTTATACGCCCGAGGGCCAGGACATCCTTGCCCAAAACTTCAACCGTGTGAACGACGCATCGGTGAAGGCGAAATATGCCGCGCAGTTTCCGGAAACACGGCTCCTGACGGTGGAAGATGTCTTCGGCGGCTGGGACAAGCTGTCCAAGGAGCATTTCTCCGAAGGCGGCATTCTCGACAAGGTTTTCACCAAGCGCTAACCGGACCGGCCAGCATGGCATATGGCGCAGCGGCGATGCTGCGCCATTCTATTTTCAACCACGACTTGCATTCGGACATGCACAGGCTAGAAAGCTGGAATGTCATTGTTTTCAAGGTCTTCTTCGCGCGGAATTCTGCCAGGCTTCGGTCTCACCCTTGGTGTGACCTTGCTCTATTTCGTGGTCATCGTAGCGCTGCCGCTTGTCGCCATGCTTTATAAGTCGGCCAATCTCGGCTTTGCGGACTTCTGGGCGATCGTCACCTCTGAAAGAGCGCTTGCCACCTATCGCATCACGGTCTCGACGGCGGCGCTGGCAACCCTTCTCAATGCGATGTTCGGCATGCTGCTCGCCTGGGTGCTGGTGCGTTATGAGTTTCCGGGTCGCCGGTTGCTCGATGCCATTGTCGATTTGCCTTTCGCGCTGCCGACTGCGGTCGCAGGTCTTGCCCTGGTCACCGTATTTTCGGCCAATGGCTGGTTCGGCCGCTATCTCGAGCCGCTCGGTATCAAGGTCGCCTATGCGCCTCTCGGCATCGCGCTCGCCATGATGTTCACCAGCATCCCCTTCGTCATCCGTACGGTGCAGCCGGTACTGGAAGATCTTGCCAGTGACGTGGAAGAGGCGGCAAGATCCCTCGGCGCCTCCAATTTGCAGATATTCACGAGGGTCGTCTGGCCGGCAATTTTGCCCGCATTTATAGCGGGTTGTAGCCTGTCTTTCGCCCGCAGCCTCGGCGAGTTCGGAGCCATCGTCTTCATCTCCGGCAACCTGCCATTTGAAACCGAGGTGATGTCGTTGCTCGTTTTCATCCGGCTGGATGAATATGACTATCCGGCCGCCGCAGCGCTGGCGACCGTGATGCTGGTCACCGCCTTTCTCATGCTCGTCATAACCAACTCGATCCAGGCCTGGCATTTGAGATATGCAGAACGCAACTGAATCCGCACTGCCCGCGCCGGCCGTCACGGCCTATTCTTCGCACCGGCGCGGCAAGCCCGCGGCGAGCGCAGTGCATCGCGTTCTCATCGGCGCCGCGTTCATCCTTTCGGGGCTCTTTATCGGCGTCCCGATGCTGGTGATCTTCACCTATGCGTTCCGCGAAGGCATGGGCGTCTATTTCTCGCAGATCACGCAGCCGGCGACGCTGCATGCCATCTGGCTGACGGTGCTTACCGCGATCGTGGTCGTGCCTATCAACATGGTGTTCGGCATTTGCGCCGCGTGGCTGGTGACACGGTATCGCTTCCCGGGTCGCCAGCTTCTGATCAGCCTTATCGAGATTCCATTTTCGGTCTCGCCGATCGTTGCCGGCGTGACATATCTGTTTCTCTACGGCAGCCAGGGACTGCTCGGGCCGCTACTCGAAAGTTACGACATCAAGATCATGTTCACCGTGCCGGCGATCTTTCTCGTCAGCCTGTTCGTGACCAGCCCTTTCGTCGCCCGTGAACTCATTCCGCTGATGCAGGCGCAGGGCAGCGAAGACGAAGAGGCAGCCATCACGCTGGGCGCCACCGGATTGCAGACGTTCCGCTATGTGACGCTGCCGAACATCAAGTGGGCCCTGCTCTATGGCGCGGTGCTTTGCAATGCCCGCGTGATGGGCGAGTTCGGCGCGGTATCCGTCGTGTCCGGCGCCATTCGCGGCCAGACCAATACATTGCCGCTGCAGATCGAACTGCTGTTCAACGATTACAACGTTACCGGCGCCTTTGCCGCTTCATCGACATTGGCGTTGATCGCAATCGTGACGCTGGTGTTGAAGTACGTGCTCGAACGCAAGCAACGGGCTGGCTAAGGAAGCCAGGCTCAGGCGGCGCGCTGTGGCTGGTAGTCTCGCTGCGGGCGTCGCAGCGAGTTGGCAAGGACATGGCCGTCCGGCCACGCGCCAAACCCAGCTTCTACGTTGATGTGGCCGGCATATTGCAGGTCGACAAAACCCGAACCCCAGACGCCGGCAAGGGCTTCCGCCTTCTTGAACGACATGTAGGGGTCGTTGCGGCTGGCGACGACGATCGACGGGAAACCGAGATTGTAGCGGGGCAGCGGAGCGAAACTCGCAAACTTCGAATCCTGCGATGCCATGCGCTCCGCGTCGGCAGGCGCAACGAGGACGGCTCCCGCGATGTGAGCTGCCGAGGGCCGGCTTGCGAGATGAGAGACGAGAACGCAGCCGAGGCTGTGCGCAACGAGAATCGCATCCGGAGTTTCGGCAAGCTTTGCTTCCAGCACGTGCAGCCACTGTGACAGGACCGGGTTTTCCCAATCGTCCTGCTCGACGAGATGGGCGGTTTCATCCTCGGCAAGCCATTGCCTTTGCCAATGGCCGCTTTCAGATCCGCGATATCCCGGAATGATCAATGTCGTCATCGTTGCCACAACTCCCTTGATGCAAAATCGCCTGAAGGAACTCTGATGTGGCCCAAAAATAAGGTTGCCGCGGCAATTCTTGAAGAAACAGCCCACTAAAGAGCCGGCATAATGGGAAAATCTGGCCCTGCAAAACCGCGCTTGTGTGGAAAGCGCCCCTTAGGTTTCTCCATCTTTCTTGTACCAGCGGATGAGAAGCTGGGAGCGTTCGAAATAGAGCACTACCAGCAGCGACAGGGCAAACGGGATCAGGAGATAGAACAGACGGAAGATGATGAGCGCGGCGAGAACGTCGGCATGGTTCATGTCGGGCAGGCCGGTCAGGAATACGAGTTCAAGAACGCCGAGACCGCCAGGCGCATGCGAGATGAGAGCTGCTGAAAACGACACGAGAAAAATGCCGAGAATGATCAGAAACCCGGGATTTCCTTCGGCGGGCAGCGTGAAATAGATGATAGCCGCAGCGCCAATGAGCTCCAGCGGTCCGACGATCAGCTGCTGCGCGACAACCGAGAGACGCGGATATTCGAGCGTGAACTGGCGAATCCGCAAGGGTTTGAATTGCAGCCAGCTGCCAAAGACATAGAGGAGGACGATGGCCAGCGAGCCGTAACCGAGGACATAGCCCACGGAAACCGGCAAATCCGCGTTGAAGCGCTGAAGTAGTTCCGGCTCGATCAAAAGCACGAAAGCACTGAGCGTCAGTATGCCGAGCATGAAAGTGAAGGAGCAGAAGGCAATCAGCAATGCGATTTCAGATCCGCTCATCCCTTGCGAGGAATAGGCGCGATAGCGAACAACGGCTCCCGAAAGCACCGACGCGCCGATATTGTGGGACAGCGCATAGGTCGTGAACGAACAAAGCGCGATGAACAGCCACGAAATCTTGCGGCGAAGATGCAGGAGCGCTACGCGGTCGTAGCCGGCAAGAGCCGCGTAGGCGGCAAGCGAGGACAGCGCGGCGAGGACCCAGCGATGCGGAGGAATCGCGTAGATGCTGTCGATTACGTCATCCAGCGAGATGCTCCGCAGCTCCTTGTAGAGGAGCCATACGGAAATCCCGACGGCGGCCAGTCCGACAACCGGCCATACATAATCCTTCAGCTTCATACTCGGTCCTGCCCACTCATGCCGGTCGCTTTTGTTGTTGTCTTTATTCAGTCAATGGTGCGGGCAACGGCTCATCGAGACCGAGAATCTGGGAAACCAGACCGCGCGCGATCTCGCGTTCGCCCATGATCACCGTATCGGCGCCGAGGTCCTGCAAGTGCTGCACTTCGGCGTCCGAATGGGCGCGCGCCAGAATGTTGATCGTCGGGTTCGCGGCGCGTGCCTTGACGACGACCTGCCCGGCCTCGAAAGCATTGGGGATCGCCAGAATCAACTGCCGGGCTCCAACCAGATTGGCCGCCGCAAGTACGTCGCCATTGGCGGCGTTGCCGACGATGGTCTCGATATTGTCATCCCGCAACCTGGCGACGGTCTTGTCGGCATCTTCAATAACGAGGAACGGCTTGCCTCGTTCCTTGAGCGCCTCGCCAACGAGACTGCCCACCCGGCCGTAGCCGACGAGCACCGCATGATCCGTCAGCGTAGTGGGTTGCACTTCCTCCACGGCCTCTGCCTCGACAGCGGAAGGTTCGGCCGCATCCGCAACAGGCTCGGTTGCTGCCGCCCGCTTTTCCAGCCGGGGTTTGAGATATGTCACCGCGGCAAATACCAGCGGATTGACGAGGATCGACAGGATGGCGCCGCCAAGGATGAGGTCGCGTCCCTCCTGCGGCAGCATGCCAAGATCGACGCCAAGCTCGGCGAGAATGAAGGAGAATTCACCAATCTGCGCCAGACTTGCGGAAATAATGAGCGCCGTGCCGGACGGATAACCGAAGGCGCGCACGATGAAGAAAGCAGCGAGCGACTTGCCGATGACGATGATCGCCAGCGTTGCCAGTAGCGGCAGCGGATCCTGGACGATTGTCATCGGATCGAACAGCATGCCAACCGAAACGAAGAACAGTACCGCGAAAGCATCGCGCAGCGGCAGCGATTCTTCGGCAGCGCGGTGGCTGAGCTCGGATTCGCTCATGATCATGCCGGCAAAGAAGGCGCCAAGCGCCAGCGATACGCCGAAGAGCTTTGCCGCACCGAAGGCGACGCCAAGCGCGATGGCGAGTACGGCGAGGCGGAACAGTTCGCGGGAGCCCGTATGCGCAATGGCGTGCAGCGTCCAGGGAATGACGCGTCGGCCGACGATGAGCATGACGGCCACAAAGGCGGCTACCTTGCCGAGGGTCAAAAGGATGACGCCGAGGACGCCGAGGTTGAAATAGTTGACGATCGGATCGCTGAGCGCGCGCATGGCCTGCTCGCCGTCACCGCCGCTATTGAGCGCACCGGCAATTGCCGGTAGCAGGACGAGCGCGAGGACCATGGCAAGGTCTTCTACAATCAGCCAGCCGACGGCGATGCGTCCGCGCTCGGTCTCGATAAGGCGCCGCTCCTGCATGGCGCGAAGCAGCACGACCGTACTTGCTACGGACAGGGCCAGACCGAAGACAAGGCCTGCCTGCAGACCCCAGCCAAGGATCCAGGCGAGACCCGCGCCGAGGATTGTAGCCGCCACGATCTGTACGACGGCGCCCGGAATGGCGATCGCGCGGACTGAGAGAAGGTCCTTCAGGGAAAAATGCAGGCCAACGCCGAACATAAGCAGGATCACGCCGATTTCGGCAAGCTCCGCCGCGAGCTTTTGGTCGGCGACGAAACCGGGGGTATGGGAGCCGGCGAGCACGCCGGCGAGGAGATATCCGACAAGGGGAGGAACTCGCAACCGATTGGCAATCGCACCAAAAATAAAGGCCAGAACCAGACCAATGACGATTGTCGCAATCAGCGGCGTTTCATGAGGCATATGTCGGCATCTCCTCCGTGGGATCGTTGAAAAATGAAATTTGATAAACCTGCGAACAGGGTCCTGTCGCAGCAGTATTGCGTACCGGGGAAGTCTTGCAAACCGCTTTCGTCAATTCTGCGGCACATGGAAGGCATTTTTTCCATGTGCCGCAAATATTTAGGCTTTGTGCTGGTCGCGCGGCATCAACTTTGCGCGACCGGCTTTTCGCCGATGCGGTGCTGGTGGTTCTTCTCCCACCAGGTTCCAAGCAAGAGCAGGATGGGTGCTGCGATAAAGAGCGAGGAACTTGTCGCGATAATGACGCCGAAGAGCATCGGCAGCGCAAAGTTCTCGACCGCCTTGCCGCCCCAGATCGCCATGGGAAGCATGGCGAGGAAGACGGTCAACGAGGTGTAGATACAGCGCGCCAGCGTCTGGTTGATACTGAGGTCGATGATCTGGCGCAGCGGCATTTTCTTGTGGATGCGCAGGTTCTCGCGCATGCGGTCATAGACCACGACCTTGTCGTTGACCGAGTAGCCGATGATCGTCAGCAGTGCGGCGATGGCGGTCAGGTTGAAGTCGAGGCCCATCAGCGCAAAGAAGCCGACGGTCTTGGTGGTATCGAGAATGAGTGTCGCAATGGCGCCCAGCGCGAAGTGCCACTCGAACCGCCACCAGATGTAGAACAGCATGGCAAGGCTGGCGAGGACGACGGCAAGGATGCCGGACCGCGCAAGCTCGCCGCTGACCTTAGGCCCGACGACTTCCGAGCTTTCGAACTTGACGGCGGGGTCAAGCTTTTGCACGGCATCCTTGACCTTGGTGACAGCAACGGTCTGCGCCTCTTCGCCGCCTTCCTGACGCTGGACGCGGATGAGAACGCGATTGTCGCCGCCGCCCTGCTGCAGGGCGACTTCGCCAAGGCCGAGACCTTCGAGCGTCGAGCGCATGGTGGCCAGATCCGCCGGCTGCGATGTCGTCACGTCGACCTGGATACCGCCCTTGAAGTCGATGCCGTAGTTGAGGCCCGGATGGATGAACAGGATCACCGATGCGATCGACAGGAAGATCGACACGCCGATACCGAAGAAGCGGGCATTCATGAACGAGATGTTCGTGTTCTCCGGAACGAGCTTGAACAGGTGCTCGATGCGGATCGTCTTCATCTTGCGGCGACGCACGATCGCCATCATGATGATGCGAACGACGGTCACGGCGGTGAACATCGAGACGAGAGCGCCGATGATCATGGTGATCGCGAAGCCGCGTACCGGGCCGGTGCCGAAGAGGAACAGCAGGAACGTCGCGATCAGGTGCGTGGCGTTGGCGTCGACGATGGTCGAATAGGCGAGCCTGAAACCACGATCGACCGCGGCCATCGCGCCGATACCCTTGCGCGCTTCTTCCCGGATACGTTCATTGATGAGAATATTCGCGTCGACCGCAAAGCCGATGCCGAGAATGATGGCGGCGATGCCGGGCAGTGTCAGCGTCGCTCCGAGCAAGCTCAATATGCCGAAGGTCAGGGCAACGTTGAGAGCAAGGGCAAGGTTCGCGATGAGTCCCCAGCCGCTATAGAGGATAAAGATAAAGGCAACGACGAGGGCGAAGCCGATGAAGCCGGTCAAAAGGCCCATCTTGATGACGTCACCGCCAAGATCAGGACCGACCGTCCGCTCTTCGATGACGGTAAGCGGAGCCGGCAGCGCGCCGGCGCGCAGCAGCGCGGCCGTCGTCACCGTATCCTGTACCGTGAAATTGCCGGTGATCTGGCCCGAGCCGCCGGTGATCGGCACCTGGATGACCGGTGCGGTCAAAACCTTGCCGTCGAGCACGATGGCGAACGGCCGTCCGACATTCTGGCTGGTGATGTCCGCGAACTGACGTGCGCCGACATTATCGAAGCGGAAGGTGATGATCGGCTGGTTGGTCTGCTGGTCGAAGGCGGCGCGGGCGTCGGTCAGCCGTTCGCCGCTGATCGCAACGCGATCCTCGACCGGGAATGTGACGCCGGGAGTCTTGGCGTCGGGAAGGATCGAGACGCCGGGAGGCGGGTTGGTGCCGGCATCATGGTCGGCGACCATATGGAACGTCATTTTGGCGGTGCTGCCGAGCAGGGCACGCAGCTGGCTCGGATCCTGGAGGCCGGGCAGCTGGACCACGATGCGGTCGGAACCGACGCGCTGGATCGATGGTTCGGCGACACCGACCTGGTCGACGCGGCGGCGGACGATTTCAAGACTCTGCTGCAAGGCATTGTCGAGCTTGTCCTTCATGCCGGCCTCGGTGAGCGTCAGGCGGATCTGATTGTCGGTCGAGGTGATGTCAATATCGCTGACGGGGGCGGCGAAACCGACTTGGGCAACCTGCGAGGACAATTCGCGCAAGGCAGCAACCGCGGCATCGCGCTGCGACGGATCGGAAAGCGTCACGATAACGGAATCGCCGGCAACACGCACCGACTGCGGCTGGATCTTCGCCGTGCGCAGATGGCCGCGTGCATCATCGAGGATCGAGCGGATACGGTCCTTCTTCAGGGCCGCGGCATCAACTTCGAGAACGAGATAGGAACCGCCGCGCAGGTCAAGGCCGAGTGCAACCTGCTTCTTGGGGAACCAGCCCGGCATCGCATCAAGCTGTGCCTTGGTGAAAAGATTGGGTAGCGCGAGCGTAATACCCGCCAGAATGATGAAAATATAGGTCCAGAGGACCCACCTCGAAGTACGCATGGTCGTTTTCCGTTATGAGATGGGGGCACTGCCGGGAACTGCTTACGCGTCTGCCTGGCGAGCGCCGAAGTTGTTCGTCATTTCCTGCCGGAAATGGTGATATCAGCCAAGGGCGCGCGGTGGCGCGCGGGCGCTGAATAGCGGATCGTGGCCGAGAAGCAATGTGGCGCTCGGCGCAAAAATCCGGATACCGGTCTGGTCGGCGAGCGTAAGCCGCGATCCGTCCGGAAGCAATGCATCCTGGGGACCGCTGTCGGCGCCGAGCCCGCTCTTGATTTTCAGATGCAGCGCTTCAAGCGCGATGACGCGCATGGGCCGCTCGACCGGAGTCGAGTGGTTGTCGGTTTCGTGGGCGACACGTGTTTCGTGCGACTTGGCCGCGCCGATCGCCCGTTCGGCCAGATTGCGGTCCGGGCCCGACATGTAAGAGGCGCCAAGGGCCGCGCCGATCGTGGAGACAAGCCAGAAAATAGAGATCAGGAGCGGAGCAGCGCTGCGCTTTCCTGTCCTGCTATTTCCATGCTTGTCCATGCCGCTACCCAATATCAATCTCCCGCGGCGCAAAGCGCCTCGTTGGTTCCTGTATTATGAAGTCTTGTTGGCTGAGTCACTTAAAATCGACGTGTTTGGCCGGTTCGACCAAGAAAAATCGCGCAGCGCGCAGGAAACGGGTGGAACCCAGTCAAGCTAAGCGCACTCTAAGCCCGATAGGAAATTGCATGGAGGCCATGACATGACTGACAGCGTTACGCCACTTGCCACCACACGGTGGAACGACATTGCGACAAGTCTCGACGATATCGGCTATGCGATCTTGAAAGGGGTGCTGTCGCGACAGGCGTGCGAACAGCTGGCAGCGGGTTATGGGGACGACGACCAGTTCCGCAAGCGGATCGTCATGGCCAAACATGGCTTCGGGCGCGGCGAATACAAATATTTCAGCTATCCGCTGCCGCCGCTGGTGAACGATCTTCGCCAATCGCTCTACGGGCCGCTCGCCGGCATTGCCAATCGGTTGAATGCGTTGATGGGCATCGATGTACGCTATCCGGACGAGCACGCAGCGTTCATCGAACGCTGCCATGTGGCCGGCCAGAACCGGCCGACGCCGCTGCTGCTCGAATACAAGGAAGGCGACTACAATTGCCTGCACCAGGATATCTATGGCGAGCATGTTTTCCCGCTGCAGGCCGCCTTTCTCCTGTCGCGTCCGGGCGAGGATTTCAGCGGCGGCGAATTCGTTCTGACCGAGCAGCGGCCCCGCATGCAGTCGCGCGTCGAAGTTGTGCCGCTCAGGCAAGGCGATGCCGTGATCTTCCCGGTAAGCAATCGTCCGGTTAAGGGTTCGCGAGGCCATTACCGGGTGAATATGCGCCACGGTGTCAGCCGCCTGCGCAGCGGCAAGCGTCACACGCTCGGCATTATCTTTCACGATTCGAAATAGTTGCATCGACCCGCGAACGACCGCATTGTAGCAGGGCAATCTCGTGGGGCGTCGATGGATTATCTCATTTTCTGGGAATGGCTGAGCTTCGCCGCACGCTGGCTACATGTCATCACCGCAATCGCCTGGATCGGATCGTCCTTCTATTTCATCGCGCTCGATCTCGGCCTGCGCCGCCACGCCGCTCTGCCTGCAGGTGTCAACGGCGAGGAGTGGCAGGTGCACGGCGGCGGCTTCTACCACATTCAGAAATATATGGTGGCGCCGGCGCACATGCCCGAGCACCTCATCTGGTTCAAGTGGGAATCCTATGCGACCTGGCTCTCCGGCTTTGCGCTGCTTTGCATCGTCTACTATGCCGGCGCCGACCTTTATCTCATCGACCGCAATGTGCTCGATGTCTCGACGTGGGTCGCGATCCTCATTTCACTCGCCTCGATCTCGATCGGCTGGCTGATCTACGACCTCCTGTGCAAATCACCGCTCGCGGCGAATGACACGGCGCTGATGCTCATCCTCTATGGTGTCATCGTCTTCATGGCCTGGGGCTACACGCATCTCTTCACGAGCCGCGCCGCCTTCCTGCATCTCGGTGCATTCACGGCGACCATCATGTCGGCGAATGTGTTCCTGCTGATAATCCCCAACCAGAAGAAGGTCGTCGCTGACCTCATTGCCGGAAAATCGCCCGATCCCAAGCTGGGCAAGCAGGCAAAACAACGCTCGACGCATAATAATTACCTGACTTTGCCTGTCATTTTCCTGATGCTGTCGAACCATTATCCGCTGGCAACGTCCACGGCGTTCAACTGGATCATCGCGTCGCTCGTGTTCATCATCGGTGTTTTGATCCGCCACTATTTCAATTCGCGCCACGCCGGAACGGGCAATCCACACTGGACCTGGCTTGCGAGCGCCATACTGTTCATCGTCATCATCTGGCTCTCGACAGTCCCCAGGGTTTTGACCGGGGAGGCAAAAGTTTCGCGGGCAGCCGAACCATTCCTGACCGCGGCACATTTCGAACAGGTGCGCGACACGGTGTTGGGGCGCTGCTCGATGTGCCATTCCGCCGAGCCGTCGTGGGAGGGTATCATGCTGCCGCCGAAGGGCGTCAGGCTCGACACGGATGGCCTTATCGCCGCGCATGCCAGCGAGATCTATATCCAGGCCGGCGCCAGTCATGCGATGCCGCCGGGCAATGTCACGCAGGTGACCGACGCCGAACGCGCCTTGCTCGTCGCCTGGTATCGCAGCGCGACCGCTGGAAAGCCGGTGCAATGACCGAAGTTCTGCTACGCGGCCGCCTTCTGACCTTCCATGATGAGCCGATAGCAGGCGAGGCGAGCGCTGACGCCTTCACTTACATCGAGGACGGCGGCCTCTTGCTGCGCGACGGCACGATTGCAGCAATGGACGAGTTTTCGGCGGTGCGAGCGGCCGAGGGCCGCAACGTCGAGGTCATCGATCATCGCCCGCACCTGATTATGCCTGGGTTCATCGACACCCATATCCATTTTCCGCAGATGCAGGTCGTCGGCTCCTATGCGGGTGCGTTGCTCGAGTGGCTCAACAAGTACACCTTCGTCGAGGAACAGAAATTCTCGAACCAGGGCCACCCGGAACGCATCGCCTCGGCATTTTTCGATGAACTGATCCGCCACGGAACCACGACCGCGGCCGCCTATTGTTCGGTGCACAAGGCATCGGTCCAGGCCTTTTTCGCCGAATCGCACCGGCGCAATACGCGGATGGTGGCGGGCAAGGTGATGATGGACCGCAATGCGCCGCCGGGTCTCCTTGATACGGCTCAGTCGGGCTATAACGATAGCAAGGCGCTCATCGCCGAATGGCATGGCAAGGGCCGGCAGCACTACGCCATCACGCCACGCTTTGCGCCGACATCGACGCCGGAGCAACTGGAGATGAGCGGCGCGCTTGCCAGCGAACATCCGGATCTGCACATTCAGACGCATCTATGCGAAAATACTGCCGAAATCGCCTTCGTCGCCGAACTCTTCCCGTGGAGCCGCGACTATACGCACGTCTACGAACACTATGGGCTGCTGGGGCCGAAAACGCTTCTTGGGCATTGCATTCACCTGACGGACGCCGAAATCCGCGCTATTGCGGAGAGCCGTTCCGTTGCGGTTTTCTGCCCAACGTCAAATCTCTTCATCGGCAGCGGTTTGTTCGATCTTGCCCGGCTGCGCGCTTCGGATCCCTCCGTCCGCAACGCCATTGCGACGGATATCGGCGGCGGGACTTCCTATTCCATGCTGCGCACGCTCGACGAAGGCTACAAGATCCTCAATATCCAGGGGCAGCGCTATCATCCGCTGCGGTCCTTCTATCAGGCGACGCTTGGCAATGCCCGGGCGCTGTCGCTGGAAGATCTCATCGGTTCGCTTAAAGTGGGAACAGAAGCGGATTGCATCGTTCTCGATGCGGGCGCCACGCCGGCCATGCGGCTTCGCATGGAAACGGTCGAGACGCTGGTCGAGGAACTCTTTCTTCTCCAGACCATGGGCGACGACCGGTCCATCGTTGAGGTCTATGTCGCGGGCCGCCCGGCCAAATCGACGCTGTAGGGAACCGCAACAGCATTCGCACCGTTTGGCAGCAGTCACTTCCTCGCACCTGCGAAAGCCTTATGATCACACAACATCGCGATTTGCGAACCGGCCAGCCGATCTGGCTCGCCCGACGGGCACCCCGTATCGAAACACAACTTCTGGTCGAAGATATCCGAACGGATGTTGCGATCATCGGGGCGGGCATCAGCGGCGCGCTGATGGCCGAAAGCCTTACGGACGCTGGTTTCAGTGTCTGCGTCTTCGACAGGCGCAAACCGGTTACGGGGTCCACGCCGGCGAGCACGGCCCTTTTGCAATTTGAAGTTGACACGCCTCTGCATCAACTCGCGCGCAAGATCGGCATCAATGATGCCGAGCGTGCGTGGCGCCGATCGAAGCTTGCCGTCGATGCCCTGCGCGAGCGGACGCGGCGACTGCAGATAAACTGCGAAATGGAAAATCGCGATTCGCTTTATCTCGCGGGTAATCTCCTCGACAAGGACGGCCTGGAAAAGGAGCTTGCCGCGCGACGCCGCGCCGGTTTTGAAACGCAGTTGCTTGGCCGCGAAGAACTGAAGACGGTGTTCAACATCGACCGCGAAGCGGCATTGATGAGCTTCGACAATATAGAGGCAAATCCGCGCAAGCTTGCAGCAGGCTATTTGAAAACGGCGATAGGGCGCGGAGCGAAGGTCTTCGCGCCCGCCGACATCGTGGCTGTCGAACCGGCCGACCGCGCGGTTCGGGCCATGACTGCGACCAGACAGACGATCCGTTGCAAGCACCTGATCTTCGCGACCGGATACGAAATACCAAAGCAGGTGCCGCAAAAGAGGCATTCGATCATCTCGACCTGGGCCGTTGCGACGGTTCCGCAAAAGCAGACGCCGTGGCCGCAACGCTGCCTGATCTGGGAAGCCTCCGACCCTTACCTCTATATGCGCACGACGGCGGACGGGCGCATCATCGTCGGCGGCGAGGATGAGGAGTTCGAGGACGAGGACAAACGCGACGGCAAGCTGCCGGCGAAAACGAAAGCGATACTCGCCAAGCTCAAGAAGTTGTTCCCCGACGTTAGCGCCGAGGCAGACTATGCATGGACCGGAAGCTTTGGTGCGAGTGTGACCGGTCTGCCGTCAATCGGTCCGGTACCCGGCATGAACCGCTGTTATGCCGTTCTCGGCTATGGCGGCAACGGAATTACGTTCTCGATGGTGGCCGCGCAGATCATTCGCGGACAGATCACCGGCACTGGTGATCCTGACGCGGACGTCTTCGCCTTCAAATAGCGATCATTCGACCTTGTACCCAACCTCTTCTGCCGCATGGCCGAGCGTCTTCCAGAACGACCGCGCAAAGGTGCGGAAGACATAAAGGTCGAAGGTCTCGTCGTCGATACGCTGGATATTGGCGTGGATGTCGTGATGCAGGGTCGCCCGCCCATAGGCGATAGGAAAGGCGTGTTCCGAAAAATCGATGGCGAAGAGCTTGGAAAGCACCCATTCGGCGTGAGGGCCACTGACCCGGATCACCGTCCTCCCATGCGTGAGGTCGATGATCGTCGCAAGCTCGGCGGAAATGACGGAGCGCAGGCGTAGTTCGAGCTCCGGCGTTGCGGCAACGACAAAATAGCGTCCGGGCGCAAAGCCGAACACTGACTTCTCGCCGGCAACGCGGCCGAGCCCCGGCTTGTTCTGCAAGACGAGCCCCGTCGCGCTGCCTATGGCGGTCAGTACTTCGGGAATGGTATCGCTCCAGGCGGTGATCTGGATAATCGAAAGTCCGGTCCGCTCGCGGATCGTCACGCCGACCCCGCCGGCGGCATTGCCATGATCGCCTGTCACGTAGGCAGAGCCGATTGGCGATTGAAGCTCAGCCATGCATGCGGCTCCCTTCTGGATCATACATATGGTGGCTGACGATCTCGACCGGGCAGTGCCTGCCGCGCAAAAGGTCGGTGGCGAAGGCGCGGTTGCCGATCATCGACGTTCCGTGCTTGACCAGCGCCAGCGCGATATATTTGCCGAGCGCCGGCGAATAGCAGGCAGCGGTGACATGGCCGAAGCTGTCGGCGGGCTCACGCGGCCGTGCATCGGTGACGATGTGGCTGCCCCCGGTGATCGCCTGATTGTCGAGCGAGACGAGGCCGACGAGCGAAAGCCGGTTCTCGTCCTTGAGCCCCTCGCGGCCAAGCATGGCGGAGCCGATGAATGGCTTTTTCTTCGACAGCATCCAGTCGAGGTGAAGATCATGGGCGCTGGCGCGTCCGTCGATCTCGGCGCCGGTCACGTGTCCCTTCTCGATGCGCAGCGTTCCAAGCGCCTCAAGGCCGTAGGGCATGACGTCGAACGGTTTACCGGCCGTGAGCAGGGCTTCCCAGACTCTCGTCCCGTAGCCAGAACCGCAGTAGACTTCATAGGCGAGTTCGCCCGAGAACGAGAGGCGGCAGACCATGACTGGTACGCCCTCGATCTTGCCATGGACGATGCCCATGAACGGCAGGGTATCATTGTCGACCTTTGTGCCGGTGACGCAGGCTTCCAGCAGCGCGCGTGCCTTCGGTCCGGCAACGGCCGTACCCGCCCATACGTCGGTGACCGAGGTCAGATGGACGCGCAGTTCCGGCCAGATGCAGTCGAGGTAATATTCCAGATGCTGCATCACCGGGCCGGCATTCGCGGTCGTGGTCGTCATCAGGAACTGCGTCTCGCCGAGGCGCCAGGTGGTGCCGTCGTCGAAGGCAAGCCCGTCCTCGCGCAACATCAGGCCGTAGCGCGCCTTGGCGACCGGCAGGGTCGAGAACATGTTGGTGTAGACGCGGTCGAGAAGCTCCGCCGCATCCGGGCCTTGAATATCGATCTTGCCAAGTGTTGAAACATCGACAATGCCGACGCTCTGGCGCACGGCGCGCGCCTCGCGCACATAGGCCTGCTCGACCGTTTCGCCATGGCTGCCATAGATCATCGGACGGTGCCAAAGACCGGCCTCGTACATCTTGGCGCCGTTCGCGAGGTGCCAGTCATGCATCGGGGTCAGCCGATGCGGACGCAGGTCGCCGTAGCGTTCGCCGGCAAGAGCGCCAAACGACACCGGCGTGAACGGTGGGCGGAATCGCGTCGTGCCAGCTTCCGGTATCGAGATGCCGCGGGCATCCGCCATGATCGCGAGGCCGGGGACATTCGAAGTTTTGCCCTGATCCGTCGCCATGCCGAGGGTCGTATAGCGCTTGAGATGCTCGACGGAATGGAAGCCTTCCCGATAGGCGAGGCGAATATCGTCGGCGGTCACATCATGCTGGAAGTCGACGAATGCCTTTTGCGATTTTGCCGAAGGCTCGATCTGGAACACAGGCGCAGGCGAGGCGTCGAGCATGGGCGCTTCGACCGGCGGCAAGATCAGCCGGCTCTTGGCCGAACCCTTGGTCGCCGCATCGGAGAGCACGCTGATCGTATCCATGTAACCGGCGGCAGCACCCGTCACCACCCAGTTCTGGTTCGGTTCGGGCGGCAGGAATGCCTGCAGGTCCTCGTCCCATTCCGGCTTGCCGCCGGCCTGGCTCGCAAGGTGAATGGCCGGTGACCAGCCGCCGGAAACGCCAAGACAGTCGGTGCGGATTTCGCGGGGCGCACCTGAGACCCGGCCTGTTTCGGCATTGAAATGCTGGACCGTGATCGAACTCAACGTCTTGCCGGCGTGGGTTCCAGTCACGGCATGGCCGGTCAGAAGCTCGGCGTTTGCCGCAGTGGCGATATCGCGGCAGGCACCCGACACATCTGCGCGAACATCGACGATGGCGGCGATGTTGACGCCCGCAAGGGAAAGCGCCCGCGCGGCTTCGTAGGCGCTGTCATTGTTGGTGAAGAGCGTGACGTTGCTGCCGGCGGCGACACCATATTCCAAAGCAAAGCGGCGCACTGCGTCGGCGAGCATGACGCCTGGACAGTCATTGCCCGGGAAGACCATGGGCCGCTCGAAGGCACCGGTTGCAAGAATGACCTTTCCGGTACGAATGATCCAGTGGCGCTGGCGGGGCTGTCCCTTGGTGCGGTTGGGCTTGAAGTCGGAGACGTGTTCGATTGCAGTCAGCACATTGCCGTCGTAATAGCCCCAAACCGACGTCCGGGTCAGAAAGCGCACATTCGGCATGGCTGCCAGAGCCGCCGCCTTTTCACGTGCCCAAACCGACGGGTCGCGGCCGTCGATCGTCTCGGCCGAGGCGAGCAGCGAACCTCCCGGAAGCGGCCTTTCTTCGGCAATGATAACGCGCGCGCCAGTGCCGGCCGCTGCTTCCGCTGCAATGAGGCCAGCAGGACCACTGCCTACGACGAGCACGTCGCACCAGGCGTTCATGCGTTCGTAGCGATCCGGATCGGGCGCGGTGCCGGCCTTGCCGAGGCCGGCTGCGCGGCGAATGAATTTTTCGCAGAACATCCAGAACCGCGTGCCACGCAGCGGGCCGATGGCCGGGCCCATGAACGTCTTGTAGTAAAATCCGGCGGAAAACAGCGGTCCGGCCAGCTGGTTGATGGCCATGAAATCATGGTCGAGCGACGGGAAGCGGTTCTGGCTCTGGGTTACCAGCCCGTCATGGATCTCAAGCTCGGTGGCGCGCACGTTCGGTTCGCGGACGTCGCCGGAAAGCACGGTGACAAGCGCATTCGGCTCGTCGCTTCCCGCGGCAAACACGCCGCGCGGCCGGTGATACTTGAACGACCGGCCAAACAGGGTGATGCCGCTCGCAAGCAGCGCCGAAGCGAGCGTATCGCCGGGATGGCAGCTGTAGGCCTTGCCGTCGAAGGTGAAGCGAACCGATTTCGAGCGCTCGACGCGCCCACCCCTGGGAAGCCTTGAACTCGTCATGCCTGTCCACCGCTCGCAATGTCGCGCGCAAAAGCCACGGATGAAATGGCATGGGTGGTCATGTCGCGGGTGACGACCAGATGCTGCCGGCAGCCGCCGCTGTGCAGCCAGAACTCACGGTGCAATCCCGATGGATTGCTGCGGTCGTAGACATAGGCGTTCCAGACGTCCGGATCGTTGGACAAGGGCTCCGGGCGCTTTCGCGTCGCATCGCCCTGATAGGTAAATTCGATGACGTCGCGCGGTCCGCAATAGGGGCATTTGATGATCATGATCTCATTGTCTCGAAGGCGAATCGTTTGGACGTTGATGGCGGCGTTGGTATCGGGAAGCCCAATCCAGCAGAAACTCAAGGGACGGGTCAAGACGAGCCCGGTTTTATTCGGGCAAAATGCACGATCGAATTGTGCTCCGGCTCTTCATGGTATTCCCCAGATTATGCTACTGTCCGAAGCAAAGCTCGATCACCACGATTGCGGCGGGCACTGTCGCTGCGCCGACCATTCAGGCAATGAAATCAACAACAGCCTTGATTGTGCCGAGATCCGTATGCTTATGCGCAACGAAGACAGTTCACAGGTGGATATGAAATCGTGATTTTCCGCATGATCCGGCAGTTCGTATCGATGATTGTCGCGGTAATGCTCCTGGCAGCCGTGGTTCCATATGCAAGCGCGCAGCAGGCGCCGGACGCCGTACCGGACGTCGAGTCGGCAGTTGTCGCCGAACAGCGCCCTGCGATCGATGCCGTGAAGAAGCAAATCTCGAACTACGACCAGCAGAAGCTGAAGGCCGATACGGACGCCACGCTCGCCGACCTTCGCCTCAACCTTGAAGGCACATCGAAGAAACTCCTCGACATTGGCGTGTCGTTTCGCCCGCGCATCACCGAAATCAACGCTCGTCTCGATCAGCTCGGACCTCCTCCGCCGCAGGGCCAACCGCCCGAGGCCCAGATCGTCACCGACGAGCGTATACGGCTGACGACGGAGAAGGCGGAAATCAATGCGGTTCTCGGCGAGACCGAGGATCTCCTGATCCAGGTCAACCGGATGATCGATGCCATTGGCGAGGCGCGGCGCGAGCTCTTCACCAACACTTTGTCGCAGCGGGTCGATATCAACTATTCGCTCGGCAGCGAGATCGTCACCGCCTATGGCCAGGAACTTCAGACGATGAACCGGCTCGTCTCGTCCTGGTGGAGGTTTGTTGTCACTTTCAAATGGCAATCGATGCTGGCTGCCACCTTCTTTGCCGGTATTGCCGCATTGGTACTGCTGATCGGCGGCCGGCGTACGATCGGCCACCTCTATTTCCGCGATCCGGGCATCGAGGCGCCGTCCTATCTCAGCCGCCTCGCGGTGGCATTCTGGTCGACGCTGATGCGCTCGCTCACCGTGATCGTGTTCCTGGCGACGACTTACCTTTTCCTGGGCTATTTCAATGTGATGCGGCCGGACATTGCGTCGCTGATCTACATGCTCTTCTGCGTGATCGGCATCGTCTTCTTTGTGCATGCGCTGGCGCAGGCGGTAATCTGTCCCGGGGCGCCGAACTGGCGGCTGGTGCGGGTCGCACCGCGGCCCGGCCGTATTCTCATGGTGCTGATCACGGCGACGGCGACGATCACCGGACTTGATTACATTGCCGATACGATCAACCAGATCGCCGCATCGGCGCTGTCGCTGACCGTTGCCAAGAGCCTCTTTGCCACAGTCCTTGTCGGCCTGCTGATCATTGCAATGGCCTTCCTGAAGCCGCTCGAGGACGCCGAGAGCGGGGCGACCAAACCTTGGCCGCGCGCCATGCGGATATTCCTTTTTACGATTGGCCTCGTTCCTATCATCGCGGCGTTCTTCGGCTATATCGGGCTTGCCCGCTTCGTTTCGCAGCAGATCATCATCAACGGCGCCGTCCTTGTGACGATGTATCTCGGCTTCCTGACGGCGCGGGCGGTGTCGGACGAAAATGCGCTGGCAGGCACCAAGCTCGGACAGGCGATACAGAAGCGGTTCGGGCTTGACGAGACGACAATGGACCAGCTCGGTCTCGTTGCCAGCATCGTCATCAACGTCTTTGTCGTCATCCTCGGCATCCCGGTCATCCTGCTGCTCTGGGGCTTCCAGTGGAGCGAGATGTCGGCATGGTTCCTGACGATCGCCACCGGCTTCCAGATTGGCTCCTTCAACATTTCGCTGATCGCCATCGCCACCGGCGTCCTTCTGTTCGCGCTGTTCTATTTCTTCACGCGCTGGTTCCAGGGCTGGCTTGACACGCGCGTCATGGCGCGTGGCAAGCTCGATTCAGGCGTGCGCAACTCGATCAGAACCGCCGTCGGTTATCTCGGCCTGGGCGTTGCTGCCGTCATCGGCGTCTCCGCGGCGGGCATAAACCTCTCCAGCCTTGCGCTCGTTGCCGGCGGTCTCTCGCTCGGTATCGGTTTCGGCATGCAGGCAATCGTATCAAACTTCGTCTCTGGCCTCATTCTTCTCGCCGAACGGCCATTCAAGGTCGGCGACTGGATCGAGACCGGCGGCGTCGGCGGCATCGTCAAGAAAATCAGCGTGCGCGCAACGGAGGTCGAAACCTTCCAGCGCCAGTCGCTCATCATTCCGAACTCGTCGTTCATCAATGGCAGCGTCGGCAATTGGACGCATCGCAACAAGCTTGGGCGCGTTGATATTGCCATCGGCGTTTCTCACAAGGTCGATCCTCGTCGCGTTCATGACCTGTTGATGGAGATCGCCCGCAGCCATCCTCTGGTGCTCAAGAACCCCGAACCCTTCGTGGCGTTCTCGGCAATTCTCGATTCGACCATGCAATTCGAAATAAGGGTTCACCTTGCCGATCTGTCCAATTCCGGCTCGGTCCAGAACGATGTCCGATTTGCCATCATCGATCGCTTCTCAGAAGAAGGAATTGAAATTCCCTATCCGCAGCGCGACGTGAACCTGCATTTGGAGGATGCGGATTCGATCGTCGAACTCCTGACCAAACGCGTGCGCGACGAACTTGCGGCAGATGGCAAGAAGTTCAAACAATAGTCGCTTGCGCCCGGGCTCCAGTGTTCAGTTGCCGTTCACGTTGATGCCGTTATAAATGTGGGTGACAAAGGGCCTGGCGGGGCCTTGCAACAGGGGCGGTGGCTACCACCGGGTTTGGAATGAAGAAGTTTGTGATTGCCGTTGTGGCGAGTGCGATTTCGATCGGATCGGCTTATGCGGCGAGCGTAAAGAACAATGACACCAATGCGCAGACGCTTGTCGTGACCGAAGGTTCGACCAAGACCCAATTGCAGGTTGGCGCCGGTGAGACGGTGGAGTTCTGCAGCGGCGGTTGCTTCGTCACCTTTCCGAACGGTGACCGCGAGGCGCTGACTGGTGGCGAGACCGTCGAAATGACCGGCGGCAAGATCTCGATCAAATAGCCTGACGAAAAGCTTGAAGGAACGGTGGCTGGCTGGATTGATTTTCAGCCGGCCATTGGTTTTTCAGGCACCGGATAACCTAGCAAGTCCTTGACTGTTTGCCATGCGTCGCGGCGTGTTTTCGCCATGTCGCAAACAGGCCTTAGCGATGGACATGCTGGGCGGCATAGTGCAAAAAACCGGCGCAAGCTTTTCGCCCATCGATCGATATCAAAGGATAAAGTGCAATGAAGACTGAGGCGCGTGTTGTCGTTATCGGCGGTGGTGTTGTGGGCGTCTCTACGCTCTATCATCTTGCCAAGAAGGGCTGGAGCGACGTTGTCCTGATCGAGCGCAAGGAACTCACCTCGGGCTCAACCTGGCATGCGGCCGGATTGCTGCCGCTGTTCAACATGAGCTACTCGGTCGGCCAGATCCATAAGTACTCGGTGACGTTCTATCAGGAACTGCAGAAGGAAACCGGCATGAATGTCGGCTTCACCAACTGCTCCAATATTCGTCTCGCCCGCACCAAGGACCGCTGGGACGAGTACATGTATTATGCAGGTGTCGCCGAGACGATCGGCGTCCCGGTCAAGGTTCTGACACCCCAGCAGGTCAAGGAAATTTGGCCGCTCGCCGAAATCGACGGCATTCTCGGCGCGATCCAGCATCCGGACGATGGCTATATCCAGCCCGCGGACCTCACGCAGGCGCTCGCCAAGGGCGCGCGCGATCGCGGCGCAACCATCTATCGCTACACGACCGTGCTCGGCATCGAGCAACTGCCCTCCGGCCAGTGGCTGGTGAAGACGGACAAGGGTGACATCACCGCCGAACACGTCGTATCGGCAACCGGCAACTTCGCCCGCAAGACCGGCAAGATGGTCGGGCTCGATGTTCCGGTCATTCCGGTGGAACACCAGTACATCGTCACCGAGCCGCATCCGGCGATCCTGGAGCGCAAGGCCAAGGGCCTGCCGGAAATGGGCGTGCTGCGCGAGAGCGATTCGTCCTGGTATATGCGCGAGGAAAATGGCGGCCTGCTGCTCGGACCTTACGAGAAAGGCGCGCCGGTCTGTTATGTCGATGGTCCGTCGGACGAGAGCGAGTACGAACTCTTCCAGGAGGATCTCGACCGGCTCGAACCGCACATCGAAACCGCGATTGCTCGCGTTCCTGCCTTTGCCGAGGTCGGCATCAAGAAGGTTTATAACGGCGCGATCGCCTATACGCCTGACGGCTCGCCGATCATTGGACCTGCGCCGCGCCTGAAGAATTTCTGGCTCAACGAAGGTCACTCCTTCGGTGTGACAGCCGCTGGCGGCGCTGGCTGGCAGTTGGCCGAATGGATCGTCGAGGGAGAACCCTCAATCGACATGATGGGCGTCGATCCGCGCCGCTTCGGTCCCTATGCGACCGAAGGCTATCTCAAGGAGAAGAACGAGGAAGCCTACGCCGAGGTCTTTTCGGTCCACTACCCGGACGAAGAACGCGGCGCAGCGCGGCCGCTCAAGCGTTCGCCGTCCTACGACCGCCAGAAGAAGCTCGGCGCCGTATTCGGAACCGTCTATGGCTGGGAACGGGCCAACTGGTTTGCGCCTGAAGGTTATGGGCTCGACGTCGCCAAGCTTGAAAAGCCCGATGTTCTCATGAACCAGAACCATCCGAAGTCGGATGCCGAAGGCAAGGTGAAGGAACTCTGGTCGTTCCGCCGCTCCAACTATTTCGAGCATGTCGGCAACGAGATCAAGAATGTCACCAACAATGTCGGCCTGCTCGACATGTCGGCCTTCGCCAAGATGGAAGTTACCGGACCCGGTGCGCGCGCCTGGCTCGACTCAATCCTTGCCAATCGCATCCCCAAGAAGCAGGGCCGGATTGCCCTTTGCCATCTTCTGACAACGCGCGGCGGCGTGCGTTCAGAGTTCACCGTTTATGAATGGGCGCCCGGCAAGTTCTACCTTGTCTCGGCCGGCGCCTATGAAAACCACGACCACGATTATCTGCACAAGCTGCTGCCCGACGATGGCTCGGTGACGCTGCGCCCGATTACCCAGATGTACGGGGTCCTCGTGCTTGCGGGTCCGAAGAGCCGGCAGGTTCTGGAAAAGCTCACCCGCGCCGATCTTTCCAACGAAGCTTTCCCTTGGCTTTCGGGCAAGGAGATCAGCGTCGGAACGGCAACAGCACATGCGCTGCGCGTCAACTTCGTTGGCGAACTCGGCTGGGAACTGCATCATCCGATCGAGCAGCAGAATACGCTCTATGATCGCCTGCTCGAGGCCGGTGCCGAATTCGGTATCAAGCCGTTCGGCATCCGCGCGATGACGGCTATGGCCGTCGAGAAGTCGTACCGTCTGATCCCGCGCGAATTGTCGATCGAATACAATGCATTCGAAAGCGGTCTTGATCGTTTCGTACACCCGAACAAGGGCGAGTTCATTGGCCGCGACGCGGTGGTGAAGGCTCGCGAAGACGGCTTGAAATGGAATTTTGTCACGCTTGAAGTGCATGTGCCGGGTGTCTCTGACGTCGATGCCCGCGGCAGCGAACCGATCTATGTGAAAGGCGAACTCGTCGGCCGCGCCACCCATGGCGGCTATGGCTGGCGCCTCGGCAAAAGCATTGCGCTCGCCATGGTCAAGCCGGAATATTCGGCGCTTGGCACACAGCTCGAGATCAAGATCCTCGACAAGATGCACAAGGTTACCGTCATTCCGGAATCGCCGTTCGACACCGAGAACGAACGGCTAAAGGCGTAGCGCCTTCGCAACAGCGAACATGAAATGCTGGACGGCGCCGTGGAGGCGCCGTTTCTGCGTTTGAACCTGTGGTTGTTCAACAGAATGTGAACGCACTGGAAGTTGCTTTGCGTTGCATCGTTTTGCGCTACACTTTGCTTCATGTCATCGCGAAGGAAAGCTCTCTGCAGTTTTCTGTCACTGGCGGCACTGATCGCCAGCTTTGAAACGCGCGCGCTTGCCGCCGATCTCGATGTGGACGTCGAGCTTGTTCTTGCCGTCGATGCTTCGCGCTCAATGGAGCCTTTCGAGCAGAAGATTCAGCGCGAAGGCTATATCGCCGCGTTTCGGCGCAAGGAAGTTATTGATGCCATTCGCGAAGGGGTGAACGGGCGCGTCGCGATCACCTATGTCGAATGGGCCGGCTCGACCGTGCAGCGGATCATCATTCCCTGGACGCTGGTCGATAGTGCGGAAGCATCGCAGAAACTGGCGGATGCGCTGGACCAGCCGATACCTTCAACCCAAAGCCGCACGTCAATTTCCGGTGCAATCGATTTCGGCAGTTCGCTGTTCGACAACAACGGCTTCAAGGGCATGCGCAAGGTCATCGATATTTCCGGCGACGGCGCCAACAATAATGGCCGTCCGGTAGCCGACGCACGCAATGAGGCGGTGGCCAAGGGCATCGTCGTCAATGGGTTGCCGCTGATGACGCGGGGCGATTTCTATTCAGACTGGGCCGTTGCCGATCTCGATATCTATTACAGCAACTGCGTGATCGGCGGTCCCGGCGCCTTCATGATCCCCGTCAATTCATGGGATCAGTTCCCGGAGGCGGTCCGCCGCAAGCTGGTGCTGGAACTCGCTGGCAAGACGCCGGCAGTTCAGAAGGCCGATTGGCGGGATGGGGGGAAACTGCCCGTCATACTCGCTGAGGACAAGCCCATGTATGATTGCCTTTCCGGCGAGCGCATATGGCAGCGCCGCATGCAGGACTGGGAATCCCGGTAACTTAAGCCGCCATCAGTTGCTTGCGGTCCGCGCGCTCCTGTTGCGGCGAGCGGCCGTAGAGTTCGCGGTAGCATTTGGAGAAATGCGAAGCGGAGACGAAACCGCAGGCAACGGCGACCTCGACAATCGGCATTGACGACTGGATCAGCAGGTGGCGCGCGCGGTCGAGGCGGATTTCAAGATAGTAGCGGGCAGGGGATCTGCCCATTTCCTGGCGGAAGAGGCGCTCGATCTGCCGGCGCGACAGGCCGACATGATCGGCGATCTCGATCAGCGACAAAGGTTCGGAGAGGCGCGCTTCCATGAGTTCAATAATCGTCAGAACTTTTGAGTTCTGAACGCCGAGACGCGCCCGCAGCGGCAGGCGCTGGCGGTCGTGCGGGCTGCGAACACGGTCGGTGAGGGCCTGCTCGCAGACGCGGTTGACGATATTGTCGCCGAAATCATCGCCGATGAGCTTGAGCATCATGTCGAGCGCCGCGGTGCCGCCGGCGCAGGTATAGATGTTGCCGTCAACCTCAAAGAGATCGGCATAGACGTCTGCCTTGGGGAACGCTTCGGCAAAGCCCGGGAGGTTTTCCCAATGGATGGCACAGCGCTTGCCCGAAAGCAGACCGGCCGCCGCCAGGATGTGTGCGCCGGTGCAAAGTCCGCCTACCGCGACGCCGCGGTTGAACTCTTCGCGGAGCCACGCGAACACGGATTTGTTCTGGAATTTCTCGACGTGGACGCCCGAGCAGACAAAGACCATGGACGGTCGATCTCCGCCGGTGAGGTAGCGACGTTCGTCTTCCAGGGATGAGGATGCGGCGCATTCGACGCCGTTGGATGCCGTCACCGGCTTCCCATCCACGGAAGCAAGGCGCCAGCGATAGGCTTCGTATCCAAGCATTCTATTGGCAATGCGCAGCGGCTCGATCGCTGTCGCAAATGCGATCATCGAAAAGTTCGGTACGAGGAAAAATACGAAAGACCGCTTGGTCAGACCAACATGATCCATTTGATTCTGTGTTCCCGCTATTGGCTTCAAGGCCATGTCGCAACTGAAGCAGTGGCTTCAGATTACTGCTGTGGTCTTTTGAGCTTTTTTGCAGATAGAAACATAGAATTATTCTAAATGGAAGGGTCTTGCCCTGTGTCGCAAAAGCGCAGGGATCACATATGATAAAAGGGAGCGGATACGCCGTTATCCGCTCCCCTTACAAGGCTAGTCTCATGATCTTAGCGCCGGGTAGGCTTGATTTCGTTGTAGTCCCTGATCTGTCGTTCATAGAGGTCCGGCCAGCCAATGTCGCAACGGATGCTATCGGGGAGCGAATCAAGGGCCAATTCCGTTTCGCGCAGCCGGCGGCGGCGCGCAATGAGCTGGCGAGCATAGTTCATGCCTTCAGCCCAGCGGTGGAGCTGATCGGTTGCGAATGAGGCGAGACGCTCGGCCACACTTGCATTGCGATGATAGAGTTCGTCACAGGTAGACATTGTCTTCTCCTCTCTAGGGATACGGTGGCAATTTCAACGCCGTCCGTTTCTATGATCTTGACTATCTGCCCAAGTTGATGTTCAATCAAACGAAATTACGGAACACTATGCTTAAGAAAAATTGATGGAGGATTTGGCGATATGTCAGCACCAATGCATCATCCCATCCCGATCCTGGATCTCGACGTCTTGCGCACGTTCGCGATGATTGCGGAGACGGGTAGTTTTTCGAGTGCGGCAAATGCGGTGTTCCGCACGCCCTCAGCCGTATCGATGCAGATCAAGAAGCTTGAGGAAACGCTTGGTCACGTATTGCTCGAACGCGATGCGCGTTCAGTAAAATTGACGCCTAGCGGCGAGGTCCTGCTCGGCTATGCGCGGCGTATGCTGGCGCTCAATCGCGAGACGGTGGCAAAGTTCATTGCGCCGACCGTGTCGGGAGTCGTCCGCCTCGGCGCTCCAGACGATATCGGCGAGCGGGTTCTTCCCTTCGTGTTGAAGCGATTCGCCGAAACCCATCCCGATGTCACGGTGGATGTTGTCATCGATCAGAGCAACGGCCTGCGCAAGCGGCTCGATGAGCAGCGCCTCGACGTAACGTTGGTCAATGTCAACGAAACGCTGGCCAAGGTCGATGAGATCGAAATCCTCATGACCGAGGAGATTATCTGGGCCGGTGCCAAATGCGGCACCGCGCATGAGCGCAATCCGCTGCCGCTTTCCATGTGGGAAGAGGGGTGCATATGGCGCGCCAATGCGATCAGTGCGCTCGAAAGCGCTGGCCGCGACTATCGTGTGGCCTATATGAGTGCGCACACGATGGGCCAGCGCGCCGCCATTCTCGCCGATCTCGCCGTTGCCCCGTTCTCGAAGTTCCTGTTGGACGATAATATGGTGCAACTCGGATCCGAGCATGGCCTGCCGCGGCTCGGCGAATCGAAGCTTGGAATGCTGGTCGCCAAGAATGCGGGCGCCCATGTGAAGGCGGTCGCCCAGCATCTCAGGGTTTATTTCGAAGGGTACGAGCGGACCGGCAGGCTCTGAGTCAGGGCTCTTACGCCCGCAGGCAGAATTGCTTCAAGGCCCGCACGCGCTCGACGCTCGTCATTTTCTGCGTCGGCGTCTCGAAACCGAGGCGCCGCGCGCCTTCGCTCAATGGCTGCGCATCGACAGACCCGGACGAGTGAATCTCAGTGAATGGGATACGCTTGAGCAACGCCTCGACATTGCCGATGTTAACGCCCGAGCCGGGCATGACCTTGATCCGGCCGTCGGCGCGAGCAAACGTTCGTTCCAGATCGTCGATGCCCTCAATCCCGGTCAGGGCGCGGCCCGAAGTCAATATGCGCTCGAAACCGAGTTCGACCGCTGTTTCCACCGCTTCATCGAGGTCGGGGACAAGGTCGAAGGCGCGGTGCAAGGTGACGCCGAACCCATCGCATTGTCGGATCAGCCGTTCGAGCGTCGCATGGTCCAGTGTCCCATCCGCATGATTGGCGCCGAAGACGACGCCGGCGAGACCGGCGCTGCGCATGGCATCGATCTCGCGCAACATGGCGTCGATGTCGGCTTCCCCATAGACGAAGTGCCCGGGCCGCGGGCGGATCATCGCATAGATGGGTATCGGTGCGACCGCGGCCTGTCCGATCAGCCCGGGGGTTGGCGTAAGGCCGCCGACTTCGAGTGCCGAACAAAGTTCGATACGGTCCGCGCCTCCAGCGATAGCCGCCGCAAGTCCTTCGGGGCTGTCGACGCATATTTCGAGAAGAACACTCATTTGGCAGCTTCCATCAATCCCAGGACCCCAGCACCGATCAGGCCGGGCTCAATCTTCAATTCGCCCGGGATGACCAGCGGCCTGTCAGTCTTCCGCAGGATTCGCGCGCGCACCGCTTCATCGAGCCAGCGGATCAGGTTTACCGAATTGGCAAGTCCGCCGCCGACCGGGACGATTGAAGCGCCGACGACATTGAGGGTCATCGCCAGAGGACCGCTGACGATATCGATATAGCAATCGATCGTGCGCTCCGCTGCCGCGTCGCCCCTATCCCAGGCCGCGATGATATCGGTGCTCGGCAGGTTCACGCCATGAAGATGCGCATGGAGCTTTTCCATGCCCCGCGCCGCGCCGATAGCATCGACGCAGCCGATCTGGCCGCAGCCGCAGGCAAAACGCGGTATGGCGACCGGCGGATTGCCGGCGAGGGTCGCCGCGACGGGGCCATGGCCCCATTCTCCGGCAAAACCGCCCGCGCCCTCATGGATCTTGCCGTCGATGACGATGCCGCCGCCAACGCCGGTACCGAGTATGATACCAAAGACGACGCGGTGACCCCGCCCGGCGCCGACGACAGCCTCCGACAGCGCGAAACAGTCGGCATCATTGGCAATGAGCACGCGCCGCTGCAGCTTTTGGCTCAGGTCGGCTTCGAGCCTGCGCTGGTGAACGCAAGGAATATTGGCGCAGGTGATCCGGCCCGTATCCGCATCGACTACCCCGGCAATGGAAATGGCGATGAGGCTTTGCGGGTCCGCGCCGCCATCCGCGGCGATCTTTTGGATTACGCCTGCAAACGCGTCGAAATCATGGAGCGGCGTCGCCACCTTGGGCACCGGTCTTATATCCTCGGGCGAATAGGCGATCGCACCCTTGATCGCAGATCCGCCAATATCGAAGCAGGCTATCATGGAAAATCGTATCCGGAATCAAACATCATCGATGCTTGATAGCGGAAAACCGCGACAAGGACAAAGCGGCCGAAGCCTATTCGCGGTTGCGCCTTGCCGCGCGATCCTCGCGCGAGCGGCGGCGCGGCGTGGCATCTCCGGCAACCCCGTCCTCGCTGACATTCTTGCGCGCGGGCAAGGTCACGGCGTGGGAGAGTTTCGGGAATGGATCGATCTTGTTCGGCATCGCCATGGCGTTGACGAAATGGTCCTGGAACTTCGGCTCGAGAGCGGTCTCGATCTTTTCGATCCGCGTCACTGTATCCTCGATCTCGCGCCGGTAATTGCGGTTGAGGAGCGCCATGCGCGCGCCGGTGCCTGCGGCATTGCCGACCGCCTTGACCTTGTCGAGATCGCAATCGGGGATAAGGCCGAGTACCATCGCATATTTCGGATCGATGAACGAGCCGAAGGCGCCGGCAAAGCTGATCTGGTCGACGTGGTCGATGCCAAGCTTGTCCATCAGCAGCTTAACGCCGGCATAGAGCGCGGCCTTGGCGAGCTGGATGGCGCGCACATCGTTCTGCGTGATCGTAATCGTCGGCGAGCCTTCGTGCAGGAGATATGAGAATGTCCGGCCATTGGCCCTTACACGCGGCGAACGGGCGGCGAGGCTGCCGTCAACGACGCCATCTTCGGAAATGATGCCCGAGAGGTACATTTCGGCAATGACCTCGATAATCGCCGAGCCGCAAATTCCGGTAATCCCGCTTGTCTGCACCGCTTCGTCGAAGCCCGGTTCGTCGGACCATTGTTCGGTGCCGATGACGCGGAAGCGCGGCTCGAGCGTCAACGGATCGATGCGCACGCGTTCGATAGCGCCCGGGGCCGCACGCTGGCCACCGGAAATTTCCGCGCCTTCGAAGGCCGGCCCGGTGGGCGACGAGGCCGCGACGGTGCGATGCCTGTTGCCGAGCACGATTTCGGCGTTGGTGCCGACATCGACGAGCAGCATCATTTCGTCCTGGCGGTGCGGACCTTCAGCAAGCGTTGCGGCCGCAGCGTCAGCGCCGACATGGCCGGCAATGCAAGGCAGCATATAGACGCGGGTTCCGGCATTCATCGGCAGGCCGATATCCGACGCCTTCAGATGCACGGCGCCGGATACGGCGAGCGCGAACGGCGCGCCGCCAAGTTCCGTCGGGTCGATCCCGAGAAAGAGGTGGTGCATGATCGGATTTCCGACGAACACCGCATCGAGAATATCCTCACGCGCGACCCCGCCTTCGGCGCAAACCTTGTCGATCAGCCCGTTGATCGCCTCGCGCACGGCCGCAGTCATCGCTTCACGTCCGTCGGGGTTCATCATGACGTAGGATACGCGGCTCATCAGATCTTCGCCGAACCTGATCTGCGGATTGGACGCGCCTGCCGAAGCAATGGTGCGCACCGAAAGCAGCGACGAAAGATGCATGGCGATCGTCGTTGAGCCGATATCGCAGGCGATACCGTAGGCCTCGTTCTTAAGACCCGGCCAGAGGCCGACCATGGCGGGACGCGAGTTTTCCTCGTCGTGGTAGATGGCGGCAGTGACGCCCCAATTGCCCTTGCGCAGGATCTTCTGCACGTTCGGCAGGATGTGCGTATCCACCTGAAGGTTGCGAATGCCCCATTCCTTTTCCAGCGCAGCCTTCAGGCGATCGAGATCGCCAAGCGGCTTGTGCATGTCCGGCTCTTCGACCTCGACATAGCACATGTGGATCGCAGGGTTGCGCTCGATGATGCGCGTATCGGCGGCCTTGCGCACGACCTGCGCATTGACCTGCACGTCCTGGGGAACATCGACGACGAGATCGCCGAGGATCGTGGCGGAGCAGGAAAGGCGGCGGCCTTCCTTGAGGTCGCGCTTTTCGGCATAGCGCTGCTCCTTGGGGCCGAATTCCGAGATGTGGTCATTGGATGACGTAATGCCATGCTTGGCGAAACGGCCTTCCTGAACTTCGACCTGGCAACGTCCGCAAATGCCACGGCCGCCGCAGACGCTCTCGACATACACGCCGAGGGTGCGGGCCGCTTCGAGTATTGGCGTTCCAACGGCAAATCGTCCGCGCTTTCCCGACGGCATAAAGAGAACCAGCGCTTCCTTTGCCGATGTCTCAGGTGCTTTGACGGGTGCGTTCAAGATCGATGCTCCAAAACTTGCGGGGCGAGGGGCAGCATTTGCCACCCACCGCCTTGTTAGACCGGGCTGTCCGGCTGAGGCAAATGCTCAGCCTGCGGCGCCGCGCCGCGCCTCGCGTCCGCCACGGCGGCGACCGCCACCGGCGCCATCGGCAGGAACCGAGGGTGTGGCTGCGGGCGCAGCTCCGGCCGCTGCCGGCTGATGGTCGCGATACTTCTTGATCCAGTAGGTGCAATTCGGATCCGTGCCGTTGAGGACGTTGGCGGCGTGCACTGCCTCCATTTCCTGCGGGCGGCATGGGTTCATGATCGCGGAGGTCATGCCTGCACCGATCACCATCGGGATGAAGCCGGCATTGATGCCATGGCGATGCGGCAGGCCGAAGGAAATGTTGGAAAGGCCGCAGGTCGTGTTGACCTTGAGCTCCTCGCGCAGGCGGCGCAACAGCGCAAATACCTGGCGTCCCGCATCGCCGAGCGCACCGATCGGCATCACCAGCGGATCAACAACGATATCATGCGCCGGAATGCCGAAATCGGCAGCGCGTTCGACGATCTTCTTGGCAACGGCAAAGCGCACGTCTGGATCCATCGAAATGCCGGTCTCGTCATTCGAGATGGCGACAACCGGCACGTTGTACTTCTTGATGAGCGGGAGGATCGCCTCAAGCTTTTCTTCTTCGCCTGTCACCGAATTGACGAGCGGACGGCCCTTGGCGACCTTCAGAGCCGCCTCGATGGCGGCGGTTACGGAGCTGTCGATGGAGAGCGGCACGTCGACGAGGCCCTGGACGATCTCCAGCGTCTGCACGAGCAAGCCAGGCTCCGTGGCGTTAGGATCGACGGCAGTTACGCCGGCATTGACGTCGAGCATCGTGGCGCCAGCCGCTACCTGCTCCAGTGCGTCCTTGATCACCGTGTCGAAGTTGCCTGCGACCATTTCGGCAGCGAGTTTCTTGCGGCCGGTCGGATTGATCCGCTCGCCGATCACGCAGAAAGGCTGGTCAAATCCGATGATGATTTCTTTGGTCGCCGAGGCAACGATCGTGCGGGTCATGCAGGGAACCTCAGTTTGCGGCTGCGTTTGCGGAAGAGTACTGCGCGTTGTTTACGTTCCAGGAGCCACGCTCGACAAGCCACTCGGAGGTCTTTTTCAGGCCGCCAAACGGGAAGAGGTGGATCTGCTTGATCGCCGACATCGGATTGGCAATGACATGCTGCTCGATCGGGCCGACAACGCCTTCCGGCGAATGGCTCGTGGCGAGAGCGGTCAAGGAGAGCGCGTTCTTCTTCAGGAAGCTGATCGAATTGCCGACGCCGCACATGGCCGCGTATTTAATGAGCGTGGTGATCTTGGCGGGACCGGCAACACCGAGATGGACCGGTAGGTCGATGCCATGCTCGCGCAGCGATTCGGCGTAGCGGATGAAGCGCTCGGCATCGAATCCGAACTGGGTGACGACGCGCAGCTTAGCACCGGTGCGCTCGCCGAAGTTTTTCTTGAGACGAAGCGCCTGGAGGGCGACCGCTTCGGAAAACTCAGGGCTGCCCTCAGGATGGCCGGCAACGCCCATTTCGTTGATGCCGTATCTGTCGAAGAAGCCGGTTTCGAGCACCTGCATGGTCGAGGAGAATTCGCCCGCCTGGCGCTCCAGCCCGCCGCCGATAACCAATATATCGGTCACGCCTGCCTCTTCAGCAGCGCGGCGGATGCGCGTTTCAAGCGCAGCCCTCGTCGACAGGCGCCGCGAGGCGAAGTGCGGTACCGGCTTGTAGCCGAGATCATGAACGCGCTTGGCCGCGGCCGTCAGCGTATCGACGCTGTCGGTGCCCATGTCGGTAATGTAGACGCGGGTACCGGCTGGAAACAGACCAGGCAGGTCCTGCGATTCGATAGCCTGGCGTGCCGCCACTTCGATGGATGCTGCGATCTTTGTCATTGGCTTCGCTTTCAATTCATGAATTGTCATGTCCACCTGCCTTTACAAGCGCCACAAGGCGTTCCCGATCATATTCATTTTCAATGCGGGCTAGGGCTGCGTCAGCCTCGCCGTCAAGATCATCACTTACCGGCACCGGAGTGCCGCGACGCCATTCCGCGAGATAGGCGTCGGAATCCCTGGCGCCTATGCGCATCGCGCACATGTCGATAGCCTCGGTAAATCGAAGGGAAAGCTCGCGCTTGGCTGCCTGGCGGCCTTTCTTGACGGTCACTTGAGCGGGAATGTCCCGCCAATAAACGACAATAAGATCAGCCATGCAATTCAACCTCCGATAACGACCCTTTTGCCGGAATATCAGGGGTTAAGCTTGCTATCTCACGACGCGCGACCACTCAAATGCGACGTCATTCATTTGCGCTTTTGCGACAGGCAAATCAGAAGGGCCAGAACGTCGCGGCGTAGCTGACTGCGCTTGCCGCAGCAAAGGCGACGCCGAACACAATGCTCATCGAGATGAGGCCAAGGGCAAGGCCGGCAATCATCAGCCTGCCGTCGCGCTCACACAGCGCAATGCCGATGATAACCGTGGCCAGCGCCGGCAGCCAGTTCGACAACGGCATGGGAATAACGACCGACATGCCGAGAATGGTGGTGAATACGCCAAGCCAGCGGTCGCCCTGACGGCGGCCGAACGGCCAGTTGCGTGGCCGGATAAAGCGCTCCAGCCACTGCAGCCAGGGAACGACCTTGTCGGAAACAAGCCGGAAACGCTCGGGCGAAATGGTCTTGTCGCGCATGAATGAAGGTAGCCACACGGATTCGCGGCCCATGACCATCTGCACGGAAAGAAGCACGAGCGGGATACCGGTAATGACGCCGGTTCCAGGTGGCAGCGGCAACAGGTTCAAGATGGCGAAGAAGGTGAGGAGCGCGGCGAAGCTGCGATCGGTGAAGGCGTCTTCCAGTTCGGCGAACGAAACCGGCTCCGTTGCCGACCGCGCCAGGTCCTCGAAGACCTGGGACAGGGAGCGGGGGTCGTTGTCGGCCGCATGCAAATCAGGCTTGTGCGGCTTTATTTCATTGTTAGCGTCGATGGCGGCCATCTTATCGTCGAAGGTTCAAGTTTCGACGCATATGGCGCGGCAATGGTGACATTGCAATGACGAAAGTGTCTCAGCGCCTGAGTTCGATGATGTCCATGAGGGATTCGAGGGCGGGGGCTGGAAACTCGATTCGGAACTCGTTTTTGCCCGTGCGATAGGCGTAGCCGACCTGATCGGTATCGGGCCCGGCGCCATAGCGTTTTGGCTTTTCGCCTGCAACATAGCCGGCGCCGAGATAGGTCAGGCGCTTGTCGCTCTCTGTGTAGAAGCGGCCCTTGGTGCGCTGCGAACCGCTGGTTTTCTCGAGCATCCAGCCGGATCCGTCATCAGTAACGCGGCATTTGAACCAACCATAGATGGTCAGCGGCGGTTGCTTGCCAAGCTTGATGGTGCGGCATTGCCAATTGCCCACCATATCGAAGCCTTCATTGAAGGCGAGCGTCGGCTTGGCGAGAACCCCATCGAGCTGCGCCACATCGCCTGAAGTGCCGCCCTTCCTCGCCGCATCGACAGCGGCGGTTCGCGTCGCTTCATATTTATCGAGCCGCGCCTGGTCCGATTTGGTGATCAGCCGTGTGATCTCGCCATCTGCAAGCGCACTGGCAGGCAACAACAGGCAGAAGATCGTGGCGAGGGCGGCGCGACGGGTCATGAGAGCTCCTTAGAAGGCATGGGGGTTTGCGGTGCGCGTCTAAAGGGTTGCGGCTGCGGTCAGGGCCGGGATCAGATCGCCATAGCCGGTGAGGCGGCGCTCATAGGCAAGACCCAAAAAAGCTGCGGCGGCCTCGGCTTTGCGGCTGAGGGCCGGATCGTCGGTTTGCGCCATGTAGATCATCTTGGTGTAATTGCTGAAATACATGTCGCGCAGTTCGGGGTGACGGTCGAGGCCAAGCGGCTTCACCATGAAGGCCTCGAAATGCCTTGCGAGGAAATCGGTCATGAAGAACGATGTCATGTCATCCTCCCACTGCGCACCGAAGGCTGCATTGCCGGCGTAGAAGGAAAAACAGTGCGGACCTTCGATCCGCTCGACGCCATGCTTCTCACACACACGGTCGAGCAGGCCTCCGGTGCCGCAATCCGCATAGCCAACGAAAATACGGGAAATGCCCGCCGCCTTGGCCTTGACTATGGCGCGATCCACCGCAGGAGCAATCTTGTCCGGGTAATGGTGATAGATGGCCGGCAGGCATTTCAAATCGATATGGTGAAGGCCGAATTGCTCCTGGATGGCTAGAATTTCACGCGCAATCATGCCGCAGGCGATGACGCGCACGGTCTGTGTTGATTTCGTTGACTTTTGTTGAAGAGTCATGGAACCGATGATGCTCTATCGCGTTATCCGACCGTTGAATTTCATTTTAGCAGAACGGGAGACACAATCCATGAAACTATCACATATCGTTCCGATTGCCGCAGTCCTTGCAGTTGTTGCACTTGCAGGCTGCGCAAATACCATACGCGGCGTGGGCGCCGATGCGGCCAACACCGTTAATGCCACGCAGAACGCCGGCCATCGCGTCGCCAAGGCTGCCAACTAATCTGTTGATTCAGATTAATTTTATTACTTAGTAGTCTATTCTTTATAGATGTTCTGAAAACGGCCGCGCCTGTCGCGGCCGTTTTCTTATTCGTCACGCGGAAAGCTGGTTGTGCTTGCGCTTCATGTAGGATTTGGCCGTTTCAACCGCAACGGCCGCATCGCGACAATAGGCGTCAGCGCCGACAGCCTTGCCGAATTCCTCGTTGAGCGGCGCGCCGCCGACCAGAACGACATAGTCGTCGCGAATACCCTTTTCCTTCATCGTGTCGATAACGACCTTCATATAGGGCATGGTGGTCGTGAGCAGCGCCGACATGCCGAGAATGTCTGGCTGATGCTCTTCGATGGCGGCGAGGTAGTTCTCGACGGGATTGTTGATCCCAAGGTCGATAACGTCAAAGCCGGCGCCTTCCATCATCATGCCGACGAGGTTCTTGCCGATGTCGTGAATGTCGCCCTTGACGGTGCCGATGACGAGCTTGCCCTGTTTCGGCGCTCCGGTCGCTGCCAGCAGCGGGCGCAGAATGAACATGCCGGCCTTCATCGCATTGGCCGAGAGCAGGACTTCGGGGACGAACAGGATGCCGTCGCGGAAATCCTCGCCGACGATGCGCATGCCTTCGACGAGCGCCTCGGTGAGGACCCTGTAAGGTGCCCAGCCGCGCTCGAGCAGAATATTCGTGCCTTCCTCGATCTCTTCCTTCAACCCGTCATACAGATCGTCATGCATTTGCTCGACGAGTTCATCGTCCGAAAGCTCCGAAAGAATGATTTCATCATCGGCCATGGGTCTGCTTCCTTTCAAGCGTTATGCACAGGTCCGTAGCACAGAGCGACACTGGATAATATGGGTGCTTTGTCGCCCGCTGGCATTCGTTTAACATATCGGGCAAGTTGCTGAAAACGCATTGCTTAAAAGCGACCTTGTAAATGACGAAAACGACCGGATGTTTGTCTCCGATGCGCCATCACGTGCCGCACACGGAAACGCCCCCGCAGGCATGACGGTTAGGATTTGGTCTGATTGATTGGAAGTCTGCGCTTCGTGCGCCTGGAGAAAGACAATGATTGAGGAAACACCCGTCGATGCACCCGCGGAAACCGACACCGGCGGCGGACGCCGCAGTCGTGGCGCCAGTGGTGGCGCCGCCGCCCGTCGTGCGGCACGTTCCGGCGGTGGTCCCGGCAAGTCGCTGACCTATATCACGCGCAAGATTCGCACCTACGAAGTGCTCGATGAAGAAGGACTGGCGCTGATCGAGGCCAATGCCGATACGGTGCTTGAAGAGACTGGCATCGAATTTCGCGACGACGCGGAAGCTCTGGCGCTGTGGAAGGAAGCCGGCGCCGACATCAAGGGCGAGCGCGTCCATTTCCCCAAAGGGCTGCCGCGGTCGCTTTTGAAGACTGCGCCCTCGATCTACACGCAGCATGCGCGCAATCCCGAGCGTTCGGTCCAGATCGGCGGCGACGCGACGGTATTTGCGCCCGTCTACGGTCCGCCTTTCGTGCGCGACCTCGACGGCAATCGCCGCTATGCGACGATCGAGGATTTCAATAATTTCGTGAAACTCGCCTATATGGCGCCGTCGATCCATCATTCGGGCGGCACGGTGTGCGAACCGGTCGACGTGCCGGTCAACAAGCGCCATCTCGATATGATCTATGCCCATATCAAATATTCCGACAAGCCGTTCATGGGCTCGGTGACTGCGCCCGAGCGCGCCGAAGATACGATCGCCATGTGCAAGCTCGTATTCGGCGAGAACTATCTCGACGAAAACACGGTTCTGACCAGCCTGATCAATGCGAACTCGCCGATGGTGTTCGACGAGACGATGCTCGGTGCCCTGAAGGTCTATGCCCGCAATAACCAGGCGTGCATCGTTACGCCGTTCATTCTTGCCGGCGCGATGAGCCCGGTGACTGTTGCCGGCACGCTCACCCAGATCCTGGCCGAAGTGCTGGCCGGAGCGGCCCTGACGCAGCTCATACGGCCGGGCGCGCCGGTTATTTTCGGCACGTTCGCCTCGTCGATTTCCATGCAGTCGGGCGCGCCGACCTTCGGCACTCCGGAGCCGTCGCTGGTCTCCTACGGCGCGGCACAGCTCGCTCGCCGCCTTGGCCTGCCATTCCGCACCGGCGGCTCGCTTTGCGCTTCCAAGGTTTCGGATGCGCAGGCCGCCTATGAAAGCGCCAATACGCTGAATTCGACGCTGCTCGCCGGCACGAATTTCGTCCTCCACTCGGCCGGCTGGCTCGAAGGCGGTCTGGTATCGTCCTATGAGAAGTTCATGATGGATATCGACCAACTCGGCATGGCGCAGAAGTTTGCGGCTGGCGTCGATCTTTCGGAGAACGGCCAGGCGATGGACGCCATCCGTCAGGTTGGACCCGGAAGCCACTATCTCGGCTGCGACCATACGCAGGCGAATTTCCAGACGGCCTTCTACCGCTCGAACATCGCCGACAACAACTCTTACGAGCAGTGGCTGGCCGAGGGCGAAAAGCGCGCCGATCAGCGCGCCAACGAACTCGCCCGGCGCTGGCTCGATACCTATGAGGCCCCGTATCTCGATCCGGCAATCGATGAATCGCTGAACGAGTACATCGCCAAGAAGAAGGCATCGATGCCCGACGCTTTCACTTGAAAGAAGCCCGAGGACGGCCGGGCTAAAGTGGCCAATCTGATCCATAAGGAAGTCTGGGCCTCCGCAATCAAGGGTTCTGGCGAGGGATGAGCTTTACATTTTTGGCAAGGGGCGGTGACGCCGATGCTTGACACGATCACCGCCGCGCTGGAACCTCACGGGCTTGTTCCACGCGGCGGCTTCGTATTCGGCGCAGCAGATGACATCCCGGTCCTGCCTGATGGCACGCGAGCCCGAAGCGTCGTTCTCGTCGGTCATTTCGGCTCGTCGATCTGGCAAGCTTTCACCGCCTGGCGTCGGGACAATCCGGGGGTAGCCAGTCCGCTCGATAGCTGGTCGAAGCAGGTCCTCAACGCGATTGCCAGCGAATTTGGCGGGTACTCCGTCTTCCCCTCGGACCGACCTTATCTGCCGTTCCAGCAATGGGCGATGCGCGCGGAAGGATTGCGGCCGTCACCGCTCGGCCTTTTGATCCACCCGCAATATGGTCTCTGGCAGGCATTTCGCGGTGCACTCCTGTTTCGGCAATCCATGGCTTTTGCGCCGCTCCAAGAAAACGGCCATCCATGCGACGTCTGTGCGTCAAAACCGTGTCTCAGCGCATGCCCTGTCGATGCCTTTGACGGCGAAACTTATGCCGTGGCGCGCTGCCGCGATTATCTCGCAACGGAGCCAGGCCAGACCTGCATGGAAGGCGGCTGTCTTGCCCGGCTGGGATGCCCGGTCGGACGGCAATACGCCTACTTTGGCGATCAGCAGCGCTTCCATATGACCGCCTTCGCGCGTTCGTAAGCATTATATCCAGACGAAATTTCCCATTCGGTTCAATATGTTGATATGATTTACTGTTAAAAGATATATCTTTGACTTGAATAAAGATATATCGTTTGTTAGATATAACGCATTGAAGTACTAACTAGGAGAAATTTCCATGCATAATCATTGCAGACACAATCACGGCCATGACGGCGATCACTGGTCGCGGATGGACAGGATGGCAGGCTCTCACGAAGGCGGCGGACGTTTCGGCGGTCGTGGTCGCGGCGGGCCTTTCGGCCGGCATCGTGGCGGCCCCTTTGGCGGACGCGGTCCGCGCATGTTCGATCCGGGCGCACTGCGTCTCGTCGTTCTTGGCCTGATCGCAGAAGAGCCGCGTCACGGCTACGACGTCATCAAGGCTCTCGAGGCGCGGTTCCAGGGCGCTTATAGCCCAAGCCCGGGTGCGATCTATCCGATGCTGCAGATGATGGAGGAGGCGGATCTCGTTACCTCCAGCACCAACGGCAACAAGCGACTCTATACGATTACCGAGCAGGGCCTGGCTTATCTCGAAGAGAACCGCCCCGAACTCGACAAGATCAACGCGCAGCTCGACGACGCTTCCGGCGAAATACGCGGAGCGGCACTCGGCAAGGAGATGCACGCCTTGCGCTTTGCGCTCCATTCAAAGCTGCGCAGTGGTTCGCTTAACGCGGAAAAGGCCGAGCAGCTGCGCGAAATCCTCAAGAGGGTCCGTCGAGAGATCGAAGATCTCTGACACCTGTAAAAGCCAACAAAAAACCGGCAGCCTCCGCTGCCGGTTTTTTCTTCAAAGTCCGTTGATCATCCGCGGCGTCCGCGACGCTCACGCTTCGGCGTATCGTCCGCATGGGCAGCGAGCTTGTTGCGCATCGGTCCAATGGTCTCGATGATCGTCTCGACAGTCGGGCGCGGACCGCTGGTGTGGCTGTCGAGCGCCTTGCGCATGGCGGCGAGATGCTCGAACGAGGTTCCGCAGCAGCCGCCGACGATCTTGGCGCCGCCGTCAATTGCGAGGCGAGCATAGTTTGCCATCAGATCGGGCGTGCCCGAATAGAAGATTTCCGAGCCGCGGAATTCAGGGATGCCGCAATTGCCTTTGATGACGATCGTCGCTTCAGGATTTGCTTCGCTCATATCGAGAAGCGAGGCAAGGATATCGGATGCGCCTACGCCGCAATTGGCGCCAACCGCGACGGGCTTTGCTTCCAGGCCTTCGGCAACGCCGTGGATTTCCTTGGGCGGCAGGCCCATCATCGTCTTGCCGGCCGTGTCGAAAGAGCCGGTATAGACATAAGGCAATCCGACCTTGACCGCAGCTTCGGCTGCGGCGCGAATTTCGCCCGGCGCCGACATTGTCTCGATCCAGGCGACATCGACGCCGCCGGCCTTGAGGCCTTCGAGTTGCTCGGTAAAGGCTGCGACGGCATCTTCCTCGGTGAGCGCGCCAAGCGGGACGAGCAGTTCGCCGGTCGGACCGACCGAGCCCGCGACAATGACCTTGCGGCCGGCATTGTTCGCGACTTCGCGCGCCAGTTCGGCCGCCTTCTTGTTGAGTTCGAAGACGCGGTCCTGGGCATGATGCAGTTTCAGGCGATGCCGTGTCCCGCCGAAGGAATTGGTAAGGATGATATCGGCGCCGGCATCGACAAAGCCCTGGTGCAGGGCAGTGATCTTTTCAGGCTTGGCTTCGTTCCAGAGTTCCGGAGCTTCACCCGCTTCCAGGCCCGATGCAAACAGGTTCGTGCCTGTCGCGCCATCGGCAAGGAGAACACCCTTTTCGGCAATAAGGTCGGCAAGCGGATTGTGAATGGTCATGGGAACGTCCCTTAAAACAAGTTAGATAACCATATAAGGAAGTCTTTATATGTGGTCAATGCTTCTTTGCGACATCGGCGCTCGCAAGCGGTCGCAAACCGCAAGGCGCTAGGTGACCTTGAGCGAGGAAATATAGGCCGCAACCTCGTGAGCGTTAACCTTGGCGACGCGGATCAGCCCGTCAAAGTGTCGCTGCATGGTGAGCACGGCCTCGGTCGTATAGAGCACGAGGTACATCTCGCCGACGAAGATGGCGGCGCGGTAGGGGCCGAATACCGTATAGGGCACCGAATAGCGCTCGCGCCCATCGTAGAGATAGAGGCGAAACGAGGGATAGAGTTCGTCCACCAGCGACGCCATATGTTCGAGCTGCTCGACGCGGACCTTGCGCGGCAAGTCACCCCAAAGGCTGCAGCCCGCGGCGAAATCGTGCAAGGTCTGGAACGGCATGCATACTTCCATGTCCGTACCGGGTTGGCGGTTATAGTCGAGGCGGAACGCCGTTTCGCTCATCTGTATGGCGGGATCGCGATGGACCATCAGGGTTTCATAGGCGATCACCGCTTGCGTGCGCAGAAGATCGGGGATACGGGCTGGCACATAACGTATCTTCGTGCCTGTGGCCTCCGCATGCCATTTGACCAGCAAGGTCTGGTTATCGAACCCTTCCTCGATTTCAAGGCTTGGTCGCAGTTCGCCGGTAATACCCTCGTCCTGGCTGAGGCCAAGCAGCCAGTCAAGCGATACGGAATGCCGTTCGGCGATGTTGAGCAGCGTTTCCACGCGGGGCAGGCGGGTCGATTGCCCGGAGAGCAACTGGGAGAGCGCAGAGCGGTCTATGCCAACGGAAGCCGCAAATGCGGATTGGTTTTCTCCGCTGCGGGTGAGCAGGCTCTTGATCCGCTCCTGAAAAAGCCGTGCAAGGTCGCGCTTGTCCATGAAAACACCCGATTGTTTATAATATACAACAAGTGCGCCATTTGGTGACCAAAATCAACACTTTCTCACAATAATCGCATTGCTGACAGTTCCTGACAATGAGACCATGAAAATCATGGAATCAGAAAGACATACCGAGATACCCGCCTCCCGATCTCAACACCCGCGAAAACACCCCGGCATTGAGTGGCCAACCATTGCGCTTCTCACAGCATGCTATGGAATGTGGTTCATAGGGGGATATTATCTCTATCCGAGCCTGCCGATCGTCGCGCTGGCGCTCATCGGGCTTGCTGTCGCGTTCCATTCATCCTTGCAGCATGAAGCCCTTCACGGTCATCCAACGCGCAGTGGCATGATCAACGAACTCCTCGTTTCGCTGCCGCTCGGCCTTGTCTTTCCCTTTCGCCGCTACAAGCATCTGCATCTCAAGCACCATGCTGACGAGCGCTTGACCGATCCCTACGATGATCCCGAAAGCTATTACCGTGCGCTCGGTGACTGGGAAAAACTGCCGGGCTTTGTAAAAGGGTTGCTCAACTTCAACAATTCGCTGGTCGGCCGCGTTGTCATCGGCCCGTTTCTCATGGTTGTCGGTTTCGCCATCACCGAGATCAAGCTCATAAGGGGCGGCGACAAGAAAACGCAGACGGCATGGGTGCTGCATGGCCTTGGCCTCGTCCCGATGCTCGCGATCGTTTGGTTTGTCTTCGGAATTCCCGTTTGGCTTTACGCATTGACGTCCGTCTATCTGGGCTTGGCGATCATCTCGATCCGCAGCTATTGCGAACACCAGTGGTCGGAACGCCCGGACGGGCGGACGGTTATCGTCGAAAAATCGCCCTTGGCGTTGATCTTCCTTAACAACAATCTTCACTTCGTCCATCATAAGCGTCCGACTGTACCGTGGTACGATCTGCCGGGGCTATACAGCGAACAGCGTGATGAATGGCTGAGGATGAATGGCGGCTATGTCTTCCGCAATTACTTCGAGATTCTGCGTGCCTATGCATTTAGACAGAAGCAGGATGTCGTTCACCCGGTGCTGCGCCGCGAACCGGCTCCCGGCCGCGCTTTCCGGCCTCGGGCACATGGCATCAGTCTGCAGGGCGGTTCGACCGTTCCCATTCCAGCCGAGCCTCCCAAAGAGTAGCTGCGCATGACGTTAATTGCGGCGTTGCCGATGTATGACTGGCCGGAAATGCAATCGGAGCTTCATACGCAATGGCAAAGAATGCGCGGCGTGCTGCTAGACAATGGCTATGACGCGCCGGAAAAGCTGGTTTACCGCAATGGCGACCTTCCGGCGGTTCCGGGTGGAATCAGAGACCGGTCAGGCAATTTGATTGCGCCCGACCCAGCGACACTGCCTCCCGACGAACTCGACCTGCCGACCTTGTGGCTCCATCCGGCATTGCTGATTACACAGACATGCTGGGGGCCGATGGAACTCGGGATTCAATCCCACGTTCACTTTGCCGGGCAGGATGACTATTCGGGCATTGAGGGTGGGGACGGCGCGCTTTACTCGAGTGCGCTCGTCATGCGGCGCGGCGAGGGGCGGGCGGCAGTCGCTGCGCCGGAAAACGGCAAGCCCATACTGCCGCTGGAACTGCTTCGCGGCAAACGCTTTGCCTTCAACAGCCACGATTCGATGTCGGGCTACCTGGCGCTGCAACGCGACCTGGTGGCGTCGGGTGAATCACTTGCGATATTTGCGGGCGAACTCCAGACCGGTGGACACCGCGCCTCGGTGGCTGCTGTGGCGTCCGGCAAAGCGGACGTGGCCGCCATCGACTGCAAATCCTGGGCGAGAAGCCAGCGCTTCGACGCGGCAGCAGCCACACTTGCCGTTGTCGGCTGGACCGGCAGGCGCAAGGGCCTGCCGTTTATTTCCGCACTGCCGCTACCCGCGCATCTTTTCGCCTGAGGGATCGAACGGCGGCTCGAGATTGATGCGGGCGGGGCGCCGCACACCGAGAATCTCTACCTCGAACAGGCCATTGGATTCGTTTGATGCGAGTTCCGCCGGCACGTAACCCTGCGCCATCGAATGCTGGACGAAATGGGCGTAGCCACCGGACGTGACCCAGCCGACAACGCGCCAGTCGCCCTGTACGGCGCCCTTGTCACTCGCGTCCGAGACCACAGCACCGGACGCATCGAAGCGGGGAGCGCCGACGCCATGGCCTGCCTGGACCGTACCGTAGTCCTTGGAGACCTTGGCCCAGATCGGCTCGTCGCCCATCACGTCGGCGGCGCCTTCGCCGTGCGGAACATCGATGAGGAAGGAAACCCGGCGCAGTTTCGTGCTGGTGCCGGCGTCAAACTCGGCCTTTTCCCTGGCGGCATGCTCGCGGCCGATGAAATCGTTCTTCGACAGCTTGATGAAGCGATCCATCGATCCCTCATAGCCGCCATAGATGGGGCGAAGCTCGCGGAACCATGTGGGGAAGTTCTTTTCGAGCCGCATGGAGAGCAGGGCGCGCATGCCGAAATCGACAATGCCGAACGCCGCGCCCTCGTCCTTGATCGCCGTGTAGACGCGGCGCTGATAGGCGGGTTCCATCCAGATCTCGTAGCCAAGGTCACCCGTATAGGAAATGCGGTTAACCTTGCACGGCGCGCCGCCAACGGCCACTTCGCGGAAATCCATGAACCGGAAGGCGGCATTCGACACGTCTTCGTCGACGAGCTTGGCAAGGAGGTCGCGCGACTTCGGCCCGGCAATCGCAAGACCGACGAGTGTCTGGTCGAAGCGATGGATATGCACTGAGCCATCCTTCGGCTGCTGCTTCTGGAACCAGCGCATGTGATAGCGCTGGGCGGCAGACGAACCCCAGATCAGGAAGCGGTCATCGGCCGCCTTGGCGATGGTGAAGTCGCCGATGAGCTTGCCCTCTTCGTTGAGCATAGGCGTCAGGACGAGCCGTCCAACTTTCGGCATCGTATTCGTCATCAGGCGCGACAGGAACGCTTCGGCGCCGCTGCCGGTTACTTCATACTTGGCGAAGTTGGCAATCTCGGTGACGCCGACGCCGGCGCGTGTCGCCCTTACCTCGTTACCGATATGCTCGAAATCGTTGGAACGATGATAGGAGACGATGTCGCGCGCTTCAGTGCCCTTCGGCGCGAACCAGAGCGGCGTCTCAAGGCCCCAGGAATCGCCCATGACGGCATTCTGTGCCACCATCGTGTCGTAGAGCGGCGTGGTTTGGTGCGGCCGCGCTGCGGGCAGTTCCTCGTTGGGGAAGCGGATCGAGAAGCGCCGCGAATAGTTCTCGCGCACCTTGGCGTTGGTGTAGCGCAGCGTCGCCCATTCGCCGAAACGCGCCACGTCCATGCCCCAGACGTCGAAGCCGGGTTCGCCATGCACCATCCAGTTGGAGAGCGCGAGCCCGACGCCGCCGCCCTGGCTGAAACCGGCCATGACGGCACATGCCGTCCAGTAATTGGTAAGGCCGGGTACTGGGCCGACCAGAGGATTGCCATCCGGCGCAAAGGTGAAGGGGCCGTTGATGATCTGCTTGATACCCGCTTTTTCGATACCGGGGAAATGCTTGAAGCCGACTTCGAGGGAAGGGGCGATGCGGTCGAGATCGGGCGCCAGGAGCTCATGGCCGAAATCCCATGGCGTGTTGACCGGAGACCAGGGCTTTGCCGCCTTCTCATAGGTGCCGAGCAGGATGCCGTTCCGCTCCTGACGGGTATAGATCTCGCCCTTGAAATCCATGACGCCAATGAGTTCGCGGCCCGTGGACTTATTGAATTCCATAACCTCCGGAACATCTTCGGTGAGAAGGTACATGTGCTCCATCGCAAGGACAGGCAGTTCGAGCCCGGCCATGCGCCCAACTTCGCGGGCCCAGAGACCGCCGCAGTTGACGACATGTTCGGCCTTTACGGTTCCCTGTTCGGTGACGACGTTCCATGTGCCGTCGCTATCCTGCGTGAGTTCGACGACGCGGTTACGCAGGGTGATTTCAGCACCGAGCTTGCGCGCGGCCTTGGCATAGGCATGGGTGGTTCCGGAAGGGTCGAGATGGCCCTCGACCGGGTCCCACATGGCGCCGACGAAATTCGTCTCGTCCATGAGCGGGAACATGGCCTTGGCCTCCGATGGCGTGATCAGCTCCGTATCCATGCCGAGATAGCGGCCGCGCGCGTGGGCGAGCCGCAGGAAATCCATGCGCTCCGGCGAATCCGCCATCATGACGCCGCCCGTCAAATGCAGGCCGCAGGACTGTCCGGAAAGCTCCTCGATTTCCTTGTAAAGACTGACCGTATAGGCCTGGAGCTTGGCAACGTTGGGATCGCCGTTGAGCGTATGGAAACCGCCGGCGGCGTGCCAGGAAGAGCCGGACGTCAGTTCCGAGCGTTCGATCAGCATCACATCGGTCCAGCCGGCGCGCGCAAGGTGGTAAAGCACCGAACACCCAACGACGCCACCGCCGATGACAACTGCTTTAACGTGCGATTTCATACTCTTATGCCTCGTATGTGGAAAAGTGATTCAATGCGTTGAGACTTCGATTCAAGCGATCAGAAATCCGTGGGCGCGCCGCCTTCGGATTTGCGGCGGGCCACGAAGGCGTTGATGGCCTCTTCGACCGCGGGGTCGATTTCGGGTTTCTGGTAGGTTGCAAGGCGCTCCTTCCAGATGCGGTTGGCCTTCTCAATCGCAATCGGCGAGCCAGCCTCCTGCCAGGTTTCATAATTGCGCCAGTCGGAGATGATCGGTGCGTAGAAGGCGGTCTTGTAGCGCGACTGTGTATGAGCCGTGCCGAAGAAATGACCGCCAGGGCCGACGTCGCGCATGGCATCGATGCCGAGCGCGTCTTCGGAAAGATCGAGTGGGGTCAAGAACTCGGCCACCATCTGCAGGAGGTCGAAATCGAGGATCATCTTCTCATAGGAGCAGCAAAGGCCGCCTTCGAGCCAGCCGGCGGAATGGAGCATGAAATTGCCACCGCCCTGGATGGCGCCCCAGAGGGAGAAGACAGATTCGTAGGCGGCTTGCGCGTCCACGGTGTTGGCGGCGCAGACATTGGAGGTGCGATAGGGAATACCGTAGCGGCGGGCAAGCTGGCCGCCGACCAATTGCGCCTTCATATATTCGGGCGTGCCGAAAGCCGGCGCGCCGGACTTCATGTCGACATTGGACGTAAAGCCGCCATAGCCGACGGGCGCGCCTTTCCTCACCATCTGCGTGAACGAAATGCCGGCAAGCGCCTCCGCGTTCTGCTGCACGAGGGCGCCGGCAATCGTCACCGGAGCCATGGCGCCGGCGAGGGTAAAGGGCGTTACGATGACGATCTGGCCATTGCCCGACATCTGGATGATGCCTTCCATCATTGGTATGTCGAGCTTGAGCGGGGAATTGGTATTGATGATCGTATAGCAGGAAGGCTCCTGCTGAAGCTGTTCGTGGCTGACACCGCGCGCGAGGCGGGCGATCTCGATGCCGTCCTGATTGCGCTCCTTGCCGAGCGAATAGATGTGGAACGCCTTGTCGCTGAGCGTCGCAAGGTCGCGGATGCATTCGAGATGCCGCACGGACGGGTGAATATCGATCGGCTCGACCGGATAACCGCCGGTCGTGTTGATGATATTGTGCATCTGGGCGAGCTTGATGAAATTACGGAAGTCGGCCTGGTTGCCGGAGCGCCGACCATTGTCGGTATCCGAGCAGTTTGGCGCCGAACCCATCTGCGCGAATATGAGATTATTGCCGCCAAAGCGGACATTGTGGGCCGGGTTGCGGGCATGCAGGGTAAATTCGGATGGCGCATGGCCGACATATTCGAGGATCATGTCCTTGTCGAAGCGAACCCGCATCGAGCCGGGGCGAACGTCAGCGCCGGCGCTCTTCATGATTTCGCGCGCGCCGTCATGCAGAACCTCGACGCCGATTTCCTGCAGGACCCGCAGCGACGCGTCGTGGATCGATTCGAGTTCGTCGTCCGAGACGATCTTGGTCGGCGTGAACGGAATTTTCAGCTGGCGAAACGGCGGCTGGTCGAAGGCTCCACTCTCGGTGCTGCGCGGCCGCGCTCGTCCGCCCCGTCGTCCGTGATCCCGCGCTGACGTGTTGGTTTCGATCTCGATTGCCGGTTCGCTCATTGCCCATGCCCTTCGCTTGCACGTCTTGCGTGCGCTGTTGCCACTATCGCCAGAGCGGCATTGTGCGTGCGCGGCGTGAGCGACGCTGAGCGCAAAGGAAGCGACATGGTATGGGGTGGGTCGCTGGCGCCAGAGTTGGGCCAATCAAGGGCGGTTCTTGGAGTTTTTGCACCCCCCTCTGTCCTGCCGGGCAGAGGGAGGTGCAACGACCCCACATATAGCAACTACAAAATGCCTACTCCGCAGCGGCCTTCGACGTCAGGTGGCTGATTGGCGTAACCATCGCCTGGATCAGGTTGTTCATGCTGATGACGCCGGTCGGCTTGCCATTGTCATCGATGATCGTCGCATATTGCTGGTTGGCGTCGGTCATCGTCTTGGCGGCTTCCTCGAGGATCGTGCCGGTGCGCACGGTGACCCCGCCGCCCGTGGCCGGAGCGCCCGCTGGCGTTGCGATCGTATCGACCATGATGACCCGGCCGCGATTCACTTCCTTGACGAAGTTGGAAATATATTCGTCCGCGGGCTGCAGCACGATGTCCTGGCCGGTGCCCTGCTGCACCACTTCACCGTCGCGCAGGATGGCGATACGATCGCCGAGGCGCAGCGCCTCATCGAGATCGTGAGTGATGAAGACGATGGTCTTGCGAATTTCCTTCTGCAGGTCGAGGAGCACCGACTGCATGTCCATGCGAATGAGCGGATCGAGCGCCGAGAAGGCTTCGTCCATCAGGAGGATCGGTGCGTCGTTGGTCAGCGCACGGGCAAGACCCACACGCTGCTGCATGCCGCCCGACAACTGGTTGGGGTAGTGGCCCTCAAATCCCTTGAGGCCGACACGCTCGATCCAGCGACGCGCCTGTGCTTCCTGCTTGTCGCGGGGAAGCCCCTGGATTTCGAGGCCATAGACCGTATTGTCGAGGACGGTGCGGTGAGGAAGCAGCGCGAACTTCTGGAATACCATCGCGGTCTTGTGGCGACGAAATTCGCGCAGATCGTTCTGGTTCATCTTGCAGACATCTGCGCCGTCGATGATCACCTCGCCGGAAGTCGGGTCGATAAGCCGGTTGATGTGGCGGATAAGGGTCGATTTACCCGACCCTGAAAGTCCCATGACAACCTGTATGCAGCCCGCCGGCATGTCGATGTTGATGTCCCTGAGGCCGAGCACGTGCCCATGCTGTTCGTTGAGCTCGGTCTTGGACATGCCCTTCTTGACGGCTTCGACGTAACTGACGGGTCTCTGTCCAAAAATCTTGTAGAGATTCTTGATCTTGATGCCTGCACCCTGGACCGAACGATCAGCCATGGACCACCTCCTGATGCTTCTGAAGACGCTTGCCATAGGCCTGACTAACGCGGTCGAAAATGATGGCGATGCCGACAATGGCAAGGCCGTTGAAAAGCCCGAGTGAGAAGAACTGCCCGTTGACGGAGCGCAGCACCGGCTGCCCAAGGCCCTGGACGCCGATCATCGAAGCAATGACCACCATTGCCAGAGCCATCATGATCGTCTGGTTGATACCGGCCATGATTGTCGGGAGGGCAAGGGGAATCTGCACGTTCTTAAGGCGTTGCCAACTCGATGAACCGAACGCATCCGCGGCTTCGAGGACGTCCTTGTCGACGAGCCGGATACCGAGGTTGGTGAGGCGGATCATTGGCGGGATGGCGTAGATCACCACCGCTATGAGACCCGGCACCTTGCCGATGCCGAGAAGCATGACGACGGGGATAAGGTAGACGAAGCTCGGCATCGTCTGCATCACGTCGAGGATTGGATTGACCACGCGCTGGAAGCTGTCTGACCGGGCCATGATGATGCCGATCGGAATGCCGACGAAGATCGAAACGACGGTGCCGACGAAGATCATGGCGATGGTCTTCATCGCATCGCTCCACATGTCGAAATAACCGATGAGGAGGAGCGTGATGATGGTGCCGGCAACGATCTTCCAGTTACGGCTGGCGATCCAGGCGATGCCTCCGATCAACAGCAGCATGATCGGCCACGGCGTCGTCGTCATGAAGCGCTCGGCTTCAATGAGGAAATACTGCAGCGGCTGAAAGAACGATTCGATGATATCGCCATATTCGCGGGTGAAGGCCTTGAAGCCTTCGTCCATGGCCTTCTTGAGGTTGCGCAGCGTGTCATCATTCATGTTCGGGAATGAATATAACCAATCCATGTTGGTATCCCCTTCATTGGGCCATTGAGGCTCGTTCTCTCTAATGACCGAAGCGCTGGACGATTATACGTTCAGCCTGTTCCAGCGAGGTAATGGATTGCGGCAGGACCAGTGCCCTGCCGCAAAACATTATTATTGTACGGCAGCCTTGATCTTCTCGGCGGCTTCCGGAGAGACCCACTTGGACCAGGTCGCCTCGTTGTTTTTCAGATAGTACTTGGCGCCATCTTCGCCCGTCGCCTGATTGTCGACCATCCAGGCAAGAAGCTTGTTGGCTTCCTCGGTCGAGATCTGGCGCTTCTTCAGGTATTCGAAGGCATCGCCGGCGCTGTCGGCAAACTTCTTGGTGACGATGGTGTAGATATCAGCCTTCGGCCAGCCATTCGGCTTTGGATCCGGGCAATCCGCGATGGCGTTGCAGCGGTTCCATTCCTTTTCATCCCATGCCACGCCGTTGTCGAGCTTGACCATCGGATACTTGCCGAGAATGGCGGTCGGACCCCAATAATAGCCGAGCCAGGGTTCCTTGCGCTCATAGGCCTTGGCGATCGAGCCATCGAGGCCCGCAGCCGAACCCGTATCGACAAGGGTGAAGCCGTGCTTGTCGCCCTCAAAAGCCTTGTAGAAGTTCGTCGTCGTGATCTGACAAGCCCAGCCTGACGGGCAATTGAAGACGGCGCCCTTCTTCGGATCTTCCGGAGCAGGGAACAGTTCTGGATGCTTCATGGCATCAGCAATGGTCTTGATATCGGGGTGGGCATCCGCGAAATATTTGGGGATCCACCAGCTTTCCGTGCCGCCTTCGGTGATCGCCGGTGCAGCGTAGACGAGTTTGTTTTCCTTGACTGCCTTTTCAAGCGGCTCGCGGACGGCGTTGAGCCAGCCCTCGGGGGCGATGTCCGGCTGACCCTTTTCGATCATGGACGTGAAGGTTGGAACAGTATCGCCGGCTACGAGCTCGGCGTCGCATCCATAGCCTTCGCTCAGGATGATCTTATCGAGATTGGCAAGTGCCTCGGCCGATTGCCAGTTCATGTTGGCAATAGTAACGGTGCCGCATTCCGCAGCCGAAGCCGACGCGGAGTAGCCGAAAAACCCAGCGGCAATCAGAAAAGTTGAAGCAAGCAGCTTCTTCATGTTCTTTATCTCCCACTCTTTGACAGTTCACCCGGTAACGAATTCTAACTTGGTACTGCCTTACCTAGTCGTTCGCTTATGTGCCATTTGGCATTCTTATCCCGTCAGAATGCAATGGAATCATCGAATTAATGCGGTGTATCGCGACAAGCCCTGTCGATATAGCGACGCCGGGATAAAGGATGCGACACCAAACGGCACATGGCTCCATCAGGTATCGTAACAAGGGTTTAGACGAAAGATCAACGCTTTAGACGATCTGCCTGCACGATCGGCGGATTTGACTGCCTCGATCCGGCCCTTACCGATATTTTCCGCACGGCATGAAACCATTTTGCCCGCCGAAGGTTTGCAATGGGCCTGCCAAAGAAAAGGAACTCCCCATGAAATCTGCGCTGAAGACCGGACGCCAAACCCGTGACCTGCAACTGGCATCGATGGTAATTGCCATGCGCGTGCCAATGATGATGTTGGAGGCGATGAGCGAGAAGGGTGGCGGCGCAGAAACGCACCGCGCCGTTTCAGAAAAAGTCGCGGCGTCCGTGGATGGTGTCGTTTCCGCGCAGATTTCGCTCATGAACTCCGCAGCGACGTTCTGGTTTGACGTCATGCGCGGCAGGTCGCCCGCAAGCCTCGTTTCCGAAGCCGCCAATAAGGCTGCCGCAGCGGCATTGCGGCCGGGCCGAAAGACGTTGCAGGCGAACTACAAACGACTTGTTCCGGGAAGCTAAACAGCTTTTCCGTTAGCGTCACGCTTAATTTTCGAGGGTGATTTTATAAAACTTACCTTTCTGTAAGGGCGAGGTATGCGCTTCCGGCATGGTGACCATGCAAAAATGCAAGGGTTCCTGCTGTAAATGCGACATGCCATGGCGAAATTTCGTGATCAAACTTTGAGCAAAAAGCGCATTTGAGCGGCAACAACTCATTTCCTTTCGAGGTCGCCAAAATGCTCTACATTTTCAATCGCAATAACCGCGTGCACATTTCGTGGAATGCAACCGAAAAGCGCAACGCTCCGTCCAGCAATGCAAAGAGCGGTATCGGCTCCGCATTGTCCTTCATCTGGACCCGTTCGGCCGGCTAATCGATCAACGAGACGGCATGTGAACCGCTGCCTTTGAGGTGGCGGTTTTTCTTTGCTCGGAATTTTCGAAGGATGCAAAAAAACCGCCCCGTTCACAATGGAACAGCGCGGTTTTTGCCAAGTTACGCATGGCAGTTCTGCCGAACTCAACGCGGGCAGAAAATTACAGCTCCGGTACGCGGTACCTGATCCGGAGCGGGGAACAGGTTTGACCCTGCTCGCCCGTAAAGTTTTAGCCGGACATCGTTACCGCGAGGTTATCGAGAGCTTAAGCAAATCTAAATTTTGCGACTTTTCCGCCAAGGATTGTGGTCAGCCTTCGCGCTTGGCGTCGCGCAGATAATTGATAATGCCGGAGAAATCCGATCCTTCATTGCCCGCTTCCCCAAACTCGGCATAAAGCGCCTCGGCGTGGGCGCCGAGCGGCGTCGCTGCGCCAACACTTGTCGCCGCCTCCTGTGACAATTTAAGGTCCTTGAGCATGAGCGCGGCGGCAAAGCCCGGCTTATAGCCATTGTTGGCCGGAGAGGTCGGCACCGGTCCCGGTACCGGGCAATAGGTCGTCAGCGACCAGCATTGGCCGGAAGATGTGGAGGCGACGTCGAACAGCGCCTTGTGCGAAAGCCCAAGCTTTTCGGCCAGCGTGAAAGCTTCGCTGACACCGATCATCGAAATGCCGAGGATCATGTTGTTGCAGATTTTGGCCGCCTGGCCGTTGCCCGCTTCGCCGCAATGAACGATCCGTCCGGCCATCGGTTTCAAGATCGGTTCGGCTTTGACGAAGGCTTCATCGGAACCGCCCACCATGAAGGTGAGGGTGCCCGCTGCCGCGCCGCCAATGCCGCCTGAGACAGGTGCATCGACGGACAGCAGTCCGTTCTCCGAGGCGATTGCATGCGCCTTGCGGGCGGAGTCGACGTCTATCGTCGATGAATCGATGAAAAGCGCGCCGCTTCTTGCTGCCTTGGCAACCGCCTCGTAGACCGAAAGCACATGCTTGCCGGCCGGGAGCATCGTGATGACGACATCGGCCCCAGCGACGGCGGCCTCGGCATTATCTGCAATCGTTACGCCGTTGCCTCGCGCGGTATCGAGGTTTTCGGGCACGAGATCGAACCCGAGTACCTCATGGCCTGCCTTGACGAGATTGGCGGCCATCGGGTTGCCCATATGTCCAAGGCCGATAAAAGCGACAGTCGTCATCGCACTTCTCCCTCAATTTGAAATTTCAACGGCCCGTCATGTGCCGCGCGATGATTACCCGCATGATTTCATTCGTGCCTTCCAGGATCTGGTGCACCCGCAAGTCACGTACCAGTTTCTCCACGCCATAGTCGTGCAGGTAGCCATAGCCGCCAAGGATCTGCAGAGCGTCGTTGGCGATATCGAACCCCTTGTCGGTGACGAAGCGCTTGGCCATGGCGGACCATTTGGAAGCGTCGTGCGCTTTGCGGTCAAGCTTTGATGCCGCTGTGTAGAGCAGCATGCGGGCAGCTGAAAGCTCCGTCTCCATATCGGCAAGCTTGAACTGAAGCGCCTGGAACTGATTGATCGCCTTGCCGAACGCCTTGCGCTCACTGGCATAGACCAGCGCCTTGTCGAGGGCCGATTGCGCGCCGCCAAGCGAGCATGCCGCAATGTTGAGCCGCCCGCCGTCGAGCCCGCCCATGGCAATGCGGAAGCCGTCACCTTCCTCGCCGAGCCCGTTGGCAACTGGGATACGGCAGTTCTCGAAGATGACCTGGCGGGTGGATTGGGCGTTCCAGCCCATCTTGTATTCATTGGCGCCAAAAGAAAGGCCGGGCGCATCTTTCGGGACGACCAACGCAGAGATGCCCTTCGGTCCATCCTCGCCGGTGCGCACCATCGTCACGTAAAGGTCGGAATCGCCGGCGCCCGAGATAAACTGCTTGGCGCCGTTGAGAATGTATTGATCGCCCTCACGCACCGCGCGGGTCTTCAGGGCGGCGGCATCGGAACCGGAGTTCGGCTCGGTCAGGCAATAGCTCGCAAGCCACTCCATCGATGTCAGGCGCGGCACAAAGCGTTGACGTTGCTCCTCGCTGCCGAACGTATCGATCATCCACGCGCCCATGTTGTGTATGGAGATGAATGCCGAGAACGCTGGACAGGCGGCGGCGAGCGCCTCGAAGATCAGCACGGCATCGAGCCGTTTCAGGCCTGAACCGCCGACATCCTCGCGCACATAGATGCCGCCCATGCCGAGCGGTCCAGTCTCGCGGATGACATCGGCGGGAAAGTGCTTGTCGCGATCCCACGCCAATGCGTTCGGCGCGACGCGGTCGGCGGCGAAGGCGCGCGCCATGTCCTGGATCGCCAGTTGATCCTCATCGAGTTCGAACTGGCCAGCGGTCGAATCAACGCTACTGTCCATGGCACCCTCCCTGCATTTCTTATTGCTTGCCACTCTATCCCAAGCTTCCCGGGGCGCAACGTCCAAGGCAGGACTAGGAAGAGAAAGACATATCCGCTACTCAAAGCCCATGACACGCGCAATCATGTTGCAGGGAACCGGTTCAGATGTTGGGAAATCCGTCCTGGTGGCGGGTCTGTGCCGGCTTGCGCACAAGCGCGGGCTGGTTGTCCGGCCGTTCAAGCCGCAGAATATGTCGAACAATGCGGCGGTCAGCGATGACGGCGGCGAGATAGGCCGGGCGCAATGGCTGCAGGCGCTGGCCTGCGGTGTGCCGTCCTCCATCCACATGAATCCCGTGCTCCTGAAGCCGCAGTCGGAGACCGGCAGCCAGATCATCGTGCAAGGCAAGGTCTGGGGCCAGGCGAAGGGCAGGGACTACCAGAAGCTCAAGGGGCAACTGCTCGATGCCGTGATGCAGTCTTTTGACATCATTTGCGATGGTGCCGATCTCGTCCTCGTCGAGGGCGCGGGGTCGCCTGCCGAAATCAATCTGCGGGCAGGCGATATCGCCAATATGGGCTTTGCAACCCGCGCCAATGTGCCGGTCGTTCTCGTCGGCGATATCGACCGCGGCGGCGTCATCGCATCGATTGTCGGCACCCATGCGATCCTCCCGCCGGAGGATCGCGCCGCGATCATCGGCTATATCATCAACAAGTTTCGCGGCGACGTCTCGCTCTTCGACGAGGGGTTGGAAGCAATCACCCGGTTCACCGGTTGGCCTTCATTTGGCGTCGTGCCATGGCTGAGGGATGCTACCCGGCTTCCCGCAGAAGATTCCGTCGTGCTGGAGCGATTGGTAAAGGGGAACGGCCGCGCGCTGAAAGTCGCGGTGCCAGTGCTTGACCGCATTGCCAATTTCGACGACCTCGATCCGCTGATGGCCGAGGCTGATGTCGATGTCGTGTTTGTCCGAAGCGGGGAGCAACTGCCCGTCGATGCCGGTCTCGTCATCATCCCCGGGTCGAAATCGACGATCGGCGATCTTCTACGCTTCCGGGAAAACGGCTGGGACAAGGACCTTGACCTTCACCGGCGTCGCGGCGGCTCGATCATGGGCATATGCGGTGGCTATCAAATGCTCGGACGCACGGTGCGCGACCCTGAGGGCATCGAAGGTGCAGCGACGGAAATCGAGGGTCTCGGCCATCTCGATATCGAAACGGTGATGGAGCCGGAAAAGACCGTTCGCAATGTTGCGGCTCATTCGCTGCAATACGGCGTGCCGCTGAGCGGCTATGAAATCCATCTCGGCAAGACGACCGGCCCGGATTGCGGCCGCCCGACGGCGATGATCAACGGCGTCGAGGATGGCGCGATTTCTGCCGACGGTAAGGTCTTCGGGACCTATATGCACGGGCTGTTCGGCACCGATGCCTATCGCTCCGCCTTGCTGCGTTCGCTGGGAATCAATGCAAATGCCTTCGACTACAGGGCGGGCGTCGATGCCGCGCTCGATTCGATAGCCGACCAACTGGCTGAAGTCCTCGATGTCCATGCGTTGATCGCACGTTGAGTATGTAGACCTGTGCAAAATATTATCGGGTGCCCATCCTGGCGACGGATGACGAATACAGGAACACCGATCTCGAAGTTGTCCCTTGACCATAGTAAAGCGAAAAACGTCGCGCGGTTTCGTTTGACATTCTCGGTGCTTGGTGAATAACGTTCAACCCATGATTGGTTCCCGTTCGGCCAAAGGCCATGGGATCAAAAGGGAATGCGACGGCCGTACCCATCAGGGCGGCCCTACCGCAGCCGACCCCGCGACTGTAGAGCGGCGAGGATTCATGCCAAGGCCTGAGGCGCAAGCCGAGGGCAGCCACTGGGAAACCGGGAAGGCGGCATTGATCCTGCGACCCGCGAGCCAGGAGACCTGCCAGTCATAGGGCAATGGTGCCCAAGACCGAAGGGGAATGTCCCTTCTGGCCCTGCACGGAGGTTGTTATGGCTGCACGTACTTCGACTACGATATCTCTCCCGCTCGCATCGCGTCTGACGACGGCGGTGGTTTCAATGCTGCTCGGCGTGTTCATCGTTTATGGCGTGGGTCTTTCCCATTCCGAAACGCTGCACGATACGGCGCACGATACCCGCCATTCCTACGGATTCCCCTGCCACTGAGGTTGGAGCCCGGCTGGATGTAATGATTCGGCCGCCACCGCTTAAGCATTGAAAACTGAGGGTTTATCTGGTCCGGGTGTCGTTTCGACAGCCCGGTGTCTTGATATGGGAATTCGGAGAGATATCGATGTTGGTTAAATATCTTCTGGCTACGATCGTGGCCGGTCTGTTTGCTGGTATTCTATTGACGCCAGCCATGTACGTGCGCAGCGTGCCACTTATCCTGCACGCGGAAGAATATGAGAACGCCGCAGGTGGCCACGAGCACGAGCAAGCCGCAGCGCCTGCCGCCGTCGGCGAGACTGCACCTGCCGTGGCGCCGCACACTCACGAAAAGGAGGCAAGCCCTGCGCTGCCATTCGGCCGCTTGGGTAATACCTTGCTGATCAATCTTGTCGCCGGAGCGGGTTTCGCCCTGATCACTGGCGCGGCCGCCTTGTTTCTTGGACGCAAGATCACCGTGCAGAACGGCATTTATTGGGGCCTGGCCGGGTTCTTCATCTTCAACCTCGCGCCATCGTTCAGTCTTGCCCCGGAACTGCCGGCCATGCCCGCCGCCGATCTCGCCACACGTCAAGCCTGGTGGCTCATCACGGTGCTGCTGACTGCGGGCGGCGTCTACTTCATCGTTCTGCGTGAGGAAATCTGGGCGAGGGTACTCGGCCTCGTGCTGATTGTTGCGCCGCATATCTATGGCGCTCCGGAAGCGGACGATCTTACTTCCGCCGTGCCGCCGACATTGGCATCCGAGTTCGCGGTATCGACGCTCGCGACCAATCTCTTCTTCTGGGTGGTGCTCGGTACTGCGCTCGGCTTTGCTATCCAGAGCTACGCGGCCTCGGAGCTTGAGGCCTGATGGCCGTGCTGGAGCGCGGGGTCACCTTTGTGCTCGGCGGCGCGCGCTCCGGCAAATCCTCCTTTGCCGAGGGACTGATCGAGTCATCCGGCAAGGAGGCGATCTATCTTGCGACGGGCAGGGCGTGGGACGGTGAAATGTCCGCTCGCATCGACCAGCACAAGGTGCGGCGCGGCGTCTTGTGGACGACGGTCGAAGAACCGCTCGATTTGGTTTCCGCGTTGGAAGTGCATGCGGCCGTGGGCACAGCGGTTCTTGTCGATTGCCTGACACTTTGGGTCACCAACCTCATGATGGCCGAGCGTGATGTCATGGCGGAAACGGCAAGGTTTGCCGCAGCTCTGCCGCATCTCAAAGGTGCGGTCGTTTGCGTCTCCAACGAGGTTGGCCTCGGCATCGTTCCGGAGAACCGCATGGCACGCGACTTTCGCGATCATGCCGGTCATCTCCATCAAGCTGTGGCTGGCGCCGCGGCAACAGTCTATTTCGTGGCAGCCGGTCTGCCGCTCAAAATGAAGGGATAACAACATGCAGGGTCAGAAGATTCCGGCAACGGTCATCACCGGCTTCCTTGGTTCGGGCAAGACGACGATGATCCGCAATCTGCTCGAGAATGCCGATGGCAAGCGCATTGCGCTGATCATCAATGAATTCGGCGATCTCGGCGTCGATGGCGGGTTGCTCAAGGGCTGCGGTATCGAGGCTTGTCGCGACGAGGATGTGATCGAACTCAACAATGGCTGCATCTGCTGCACCGTGGCTGATGATTTCATCCCGACCATGACGAAACTGCTCGATCGTCCCGATCGTCCTGATCATATCGTCATCGAAACTTCGGGCCTTGCGCTCCCGCAACCGCTGGTGGCGGCATTCAACTGGCCGGAAATCAAGACGCAGGTAACAGTTGACGGCGTCGTGACCGTGATCGATGCCGCCGCAGTTTCGGAAGGTCGCTTTGCCGACGATCACGACAAGGTCGACGCGCAGCGGTCGCAGGACGAATCGCTCGACCATGAGAGCCCGCTCGAAGAACTCTTCGAGGACCAGATCCGTGCAGCGGATCTCATCATTCTCAACAAGACCGACCTCATCAGCGGCGATGAACTCGACGGGGTGAAGGGCGACGTACAAAGCCGTTCGGTACGTGCCCTCAACATGATCCCCGCTAGCTTCGGCAGGATCAGCAACCAACTGCTGCTTGGCCTTGGCGTCGGTACCGAGCAGGATATTGCCAACCGCAAGTCGCATCACGAGATGGAGCATGAAGCCGGCGAGGAACACAGCCATGACGAATTCGAGAGCTTCGTCGTTGGCCTCGGGCCGGTTTCCGAGCCGAAGACTTTTGTCGAGAAGCTGAAAGGCGTGATCGCCGATCACGACGTTCTGCGCCTCAAGGGCTTCGTCGATGTTCCGGGCAAGCCGATGCGCCTCGTTGTCCAGGCGGTAGGCTCGCGCATCGAGCATTATTTCGATCGCAGCTGGCATCCGGGCGAGGAGCGGCAGACACGGCTCGTCGTCATCGGCCTTCACGATATCGACGCGGTCGCCATCGAATCGGCGATGAACGCGGCGGCTGCCGCCTGATAAGGAAGACTGATGCATCTCCTGCTTGCCCAGAAAGGCACGATAGCCGAAGGCACCGAGGCAATCGATCTCGGCCAGACGCCGGGAGATGTGCTTTTTCTTTCAGCGGCCGACACCGAACTGGCCAGCCTTGCCTCGGCCCAGCGCCACAATGGCGAAGGGCTCTCCTTGCGCCTCGCCAACATGATGGCGCTGGCGCATCCGATGTCGGTCGATGCCTATGTCGAACGCACCGCGCGTCACGCCAAACTGATTGTCGTGCGCATCATCGGCGGCGAGAGCTACTGGCCTTATGGCCTTGAAGCGCTCCACGCCTGCGCGATCAATCACAAGGTGCAACTGGCGGTTCTTCCGGGCGACGACAAACCCGATCCCGGCCTTGATCGCTTTTCGACGGTGCCGCGTCAGGATCGCGACGCACTCTGGCACTATCTGCTCGAGGGCGGCGCGCAGAACGCGAGCCGTTTTCTCGACTATTGCGGCGCGATTGTCGAGGGAGCCGAGAAACCGCAGGAGGCGGCGCCACTGCTGAAGGCAGGCCTGTGGTGGCCCGGCGAGCCCGCGCCATCGCTCGACCTGTTGCGGTCGCATTGGCAGGCGGATGCATCGATCGTTGCCATCTGCTTTTACCGCGCACTGGTGCAGAGCGGACAGACCCAGCCGGTCGAGGCGCTGGTCGATGCCTTGAGGCTCAAGGGTCTCAATCCCTTGCCGGTGTTTGTATCGAGCCTGAAAGACCCGGTTTCCATAGCGACGCTTGAAAGCATATTCGGCGAGGCGGCACCCATCGTCGTCCTCAACGCCACGGGATTTGCCGTTTCGGCGCCCGGCGCTGCGCGCAAGCCCACCGTGCTCGAACATGATGGCGCGGTCGTTCTACAGGTAATTTTTTCAGGATCGAGCGCCGAGCAGTGGCGCGCTTCCGATCAGGGTCTGTCTGCCCGTGATCTCGCCATGAATGTCGCGTTGCCGGAAGTGGACGGGCGGGTTCTCACCCGCGCCGTCTCGTTCAAGTCGGCACGGACGTTCGATGAGGCTGTCGAAGCCAATATCGTCACGCATGAGCCCATGCCGGACCGCATCGGATTCGTGGCTGAACTTACGGCGAACTGGTCGGCGCTCAGGCGCGCGGCGGCGGGGGGGAGGCGTGTCGCGCTGGTGATGGCCAACTATCCCAATCGCGATGGACGGCTCGGCAATGGCGTCGGCCTCGATACGCCGGCCGGAACCTGGCATGTGCTTACCGAGATGATGAAGCAAGGCTATGCGGTCGCGGACATTCCGGCGGATGGCGATGCACTTATAAAACACCTGATGGCCGGGCCGACCAATGCGGCAAGCGACGGCCGCGAGATTCGCGAAACCATTTCTCTGAATCATTACAATCGTTTCCTGGCATCCCTTCCGATCCCGATTCAGCGAGCCGTCACCGAACGCTGGGGAAAGCCGGAAGCCGATCCGTTTTTCCTTGAGGGAAGAGAAGCATTCGCGCTGCCGCTTGCCCGCTTTGGCGAAACCCTCGTCGGGATCCAGCCGGCGCGCGGCTACAATATCGATCCGAAGGATAGCTATCACTCTCCTGATCTCGTTCCGCCGCACGGCTATCTCGCTTTTTACGCCTATCTGCGCGAGGTCTATGGAGCGCATGCGATCGTCCATGTCGGCAAGCACGGCAACCTTGAATGGCTGCCCGGCAAATCGCTGGCACTTTCCGAAACCTGTTACCCGGAAGCGGTGCTTGGGCCGATCCCGCACATCTACCCGTTCATCGTCAACGACCCGGGCGAGGGCACGCAGGCGAAGCGCCGGTCCTCGGCCGTCATCATCGACCATCTGACGCCGCCGCTGACGCGCGCCGAGAGTTATGGGCCGCTCAAGGATCTAGAAGCGCTTGTCGATGAATATTATGAAGCGTCCGGCGTCGATCCGCGCCGGCTGGTGCGGCTCAAGGTGCAGATCCTCGATCTGGTGCGCGATATCGGGCTCGACCACGATGCCGGTATCCATGACCACGATGCCGACGACCTCGCGCTGCAGAAGCTCGATGCCTATCTCTGCGATCTCAAGGAAATGCAGATCCGCGACGGCCTCCATATATTCGGGCAATCGCCGCAGGGGCGGCTTTTGACGGATCTCGTGGTTGCGCTTGCCCGCGTGCCGCGCGGCTCCGGCATCGGCGCAGACCAAAGCCTGCAGCGCGCGATCGCCCGCGATCTCGGGCTCGACGGCTTTGACCCGCTGGATTGCGATATGGCAGCGGTCTGGCACGGACCGCGACCGGAATGTCTGGCGCTGCAATCGGACGCCAATTGGCGTATCGCCGGTGATACGGTGGAACGCATCGAGTTGCTCGCCGCACGGCTTGTTGCCGAGGAGACGCCGTGTCCACCCGATTGGGTTGCGACTAACGCCGTGCTTGAGGGCATACGGGCGACACTCGGGCCGGCCGTGGCGGACTGCGGCGAGGCCGAAATGGACGGCCTGTTCCGGGCACTTGATGGCCGGTTTGTCGCGCCGGGACCCTCCGGCGCGCCGACGCGGGGCCGGCCGGACGTATTGCCCACGGGCCGCAATTTCTTTTCGATCGACAGCCGCGCCGTGCCGACACCGGCCGCGTGGGAACTTGGGCAGAAGTCGGCCGATCTCCTTATCCGCCGTTATACGCAGGACCATGGCGAGTGGCCGACATCGTTTGGTCTGACGGCCTGGGGCACCTCCAACATGCGCACCGGCGGCGACGATATTGCGCAGGCCCTTGCCCTGATCGGGGTCAAGCCGGTCTGGGACATGGCATCGCGCCGGGTCACCGGCTACGAAATAGTGCCCATTGCAATGCTCGGCCGCCCCCGCGTCGATGTCACCTTGCGCATATCGGGTTTCTTCCGCGATGCGTTTCCCGATCAGATCGCGCTGTTCGACACTGCGGTGCGGGCGGTTGGTGGACTTGACGAGGACGCTGCGGACAATCCGATCGCGGCGCGCATGCGCAGCGAACGCGAACGGATGCTTGGCGAGGGAATCGATGAGAAGACGGCCCGGCAGCGTGCCGGATTTCGCGTCTTCGGTTCGAAGCCCGGCGCCTATGGGGCGGGATTGCAAACCCTGATCGACGAAAAGCGCTGGGACAGGCGCGATGACCTCGCTGAGGCGTGGCTCGTCTGGGGCGGTTATGCCTACGGAGCGGGCGAGGACGGACGCGCCGAGCGCGGATTGCTCGAAGAGCGCTTGCGTTCGGTCGAGGCCGTGGTGCAAAACCAGGACAATCGCGAGCATGATCTTCTCGATTCTGACGACTATTACCAGTTCGAGGGCGGCATGTCGGCGGCGGTCGAGCGCCTTTCGGGCGCGCAGCCGACGATCTACCATAATGACCATTCGCGTCCTGAAAAGCCAATCATCCGCACGCTGGACGAGGAGATCGCCCGGACAGTGCGCGGCCGTGTCACCAACCCGAAATGGATCAGCGGCGTAATGCGCCATGGCTACAAGGGCGCATTCGAGATGGCGGCGACGGTGGACTATCTTTTCGCTTTTGCCGCCACGACCGGCGCAGTGGGCAATCACCACTTCGAGGCGGTGTACCAGGCATTCCTGGTCGATGACAATGTGCGCGCCTTCCTCAATGAAAAGAACCCGCATGCCTTGCGCGAGATGGCCGCGAAACTCGAAGAAGCGGTCGAACGCGGTTTCTGGACGCCGCGTTCCAATTCGGCACGCTTTGAGCTGAGCCGGCTCGCGGCCTGATAAAAAGAATCTGAAGGAAACGCCAAATGTCTGAAAAATCACAGAAACTTCTGAACATGACCGAAGAGGAAATCAACGAGCGCCACGCGGACAAGATGCGCAAGAAGAAAGCGGTGCGCGACAAGATTCTTGCCACCAAGACGGACGAGAAGGGCCTCGTCATCGTCAATACGGGGAAGGGCAAGGGCAAATCGACCGCAGGGTTCGGCGTCGTCTTTCGCGCACTCGGTCATGGCATGAAGATCGGCGTCGTCCAGTTCGTCAAAGGCTCCTGGGATACGGGAGAGCGCTGGGTTCTGGAGAAATTTCCAGACCAGGTGACGATCTCGGCCATGGGCGAAGGCTTCACCTGGGAAACCCAGGATCGCGCCCGCGATATCGCCATGGCGCGCAATGCCTGGGAGCAGGCCAAGACAATGATCCTCGATGACGAGACCGAACTCGTCCTGTGTGACGAACTCAACATCGCGCTGCGCTACGACTATCTTCCCGTCGAAGAGATCATCGACGTCCTGAAGCAGAAGCCCCACATGAAACACGTGATCATTACCGGACGGAACGCCAAGGACGAGCTTATCGAGTTCGCCGATCTCGTTACCGAGATGGAGATGATCAAGCATCCTTTCCGCTCCGGCATCAAGGCGCAGAAGGGCATCGAGTTCTAGGCCGTAGCTGCTGGCTCAATTCCATGCGTTAGTATGTCAGGCCGATGGTGCGTTGATCGCATATTGCGCGGCGAAAGCGCGTCTATAGGCGGGCCGGGCTTCCCCACGAGCCACGTAGGCGGCGAGGTTTTGATATTCGTCCAGAATGCCCGACAGTCTCAGTCGCAGCAGAACTGAAACCATCAACAGATCACCCGCGCTGAACCTGTCATCAAGCCACTCGTCGGCGCCCAAGTGAGCCGAGAGCTTGTGAAGTGGAGCGCGGACACGGTCCTTTACCAATGGCAGGCGCTCGGCGCTCCAGAGTCTGTCACTTTCGAATATTCTTGCCGTCGTCAATTCGAGGATCGGCGGCTCAACGGTGTTAAGTGCTGCAAACATCCACGTGATCGCACGTGCGCGGGCATTCTTTTCCTTCGGCAGCAGGCCCTCATGCTGCTCAGCAAGATGCAAGATGATCGAGCCCGTCTCGAACAGCGACAGTGGACCTTCCTCATAGGTTGGGATCTGGCCGAAGGGATGCAGGGCCAGATGGGCTGGCTCCTTCATCTCTGCGAAGGAAACGAGACGAACCTCATAGGGTTGTCCGACTTCTTCCAGCGCCCAACGAACGCGCGTATCGCGCGCCAATCCCTTGCCGCCATCGGGCGATCGTTCAAATGCTGTGATAGTGATTGTCATCGCATTCGTTTCCTTGCCTGGGAGAATTCTTTCGCTTCCCTTCGTGACGAATGAGTTTGCCGGAAATCGACACCGGTCGTGAACTATTTTCATTCGTTACAAGAAGGCCGCGAACTCCCGAGGAACGTCCGCCCAATCTCAGCTGTGCGCGAGCCAGACGCGCAGCGGATTGTCGGCGTCCAGCAAGAGTTTTGCGGCGAGCGCCAGGCACACGATGATAAGCAAGGGCTTGATGATCCTTGCGCCGATCTGCATGGCCAGGCCCGCGCCGACGCGGGCACCGGCAAACTGGGCAATGCCCATCAGCAATCCGACTTTCCAGTTGATCACTCCAAGGAAGGCGAAGGTGACGAAGCCACCGAGATTGGAGGCGAAGTTGAGAAGCTTGGTATTGGCCGTCGCCTTCAAAATCCCGAAGCCGCCCAGAGAAACAAAGCTCAACATGAAAAACGATCCCGTCCCCGGACCGAACAGGCCGTCATAGAAGCCGATGAGCGGCACGACGGCTATGCCGAACATGAAAGGCGTGATGCGCTGGGCACGATCGACGTCCCCCATGTTCGGCTTTACCGCGAAATAGATGGCGATGGCGATCAGCAGGATAGGCAGGAAAGCGCGCAATACATCGCCCGGCAGGAACCCGGCGAGAAGTGCACCCGCCACGCCGCCGATCGCCGACATCAATGCCGAGGGGAGTTGCTTGCTCGGATGCACAAAACCCTTCTGCGCATAGGCAATCGTTGCCGATGCCGATCCGAACAGCGATTGCAACTTGTTGGTGCCGAGCGATTCTACCGGCGAAAAGCCTGCAAGTAGCAGCGCAGGCACGGTGATCAACCCGCCGCCGCCGGCGATCGAGTCGATGAAGCCTGCGGCAAAGGCGGCAATGATCAGAAGGATGGGTATGTTTTCGAAGAAGGCGGACATCTGGATTCTCGCTGCGACGGGGCGGGACCATAGACGGATCTGCTTCGTTGGCGAGCAATTTTCACGCCGGGTCGCGCAACCGTGTTCGAATCGGCCGACAGTGTGTTGTTTCGGCACTTGAATTCGGCGCGCTGCACTGCAATCGTTTTTGCGACAGAACGCGGGGATACGATGAGCGAAAGTATTTTTGACCGGATCAGTGAATTTTTTGGGGCGAAAAGCGCGGTACAGAAGGTCGCCGACGACCCGGTGCTGACCGCCGAATTGTTGCTGCTGTTGCACGTCGCGCTGGCCGACGGCAAGACCGACAAAACCGAATATGCTGCAATCCTCGGCATTGCCGAGACGGATTTCGGCATTCCGCGCGATGAATTCGCCGAGGTCGCGGAATATCTCAAGGATTTTGGTTACGAAACGACGAGCAAGCAGGCGGTGCTGGCATTTTCGGACGTGCCATTCGAGCGCAAGGTGCAACTCTTGCGCCATCTTCTTACGATCGCCAACGCCGATAACGATCTCGACCCGAAGGAAGCAAACCTGATCCGCACGACGGCCGGGCTGCTTGGCGTTACCCCGGAAGAATTGCACAAGAACCGCGGATGACGTCGCGGGGCTACGCGCTTGGCCTCGGGTGCGAACGGGGCTGTGCACCCGAGGAAGTTTCGGCACTGGCGAGGAAGGTGCTGGAGCAGGCAGGGATTGCCGCAAAGGATCTGAAGGGTGTCTACTCGATCGACCAGCGCGCAGGCGAGCCGGCCATCGTCTTGGCGGCACACGGACTAGGCCTCCGGCTCGAATGTTTCGGTGCGCAATTGCTAGAGGAGCAGACGCCGCGCCTCCTCAACCCGTCCGAAAGGGTGTTTGCGCTCATGGGCTGTCATGGAGTGGCAGAGGCAGCGGCGCTTGTCGGCGCCGGTCCTGATAGCATATTGCTCGTCGGCAAGACCAAATCGGCGCATGCGACCGCGGCGCTTGCGGTGAAGAATTAGGCGACAGGCTCATCATGACAGTTCATTTCATCGGCGCCGGGCCAGGGGCGCCAGACCTTATCACAGTTCGCGGGCTGAAACTCATCCAGTCCTGCCCGGTCTGCCTTTATGCGGGATCGCTCGTGCCGCCGGAAATGGTGGCGGAGGCGCCATCCGGGGCGAGGGTGGTCGACACCTCTTCGCTCACGCTCGATGAGATCGTCGCCGAGTTCGAGAAAGCCCATGCGGAAGGCAAGGATGTCGCGCGCGTCCACTCCGGCGATCCGTCGATTTACGGGGCGGTGGCCGAGCAGATGCGCCGGCTCGATTCGCTCGGCATCGATTATGATGTCACGCCGGGGGTGCCGGCATTTGCCGCAGCCGCAGCCGCGCTCAAGAAAGAGCTGACCGTACCGGAGGTTTGCCAGACGATCATCCTCACGCGCACGTCGATGAAATCTTCGGCCATGCCGGAGGGGGAGGATCTGCAGACGCTTGGCAAATCCGGCGCGACGCTCGTGATCCATCTGTCGATCCGCAACCTTCAGCGTATCGAGACCGAATTGACGCCGCTTTATGGCGCAGATTGCCCGGTCATTGTTGCTTATCGGGTGGGCTGGCCGGACGAGCAGTTCATTCACGGGACACTTGACGATATCGGCGGCAAGATCGCTGCCTCCGGTCTCACCCGTTCCGCGATGATCTTTGTCGGTCGCGGCCTCGCGGCCGATGCATTTCGCGACTCGGCCCTCTACAACAAGGGCCACAGCCACAGCTTGCGCCAGCGCTCAGAATGAGAGATTTGCCTCGACGAATTCGATAACGCCGTCGATGTCCGGGACCGTATTGGCGCCCGGGCGATGCGGACGCTCGATCACGATCACCGGCAAGCCGAGTTCGCGTGCGGCCCTTATCTTCGCGTAGGATGCCGTGCCGCCGGAATTGCGGCACACGATGTGCGACAGCCGTTTTGCTTTAAGGAAGGCTGTTTCCTCCTCAAGACTGCCGGGTTTGGACAACTCCAGTTCGTAGTCGATGAGGCCGAGGGGCACTTCCGGCGGATCGATCATCCTGACGACGAAATGCACGTCACCGCGGCGCGCAAACGGCGCGATGTGCTGCCGGCCGAGCGCAAGCAGCACGCGTGCCCGGGTTGGGATCGCCGCTACCGCCTCTTCGAGCGTCATGGCGGTCGTCCACGCGTCGCCCGGCCGTTGCAGCCAGGCCGGCCTCTCCAATCGCACGAAAGGCAGATCCGTCGCAGCGGCGGCTGCGATCGCATTGTCCGAAATCTGCGTCGCAAAGGGATGCGTGGCGTCTATGAGGAGGGCCACGTGCTGCCCGGCGATATAGTCGCAAAGGCCCGCTACACCGCCAAAGCCGCCGATTCGCACTTCGCCCTCGGGCCTCGCCGGGTCCTTCGTGCGTCCGGCGAGCGAAGATATGACGCGGTAGCCGCTCTCCGTGAGGCGGGTTGCAAGTTTGGAGGCTTCAGCCGTTCCCCCAAGAATGAGGATCGGCCGTTCAGACGCGGGCAAGGATTGCTCCCTTGCGGTCCGTCACGATGACTTCGACATCTACCGGGGCCCCCTTGAGGGTGGCGATGGCAGTTTCCCTGGCCTTCACCGCGATGGTGGCGGCGAGGTCTATGCCAAGTTCTTGAGTCAGTTCAAGGACTTCCTGCGCGGTATTTGCATCGAGAATCCGCTGCCTCATGTCAGGCTTCAAGCCGAGCCTGGTCGCCTCATCGGCGAGGAATTCCATGCTGACCTGACTGCGCGCGGAGTGAAGATCAAGCGCCCCTTGCGCAAGTTTCGTAAGCTTGGCAAAACCGCCGGCAATAGTCAGCCGGTCGATGGGGTGGACGCGCAGATATTTGAGCAAGCCGCCGGCAAAATCCCCCATGTCGAGCAGCGCGATTTCGGGCAGGTGGTAAATTGCCTGCGCCGCATCTTCGGAGGTGGAACCAGTTGCCGCGAGCACATGGGTAAGGCCTGCCGCACGTGAAACGTCGATGCCGCGATGGATCGAGTGGATCCATGACGAGCACGAGAAGGGGTGAACGACCCCCGTGGTGCCGAGGATCGAAATGCCGCCGACGATGCCGAGGCGAGGGTTCCAGGTCTTCTTGGCGAGGTCCTCGCCCTCCGGCACCGAAATGGTAATCACAAGGTCTGTAGGCAATTCGTATTGAGCACAAATCTCTTCGCAGATTTTCTTCATCATCTCGCGCGGAACCGGATTAATCGCGGCCTCGCCGGGCGGAATCGGAAGGCCGGGCAGGGTGACCGTGCCCACGCCTTCGCCGGCGACAAACTGGATGCCGCTTCCGGGCGGAGCCGGGAAGACGGTGGAGATTATCGTCGCACCATGCGTGACATCAGGATCATCCCCCGCGTCTTTGACAATGCCGGCCATGGCGTAGCCGTCGCCGATCGATTCGATTGCGAGCTGAAAGTGCGGCACCTCGCCCTTCGGAAGAATGATGGCGACTGGATCGGGGAACTCGCCGGTGATCAAGGCGATCAGCGCTGCCTTCGTGGCCGCCGTGGCGCAGGCGCCCGTGGTCCATCCGCGCCGCAATGGTCGTTCCTTGGTCTCGTCGGGTTTGCGCAGCCCGGCATCGGGTTCGTCGTTCATGGGCTCCTTATAGCGGGCTCCATCGCCCGTTGCATGATTTTTCCGATAAGTTCATGCTTGCTCTCGGAAAAATTGTGCTATGCGCAAAAGACTGGAGTAAGCGATGGGCACAATGAAATCTAGGCTGCCGAAATTCGAGCCCGGGCACGTGTGGCTCGTCGGAGCGGGCCCCGGCGATCCGGGTCTCTTGACCCTGCACGCGGTCAATGCGCTCGAGCAGGCAGACGTGATCGTCTATGATGCCCTCGTCAATGAAGACTGTCTTTCCTATGCCCATTCCGGCGCGACGCTCGAATATGCAGGCAAGCGCGGCGGCAAGCCGTCACCGCAACAGCGCGATATTTCGCTCCGCCTGGTTGAGCTCGCCAAAGCGGGCAAGAGGGTGTTGCGGCTGAAGGGGGGCGACCCTTTCGTCTTCGGGCGCGGCGGTGAAGAGGCGCTGACCCTCGTCGAGTATGGGGTGCCCTTCCGCATTGTCCCCGGCATAACCGCGGGCATTGGCGGCCTTGCCTATGCGGGCATTCCGGTCACCCACCGCGAGACCAACCAGAGCGTCACATTCCTCACCGGTCATGACGCGACCGGACTCGTGCCAGATTCGATGGATTGGACCAGCATTTCAAAGGGTTCCTCTGTCATCGTCATGTACATGGCGATGAAACATATCGGTCTGATTGCGTCGCGACTGATAGCCGCCGGACGCAAGAAGAGCGAACCCATCGCCTTCGTCTGCAACGCGACGACAGGCGAACAGCAGGTTCTGGAAACGACGCTCGAATATGCGCAGGCCGAAGTCGAACGCGCCGGCCTTCGTCCCCCGGCAATCGTCGTCGTGGGTGAAGTGGTGCGCCTTCGTGCGGCGCTCGACTGGCTCGGCGCCATCGAGGGCCGGGTGCTGACCCAGGATCCGCTTGGGACCCGCCGGGAAAAGGATGCGGGATGAAAGGCTTGCTTATTGCCGCGCCGGCGTCCGGGAGCGGCAAGACCACCGTTACGCTCGGTCTCCTGCGTGCACTTCGCGATCTCGGCGTCGAGATCGCTCCGGCAAAGGCCGGGCCGGACTATATCGATCCTGCCTATCATGCGGTGGCAAGCGGCGCGCCTTGCCTCAATCTCGATCCTTGGGCCATGCGGCGCGATCTGATCAGCGCCTTGGCCGCGCGCCATACGGAAGGCGCCAAATTGCTTGTCGTCGAGGGCATGATGGGCCTCTTCGACGGGGCGATCGACGGGCGCGGTTCTGCCGCCGACCTTGCAACGCATTTGTCGCTGCCGGTGATCCTCGTTGTCGATTGCGCCCGGCAGTCACACTCGATTGCGGCGCTTGTCAGCGGCTTTCGTGATTTTCGCCGCAACGTGATGATAGCGGGGCTGATTCTCAACCGCGTGGGCAGTCCTCGCCACGAAGCGATGTTGCGGTCGGCGCTCGAACCGGTCGGCATTCCCGTAATCGGCGTCCTGCCGCGTGACCCGCGCCTGCGGCTTCCGGAAAGGCATCTCGGACTAGTTCAGGCAGGCGAACATGCTGACCTTGACGCCTTTGTCGACTATGCCGCTGCGCTCATCGGTAAAAGCGTCGATCTTAAGCGCCTCGAGCAGATCGCCGGCAGCTATGGTCCGAGCGCTTCCATGGCCAATGTCGCGCGCTTTCCGCCGCTCGGCCAGCGCATTGCGGTCGCCTACGACAACGCCTTTGCTTTCTCCTACCTGCATCTGCTCGATGGCTGGCGACGTCGCGGCGCCGAAATCCACTTGTTTTCGCCACTTGCCGACGAAGCGCCGCCAACTGGGTGTGATGCGGTCTATCTGCCCGGCGGTTATCCCGAACTGCACGCCGGCAAACTTGCTTCGGCTTCCGCTTTCACCGCGGGAATGCGCGAGGCGGCGTTGAGCGGGATGCCGATCTATGGCGAGTGCGGCGGCTACATGGTGCTTGGGACCAGCATAGAGGACGCCGAGGGCGTCGCCCACAGGATGCTTGGCCTTTTGCCGGTCGAGACGAGCTTCGCCAGGCGCAAGCTCCACCTCGGTTATCGCCGCCTGACGCCTCTGGCGGCATCGCCTTTCGCTGCGTCCTTGACTGCGCATGAATTCCACTATGCGAGCATCGTGCACGAAGGCGATGCGCCGCGGCTTTTCCGCGTCAGCGATGCGCTAGGCGAAGACCTTGGCGAAGCTGGCTTGCGCGTTGGTTCGGTGAGCGGTTCTTATATGCATATCATTGATTTGGCAGGGTAGGTCGATGCGGATCGAACATGGGGGCGCACTCGACCGCGCCATCGAGCGTTTTGGCGGAGTGCGGGAAGTCTGGATTGACCTGTCGACCGGGATCAATCCAGAGATATTCCCGTTGCCTGCCATTGCGCCTGATATCTGGAACAGGCTTCCCGACGAGAAGCTGCTCGCGGCCACGCTTGCCGCAGCAAGGGATCATTACGGCGCGGGAACGGCAGCGCACGTCGTCGCGGCGCCAGGCACGCAAGCGCTTATCCAGCTGCTCCCCGATATTGCCGGTAAAGGCGAGGTTGCGATTCTTGGCCCGACCTATCAGGAACATCAGGTTTCGTTTCTCGATGCAGGCTGGATGATTTCGGATTGCCGCAATGTCGAGGATGTTCCGCAATCGGCAAGTGTCGCCGTGATCGTCAACCCCAACAATCCTGACGGCCGGGTGATCGCCGCCGATGTCCTCCTCGAACTCGCACGTCGCCTGGCGGCAAAAGGCGGGTTTTTGATCGTGGACGAAGCCTTTGCCGATCCGCATCCCGAAACGAGCGTTGCCCGGTATGCCGGCATGGCCGGTTTGGTCGTGCTCAAATCCTTCGGCAAGTTTTTCGGCCTCGGTGGCTTGCGGCTTGGATTTGCGCTGACCAATGGTGACGTCGCCCGCGCTTTGACGCGCCGTCTGGGTCCCTGGGCGGCATCGGGGCCGGCGCTTGCGATAGCAACGCACGCCTTTTCAAATCGCCAGTTGCTCAATGCCTTTACGGATCGGCTGCGCCTGCGCCGGCGGTTGCTTTCCGACGTGCTTGGCGATGCTGGCCTTGCGGAATTTGGTGGAACGATGTTGTTCTCGCTGGTCGAGTTCAGACAGGCGCAGCGGCTGCACGAAGCGATGTGCCATGAACATGTCCTCACAAGAAAATTTGCCTATGCGCCACAATGGTTGCGTTTTGGTCTGCCATTGGATGACAAAGCGGCGTACAAGCTGCGGCAGCGTCTTGATGCGGCGCTCGCGCGAGTCGGCGGCTGACATTTTGATTCAACAGGATCGATTCACTTATGGAAATCAATCTTTTGATCTTGTTTCTTGCACTCCTTGCCGACCGCTATTTCGGCGATCCGGAATGGCTCTGGGAGCGCGTGCCGCACCCGATCGTGCTCTTCGGCAAGGCCATCGAATTTGCCGACAAGCGATTCAACACATCTTCGAAATCCGATGAGGAGCGCCGGCGCGACGGTTTTGTCGTCACGCTCGGTCTGCTTGTAATCGCCGCCGCTGCAGGATTGCTGATTTACCTTGCACTGCGGACGATCCCGCCCTTTGGCGAACTGATCGAAGCACTGATCGTCGCCGTGTTCCTTGCCCAGAAGAGCCTTGCCGATCATGTGAGCCGCGTTGCCGTTGCGCTGCGTGAGGAAGGCATCGTCGGCGCCCGGCGCGCCGTTTCCATGATCGTCGGCCGCGATCCTGAAACGCTTGACGATGCCGCCGTCAGCCGCGCGGCGATCGAAAGTCTCGCCGAGAATACGTCGGATGGTATCGTCGCGCCGGCTTTCTGGTTCGCGCTGCTCGGGCTCCCCGGCCTGCTGGCTTACAAAATGCTCAATACCGCCGATTCCATGATCGGCCATCTCAATGACCGCCATCGCGATTTCGGGCGGTTTGCCGCAAAGCTCGACGATGTTGCCAACTGGATTCCGGCAAGGCTGACGGGCCTCCTGATTTCGGGGGCGGCGTGGATCGTCCATGGTTACGACGCGGCACTGCGCTCCTTCAACGTCATGATGCGGGACGCGCGCCTCCACCGCTCGCCCAATGCCGGCTGGCCCGAGGCGGCGATGGCCGGGGCGATCGAGGTCGCACTGGCGGGGCCGCGGGTCTATGGCGGCGAAGTCGCCAATGAGCCCATGCTCAATGGTGCCGGCCGCCGCGATGCCGGCGCCGACAATATCGACGATGCGCTGGATATTTTCGGCGTTGCGACCGCCGCATTGACTGGCGTCGTCCTGGTGCTTTTCCTGTTTGGTTTGCTGCTTTAGCGGCTCCTGGCGGAACGTCGACCCGGCCTGCCGGCGTTATCCCTGTTCGCCAATGCGGCGGGCCAGCGACCTGTGCAAATCGGGGGAGGCGTCCACCAATGCCCGCCCGGCGTCGGACTGCGGATGGCGCAGCACCTCGTCCGTCCGGCCTCGTTCGACGATCCTGCCATCAGCCATCACCATGACACTATCCGTTATCGCGCGTGCCACGGCGAGATCATGGGTAATGAACAGATAGGCGATGCCGAGGCGGCCATTCAAATCGGCGAAAAGGTCGAGTATCTGGGCGCGGATCGAGACATCGAGGGCCGAAACTGGTTCGTCCGCCACCACCAGCTTCGGCTCGGTGATGATGGCGCGGGCGATGGCGAGGCGCTGCCGCTGGCCGCCGGAGAATTCATGCGGGTACTTGTCGCGATCTTTCGGCGCGATCCCGACGCGTTCAAGCGCGGTGTCGATCCGTTCACGTGTCTCGCCCTGCGAGAGTGGTGTATCGAAGAGAAAGAGGGGTTCGGCCACCAGACGCCCGGCTTTGTGACGTGGGTTAAACGAACCGTAAGGATCCTGAAACACGACCTGCATGTGCCGCCGTGCCGGGCGCAGCGCTGCTTCGCCGAGATTGTCGATCCGCCGTCCGGACAGGACGATGTCGCCGTGCGACGGCTTGTCCAAGGCCAGAACCATGCGTGCCAACGTGGACTTGCCGCAACCAGAGCGCCCGACAAGGGCCATGGATTGGCCGGGCTCGAGCTCGAAGCTTACATCGTCGACCGCAATCGTCGGCTCGCTTCTTGCGAACAACCCGGTGCGCGTGCCGGGGTAGATGCGCGCGACATTGCGGACTGAAAGGAGCGGTCCGTCGTCTTGCGCGATGTGGGGGCGCGACCGATCCGGCACGTGCATCGAGGCTTGCGCCAGCTGGCGCGTATAGGGATGCGCCTGTTCCGTCAGGATTTGCGTGGTCTCGCCGCGATCCATGACTTCGCCGTGTCGTAGAATGGTGATGCTATCGGCGACATCGGCGACGACCGCCAGATCGTGGCTGATGAGGAGCATGCCCATTTTCTCGTCCCGGACGAGGTTCTGCAACAGATCGAGAATCTGTGCCTGCAGCACGACGTCCAGTGCAGTCGTCGGTTCGTCGGCGATCAGCAGCTTCGGCTTTAGCGCGCAGGCGATGGCAATGACCACGCGTTGACGCTGGCCGCCCGAAAGCTCGTGCGGATAACGGCCGAGCGGAAATTTCGCGGCCGGCAGGCCGACGCGGTCAAGGATGGCGCGCGTTCGTTCTTCCGCCACGGCACGGCTCGCGCCTGTATGCAATCTGATGCCTTCGGCGACCTGTTCTCCGATCGTCTTCATCGGGTTGAGCGCCGTCATCGGTTCCTGGAAAACCATGCCGATGTCGTCACCGCGCAAGCGGCACATTTCGGCCTCGCTCGCTGCAAGAATGTCGGTGCCGTTGAAGCGGATCTGGCCCCCGGCGCGGGCGCCATTGGGCAGAAGCTTCATGACGCTAAGCGCGGTCATCGACTTGCCGGAGCCGGATTCGCCAACGAGCGCGCGGATTTCTCCGGGTTCGATAGCGAGGTCGATGCCGTTCAGCACAGGGACGCCACCAATCGTCAGCCGCAGGCCCTTGATGTCAAGGAGGGGAGCCATCAGCGCTCCCGTCGCAATCGTGGATCAAGTACATCGCGCAGGCCGTCACCAAGGAGGTTGAGGCCAAGCACCGTAATGACGATGGCAAGACCCGGAAACAGCGCCATGTGCGGAGCAAGACCGACCATGGTCTGGGCTTCGAACAGCATGCGACCCCAGCTTGGCATCGGCGGCTGCGAACCGAGGCCGACATAGGAGAGCCCGGCTTCGGCGAGAATGCCCAGCGAGAACTGTATGGTCGCCTGGACCACAAGGAGATTGGCGATGTTGGGCAGGACATGCTCGATCGTAATGCGCGCCGCACCCTTGCCGCAGGCACGCGCGCCGAGAATAAATTCGCGCGGCCAAAGGGACAGCGCCGCGCCGCGGGCGACGCGGGCGAAGACCGGGATGTTGAATATGCCGATGGCGATAATGGCGTTGATCGCGCCGGGTCCGAAGACCGCGGTTATCATCACCGCTGAAAGCAGTGCGGGAAAAGCAAACACCAGGTCGTTGAGCCGCATGAGCAGTTCGTCGATCCAGCCGCCTCGCGCTGCGGCCCAAAGCCCGAGCGGCACGCCGATCGCGAGGCCGATCGCAACCGAGACGAAGGCGACCGCAATCGAGTTGCGGCTGCCGACCATGATCATCGACAGGATGTCGCGGCCATAATGGTCGGTGCCGAGCCAGTGGCTCCAGGAGGGCGGCTTCAACTTGCCGGCAATGTCGAGCGTCCCTACGGCGTAGGGAGTCCATACGAAGGAGAGGGCGGCCATGACGGCAACGACGCCGGTGATCATCAGGCCGACCAGAAACGACCGGTTGCCGATCGCCTTGGACATCCCTTCCTGCCATGGGGAGGCGGTCATGCGCGGCTCCGCAGACGCGGATCGACGATGGCATAGGAAAGATCGACGACGAGGTTGATGAGGATGACCGTCGCGACCAGCAACATCACAACGCCTTCAACGACGATAAGGTCGCGCTGGGTAATGGCCTGAAACACCAGCCGCCCTAATCCGGGAAGGTAGAAGACATTCTCGATGATGATTGTTCCGGCGAGCAGAAAGGCGAATTGCAGCCCGATAACGGTCAGGATCGGGATGAGTGCATTGCGCAGGGCATGGCGGTAAAGAACGCCGCGCCTAGTGAGCCCCTTGGCTCGCGCGGTGCGGATATAGTCTTCGCCAAGCACGTCGAGGAGGGCGGAGCGGGCGACGCGCGCGAGGATCGCCGCCTGCGGCAATGCGAGTGCGATCGATGGCAATATGAGCGCCTTCAACGCCGGCCAGATGCCGGCACTCCAGCCGGGAAAACCGCCCGCGGGCAGAAGCCGCAGTGTCACGGCAAAAACATAAACGAGGAGGAGGGCAAACCAGAAGTTCGGGATGGCGACGCCAATCTGGGCGACGCCCATGCTTGCGGTATCGGCAACCGTCCCGCGCCGCGAGGCTGAATAAAGAGCGACGGGCAATGCGATTGCCGTCGAGAGCACGAGCGATATGAGGGCGAGCGGCAGGGATACTGCGACGCGCTCGACAATTAGATCGACCACCGGAACCGAATAGGTATAGGACCGGCCGAGGTCGCCGGTCAGGAGGCCGCCCAGCCAATGGAAGTAGCGCGCTAGAAGCGGCTGGTTGAGACCCATCTGCTCTTGCAGGGCGTGAACCGCATCTTCTGTCGCATTCATGCCGAGCATGAGCCGCGCGGGGTCGCCCGGAACGATTTCCAGCATGGCGAAGACGACGATCGACGCGGCGAATACTGTCGCAAGGCCAATGAGGATGCGCTTTACGGCGTAGTTCAGCATAAGGAGCGCGGGTGGCGATCGATCACACCTCCCTCCGTCAGGTGCAAACTCAATCCACCCATTTCACAGCGGTCAGGTCGTTGGCCTGGATCGGGCCGTTTTCCCAAAGGCCCTCGATCTTGGCATCCCAGACGCCGGTCTTGGGCAGTTGAAACAGGAAAGCCGCGGGAACATCGGTCGCGAGTATCTTCTGCGCCTCTTGGTATAGCTCCGTTCGCTTGGCGTCGTCGGACGTCGCATCGATCTGCTTGATGAGATCCTTGAAAGCCGGATTGTCGTAGTTGAAGTAATAGTCGTCGCGGGCAAAAATATTCAGATCGTTCGGCTCGGTGTGCGACACGATGGTCATGTCGTAATCCTTGTTCTTGAACACCTGATCGAGCCATTGCGCCCATTCGAGCGGCACGATTTCAGCCTGGATTCCGATGTCGCGCAGTTCAGCCGCGATAATCTCGCCGCCGCGCCGCGCATAGGTCGGCGGTGGCAGCTTCAGCGTGGTTTTGAACCCATCGGGGTGACCGGCCTCCGCAAGAAGCTTCTTCGACAATTCAGGGTCGAAAGCCGTTTCCGATGTCAGGTCTATATAGGCAGGGTGGTGCGGCGGAAAGAACGAGCCGATGGGGGTTCCGAGCCCGAACATCGCACCGTCGATGAGCGCCTTGCGGTCGATCGCATGGGCGATGGCCTGCCGCACTTTCAAATTGTCGAAAGGCGGCTTCTTGTTGTTCATACCGAGGATGGTTTCGCCCTCGGTGGTGCCGATGACGACCTTGAAACGCGGATCGGCCTCGAACTGCGCGATGGTTTCATAGCTCGGGAACACCGGAAAAGCCTGGACATCGCCCGCAAGCAGCGCCGCGGTCGCGGCGGCAGGATCGGGGATGATGCGGAATGTCGCCTTGTCGAGCAGGGCCGGCTTGCCCCAATAGGCCGCATTCTTCGATATAACAATCTGCGATCCCTTAGCCCAACTATCGAATTTGAATGGCCCGGTGCCGATCGGCTTTTCCTTGTTGGTTTGGGCGCTTTCCGGCGCGACGATGACGGCGTCACCCCAGCCCATATTATAAAGGAAGTCGCCGCTCGGCTGCTTCAGCGTGACCTTGACCGTCAACGGATCGACAACCTCGACTGTATCGATTGCTGCAAACAGGCCCTTTTGCGCAGTGGTGGAGTCGCCGCCGCGCGCCCTGTCCAGCGAGAACTTCACGTCTTCCGCGTCGAAGCTGGTGCCGTCGTGGAATTTCACGTCCTTGTGCAGCTTGAACGTGTATGTCTTGCCGTCGTCGGAAAGCGTCCAGCTTTCCGCCAGCGCCGGCAGGACTTCGCCCTTCGGCCCGATTCGGGTCAACCCTTCGAAGATATTGGCGTAGACGATTTCGTCGATGGCAGCAGCCGCGCCTGCTGTCGGATCGAGATGCGGCGGCTCGAGGACGATGCCGAGCACGAGATCGGCGCGCGCGGCAAAGGCTGCGCTCGAGGTGAGCAGCGCCAGGGCCGCGCCCACCAGTGCCGATTTTGCGAAATTGTTCATTCAACCACTCCCAACAGGTCAAACCGATCCGGACAAGAGAATCTTGAGCCCAAGCGCCATGACATTAGCGGATTCGAGCATGTCGTCGATGCCCACATATTCGTCCGGCCGGTGAGCGAGATCGAGAATGCCGGGCCCATAGGCGATGCAATCGTGCAGGAGCCCGATGCGGGCTATATGCTTCTGGTCATAGGTGCCGGGCGAAATCACATAGGCGGGCTCGCGTCCGAATACGGTCCGGATGCCCTCCGCCACCGCTGTCACCACCGGCGCGTCGCGCTCGGTCATGATGGGCTGCACCTCCATGATGTCCCGAATCTCGTAGTGAAATTTCGGCCGTTCCCATTGCAACCGGTCGAGGATCGAGGTGACCTCGCGTTTCACTTCGGCAATATCTTCCTCAAGCAGGAAGCGGCGATCGATCGTCAGCCGGCAGGAATCCGGCACGTTGGGCGAGGGCAGGCCGGAATAGTCGTCGGTTTGGCCGCCATGGATGGCGTTGATGTTCATGGTCGAGCGTCGCGCGCCTTCCGGTACGACCGGCATCCGGGTTTGTTTCCTGTCGAGTGCCGGGAACAACTCATTCTCGAAGGCGTCGAGCACCGCGCTCATATGCCGGATCGCGCAGTCGCCGAGGAACGGCATCGAACCGTGGGCGATTTCACCCTTGGTCTCGATTTCGGCCCACCACACCCCGCGATGTCCGAGACAGATACGGTCCTTGTTCAGCGGTTCGGGAATGATGACGTGGTCGACACGCGGCTTCGAGAAAAAGCCTTTGCTCGCAAGAAAAGCGACGCCGCCAAATCCGCCCGACTCTTCGTCGACGGTGCCGGAAATCTCGATTGCGCCGGCGAAATCCGGATAGACCTCGAGAAAGGCTTCGGCGGCAATGACCGATGCCGCCAGTCCGCCTTTCATGTCGCAGGCGCCGCGACCATAAATCTTGCCGTCCTTGACCACGGCCTCGAACGGGTCGACCGTCCAGCCCTCACCGGTATCGACGACATCGATATGCGAGTTGAAATGCACGGTCTGGCCATGGGTGCGGCCGTCGAAGCGGGCGATAATATTGGTGCGCGGATAGCGGTCAGTATCACCCGGCGTGCCGACGCCCCGAATCAGTTGCGTTTCGAATCCGGATTTTTGCAGGCGCTTCGCCAGATATTCGGCGCAGTGCGTGTAGGCTTCGCCGGGCGGATTGATCGTCGGAAAGCGGATGAGATCTCGCGTCAGCGCGACCAGGTCGTCACGGCGTCTATCAATGGCCCGGCGCAGCTTTTCGTCCATGCGCGCATCAAATCAGGGGACCCGCTGATTTGGCAAGAGGCAAGTGCTGCGCCAAGGCGCCATTGCAACAGGTTCACGAATGCATTGCACTACTTTGCACTTTCTTTGACGGATGCCCGGCAAACGTAAGTAAGCGTTACAAAGTGGCCCTTCGCAGCAAGTAAATTGCGCATTTGTACAGTTTTGTCGCACCCGATTGAACTTGAACTCGACAAGGGCCATCTGGTCAATCGCCGCAATGTAACGGCAACTTTTTCACCAAACAGGACCACGACGATGCTCCGCGAAGAACGAGTAGCAGAGACTGAATATGCACGCATGGAACAAGAGCACGAAGGCAGCTCCGACGAGCGCCGCGGCTCCTGTGCTATTGGTGTCCTCTGCGTTATTGGCCTTATCCTTGCGCTGGCGCTGCTTGCGCCATCACATGCTGACGTGCCGATGCCCCATTTGGCTGTAGAACTCGTAAAATGACACGCTGGACTCTGGCGGAATATCGCCGCCAACGACGTATTGACGAGGCTTTCGACCCCGAAGCCGCAGGTTATGACCCTTGTGCCGTCATGTTTGAAGGTGTCGTGATGACCAGGCACGAAAAGGCTGAACTGATGCGCGAGCGCCGGCTCAAGGCCGACCGCGACGCCGTCGTCGAAACCTGGTTTCGCCGCCTCATCCCGGTTCTCGTCATCCTAATAGCCGTCGGTATCTCGATGGTCTGGAACGTAGGCGCCGGCCTCTTGATCGCGGCGCTGGCAGCAGTGCTTTTCCTCAAGGCGAGGCGCCGCATGGTTCGCCAGGGCGCCTGGACCGCCGACACGATGGGCCTTTGGAAATTCCGCCGCTTTTCGATCGGCGCGAACGGCTCATCGATTTGATATGCGTGGAGCGGCCCAAGGCTGGGTCGCTCGCGGACATTGTGCCGCTGGCCAGGATCATTGATCCCCAGATGCCGTTGCGGGAGATCCGCGACGCCTGGACCATGTACAAGCGGCGGCGTGCCGATCGGTCCTGATTCGCGCCCGGTTGCGATTTGTCTGCACAAATAAAGCCATGTGCCGCTTTCCCTACAATACCCCGCTGCAAAACCGCTAAAATGCCTCCGAGTCGGGCAGGCTCTCGCAGTCGAGGCTGAAACGCTTCGCCAAACTGCAACTGATCGACTGTTACAGGATTGTTTTCACTACGCATTGTGAAACAATCGGGTATGCAAACAGCGGGGCGACTCAAGAGATGAATTCAGAACCAGACCTTGCCCTGTCGGAGCCGGTTGGTGATGAAGTTCGCAAGACCACCTGCTACATGTGCGCTTGCCGCTGCGGCATCGATGTCCATCTGAAGGATGGCAAGGTCCGCTATATCGAGGGCAATCGCGATCATCCCATCAACAAGGGTGTGCTCTGCGCCAAGGGCTCTGCCGGCATCATGCAGCACTATTCGCCCGCGCGCCTGCGGGCGCCGCTCCTGCGCACCGGGCCGCGCGGCTCCGGCCAATTCAGGGAAATCAGCTGGGACGAGGCGCTGTCGCTCGCCGTCGATTGGCTGCAACCGGTACGAGAAAATGCGCCGCAGAAGCTGGCTTTCTTTACCGGGCGCGACCAGTCGCAGGCCTTGACCAGCTACTGGGCGCAGAATTTCGGCACGCCGAATTATGCGGCCCATGGCGGCTTCTGCTCGGTCAACATGGCGGCCGCCGGCATCTATACGATAGGCGGTGCGTTCTGGGAGTTCGGTGCACCGGATTGGGACAAGACCAAGCTTTTCGTTCTCTTCGGCGTTGCCGAGGATCACGATTCCAACCCGATCAAGATAGGCATTTCCAAGCTGAAAAAGCGGGGCGCGCGCTTTGTTTCGGTCAATCCCGTCCGCACCGGCTATTCCGCCGTCGCCGACAACTGGATCGGCATCCGGCCTGGCACCGATGGCCTGCTGATCCTGTCCATTATCCATGAACTCTTTCGCACCGGCCGCATCGATCTCGACTATCTGCGCCGCTACACCAACGCCCCCTGGCTGGTGATCGACGATCCGGGTCATGAGGATCATGGGCTCTTTCTGCGCGACGATCTCGGCAAGGCACTGGTGCGCGACCGCGCGACCGGGGCACTCGTTCGATTTGACGAGCCCGGACATGTCGCGGATCTCAACGCGGATTTCACGACTGCCGACAATCGCAAGGTGCGCAGCGTGCTTCGCCTGATGGCTGAAAAATATCTCGATCCGAAGTATGCGCCGGAGGCAGTGGCGGCCGAAACCGGGATCGACGCAAAAACCATTCGCGGCCTTGCCTCCGAAATCGCGCGGGTCGCCTTCGAGGAAGAGATCGTCATTGCGCAGCCGTGGACGGACATGAAGGGAGAACAGCACGAGGTGATGATCGGGCGCCCGGTCAGCTTTCACGCCATGCGCGGAGTTTCCGCCCATTCCAACGGGTTCCAGTCTGCCCGTGCTTTGCACGTGCTGCAGACCATCATCGGCTCGATCGACTGCCCCGGCGGTTATCGCTACAAGCCGCCATATCCGAAACCCGCCACGGCTCATCCTCGCCCGCACGGCAAGCCTGAGCATGTGAGGCCTGGCCAGCCGCTGGCAGGACCCCATCTCGGTTATCCGCTGGGGCCGGAGGACCTACTGGTCGACGCAGACGGCAAGCCGCAACGGATCGACAAGGCCTTTTCATGGGAGGCGCCGCTTTCGGCCCATGGCATGATGCATATGGTGATCGCCAATGCCTCGGCGGGCGACCCTTATCCCGTCGACGTGCTCTTTCTCTACATGGCCAACATGGCCTGGAACTCGTCGATGAACACGCGCGGCACGATCAGGATGCTCGAGGAGCGCGATCCTGCGACAGGCGAGTACAGGATACCCAAGATAATCTATTCCGACGCCTACTCGTCGGAAATGGTGGCTTATGCCGATCTTGTTCTGCCGGATACGACCTATCTCGAACGCCATGACTGCATTTCACTGCTCGATCGTCCGATCTCGGAGCCGGAAGCGGCTTGCGACGCAATCCGGTGGCCGGTGCTGAAACCCGACCGCGACGTGCGCGGCTTCCAGTCGGCACTGATCGATCTTGGTGCACGCCTGAAATTGCCCGGCTTCGTCGATGCGGATGGCAAAGCGCTCTACAAGGATTACGCCGATTACATCGTCAATCACCAGCGCAAGCCCGGCATCGGGCCGCTTTCCGGCTTTCGCGGCGAGGCTGGCGAGGATGAGGGCAGGGGCGCGCCAAACAAGGATCAGCTCAAGCAATATATCGAACACGGCGCCTTCTGGGTGAAGCACATTCCGGAGGAAGCGCTCTACTTCAAGCATCATAACGCGGCCTACCAGCAATTTGCCATCGATATGGGCTTCTTCGACGCCCCGCAGCCGGTCACGATCCAGCTTTATGTCGAGACGCTGCAGAAGTTCCGTCTGTCCGCCGAGGGCGTGCGCCAGCCGGTTGCGCCGCAAGCGTACAGGCAGCGCCTCATCGATTGCTTCGATCCGCTGCCGGACTGGTACCGGCCGTTCGAGGAACAGGGCATCGACACGAACGCCTTTCCCTATCACGCGCTGACGCAGCGTCCGATGGCGATGTACCATTCCTGGGGGTCGCAAAATGCCTGGCTCCGGCAAATCCATACGCGCAACCCGCTCTATGTTCCGGGTGGGATCTGCGACGAGCTTGGGCTCAACGACGGCGATTGGGCGTGGGTAATCTCGCATCATGGCCGCATCAAATGCGAGATTGCGCGGACAGAGGCGGTAAACGGGCGCACCATGTGGACATGGAACGCCATTGGCAAGCGCAAGGGCGCCTGGGCTCTCGCGCCCGATGCGCCGGAGGCGACGAAGGGATTCCTGCTCAACCACCTCATCCATGAACTCCTGCCGCCCAAGGCCGACGGCATGCGCTGGTCGAATTCCGACCCGATCACCGGACAGGCGGCCTGGTATGATTTGCGCGTCCGTATCGAAAAGGCCGAGGAAGGCGATGCGATGAGCGAGCCGCAGTTTGGTGCCATTGAACGGCCCGGCAGCCAGAAGCCTGGGGCCGAAGAGATTCGCTACGGTCAGGAGTGGGCGCTCAAATGACCAGCCTGCCGCAAAACCGCACCTCCAGGAAGCTCGGCCTTGTCATCGATCTCGATGTCTGCGTCGGCTGCCATGCCTGTGTCATCAGCTGCAAGGAATGGAACACGGGCGGCTACGGCAATGCACTCTCGGACCAGCATCCTTACGGCGACGACGTGTCGGGCACGTTTCTCAACCGCATTCACAGTTTCGAAGTGGTGCCGGAGGGTGGTGAAGTCATCGGGGAAGCAGGCGATGCGCGCATCGTTCATTTTCCGAAATCCTGCCTGCATTGCGAGGATGCGCCCTGCGTCACGGTCTGCCCGACCGGCGCTTCCTACAAGCGAGCTGAAGATGGCATTGTGCTTGTCGACGAGGACAAATGCATCGGCTGCGGGCTCTGCGCCTGGGCCTGCGCCTATGGCGCACGCGAGATGGATCTCGCCGCCGGTGTCATGAAGAAATGCACTCTGTGCGTCGATCGCATCTACAACGAGACGTTGCAGCAGGAGGACCGGATACCATCCTGCGTTCGCACATGTCCCGCCAACGCGCGCCACTTCGGCGATCTCGGCGATCCGACATCCGAGGTGTCGATCATGGTGGCGGAGCGCGGTGGTTTCGATCTGATGCCGGAGCAGGGGACGCGGCCGACCAACAAATACTTGCCGCCGCGCCCGCGAAAGGCACTGAGCGAGAGTGCGCCATTGGTGCCGCTTGCCGAGAACAGCGAAGGTGCGACCGGTTTCTTTGCCTGGCTCGACAGAGCGCTCGATCGGATGTGAGTTAGCATGTCAGGGTTGCATTCCTACGATACCCCCCTCTGTCCTGCCGGACATCTCCCCCACAAGGGGGGAGATCGATCGGCAGCGGACCGTTTCACAAATCAGCAAACCCTTGGGCTCGGCGGATTCCGTGCTTCCCTCCCCCTTGTGGGGAGGGTCGGACCGAAGGTCCGGGGCGGGGTCCTTGCGACGGCAAAGCGATTTGTTCCCTACCAGGCACGCCCCTCCCGGCTGCTGCGCAGCCACCCTCCCCACAAGGGGGAGGGAAAGGCGGCGCCCTGCATTCGAAAGTCATTGACCGATGATGCACCCACCCCCCTCTGTCCTGCCGAACATCTCCCCCACAAGGGGGGAGATCAGCCTGCTTCACGGGTTTGCCTAACTACCGCCGTACCAATTGGAACACAGGCTTGCGGCCATCCGATCTCCCCCCTTGTGGGGGAGATGTCCGGCAGGACAGAGGGGGGTAACGCTCAACATCTCCGCGTCCCCGCAATGTCGAGGCCGCAATAAATGCATCCAGCCTATTCGATCATCGTCTTCACGACCCTGTCCGGCCTTGGCTATGGTCTTGCCGTTGTCCTCGGGCTTGGCTTTCTCGATCCGGCCTCGCTCTCGACCAAGATCGCCTATGTCGTTTCGATTGGGCTGATCGGCATCGGGCTGTCGTCGTCGCTTCTCCATCTCGGCAATCCCCAGCGCGCGTGGAGGGCGCTCAGCCAATGGCGATCGAGCTGGCTGTCGCGCGAAGGAGTGATGGCGATCGCAACCTTCGTGCCGCTGACCTTGAGCGCCGCACTGGCTGTCTTCGGCGATCGCCACGATGTGCTGCTTGGCCTGATCACCGTCGCCGGCGCGCTGATCACCGTCTATTGCACATCGATGATCTACGCGTCGCTCAAGACCGTCGGCAACTGGAATACCCCGCTGACGCCGCTTTGCTTCCTGCTGTTTTCGCTGGCCGGCGGGTTTCTGCTTGCGGCGAGTTTTGCCGGAGGCGCGCTCGGTCTCGAGCTTCTGGCGTTGTCATTCATTCTGCTTGCCCTTGTCGCCAAGATGATCTGGCGCAAGGGGGCAATGACACTCGTTCCCCTGTCGACGCCGGAGACGGCAACCGGGCTCGGACATATCGGCAAGGTGCGGTTGTTCGAGCGTCCTCACGCGCTGGAGAATTACTTGACGCGCGAAATGGGCTTTCGCGTTGCCCGCAAGCATGCGGCCAAGCTCTGGATGATAGCGTTCCTGAGCGGCATCGTGCTGCCGGTCGTTGCCTTGCTTGCTGCCATGGCGATTGGCGGCGGCCTCTTGGCACAATTCGTCCTTGCCGTAGGCGTCCTCGCGCATCTTCTCGGCCTCCTTACCGAGCGCTGGCTCTTCTTCGCCGAGGCCCGGCACGCGGTGATGAACTATTACTAGGTGATCAGTTCCAGCGCTTGTGGAACCACATCCACTGGCCGGGATACTCGCGCACCCAGCTCTCAACCTTATCGTTCAAGGCTTGCACAGTGGCAGCAAGGTCTACCGCACCCTTTTCGTCGCGCGGCAGTTCCATTTTTTCCTCGAGTTCGAGGCGGAAGCGGCCGCCGGGCAAGCGGATGCAGCGGGCTGGATAGACATCGCAATCATATTGGCGCGCGAGCTTAGCCAGAAGCGGATTGGTCTTGCAGGGGCGATTGAAGAAGGTCGAGGGGATGCCGCGGCGGAATTTCTGGTCGACGAGCATGCCGACATTGCCGTTGGCATTGAGGACAGTCGCGAGCGACCATGCCGCCCCGGCCTTCGATGGAACGAGGTGCCCCATATTGGTGCGGCGAGCGCCCAGGATGCGCTTGGCGACATAGGGATTGTTCGGCGGGCGAAACAGCGCTGTGACATTCAAGTCGAATGTCGCGGCGCAGATTGGCAAGAGTTCGAAATTGCCCGTATGCCCGGTGAAGAATATGTGCGGCCGGTCTTTTTCCCCGAGCAGGCGCTCGAAGATTTCCCGGCCGTGCACTTCGATGATCCCGGTCTTGTCGCTGTGCGGATCATAGTCGAAGATGGCGTCGAGGAAGACATATTCGGCAGTAAGGCGCGCCATGTTCCCCCACATGTCGCGCGCGATGTCCTGCAGTTCTTGCTCGGACTTTTCCGGATAGGCCTTGCGCAGGTTGTTCATGGCGACGCGATGACGTCCCATCAGCGGACCGATCTTACGCGCCGCGGCGTCCATGAAATCCATTGCTGCCCGTGCGGGCAGGCGGCGCAACAGCCACAAAATGCCGAAGACGACATTCGCCGTCAGCCAGTAGTTAAACGACTTGAGCCTCTGGCTCCACCGGAACAGAGCAAGTTTCGTATTGAGCTTCATCGGAAATCAGTTGATGCGCAGGATGATCTTGCCGAAAACGTCCCGGCCTTCCATCCGTTTCAGCGCCGTGTCGATTTCATCGAAACCGACTTGCGTATCGATGACCGGATGAACGAGGCCGCGCGCCATCTTCTGCATCGCATCCGCCATGTTCTCCATGCGGCAGCCGAAGGAGCCGAGCAGCTTCAACTGCTGCTGGAACAGCATCATCAGGTTCATGTTCGTCGATACGCCGGATGTCGAGCCGCACGTGACAAGACGCCCGCCGCGCCGCAGCGACAGCATGGAACCCGCCCAGGTGTCCGCGCCGACATGTTCAAACACAACGTCCACGCCCTTCTTCTTCGTCAGCTTGCGCACGACACCTTCGAAGCGATCTTCGCGGTAGTTGATGACGTGGTCGGCGCCCAGCGCCTTCGCCTTCTCGATCTTGTTGTCGGAACCGACAGTCGTAATGACTGTGCAGCCGATCTTCTTGGCAAGCTGGATCGCGGCCGAGCCAATGCCCGACCCTCCGGCGTGTACGAGGATCGTCTCGCCGGGCTCGAGCTTGGCGTTGTCAAAGAGCATGTGCTCGACCGTACCGAAGGTAACGGGCGCGACCGCAGCGCCGATCTCGTCGACGCCGGGAGGCGCCGGGACGAGGAGGCGCGCCGGCAAGTTGACTTTTTCCTGGGCAAAGCCGTCAAGGTGAAAGCCATGGACCCCGGATACGTGTTCGCAGAGATTGTCGCGGCCTTCGCGGCAGGGCCGACAAAGGCCGCAGGTCTGCGCGCCGTAAATCGAAACAAGCTGTCCGGGCAGCACCGAACTGACGCCCGGGCCGATCGCATCGACAACGCCGGATGCTTCCGCGCCGATCGTCAGGGGCATCTTGCGCTTGGCGAAGGCCATGCCGCGCCAGCCCCAGACGTCAATGTGATTGAGCGCAACGGCCCTGATATTCACCGTGACCTCGCCGACGCCAGGCGGGGGCGGAGGGGCAATATCGACCAATTCGAGCTTGCGGTCGTCGATCAGCTGTAGTGCACGCATATCCGTTTCCTTGTTCAGGCCACGGATTAGTTCGGTTCTGCGGTCATGACAAGACAGGTATTTTGTCCACCGAACCCGAATGAGCTGGAAAGCACCGATGAAACGCTCGCCTCGCGCTTCACATTGGGCACCACGTCGAGATCGATGGCTGGATCGGGATTGTCGTAGTTGATCGTCGGCGGGATAGTGCCGGTCTGGATCGTCAGCATCGAGAATACCGCCTCGATGGCACCGGCCGCCGTCAATGTGTGGCCGATCATCGACTTGTTGGACGACGTCGGCAGCTTCGAGATGCGCTCCCCGAACACGGTCGACAGGGCGAGATATTCCATCTTGTCATTCTCCGGCGTGGAGGTGCCGTGGGCGTTGATATAGTCGATCGCATCCTCTGCGATGCCGGCATCGTCGAGCGCTGCACGGACCGCTCCGATGGCGGGCGATCCATCCGGCTTCGAACGGGTGCGGTGGAAGTCGTCGGCCTTTTCGCCGCAGCCGCGCATGATCCCGAGAATGTTGGCGCCGCGGGCGACGGCTGCTTCCAGCGATTCCATCACCATCGCCCCGGAACCCTCGGCCATGACGAAGCCATCGCGATCCTTGGAGAATGGTTTTGCAGCCTTGTGAGCGGGCTCGTTCTGGGTGGAGAGGGCAGAGAGCAGCGAGAAGCGGATCAGTGCTTCAGCGGAAACCGAACCATCGGTGCCGATTGACAGCACCTTGTCGCTTTCGCCGCGGCGGATCGCCTCGACGCCGAGCTGGATCGCTGTCGCGCCAGACGCGCAGGCCGTCGACAGCGTCACCGGCAGGCCGCGCGTTCCGAACTTCTCGGCGAGCTGTTCGGCGATGTAGCCGAACTCAACAGTATTGAACATGTCGACCTGCGGCGCGCGGCGGCAGGCCGCGAGAAGGAGATCGTAGCCCGGCTCGCCTTCATTGCGGATCAGCGCATCGAGCGCGAAGCGGTTGCGCCAGTCGAGTTCGACCGGTGGCGCTGCCAGAAACAGTGGACCGCCGAAATCATCGACGGAGAGGCCGGCCTGTTTGATCGCTTCCTCGCCGGCGAGAGAACCGAGTTTCTGCGACAGCGCGACAGCGCCCTTGTTGCTTTCTTCGAGGAAATCAACGGTGCCGGCGATCTGCGTGCGCAGTCCATCGACGGGAAAACGGGTGATCCTGTGGATGCCGGACGTACCGGATGTCAGCGCTGCCCAGTTTTCCTCCTTGCCCTGACCGAGCGAGGAAACAACGCCGAGGCCGGTAATCGCAACAAGCGGGCGGCCCTGATGATCAGTATATTTGGACATGAGGCATATCCTTAAACTTTGACCAGACGGGCAACGCCTTCGCCGCGCGAGCCGCCGATCGAGGTAGCCAGCGCAGTGTCGACACGCTCGGGGCCGGCCTTTTCATTGTCGGGATCGATGGGGGGAAAAGCGGTGCCGTGATAGATGCTGAGCGCGGCAAGGCCAACGACCAGGGGGAACTGCGCCTCGCGGAAATGACCGAGCTTGCCGGCGATACCGCGTATGGACGAACTCGAGAATGCGTCGAGCGCCGCCTTCTCGGCAGCGGTGATGCGCTTGGCGCCGGATGCCCCGGAAATGATGACGTCAGCCGGCGAGTCGGCCGTTGCCGCGCCGAGAAGCTTGGCGATCGTTTCTTTCAGGTCGTCGCGGCTGCGGCGGATCTGCGTGCTGTAAACGCCGTCGATCGCCGCATATGCGCGGGCGCCGCGCTTCTTCGCGTGTTCCTCGCTTTCGAGGACCAGGAATGCGCCGCCCGAACCGGTGACGATGCCGCCGCCGGCCGCGTCTTCACGTTGCCACAGCGGCGCCCAGCCATTCTGCAGCAGCATGTTGTTCAGCTCATAACCGAGCAGCATGTCCGGGTGTTCGGCGTTATATGCGCCGCCGACGAGAGCGTGGGTGCTCTGGCCCGAACGGATACGCGCAACTGTTGTATCGATCGCAGAAATGCCGGAGCCCTCTTCACCCATGAAAGTGCGCGAGGAACCGGTGACCTTGTGGACGATCGAAATATTGCCGGCAAGGAGATTGGAAAGCTGGGCGAGGAACAGCGTCGGGCGCAGTTCCGTCGATAGTTTTTCGTTGAGCATCGTGCCGAGGTCATTGCGCACGCGCGCTTCGGCAAGGATCTGCAGATCAACTGCAACATCGCGTTCGCCGCCGCCGGCACCAACGACCATATCCATGGTGGCGCAAAGCGCCTCGTCTTCCTTGATGCCCGCATCCTGCAGCGCGAGGCCGGCGGTATAGGTGCCGATGCGCTGCCAGGTTTCCATCTGCCGCTGGTCGCCGCGCTTCGGTATCTGATTGTTCCAGTCAACCTCGCCGAGCGGGTGGACCGTATATGGCCGGAAGGTTTCACTGTCGGTGCGCGGTTCAGCCTTGCCGCTGAACGCCTGCCAATGGGCATCGGCGCCTTCGCCCAGCGATGAGATCAGTCCAATCCCAGTGATGACGACGGTGTTGTTCTGCATTGTCTCGCAACACCGTCCACGCGGTGCACCCCGTTAGGTGGAAGTTGACCAGGTCCGAATCGTTGCTCGGAAATCAGGCCTTTTTGGCGGCGACGAGTTCGTCGATCTTGGCGCACAGGTTCTTCAACACGAAGTATTCTTCGGTCGGGACCTTGCCGTCATTGACTTCCTGCGTCCACTGTTCGAGCGGGATCTTGATACCGAAGGCCTTATCGATTGCAAAAACAATATCAAGGAAATCAAGGCTATCGATGCCGAGATCGTCAATCGTATGGCTTTCCGGCGTAATGGAGTCGCGATCGATCTCACTGGTTTCGGCAATGATATCGGCAACCTTGTCGAATGTTTCGGACAATTGATTTTCCTTTTTCTTCCGGTGCCCGTCGAAGGCACTGATGTCTGATGAGCCGGTATCTAACGTTTTTCAAGGTCTATGGAAAGACCCAAGGTTGTGCGTCGTCTAGTCGAATATAATTCGTCCAGCCACATGAATAGCTTCACCCTCTTCATTGGGGATAACCACCACGGCTTCCGTCGGCCGCGGAGTTACGCCCGTCAGAGCCGTTATATTGGCGCGATCGGTCAGCATTACCAGATTTCCGGACCCCTTGAAGCCTGTGATCAGAACGCGGATCTTTTCGAGTTCAGCGGCCTTTTCCGCGTCATCGGCAGGGAGCGGATCGAGCGGCTTGAAAATCTCGGCGGGAATGGAGCCGAACGACAGGCGCGCCGTCTCACGCGCATTGCAGGTGGAACTGGTCAGGATGCGATCGATACGCACGCCGCGCGCCGCAAACCGCGCGCCCAATTTCTGCGCGAGCTGGCGGCCGCGATCAGAAAGCGTCTGCGTCGCCGAGCAGTCGACGGAGTGATCGACGGTTGGACTTAGCGTTCCCGAAACATCGGCGCCTTGCATGAGGATCGTATATCCACCCCGCTGGACCCGCGCCCAGGCCGCATCCGTCGCTTCGGCGGTAGAAAGAAATGCGAGCGCGCTCAACGCCAACGCGAGCATATGGACACGTAAGGGATGGATAAGCAGCCTCGACATCTGGCCTCCTTATCAGGCGAAATGGTGATTTGGCGAAGAAAAATAAAGTGAAGTCCTGGAACTGCTTGCGCGGCATGGCGCGCCCGCCTATTGCGGAATGTAATGGGTCTCGTTGAAACAATCCTTGTCGTCTTCGGTGTGATCGCCATCGCCTATGCTGCAGCCCAGTTCAAGCTGCTTGATGAGCGGGTGGGCGATGGATTGTCGGACTTCGTCTTTGTCGTCGCTGCGCCGCTTCTCTTGTTCCGGACCATGGTGACGGCCGATTTCCACGGGGCTGCCCCTTGGCAATTGTGGATCAGCTACTTCATTGGTGTGGTCGTTGCCTGGATTGCATCCGATCTGGCAATCAAGGTGCTGTTTGGCCGCGACAATCGCGCCGGCGTCGTCGCCGGGGTTTCGGGTGCCTTTTCCAATCTCGTATTCCTGGGCATGCCACTGATGCTCGGTGTCTTTGGGCAGGAGGGGTTCGCCATCCTGTCGCTGATTGTCGCCGTTCACATGCCGATCATGATGGCCGCGTCCATAACGCTGCACGAGTTTGCCCTGCGCCGCGACGGTGTGTTCGATGGCGAGAGTCATTTATCCGCGGTGGTCGCCTCATTCTTCAAAAGCCTGCTGCGCAACCCCTTCGTTATCGGTATCCTGGCTGGCTGGCTATGGCGTCTGACTGGCCTGCGGATGCCCGTCGTTGCCGATTCGCTCATTCAGACGTTGGGAAGCGTCGCCGGTCCGGTCGCCCTTTTCGCTATGGGCATCGGCCTCAAGAAATTCGGTGTGTCAGGCCATATCGCCGCTTCGCTTGTCATGTCGGCAATCAAGCTCCTCTTGATGCCGGCTGTTGTCCTTGCTGCGGCTTTGCTCATCGGCCTGCCGCCCTTTACCGCCAAGATTGCCGTCACCGCTGCCGCGCTCCCTGCCGGCGTCAACTCCTATCTGATTGCGACGCGCTTCGGCACCGGGCAGGCGCTCGCCTCGAATTCCATGGTCATGGCAACGGCGCTATCGGCCCTCACGCTCGCGTTCTGGGTTTCCGTCGTCACGCATATTTTCGGCTAGGCAAGGCAGTTGCAGCTTTTGGCAAAAAGGAGCAGGGTAGCCCCATCGTCTTCACGAGACGCACATTGCCAAAGGCGATGCAGGGTTATCCTTCACGGAACTCACGGACAACAATAACCCTTCGAACACAGGGAGAAATATGATGTTGCAGAAATCCAGCCCGTTCATGAAGCAGGCAAACCTGATCAATGGTGAGTGGGTGGGCGCCGATTCCGGCAAGACGATCGACGTCATCAACCCTGCAACCGGCCTGAAGATTGGCACGGTTCCGAATTCCGGCAAGGCCGAAACGCGGCGCGCCATCGACGCTGCCGCCGAGGCCTTCAAGACTTGGCGCAAGACATCGGTGCTCGAGCGCGCCAAGATGATGCGCAAGTTGCACGACGCGATCCTCGATAACCAGGACGCCCTGGCCGAACTCCTCACACTGGAGCAGGGGAAGTCGCTGTTCGAGTCCAGGGGTGAGGTCGGCATGTCGGCGGCCTATATTCTCTGGTACGCCGAAGAGGCGCGGCGGACCTATGGCGATATCGTTCCATCGCCCTGGGCCGATCGCCGCATCCTCGTGACGAAGGAGCCAGTTGGCGTCATCGGGGCCATCACGCCGTGGAATTTCCCGTCCTCGATGCTGGCACGCAAGATCGGTCCCGCGCTCGCTGCAGGCTGCACGGCGGTCGTCAAGCCAGCCACGCAGACACCCTATTCCGGGCTTGTATGGGGTGCGCTTTGCGAGGAGGCCGGCATTCCGAAGGGCGTCGTCAACATCCTCACCGGTTCTGCCTCTGAGATCGGCGGCGAAATCACCAGCAATCCCCTCGTGCGCAAGATCACTTTCACCGGCTCGACCGAGATCGGCAAGATCCTGATCAAGCAGGCGGCGGACACCGTAAAGAAGGTGTCCATGGAGCTTGGCGGCAATGCCCCCTTCATCGTGTTCGACGATGCGGATGTCGATCGCGCCGTCCAGGGTGCGATGATCGCGAAATTCCGCAATTCCGGCCAGACCTGCGTGTGTACAAACCGCTTCCTGGTTCAATCGGGTATCTACGACACGTTCATTGAGAAGTTCGCTGCGGCGACCCAGAAACTCCAGGTCGGCGACGGCCTCGAAACCGGTACAGAACAGGGTCCGCTGATCGACGAGAAGGCAGTCGCCAAGGTCGAGGAATTCGTCGCCGATGCCAAGCAGAAGGGCGGCAAGGTCGTGACCGGCGGCAAGCGCCATGCGCTCGGCGGCAGCTTCTACGAGCCGACGATCATCAGCGACGCCAAGGAAGACATGCTTTTCACCAAGGAAGAGATTTTCGGTCCCGTGGCGCCGGTCTACAAATTCGAGACCGAGCAGGAAGCGATCGACCTTGCCAACAACACCGAGTTCGGCCTTGCGAGCTATTTCTATACGCGGGACCTCGGCCGCGTGTTCCGCGTTTCCGAGGGGCTCAAATACGGCATGGTGGGCGTCAACGAAGGCATGATCACCACGGTCGAGGCACCCTTTGGCGGCGTTAAGGAATCGGGGCTCGGCAAGGAGGGCGGACATCAGGGCATTGAAGACTATCTCGATACGAAATATGTCTGCGTCGGAGGTCTCGGCCTCTAAATGAACACTGAGTTATTCGGCCACACGCCTGAGGGCGAAGCAGTCCACCGCATCACGATCTCCGGCGGGGGGCTGACCGCCAAGGTTCTGACCTGGGGCGCAGTTATCCAGGACCTGCGCCTCAAGGGCCACGAACCGCCGCTGGTCCTGGGCTACCAGGACTTCGTCGACTATCCGGCACACTCGCCCTATCTTGGCGCGACGGTCGGCCGGTCGATCAACCGCATTCGTGGCGGCGAACTCACGATCGACGGCGAGACCTATGCGCTGGAGAGAAATTTTCACGATAGGCACAATATTCACGGTGGGAGCCGGGGTGCCGGCAAGCGTAACTGGGACGTCGTCGCCGTCGGCTCGGATTATGTGACGCTGACCATCCAGCTTGGTGATGGCGAGATGGGGTTTCCCGGCAATCTCAACATCACCTGCACCTATATGCTGGAATCAAAGGGCACACTCGCAATCCGAATGGATGCCGTGACCGACAAACCCACCATCTGCAATCTTGCCCATCACAGCTACTTCAATCTCGATGATGGCGGTGCAACCGATGCGCTTGACCATCAAGTGCGCATCGATGCGGCGGCCTATCTGCCGGTCGATGCCGATCTCATTCCCGACGGGCGGGTTCTCCCGGTGGCGGGCACGACGCATGATTTTCGGGATTACCGGTCGATCCGCCGCGAAGAACGTGGCGCCCAGGTGGTCTATGACAACAATTTCTGCCTCTCGAGCCAGCGCCAGCCCCTGCGGCGGGTCGCATCGGCCAAGGGCACGAAGTCGGGCGTCGAGATGAACGTTCTGACCACGGAACCCGGCGTGCAGTTCTATGCCGGCAATACCCTGGGCGGGCGTCCACCGATCGGGCTGACAGGAAGCACCTACGATAATTATGCCGGCTTCTGTTTTGAGGCGCAGGTCTGGCCGGACTCAACCCATTTCCCGTATTTCCCGCAGGCAATACTTCGGCCGCAGGAGACCTACAGCCAAATGACCAAGTACAGTTTCAATAAGGCAAAGCAGGCTTAAGCATCAAAGGCTTTGCGCGCTTCGTCCATCGGGGCAAGCGCGCCGTGAAATTCGACGACGCGCGCCGCCACCTTATGCGCCCGTTTTGCGGCCGCAACCGGATCGAGGTCGGCGAGGCGGGCAGCAATATAGCCGCCATTGAAGCTGTCGCCAGCGCCGGTCGTGTCGATGGCATTGGCTTTGGCGGCCTGCACGTTGGTACTCACTCCTCCCGAAACGACCAGCGCCGGTTCCGTTCCATCCTTGACGACGATTTCCTTGACGCCATAGCTCGCAAGGCGGGCAGCCGTATCGGCCGGCGTGACGTCCCCGAAGAGCGCGTTTTCATCCGGGAATGTCGGCAAGGCGATATCGCTGACATGGAACGCGTTGCTCAATACCTGCTTCGCCGTCTCGGCATTTTCCCACAGACGCGGACGATAATTGGCATCGAATACGATGAGCGAACCGTGACGCCGCGCATTGCTGACGGCGTTGAGCACAGTCTGGCGGCTCTTTGGGCTCAAAATGCCCATGGTGATGCCGGAGAAATAGATGATACGGCGGCCTTCAAGGCTCTTGGCCAGCGCATCGGCGTCATCCGCCAACTGACGCGCAGCGGCGTCATTGCGCCAATAGGTGAAAGACCGCTCGGCACCGGTCAGGGTAATTGCGTAAAGGCCGGGCCGGGCGCCGACAATCGTCGGGCTGTGGGCCGTGTTGATACCATTGTCGCGCAAGAATGCCTTTTGCTTGACGGAAAAGGGATCGTCGCCAAATGCGGTCACGTAATCGACGGCGAGGTCTGGATCGGCGAGGGCCCGAACATACCAGGTGGTGTTCAGCGTATCGCCGGCAAAGCCCATGCGCCACTGGTCGCCATTGGCGCCCGAGAGTTCGATCATGCACTCGCCGATAGCCGCAAATCCGTTCATGAAGTCCTCCGCAAATCCGGTCGGTTGCGACTGATATACGAGTGGGCGACTGCTGTCATGGGAAAGTTCCGGGGGCAGGGGCTGTCATATTTGCTTAATAATGCAATGGTAGCCGCGCCATATTTGCACGGAGAATCGAATGTCGCGCATCACGTCGATCGAACAACTCGAGGCGATTTACAGCGGTGTTGCCGAGGCATCGACGGCCAAGGTCACCGACCGAATCACGCCGGAATATCGCCGCCTGATCGAAGGCTCGCCGTTCGTGACCCTGGCGACATCCGGCCCGGAGGGGCTCGATTGCTCGCCGCGCGGCGATCTGGCGGGATTTGTCCGCATCCATGACGATCGCACCTTGATGATCCCCGACCGCCGCGGCAACAACCGGGTCGACTCGCTGCGCAACATCGTCCGCGACCCGCGCGTCGCGCTGCTCTTCCTGATCCCGGGCGTCAACACGACGTTCCGCGTCAATGGCCGCGCCTTCCTCGATACGGACAGGGCATTGCTCGACAGTTTCGCCGTCGAAGAAAAAACGCCGCGATCGGTGATGGTCGTCGAGGTGGAGGAGGCCTATTTCCAGTGCGCCCGCGCCTTGATCCGCTCCGAACTTTGGAATCCGAAGAATCATCGCTCGCCGAAAGAGTTTCCGACCCCCGGCCAGGTTCTCGCCGCTCTCAGCGAAGACCGTGTCGGCGGCGAGGCCTATGACCGCGAATGGCCGCAGCGTGCAGCCAAGACCATGTGGTAGATCAAAGCGCCTTGTTGTCGATCGCAATTTCCATGCGGTCGGCGGCGAAGCGGGTCTTGGCATATTCGACCGGACGGCCATCCATATCGACATTGATCGCAGTCGCAACGAGCACGATCGCCCCCGGCGACAGTTGCAGGTGGCGCAGGTCGTCGGCATCGGCATGTCTTGCCGCGATAATCGTCGACTTGCGCAGATAATCGTCTATTCCCGCAGCCTTGAGCGCAAATGTTATCGATCCGGATGAACGATAATCCTCGGCGGCGTTGGGCACGCGCGCCGCATCGAACCAGGCCGTCGAGCAGGTGACAGGGTTGCCATCCGCCGTGTGCAGCGTGTCGATGCGGATTACGTCTCCTTTCGGCATGCCAAGCGCCGCGGCAATTTCGGGCGTCGCCGCTTCGGTGCGGTAAGAGAGCAATACGCCCTTGGTCTCGCGCACCTGCGTTGCGAGTATCTGCGAGAACCGCGTGCGCTCGCCGATGCGGTAGATCAACTTGCGGCTGTTAGCGACAAATGTGCCTCGCCCTTGCTCGGCGCGCAACACGCCTTCCTTCGTAAGCGCGGCAATTGCGCTTCGGATGGTGTGGCGATTGACGGAAAATCGCGCGGCCAGTTCGATTTCGGGGGGCATGCGTGCGCCACTCGCCATTCTCCCCGCCGTGATGTCGCCGCGGATCTGGTCGGCAATCTGCCGCCAGATGGCGACACCGCTGTTTCGCGTAATGAATCGCGCTGAAGTCACGCTTTGTCATGCTCCTGTCATTGACCATCCCTATAGATGGATTTATTGTCTAGTTGTATAGACGAATAGACAAGTTTGAGCGAGGTGTCAATGACCAAAGATTTTCAGGAAATGCCGGCGACCGTCGATGCCGGGCGCAAGGCCGCCATGGCATTGCTCGCCCAGGCGACCGCCGATGAGATGAACCGCTTCTGGTCGGTCTGGACCGACAAGCCGGCAGTCGAGACCTTGCGCGGGCCCGAAACGGGCCTCGTCATGGTTCGTGGACGCATCGGCGGGTCGGGGGCTCCGTTCAATCTCGGGGAAGCGACTGTGACCCGCGCGACCGTGCGGCTCGGCAGCGGTGCCGTCGGCCACGCTTATGCGCTCGGTCGCCAGGGCGAAAAGGTCCGCCTTGCCGCCGTCTTTGATGCGCTTTGGCAGGACGATGCCCAACGCGACGTGGTCGAAACGTCCGTCCTTGCGCCGATCGCGCAGCGGCTCGACGAGGAACTGAGGATCAAGCGGGCCGAGACGGCAGCAACCAAGGTCGATTTCTTCACAATGGTGCGAGGGGAAGACTGATGCGCACGAATACTCAGGTTTTTGAGGGCGGCTTTGCCAATCCGGTCATGGGATCGCAGCAGATTTTCCGGGCTCTGATGGATGCCATGGCCAATCCCGGCCGCGTCTTTGACGTGCCGGAACTCGTCGTAGCGCCGGCGCCGTTGACGCCAGTAATGGCGGCGATCGCCGCCACGCTGTTCGATCACGATGCCACGGTCTGGTGCGACAAGTCGATCAGCGCCTCGAAGGAAGCCATCGGCTGGCTGAAATTTCATACCGGCCTCGAACTCGTCTCCGATCCGGCGGCTGCGCAATTCGCGCTGGTGAAAGACGTCGCCGCAATGCCGTCCTTCGAAGCCTTTGCCAAGGGAACGTCGGAATATCCCGACCGGTCGACGACGGTGATCTTGCAGCTCGATGGATTTGAGGGCGAGAACGTCCTCACCTTCCGTGGACCCGGTATCAAGGATACGCAGGACTTCGCGCCGAGCCAGCTGCCGAAAATGTTCATCGATCAATGGACGGGCAATCGCGCCGCCTTTCCGCGCGGCATCGATCTGATCTTTGCCGGACGGGAAGCGCTCGCCGCCTTGCCGCGCACGACGCGCGTTGCGAAGAAGGAGGCGTAAGACCATGTATGTTGCAGTCAAAGGCGGCGAAACCGCCATCCGCAATGCCCACAGGCTTCTTGCCGACAAGCGCAGGGGTGATCGCTCCGTGCCGTCGATCCGGCTCGACCAGATCGTCGAACAACTGGCACTCGGCGTCGACCGCGTCATGGCCGAGGGATCGCTTTACGACCTCGAGCTTGCGGCACTCGCCATCAAGCAGGCGCGGGGCGACATGATAGAGGCGATCTTCCTTGTCCGCGCCTATCGCACGACGCTGCCGCGTTTTGGCTATACGATTCCCGTCGAAACCGCGGCAATGGCGATAGAACGGCGCATCTCCGCAACGTTCAAGGATCTGCCGGGTGGACAGTTGCTCGGGCCGACATTCGATTATACGCACCGCCTGCTCGATCCGGAACTCGCCGCCGATGCCGCGGTCGAAGCGCCGGAGGAGCGGGTGGAGGAAACGCACGAGCCTGCGCCCCGCGTCACCGACATTCTCGGCCATCACGGCATGATCGAGACGGATGGCGAGTTGCCGGAAGGGACAGCGCCTGGCGATCTGACCCGCGAGCCGCTGGCGTTTCCGCTTGAGCGCGATCTGCGTCTCCAGGCGCTTGCCCGCGGCGATGAGGGTTTTCTTCTCGGTCTCGCCTATTCCACACAGCGGGGCTATGCCCGCAGCCATCCCTTCGTTGGCGAAATCCGCATCGGCGAAGTCGAGGTCGAACTTGAAGTCGCGGAACTCGATTTCCCGCTGACGCTCGGGCGCATCCGCCTGACCGAATGCCAGATGGTCAACCAGTTCAAGGGTTCGGCGAAGCAGCCGCCGCAGTTTACCCGCGGCTATGGCCTGGTGTTCGGCCAGAGCGAGCGCAAGGCGATGTCGATGTCGCTCTGCGATCGCGCATTGCGGGCGAGGGAGCTCGGCGAGGATATTACCGCCGCCACCCAGGACGAGGAATTCGTCATTTCCCACAGCGACAATGTTCAGTCGACCGGCTTTGTCGAGCATTTGAAGCTGCCGCACTACGTGGATTTCCAGGCCGAGCTCGACCTGGTGCGTCGTATGCGGGCCGAACACGAACGCCGCGACGTCCAGGAGGCAGCAGAATGACCGAACTCGCAACATACAACTTTGCCTATCTCGACGAGCAAACGAAGCGGATGATCCGCCGCGCCATCCTGAAAGCCATTGCCATTCCGGGCTACCAGGTGCCTTTCGCCTCGCGCGAAATGCCGATGCCCTATGGCTGGGGCACGGGCGGCGTGCAGGTGACCGCGGCAGTCATCGGACCCGATGACAGGCTGAAGGTTATTGACCAGGGTGCCGACGACACCACCAACGCCGTATCGATCCGCGCTTTTTTCCAGAAGACTGCAAATGTCCGTGTCACGACCAGCACAACGGAAGCAACGATCATCCAGACGCGGCACCGCATCCCGGAAACACCGCTCACCGCAGGCCAAATCCTGGTTTATCAGGTGCCAATCCCCGAACCCCTGCGCTTCCTCGAGCCGCGCGAGACGGAAACCCGGAAAATGCATGCACTCGAAGAATACGGCCTGATGCATGTGAAGCTCTACGAGGACATCGCCCGCCACGGCCACATCGCGACGACCTATGCCTACCCGGTAAAGGTCGAAGGGCGCTATGTCATGGACCCGTCGCCGACGCCGAAGTTCGATAATCCGAAGATGCATCGCTCGCCAGCGCTGCAACTATTCGGTGCAGGACGAGAAAAGCGCATCTACGCGGTTCCGCCCTACACGGAAGTCGTCAGCCTCGACTTTGAAGATCATCCATTCGAAATCCAGAGCTTTTCCGAGCCCTGCGCGCTGTGCGGCGCCAGGGGTACCTACCTCGACGAGGTGATCCTCGACGACAAGGGCGGCAGCATGTTCGTGTGCTCGGATACGGATTTTTGTGAAGACCGGCAGGCGCATGGCCATCGCGGCCATCTTTCGGCCAATCCGGCGGAGGCAGCAGAATGAGCGATACACCACTTCTCAAAGTCAACGCAGTTTCGAAATTCTATGGAAGCCGGATCGGCTGCCAGAATGTCTCGTTCGAACTGTGGCCGGGCGAAGTGCTCGCCATCGTCGGCGAATCCGGTTCAGGCAAGACCACGCTTCTGAACTGTCTGGCGACCCGGCTTGCGCCTTCGGCAGGTTCTGTCGAATACCGCATGCGGGACGGCCAGTTCCGCGATCTTTACCGCATCAGCGAAGCCGAGCGGCGGTTGTTGATGCGCACCGACTGGGGCTTCGTGCACCAGAACCCGGCCGATGGCTTGCGCATGACCGTCTCGGCCGGCGCCAATGTCGGCGAGCGGCTGATGGCGGTCGGCGACCGACACTATGGCCGCATCCGCTCGACCGCGACCGATTGGCTCGGGCGGGTGGAAATCGCCGCCGACCGCATCGATGACGAGCCGCGCGCCTTCTCCGGCGGTATGCGCCAGCGCCTGCAGATCGCGCGCAACCTCGTAACCAACCCGCGCCTGATCTTCATGGACGAGCCGACCGGTGGGCTGGACGTGTCGGTGCAGGCGAGATTGCTCGACCTTTTGCGGGGCCTCGTCAGCGACCTTGGCCTTGCGGCTATCGTCGTCACCCATGATCTTGCCGTCGCGCGGCTGCTTTCGCACCGCATGATGGTGATGAAGGACGGTCATATCGTTGAAACCGGCCTTACCGACCGGGTCCTCGACGATCCGCAAGCGCCTTACACCCAGCTTCTCGTTTCATCCATCCTGCAGGTCTAGGAGAAGATCATGCCAACGCCTCTCGTTGTCTCCGATGTCGCCAAGAGTTTCACCATGCACCTGCGTGACGGCATCCGCTTGCCGGTGGTCACCAACGTGTCATTCTCGATCAAGGCCGGCGAGTGCGCCGTTCTTGGCGGCCCTTCCGGCGCCGGGAAGAGTTCGATCCTGAAAATGATCTACGGCAATTATGCCGTGGATCAGGGCCAGATCATCGTTCCCTACCGCGACCGCCTTGTTGACATCGCCTCGGCCGATCCGCGAACCATGCTCGGTATCCGCCGCGAAATGGTCGGCTATGTTAGTCAATTCCTGCGTACCGTGCCCCGCGTTTCGGCGCTTGACGTTGTCGCCGAGCCGCTCGTCGCCCGCGGCGTCGATCGCGGCGAAGCCCGCGACAAGGCGGCGGTGCTGCTCTCGGGACTCAATCTCCCCGAACGGCTCTGGGCGCTGCCGCCCGCCACCTTCTCCGGCGGCGAACAGCAGCGCGTCAACATTGCGCGCGGCTTCATTACCGATCATCCAATCCTGCTGCTCGACGAGCCGACAGCATCGCTCGACGCCAGGAACCGCAGCGTCGTTGTGTCTATGATCGAGGCCAAGAAGGCGGCGGGCGTCGCCATGCTCGGCATCTTTCACGACGAGGACGTGCGCGAGGCCGTTGCCGACCGGATCATCGATGTCACGGCGTTTTCCACCGCAGGCGGAGTTGCGGCATGACGAAACTCTCGGAAACGCCACTGATCCATCCGACGGCGAGCGTCGAAGGCTGCGCGTTCGGCCGCTATACTGAAGTTGCCGAGCGCTGCCGCCTCAGTGAATCGAGCTTCGGCGACTATTCCTACATCATGCAGGACGGATCTGCCTGGTGCGCCAAGATCGGCAAATTCGCCAATATAGCGTCGAGCGTTCGCCTCAACGCGCCCAACCATCCGACGTGGCGGCCGACGCTGCACCATTTCACCTATCGTTCGGGCGACTATTGGGACGATGGCACGGTTGACGAGCAATTTTTCGACTGGCGGCGCACCAATACGGTCACGATCGGCCATGATGTCTGGATCGGCCATGGCGCGACCGTGCTGCCGGGCGTCACCGTTGGCGACGGCGCGGTAATCGGGGCAGGGGCGGTGGTCACGAAGGACGTCGACCCCTACACGATCGTTGGCGGCGTTCCGGCACACAAAATTCGTGATCGTTTCGACCGAAAAAGGGCTGAACAACTGCAGTTCGTTGCCTGGTGGGATTGGGACCACGCTAAGTTGCGCTCTGCGCTCGATGATTTTCGCTCGCTCTCCATCGAGGCGTTCCTTGAGAAACACGCGGTCTAAATCGAACGAGCGATAGGGTTAACGGACTGACATCAAGTTGTCATTCGGCTGCAACAAAAACGACATCGCACGTTCACATCCGTGTCCTAGGACAGTGCAGCGCCAATAGGGACCTGCTTATGCTGAAGATTGAAAACGTGACGCGCCGCTTTGGCAAGTTCACTGCCATCGACGATGTCAGCCTGGAGATTCCCCAGGGTCAGATGGTAGGCATCATCGGCCGTTCCGGCGCCGGCAAGTCGACGTTGCTTCGCATGATCAACCGTCTCGTCGATCCCTCGGAAGGTGCGATCCTTTTTGAAGGCACCAACGTGGCGCAGTTGAAGGGCGCCGCCTTGCGTAACTGGCAGCGCGATTGCGCCATGATCTTCCAGCAGTTCAATCTGGTGCCGCGTCTCGACGTTCTGACCAATGTTCTGCTCGGTCGCCTCAATCATCGCTCGACGATCAAGAGCCTGCTCGGCATGTTTTCGCGCGAGGAGCGTGCGATGGCGATTGCGGCGCTGGAGCGCCTCGACATCGCGAAGACCGCGTTACAGCGGGCCGGAACGCTCTCCGGGGGCCAGCAGCAGCGCGTCGCGATAGCCCGTGCTCTAATGCAGAATCCCAAAGTTGTTCTTGCCGACGAGCCGATCGCCTCGCTCGACCCGCGCAATGCTCAGGTGGTGATGGAGTCGTTGCGCGACATCAATGAGCGCGAGGGCCTGACGGTCATCACCAATCTGCACACGCTCGATACGGCCCGCCATTTCTGCCAGCGTATCATCGGCATGCAGGGAGGCAAGGTTGTCTTTGACGGCGGACCCGACGATCTCACCGAACTTGCCGCGCGCCGCATCTATGGCGCGGACGGCATGAAGGATGCTTTTTCGGAAGCAATCACTTCCACAAGTATCAGCCGCGGCACACCCAAGCCGATTTCAGAGCTGGAGGCCGTTCTGGCTGCGCGTTGAGCGCACCGAGATCGGCTCGCCCACGATACGGGCCACTAATGAAACTGATCGCAAACTCATATCGACGTTTGACAGGAGAGAACTATGTTCAAGAAAGCCCTTCTTAGTGCAATCGCAATCGGCGCCATGCTGGCCGGTTCGATGGCGCGTGCCGAAAACCTCGAAACATTCCGCATCGGTCTGATCGGCGGCGAAAACGAAGCAGACCGCCTGCGCAACTACCAGTGCGTGGTCGACCAGTTGCCCAAGGTCCTCGGTGTCAAGGAAGTCAAGCTCTTCCCGGCAACCGACTATGACGGCGTCATTCAGGGTCTCCTCGGCGGCACGCTCGATGCTGCTGAACTCGGTGCATCCGGATATGCCAAGATCTATCTGACCAATCCGAAGGCAGTCGAACCGATCCTGACCGACGTCCAGACTGACGGTTCGACCGGCTATTATTCGATCATGATTGCCCGCAAGGACAGCGGCATCAAGACTCTTGCCGACATGAAGGGCAAGAAGCTCGGCTTTGCCGATCCAGATTCCACCTCCGGCTACCTCATCCCCGTTACCTCCCTGCCGAAGGACATCCATGCCTCGGTCAAGGATTACTTCGGTGAAACCGGGTTCGGCGGCGGTCATGAAAACCTCGTTCTTGCCGTCAAGGACGGCAAGTTCGACGCCGGCACGACCTTTGGCTCGGGCGTCGGCAAGTTCGAAGAGGGATACTCTTCCGGCAATCTGCGCAAGATGGTCGACAAGGGCCTGATCGACATGAAGGATTTTGTCGAACTGTGGAAGTCGCCGCTTATTCCGAACGGTCCGACCGTTGTTCGCTCATCGATGAACAAGGACACGATCGCCAAGTACAAAGAATATCTGATGAACCTGCCGAAGACCGATCCAGCCTGCTTCGCCGCGGCTTCTTCGACCGGTGGCGACCGCAAGGGCTACACGGAAGTTAACGCGCAGTTCTACCAGCCGATCATCGACGCCCGCAAGGCGCAGATCGGCGGCTGATAGCCATCCAATGATCACGGCCAGTTCCCTCAAGGTTCTGGCCGTGAATTTTTTGTGCTCACTAAGGATCGGTTGATGAGCCAGGCTACGACCACCACGCTGTCGCCCGACGGTATCGAGATAGAACGCCACTGGCTGGAGCTTGCGACGCGCCGGCGTGCCTATTCATGGCTGATCGGCATTGGTCTGCTCGTGGCGGTCGCCGGGTCCCTGTGGTTCGCCAACGACTCAAACGCCGGCAAGTTCTTCGACCGTCTGCCGCACTTCTTCGAGTTTGCGGGCGATCTCGTTCCGCGCGACGGCTGGGAAGTGTGGCGCGCCTTGTTCGATCTGCCGTCACCCTATTACGACGGCAGCCTTAAATACGACTATCCGGAAGGCCGGGTCTATCTGTTCGGCGGGTTCTACTTTCCGGAGTATTTCCACAAGATGCTGCAGACCCTCAATATCGCAATCCTGTCAACACTTGTCGGCTTCATCTTCGGCTTCCTGCTCTGCTTCCTTGCCGCCAAGAACCTCGTCAAGAACCGGCTGATCCGCGGAGTTGTGCGCCGGACGATGGAGATCCTGCGCGCGTTCCCAGAGATCGTTATCGCCGGCTTCTTCGCCGCAATCCTCTCGCTCGGCGCCATACCCGCCATGTTCGCCGTGGCCATCCATACGATCGGCGCGCTCGGCAAGCTTTTCTTCGAAGTCGTCGAGAATGCCGACATGAAACCGGATGAGGGTTTGCGCGCCGCCGGCGCCAACTGGTTCGAACGGGTCGGTTTCGGCATCGTGCCGCAAGTGATGCCCAATTTCATGTCCTATGCGCTGCTTCGCCTTGAAATCAATGTGCGTGCCTCGACGATCATCGGCGCGGTCGGCGGCGGCGGCATCGGCGAGGAACTGCGCCTGTCGATCGGCCGCGGCCACCAGGCAAAGACGCTTGCCATCGTCCTTCTGCTGCTGGTGACCATCATCGCCGTCGATCAGTTTTCCGCCTGGCTGCGCCGCAGTCTCGTCGGCAAGCAGGCTTTCGCCTTTGGAGGCAAACAGTCATGACCGCCCTGTCCGCTGCCGCCATTGCCGATTACGAAAGCCGTCACCCGGAGGTCTTCAACCCGCCTGTGTGGAAGCGCTTCCTGCCGCTGTTCATCGCTGCCGGCATCGTTCTTTACGTCGTCTACTGCTGGTGGTTCTTTTCGATCGGCACCGTGCTCGCGAGCGGGCAGTGGCAGCGCGCCGAAATCTATGCGCGCGACTGGGTCTCCTACGCGGTCAGGGCGACCGTCAAGATGAGCCCGGAGGCGACAACGGTTTCCTATCCGCGCTTTTCCGAGCTTGGCAACAATCCCAATCCGGATTGGGTGATCAAGAATGGCAATGACGTGTCGATCCGCTTCGGCTCCAGCAAGTCGCTCGATATCAACGCCCAGCGCGTGATTGCGACGCGGGGAAGCGAAAGCCTGACGATCCTTCTCGAACCGAACGGCGCCAAGCCGCAAGGGACCTTGCCGAAATGGGCACAGCTGAAGGAGGACCAGGTTACGGTGAATTTCGGCTTTGCCGGGCAGGCGGATATTATTCCCGAGCGTGTCGTGGTGAGCCGGCGCTTCCTCGGATGGGCCAATTTCGTCTTCGATACCGCATCGCCGTTCTGGGGCAAGTCGTTCGGCGAAGTGATGTCGATGATCAGCAGCGGCGAGCGCATCAAGCCTGAGATGTCGAATGCAGCGCTTGCCTTCGACAATATCTGGTACAATTCATCGTGGCAGCATGGCGACGTTTGGACCAAGCTCCTGCAGACAATCGTCATGGCCTTCGTCGGCACCTTGCTTGCAACGATCATCGCGTTTCCGCTCGCGTTCGTTGCGGCCCGCAACATCATGCCGAATTTCTTCGCCAACCAGATCACCAAGCGCTTCTTCGATTTCCTGCGCTCGGTGGACATGCTGATCTGGGCACTTTTCTTCACCCGCGCCTTCGGTCCGGGGCCGCTTGCCGGTATCGCCGCGATCTTCTTCACCGATACGGGCACGCTCGGCAAGGTCTATTCGGAGACGCTGGAAAACATCGATGACAAGCAGCGCGAGGGTGTCAAATCCGTGGGTGCATCGCCGGTGAACGTGCAACGCTATGGCGTCGTGCCGCAGGTCCTGCCGGTATTCGCCAGCCAGGCGCTGTACTTCTGGGAATCGAACACGCGCTCGGCGACGATCATCGGCGCCGTCGGTGCGGGCGGCATCGGTCTCAAGCTGTGGGAGGCGATGCGCACCAACACCAACTGGCATAATGTCGCCTATATGGTCGTGCTCATTCTCATCGTCATCTTCATCTTCGACAATATTTCCAACGCACTGCGCTCGCGCCTGACTGGAAAGCAGCACTAGATTGTCGATCCGCAGATCCCAAGTGATACAAAGCTTGTCATAATTGGAGCGTAACGCGAGACTGTTTTTAGGGAATCACACTGACATGCGCTATGCGATCTACTTCACGCCGCCGGCGAGCGACCCGCTTCTCAAAGTCGCGGCGAATTGGCTCGGCCGCAATGCCTTCAGCGGGCAAGCGGTGAAGGTCCCGCATATTCGCGGGCTCGATCCGGCGGACTTCGCGCAGCTTACCGACTCGCCACGCCGCTACGGTTTCCATGCGACGCTGAAAGCGCCTTTCCGTCTGGCGGAGGGGTTTGAAGAGCGCGAACTGCTTTCCGCCATGATGCATTTTGCCTCCTCGGTCGATCCGGTCGAGATTCCAAAACTTGAAATTCGCTGCCTTGGCGGTTTCTTCGCGCTTGTTCCCAGCGAGCCGCTTGACCGCCTCAACCAGTTGGCCAACGATATCGTTGTCGCCTTCGATCGCTTCCGCGCCGCTCCAAGCGAGCAGGAGATCAAGCGGCGCAATCCCGATGCGCTTTCGGTATCAGAGCAACGCAATCTCGAACAGTGGGGCTATCCCTACGTGTTCGAGGAGTTCCGTTTTCACATGACCCTGACCGGTCCGGTACCGGAGGCCGACCAGCCAAGAATTGAGCGCATCCTCGGTGAATTCCTCGAGCCGGTTCTCGAAGAGCCGGTCGAGATCAACAATCTTGCTCTATTTACCGAGGCCCAACCCGGATCTCCTTTTGAAATCAACTCACTGCACCCGCTTGCTGGAACGAACCGTAGAAAGTCTGCCTGAAATGTCCGCCGAACTGATCTTGAATAATGCGAAAATCGTCCTCGAAAACGAAGTCATCACCGGTTCCGTCCTGGTGCGTGACGGCAAGATAGCCGACATTGCGGAAGGAACGGCATCCGGCGGCGAGGATTTCGGCGGCGACTATCTCATACCCGGCCTGGTGGAACTCCATACCGATCACCTCGAGGGGCATTATCTCCCGCGCCCGCGGGTACGCTGGAACCCGATCGCGGCTGTCCTTGCCCACGATGCGCAGATCGCCACCTCCGGCATTACGACTGTTCTCGATGCGCTGCGCGTCGGCATGGATGAGGATGCGGACCTTTCGGCGCCGGAAATGCGCAAGCTCGGCGACGCAATCGAGAACAGCGTCCATGAGGGCCGGTTGAGAGCCGATCACTATCTGCATCTGCGCTGTGAAGTCTCGGCGCCGGATTGCCTTGAGAGCTTTCAACTGTTCGAGAATGACAGCCGCGTGCGGCTCGCATCGTTGATGGACCATGCGCCGGGGCAGCGCCAGTTCGTCGATATCGAAACCTACGCCTATTATTACCAGCGCAAGCTGAAGCTCAGCGACCGCGATTTCCAGTTGTATTGCGAGAAACGCATGGGCGAGTCCGCGCAGTATTCGGGGCCGCAGCGCGAGGCGCTGGCAGAAAAATGCCGCGCGCGTGGCATCGTTCTCGCCAGCCACGACGATGCGACGCAAGCGCACGTGGACGAGGCCATAGAGCAGGGCATCCACGTTGCCGAGTTTCCAACGACGCTCCAGGCGGCGGCTGCGTCCAAGCGCGCCGGCCTTGCCGTCCTGATGGGTGCGCCCAATGTCGTGCGCGGCGGTTCGCATTCCGGCAATGTCTCGGCGCGCGAACTCGTGGAGCATGGTTATCTCGACATTTTGTCGTCCGACTACATTCCGTTCAGCCTGATCCAGTCGACCTTCATGCTGAGCGAGACCGCGGACAGCATATCGCTGCCGGATTCGGTGCGCCTCGTCACCAAGAACCCGGCTGAGGCGGTTGGTTTTGACGACCGCGGCGTCATCGAGATCGGCAAGCGCGCCGACCTCGTACGCGTTCGCGTCGATGAGCACATTCCCGTGGTCCGCACTGTCTGGCGCGAAGGCCGCCGGGTCGTATGATGGCCGCCGCAATGATCGAACGCGCACTCGAATTGGGGTCCGCGCCGTTGCGCAACGGCGCCTTCGTTGCCGTTGTCGGGCCGAGTGGTGCCGGCAAGGATACGATTATCGACTATGCCCGCGCTGCGCTCGCCAACGAGCCGGGATTCCATTTCGTCCGCCGCGTGGTCACCCGGCCCTCGGCGGTCGACGCGGAGGACCACGATACGCTGAGCGAGGACGCGTTTTTGACGGCCAAGCGCGAAGGAGCGTTCTGCCACGACTGGTTCGCCCATGGGCTTTACTACGGCTTGCCGAAATCAGTCGATCACGAGATCGAACGGGGCGGGGTCGCGATCGCCAATGTATCGCGCGGCATTCTCCCCGATCTGAAATCGGCCTACGCCAATTTCCTGGTGGTCCATATCACGGCGTCGCCCGAGGTTCTGGCGCATCGCCTTGCGGCACGCGGGCGCGAAAGCGCCGAGGAGATCGAGCGTCGCCTGGCGCGGGCCGCGCCCAATCCATGCGATCCGGAAAATGCCGTCACCATTGACAATTCAGGTCCGGTCGCCGACGCGGGCGATGAACTTGTCGCGCTGTTGCGAAAATCGGCAGTAGTCGCTGCGGTTTCGGACCAGATTTGATTGCAGCTTTGTCGTAGAGGTATCCGGAGGCGTTTGCCTCCGGATTTTTTGTGTCAGGCGATCAGAAATTCCGCTGGAAGCGGACGATGCCACCGAGGGCATCGTCGTTGACGAGTGTGCCGTCGCCCTGACGGAAGTCCTCGAACTTGGTGTAGTTGATTTCCGGCGTGATCGTGAAACCAGGTACAAGTTCGTAGGCAACATTGAGGGCAAAGGCGTAGGTCCCCTCAGATGCGTACGCACCCTGACCGTTGACCGTCGCCTTGTCGGAAAGCTTTGCAGCAAAACCGGCCCAGGCGGCCCAGTCGCCCTGCCACGGCGTCAGGAAGTTGCGTTCCTCGCGCGTGGAGTCGTAGTCGGACTGGTAGGCCCCCATGCCCCAGACCTTGAACGTATCGGTGATGTTAACATCGAGGCGCGCCTTGGCGGCAAAGGCCTCGACGTTGGAATCGTAGCCGACGATACCGGACAGCGTTCCCCAACCCTGCTCGTACTTGGCGCCGGCCATGACATGCGGCATGTAGTTGTCGATGACATAGTCGGGATAATCGTCGTGCACCGAGCCCTGTTCAGCGGCGACGATGGCCGAGAAACCGTCTGCCCCTGTGAACGTGTAGCTCACCTGGTTGCTCTGCCAGCTGTTGTAGTTGATCACATCGTCATTGATGATATCGCCGGCATAGCCGTTCCAGGCGCCAAAGATTTCATCGGCAACGCCGACACGGAAGCCGCCGAGCTCGATGAACGCCTGCGGGAGGCTGGCGCCGTCATCCGAACCATCGGTAAAGTCGAAGCGCGACTGGATGTAGGAACGCAAAGTGCCGAGTTCGGTCTCGGAACGGGCGTCGAAGCGAACCTCGGCGCGCGTGTGCTTGGCCCAAGTGTCGAGCGGGCCGCCATTATAGACGTCGTCACCCCCCTGTGCGTCATAGCGGACATAGCCGCTTACCTTGAGGCAGGTTTCCGTTCCCGGAATATAGAAGAAGCCCGTGCCATAAGCATCGCAAACCCGCACATATTCGACGGGTTCGGGTTCCGCCACGACAACCGCGTCGGCGGCGCGTGCTCCTGAAACTGCAACCAGCGCTGCAGCGGAACCAAGGAAGAAGCTCTTTATTCGCATTATCGGTTCTCCGATCAAGTTGATACCAAAGCTCGTGTCCCCGCAGCAGGGATATTCCTGTTCGTTTGATCACGCAAAATCGATATGCAATCGAACCGCCGGTTCGGAAATCGCTGTTGCGGTTTTGACACGCGGGGTAATGACTTGGTTTCGTCGGGGCGCAATTGCCCAAACAATAGGGCTTTGCGTAACACGATAAAGAATTAGGCAAAATTAGACTTTAGTCTCTGAATTGGATGTCCCGGAGTGCATTAACGGCTAAATCCGCCTGGTTTTCATACATGTTCATTGTATATCGATGTATTAAGACGATCAGTCTTAACGAATTCAGGTTGATTCAACCGAGGGAAAAACTTTGCTGTTCCATGGTCTGTCCGCATTTCCGATTACGCCTGCAGATGAGAGCGGGCACGTTAACGTCGAATCGCTTTGCAGGCTGCTGGAGCGGCTGGAGCGCGCCGGCGTCGATTCTGTCGGCCTTCTCGGCAGTACCGGTTCCTACATGTATCTTTCGCGTGCTGAAAGACGCCGGACGATCGAGGCGGCGAGGGAATGTCTCGGCGGGCGGGTGCCCGTCATCGTCGGCGCCGGCGCCTTGAGGACGGGCGACGCCGAGGATCTCGCGCGCGACGCCAAGCGTGCGGGTGCAAACGGCCTTCTTCTCGCCCCGGTCTCCTATACCCCGCTGACCGATGACGAAGTGCTTCAGCATTATAGTGGCGTCGCCGGCGCCACCGATCTTCCCCTGTGCGTCTACAACAATCCGGGCACCACGCATTTTACGATCAGCAATGCCCTGCTCGCACGCATGGCCGCGGTACCGAATATCGTGGCAGTGAAAAATCCCGCGCAGCCTTTACCGGAGATGCGAGCGGTGCACCAAGCGCTTGAGGCCCAACTCCCTGTCGGGTTTGCCATTGGCTATAGCGGCGACTGGAATGCGCCGGGGGCGCTGCTTGCCGGCGGGGCCGCGTGGTACAGCGTGGTTGCCGGGCTGCTGCCGGTACCATCGCTGAAACTGGCGCGTGCTGCAAAGGTCGGTAATGTCGCCGAGGTCGAGCGCATCGATGGCCTATTCGCGCCCCTCTTTGCCTTGTTCAAGGAGCTTTCGAGCTATCGGGTGGTTCATGCCGCGGCAAATGCCATGGGGCTTGCGACCACAAAGCCGCCGCTGCCCATCTTGCCGCTTTCCACCGCCGATCAGGACCGCATCATGACGGCAATCAGCGCATTGGATGCGGTTTGAGCCTTGTCCAGCGCTGATCCTGCGCTAAATAGCCGGTGATGGACCTTGCGCTGCAGGGCGTGGTAAAGAGCCGCGAAGGCGCAAGGCCCTAAAAGGCGTGCGCTCAGCTTAACGACCTGGATGAATTTGATGGCAAACCTCTATGCCAGCGGAGAAAATATCTTCGCCGTGGCCCCGATGATCGACTGGACCGATCGGCATTGCAGAATGCTGCATCGCCAGTTCACGCGCCGCGCGCTGCTCTATACCGAAATGGTCGTCGCTGATGCTGCCATCCACGGCAAGCGCGAAAAAATCCTCGGTTTCGACGCCGAGGAGCATCCTGTTGCGCTGCAGCTTGGCGGATCGGACCCGTCGAAGCTGGCGCAGGCGGCAGCCATCGGCGAGGCCATGGGCTACAAGGAAATCAACCTCAATGTCGGTTGCCCGTCGGACCGCGTGCAGTCGGGTGCGTTCGGCGCCTGCCTGATGCAAACGCCCGAGATCGTCGCGGCTTGCATCGACGCGATGAAACAGGCAGTGGCGATACCAGTGACCGTCAAGTGCCGTATCGGCGTCGATGACCAGGACACGCAAGCCGCCCTCGACGATCTGACGGGCCGTGTCTTTGCGGCAGGGGCGGATGCCTTGTGGGTGCATGCGCGCAAAGCCTGGCTCAAGGGCCTTTCGCCAAAGGAAAATCGCGAGATTCCACCGCTCGACTACGACCGCGTCTATCGCCTGAAGCAGGACAATCCTGCGAAATTCATTGGCATCAATGGCGGTATCCAGTCGCTCGCAGAGGCTGAACGGCACCTGCAGCACGTTGATGGTGTGATGGTCGGGCGCGCGGCCTATCAGGATCCGCTGCTTCTCCTCGATGTCGAGCGCAGGATCTATGGCGAGCCGACGGTTTCGCCGACGATCGAGGGCATCATCGACCACATGTGCGCCTATTCCGATGCGCATATTGCCCGTGGTGGACGGCTCTCGCACGTCACACGGCACATGGTCGGCATGTTCCATGGCGCTCCTGGCGCGCGCCGGTGGCGTCAAATGCTTTCCACGGAGGCCAATCGCGTTGACGCCGACAGTTCGGTGATCCGCCGTGCCTATGAGGGCATCGGCAACGCCGCCGCCGAGGCGGCGTGACCGGGAGGAGGCAATCGCCGTCGTCATCGGGCTCTTTTCTCAAGGACCCACTCGTCCTTCAGAATTCACCAGTGTTCTTGCGGACGGCAGTGAGACTAATCCGAAAGCACCAGTCGGTCGCCGCGCATCGAAAAGCCGCTGAGTGAGTTGAGGAAGTTCATACCGAGCAGGCTGCCGTCCATGCGGCCGTCTTGAATCACCATGGCGCGGACGTTGCGCCGCTCGATAGCGCCGATCTTGACCTCGTCCAGGGTGACGTTGGCGGCCTTGGCCATGCCGTTCGCGGTCAGCACGGACGTGGCATAGGCAAGCTTGTCGGGATCGAGCCCGGCCCGGCGTGCATCGCCGGCCGAAAGGACGATGGAGGAAGCGCCGGTATCGACCATGAACGGCACCGTCGCGCCGTTGACCTCGCCGCGCACCTCGAAATGTCCGCTTTCCGATTTCGCCAGCGTCACCGTGATCAAACCATTGGCATCACGGTTGGAGATCGGGCTGCCGGGAATAAGGCCGGCGGTAATGCGGTGGCCGACATCCTGCAATTCATAGCGATATTGATAACCGGCAACGAGGGCGAGGATGATGACGATCCAGATTGCCATGCTGCGCAGGAAATGGCCGAGCCGGATGCCTGAGCCGAGAAGCGCAGAGGCGAGCACGATGCCCCAGATGCCCATATAGGCAAAGCGGGCAAAATCGTCATTGGCCATGCCGAAGGTCGAGCCGGCGTCACTGTTGGCCATCAGAAGGAGCAAGGCTGCGCCGACCAGTGCAATGATAATCCAGAATAGCCGGCCCATGCTGGTCAGGCCTCCTCTTCGCGCTCGCGCGCCATGCGGCTGCGGCGGGTTTCGCGGCGGGGACGCCGCTCGACTGTTTCGAGGCGGGACGGCAGGACCGCCATGATCGCGCGCCGGGCTTCCGGCGAAAAGTTCGACCATGCCGCGATTTCCTCGCGCGTGCGACCGCAACCGAAGCAGTACCCGGTCTTCATGTCGATGGCGCAAACGAGGATGCACGGTGACTCTATGATGCTCATGTTTCAACAATTGGTATGATCAGAGGACAATGACAAGCCCAAGCAGCAGGGAAATAGAGACGAACTGCTGCAGGGCTCCCAGCGTATCGCCGGTCTGGCCGCCAATCTTTGCGCGGCAGAGAGCGGCAAAGCCAAAAAACACAAGGGTGGCCAAGGCGCCGGCGGCGATGACTGCGAGGATGCCGGCGGCAAAGCCATAGCCCACCGCAAGCACGACGCCACCTATGGCGAGGGCAGAATTGGCGGCATTGGTGGTCGGAACGCCGGCCCGGTCGGCAACGCCGCCAGGACGCGCCGAGGGCAGGCTTTGCCAGAACTTTGCAAGTGCGGCGCGGCTCGCGGCCTCGGTTCCAATAAGAACAGCGAGCGCCTGCAAAGAACCGACTTCGCCGATGACCGTTGCAAGCAATGCAGTACGCAGGAGCACGCTGAAGATAAGGGCGAGGGTGCCATAGGAGCCGATCGCCGAATCCCTCATGATTTCCAGCCGGCGCTGCGGCGAGTTTCCGCCATAAAAGCCATCGGCCACGTCGGCGAGGCCGTCTTCATGCAAAGCGCCTGTCGTCACGGCCAAGACAGCGGTGACGAGCAGCGCGCTTGCAAAGGCCGGCAGCGACGATGTCACCAACAACACAAGTGCCGCGGGCAGGGCGATGATGATCCCGGCGAGGGGAAAGCCGCGGACCGAACTTGCCAGCGCGCCGTCATAATCGCGGAACCAGCGCGACGAAACCGGCAGTCGCGAGAGGAAAGCGAGCGCCCGCATCGTCTCGTTGAGCAAATCCATGCCGCACACCTCTCAATATGGAAGCCGCGACACTCTGTGGCGCGTGTTGACCTTTGCCTTTTTCGATCCAGCGCTTATAGGACGTGGACTTCTAATTTGCCATGAAGACTTGACCGCAAGGGACCATCATGACCACTGGCCTGCCGTTTGACGATTTTCGCACGCTGATCGAGACATTGCCCGGACCCGACGAAGCCGCCGTCGCGGCTGTGCGCAAGCGCGATGCGACGCTGACGAAACCGCCGGGCGCGCTGGGCCGCATGGAAGAGATCGTGGAGTGGATCGCAGCATGGACCGGCCGTTCGCGCCCGCAGGTCACGCGTCCGCTGGTCGCGGTCTTTGCCGGTAATCATGGCGTCACCGCCAAGGGGGTTTCGCCATATCCGTCGTCGGTCACCGCACAGATGGTCGAGAATTTTGCCGCGGGCGGCGCTGCAATCAACCAGATTTGCATCGCCTACGATCTCGGCCTGAAGGTCTTCGACCTCGCACTCGAATATCCGACCGCGGACATCACCGAGGAAGCGGCGATGGATGAGAAGACCTGCGCGGCGACGATGGCGTTCGGCATGGAGTCGATTGCCGGCGGCACCGATCTTCTTTGCATCGGTGAGATGGGCATTGGCAATACGACCATTGCCGCCGCGATCTTCCACGGCCTCTATGGCGGCACGGCTGAAGAATGGGTCGGCCCGGGCACGGGCGCCGATGGTGAGGGCCTGCGTCGCAAGATCGAAGCTGTCCGCACGGCAGTTGCCTTGCACGCGTCGCATCTCAAGGATCCGCTCGAACTCCTGCGCCGGCTCGGCGGGCGCGAGATTGCCGCCATGGTCGGCGCCATCCTCGCAGCGCGCGTCGAGAAAATCCCCGTTATCATCGACGGCTATGTTGCGACTGCCGCCGCTGCGATCCTGCACCGCGCCAATCCGCAGGCGATCGATCATTGCCTTTTCGGGCATGTCTCGGCGGAGCCGGGCCATCGCAAGGTTCTCGAGCAACTCGGCAAGAAGCCGCTGCTCGACCTTGGGATGCGGCTCGGCGAAGGCACCGGCGCGGCGCTTGCAGCCGGCATCGTCAAGGCCGCAGCGCTTTGCCACTCCGGGATGGCGACCTTCGACCAGGCTGGCGTCAGCAACCGCGATTGACACAAAGGCCCGCGCAAGCGGGCCTTCGTTTTTAGAACTCCTTGCCGATCCTCGCGTCGAGCGAGTGACGGCTTGCGCCTCGAATGACGAAGAAAAACAGGATAGCCGTCCAGAGGATCGACTTTTCCGAGCCGCCCCAACCCTGTCCCTGCACGATCCAGTGGTAGTAGATGGTGACGAGAAGAACGATCGTCGTTGCGAAGGCGGCGGGGCGCGTCAAGAGCCCGAGCACGAGCAGAATGCCCCCGAAGAACTCTGTGGCAGCCAGGAGAGGCGACCAGAAGACGCCGGGGTAGAAGCCGAGCCCCTCGACCATGCCGACTGCGCCGAGAGGATTGGCGATCTTGCCCGATCCATGGACAATGAGTGCCGCACCGGTGACGACACGCAGGATCGTCTCGGAAAGGTCGCCGAGCGATTGGTAGATGCGGCCGAGCGCCGGGATGATGAGAGGGCGGTCATTGCCGTTGGCATTCATTGGTTACCCGTTGATTTCGTTGCGTTAACGCCAGCAATGCAGACGCGCTCACGCCAGGGCAAATGACAATAAATTGAAGTGGAGTGTTTCAAGCAGCTTTTCGGTGCGGGACACCCCTGCGCCTGGCTTCGTCAGCAATGACACGGCTGCGCGGGAATGTTGCAAGCGCCTCGGTGCCCTCCCGCAATTTCGAAAACAGGTGGAACTGACCGTCATGCAGGTTGACGAGGGCCTGGACGATTGGAAGGCCGAGGCCGGTTCCCTGCTCGGCGTTCTTGATGGCGATCGAGCCCTGACCGAACGTCGAGAGGACGACGGGAATTTCCTCCGGCGGAATGCCTGGGCCATTGTCGCGGATCGTCAGATATTGCCCGCCGCCCGCTGTCCAGCCAACCTTGATGTGGACGCGCCCGCCGGTCGGGGTGAACTTGATCGCATTGGCCATGAGATTGAGCACGATCTGGCGGATCGAACGTTCATCGGCCTTGATGCGCAGCATGCCCTTCTCGAACTGCGGAACGATAGTGATATCCTTGTTGCGCGCCTTGAGCTTCATCATGTGGATGCACTCATTGGCGATATCGGCGAGAAGCAAAGGCTCCTCGTTGATCGTGTACCGGCCAGCCTCGATGCGGCTCAGGTCGAGAATCTCGTTGATCAAATTGAGGAGATGCTCACCGGATGCATGAATGTCGCTCGCATATTCGCGGTAGGTGCCGTTCTCGATCGGCCCAAGCACTTCCTTGGCCATCACTTCGGAAAAACCGAGAATGGCATTGAGCGGCGTGCGCAGTTCGTGGCTCATCGAGGCGAGGAAGCGTGATTTCGCAAGGTTGGCTTCTTCGGCGCGCCTGCGCCCTTCGTCGGACATGGCATTGGCTGTTTCAAGTTCAGCGATCAGCGCGTCCTTTTCCGCCTGGAGAGCCAGCGTTATGGCGACGGACTGGTTAAGCCGGAGCGCTACGAGGTAGAAGAAGATGAGGCCGGCAAACAGCATAACCACCATGATGGCCGAAAGCGGACTGCCGAGTTGCTTGGCCGCAAGCAGCGTATAGGCGACGACAGGCAGCGTGAAAGCGGCAAGGATCGCGGCGCGCAAGGCGGAGGTGACGATGGCCGTAATCGCCATTGCGAGGATGATCACCACGGCCTTGACGACAGGGTAGTAGCTGATGCCGCATGGCGCGCAATCGAGTACGGCGAAATAGGCCCAGCCAATGCTGGTCATGAAGTGACCGCCGAGAAAAATCATCTGCCATTTATGGACGTGGCGATTGGCGATGCCGCGCTTTGCCAGTCTGCGTGCCAGCAGGCCGAGAAGCATGTAAAGGCCCATGGTGACCAGGGCCCAGACGATGATGCTGCCGCCAAAACCCGAGAAGACGCCGACACCGGCGATCATGACGATCAGGAGCGGGAAGGTTGCCGTGTTCACGATCAGGGCGCGCGTGTGCATGAACAGCAATTCGCGCTCGAGATGGTTGCCGCCGGCGCGTTCCATCAACTGGTCACGGGCGCCGCGCATGACGGCCGACAGGTCCTTGTTGCGCGGCAGCTTGCGCCGGTCAACAATGTTCTTGTCTGCTGAGATTGCGTCTAGCGATGCCATATGCCTCGTTCCAGATGGCCCAAATCTGCACTTGTCGGCAGCATTGCATCGCAACCCTATTCAGAAATGATTAATAGAGAATCAAACCCATTGCTGCGATTCGAATGATTGAAGCCAGGCACGAGCGCCAGATGCCACACACTCTCATGGTTTGCCAATGAGCAGCTATCGCAGGTATCGCCGCCGATGGCCGCGGCCTGTTCAGGCGCAGCGCCCGCCTTGGCGCCGTGCGTTCGATTTCGCGCTGATGATTATCTTCTTCGCGCTTGTGGCACTGCTTGCGGCGCGGCTAAACGTGCGTCCGCTGGCAGAATCGCTTGCCGGCAGGGTCTATGTCATCGATGGTGACACGGTCTCGATTTCCGGCAATCGAATCCGTCTCAAGGGGATCGACGCGCCGGAGCTTGCGCAGGATTGCGGGAATGGGCAGGCTGCGACGGGCTGCGGGCATGCTTCGCGTCAGGCGCTGATAGGCTTCGTCGGTGGACGGGATGTCCGCTGCGAGGCATCCGGGAAAGACAAATACGACCGGACGCTCGCCACCTGTTATTCAGGTGACATCAATCTCAATCGCGCTATGGTCGAGGCTGGACAGGCAGTCGCCTATGGCGATTATCATGACGTTGAAGCGAAAGCGGTGCGGGCGAGGCGGGGTCTATGGGCCATTGAATTCGAGACTCCGCAGGATTGGCGCAGGGAACATGAGGCGGCTGCCAACGAACAAGCGCCGAAATCCTTGCCAGGTCCCATGGATGAGCTTTTTGCCTGGCTCGGCCGGCTATTGGGAGGATTGTGGTGAAACTCTATGATGGAGGGCGAGCGCCCAACCCGCGCCGATTGCGGATTTTCCTTGCCGAGAAGGGCATCGAGGTGCAGCTGGTCCCAATCGATATGGGAGCGATGGAGCACAAGTCCGCCCGGATCACAGCCCTCAATCCGCTGCAGCGCCTGCCGATCCTCGAACTCGATGACGGCACGATCCTGACCGAGTCAGTGGCGATTTCCCGCTATTTCGAGGAGATGCACCCGGAGCCTCCGCTCTTCGGCGTCGGCGCACTTGGCAAGGCCATGGTGGAAATGTGGAACCGGCGCGTCGAGCTCTATCTCATGGCGGCGATCACCGCCGCCTTCCGCCATACCCACCCCGCCATGATCGAATGGGAAGTGCCACAGGTTCCCGCCTGGGGCGAAGCAAACCGCCCCAAGGCCTTGCAATATATGAAGATCGTCGATGACCAACTGGGACAGAACGAGTTTATTGCCGGGAGCCGATTCTCCATTGCCGACATCACCTTGCTCGTTGCAACAGACTTCCTGAAGCCGGCCAAGTTGCAGATACCAGAGGAGTTGGAGCATTTGCGCCGTTGGCATGTTGCGGTATCCGGCCGGCCAAGCGCCAAGGCGTGACAATGTCCACCGCCGACTTTGGCACGCTTTCGGCCGAGATAAAGGCGTGCCGGATTTGCCGGGATGCTCCGCGCTACGGCCCGGCACTGCCGCATGAGCCAAACCCGGTCTGCATTCTTTCATCCACGGCGCGTATTGCCATTTGCGGGCAGGCACCCGGCATTCGCGTGCACAATTCCGGCATCCCGTTCAACGACCCTTCGGGTGACAGGCTGCGCGAGTGGCTGGGTGTCGACCGAACGATCTTCTATGATGCCGACAAATTCGCCATTGTGCCGATGGGTTTTTGCTTTCCCGGCTATGATGCGCATGGCAGCGACCTGCCGCCAAGGCGCGAGTGCAGGGAAACCTGGCACGAACGCGTTTTCGGCTCGATGCCGCAACTCGAACTGATCCTGACGATCGGCCAATATGCTCAGGCCTATCACCTTCGTGACCGGCGCCGGCGCGGCATGACGGCGACGGTTCAGAACTGGCAGGATTACCTTGTCGCAAGTACCAGTCCGGCAATTTTGCCGCTGCCGCATCCATCCTGGCGCAATAGCGGGTGGCTGAAGAAAAACCCTTGGTTCGCAGATAACGTTCTTCCGGCGCTGCGGGAGAAGGTCAGGATTCTAACTTAGTGAATATATGCACGAAATTTTTTTGAGAATTATAAAGATTGGAATAATTTTCTTGTACGCTCGATGATTATCAGACCATAAAGTATCTCATTCCAGGGCATGAGCCAAAACCGAACGGTTTGTGCGCAAATTCAAACAATTACTGCGTTGTTTGTGCGGCCAGCGGGCAGCGCGCAGTAAGGGGAACACGCAAATGGACAGACTCGACCGGAAGATCCTTCGCCTTTTGCAGGAAGACGCAACGCTCGCGGTGGCGGATGTCGCCAAGAAGGTGGGGCTTTCGACGACGCCGTGCTGGCGGCGCATCCAGAAGCTCGAGGAAGACGGCGTGATCCAGCGCCGCGTCGCCATCCTCGATCCCGTGCGCGTCAATACGCGGGTGACTGTTTTCGTCTCGATCCGGACCGGCTCGCATTCGAACGAGTGGCTCAAGCGTTTTTCGGAGGTTGTGCAGGACTTCCCGGAAGTCGTTGAATTTTATCGCATGAGCGGCGACGTCGATTATCTCCTGCGCGTGGTCGTGCCGGATATTGCCGCATATGACGCCGTCTATAAGCGCCTCATCACCAAGATCGACATTCGCGACGTTTCCTCGGCTTTCGCCATGGAGCAGATCAAATACACGACGGAACTGCCCCTCGACTATATGAGTATCGAGAAGGAGCCGGCCTGAGTCCAGGCCGGGTCTCGCCTACTTCTCAAGCCGCGCCAGGAGCGATGACGTATCCCAGCGGCTGCCACCGCTTTCCTGCACGTCCTTGTAGAACTGGTCGACCAGCGCAGTAACCGGCAGCTTGGCCTTGTTGCGTTCCGCTTCCGCCAGGCAGATTCCAAGGTCCTTTCGCATCCAGTCCACGGCGAAGCCGAAATCATATTTCCCGGCATTCATGGTCTTGTGGCGGTTTTCCATCTGCCAGGATCCGGCCGCGCCCTTGGAAATGACCTCGATCACCTTTTCGATGTCGAGACCGGCCTTCTTGCCGAAGTGAATTCCCTCGGCAAGGCCCTGGACGAGGCCGGCGATGCAGATCTGGTTGATCATCTTGGTGAGTTGCCCCGCACCGGCAGAACCCATGAGCCCGACCATCTTTGCAAAGGATTCAATGACCGGCTTGGCCCGCTCGAACGCGTCTGCTTCGCCGCCGACCATCACCGTCAGAGCGCCGTTCTCCGCACCTGCCTGTCCGCCCGAAACCGGCGCATCGAGGAAGTGGAAGCCTCGCTTGCGCGCTTCCGCGTCGAGTTCACGGGCGACTTCAGCTGAGGCCGTCGTATTGTCGATGAAGATTGCGCCTTGCTTCATGCCATGAAAGGCGCCGTTTTCGCCGATTGTCACGGATCGCAGATCGTCATCATTACCGACGCAGGAGAAGACGAAATCCTTGCCTTCTGCGGCTGCCGCAGGCGTCGGCGCGTGACTGCCGCCAAATGCGTCGGCCCATTTCTCCGCCTTCGCATTGTTGCGGTTGAAGACAGTAACATCATGGCCGCCGCGTGATTTCAGGTGACCGGCCATCGGGTAGCCCATGACGCCGAGGCCAATAAAAGCGACTGTTGCCATTGCGTAAATTCCTCTGTCAGATAGGTCGTTGTGTAAGTGTGGCTTCGGGGGACGTTAGGACAATGCGGCGTATCATCAAAGGCCTATTGTGGATTGTCTTCTCGCTCATCCCCATAGCATTGCTTGCTTCGGTCCTCGCCTATATCTGGTTTGCCCGCTCGGTTACCCCGGCTGCAGGTGAAGCGACACTTGCGGGCCTGTCAGCACCCGTCAGCATTACCCGCGACAGGAACGCCGTTCCGCACATAAGCGGCAGTTCGGTCGAGGATGTGCTGATGGCGCTCGGTTTCGTCCATGCGCAGGAGCGCATGTGGCAGATGGAAATGAACCGCATGGCGGGGCAGGGCCGCCTTTCCGAGATATTCGGCGACAAGACCATTTTCACTGATCGTTGCATCCGGTCGATTGGTCTTTACGAATCGGCTGAAAGCTCGGTCGCATCTCTGGACGCGGCGGATCGTGGCAAGATCGACGCCTATGTGCACGGAATCAATGCGTTTATCGATAGCGCGCCGCCGACGTTCGGCTCCAAATACTCACCGGAATTCGTAATCCTTGGTCACAAGCCGGAGAAATGGACGGCTGCGGACGTCATCGTAATCCTGAAGCTGATGTCGGTGTCGCTCGGCGCCAATATCGATGACGAAGTCCTGCGCCTGAAATTCGCCCGGCTCGGGATGAGCGATGCGGAGATCACCGATCTCGAGCCGCCGGTCGAGGGCGATACGCCGCCGCCGCTGCCGGATCTGCGGCAGGTGCTCGGCCTTCAATCCGGAACGTTGAAAGCCGGAGCATCGGAAGCGGAACGCCGCTACGCCGCGCTCAACGACGTCGTCTCCACTGGAGCATCGAACAACTGGGTCGTCGGCGGTGCACGCACCGAAACCGGCAAGCCGATTCTCGCCAATGATCCGCATCTTGGCTTGAGCGCGCCCGCCATCTGGTATCTCGCTCATCTGCAGGTGAAAGCGGGCGACGGCACGGTAAAAAACCTCGTCGGCGTTACATTGCCCGGCGCGCCGCTTGTCCTGCTTGGGCGCAATGACAAGCTGGCATGGGGTTTCACCAATGCCGGCGCCGACGTACAGGACCTCTTCGTTGAAAAGATCAATCCAGCCAATCCGGACGAGTACCAGACACCGCAGGGTTTTCAGGCCTTCGACAAGAGACGGATCGACATCACGGTGAAGGGCGGAGAGAGCGTCAGCTTCGACCGTCTCTCGACGCGCCACGGCCCCGTCCTCCCTGCCGATTATCGCGGCCTCAACCATTACATGCCGGAAGGCACCGTCGCGGCCCTGTCATGGACTGCGCTTTCCGGCGACGACAAGACGATCGCGGCGGGCTTCAAGCTGTGGGATTTTGCAACGGTCAGCGACTTCCAGAATGGCATGCAGGATTTTATCACACCGATGCAATCTATCGTTATTGCTGATGTCGACGGCAATATCGGGATGATTGCGCCCGGAAGGGTGCCGGTGCGCGATCCCGCGAACCAGATCATGGGGCGAGCTCCATCGCCGGGCTGGGATGCTACCTACGATTGGAAGGGCGTCATTCCCTATGGCGAACTGCCACGCATCGACAGTCCAGCCGATAATGTGCTCGCCACCGCCAATACCAAGATCGTCGATTCGAGCTATCCGCATTTCCTCACCTTCGACTGGGATGAGCCCTGGCGGCTCAATCGCATCAAGACCCTGGTGTTTGGCGCAGACGGACAAACGTTGGAGAGCAATCGCAACGTGCAGGGCGACGCCCGCAGCGATGGCTTCGCAGTGCTCCTGCCGGTGATGCTAAAGGCCCTGGAAGGCCGCAGCGACGTTGATCAGGATGCTTTGGCAAGGCTCAAGGGTTGGGACTTCGTCGAGGATCGCGCCAAAATAGAACCGTTGCTCTTCAATGCCTGGCTTCGCATTGCGATCAAGCGCATTCTCGAGGACGATCTCGGCGATGCGCTGCCCTCCTATTGGCAGGCCCATGTCACCGCCATGCTGCGCTGGCTTGGACCGAGCCCGGCACGCGACTGGTGCGACGACCGGCGGACCCCGGAGAAGGAAAGCTGCGGCGACATCCTGGCGCTGTCGCTCAAGGATGCGCTCAAGGACCTCGAAGCGCGGCTCGGATCGGATCGTAACGCGTGGACCTATGGCGCGCTGCATTATGCCTATGGGGCGCATCGGCCGTTTTCGCAGGTCAGCCCGCTCGACCGGATATTTAATGTGACCGTCCCAGCTTCCGGCGGGGCCTTCACGCTCGACCGCGGCAAGTTTGCCTATACCGACGAGAGCAATCCCTACCGGGTGACCCACGGCACGAGTTACCGTGGATTGTTCGATTTAGCCGATCTTGACCGCTCGACCTACATCCAGACGACAGGTCAGTCGGGTAACGTGTTCTCGTCAAACTATCGCGACTTTGCCGAGACATGGGCAAACACCGGAGCAATCACCATCCCGACCGACGAGACCGCCTATCAGGATGGTTTGCTGGGCGTTTGGAGCCTGAAGCCGGGGAAGTGAGAACGGTTCAAGTCAGAGGCGTCATCACGGACTTCTGATAGGCCGGGCGCTGTTTCAGCCGTTCATACCAGGCGGCAAGGTTGGGATGGTCGGGCCTTTCGATCGGCATTTCGAACCAGGCATAGGCAACGCAACCGAGCGGAATATCGCCGACGCCGAGCGTCTCGCCTGACAGGTAGGGGCTGCGCGCAAGCGCTGCATCGACAATGGCGAAGAGCCGTGAGCACTCTTCAACGCCCTTGGCTTTTGCCGCGTGATCCTGTTCCTCGGGTCGCAGGCGAACCGTGTTCCAGAAAACGGGCCGGAATGGTCCGGCCAGCGTCGATATCTGCCAGTCCATCCAGCGCTCGGCAAGCGCCCTTGCCGCTGGATCGGCCGTTAAGAGCGACGATTGACCGTACTTGGCGGCAAGATAGCGCACGATGCTATTGCTTTCCCAAAGCACGAGGTCGTCATCCTCAAGCGTCGGCACGAGGCTGTTGGGGTTCTTGGCCCGATATTCTGGATCGGCGACGATTCCATAGGCGCCGCCGGCGGGGATGTTCTCATAGGCGACGCCGACTTCTTCGGCGGCCCATAGCGCTTTCTTGACATTGGTCGAATTGATGCGACCCCAAATCTTCAACATGGCCGGAAATCACTTCTGCACGGGAGTTTATCGGATGAGATGGCGCGTGATGCGTCGCTCCATCCAATCCCATACGTGGCGCAGGATTTCCACCAAAATAAGATAGATGATGGCTGCCCAGAGATAGGCCTGAAAGTCGAAGGTGCGGGAATAGGCAAGGCGGGTATAGCCCATCAGGTCGTAGACCGTGATCAGCGCGACGATAGCCGAGCCCTTGATCATCAGGATTACTTCGTTGCCATAGGGACGCAAGGCGACGATCAGTGCTTGCGGCAGGATCACCTTGCGGAAGGTGACGAACTTCGAGACGCCGAGTGATGCGGCACCTTCCCATTGACCAAGCGGAACGCTTCTGATGGCGCCGCGCAGGATTTCCGCCTGGTAGGCCGCAGTGTTCAGCGAGAAGGCGAGCAAGGCGCAGTACCAGGCCTCACGCAGGAAGACCCAGAGGCCGATCGCCTCCAGAAACGGCTTGAATGAACCGAGGCCGTAATAGATCAAAAACACCTGCGCGATCAGCGGTGTGCCGCGGAAGAAATAAACATAGCCATAGGCAATCGACGCGATGATGCGGTTTTTGCTCAACCGGCCTAGGACAACCGGTACCGACAGAATCGCGCCAAGGATGATCGACGCCGTGACAAGGCCGATCGTTGTTTTCAGACCGGCCCAGTAGCTCGGCGCATATTTCCCGATGACCTCCGGATCCCAGGCCGTATAGAGGTAAAATACAAGGCCGAGGATCAGAGCGGCCCACAGCGCCACCAGCCCGTTACCGACGATACGTGGTTTCGTCCAGCGCCGGGGTGGGGCAGGCGGGCGCATCGTTGTCGGCGCCGGCGCGTTGATAAAGGTCTGGGTCATCGCTTCACCCCGCTCTTGGCAGCCCAGCGCTCAATGCCGTCGATGAAGAAGGAAGAGACGACAGCGAGGACAAGATAGATCATGCAGGCTGTGCCGAAGAACAGGAAAGCATGCTTGGTTACCCGAGCCGCAACGCCGGTCTGGCGCAGTATGTCGGCAAGGCCGATTGCGGAAACGAGTGCTGTATCCTTGAGAAGGATCATCCAGAGGTTGGCAAGGCCAGGCAGCGCGATACGGATCAACTGCGGCAGGATGACCTTGCGCATCGTCTGGCCGTTTGAAAGGCCGATGGCATAGCCGCCCTCATATTGGCCTTTCGGGATTGCCCGGAACGACGAGAGGAACACCTCGCTGGCGTAGGACGAAAACACCACGCCAAGCGCGAACATGCCGGCGATAAACGAATTGATTTCAACGGTACCGGTATAGCCGACAAGCACCGCGAGTTTCTGGATACCGATCTGCGCACCGAAATAGACGACGAACAGCGTGAGCAATTCGGGCAGGCCGCGGAATATTGTCGTGTACATGTTGGAGGCAAGCCTGACCGACGGTTCAGGCGATTGCTTGCCAAGCGCAACGAAGAAACCGATCACCAGCCCCACGGGCAGCGTCGCCAGCGCCAAACTTACCGTCACGAGGACACCGCTGGCAATGCTCGGGCCCCATCCGCCCTCGCCAAAACCGAGTAATGCAATTGAGCCTTCCATAGCGACTTTCTTTTTCGCGGGCAATTCCCCAAGGCCCTTTAGTCCGGCCTGCCCGTCATTCTTGGAAGATCGGTGAATGGCGGCTGACCGCCATTCACCTTTTTATGTCAGGTCAAACGGCTCAGTTCTCGCCGCCGTAAACGTCGATCTTGAAGTACTTGTCGTTGATTTCCTTGTACTTGCCATTCGCGCGAATGGCTGCGATCGCGGCAGTGAACTTGTCGGCGAGGGCGGTATTGCCCTTCTTGACGGTTACGCCGGCACCAGGGCCGTGGATCGCCGGGTCAGGCGTGACCGTGCCAAGGAGCTTGCAGCATGCGCCCGCATCGCTATCGAGCCACTGGCCGAGAACGACCACGTCATCCATAACCGCATCGACGCGGCCGTTCGAAATGTCGAGCTTGTACTCATCGGCAGTCGGATACATCTTCACTTCCGAACCGGCATATTTGGACTGCGCATAGTTCGAATGGCTGGTCGAAGCCTGAACGCCGAGGGTCTTGCCCTTCAGTGCTTCCGGAGTAATGTCCTTGACGTCGGAATCCTTCGGAACTGCAATGCCGGGGGGCGTATTGTAGTACTTCTTGGAGAAATCTACCTTCTGAAGGCGTTCGGGCGTGATCGACATGGACGCGATGATTGCGTCGAACTTGCCGGCCTGCAGAGCCGGGATCATGCCGTCCCAATCCTGCGATACCCAGGTGCACTGCGCCTTCATCTCTTCGCACAGCGCATTGCCGATATCGATGTCGAAGCCTACCAGCTTGCCGTCGGGGGTGAGGTTGTTGAAGGGCGGATAAGCGCCTTCGGAAGCAATCGTCAGTTTCAGGGCGTCCTCTGCGTGGGCCGCACCCATTGTGAAGGCAATGGCTGCAGCGGAAAACGCAAGTGCCAGACGCTTGGTGATACGCATATATTTGAACCTCTCTATTATGGCCCGGCTGTTCCCCTGTTTCTTTTTGAACAGCCTTCCGGGCAAGTCGCAGCTGTTACTGCTCCTGGCGCGATATTCCCACTAGTTTTTGAAGAATTGCAACCGGGAATCGTTCGCTGGCGCGCAAATCCGGCGAGCCCAATCGCATTAAAATTGGCATCTGATACTTTTGTTGCGCGCGTTTCGGTTGAAACGGCATTTTCTAACTCGGATCGCGCGAAAGTTGCATTTCACGTTCGATCATATCGGCAAGGCCGGCAATGTCATCGAGATCAAAAACGGGGATCGTCTCGCCGCTGATCGCATGATCGCTGGCAATTGCGACGATGGTCGGGTCGTCGGTCGACAAGGGATCCGTCGATCGGGCATCCAGCCTTCTCGCTTCGATTTTCTTGTGGTGCTCACGCTTGTACCCTTCAACAAGGACGAGATCGCAGGGGGCGAAGCGGGCGATGATTTCAGCGAGGGTGGGTTCCGCTTCTTCCGACAATTCATGCATCAGCGCCCAGCGCCGGTCGGAAACGATGGCGACCTCTCCGGCGCCCGCTTTCCGGTGGCGCCATGAGTCGGTGCCCTCCTTGTCGATATCGAAATCATGGTGAGCATGTTTTACCGTCGACACTTTCCAGCCGCGCCTGGCAAGTTCGCTGACGAGCTTGACCGCCAACGTCGTCTTGCCGGAATTCTTCCAGCCGGTAATGCCGAAAATGGGGTGATCGCTAGGGTTCATTCCGCTGTCTTCCAATGCTGTCGCGCAGCCGCGATATCTGCTGGCGTATTGATATTGAAGAACGGGTCGAATGGATCGCCTGTCCGCGCCCTGACGAGCGGAAATTCCACAACCCGGTGCGGATGCCTTTGCAGCCAAGCGGTAACCCTGCGATTGGCAGGATCGTCGAGCCAGTGCTTTAGATCGGATCGCAGCGACACCGGCCAAAGGCCAAAGGTAGGGTGAACCCGGCCGCCCGAGGCTGCAATGCCTATGTGGCCGTCTGCATCAAGGATCGTCTGACTGATCCCGGCCAAGAGCTCCTCGGGGAAGAAAGGCGTATCCGTCGCGACCGAAAGTATATGCGAGAACGGGAGCGGCTGTGCTGCCGCCCATTCCATGCCCGCATGGATGCCGGCGAGAGGGCCGGCGAACCCGTGAATGTCGTCGGCAATCACCGGAACGTTGAGGTTGGCGAAGCCCCCGGCATCGGCGTTGCTGTTGAGGGCGATCGTTTCGACCTGGCGTGACAAGCGCTGATGAACGTGGTCGATGAGCCGGCGATCGCCGAATGGCAGCATGGCCTTATCCCGGCCATCCATGCGTCGCGACTGGCCCCCGGCGAGAATGATGCCTGCAATGCGCACCGCTAAACTCCATCTGGCGATGTTCGCGCCGCGGCCGCCGCAATTTCGACTGGCTTCATACGGCCGACGATCTGCTCACGGTAGAGCGTATAAAGCCCGCTGCCAATGACAATGAGCGAGCCGACAATCATCGGGACATCGGGCAGGTCGTCAAAGAACAGGAAGCCGAGGAGGATCGCCCAGAGCAGGCTGGTATATCGAAACGGGGCGATGAACGAGATCTCGCCTTCACGCATGGCGAGGATGAGAAAATGATAGGCGACGATGACACAGCAGGCGGCAAGCGTCAGCAGCATCGTATTCATCAATGACATGGGCTTCCAGCCGCCGAGCGGCCCGATCATGGCAACGCCAGCAAGCGATACGCCGATGGATGTCAGCGCCGAAATCATGAGCACCGGGATGGTCTTCGGCACCTTGCGCGTGGCAAGGTCGCGCAGCGCCGCGAAAATGACGGTGACGACGATGAGCAGGATATAGGGGCTGACGCCTTCGCCGCCTGGACGCACAGTGATCAGCACCCCACAGAAACCGACAGCGATGGCGACCCAGCGGCGCCAGCCCACCGGCTCGCCGAAGAAAATCGCCGCGCCCATGGTAACGGCAAGCGGCAGCGCCTGCAGGATTGCGGAGGTCAGCGCCAGCGGAACATGAACAAGCGCGACGAGGAAGCTCACGGTTCCAACGACTTCGCCGATCACCCTGACAATGGTCATCCTGTGCAGCGCCTCGCGCAGCGGAATGAGCATGCCCTTGTGCCATGCGAGCGCCAGGATGAGCACGGTGGCGATCGAGCCGCGCACCAGCATGACCTGGCCCATATTCATATGTTCGCCGACATATTTCACCGTCGCGTCGTTGAAGGTGAAGCTGGCCATGCCGATGGCCATGTAAATCGCGCCGCGCAGATTGGGAGATAATGCCAAGACTTTTATCCGAAATTGCAGCGATCCTCCTCCGGAATCGCAAGGATTGATATATCAGCCTATATCAATCCGCGCATTCGGAATTATCAGCCGCCGGTAACGCTCATATGGCGGGAGACCGCAGGGCGGTTGTGGCGGCGATCGATGATGAAGTCGTGGCCCTTGGGCTTGCGGCCGATGGCCTCGTCAATGACATCGTTGAGAAGGCCGTTGCCTTCGGATGCCCGCAGCGGCGCACGCAAATCTGCCGCATCTTCCTGCCCGAGGCACATATAGAGCGTGCCGGTACAGGTGAGGCGGACACGATTGCAGCTCTCGCAGAAATTGTGGGTCATCGGCGTGATGAAGCCTATGCGGCCGCCGGTTTCCTCGACCTGCGCATAGCGCGCCGGACCGCCGGTCTTGTAGGCGATGTCATGCAGCGTGAATTCTTCGGCAAGTTTCGAACGCACCAGCGACAGTGGCAGATATTGGTCCGTTCGGTCGAGATCGATCTCGCCCATAGGCATCGTCTCGATCAATGTCAGATCCATGCCGCGGCCATGGGCCCAGCGGATCATCTCAGGTATTTCGTGATCGTTGAAACCTTTGAGTGCAACCGTGTTCAGCTTGATCTTGATGCCGGCAGCCTGTGCCGCATCGATACCCTCCATGACGCGGCCCAAATCGCCCCAGCGGGTGATTTGACGAAACTTGTCCGGATGGAGTGTATCGAGCGATACGTTGATGCGCTTGACGCCGTGATCGGCGAGCTCGGCGGCAAAGCGCGCCAGCTGCGAGCCGTTCGTCGTCAGGGTCAATTCTTCGAGCGCGCCGGAGCGAAGGTGGCGCGACAGTTCGCCGATCAAATGCATGATGTTCTTGCGAACAAGCGGCTCGCCGCCGGTCAGCCGCAGCTTCCTGACGCCGCGCTCGATGAAGGCCGTGCACAAGCGATCGAGTTCCTCGAGCGTCAACAGATCCCGCTTCGGCAGGAATGTCATGTGCTCGGACATGCAATAGGTGCAGCGAAAATCGCAACGGTCCGTCACCGAAACCCGCAAATAGCTGATCGTTCGACCGAATGGGTCGACCATTGGTGCCTGAATGCCGGGTCGTTCGAGCAGTGAAACGTGATCCACGAGCTTCCTCCTGAAGGAGAGATAAGGTGCGGCCGCTTGCTTGTCCAGTCATCGCCGCTAGCATGCTGTTTCAAGGAAAACTATACGCCGGCTTGCAGGCCGCCTTGCGCATGCTACACAAGGGTGGCGAATGTTGAGGATTATACACCATGACGAGTGCCTGGCCGAAAGAATTGCGTGTTGCCAAGGACCGCCGGTCGCTGACGGTCAGCTTCGACAATGGCGAGACTTACATTCTTTCCGCCGAATTTCTGCGTGTTGCCTCGCCGTCGGCCGAGGTGCAGGGGCACTCGGCTGAGCAGCGCGTTACGGTGCCCGGCAAGATCAATGTCGCGATCATGAAAATGGAGCCGGTCGGCAATTATGCCGTCCGAATCATTTTCGATGACATGCATGACACAGGTTTATTTAGCTGGGATTACCTGATCGAACTCGGGCGCAACAAGGACGACCGCTGGCAGTCCTATCTCGACGAACTTGTTGAAAAGGGCTTGAGCCGCGAGCCGGCAATTCGGCCACACTGACACCACCATACGCCGTGTCGCGCGGGTTATTTCTGCTTCGCCACCGTGAAAATCGCCTGTGTCGAAATCGGCACACGGGGCAAAATTGTGCCGTCCAAGAATAATCAAACGATCGATGGGCATTGTTAAAAGATTCTAAATAGGATGCGATGAAACTGGCCGAACACCAAATCAGAGGCCGGCCCATGATACACCCGTGGGCAAGTACCATCCGGGCGGACATCATGAATTCCTATTCCAAAAAACGTGCGATCTTTTTGGCTGCGATGCTTTCGGCAACAGCCACCCCGCTGTCGCCCGCATCTGCCGCAAACAATCTGATGGAGCTGTTGTTCGGCCAGCGCCGCGTCGAGTCGCAGCCAGTCGTCCAGCCGCGCGCGCTTCGCCCGGGCGAGGCGCCCGGCGAGGCAAGGCGCCCATCCGTACCGATCAAGCGCGTGACGGTTACGGCCCCGACAAATTACGATTATAAGCCGGAGCAGGTAACTCAGATCGACTTCTCTAAGGTTGATCCGCAACTGACGGCGTCCGCCGATCACGGCATTGTGTCGCCACCGCAGATGGAGCGTTTCGGGCTAAAGCTCGACCACTTCAAGGAAGCGCATGTCCTGGCGGAAAAGAACATTGCCGATGCTGTCGTCTCCTATTACGCCGCCAAGCAGCAGCCGATTTGGACCGCTTCCTATGATGTCAGCCCCAAGGCAAAGGCCGTCATGGCGTTGTTTGCCAAGGCGGGCGAAGAGGGGCTCGATCCGGCCGACTATGCCGTCAAGATGCCCTCCGACGACTATGATCGCAGCGATATCCCGGCCCGGCTGAAAGAACTCGCGGATTTCGAGCTGACGCTGTCGGCGCGCGCACTCCGCTATGCGATGGATCAGGGCGACGGCCGCATCAATCCGAACCGCCTCAGCGGATTTCATGATTTTGCTGTCGATCGCGTGCAACCCCGCGACGTGATGAATCAGCTTGCCACCGCCAGCGATCCGGCCGTGGTGCTCGCCGGCTTTGCACCACAGAGCAAATGGTACGCCGAACTGAAACAGAGCCTCGCCGCGCTTGGCGATGCGTCGGAGCCGACCGTCCGCGTCGCACCCGGCACGAAGATCCGTCCGGGCGACGACAATCCGGAATTGCGCAATGTGGTGACGTTGATCAAGGCGAAGGCGCCGAAATCTTATCTTCTCACGCACGAGGCCGTCCTCGATGCCCACGAGAATGCCAGCGTCTACGACGAGAGCCTCGTCGAGGCCATCAAGGATTTCCAACGTGATCAGGGACGCAAGCCGGATGGCGTGATCGGCACCAGCACGATCGGAGCGCTTCAGGCTGAATCGAACACGTCGAAGCGCGACCGCATCGTCTATTCCATGGAGCGGTTGCGCTGGCTGCCGCATGATTTCGGCCAGCGTTATGTATTCGTCAATCAGCCGGCCTTTCGCGCCCAGTATTTCGATGGCGGCACCGAGAAGCTGGCGATGAATATCGTCGTCGGATCGCCGACCAACCAGACCTACTTCTTCAACGACGCCATCGAAACCGTTGTTTTCAATCCTTCCTGGGGCGTGCCGCGCTCGATCATCCTCAACGAGATGATGCCGAAAATCCTCAACAATCCGTCCTATCTCGAAAGCAGCGGCTACGAGGTCTACGACAAGTCGGGACGCGTCATTCCGTCAAGTGCGGTGAACTGGTCGCAGGTTGCCGCCAACGGTGGCGGCGTCGGCATTCGCCAGAAGCCGAGCCTCGACAATGCTCTCGGCGAACTCAAGATCCTGTTCCCCAACAGCCACGATATCTACATGCACGATACGCCGGCGAAGTCCTATTTCAAGCGGGACATGCGCGCGCTCAGCCATGGCTGCATCCGTCTCGAGCACCCGCGTGACATGGCTGCAGCCGTGCTCGGCATGTCGGTCGCGGACTTGACGCCGTATTTCGGCAAGAACGAGCGCAGCGTGAAGGTAGCCAACCCGCTGCCGGTCTATGTCTCGTACTTCACCGCCTGGCCGGATGCGGCAACGGGCGAAATCAAGTTCTACGACGACGTCTATGAGCGCGACGCCTATCTGCAGAAGGCGATCGACAAGACGCGGGCGGTGCGTGAGGCAAGTCCGGTCACTGCGCAGACGGCGAAGCTCTGATGGCGTAGGCCTTTTACGCCCCAGCCCGTCGCCAAAGTGTATTTCACGACTGATACTATTGCATAATAGATGCAGGGCTAAGGTGTGACTAATGTCTTGTGGCAGCGACGTCACCGGGGCTCGGGTGGGGCGCTGAGTCGCTGATGGCGAAATGCAAACTTGGAAGTTACCGTGACGAACCGGTCCGATTTGAGTGACATCGTCGCCGGCGATTGGGTTGATCGCGGCTTGTCCCCAAGTTTACGGCCATATGCGAGACTTGCGCGCTTGGACCGACCCGTCGGCATTTGGCTGGCTTTGTTTCCAACACTTGCGGCTCTTTTTCAGAGTTCACAGGGAATTCCATCAGCCAAATTGGTGATGGTATTCTCCTTGGGAGCGATCCTGATGAGAAGCGCAGGTTCTACGGCCAATGACATCGCAGATCGCAATTTTGATGCACATGTAGCGCGAACGCGATTTCGTCCATTGGCGAGTGGCAAGCTGGACATTCGCCATGCTCTAATTTTTCTTTGCGGTGAACTGGCGTTGGCGGGATCGCTATTATTCTTTTTGAGCCCCTATGCGAGGCTAATTGCGATAGCCGCTTTGCCGCTCGTTTTCATTTACCCCTTTTGCAAGCGATTTACCCATTGGCCCCAAGCCATTCTCGGAGCGACGTTTAACTGGGGCATGTTAGTCGCGTGGACCGAGGTGGCTGGATACATCCCATTAGGTGCTGTTTTGATGTGGATCGGCGCGATTGCCTGGCAGATGGGATATGACACGGTATATGCGTATGTCGACGTGATTGATGATAGGCGGCTAGGTTTGAAATCGACTGCCATCCTATTTGGTGTTAGGGGTAAGGCGTGTGTCGGGCTTCTGTATTTCTTAGCAGTCGCGTGCTGGTTATCGGGTGGGTGGCTGCTGGGAATGTCGCAGGATATGCCGTTGGAACCGTCGTGATTGCTGCCCGGCTGATTCGGCAAACTGTACAAATTGATCTGGAACGGCCTGATCTCAATTATCGGCTGTTCAAGTCCAACATCGTGACGAGTATGATTTTAGCTGGCACAGCACTGTTGGGAACACGCTAGCGGTGGAGTCTTAGTCTCCTCCCTCTGCAGAAGGCGATCGACAAGACGCGGGCGGTGCGTGAGGCAAGTCCGGTCACCGCGCAGACGGCAAAGCTCTAACCTAGTGTCCCCTGGGCTCGATTTCGAAGGGCGGCAGGCTTTGCAGCGCAAGCTTCAAGGCCTGCGACCAGCCATCTGAAATCATTTCATAATAGGGATCGTGACGTTCCACGCGTCGTTCGAAACCAAGCCTGAAACTGTCCGCCTGGTAGAATTGCAGATCGAGCGGCAGGCCCACTGAAAGATTGGATTTCAGCGTCGAATCGAATGAGACCAAAAGCAGCTTGGTCGCTTCCTCGAAGGTCATGGCCGGATCATAGGAGCGGACGATGATCGGCTTGCCGTATTTGTGCTCGCCGATCTGGAAAAAGGGCGTATCTGGCGTCGACTCGATAAAGTTTCCTTCGGGGTAGATGAGAAACAGGCGCGGATCGCCGCCCTTGATCTGGCCGCCGAGGATAATCGAGGCGCCGAATGAATCGGCGCGCTGCCCACTGGCGCCCACCTCGTCGATGACGTGGCGGATCGTATCGCCGACGAGGCGCGCGGTCTGAAACATTGACGGCATGTCATAGATGCTGGGCGCCCGTTCGGACGGCATCTTGGTGCGTTCGTTGAGAATGCTGATGACGGCCTGCGTGGTGGCAAGATTGCCGGCCGATAGCAAGGTGATGACCCGATCGCCAGTCTTGGCCCAGGTGTACATTTTCTTGAATGTCGAAATATTGTCGACACCCGCATTGGTTCTCGTGTCGGACATGAACACGAGGCCGCGGTCTAGTTTGAGCCCCACGCAATAGGTCATAATCAATCCCAGATTCTAAAAGCCAGAGCCGATTACTGCTCCACATTAACCTCGACGGCAAGTGATTCAATGCCGGGTCCCATGCGTATACCTGAAATCGGCGCCGCCTCGCGATAATCCAGCCCGCAGGCGATGCGCACATAGGTCTCATTCGGGCACAGATCGTTGGCGGCGTCGAAACCGACCCAGCCAAGCCCGTCGATATGCACCTCCGCCCAAGCATGGCTCGCCGTCTGTTCAATCGTGTGATTGAGCATCAGGTAGCCAGAGACGTAGCGGGCGGGGATGCCGAGCAGGCGCGCCGTCGCAAGAAAGATGTGCGTATGATCCTGGCACACGCCCTTGCCGTTAAGCAGCGCCTCTTCTGCCGTCGTCGTGATCGTCGTCGAACCCGGCGTGTAGGCAACCCGTTGGTTCAGCAGACCCATGAGTTGATGCATGAGAGGCAGCCGCTCGAGGCTGCTGTCGAGATCCGCGGCGAGAGCGCGGATCGCATCTCCGGCCTTGGTCAGCGCGGTATCGCGTTCGTAGAGCCAGATCGGCATGAAGTTATAGACCTTGCCGAGCACGCCAGCTTTATCCTCGGTCTCGACCTGGCCCATGGCACGGATGACGAGGCGTTCTGTATCGCGCTGCAGGCGGATTAGCATGGTGCGGTTGCCGTAACCGTCGCGGTAATTTGCCTCTTGTGTCGCTCCCTCCACTTGCACAGACCAGTCGATGACTTTCTGGCCCGGTCCACTTTGCGGGTGCATACGCAGCCGTAGAACCGAATAGTGTACGGGAGCGTCATAATGATAGCTGGAAATGTGCTGGATGTTGAGAAGCATGATCTTCAATCGAAGTTGTAGGCTTCAGCAATTTTCGTGCTCAAGCTGTTCGTTTGATAGATGAGGTCACTCAGGAACTCGTGCAGGCCGCTGTCGAATATGGTCCGGATATCATTGTCCTGCAACAGGGTCATGATGCCTTCCGCCATGTCGTGGCAGGCGTGGCGGCGGCCGTAGTCATTGGCCAGAAATCTCAGATTGTCGACGATGTTTGAGTAGCAGAAGTTGAGCGAGCGCGGCATGCGCGAGTTGAGGATCAGGTAATCGGCAATGTTCACGGGGTTGTATTCGACGTCATAGACCCAGCGGTAGGAACGGTGCGCCGAGACCGAGCGCAGGATCGATTCCCACTGAAAATTGTCGAGAGTCGTGCCGACATAGGAGATCGAAGGCAGGAGCACGTAATATTTGACGTCAAGGATGCGGGCGGTGTTGTCGCCGCGCTCTATGAACGTTCCGATACGGGCGAAATTGAAGATTTCATTGCGCAACATCGTGCCATGAAATGCGCCGCGGATGATCGCTGTCTCGCGCTTGATCTGGTCGAGGACGCGCGGCAGGTCGGTTTCCGGTATCGGGTTGGCGAGCGTGGATTTCAGGATCATCCACGTCTCGTTGACGCTCTCCCAAGCTTCGCGCGTCAGGGCGGTTCGCACCATGCGGGCGTTGAGCCGCGCCGTCTCCACGCAAGACATCACGCTCGAGGGATTGTTGAGGTCACGCAGCAGGAAGTCGGACACGAGGCCGGCATTGTATTCGGCGTACTTGCTGTCATAGCCGATCTTCACGCCGGCGCTCATCAGGACGGAGGACCATTCTTCAGGCGCATCGGAGGTCTTGGTCAGGGCCATGCGCAAACCGGCGTCGATCAGCCGAGCCATGTTTTCCGCCCGCTCGATATAGCGGAACATCCAGTAAAGACCATTTGCGGTTCGGCCGAGCAGCATTTTCCAGTATCATCCCTCGTTCTTGTGGAACCGTCTTCGGCGGCTCTTGATCAAAATGCTAGTCGTCGAGCACCCATGTGTCTTTCGTTCCGCCGCCCTGGCTGGAGTTGACAACGAGCGAACCTTCCTTGAGCGCGACCCGCGTCAAGCCTCCGGGCGTGATCCTTATGCGGTCGGAGACCAGGACGAAGGGGCGCAAATCCACGTGGCGCGGGGCGAGGCCCTTTTCGGTCATGATCGGCGTCGTCGAAAGCGCCAGCGTCGGCTGGGCGATGTAGTTCTTCGGATTGGCACTGAGCTTGGCGGCGAAGACCTCTCGTTCCTTCTTCGTCGAAGCCGGACCGACCAGCATTCCGTAACCGCCCGAGCCATGCACTTCCTTGACGACGAGATCGGCAAGATTCTCGAGCACATATTTAAGGGTGTCGGGCTCGGAGCAGCGATGCGTCGGCACGTTTTCGAGGATTGCCTTGCGGCCCGTATAGAACTCGACGATCTCCGGCATATAGGAATAGAGCGCCTTGTCGTCGGCGATTCCGGTGCCGGGCGCATTGGCGATCGTGATGTTTCCCGAGCGGTAGACATCCATGATGCCGGGCACGCCAAGCGCGGAATCCCTGCGGAAGGTGAGGGGATCGAGGAAGGAATCGTCCACGCGCCGGTAAAGCACGTCGATGGCGCGATTGCCTTCGGTGGTCCGCATGACAACCTTGCCGTCTTCCACCTTGAGATCGCTGCCTTCGACGAGTTCAACGCCCATCTGATCGGCTAGGAACGCATGTTCGAAATAGGCTGAATTAAAAATACCAGGGGTGAGGACTGCGATCGTGGGCGGGCCCTTGCATCCGGGCGGCGCTACTGCGGCCAGCGATTGCCTGAGCAGCTTCGGATAGGTCTCGACAGGGCGAACCTTGATCTGCTGGAAGAGCTCCGGGAACAACTGCATCATGGTTTCGCGGTTTTCCAGCATATAGGAAACGCCGGAAGGCGTGCGGGCATTGTCTTCGAGAACGTAGAACTGGTTCTCCTGTGTCCTGACGATGTCGACGCCGATAATGTGCGTGTAGACGTTGCCGGGCGGACGAAATCCGACCATTTCCGGAAGGTAGGCATCGTTGTGCGTGAAGAGTTCGCGCGGGATGCGTCCGGCACGGATAATCTCCTGGCGATGATAAATATCGTCGAGGAAGGCGTTGAGCGCCATGACACGCTGTTCGATGCCTTGTGACAGGCGACGCCATTCATTGCCGGTGATGATGCGCGGGATGATATCGAAGGGTATGATGCGCTCGGCTGCCTCTTCATCGCCGTAGACGGCGAAAGTGATACCCGTTTTGCGAAAAACGTTTTCAGCATCAAGGGCTTTTTGTGCCAACCGCTCGGGGTTCTGGGTGTCGAGCCAGCATTTCAGTTGTTCATAGGGCGGTCGAACGTCGCCGCCTGTTTTGATCATCTCGTCAAATGGCTTCACTCAAAATCCCCTTCATATAAGGGACATTCAAGCGGGTTCATCGAAAAAAGCAAGCACAATCCATCGTTTAAGGCTGTAGCCGGGCGGCCGGATTAAAAATTAGGCAACTGCATCACGGCAGAGGCAAGCGCAAGACGACTTTCGTCTAATCCATGGGCTACGAATGGGGATAACCGAAAGAAAAGCCCGAGATTTTGGTCCCGGGCCCTGATGAATCACCCCGATTCATTTGTTCAGTAAGGCGAAACACACTGGCGGCGCGGCCCGGAATAGGGCTGAAAACTATTATCGTAAGCACGATATGAGCGGTAGCGGTCATAGCACCAACGCACATGGGATCCGCCAGTCCTATAGACAGGTCCACCGTAGCGATAGACAGGCGGCGCGCTGAAAGCATTGCCTATGATGAGGCCGGTGCCAAAGGCTGCAAGCGGGAACCATGCCCCGTTGTAGTATCTGTAGCCTGGACGATAGTAATTGTAGCCGCGATAGCCTCCCCAATAGCCGCCGCCACCGCGCCAATACGGGCGTCCGCCCCAGCCGCGGTCACCATACCATCCGCGGTTGCCGTTCCAGCCACCGCCGCGCCAATGGCGCCGGTACTGGACCTGATCGATGTTGGCGTTCCCGGTTTCAATCGTCACCGGCGCAAGCGGTGCCGAGTAGGCAGGAACGCTTGTGGCAGTCGCCACGCCCCCAACCATTGCCAAGGCAGAAAGTATCGAGGTCAGTTTCTTCAATTTCTCCTCCTTGCGAGACGCAGTGCCTCGCACACGTTTCATAGAAGTAAGAAATACGCAGATTTCGGCCAAAACGGCCTTTTATCTCGGAAACTTAAACGTGCCCGGTCTTCATTTGTTCCGGCAGGCTGCTTGCCTCATGCATCCACCGACCCGATCAACTCATTTGCGAGTTCCACCTTCAATTCGCGAAAATGCGAAATGATGCGGCTAGGATCATAAGCAGAAACCGGCAAGTCCGAATAACCGAAGTCGACGGCAACAACAGGAATGCCTGCCGCCTTGGCCGTGTCGATGTCCGTGCGGCTGTCGCCTATCATGACGGCGCGCTCCGGATCGCCGCCCGCCTTGCGGATGGTCTCGAGGAGATGGCGCGGATCGGGCTTGCGGAAGGAGAATGAATCCCCGCCGCAAATAGCGCCGAAGCGGGAGGTCTGGCCAAGCCCGTCCAGAAGCTTGACCGACAACCCCTCGAACTTGTTGGTGCAGACGGCGAGGAGATAGCCGGCTTCGGCCAACTGTTCCATCGCCTGTTCGGCACCTTCATAAAGCGCCGAGCGACCCGGCATGTGCATGCCGTAGTGTTCGATGAAGATGTCGACCAGCCGGTCGAGTTCGTCCGTGCTTAAATGCTTCTGCTGCGCCTCGAAGGCGCGCTCGATCATGACGCGGCCGCCATGACCGACATAGCGGCGCAGCGCGACCGGATCGATTTTCTCCATATCCTTGGCCTCAAGGCAATGATTGAGGCTGTCGAGAAGATCAGGGGCCGTATCCACCAGGGTTCCGTCTAGGTCGAAAACAACGATTGGCTGAGGCATATTTTTTCCTGTGGCATTCGCGGTTCGGAGCGAAGGTTGCGATAAATTGTGAGTTCGGTGCCCTGATGCATGCATGTACGATAATCAGGCCGGGATAAATCCGGCAATGAGCCTTGACCCGATCGTCTGACGTGTTAGGGAGCCCAGTGTCAAGGCAAAGCCATATCAAGTCAAAGCTACAAGAAGGCGCACCACCGATGGATGCCAAAACATTGAAGATCAAGGCCGCGGCCGAGGCGCTGACCTATGTCGAGGACGGCATGCGGCTCGGCATCGGCACGGGCTCGACCGCAGAGGAATTCGTGCGGCTGCTCGCGGTTCGGGTCAAGGACGGTCTTGATGTCATTGGCGTGCCGACGTCGGAGCGCACGGCCGCGCTTTGCCGCGAACTTGGCGTCAGGCTCACGACGCTCGAAGAGACGCCGGAACTTGACCTGACGATAGACGGCGCGGACGAGGTTGATCCCGAGCTGACCCTCATCAAGGGCGGCGGCGGGGCCCTGCTGCGTGAGAAGATCGTTGCTGCCGCCTCCAAGCGGATGGTGGTTATTGCCGACGAAACCAAGCTTGTCGAAGCACTCGGTGCGTTTCCTCTGCCTGTCGAGGTTAATCGTTTCGGGCTAGCAGCGACGAAGATTGCCATCGAGCGCGCCGCATCCTCACTCGATCTGTCGGGGTCGCTTACATTGAGGATGACGGGAGCCGAACCATTTGTTACAGACGGCGGGCATTTGATCCTGGATGCATCTTTTGGCCGCATTCCGGATACAAGAGCCTTATCACTCGCTTTGCACGCCATTCCCGGCGTGGTGGAGCATGGACTTTTTCTGGATCTGGCGCGCGTGGCCATTCTAGCTGGCGCTGACGGCATCCGCACACTGACAACGAAAACGGAGCGATAAACTCATGAACCTTGCATCTGGCTTTCGCCGCTTGATTGCACCCTTGTCTGTTGCGATCGTGCTGGGCGGTCTCTGCTCGGCACAAGCGCAGGAAATCACCCCTTCGCATCTCGCAGCTGCCCGTGCAGCGGTGGCCGCCATCAAGGCGACTGACATGTTCGACTCGATCCTTCCCGATGCTGCGCGCGGCCTCAAGGCCGAGCTCATCCAGAAAGATCCCAATCTCGAATCGGTGATCAGTTCTGCCGTCGACGAGCAGGCGATCAAGCTCGCAGCGCGCCGTGCCGACCTTGAGAACGAAGCCGCCCGTGCCTATGCGGTTTCCTTCACTGAAGAGGAACTTAACGCCATCACCGGTTTCTACACGTCCCCGGCCGGCCTCAAGCTCCTTTCGGAAGGGCCGATCGTGACGCGTGAAGTGAACAAGGCCGCCTCGATCTGGCAGCGCGGCGTCGCCCGCGACCTCGCGCAGGCTGTCGCCGAGAAGATTGCGGCAACCGCTGCGACGATGGCGCCAGCCAATGCACCGGCGCCTGCCAAGGCCGAGACGCCGGCAAAGCCGAAGCAGTAACGGCGTCGCCCCTTTGAAATTTTCCACAGAGCCCGGCCCCAGCGCCGGGCTTTGTTCTTTCAAGACACCGCGATAGAACCCATATGCAATGAACCTCAGCAGATTCGGAGTGCCTTGCCATGACAGGCTTTGATTATGACCTCTTCGTTATCGGAGGCGGATCGGGCGGCGTGCGCGCCGGCAGGCTTGCGGGCGCCATGGGCAAAAAAGTCGGCCTTGCCGAAGAATACCGGATGGGCGGCACCTGCGTCATCCGCGGCTGCGTGCCGAAAAAGCTCTTCGTCTACGCGTCACAATTTCCGGAACATTTCGAGGCGTCGGCCGGCTATGGCTGGAGCGTCGGGGAGGCGAGCTTCGACTGGCCGACGCTCATTGCCAATAAGGACCGCGAAATTGCCCGCCTCGAAGGCCTTTACCGGCTGGGGCTCGACAATTCCAACGTCGAGGTCCATGACAGCCGGGCAGTGCTCATCGATGACCACACGATCGAGATCCTCAAGACCGGCAAGCGGGTGACAGCGGATCAAATTCTTGTGGCGACGGGCGGTCATCCCAATCCGCATGCGGCGTTGCCGGGACATGATCTCTGCATCAGTTCCAACGAGGCGTTCCATCTTGCCGAACTGCCGAAAGCCATCGTCATCGAAGGCGGCGGCTATATTGCCGTCGAGTTTGCGAATATTTTCCATGGCCTCGGCGTTGAAACGACCCTCATCTACCGCGGCAAGGAAATCCTTTCGCGCTTCGACCATGATTTGCGGCAATTGCTGCATGCGTCGATGACCGAGAAGGGTATCCGCATTCGCTGCGTCGAGATGATCAAGGAAGTCAGGCGTTCGGGTGACGGCAGGCTCGCCGTGCAGCTCGGCTCGGGCGACAGCATCGAAGCCGACCAGGTGATGCTCGCCATCGGGCGCGTCCCGAACACAACGTCGCTTGGCCTTGAAGCAGCCGGCGTCGAGGTCGACGAACTTGGCGCGATCAAGGTCGATGCCTATTCGCGCACGACCAAAGACAATATCTGGGCGGTGGGCGACGTGACCAACCGCGTGCAGCTTACGCCCGTCGCCATCCACGAGGCGATGTGCTTCCTCGAGACGGCATTCAAGAACAATCCGACCAAACCTGACCACAAATACATTGCGACGGCGGTCTTCTCGCAGCCCGAGATCGGCACGGTCGGCCTTTGCGAGGCGGACGCTGCAAGGGAATACAAGGAGCTCGAAGTCTACCGAGCCCTGTTCCGCCCAATGCGCAACACGCTATCCGGCGCCAGGGACAAAATGATGACCAAGCTCATCGTCGATGCGGCAACACGGCGGGTCATCGGCGCGCACATCCTCGGGCCGGATGCCGGTGAAATGGCGCAGCTCCTCGCCATTCCGATCAAGGCAGGCTGCACCAAGGATGATTTCGACAGGACGATGGCGGTGCATCCGACAGCTTCCGAAGAGCTGGTGACGATGTACAGGCCGAGCTACCGGGTGGTCGATGGCAAACGTGTCGATTGACCGGGCCCGCGCTGCGGTGGCTCGCGTCAAAAGGCAGGCCTAGGCGGCACGCATTTCCGGCCGCAATGCCGCACCATCCGGAACCTTGGCGTTAAGCAGCCAATCCGTCACGGCCGGCCACAACTTATTGGCCTGGTGTTTGCGGAAGAAACCGAGATGACCGATCGGCGCGCCGTCCGAACTTGCCGGGGAATACCACATCTCGTGCAGAACGGAGGCATTGTCGAAGCGGCGCAGCAGGCTTTCGACCGCGCGGGGCGTTCCCCAGACATCGTCGGTGATGCCAACCGAGAGGAGGGGGATCGTCACCTTCTGAAAGTTTTGCGCTTCTGGAACCGCAGGGTCGGAGAACAGGAAGTTCGGATTGCGGCACCAGCGGGCCCAGTCACGGAATATCGTGCCCGGCACGGCTTCGCCGAGCCCGCCCCATTTGGGCAATTTGCCGAAGGGAATTGTAAGCGGCACTCCGACAAGGTTCATCTTGGCGTACATGGCGCAGGGCTGCGCCGTATTGCGATAGTAGCCGGACAAGGACGCCAGCAGTGCATATCGCTCGAAGCTCGCAGACCGGTTGCTGAGACCGAGAGCAACGCCGCCATAGGAATGGCCGATACCCACCATGGGCCGCGACCCCGAGAGGCGCCTGAGTTCATCAACAGCGGCCGGAAAATCGAGAACGCCCCAATCCTTGAGGTTGAGGCGCGATTTCCAGCGGCTGGGAGCCTCGGAGCGGGCGACGCCGCGGTAATCGTAGGTAAGAACCTTGGATGCGCCGAGATCGATGAGGTGGGCGGCAAAATGCCGGTAGATTGCGTCAGGGACGGCGGCTGCAGACGAAATCAGGACGGCCGGCTCTTCGCCGCCGCCTTCATACAGATGACCGTGCAGCGGAAAGCCGTCCGCCGCCAGAAAACGTATATCCTTCATCGATCCTCCCAGATCTTACCTTGACGTTAACGTAAATCAAAACGGCGCTGCCGACAATGGTGATTTTCGCAACTGGCAACACGCGAACTTAAAAACTAATGTCTCTCGGCTCTGGAGCCACGCCGCGCTCATTGATGTAAAAGCGAAAATCAAACGGTACGCTGACGTTGGTACACTCAAGACCTGTTTGACCCTGAAACCGGCGGGCTAAGGGCAGCAGCACGATGAAATCGATGCCGTAAATGGATGGAATATTATGGATAACAGAACAGGCGCAGTCAGACTCTCCGGCTTCCTGCGATGCGCATCGATGCACGATGTTGCGCTTGTCATCGATTATCTTCCCGACCACCTTCGACTTACCAGGGCCGAGCCAGGCTGCATCTCTTTTGATGTGTTGCAGACCGATGATGCTCTGGTGTGGCGGGTGGAGGAGCTTTTTGTAGATCGCGCTGCCTTTGATTTTCATCAGCAACGAACCCGCGCGTCGGAGTGGTTTACTGCGACGTCCACCATCCCCCGAGAATACACTGTCGAGGAACTTGAGTAGAGATTGCAGGAACCGTTTCATCGTGTAATCGATCGCGTCTTCCCTTGCCCATAGGCCATAATCAACACGTTATGGCAGACGCTATAATGACCCTCTGAACGCTCAAATGTCGGTTCCTGAGAGGGGCGTCCCGTATGTCCATGGGCATGTTCGCTTGATATTGTCCGCTGTTGCCGACGGGACTGGTATATCTGCAGCAATTGGACTATATGAGCGCCTCCGGCAAAGCCCGGGAAAACACAATCAATTACAACCGATATTGAAGGTCATAACAGGGTGCAATAATGACTAAGAACTGGACACCGACTTCCTGGAGAGGCAAACCGGTAAAGCAGATGCCTTTTTATCCGGACGCTCAGGCTTTGAGCGATGTCGAGGCCCGTCTTCGTACCTATCCGCCGCTCGTTTTTGCAGGTGAAGCGCGCAAGCTGAAAAAGCAGCTGGCCGCAGTCTCGCGCGGCGAGGGATTTTTGCTCCAGGGCGGCGATTGCGCCGAAAGCTTTGCCGAGCATGGCGCCGACAATATTCGCGACTTCTTCCGCGTCTTCCTGCAGATGGCCGTTGTCCTGACCTTCGGCGCGTCGCAGCCGGTGGTGAAGATCGGCCGTATCGCCGGCCAGTTCGCCAAGCCGCGCTCGGCCGACACGGAGACGAAGGATGGCATTGAGCTGCCCGTTTACCGCGGCGATATCATCAACGGCACCGAATTCACCGAGCAGGCCCGTATCCCGGACCCGGCGCGTCAGGAGATGGCTTATCGCCAGTCCGCCGCTACGCTGAACCTGCTGCGCGCTTTCGCGCAGGGCGGCTATGCCAATCTCGAAAACGTCAACCAGTGGATGCTCGGCTTCGTTTCCGACAGCCCGCAGGGCGAGCGTTATGGCAAGCTGGCCCGCCGCATTGCCGATACGATGGACTTCATGCGCGCCGTCGGGATCACCTCGGAAACCAACGCCCAACTGCGCGAGACGGATTTCTACACCAGCCATGAGGCCTTGCTGCTCGGCTATGAGGAAGCGCTGACCCGCGTCGATTCCACCTCCGGCGACTGGTACGGCACGTCCGGCCACATGATCTGGATCGGCGATCGCACGCGTCAGGCAGATCACGCGCATGTGGAGTACTGCCGGGGCATCAAGAATCCGCTCGGCCTGAAATGCGGCCCGACGCTTGAGCCAGATGACCTGATCCGCCTGATCGACCTGCTCAATCCGGCCAACGAAGCAGGGCGCCTTACCCTCATCGCCCGGTTCGGCCATGACAAGGTCGGCGACCATCTGCCCAAGCTGATCCGCGCGGTACAAAAGGAAGGCCGCAACGTGGTCTGGTCCTGCGATCCGATGCATGGCAACACGATCACCGCCAATGGCTACAAGACGCGGCCCTTCGACCGTATCCTCAAGGAGGTCGAGAGCTTTTTTGCAGTTCATCATGCCGAAGGGACCTATCCCGGCGGCATCCATATCGAGATGACCGGAAAGAACGTCACGGAGTGCACTGGCGGCGCCCGCGCCATATCGGCGGACGACCTCTCGGATCGTTATCACACGCACTGCGATCCGCGTCTCAATGCCGACCAGGCATTGGAGCTGGCATTCCTCGTCGCCGAGCTTCTGAAGAAGGAGCGCGACAGCCACCCGCAGAAGCTGGCAGTCAACGCCTGAGCGACGCACTGTCTGCCACTATTCCCAAAGGGCGGTCTTTATGGCCGCCCTTTGTTTATATAACGTACGTCACGGCAGGCTGGCGATTTTGGCCTGGCCAATACTGACGATTTCCATTCCAAATATTTCCAGAAAAGGAATTCAGCCATGAACAACTATATTGTTGTTGCCTTCGCTGCATTGACGATCGGACTGCCAGCTCAAGCACATGCAGAAGATCCCGCAAAGGCTGCGGAGAAGGCTCTTCCCGCCCTCATGGAAGAACTCGCCAAATATCAGAATGCCGAGAAGACGACGGACACCAATCTGAAAACATTCGATACGCTCGACTTCGATGTCTATACGAACCAGAAATGGGATCGTCTGGGTGAAAGCCACGCTGCCGATATTCTCGTCCACTATCCCGATGGTCACACGACGAAGGGGCTTCACGATCACGTCGAGGAATTGAAGGCGATATTCGTCTATGCGCCGGATACGCATATCAATGTGCACCCGGTGCGGTTCGGCCAAGGGCAATGGACCGGCGTGATTGGAGTGATGGAAGGCACGTTCACCAAACCGATGCCGACACCCGATGGAAAGTCCATCGCGCCCACCGGCAAGCCGTTCAAGCTGACGATGGCGACGCTTGGCCATTGGACGCCTGCCGGCGTGATGGACGAGGAATATCTCTTCTGGGACAATTTGAGTTTCATGAAGCAGATCGGGCTGGCGCAATAGCCCGCCACGCAACCAACGCGGGAAAGGCGGATTTCGGGACTGGAGTTTTCCGTTTCAGGATTCTATCAAGTTTGCATGGACATAAAACCCACGCGCCGAATCCGCCTGACTGCGTCGTTCCGTTCGTTCATGGAGAATGAGGCTGCTGGCGGCATCATTTTGATGGCGGTTGCGGCTCTTGCCCTGATCATCGCCAATTCACCGCTCAGCGAAGATTATTTCGGTTTTCTCAAGACTTACGTCGGCGGGCTCAGCATCCTCCATTGGATCAATGACGCCCTGATGGCGATTTTCTTCCTGCTTGTCGGGCTTGAAATAAAGCGCGAAATGATCAGCGGACAATTGTCCACCTGGTCGCGGCGCGCTTTGCCAGGCTTTGCGGCAGTCGGCGGGATGATGGTCCCCGCGCTGATCTTTCTGTTCTTCAATGAGGGCGCCACCATTCGCGGCTGGGCAATTCCTTCGGCGACGGATATCGCCTTTTCGTTGGGCGTCCTCTCGCTGCTCGGCGCGCGCGTGCCGCTTTCGCTCAAGGTTTTCCTGACCGCCCTTGCCATCATCGATGATCTCGGTGCGGTCATCATCATCGCGCTGTTCTATTCCGAAGGACTGAATGTTCCGGCGCTCGCCGGCATGGCGGCGGTATTCGCCATTCTCGTCGCCATGAATTATCTCGGCATGGTGCGGCTCTGGGCCTATCTCGTTCTCGGCATCATCCTCTGGATTCTGGTGTTCAAGTCCGGCATCCACGCAACGATCGCCGGTGTTCTCCTCGCCCTGACAATTCCGATGAAAGGCAAGCGCGGCGAGGCTGATTCGCCGCTGGTCGAACTCGAACATGCCATCCAGCCCTGGGTAGGCTTCATCATCGTGCCAATCTTCGGTTTCGCCAATGCCGGTGTCTCGTTCAGCGGTGTATCGCTGTCAAACCTTGCCGATCCCGTGCCGATCGGTGTTGCGGCTGGCCTCTTCATCGGCAAGCAGCTTGGCGTCTTCGCCTTTGCCTGGCTGGCGATCAAGCTTCGTCTTGCCGAACGCCCGCCTGGAGCGACATGGGTGCAGATCTATGGCGTCGCTATCCTGTGCGGCATCGGCTTCACGATGAGCCTGTTCATCGGGCTTCTCGCCTATGACAAGTCGCCGCTGCTGCAGGACGAGACGAAGCTTGGCGTGCTCCTTGGCTCGCTCTTGTCGGCGGTGTTCGGCGCCTTCGTACTTGCTGTGGCGGCTGCCCGCTCAAAGAAGCCCGAGCCGAAAAAATAACTGGAATCCGCCAATCATCGGGAGGTATGGGCATGAGGGAAACGCATAAAGGATCGTGCCTTTGCGGCAGGGTCCATTTTGAGGCGAGGGGGGAACTGCGCGGGGTCGTCTATTGCCATTGCTCGCAATGCCGCAAGCAGTCGGGACATTTTTATGCTGCGACCAATGTTGAGAACGATGCGATCAGCATTTCGGGCGAAGAGAACGTCAGCTGGTACGAGGCGAGCGCTTTCGCGCGGCGGGGCTTTTGCAGGAATTGCGGTTCGGCGCTGTTCTGGAAGCATCGCCATCTCGATCATATTTCCGTCATGGCCGGCGCATTCGAGGAGCCAACCAGTCTGCGAGGCGCATGCCATATCTTCGTCGCCGATAAGGGCGATTACTATGCCATCGAGGATCATCTGCCCCAATATGAGAAGAGCGGCGGCGGCGTTGTCGTGGCCGTCAATGAAACGCGCGGGGATTGACCTTAGCCGAAGTCGCTCTAAAGCTTGTGCAGACAAATGAGGGTGGGCATGCATCGGCTGGTACTGGCATTCATCAATTCCATGCGGGCTTTGAAACATTTGGCCATGCATGAAAAAGCGGTTCAACAGGAACTCGCTCTCTTCTTCATCTCGATACCGGTTGCCGCCTTCATTGCGCCTTCGGGACTTGCCTTTCTGCTATTGACCGGATCGGTTCTGTTCCTGATCCTGATCGAGGTGCTCAATACCGGCATTGAGGCTGCCTGCGATGCCGTTTCGCTCGATTTTCACAGGGAGATCCAGATCGCCAAGGATTGTGGATCGCTCGCCGTGCTCATCTCGGTTATCCTTGTGGCCGGCGTATGGCTCTATATGCTCTGGGGCGTGTTTTTTGCCTAGGAAGAGCGCGCCCGCCTTGCCTCGCCTGCAACGAAACGATATATGTTCATTATGAGCAAAAATACTGACATTCTCCGCATTGCTGTCGCTCAGCTCAACCCAGTGCTCGGCGATATCAAAGGAAATCTTGCCAAAGCCCGTGAGGCGCGCGCCGACGCTGCGCGGCAGAGCGCCGATCTGATCCTCTTCACCGAGCTATTCATCTCGGGCTATCCGCCGGAAGATCTTGTTCTGAAGCGTTCGTTCATAGATGCCTGCGAGAAGGCGGTGAACGAGTTTGCTGCCGATACGGCGGATGGCGGTCCGGGGGTGATTATCGGGATTCCGTTGAAACGGCCATCGGGCCTGCACAATGCCGTCATGGTGCTGGATGAGGGCAGGGTCATCGCCGAGCGTTTCAAGGTGGACCTGCCGAATTATGGCGAGTTCGACGAGAAGCGCGTGTTCCAGGCCGGTCCGATGCCGGGCCCAGTGAACTTCCGCGGCGTGCGGATCGGTGTTCCGATCTGCGAGGATATCTGGGGTGATCTCGGTGTCTGCGAAACGCTGGCGGAGAGCGGTGCGGAGATTCTCTGCGTTCCCAATGGCTCGCCCTATTATCGCGGCAAGGTCGACGTTCGCTATCAGGTGGCCCTGCGCCAGGTGATCGAGACGGGGTTGCCCCTGATCTTCGCCAATCAGCTCGGCGGCCAGGATGATCTCATTTTCGACGGCGCCTCCTTTGCCTTCAATTCCGACAAGAACCTGGCTTTCCAGATGTCGCAGTTCGAAGAGCAGCTGATGGTGACGACCTGGAAGCGGGGCGCAGATGGCTGGTCGTGCGGCGAAGGTCCGATGTCGCGCATCCCTGAGGGGGAGGAGGCCAATTACCGTGCCTGCATGCTTGGCCTGCGCGACTACGTCAACAAGAACGGTTTCAAGGATGTTGTGCTCGGGCTTTCCGGCGGCATCGATTCGGCGATCTGCGCCGCGCTTGCCGTCGATGCCCTTGGCGAAGAACGCTTGCGCGCGGTGATGATGCCTTATGCCTATACGTCGAAGGATTCGCTGAAGGATGCCGAGGATTGCGCCCGCATGCTCGGCTGCCGCTACGACATTGTGCCGATCTTCGAGCCGGTAGAAGGGTTTCTCAAGGCGCTGGGCCCGATTTTTGCAGGCACCAAGGAAGGGATCACCGAGGAAAACCTGCAAAGCCGCGCCCGCGGTACAATCCTGATGGCGATCTCCAACAAGTTCGGTTCGATGGTAGTGACGACGGGCAACAAATCGGAGATGTCGGTCGGCTATGCCACGCTCTATGGCGACATGAACGGCGGCTATAATCCAATCAAGGACCTCTACAAGATGCAGGTCTACGCCATGTCCGAGTGGCGCAACAAGAACGTTCCGGCCGGTGGACTCGGGCCATCGGGCGAGGTCATTCCGGTCAACATCATCAGCAAGGCGCCGTCGGCCGAACTGCGTGAAAACCAGACCGACCAGGACTCGCTGCCGCCCTATCCGGTTCTCGACGATATTCTGGAATCCCTCGTGGAGAACGAGATGAGCGTCGATGAAATCGTGGAGCGCGGTCACGATCGGGCGACGGTCGAGCGGATCGAGCACCTTCTCTACATCGCCGAATACAAGCGCCGGCAATCGGCTCCGGGTGTGAAGGTCACCAGGAAGAATTTCGGCCGGGACCGCCGCTATCCGATCACCAATCGATTCCGGGACCGCTGAGGCAACTGTTGCAAGCGCGCCTCACCTATGTCGCAAACACGCGAAGTTGAAAAAATTGGTGCTTGGCGCGCGAAAGCGATTCACCTATAAGCCCAAGTCCGGCAATGAAGACCGGGAGGTTTTCGAATGACAGTTTTCCATATGTCCCCGCGGGGCGGCGTTCGTTCCTGACACGTGATGCGGAAAAGCCCACGAGGCTTTTCAATTACCTTCACATGTCAAGGTAACCCATCGCCGACATTGGCCTTTCCCGTATTCGGGCAAGTCGCCAAATCACTTCTGCCGTACTGACTTTCCTATTCACTACACGGCAAGCTCGTTCCTGATTATCTGTGAGGCCGGTGCAATTGGGGCGCCGGACATTGTCATGAATTTTTTGCGTTTCAACCTGCGCGGGGGAGCATTCCGCGCCGTTCTCGGATTCACCTGGCGCCACTGGCAGAAACAGCCGGTGCGCGTGGGCATTATCGTCGGCGCCGTCATGCTTTCGACCCTTGCCGACGTATTGACGCCGCTCTATTCCGGCAGGCTTGTCGATGCCGTCGTCAATGGGCACGCCCGTGAGGAAATTGTCTGGAATGCGGCAATGGCGGCATTCGGGGCGCTTCTTGCCCTGTCGCTCGGCGCGATCATTCTCAGGCATGTCACCTTCGTTGCCGTTACGCACCTGACCTTGAAGATGATGACCGACATCGCGTCCGGTGCATTCTATCGCATTCAGCGTTTCTCGACGGACTGGCACGCGAACAGCTTTGCCGGATCGACCGTGCGCAAGGTAACGCGCGGCATGTGGGCGCTCGACCTGCTTAACGATACGCTGCTGCTGGCCTTGTTTCCATCGATCATCATGCTCGCAGGATCGACGATCCTGATGGCCTGGTATTGGCCGCTGATGGGTGTCATTATCGGCATCGGTTCGCTGGTTTTCGTCACTGTCACGGTGATGATGTCGCTCGGCTTCGTCGCGCCGATGGCAAGCCTTGCCAATCGCTGGGATACGAAGCTCGGCGGTTCGCTTGCGGACGCCGTCAGTTGCAACATGGTGGTGAAGGGCTTTGGCGCGGAAAGCCGCGAGGATGCGCGTCTCGTCAAGGTTCTGGACAAGTGGAAGGACCGGACGGCGCGCACCTGGATCAGGGGGACGTGGAACGGGACGACACAAGGAACGATGCTGCTCTTCCTGCGGGCGGCGGTGATCGGTTTTGCGCTTATCCTCTGGGCAGACGGAAATGCCAGCGCCGGTGACATCACTTTCGTGCTGACGTCGTTTTTTATCCTGCAGGGATACTTGCGCGAAGTCGGGATGCACATTCGTAACTTGCAGCGCTCGATCAACGACATGGAGGAACTGGTTGATATCCAGAGTCAACGCCTCGGCATCGAGGATCGTCCGGGTGCAAAGCCGATTGTCATCACCGATGGCAGGATTGAGTTCGATAACGTCACCTTCCTCTACGGTGCGCACCGCCTGCCGCTCTATGACCGGTTCTCGGTGACGATCCGGGCGGGCGAGCGGGTGGGGCTCGTCGGTCATTCCGGGTCGGGTAAGACGACATTCGTCAAGTTGATCCAGCGTCTGCACGACGTGAAAGCGGGCCGGATTCTGATCGACGGTCAGGATATCGCCGAGGTGAGGCAGGCGTCGCTGCGCCAGCAGATCGCCATCGTGCAGCAGGAGCCGATCCTGTTTCACCGGACGCTGGCGGAGAACATCGCCTATGCCCATCCCGGCGCCTCACAGGAGGAGATTGAGGAAGCGGCGCGGCAGGCGAGCGCGCACGAGTTCATCTCGGCGTTGCCAAAGGGCTACAGCACGCTCGTCGGTGAGCGTGGTGTCAAGCTTTCGGGCGGTGAGCGGCAGCGTGTGGCGATCGCCAGGGCGTTCCTTGCGGATGCACCGATCCTCATTCTAGACGAGGCGACATCGAGCCTCGATTCAGAATCCGAAGTGCTGATCCAGCAGGCGATGGAGCGGCTGATGCAGGGACGGACGACGCTCGTCATTGCGCATCGTCTTTCCACGGTGCGCTCGCTTGACCGGCTGCTGGTCTTCGACCACGGCAAGATCGTCGAGGAGGGCAACCACGAGGCACTAATCCGGCTCGGGGGCGGCATCTACCGCAGTCTGTTCGAACGGCAGGCGCTGGAGTTGACGAAGGGCCTCGTCCTCAACGACGACTAAAGAAATATGGGCCGCGCGCAATCGCGGCCCATATTGCCATTGCAGGCGCCATCCGATATGCCCCACCAATGACCACCATCGTCCGTTTTGCACCGTCTCCGACCGGCTTTATCCATATCGGCAACACACGCATCGCCTTGTTCAACTGGCTGTTCGCGCTGCAGAACAAGGGGCAGTTCATCCTGCGCTTCGACGATACGGATACCGTGCGTTCGAAGACGGAATATGCCGAGGCAACGATCGCCGATCTTGAATGGCTGGGCATCGAGCCAGTGCGCATCGAATATCAGTCGAAGCGCATCACGCTCTATGACGCTGCTGCCGAAAAGCTCAAGACATCGGGCGTCCTTTATCCGTGCTATGAGACCGCCGAGGAACTCGAGCGCAAGCGCAAGCTGCGCCTGGCGCGCCGGCTTCCGCCAATCTATGGCCGCGAGGCGTTGAAGCTGACCGCGGCCGATCGGGAGAAGCTCGAGGCCGAGGGTCGCCGGCCGCACTGGCGCTTTCTACTGCCGAATTTCAAGGACGATCCATTTGCGATAGCGCGCACCGAGGTTCATTGGGACGATCTGGTGCGCGGCCGCGAAACCGTCGATCTCTCCTCGCTGTCCGATCCGGTCCTGGTGCGAGAAGACGGGACCTATCTTTACACCTTCACTTCGGTGGTCGACGATATCGACATGGACATTACCCATATCATCCGCGGCAATGACCACATCACCAATAGCGGCGTCCAGATCTCGATTATCGAGGCGCTGGGCGCGAAGGTTCCGGCGCTCGGCCATATCAATCTCCTGACTACGGCATCTGGCGAAGGTATTTCCAAGCGCACCGGGGCATTGTCGATCGGCAGCCTGCGCCGCGATGGCTACGAGCCGATGGCGGTGGCAAGCCTTGCCGTGCTGATCGGCACATCGGAAAATGTTACGGCCCTACCGGACATGGCTTCGCTGGCCGCGATTTTTGATCCGGCTGCGACATCGAAATCCGCTTCGAAATTCGATCCTGCCGATCTCGATGCGCTTAACCGTGCCCTGATCCATGCGATGCCTTTCGAGGAAGTCAGTGAACGGCTCGCCGCGCTTGGCATTAAGGGCGACCGGGCGGGAGCCTTCTGGCTCGCCGTGCGCGGCAACCTTTCGAAGGTTTCAGATGCCGCCGCCTGGTGGACGATCGTGAACGAGGGGCCCGCAACGGATGTGGCTGTGGCCGCGGAGGATATTGATTTCGTGCGCGCCGCCTTCGACCTGCTGCCGGCCGAGCCCTGGAGCCGCGAGACCTGGAAACAGTGGACCGATGCGGTCAAGGATCAAAGCGGGCGCAAGGGCAAGGGCCTGTTCATGCCGCTGCGCATCGCGCTTACCGGGCTGACTTCTGGTCCGGAACTTGCGGATCTGCTGCCCCTTCTTGGTCGGGAAGGAACGTTGGCCCGACGACCCTGACCTTGCGGTTGGGATCGATCGGCTTGTCTTCGGTAAGCGGCTTCGGCTTCTCCACCTCGGCCTTCTTCGCCTCTGGTTCTCCGAGTTGAATGATCGAGGAGGCCTGCGTCGCAGGCTGGCCGGCAGGAACGGCAGGCTCGGTCTTCGCCTCTTGTGGTTGGGCTGATGGCTTTGCAGCCTCGGTAGGCGTCGCGGTCTCGATCGTTGGTGCGGCCGGTTTGGTTGGCTCGGCTATAGCGGGTTTGGGCGTTGGCGCTGCCACTTTCCTCGGATCGCCGAGTGCCTTGAAGTCGCCGGCCGTCTTTTGACAGCTGCATTGCGGCGTTCCATTGGCGCTGACCTTGCGGAATTTGAAGGCGTTCGGCGTGTTCCGGTAGGCATCGCCGCGCAGCGAAATCATCGCGGCGGGGTCCTGATTCTCGGTCGGCCGATAAAACAGTTTCGCGCCGGTACATTGAGACTGGCATTGCGCTTGATCGCGCGCGAAATTCTCCGCACCCGTATCGTAGGAGATCGGGAAATAATAGCCGTCGCAACTGCGCACGCACAGCGTCTGGTAACGTCCGCCGGAGACGGGGGCCGTGCTCATTTCCGGCTCGACATGTTCCGGCTCGGTTCCGTAAATCTCATAGGAAGGCGCGGCAGTCGCACGCCGCGGCGTGTCACGCAGCGGGTAATCGCGCTGGGGTGCCTCGTGTACCGGATAGTCGGGTATTGGTTGATCGCGCAGCGGCACGTCGTAATGCGGCTCATCGTGAATGGGCGAGTCAATGATGGGGCAGTCATTAGCATCGAGCGCGGCCACCACGCGGTCGCGGCGCAGCTGCAACTCGTAGTCGTCGACATCGGCATTGCTGTTCAATTGGTCGAGACGCTCCTGCATCCGCACGCAATTGTCGGAATTGGCATAAGCAAGCGGGGCCGTCGCGAGAATTGCGGCCGCGGCGATGATGCCAGATTGGAGTGTCCGATGCATGAGGCGGTCCGGAAAGTTCAGGGGCATTCGACGGGTGCGAATGCGCCTGAACCATCCACGGCCATGCGGCAGCAATAAGACGGTCCCTGTCTCAATCAACGCGCTGTGATGCCTCCACCACGGCAAGCGCAGTCATGTTGACGATGCCGCGCGATGTCACGGAAGGCGTCAGGATATGGGCCGGCTTGGCAGCGCCGAGCAGGATCGGCCCGACATGGAGCGCGTCGGTAACGCTCTTGACCACATTGAGCGTGATGTTCGCAGCATCGAGATTGGGGAAGACGAGGAGATTGGCCTCGCCGTTCAGCCGCGAATGCGGCAGCACGCGTTCGCGAAGCACCTGCGACAGCGCCGAATCGCCATGCATTTCGCCGTCCTGCTCGAGATGCGGTGCCTTGGCACGGAGCAGTTCGGATGCATGGCGCATCTTTGCGGCGCTTTCGGAATCGCGCGACCCGAAATTCGAATGCGACAGCAAGGCCGCCTTGGGCTCGATGCCGAAGCGACTGATTTCGCTCGCCGCGAGCACAGTCTTTTCGGCGATCTCCTCGGCGGTCGGATCGATGCTCACATAGGTGTCGGTGAGGAAGAGAACGCCGCGCTGCGAAATAAGCAGGCTGAGCGCCGAGAAATTGCGGATCCCTTCAAGCTTGCCGATGATCTGGTCGACATTGCGCAAATGCCGCTCGAAACGTCCTTCAAGCCCGCAGATCATGGCGTCGGCCTCGCCGCGCACGATGGCGAGCGCCGCAATGACGGTGCTGCTGGCGCGAACCATGGTGCGCGCCACTTCCGGGGTGGTGCCGCGCCGCCCGGTGAGCTTGACCAGAAGATCGACGTAATCGCGGTAGCGCGGATCGTCCTCGGGGTTGATGATATCGAAGTCCTTGCCGACCTTGATCTTCAGGCCGTAGCGCTTGAGGCGCGTCTCGATCACCTGCGGGCGTCCGATCAGCGTCGGCAGCGCAATCCCTTCCTCGAGCACGACCTGTGCGGCGCGCAGGACGCGTTCGTCCTCGCCATCGGCATAGATCACGCGCTTCTTCTCGGCCGTTTTCGCCTTCGTGAAGATCGGCTTCATGATCAGTCCGGACCGGAAGACGAAGCGGTTCAAGCGGTCAAGATAGGCATCGAAGTCGTCGATCGGACGCTCGGCGACGCCGGTATCCATGGCTGCCTTGGCGACGGCCGGGGCGATGCGCAAGATGAGGCGGGGGTCGAAGGGCGAGGGAATGAGGTAGTTCGGTCCGAAGGTCGGCGTCTCGCCCGAATAGGCGCGGGCAGCAACGTCGGATGGTTCTTCGCGGGCGAGCGCCGCGATGGCCTGGACGGCGGCCATCTTCATCTCTTCGTTGATCGCTCTCGCGCCGCAATCGAGCGCGCCGCGGAAGATGTAGGGGAAGCAAAGGACGTTGTTGACCTGGTTGGGGAAATCGGAGCGGCCGGTGCAGATCATCGCGTCGGCGCGCGCGGCGCGGGCTTCCTCCGGCATGATCTCCGGTGTCGGATTGGCGAGCGCCATGATCAGCGGGTTCGGCGCCATCTGCTTGAGAAGCTCTGGCTTGAGCACGCCTGCAGCAGAAAGGCCGAGGAAGACGTCCGCCCCGCCGATGACATCGGCTAGGACGCGGGCATCGGTCTTCTGCACATAGACCGATTTCCAGCGGTCCATAAGCGTATTGCGGCCCTCGTAAACAACGCCGTCAATGTCGCAGACCCAGATGTTGTTGCGGTCCGCACCAAGCTTGACGAGAAGATTGAGGCAGGCGAGGGCGGCAGCGCCGGCGCCCGAAGCAACGATCTTGATCTTGGAAAGGTCCTTGCCGGCAAGCTCCATGCCGTTGAGGATTGCAGCGGCGACGATGATGGCGGTGCCGTGCTGGTCATCATGGAAGACGGGGATGTTCATCCTGGCGCGCAGCTGTTCCTCGACCTCGAAACATTCCGGCGCCTTGATGTCTTCGAGATTGATGCCGCCGAAGGTCGGCTCAAGCGCGGAGACGACGTCGACAATGCGGGTGATTTCCTTGGCGTCGATCTCGATGTCGAAGACGTCGATATTGGCGAACTTCTTGAAGAGCACCGCCTTGCCTTCCATGACCGGCTTGGAGGCGAGGGGGCCGATATTGCCAAGGCCAAGCACCGCAGTTCCGTTGGAAACCACGGCTACGAGGTTAGCGCGGCTCGTATAGTCAGCGGCGGTCGCCGGGTCTCCGTGAATGGCAAGGCATGGGGCGGCAACACCGGGGGAATAGGCGAGCGCGAGATCGCGCTGGTTGCCGAGCGTCTTGGTGGCCTGGATTTCCAGCTTACCCGGCTGAGGAAAGCGGTGGTAGAACAGCGCGCTTTCATCGAGGTCAGAGCTGCTGGGCGTTTTGTCGTTGGCCATGGAGCGGGTCCTTCCGGAAATTGGTGCGGCGCGTTCACAAATCATCAGTTCAGGCATTTCTAGCATGCTTGAATAACATCCAGACGCATAAATGAAGTCCATTTTGTTACAAGTGTTTATCGTCCGAAAACATGCAGTTTTCCGCACCGTCATATGATTGTGACATGAATCGGGTTTGTGTCAGCGCAACCGGACGCCCCGCGTCAGCGCTGAACGGAGATCAGCATCATGGTCGAGAACGAGGCCCGCAAATTCCGCACTCTTTTTCTTTCCGATGTTCATCTCGGTTCGAAAGGTGCGAAAGCCAGTTTTCTACTGGATTTCCTGAAGTATCACGATGCCGATACGATCTATCTCGTCGGCGATATCGTCGATGGCTGGCGCCTGCGCCGCAGCTGGCACTGGCCGCAGGAGCACAATGATATCGTGCAGAAGCTGCTGCGCAAGAGCCGCAAGGGCGCGCGCATCCTCTATATCGCCGGCAACCATGACGAGTTCCTGCGCGATTTCCAGGGCACCCATTTCGGTGGCATCGAGGTCATGGACCGGACGATGCACGAGACCGCGGATGGACGAAAATTCCTCGTCATTCATGGCGACCAGTTCGATGTGGTGGTGCGCAACGCCCGCCACATCGCCTATCTCGGCGACTGGGCCTATGACGCGGCCCTCGCGATCAACACCATCATGAACAAGGTGCGGCGCATGCTCGGCCTGCGCTACTGGTCGTTCTCGGCCTGGGCGAAATTCCGGGTCAAGAAGGCGGTCAATTTCATCGGCTCGTTCCAGACAGTCGTTTCCGATGAAGCGCGCCGCATCGGCGCCGACGGTGTCATCTGCGGGCACATTCACCACGCAACCATCGAGCAGATCGACGGTATCGAATATATCAATACCGGCGACTGGGTGGAGAGCTGCACTGCCATCGTCGAGCATTTTGACGGCCGCATGGAACTCCTGTCGTGGACGCACCTGATCGGTGAACAGGCTGGATTTGCTCCAGTGATCCGCCTTGATGACAAGCGCCCGAAGGCGGCGAATGCGGCCTGAGCCAAGCGCGCAGCCCAAACGGCTCGTTATCGTTTCGGACGCCTGGCATCCCCAGGTCAATGGGGTCGTTCGTACCCTGACGAAGCTGCGCGAGCAAATGGAGGCGCGCGGCTTCGAGGTAACGATCATCTCGCCGGCCGACTACCGTTCGGCTCCGTGCCCGACCTACCCGGAAATTCGCCTGGCGCTAACGCTGCCGCATGCCGTGAAAGCGCGCATCGAGGCGCTGCAGCCGGCTTTCGTCCATATCGCGACGGAAGGTCCACTGGGCATCATGGCGCGACGTGCCTGCCTCAGGAATAATTGGCGGTTCACGACCAGCTTCCACACGCGCTTTCCCGAATATCTGCGCGAGCGCCTGCCGGTGCCGCTGGCCTGGACCTATGCCTTCCTGCGCCGCTTTCACAATGCCGCGGAAACCTGTCTGGTGCCGACGCAATCGATCAACGACGAACTTTCCGCGCGCGGTTTCAAGACGCTGAAGGTCTGGACCCGCGGCGTCGATCGCAAGCTCTTCCGTCCGCAGCCGGAGGTCGATCTCAAACTTAACCGGCCGATCTTCCTGTGTGTCGGGCGGGTCGCGCCGGAGAAGAACCTCGAAGCTTTCCTGGCGCTCGATCTGCCAGGAACGAAACTCGTCGTCGGTGACGGGCCGAGTTTGCCGGAGCTCAAACGCAAATATCCGGATGCGGTTTTTGCCGGCAAGAAGGAGGGTGAGGAACTGGCGCGCTACTACGCGGGTTCTGACGTGTTCGTCTTCCCGAGCCGCACTGACACGTTCGGGCTCGTGCTGCTCGAAGCGATCGCCTGTGGCGTGCCCGTGGCTGGCTATCCGGTCCCAGGTCCGAAGGATGTGATTGGCGTCTCGGGCGCCGGCGTCCTTTCCGATGATCTCAACGAAGCCGCGCTTGGCGCGCTGGCGATGGGCAAGGTCGATCCCGATGCCAGGCTCAGGAGCTTCAGCTGGGAGGCTTGCGCCGATATCTTCGAAAGCGCGCTGACGGAGATCATTGCTTCGCGCGAAGCAGTCGCCAGGTGGATTAGCCGCAAGCGCGCGGTCCCGGCGCGGCAACCGTCGGACCTATAGAACTCCCACAATTATCGCGAGCATTTCTAGGCGGGTGCAGTATTTCGTGATAGGTGCGTGGCGCGGGCGGATCATGATTGCGATTCTCCCCGGCCGTCTTCGTTCTTCCGAAAGTCCTGCAATGATCACCGCCTCTGCGGATCCGGGTCTCGACAAGCCGCCTCGCTTCGAGCTGCGGGTGGCTCTCGCTTATTTCGCCATCTTCGCCTCGAGCGGCCTGCACCTGCCGTATTTTCCCTTGTGGCTCGAATACCGGGCGCTGACACCGACCGAGATTTCGATCGTCCTTTCCATGCCGCTTTTCGTGCGCGTCATCGCCGCGCCCCTTGTTTCAATGCTCGCCGACCGGTCCAACGACCGGGCGCATATCCTGACGACAGCAACCGTTCTTGCGGTCATCGTCGCTGCCTTCTATTTCGTTCCCTTCGGCTTTGCCGGCATATTGATTGTGTCGCTGATGCTGGCGCCGCCATGGACATCGCAAGTACCGCTCGCCGATACGATTGCGCTCTCCGGCGTGCGACGTTATGGAGCCGACTTTGCGAAGATGCGGGTTTGGGGATCGATCTCCTTCCTGCTTGCCTCCTTCGCGGGCGGCGTCTTCATCCAGTATTTCGGCGAGTGGATCATCCCTTCGGCCCTGCTGGCCACGCTCATTGCCGCATGCGCCATGAGCTTCGTCGTACCGCGCATCGGCAAGCCGCGCCGGCTCTCGCCGCTTTCCGATGTCGATATTGCCGATGCGGGCAGGGCACTGCGTCGTCCCGCCTTCGTCACCTTCTTGATCGCAACCGGGATCACGCAGGCCAGCCATGCCTATGGCTACAGTTTTTCGGCAATCTACTGGAAGTCGATCGGAATAGGCGAAACGGTGATCGGCGCATTATGGTCGATCTCGGTTGTTGCCGAAGTGATCATGTTCACGATGTTTCGACGCCTGTTCGGAAAGCTTCACCCTGCGCGGGTGCTGATGGTCGGCTCGGCCTTTGCCATGTTTCGATGGGCCGCGTTTCCGCTGGTCGCCCCTTCGGGATCGGGTGTCGCGGGTTTCCTTCTCATCCAGAGTCTCCACGCTTTCTCATTCGCGCTCTCATTTCTTGGCATGCAGAAGATGATTGCGCTGACGATCCCCGAGGAACGCGGCGGCACCGCCCAAGGCCTTTCGACATTCTTCATCGGAACCTCGCTGGCCATCGCCACGATGGTTTCGGGGCCGCTCTATGCCAGGACGGAAATTTACGGCTTCTATGTGATGGTTGCACTCGCCGCCTGCGGTCTTGTGCTTGCGGGCGTGTCGCTACGGCTGGAACAGAGGCAAAATTAGCCCCAGAGATCGCGGCTCGGCGGGAAAACCCGGCTGCCCTCGAATATCAGGCCCGGCGCTCGATCCTCCTTGAGAATCAATGGACCGTCCAGATCGACAAAATCCGCATCCTGGGCGACCAGCATCGCTGGTGCCATTGCGAGCGAGGTTCCGACCATGCAGCCGACCATGACGCCAAATCCAAGCGCGCGGGCGGTCCTTTGCATGCGCAGCGCTTCCGTCAGGCCGCCGGTCTTGTCGAGCTTGATGTTGATGCTGTCATAGCGGCCGATCAGGGCGGGAAGATCGTCGGTGCCGTGCGCACTTTCATCGGCGCAGATCGGAACCGGGTGCGGTATCCTGGACAGGATCGCATCCTTTCCAGCGGGCAGCGGTTGCTCGATCAGCACGGCGCCGGCCTTGGCCGCCGCCAGCATGTTTTCGATGATATCTGCATCGGTCCAGCCCTCGTTGGCGTCGAGGATAATGCGGCTTGCCGGCGCTGCCGCCGCCACCGCCGCGATGCGCGCCGCATCGTTCTCGCCGCCGACTTTGACCTTGATCACGGGCCTGTCGGCGAAACTCCTGGCCGAAGCTGCCATCGCCTCGGCTTCGCCGAACGACACCGTAACCGCCGTGGTCAGTTCGCGAAGAGGAGCGAGACCGGCAAGGGCCACAACGGAGGTTCCGCTGCGCTTCGCTTCGAGGTCCCACAATGCGCAATCGACCGCGTTGCGGGCGGCGCCGGCGTTGAGCAGGGCCGGCAGGTCATCGCGTGTCGCGCCGTTTGTCAGTGCGCCGCGCAAGGCCTCGATCTCGGCGCAAACCGATTCGAGGCTCTCGCCATAGCGCGCATATGGCACGCATTCGCCTCTTCCAATGAATGGGCCATCCGTCAATGTGCAGATGACCACGGCTGCCTCCGTCTTCGATCCACGCGAGATCGTGAAGGTTCCGGCAATGGGCCAGCGTTCAACCGAAATCGAAATTTCCAGCGCCATTGTTTGGGCCCTATCCGAAACTATTGTTCAAGTGACATCGGTCGAGAGACTCGATATGTGTGTGTGATGTTGACCGATAGAGCAAACAATTCAAGTGCTTCTACCGCCGCGCCGCCCCACGTCGAATTCCAGAAGGAAGGCGACGGCGCGACTGTTGCGCTATCGGGTGCCTGGACAACCCGCAATGTAAGGCGTGTCGACGAGCGCATGCGCGAAATCGAGCGCGATACCAGCATTTCCAAGCTCGTGATCGACCTTTCCGGCATTGAACTCCTCGATACGGCAGGAACGTGGCTGATCGAGCGCCTGCGTACGACGCTGCAGGAGGCCGGCAAGGACGTCAAGATCGAGGGTCAATCGGAAAGCTGGGGCGCGCTCTTCGATGCCGTCGGCGAAGTTGCGACCACGCCTGATGATTCGCCGCCGCCGGAGCACGTATCCCTTACGGTGCGTTTCTTTGCCGCAATCGGACGCAACGTCTATGCGTTTGGCGACGACTTCGTCAAATCCATGCACATACTCGGCGCTACCGTTCGCGGCGCGCAGATGAAGGGCAGCCGCCGGGGCAGCATTCGCCCTGCGGCGATCGTGCACCAGATCGACAGCATGGGCATTGGGGCCATTCCGGTGGTCGTGCTGATGTCGACGATCATCGGGGCGATCATCGCGCAGCAGGGTGCATTCCAGCTCCGCTATTTCGGCGCGGAGATTTTCGTCGTCGATCTCGTCGGTATCCTGGTTTTGCGCGAGATCGGCGTGCTTCTTACCGCGATCATGATCGCCGGCCGCTCCGGCAGCGCGATCACCGCCGAAATCGGCTCGATGAAAATGCGCGAGGAGACCGATGCGCTGACGGTCATCGGCCTCAATCCAGTCGGCGTGCTGGTATTTCCCCGCTTGGTCGCGCTGGTCATTTCGCTGCCGCTTTTGACCATCATCGCTGATTTTGCCGCGCTTGCCGGCGCCATGACCATTACCTGGGCCTATTCCGGTATTCCGCCAGATGCCTTTATTCAGCGTCTGCGCGATGCCATTGATATTTCGAGCTATCTTGCGGGCTTGATCAAGGCGCCGTTCATGGCCATGATCATCGGCGTCATGGCCTCTGTCGAGGGCATGAAGGTCGGTGGCAGCGCCGAGTCTCTCGGCCAGCGCGTGACCGCATCCGTTGTTAAATCCATTTTCGTCGTGATCGTGGTCGATGGCATTTTTGCCGTATTCTACGCATCGATCAATTTTTAAAGCCGGAGATTTAAGAAGACCCAATGACGCCGACAGCGCAGCAGGAAAACGGCAATACCGAAGAACGAGACATCATCCTGTCGGTCAAGGATGTGAGCGTTTCCTTTGGTCGGTCCAAAGTGCTCGATAATCTCTCGCTCGATGTCTATCGCGGCGAAATTCTGGGCTTCGTCGGCGCGTCCGGCACGGGCAAGTCCGTGCTCATGCGCACGATCCTGGGGCTCAACCAGAAGCAATCCGGCACGATCAGCATTTTCGGTCATGACATCGACAGTGCGAATGATCAGGAGAAACTCAGTGTCGACATGCGCATGGGCGTCCTGTTCCAGCATGGCGCGTTGTTCTCGTCCCTGACTGTGCTTGAAAACATCCAGGTGCCGATGCGCGAATATCTCGATATTCCCGAAAGGCTGATGGACGAACTTGCGCGGCTCAAGATCGAGCTCGTCGGGTTGAAGCCCGATACAGCCGAAAAGTTTCCTTCCGAACTCTCCGGCGGCATGATCAAGCGCGCGGCGCTGGCGCGGGCGCTGTCGCTCGACCCCGAGATCGTCTTCCTCGACGAACCGACGTCCGGCCTTGATCCCATCGGCGCTGCCGATTTCGACGAACTCATCGCCAACCTGCGCGATACGATGGGTCTTACCGTCTACATGGTGACCCACGATCTCGACAGCCTGTTCGCGGTGTGCGACCGAATCGCTGTATTGGGAAAGAAGAAGGTTCTTGTCGAAGGAACCATCGAAGACATGTTGGCGTTTGACGATCCGTGGGTTCAGGAATATTTCCGCGGCAAGCGTGCGCGCCAGATCGTCAATGACGGCAAGACAAAGCGCAAATCAGAAGGCGTCCGTGCGGCGGCGGTATCTGAGCAAGGGCAAAAGGGTCAGGTAAGCTAACGCATGGAAACGAAAGCCAACTATGTTCTGGTCGGTGTTTTCACGCTTGTGATCTGCGCCCTTGCGTTCGCGTTCGTATACTGGATTGCGCGCTATGGCGATCGCAGCGAGACAGCGACGCTCGAAATCCGTATTCTCGGCTCGGTTACCGGTCTTTCCGAGGGCAGCCAGGTGCTGTTCAACGGCATCAAGGTCGGTACGGTCAAGAAGCTCTCGATCGACGACAATAATCCCGACGCCGTGATTGCGCAGACGGAAGTCAATGCGACAACGCCGATAACACGGTCCACGCAGGCGACGCTCGGCTTTGCCGGCTTGACCGGCCAGGCCTTCATCGAACTCAAGGGCGGCAAGCTCAACGAGCCGAACCTCCTCGAGGAAGCAGCCAAGGACGAGCAGATTGCGCGCATGGACGCCGACCCCTCCGTGGTCAACAACCTTCTGCAAAAGGCGCAAACCATTCTCGAGCGCGTGGATGGGGCGGTCAGTTCGATCGAAAGCTTCATTACCGAGGTCAAGGGACCGCTGGTCGACACGGTCAACAACACCAAGAAGTTCACCGATGCGCTCGCCAAGAATTCCGAGGTCATCGACAAGTTCAGCCAGAGCGCCGAGGATGTGCAGGCGGTCGTCAAGGAAGCGCGCGAGATGATGGCCAAGCTCAACACCGCTTCGACGCGCGTCGATGGCGTGCTTGCCAAGCTCGACACGCAATTGTCCGATCAGGACGGCAGCGTGGTCCGCGAGGCGCGTGAGACGATGAAGTCCTATCGCGCGGTTGCCGATAATTTGAATGCCCGGCTCGGACCGATCACCGACAATATCAACCGCTTTTCGGGGCAGGGCCTGCGTGACGTTCAGTCGCTCGTCAATGAGAGCCGCCAGTCGGTGCAGCGCATCGAGCGGGCGATCACCGATCTTGAGAAAAATCCGCAGCGGGTCATTTTCGGCGGTAGCGGTAGCGTTCCTGAGTATGACGGACGCACACGCCGTTGACTTTGGTCGATTCGCAAAGCATGAAGGTTAATAGATATTTACAGTTCGTTTTGCTTCGTTGGGGGGCATTGGTGAGTTTCAGGACCGTTCCCGCGTTACTTATTGCCTTGTCCGTTTCTGGCTGCGCCAGCAGCAAGAAACTTGACACGTTCGATCTCTCCAGCCCGTCGCCTGCCGTATCGGCCTCGCGCAAGCAAGGCAGGCAGATTCTCATCGCTGCGCCATCGGCGCTGAAAGCGCTAGATGGCGAAAACGTCGTCGTGCGCTCAGGTCCGCATTCGATTTCCTATTTGAAGGGTGCGCAATGGGCGGACCGACTCCCGAGCATCGTCCAGTCGCGCTTTGTCCAGGCTTTTGAAAGCACGCACCGTCTAGGCGGCGTCGGGCGTCCGGGCGATGGCCTTGCCATCGACTATCAGGTGCTCAGCGAAGTCCGCACCTTCGATATCGATGTCGAGCGCGGCAACAATGCCGTGGTCGAAATCGCCATCAGAATCCTGAACGACAAGAACGGCACTGTGCGCGCATCACGGGTTTTCCGATCGTCCTCGCCCGTCAGCGGACCGGGCAACGATGCCTACATTTCTGCCCTCGACCGCGCCTTTGATAATGTGACGTCCGATGTTGTCTCATGGACGCTGTCGGTCATTTAATTTTTCGAACTTACGAATGCATTTGAGCCCAGCAGTTGTTTTTAAATTGGATTGCCGATGTATCGCCAGCAATCGTTTTTACAAATTGTCAGGCATCTATCCGTAACGCAGATGGTATTTCTGGCGGTTGCGGGATCGACCGCGATAACCTGCTCGTTCTTCGCGGGCCGCACTGCCGGCAAGACCGAAATACACGCCGAAAGCCGCGAACTGATTGCCGGCTTCGAACGGAAGGTTGCCGACCTGCAGCACAGTCTCGATAGCGAGCGGGAGCGGGTGGGGCGGTTTTCCGATGCGAACCGCAGGCTCTCGGGCGACGCAGATGCCTTGCGCGAAAAGCTTGGTTCAGTAGTGCAGAAATTGCAGAATAAAGATCGGACGATCCAATAAAAACGCGGCCCGAGAGCCGCGTTTTTATTGTTTCCACTTTATCCGCCACTTTAGCGCAGGCGGTTACTCGCATGCGCCAGCATCGTATAGACCTTGCCGGTATCGGACGTCAGGTAATTCTGCGTTGTGACATTGTCGCGGTCGTTGCGGCTGACATCTTCGAGCAGGCGCTCGAAATCGTCCATGTAACGATCGACGGCACGGCGGAACTCGCTGTCGGCCTGATACTTGCGCTTGATCTCGTCAAAGGTCTGCTGGCCCTTCAGCGTATAGAGGCGGCGGGTAAAGACGTTGCGCTCGCCAGCACGGTAACGCTGCCAGAGTTCCACGGACGCTTCGTGGTCGATGGCGCGAGTGATATCGATGGACAACGAGTTCAGCGATTCCACGACCTGGCCGGGAGACCGCGTTTCCGTTGCCTTCGCCTTTGGCTCGGACGGGCCTTCATCGCTCGAAGCGCGGCGGAGGAGATCCGAAACCCAGCCATTGCCGGCAGGGCGGGGCGCAGCAGCGCGCGCGTCGAGGCTGCCGCGCAGAGGCGGTGCAGCAGGGGCAGGCGCTGGCTGGGCCGCGGGTGCCGGAGGGGTGCGTTGCGGCTGCGGGGCGACGGTTGCCGTTGTCCGACCAGCGGTCGCCGTGCGTGCGGCGCGGCCTTCACCAACATCGGTCAGGCGACCCGACTTCTGAACGATTTCAGAGAGTTCCTTGAGCGCGTTGATCTGTTCGGAAACGGCCTTGCGCATCTGGGCGGTCGATTGCTTGGCCTCTTCCGGCATATCCATGACGCCGCGCTGCAGTTCGGAGCGGGTCTCTTCGAGTTCCGCGCGGATTGCCGCGGAGGAGCGGCGGATTTCGTCCGTTGCGGTCGCAAACTTCTGCGATGCCTGTTCCACCACTTCGGAAATCGAATTGCGGATTTGCTCGGTGGTCTGCGAGGCGCGGCCTTCGGCGCGGTCGAAGGCGGAGGAGACGAGCGTTTCGAACGAACGCATGGTCTTCTCGATGCTTTCCGACTTGGAGATGAGGCCGGCCGCAAGCTTCTGCAATGCGTCCTGGCGCTCGTCGAAGGTCGAGGCGAGGTTTGATTGCGACGCATTGATCAACTCGGAAGCCGAGTTCAGCATCTTGCCATGCTCGTCAAAGCGCTTGGCGATCGAGGCGATGTCGGTGAGCGTCGACTCCGAGAGGTTCGAGAGCTTGCCAAGATTGCCGTCGATAAGGCGTGTCGACGTCTGGAAGGACTCTGCCGCCTTGGTCGCATTCTCGGCAAAGGCCGTGGTCGTGTCGAGCAAGCGGCCATCGATATCGCCCAGGTTCTTGGTGGCCATGTCGATGAGTTCGCCAAGCTTCGCGTTGGAAGCGGATAGACGGTCGATGAGGTTGCTTACGTCGTCGGTAAGGCCGGCCTTCGCGGCCTGAACGGCCGTGATCGTTTCGGCCGTGCGGCTGGCGATCGCATTGATAAGCGCGGCATTCTCGACGCGCAGGCGTTCCGTTGCTGCAGTTGTCGCTTCGACAAGCTGCGAGGCAAGGGTGCGGCCATTGTCGGCAAGGCTGTCGACCAGCGGCTGAGCCGTATTGTCGAGGATGCCGAGTATCTCCTGCGAACGGGCGGCGAGAACCTCGTTGAGTTCGCGGGTGCTTTCGGCGAGCTTCGATGCGGTCGAATCCGTGGCTGCCGAGAAGCGGGCTTCCAGAGCTTCGAGATTGGCCGCAGCTTCGCGGGCCCGCTCACCAAGACGACGCTCGGTTTCGGCAAGGCTCTCGTTCATGCGCTGGCTGAATGCCTCGCCGTGACCGTCGAGAGCTTCTCCTGCCTTCTGCGCTTCGCCGGTGAGCGATGCAGCGGCATCGGTGATCTTGTCACGCAGCGTGCGTGCCACGACGGAGGCACTCTGTTCGAGCGACTTGCGCACGTTCTCGACACCCATGGAAAGCGCGTTCTCCATGGTGTTGGTGCGCTCGTCGATGGTTCCGCCGTGCGTTTCGAAGGCCTTGGCGAGAACGTCCGCGCTGTCCTGCAAGACAGCCTGCAGCGCAATCGTGCGGTCACTGATCGTGCTCGCCTTGTCGTCCAGGGTCTGGCCGAGCAGCGAATTGCCCTGTTCCATGGCTGCACGGATCGAGGCGATGCGGTCATCGAGCATGCCTGCATGGGCATTCAACGTATCGCCAATGCGCGTGTCGCTGTCGGCGAGAAGCGCGCGGATCGCCGCCGCCCGTTCTTCAAGTGCGCCGACATGCGAGGCAAGCGTGTCGTTGATCTGGCCGTTGCTGCCGTCGAGCACGGAACGGATATCGGCCGTACGTGCCTCAAGGGCGCCGATATGCGACGAGAGCGTGTTGCCGATTGCATTGTTGCTGTTGTCCAGCACCGAGCGGATATCGGAGGTGCGCGCCTCGAGAGCGCCGATATGCGAGGCAAGCGTATCGCCGATGGCATTGTTGCTGCTGTCGAGGAGCGAGCGGATATCCGATGCGCGTTCTTCGAGCGAGGCGATGTGCGAGGAGAGGGTGTTGCCGATGGCATTGTTGCTGCCGTCGAGCACCGAACGGATACGGACGGTACGCTCTTCGATATCGCTGGCATGATTGGCAAGCGTATCGCCAATGCGCGAATGCGTGCTGTCCAGCGCGGCCTGGATGTCCGCGGCGCGGGCATCGAGGGACGAGGCGTGGGAGGCAAGCGTGCGGTTGATGCGCTCGTCGCTATGGCTCAGAGCCTGCTCGATACCAGACGTGCGGTCCTCGATCGCGCTCGCATGGGTATTGAGCACATCGCTGATCCGCGCATCGCTGTTGACGAGGGCAGATTCGATACGATTGGTGCGATCGTCGACAGAGTCGATGAAGCCGCCGAGCGTATCGTCGATGCGTGCACCGCTATTGAGCAGGGTGGTCTGGATCTCGGCATTGCGCGCATCGATCGCCTGGGTATGCGCTGCCAGCGTGTCGCCGAGCTTGATGTCGCTGCTCGAAAGGGCGATCTGGATTTCACGGTTGCGCTCGTCGAGGCTCTTGGCGTGATGGTCGAGGGTCTGCGCGATCTTCGAATGCGTGTCGACGAAGGCAGCGCGCATGCCGGATGTGCGATCGTCGATGATCTTGGCATGGGCGTCGAGCGTCTGGCCGATACGGGAATCGTTGGCGTTGATCGCGGCCTCGATGGTCGAACTGCGCAGGTCGATGGTACGTGCGTGCTCTTCGAGGGTCTCCCGAATCTTGGCATCCGTATCCGAGAACGCGGCGTGCATGCCGGACGTGCGGTCCTCGATCGCCTTGGCGTGCTGTTCGAGCGTGGCGCCGATACGGGCGTCATTGTCGTCGAGGGCTGCGCGCAGCCCGGAGGTGCGCTCTTCGAGGGAGCCAGCGTGACTGTCGATGATCTGTCCAATGGCGGCGGTGCTCGTTTCGAGGATCGAACGCAGATTGGACGTGTGGTCGCCGATCTGACCCGCCTGTTCGCGGATGATCGAGGCTGCGCGTTCGGTTTCGCCCGAAAGCGTGGCAGCGAGCGCTTCGCGATTTTCGGCGAGGCGGTCCGCAAAGGCATTTGCATTGGTCGAAAGCAGGCTGCCGACCGATTCTGAAAGGCTCGACAGGTCGTTGCCGATCTTCGCCTTGGTTTCGTCGACGATGCCGTCGATGGAGGCGCGCCCATCCGTGAAGGTCTTGGCGATGTCGCGCGTGCGCTCGATCAACTGTTCGTTGATCTGGCGGGCACGCGCCTCGAGCGCGGAATTGAGGCGTTCGGTGCTCGTATCGAGCGACTGGGCGCGGGTTTCGAACTCAGCCAACAGCGAGCGGCCGCGTTCGTTGATGGTCGCGTCGAGACCGGCAAGGCGATTGTCGAATTCGCCGACCAGCGTCTGCGTTGCGTCGCCGAGCAGCGACAACATGCTGCTGGTCCGTCCATCCAGGGTGTCGGCGAGCTTGAGACTTACCGCGTCGGTCTGCTCCGAAAGCGCAGCGATGCGCATTTCCAGAAGATTCGCAAAGGCTTCGCCCGATGTGCTGATCTTGTGCGAGATATCGTCGGAGCGCGAAACGATGGACTCCGTGATCGCCTGGCCGCTCTGGGTAAGCCGATCGATAAGGCCTTCGCCGGACTGGCTGATCGACATTGTGAGGTTTGTCGAAGCATTGGCGATGTTGTCGCGCAGCGCATCGCCGGCGAGCGACAACTCTTCCTTGAGCTGTTCGTGCGCGCTCGAAATCGAGGCGCGTACGCGCTCGGCATGGCCGATGACGGATTCGCGTTCGCCGCCGAGACGGTCGACGAGGGTGCGGATGCGATATTCATTGTCCGTATAGACGCGTTCGAGCTGGTTAACCTCGGTCTGGACCAGCGTCTCAAGTTCGACGGCGCGTGCCAAGGTGCGCTCGACGCCTTCGCTCATCGCGGCAACTTCGCGGCGTACAGCCTGACCGAGTGACGCGACGCGATCGGATGAGAGCATTTCCGGCTCTGACAGGCGCATGGCGGCTTCTGCCATCGAGCGCGCTGCATACTGCATTTCCTGCGCGCGGCGCACCATGAGGGCAAAGGCCCAGAACAGCATGATCGGTACGATGATCGCGACGGCAAGGCCGATTGCATATGGAGCAGCGGCAAAGTCGGACAATGAGCGGATCGAGCGCAGCCCCGGGAAGAACGCATTGCCTACGGCGAGCACGCCTGCGGCCCACAATACGCTGACGATTGTGGTGGGCAGCGCATAAGAGCGCGGCATCTGTGCGGCGGGCGTCGAGGCGCGGGCAGCTTTGGCCTTTTGCAACAGGTCATCATTTGCCGGCTTGAAAGTCTGCGACGGCACGGCAGGCGCCTTGGGCGGGGCGGGCGGCGCTGCGGGAATGGGGTTCGCGGCCTTGATCTGCGGCTTTGGTGCAGGAAGCGGTGCAACATTTGCGGCAGGGGCAACGGGAGCAGGGGCAGGTTTGGTTTCAGCCACCAGCACGGGTTCGGCTTCCGGCGTCAAATTGTGCTTTTCAGCCGCCAACTCCTGCGCCGCCTGCGAAATCTGGGCTTCGAGGTCGCTCAAGGACAAAAGATCATCGTCGATCGGCGACAGATCCATATCCATGCCGAGCGTCGATTCGTCGAAATCGATTTCTAGCGCCTTTTCAAGAGCTTGGCCGAGTTCGTCTTCGGTCTTGGCTGCTTTGCTTCTAGGGGCTGTGGCCATGTTTACCTCACAATATTGGGCGGTTGACCACATGCGAAGTCCCCCGCGCCATACTCATTACGCCGCTACTTTATCGTACTGACACATGGATTGGAAAGAAACAACGGATTCGGCAAATGCTTAAAAGTTTAAACACAAGGTTAACGGGAAGGTGGCACCGCTAAAATTTATGGCGTCAGGTGCTGGCAGCCCAAGGCCAGTCCGCCTCCCTGCGCCCCTTTCGTTTTGGATAGCTTCGATCCGAGCAACAGCGGTGTCGATTCAATTCCTCACAAGGCTTGGTTGTTCAAAAGCAGCCGGGCCTCGCCCTCTTTGGCATGAAAATTGCTTCGTGGGATGCGCCAACAAAGTCTGCCGGATGCTTAATCGGCAAACTCCATGTTTGATTCATTTTTAAACGCACATCGCCATATTGGGGTGAAACTGGATGACATATAAAACAAAGCATATTGCACAAAAAAAGCTCATTGCTGGCATGATGATGATATTTCTATCGGCGTGCAGCGAGGGCGATTCGGAAGCGCCCGGGTCGGCAGAGCAAACGGGCGAACCCGCAGTCGTGGCCTCGACCTTCGAAATCACCGCCGCCTCGACCCAGACCGAGACCGCAAAACCCGGGCTGCCGCAAGGGCCGGTCGTCGGCACCGTCACCGTCGTCCCGGGAACGGAGCCGCTCGCTCCGCAATCGGGTGGCGGCGAGGCGATTCCGCTCACCGGGCCAACCGACGCGCAAATAGTGACGCCCGCTCAAGAAGAAAAGGTGGCCCGGTTTACCGAAATCGCGCCCGATACGGTTGGTGGCGCCAAATTTAAGCCTTCGCCCATCCTTCAATATGACCTCGGCAATCTGGTGGCCTCGACAGCTGGACGGGATGATCTCTTTGTTAGTTATGAGACTGCCACGGCCAGCGACGATGTGGTTTTCGTTACGCCAATCAGGGGCCAGGTGCGCTATCCGACGCCGCTGACTTCAGCCGCACCGACAGACCGCTTTCCGATCATCGTCTTTCTGCACGGCAATCATTCGAACGAGGACCCGAGTTATGAGGGTTATGATTATATGGCTCAGGATCTGGCGGCGCATGGTTATGTCGTGGTTTCGATCGACGCCAACTGGATTAATGGCGGCAGCCCGATCGATGGAGATAGCTCCAGTCAGTCGCGGGCGCAGCTCATATTGGGTACGCTCGACCGGCTGCGCCAGATCGATGCATCCGGCCAGGTCGGTTCAGACAATGAGCCCGGCCCGCTCGATGGGCTGAAAGACAAGCTCGATTTCGACCGTATCGGCATCATGGGCCATTCGCGCGGCGGACAGGGCGTCTCTTATGCCATTAAGTTCAACCAGACCCGCCTTGGGGTAACCGAGGACGATTTGCGCGCGTCATTGATCGCCCATCCTGATCTCTTTAAGGGTTATTATCCTGACTTGCTTGAAGCGGTCAAACCGGCAACCGAAGCCACTCCGGGGACTCCAAGGAGCCCAGGGGTCGCCGCGGCCCCGGCCGAGATCGATGACGATAAATTCGCGGCGGCCGTCAAGGAATACAATCTCTTCTATGCCGCCGGGCGCGAGAGCGTAAAGCCCTATGACTTCAAGGGCGCCTTTATGCTGGCTCCGACCGATTTTGATGGGAATCGCGGCATCAACAATGTGCCGCTTGCCGTTCTGCTGCCCGGCTGTGATGGTGATGTGCGCGATCTTCAAGGGGCATTTGCCTACGATCACAATCGCTTCGGACCCGCCAGCGATATGGCGCCGCGCTACCAGATCATGGTCAAGGGCGCCAACCATAATTACTACAACACCGTATGGACGCGTGACGATCAAGCACATTCTTATTTCCCCGGCGAATTGCCACAATATTGCGACGCATCCAGGCAGGACGGCATCCGTTTGAGCCAGGACAATCAGCGGCGCAGCGGCAATTTCCTGATCAGCTCGTTCATGCGCTACCATGTAGGCGGCGAGCAGAAATTTGCCGCCTACTGGAACGCGGCGGCGCGCCTGCCGAATGCCGCCTGCCCCTTCACCGACGGTCCATGCGATGAATGGGTTGCCCTGAGCGTGCAGAAAGGTGTCGACAAGCGCAAGCTCATTCAACGCTTCGAGCGCAGTGGCAGTATGGAGCGCAATGAACTTGGCGGCAGTTTCAGCTTGAGCGGTTTTGATGCGGCCAGCTCTTGTCCGATGGAATTGGACGGTTCGGGAGAAACGGTCTGCACCCCGCTGGACGCATTTGCTATTACGCTGTATTCGATCGCCGATCATCTCGAGCTTGCCTGGACAAAACCCAACGCGACGATTGCGACGGACATGAAGAATATTTCCGCCAAGCCCTATGATACGTTGACATTCCGCATTGGGGTCGTGCGTCCCGCCGGACAGGAAATCAACGTGACGCTGACTGACAAGAGCGGCAAGACAGCCACGGTTGCCGCAAGCGCTTTCACCGACGCGCTCTATAATGCTCCGCGCAAAATGGAGAGCGGACTGCCGATGACCGACGATCCCCGCGATAGGCCTTTCATAACTGGGCGGATGAAAGTGCTACTCAATATGGTGGCGATCCCGCTCAAGGCGTTCGGCGGCGTCGATACGACCGGGCTGAAGGAACTGAAACTGACTTTCCCCAGGGAGAGCGGCAAGGTGGCCATTACCGATATCGAGTTGCAGAACTTCAGCCGGGAGACGCCGCCGGCGGCACTCGCCCGGAAGTAGCCCATTTTAAAGCCGTGCATCCCGCTTCGGGCATTGCCCGAGGCGGGATGCACCTTTCACAAACTTCATTCCTGCTGAGGCGACGTTATCGCATTGGCGCCCGCAGACCCTGCCGCCGAAGCGATTGGGGAATTCCCATGCGATCACCCGTTTTGAGCATGGCGCCGCAAACCATGCGGGATGGCCTGCGCGGAGGAGAATTTCCAATCCAATATATTTACAATCAGGTAAGCTCAACGTATAGTTGTGATTAGATTGGTGTTTGACAACTAAACACACCGGGTGAATCGATGGCTGTCGGCGTTCCTTCCAGTAATGGAAAGGTCACAATGCCTGACGCAAACTATAATTCTTGTTGATAGTGCCGGGGATACAGTCCCCTTACTTCTGATTCGATATCCACCACAGTTTTCTCGCGAAGCTTCGTGCAGATCGCAGAGAAGCCTGCCCGCCGTCGCGGGCAGGCCAACCGGCCAGTGCGGCCAAACCCAGGGAGTGAAAAATGGTAGCACCTATAGGCATGGCTGAAATCGACGAGCGGACACGCAAAGTGGTCATGGACATACTCAATGTCACCAATGACCAGATCAAGCCGGAATCGAAATTCATCGATGACCTTCGCGCCGATCAAGCCGACCTCGCGGTATTGTTAAACGGATACGAAAAGGAGTTCGGAATCAAAATCGCAGATGAGGATTCTACGAAGTTTTATCGCTATGAGGATGTCGTCAACTACCTCTACAAGACGTTCAATCCAGCCTGATCTTACAGTGCGGTTTTGAACGGGCAGGGCTACCTGCCTACGCTATGTCCGGGATGAAGCCGCTGAGGTTCAGCTTTCCAGGGTAAAGGTGCAAGGCGGTCGCCGATATCCGGCTGCAAAACTTCAGCCGGGATGCGTCGCTGTCACTATCTGCCCGGAAATAGCGCATATGAAGTCACGCATCCCGCTTCGGGCATACCCCGAGGCGGGATGCGCATTTTCAATCGCATATTAATCAAGAACACTGGGCGCGGACATCCGCACCACGTCGATAAACGAAGGCAGCCCAAATTTCAGCAGAACATCAAAATTTACCGAACGTTCACCATAATCCTCAAAACGCCCGGCGATTGCCAAGTTTTAACCTTGAATCAGCGCAATTTGATGAAACTTGTTCGTTCATTCGTAAACGTGTTCTGGAGAGTAGCAATGGCACAACAGGCGGCATCGATGGCATTCGCATTGCCGGGCGGAGAGCAATCGCTCCCTTCGCGCAAACGACCGATCGACCTCGTTCACCTGACCCGCGAGACTTTCGGCGACCGCACGCTGGAGACCGAAATTCTCGGCCTCTTTTCCCGCCAGACCAGCAGCATTGTCGATCGGCTCGCCCATGCGACACCGGACGAGCGTGCACGGCTTGCAAAGTCGCTCAAGGGTTCGGCCCGCATCATCGGCGCTTTCGGCGTTGCCGACGTGGCTGAAGCCATCGAATATGCGCCGGCCGACCTGAGCAAGCTCAAGGAACTGCGGCCCATCATCGACGACGTGCGCGACTATATCGCTGCCATTACCCGTTGAGGCGTAGCTTCCGACATAACGTTGCCCGGTGCCGCGCGTGCTCGGGCTGCGTCAGGGAGTGCAATTGACTTCCCGCCCCAAATCCCTATGTCAGCGATAAAATTTCCTGCTTGGGGCATGCTATGGCAAAAATCACATTTGTCACTTTTGATGGCGCACGGTTCGAAACGGACGCAGAAAACGGCTCGACCGTGATGGAGAATGCGATCCGCAATGCGGTGCCGGGCATCGATGCGGAATGCGGTGGCGCCTGTGCCTGCGCCACGTGCCACGTCTACGTCGATGAAGAGTGGACGGCCATTGCGGGCGAACCGGAAGCCATGGAAGAAGACATGCTCGACTTCGCCTATGATGTGCGCCCCAATTCGCGCCTGTCCTGCCAGATCCGCGTATCCGACGATCTCGACGGTCTCGTGGTGCATGTTCCCGAGCGGCAGGCCTGATATTTTCTCATCGATGGATTAAAATCGCTGCTCGGCGCGCCATTTTGCGGGTGGGCGAGGATGCACTCACTTGACCTTGGTGAATGCAGTCGCTACGCGCTGTGCAGCCCGTGCGTCCCGTATGCACCAGCCAAGATCCCAATTTCGTCTGCACGGCATACAGAACCTTCTGGCGTGAGGAATTTTCGATGAGCGAAGTTATCAAAACCGATATTGTCATCATTGGCGCCGGCCCCGTCGGTCTTTTCGCGGTGTTCGAGCTTGGCCTTTATGACCTGAAATGCCACCTCATCGACATTCTCGATCGTCCGGGCGGCCAGTGCGCCGAGCTCTATCCGGAAAAGCCGATCTATGACATCCCGGCCTGGCCTATCATCAGCGGCCATGATCTCACCGAAAAGCTCATGGAGCAGATCAAGCCCTTCTCGCCGCAATTCCATTTCAACCGGATGGTTACGAAGCTGGAGCGTCAGGCCGACGGCGGTTTTCATGTCGAAACCGACGAGGGCGAGGTCTTCGAGGCCAAGGTGGTCGTGATCGCGGCCGGTGGTGGCTCATTCCAGCCCAAGCGCCCGCCAGTTCCCGGCATCGAAGCCTATGAGGGCAAGAGCGTGTTCTATTCGGTGCGCCGGATGGAGGAGTTCCGCGACCAGGATATCCTCATCGTCGGCGGCGGCGACTCCGCGCTCGACTGGGCGCTCAACCTGCAGCCGATTGCACGAAGCCTGACCGTCGTGCATCGCCGCGCGGAATTTCGCGCAGCGCCCGACAGCGTCAAGAAGATGTTCGAACTCGTCGAAAGCGGCAGCGTCCGCTTTGAGCTTGGGCAGGTATCAGGGCTCAAAGGCGAGGACGGGCAACTCAGCCATGCGACGATCAAGGGCAGCGAAGGCGAAATCGATATTCCGGTCACGCGCATGCTGCCGTTCTTCGGACTGACGATGAAACTCGGACCGATTGCCGATTGGGGGCTTAATCTGCATGAGAATCTCATTCCGGTGAATGTAGAGAACTTTGAGACGTCGGAACCGGGCATCTTCGCCATCGGCGATATCAACTGGTATCCGGGCAAGCTGAAGCTCATCCTTTCCGGCTTCCACGAAGCCGCCCTGATGACACAGGCGGCAAAGCACATTGTCAGCCCGGGCGAGCGGATCGTCTTCCAGTACACGACATCATCGACAAGTCTGCAAAAGAAACTCGGCGTCGCCAACTAGGCCCGGTTACGGCGTCTTGCCGAACTCGCGGATCAGGCGGTAGCTTAATAGCCGCCCGAAGCGGTCCTCGAAATTGAGGGCCTCGACCTTGTCGAACTGCACCTGGGCAAGGTCGTGCTGCTTCATAAGTTTCGCGGTCAGCGTGCTGATATCGTTCTTCAATGTTGCGCAGTCGCTGCGCCAGGGTAGCGCTTCGATCTGGCGTTCCATATTGCCTGCCGCGGTGCGGGCAATGGAGATGTGGCTTTCCTCGTGCCGCTTGATATCGGCTGACAGTGTGTCCCAGATCATCGCAAGATCGGCCGGCGCGGTGCGCCGCTGCGCCCAGCGGGGCAGGTAGACATGCGCGTGGACGATGATCGTCGCATCTACCACACGACAGGTCTTGCCATTGGAGCCGTACTTGATGCGGCTTTCGAAGCGCATCTTGGTCATGCCCGGATGGCGCTGCCCGGTTTTCTGCAGGACCGGCCCGCGGCGGTATAGCTCGCGGTCGAGATCCGCCGCCGTCTTGCCGTTCAGGTTGAAGTATTCATAGCTGCGCAGGACGGTCGCTGCGTTGGCAGGCTGTGCTGCAAGGACGATCGCTGTGGCAAACGCTGCAGCTTTAGCAAAAATACGCATGATCTGTTCCTGTGTTCCGGCCAAGTCTGCCCGATCCAGACCCTATCGTCAAAAACATTGCGGATGAATTGACGCCGTGCGCGTTCTGTTCAAAAACAGGGGAATGTGAAGGGAGTAAGGCGATGGATTGGAATTGGAAGCTCGGGCATGGCCGCACGCTAACGCTTGGGAACCGCGCGCTGATCATGGGCGTCCTCAACGTTACGCCGGATTCCTTTTCCGATGGCGGCCAGCACTATTCCTTGGACCAGGCGCTTGCCGGAGCCCGGCAGATGATTGCCGAAGGCGCCGATATCATCGATGTCGGCGGCGAATCGACCCGCCCGGGCGCAACGCGAGTAGAACCGCATGTGGAGCAGTCGCGGGTTCTGCCGGTCATCGAGGCCCTCGTGAAGGAGAGCGACGTCATCATCTCCGTCGATACTTATCGCGAAGAGACGGCGCGGCTTGCCGTTCGCGCGGGCGCCCATATCGTCAACGATGTGTGGGGCGTCCAGCGGGAGCCTGCCATCGCCGACCTTGCCGCCGAGACGGGCGCGGGTCTCGTCATCATGCATACAGGGCGCGAACGCGAGCGCGATCCAGACGTCATCGTCGACCAGTTCGCGTTTCTCAATCGCTCGCTCGAAATCGCCAAGCTTGCCGGCGTTGCCCGCGAGCAGATCGTCCTTGATCCCGGTTTCGGCTTTGCCAAGGACACCGCGGAAAACATCGCGCTTATGGACCGGTTCGCCGAACTTGCGGCATTCGGCTATCCGTTCCTTGCCGGAACGTCGCGCAAGCGTTTCCTCGGCGCAACGTCCGGCGGCGAGGGGGAGCAGCGCGACGTCGCGACGGCCGCATCTTCGGCTATGCTTCGCCTCGCCGGCGGCGATATTTTCCGCGTGCACAATGTGGCAATGAATCGTAGCGCCCTCGCGCTTGCCGATGCGATGCTTGCTACCCGGCGGGAACGCCGATGAAGCAACCCATGCACAAGGCCTGGCTTGGCCTCGGCGGCAATATCGGCGACCCTGTGGCGGCCATGGCGCAGGCGCTGCGTGCGCTTGATGGACGCGAGGATACGGATGTCGTCGCTGTTTCGCCGGTTTACAAAACGCCGCCCTGGGGCAAGACCGACCAGGCCTGGTTCCATAATGCCTGCGCCGAGGTTTTGACCGCGCTGGAGCCAGAGGCGCTGCTTGCGACCTGCCTCGACATCGAGAAAGAGATGAAGCGCGAACGCATCGAGCGCTGGGGACCGCGCATCATCGATATTGACGTGCTTGCCTATGCCGGATTCGAGACTTTCGCGAGTCCGACCCTGGTTCTGCCGCATCCGCGCATGACCGAGCGGGCCTTCGTGCTCGTCCCGCTCGCCGATATCGCCCCGGGTCTGGTGGTTGCTGGCAAGCCCGTGTCGCACTGGCTAGCCCGTTGCGACAAGGCCGGGGTGGAGGAAGCGCTGGGCGATTCGGGCTGGTGGCGCGAAGGGGCTTAAGGCGCCTCCGTTATCCCAAGCCAGCCCGTGGCAAACGTGAGGTGATGGAGAAGGGGAGGTTCTGGGTACGCGAAAGAGGGCCGAAGGTTCAGTTCTTTGCGATACTTCCGACAGCCACCGAATCGACGCGCTTCAAGGAAACCCCGACTACCGGAATAAGCTGGTCTTCAAGGCGAACGGATATCGTCACGTTCATCGTGTTGTCGCTGGTGAATTTTGCCTGCATCGCGCCGGTGAGCTGCTTTCGGCTGATCGAAAGAACGACGCGGTCGCCGGCGACATTGCCGCCAGTGATATCGAGGCCCTTGCCGGCGGAGCCGTCAAGGAATGTGCCCTTGTAGCTATTGCCGGAGCGGATGACCGTCGCCTTCATCGGCTGGTTGAAGATGCCGACGCGGCAGCTGCCGTCGAGCGTCATGCCCGGCTTTTCTGCCGGCGTTGTTCCGTCAAGGGTGCAGGTGAATTTCGTGCCCTTGTATTTACCGGCGACGATCTCGCCCGGTCCGGTCCATTGACCCTCGACCGTGCGGAAGAACTCGGCATCGTTGTCCCTCGCATGCGCCGGCGGCGCGAGAAGCGCGCAGGCGAACAGGGACAGGGCAGCGGCTGTTGCGCTTCTCTTCATCGGCGGGACTCAACACAAATCATTGGAATAGGTACGTGGGGCGATCATGGTCCGGAATGGTTAACGGAAAGTTGCCGTCCACAGAAAACGTGTCGCGACGAAGATTGCAACCAATAATTGGCGAACGTGGCACTATTCCTTTTTCGTTCCGCCAATACGGGCCAAATCTCCGATAAAATCGCCTATATTCGGGCGCCGTTCGGCATTGAAGGGAAATGGCCGCACCAGATCCATTGCCGAAATGCCGATGCGCGCCGTCATCAGGCCGTTGATCACACCTTCGCCGAGGCGCGCGGAAAGTTTTGCGGCAAGCCCATGGCCGACCAATTGCTGGATGATCGAGTCGCCCATGGCAACGGTACCGGTGACGGCAAGGTGCGCGATCACATTGCGCGTCAGTCGCAGAAAGCCGAGCGTGCCGGGCCTGCCGCCATAAAGTTCCGACAGGCGCCGGATCAACCTCGCGGATTCGAACACGACGTAGCCGATATCGACCAGAGCGCGCGGACTGACCGCGGTGACGATGGAGACGCGCTTGGCGGCAGCAAGGATCATGTCACGTGCCTGGCGGTCGAGCGGGCGCAGCAACTCGGTTTCGCTGAGGCGGATCAGGTCGCGACCATCGATGACCTCGTCGCGCAGATCGTGGAGCAGCGCGCGGCCCTTCGCAGTGGGTGGCAATGTCTCGGCGATCGCGACGAGCTTGCCGACGACGGCCTTTGCTGCGCGGCTGTCATTGCCCTCGGCGGCTTTCGCTGCCTCTTCGCGCAAATGCTGCACGGACGCCAGCCGGCGCAAGGCGAGACCTTCGCGCAGGACGATTGCCACAAGTGCAAATGCCGCAAGGAAAGCAACGGCAAGCGCCAGCCATCCGAGCCAGGGCGCCCGTTCAAACAAGGTGCGGATAAGATTGTCGGCCCATAAACCCAGAGCAAGCGATACCAGGATGCCGAGTGCGCCGGTGAAGAGCGATGCGAAAGAAAAGCGCGACTTGCGGGCAAGGGCAGGCGGCGGCGTCAGCGCGTCGAGTTCATTGGCAACGGCGTCATCGGCGTCGAAAACATCGACAGCAGCCGGCGTTATTACCGCAACATCCTTGATCGCTGTCGGGCGGCGCACCTGTGATTTCGGCGCGCTGGCAGCGTGCCGTGTTTCCGCTGCAGGTGCTGGGTCGAGGCGGAAGGCTGCGGGCTTGCGCGAGTTCTGGTCCGTCATGCGAGGCGATCTCCGATGAGGAACTGTAGGGCGCGATCGAGCCGGATATGCGGCAGCGACAGTGTTATACCCTCGGCGGTGCGTTCAAGCTTGGGGGGCCGGAAGCGAACGAAGCGAATGGCCGGATCGTCGGTGGGGCGGTCCGGAACTTCAAAGATCGAATCCGGTTTTGCCGGCAAGTCACCGGGAAATATGGCAGTTTCAGTCTTGCCGTCGAATGTCTCGCCATTGATCGTCTCGCCCTTCAAGGGCGTACCGACGATCACGGGCAATACCTCCCTGCCTTGGGTCACGGTTGCCTCGCGCGTCGTGCGAACGGCGGCCATGGCGAGCACATCGACGCTCGCACCCGAAAAATCGGCCCGGCTCACCGCGCGGTCGACGAGGCGGCGCACGATGGCCTGAAGCCGGTCGTGGCTTTCATGGTGGAGATGGTCGGCCTTGGTTGCGGCAACGAGGATGCGGCTGATGCGCCGCTGCACCAGTCCCGTCAGGAAGTTTGTGCTGCCAGGGCGAAAGCATGAGAGAATTTCCGTCAACGCTCTTTCGAGATCCGCGACCGCGGCCGCACCGGCGTTCATGGCCTGCATGGCATCGACGAGAACGATCTGGCGGTCGAGGCGGGCGATATGTTCGCGGAAGAACGGCTTGACGACATGGGTCTTGTAGGCCTCGTAGCGGCGCTCCATCATGGCGGCGAGTGTCCCGGGTCGATGCTTGCCATCGGCAAGGCCGGGAAGCGGCGCGAAGGTAAGTGCAGGCGAACCGTCGAGATCGCCCGGCATCAGGAAACGGCCGGGCGGCAGGGTCGAAAGCGCACGTTCGTCCGCCTTGCCGGCCTTTAGATAGGCGGTGAAGCTTTTCGCCAGCTTCTGCGCCAGCATTTCATCGGCCGGGCCATCGGCCTCGGCGCCGGCTGCCTCCTGGAGCCAATCGGTTGCGACATCGCGGTGACTGGCGAGTTGAGCCAACTCAAAGGAATCCCTCGAAAACTCGCTGTAGGATTTACCGAGAAGCGGCAGGTCGAGCAGCCACTCGCCCGGGTAGTCGACGATATCGACCGAGAGCTTACCGCCCGAAAACATGCGATTCCACATCGAGGCGGATTCATATTCGATCGTCAAACGGAGTTCAGAAATGGCTCGCGTCGATTCCGGCCATATGCGGTCGTCGATCAGCGCCTTCAAGTGTTCTTCATATTGGAAGCGCGGTACGGCATCATCCGGCTGCTCCTCCAGATAGGCGCGGGCGATGCGTCCGGATTTCTGCGCTTCGAACAGCGGCAACCGGCCGCCATGGATCAGATTGTGGACGAGGGCGGTGATGAAGACTGTCTTGCCGGCACGCGAAAGGCCGGTTACGCCGAGGCGGAGCGACGGCGAAACGAGCGCACTGGTCCGGTCGGCCAATGTATCGAGCGCAATTTTGGCTTCGTCGGTAAATGTCGTCAATGTTCCCAATTCTATCGTCCCATGGCGCGGTCACAGTTTCAGCCATATGGGACGAAGCCCGGTCGATGGCAAGGAATTGACATCTCAGAGGTGGTGTTCGGCGGGTGAGAAGAACGCCTGAAGCATACCGGTTCCCGGGTTAATTTCGGCGAGAGGGGCGTCGAAACTGATGACGGCGAGGCCGGCGGTGGGGAAACCCGATACCAGGTCAGGGTGTGCCGGTGATTTTGCCTGGTCTATGAGCGCGATCGCAAGCTCCTCCATCATGGGATTGTGGCCGACAAGCATGACGGAATTGGCGGTTTCGTGTTCGAGGCCGGCCATGCGCACGCTCAAAAGGTAGCCATCGGCGCCGCCCGAGTAGAGCTTTTCGGCGTCTTCAACGATAAAGGGTGGTTCGAGAGCGATATATTCAAGAGTTTGCCGTGCCCGGATTGCAGGTGAACACAGGACGATTTCGGGCCGAAATCCAGACCTCTTCAGCTCCTCGCCGACGACCTTGGCAGCTTCGATGCCGGCAATATCGAGTGCACGGTCAAAGTCCTTCTGACCGGCCGAGGGCCAGAGCGCTTTTGCATGCCGCAACAAAAAGACCTGACTCATCTATCGATTTCCCAGCGCTATGATGCCCTTTAGAAGTGGTTGCACGCTTCTTCAAAAGACGCAATTGCTGGATTCAGCTGTGGCGCAAATGTCAAAATAATCAAATAATTGTGCAAAAGGCGTCTGCGGAAATTCTGTGCTGCATGCGTTTTGGGAGTGCAAGCTACAACTCCCAGTAGAGTGTAAGAGCTATAAAAGGCCGCGTTTGGCCCCGAAAACCAATCATTTCGGTGCAGAAAATTCGAACATCCTGCCAATTTTGCCAATAAATTGAGCAAATTCCTGCCATTTGTTTCTGCGATTTACATGTCTTTTTGTAGTTGTGTGCCCATGTGACACGACCTATATAGGCCTCCTCGCGTCTCATAGGTGCAGGGTGATTCAAAGATGAATGAACTGATCGATCTTGACTACAAGCCCACGGATGACGAGCCCTTCATGAGTGATCGGCAGAAATCCTATTTTCGTGAAAAACTCATCAACTGGAAAAACGACATTCTGCGGGAGGCGCGCGAAACGCTTGAGATCCTGCAGCAGGAAAACGCCAACCTGCCGGACATAGCCGATCGCGCCTCGTCCGAAACTGACCGCGCCATCGAGTTGCGCGCCCGTGACCGCCAGCGCAAACTCATCTCGAAGATCGACGCCGCTTTGCAGCGTATCGACGACGGAACCTACGGCTTTTGCGAGGAGACCGGGGATCCGATCAGCCTGAAGCGTCTTGATGCACGGCCGATTGCAACGCTTTCTATCGAAGCTCAGGAACGTCACGAACGACGCGAGAAAGTTTACCGCGACGACTGAGCGGAGAAAATCAAAGCACCAGAGAAAGGCCCGGTTTTCCGGGCCTTTCGTTTTTATACGGTCTATCGTTTTTCCGGCTTGGAGAGTTCGCCAAGGAGACGCTCCATCTCGTCCTCGATATTGTCGGCTTTCCTGGGCGCCTCGTCCTTGCCGGGTGCAATGTTGAGCTCGCTTTCAAGATCCGCCTCGAAGGCCTCGGAGAAGTCGATCTCGCCGAGGGTCACGTCGGGCTCCACCGTCTCGGCAGGGCCGACGTTTTCGAGCGTCGGTTCCTTATAGGCCGAAGGTGCAGGCGCAGCCGAGGCGGGTTCATTGCGCACGGCAAAGGGAAAAGCTGCGGCGGTGGTCGTGCGCGGTTCCGAAGGGCGCTCGCTTGCGGGTGCGGGCGAAGGCGATTCCATCTTCGGCGCTGGCGTTTGCGGGGCGGATGCCTGCCGCATGACGCGAGGCCAGACGCCGTTTTCGGCCGCAGGCTCACTAACGACTGGCGTCTCGACGGCTGGTGCGGCGAAGGATGGGGCCTCTACTGCCGTCGCAACCGTTGCGACGCGAGCGGCTCCAGCAGCGGCGGGCAGCGGAGGAACGGGAACGGCGGCCGGCGCATGCTTCGGTGGTTCGGCGAGACGCAAATCCCGCTGCGGCGCGACCGGACGCTGTTGGGGCGGTGCAGGGCGCAAGGGGATTTGCGGCGCGGCCTGTGCGGTTGGCGCCGCCGGACGTGACGGGGCGGGCGCCGCGACGAGCGCGACCGGTTCCGGGGCGGCGATCGGAGCAATCGGCTCCGGCTGCGGTTCATCCACCGCCGCTGGGCGCTTAACCTCGGCCGCGGGCGCAGAAACCGGCGGTGCTATTGTTTCGTTGCGCGATGGCTGCTTTGCGAACTGGCGGATATTCTGCTCGATGACAACGTCGCTCGGGCCGCCGATCAGGATGAGATGTTCCACATCGTCGCGCCGTACGAGCACGAGACGCCGGCGATTGTCGACGGCTGCTGCGTCAGTGACGGAGAGGCGCACCTGCCTGTTGCGGCCGCCGGCGACGAAGGTTCCGCCGGTTGCGCGCCGCAAGATGGCGAAAACGATCAGCAACAGCAGGATCACCAGGAGGAACAGCAGGACAAAACCGACAATGGGGGCGGCTGTGTCACCGACGATAGGGGCGAGCCAAGCGTTCATGACGAACTCTCCTTTAAGGTCTGCGAGCCCAAAACCTGTTCCCCGACATGGGATTCCACGCAATACTTTGCGTGACACTAGTGCGAGCCAATGCCCGCCGCAACCCTGATGCCGTCAGTCTACCCTGGGATAAATCATTAGCCGGAAGCATTCGCCCGGCGGCGATATGGAATCGGCAGTCAGCCAACGAGTAGTGGACGAACGCCCTGCATTTGAAAGATAGGGTTTATAGCGCCGAAAAGATATGATCCAAACGATTCGAAGCGAGACAGCGCAGCCAGGGTTGTGGCGGCGATTGTGAGGTAAAAAGGGGTTTGAGACGCATGTCTCAAGAAACGAACAGCGATCTTTATCCAGAACCGATCATTGCGAATACCAAGTCGAACAAGGCGGGTCTGCGTCTCGTCATCCTCGGTGTGCTGCTCGTCGGCGTTTCGATCCTCTACTTCATTTACCGGGACCAGTTGGGGCAACAGTTCCTTCTTGGACTGCTCGGCACGCTGGCCATGACCGGCGTATTCTATCTTTTCGGCTCGGCGATCAACGTCATCCAGTTTACCCCGCGTGGCACGAGCGACGAGCTGACACGCGCCTTTGTCGATACGCTGCCCGAAGGCACCGTCGTTTGCGACCAGAAGGGGCGCATCGTCTACGCAAACCGCGCCTATGCTCAATTGACGGGTGTCACCAACTCCAATGATGTTCGCCCGATCGAGCATATTCTTTCCGGTGAAGCTGCCGCCTCAGATCCCATCTACCGTCTCGCCAATGCCGTGCGCGACGGGATTTCCGGGCAGGAAGAACTCAGGCTGTCGCGTCCTCTCGATCCGTCGCGCGAACCGGTCCCGACCTGGTACCGCATCAAGGCGCGCCCGGTCGCCGGCATTCCTGACCAGACCGCTCCGGTCTATGCCTGGCAGATCGCCGATATTTCGGCCGAGCGCGCCGAGCAGGAACGCTATTTCCAAGACATTCAGGAAGCGATCGACCATCTCGACCATGCGCCTGCCGGTTTCTTCTCGGCCGATCCTGACGGTCGCATCATCTACATCAACGCGACGCTCGCCGAATGGCTCGGCGTCGATCTGACGCGGTTTACGCCGGGATCGATGATGGTTCGCGAGATCGTCGCCGGCAATGGCATGGCGCTGATCAATGCGGTCAAGACCGAGCCCGGCACCAGCCGCAATACCGTGATTGACCTCGACCTTGCCAAGGCCAACGGCCAGAGTCTCGCCGTGCGTTTTTACCATCGCGTGCAGGTGCAGCGCGACGGAAGGCGGGGCCCGAGCCGCACAATCGTTCTCAATCGCGCCGAGGGCGAGGACAACTCGGCCGCGTTGCGCGCAGCGGAAGTGAGGTTCACGCGCTTCTTCAATTCCGCGTCGATGGCAATTGCCGCCGTCGATGCCACAGGCAAGATTCTGCGTACCAATGCGCGGTTCCTCGGTCTTTTCGCGCCCATCGTCGACCGTGACGACATCGACCGGCGCATCCCGCTGGAGACTGTGGTGCACGAGCGCGACCGCGAAGCCTTTGACCGGGCACTTGCGGCTGCATTTGCCGGTCAGGCCGAGATTTCGCCTGTCGATACGGTCGTTCCAGGCAATGAGGAACGCCATTTGCGTTTCTACATCAGCCCGGTGTTCGATGCGGGATCGGAGGACGGCGCCGAGGAAGCCGCTATCGTTTCGGTGGTGGAGACGACGGAACAAAAGGCACTCGAGGCCACGATGGCCCAGAGCCAGAAAATGCAGGCCGTGGGCCAGTTGGCCGGCGGTATCGCCCACGATTTCAACAATGTGCTGACCGCCATCATCATGTCGTCGGACCTGCTCCTGTCCAATCACCGCGCGTCCGATCCGTCCTTCGCCGACATCATGAACATCAAGCAGAATGCCAACCGCGCCGCATCGCTGGTGCGCCAGCTTCTCGCTTTCTCGCGCCGTCAGACCCTGCGGCCGGAGGTTCTCAACCTCACCGACGTGATTGCCGATGTGCGCATGCTGCTGACGCGGCTTGCCGGCACGCAAGTAAACCTCAAGATCGAGCACGGCCGAGACCTTTGGCCGGTACGGGCCGATCTCGGCCAGTTCGAGCAGGTGGTCGTCAACCTGACGGTCAATGCACGCGATGCGATGCCGGATGGCGGCGACCTCATCATCCGCACCCGCAATGTCGGCGAGGCCGAATCTGCCGAGCTCAATTACCGCGATCTCGTTCCGGGGGACTACGTGCTGGTCGAGGTTGCAGACAGCGGCACCGGCATGCCGCCGGAGGTCATCGCCAAGATCTTCGAGCCGTTCTTCACCACAAAAGAGGTGGGCAAGGGGACGGGCCTCGGCCTTTCCATGGTCTACGGCATCATCAAGCAGACCGGCGGTTCGATCCACTGCGAATCCGAACCCGGCAAGGGCACGATCTTCCGAATATTCCTACCGCGCTATGTGGAGGAGAAGCAGGCCTCGACCGTCAATGCCGATGGCGAGGTTATCGCCGCCGAAGCGCCGAAGCGCGAGAAGAAGGCGGAGAAGGCTACCGACCTTTCAGGCTCTGCCACGGTTCTCCTCGTCGAGGACGAGGATGCGGTGCGCATGGGCGGGCTTCGTGCGCTGCAGTCGCGCGGCTATACGGTGCACGAGGCTTCCAGCGGCGTCGAGGCGCTGGAGGTAATGAAGGAACTGGGCGGCAAGGTCGATATTATCGTGTCGGACGTGGTGATGCCGGAAATGGACGGGCCGACGCTGCTGCGCGAGTTACGAAAGGAATATGGCGACATAAAATTCATCTTCGTCTCGGGATATGCCGAGGACGCCTTTGCCCGCAATCTGCCCGAGGACGCAAAGTTCGGATTCCTGCCGAAGCCGTTCTCATTGAAACAGCTCGCGACGGCCGTCAAGGAGATGCTGGAGGGCGCGTAGGGAAGTAGGGAAGTAGGGAAATAGGGAAATAGGGAAATAGGGAAATAGGGAAATAGGGAAATAGGGAAATAGGGAAATAGGGAAATAGGGAAATAGGGAAATAGGGAAATAGGGACCCCCTTCCTAGTCAGTCGACAGCGGGGCTTAAACCACGCACCAACGTCTGCCCGTCCTTATTCTCTCATTATTACCGTCATCCTTGGATCACTAGCGCCATCCACCCCATTACTACGTCATCCTCCGGCCACTACGGCCAGCCGCCTACGGCCATAATTCGCACACCGCCTGCGTCATCCTTGCTCTACAGCAGTCATGGTCGCGTGACCATCCGACCTCGCGCCACCAAGGTCGGGCAACTACCGCATCCTTCCACCCCTGCCATCATCCTTGCAGCACTACCGTCGACCTACCACCGCCGTCATCCTCGGGCCCTTGTCCCGAGAACCCACCTTCCGGCCGGATAATTGATCCTCGGGACAAGCCAAAGTAGCACAGTGGCGCGGACGCGCGAATCCTAGCTATCGAGCCCGTCGAACAGTGCCGTGGAAAGATAACGTTCGGCGAAGGACGGGATTATCACAACGATGTTCTTGCCTGCATTTTCCGGGCGCTTGCCGATCTCGATCGCCGCCGTCAGCGCGGCGCCGGAGGAGATACCGACCGGGACGCCCTCAAGCCGGGCCACGAGACGCGCATTGGCAAAGGAATCCTCATTGGAGACCTGGATCACCTCGTCGTAGATATGCGTGTCAAGCACAGCAGGGGCAAACCCTGCGCCGATGCCCTGGATCTTGTGCGGACCGGGATTGCCGCCGGAAAGCACCGGCGAATCCTTTGGCTCGACCGCAACAATCCGGACTTCCGGATTGCGCTGCTTCAGCACCTGGCCGACTCCCGTGATCGTGCCGCCCGTGCCGATGCCGGCGACGAAGATATCGACCTTGCCCTCGGTATCGTTCCAGATTTCCTCGGCGGTGGTGCGACGATGGATTTCAGGGTTGGCCGGATTGTCGAACTGCCCCGGAATAATCGCATCGGGCGTCGTTTCGACGAGCTCATTGGCCTTGGCAATCGCGCCCTTCATCCCCTTGGCACCTTCGGTAAGCACAAGCTCGGCGCCAAGCAGCTTCAACATCTTGCGCCGCTCTACCGACATGGTTTCCGGCATGGTCAGGATCAGGCGGTACCCCTTCGCGGCGGCGGCAAAGGCAAGCGCAATGCCGGTATTGCCGGATGTAGGCTCGACGAATGTCGTCTTGCCCGGCGTCGCTTTGCCTTGCGCCTCAAGCGCTTCAATGAGCGCGACGCCGATACGATCCTTGACGCTGGCGATTGGGTTGAAGAATTCGAGCTTGGCGAGAAGGTTGGCGCCCACGCCCTTTTCCTTGGCGAGCTTATCGAGCCGGATGATGGGTGTATCGCCAATCGTATCCACGATCGAATTGTAGATGCGGCCACGGCCCGGCTTGCGCGCGTCATTGTTGCTCATTGATGAACTCCCATCCTGGATTGCGTCGTTGCGCCGATCTTATGGGGCAGCGGCGGAATTTCCTAGTCGAAGCCGTTCGGTCGACGCATCGTCATTGGAAAATCCTGCCATTATCGCGCGAAAACTGGAAAATCATTCCAGTCAGGAAGCGCGCCCGGCGATCGCAAGCGCTGCTCCGGCCATGAAGGCGGCGGCAGTCCGGTTTAGCCGCTTCAACGCCCGTGGCGATGCAAGGAGGCCGCGCGCCCTTGCTGCAAGGGCGAGGTAAGGGATCAAAACGATCAGCAACACCAGCACGGTAATGGTCGCCAGTATCGAATAATCGGCGAGGGTGACAGCGTGAAGGTCAACCAGCGTCGGCGTGAGGGCGATATAGAATAGCATCGTCTTTGGATTGCCGAGCGTGACGGCAAGTCCCGAAAGAACGCTTGCAGCTGGGCCGCCACGGCTTTTCTTCGCCTCGATCTTTTCTGCGGAAATACCAGCGGACCAGAGGCCCCAGGCAAGATAGGCGAGGTAGGCAACGCCAGCCCATTTGATGATGAGGAAGACGGTTCCAAAAGTCTGCGCCACCACGGCGAGGCCTAGGACGACTGCGGTAAGGTAGGTGAGGTCGCCGATAATGAGCCCGATCGACATGAACAGCGCGGAGCGAAAGCCGGAACCGAGCGCGCGTGCGATCAGTGCGGTGAGGCCCGGGCCGGGTATGGCCGCGGCGATGGCAAGAGCGCCCGAATAGGCGACAAAACCGGCAAGCGTCATGTTAAGTTCCTGGGTGATTGCGACCGAACGGACCATATCCGTGTGGTTTCTTTCTGTCCATTGAAAGGCCCGCGCGGACTTGAACAATGACGCTGGAAACTATAGTTTAGAATTATTCTAAATTAGGATGTTGTCATGCTCAGCCGGTTCTTCTCCCATCGCCGCCACTCGCTCGAATCGCTCACCGAACAGGAGATTCTTGCGCTTGCCATTTCGTCAGAAGAGGACGATGCGCGAATTTACCTCGCCTATGCGGATGGGTTGCGCGAGAATTTTCCCGACAGCGCCAAAGTGTTCGAAGACATGGCCGAGGAGGAAAACCGGCACCGGCAAGTGCTGATCGAGCTGCATCAGGAGCGCTTCGGCAACCAGATTCCGCTCATTCGCCGGGAGCATGTGCGCGGTTATATCGAGCGCCGGCCCGATTGGCTGATGCGTCCGCTTGGTATCGACAAGGTGCGCGAGATGGCCGAGAAAATGGAGGAGCAAGCCTACAGATTTTATACCGAGGCGATGAAACTCGTCAGCGATGCCTCGACGCGCAAGCTGCTTGGCGATCTTGCCATCGCGGAAAAGGCCCATGAATCGCTGGCGCACCGGCTTGGTCTCAGACATACGCCGGACACGGTACAGGACGCGGAAAAGCAAACCGAGCGCCGCCAGTTCATACTGACCTATATCCAGCCCGGGCTTGCCGGTCTGATGGATGGTTCAGTTTCAACCCTCGCGCCGATCTTCGCGGCGGCCTTTGCCACGCAGGACACCTGGCAGACCTTTCTGGTCGGTCTCTCGGCCTCGCTTGGCGCCGGCATTTCCATGGGGTTCACCGAGGCCGCCCACGATGACGGCAAGCTCTCCGGCCGCGGATCGCCGCTGAAACGCGGCCTTGCCAATGGGTTGATGACGGCGATCGGCGGTCTCGGTCATGCCTTGCCTTACCTGATCCCCGATTTCTGGACAGCCACCACTGTCGCTGCCCTCGTCGTCTTCGTTGAGCTTTGGGCCATTGCCTATATCCAGCATCGCTTCATGGAGACGCCCTTCTTCCGTGCGGCGATCCAGGTGGTCCTTGGAGGCAGCCTTGTGCTCGCGACGGGTATCTTGATCGGCAATGCGTGATGGAACGTAGGGACAAGCCCGAAGCGGTCGCAATGCTTTAAAAGGGGCATTCTCGTGGCAATATCCGTTGAGAAAACGTCTTTCTGCCCAAGTGGTTAAGGCTAACAATTGATGAATTTATCTGTCTTTAACCAATGGCATTCAGGAGCTGTTCATATTTATGAGTTAAATTTTAGCTAATTGATCGCTACCGGTTCGCCCGGCAGCCAAAATGCAAGAGACCAGACATGATGACCATGATTATCCAGCTGCGCGATACGCTTCGCGTCGTCCGCGAGTTCATTGTGCCGAGCTACCGGCCCGAACGCCACTATATGCGTGGTCCAGGACCGGCATGCGCCGAGCGCAATCACGGACAACGGGCCTAGGCATGATGGTAAGCCCGCGCATCAGACGGAGCCTCGTCACGGGCTCTGAGGCCGTAGTCACGCACAACGGACGCAATCCGCAGCCGATAGTCGGCAAAGATCCCACCACGGCCGTCGCGTTGGGCAAGGCGATGTTCCTCGGTCTGGCGCCAAGCCGCCACTGACGCTTCGTCGCGCCAGAAGGAAAGGGAAAGGTAGCGGTTCGCGTTGGCAAGGCTGCGAAACCGTTCCACAGAGATGAACCCGTCCATCGTCTCCAGCAGCGGACGCAGATCCGCTGCCCGATCAAAATAATCCCCGGAGCGGCCCTCTGCCGGCTCAACCTCGAAAATCACTGCAATCATCGGATCAGTTCCTTCCCGTTCAATCCGGAAACGTGGGTGAGAAACGTGCGATCCTCGCGGCGGATGAATTTCCTCTCCATTGAGAACGCATAGTTCGCACGGCCGACCGGATCGTCCCGCAGCTTGGCACGGTAGGCCTCGTAGGCTGCGAGGCTTTCTATATTGTAGATGCCGTAGGCCAGGGTAGCAGAACCTTCATGCGGGGCGAAATAACCGATCAGGTCGGCACCGCAGCGCGGGATCGCCTCATTCCAGTTGCGGGCATATTCTTCGAATGCACCCCTTTGATAGGGATCGATTTCGTATTTGATAATGCAGGTGATCGCCATTTCTCTCGCTCCATCGCGTTTCTAACCGGCCATCAACATAGGCCGCGAAGGCGGCTTGATACTTCGGCCGTTTTCGAAGCATTGTCGTCAGCGGCAAAGCAAATTAGGGCAAGATGGCGTGAGGAAGATGCGATGTCGAACAATGCGAAATTTGCCGAAATTGCAGCGCTGGCGGGAGATCCCGGGCGCGCAAGCATGCTGAACGGCTTGATGGACGGACGCGCGCTGACGGCATCGGAACTCGCGCAACTCGCCGGGATCACCGCGCAGACCGCGAGCAGCCACCTGACACGCATGACCGACGCCGGATTGCTGGCGGTGGAAAAGCAGGGACGGCATCGCTACCACCGCCTGGCATCGCCCGCCGTGGCGCAGATGATCGAGAGCATCATGCGCATTGCGGCGCCGGGCGTCGCTGCCAAGCCCGTTCGAACAGGGCCGCGCGACGCAGCCTTGCGGGCAGGGCGAACGTGTTACGATCACCTGGCCGGCCATCTCGGCGTCGCAATCACCGACGCGCTGGTTGACGCGGGTCACCTCGACCTCGGCCTCGACGCCGGCGAGGTGACGGAGAGCGGGCGCGCACTGCTTGACAGCGCCGGTATCGACATTGCGGCCTTGAGCGCAGCCCGTGGCCGTATTCTCTGCCGGCCCTGCCTCGACTGGAGCGAAAGACGCCCGCATCTTGCCGGGGCCATCGGCGCGGCTCTGTGCAGCCATTGCTTCGAGCGCGGCTGGATCACGCGCGTGGATGGGACGCGGGCCGTAACCGTCACGCCGAACGGGCAAAGGCAGCTGCGTGAGACGTTCGGCGTCAGCCTTTCCTAGATGTGACGCGTAATCCCGCCATCGACACGGATATTCTGCCCGGTGATATAGCCTGCATCGTCCGATAGCAGGAAAGCGGCCGTCTTGGCGATTTCGTTCATCGTGCCGACGCGCTTCATCGGGACCTTTTCGGCAGTCTCCGGCTTGTGGTCCAGACTGTCGATGAAGCCCGGGAGCAACGCGTTCATGCGGATATTATCGGCGGCATAACGGTCCGAATAAAGCTTGGTGTAGGCGCCTACGGCGGCGCGATAGGCGCAGGAAACCGGAAAGACGAGGCTCGGTTCGAAGGCCGCGAAAGTCGTGATGTTCACGAAGGCCCCTTTGCCTTGCTTGAGCATGTAGGGCGTCACCAGCCGCGCCATGCGCACGACGCTCAGTACCATCAGGTCGTTGCCAATCGCCCATTTGTCGTCGGTGATGTCGAGAAGATCCCCCTTCGGCGGATGTCCCGTGTGGTTGACCACGGCATCGACACGGCCATAGGCCCCTACGGTTTGTGCGACCAGCGCCTCGAGATCGCTGGCTTCGCCCGCGGATCCTTTCAGACCGATCGCGCCAAGTTCGCCTGCAAGCTCGACGGCGCTGCCTGAGGGCGACATCAGGCCGAGGCGGTAGCCGCGGGAATGCAGTTCGCGCGCGATGGCGGCGCCCATGCCGCGTCCTCCGCCGGTGATGATTGCAACAGGAGCTTCTTGTGATTGCGTCATGGTTCTCGCCTTTATTCTCGAATGGTGGCGAGCATCATTGATTGTCCTGATGGACGCAAATGAATTCAGGATGCAAAGGCTGTCAAATTTTTTGAAGAACGTTGAGAAAATGAGTCAAAAGTCGAATTGAAATCTGACGACATATAGCGAGAGTTGTCACTACTTCTTAAGTTAGTCCGGCCATTCCTCGGCCGACCAATCCCGCGATGTGTGGATGACGCGCAAGACGGCTATAACCTCTTGCCCGCCGTGGCTCTTGATCTCATAGGCTATGATGTAGGGCAGGCGGGCAACGGACTTTTCATAGCTACCTGTGACCCGGCCCGGCCTTCCGGTCGCAAACTCGCCAAGTCCGTTGCCCACCTGCTCGATCGCATCCGCTACCTTTTCAGCAGCAAGCGGGTTGTCAGCGGCCACGAATTGCAGAATGTCGAGGTAATCGTGCCGTGCGTCGGCCGACCAGATGACCCGCCTCATTCTTACGAGGCTTTACGCTTCGCGTCCGCGATGATCTGGCGGGCTTCCGCCATCACCTGTTCATGGGGCACGACACGGCCGGCCGCAACATCGGCCATGCCGCGCTTGATGCCGTCGATGATTTCAAGCTCGCGATCAACATAGGCGGCGACAGCTTCGCCGGCGAGGAACGATTTGCTCCGTTGCGTGTCGGCCGCTATCCGGTCGAGCTTTTCTTTCACATCGGGCCGAACCCGAATCGTCATGGTAGTGCTGGTGGTCATGAAACTTGCTTCCCTCATGTGTTGGATTGTGTACACCCTAGCACGTTTTCTTAGGCGCTGCCATCGTGCTTTCTAGTGTATCGATGCGGCCACGGCTTTAAGCCCCACGCGCCGTCAAACCGAGCCTTCCCAAAAATCAGTTCGACCTTAGTCTAAAGGCCGCCGGCCAAGTCGCGAGGATGGCTGTATAGGTGCGTCCACCACGCATTTTTGGCCTCCCATATTTTGCCCGAATCGCTTGTATAGTCCGCGCCACATCCAAACGGGGACTTGATTCGATGATGAAGAAATTTGCCATCAGCTGCCTGGCAGCGACCTTTCTGGCGGGCTGCACGACGACGGACCCCTATACGGGTGACCAGAAGATGTCGAACACCGCCGGCGGCGCCTTGATCGGAACGGCAGCAGGTGCGCTCGCCGGTTTTGCCATTGGCGGCGGCAGCGGCAAGTCGGGTCGAAATGGCGCGCTAATCGGCGCAGGCATCGGTGCGCTCAGTGGCGGCGCGATCGGCAACTACATGGACCGCCAGGAAGCGGAGTTGCGCGCGCAGCTTCAAGGGACGGGCGTCTCGGTGACCCGAAATGGCGACCGGATCATTTTGAACATGCCGTCGAACATTACCTTCAACACCGACCAGGATCAGGTGAAGCCGGAGTTCTACCCGACGCTCAGTTCCGTCGCTGTGGTCCTGCGCAAGTTCAACCAGACCATCGTCGATGTCGCCGGCCATACGGATTCGACCGGCAGCCTGCAGCATAACGAGCTTCTGTCCGAGCGCCGGGCGCTTTCCGTATCCAACTACCTGACCCAGCAGGGCATCGACAACCGCCGCTTCGACGTACGCGGCTTCGGCCCCTCGCAGCCGGTGGCAACCAACGCGACCGAAGCCGGGCGCGCCCAGAACCGCCGCGTCGAAATCCAGATCGCGCCGCTTACCTGATAGCGAGCGCCACGGCGATTTTCGCGGCAAGGCGCGCATTGTTCTCGACGAGTGCGATGTTCGCCTTGAGGCTCTCACCCTTGGTGATGTCGAGAATTTCGGAAAGCAGATATGGCGTCACGGCCTTGCCGGTGACGCCATCTTTCGTGGCGCGGGCGATCGCCTCGCTGATATAGCCCGCCATTCTCTCCGCTGGAATTTCGTCCGCTGCCGGAATGGGATTGGCGATCAGCATGCCGCCGTTGACGCCGATGGCTTCGCGTGCCCGCTGAAACCCGGCGATTGCCTCGGCTGAGTCGAGCCGCAGCGGCGCCTTGATCGGCGATTGGCGCGACCAGAAGGCGGGAAGCACATCGGCGCCATGGACGACGACAGGAACGCCCTTGGTTTCAAGCACTTCCAGCGTCTTTTCGATATCGAGAATGGCCTTGGCCCCGGCCGAGACGACGATGACCGGGGTTCGACCGAGTTCTTCAAGGTCGGCCGATATATCGAAACTCAATTCTGCGCCCTTGTGCACGCCGCCGATGCCGCCCGTGGCAAAAACCTTGATGCCAGCAAGGTGCGCGGCAAGCATGGTGGCTGCAACCGTCGTGCCACCAGTGCGTCCTTCGGCAAGCGCGAAGGCAAGGTCGGCGCGCGACAGCTTCATGGCGCCCTTCACCTGCGCGAGCGCTTCACGTTCATCGGCGGAGAGCCCGATCTTAAGCCGGCCGTCGACAATGGCAATCGTCGCTGGAACAGCGCCTTCTTCCGCGATGATGGCCTCGACATCCGCGGCCATGCGGCTGTTGTCGGGATAGGGCATGCCATGAGTGATGATTGTGCTTTCCAGCGCGACAACCGGCTTGCCCGCATCAAGTGCCTGCTCGACCTCGGGGGCAATATCGGTAAAGGGATTGAGGGTCATGTCGGCTCCTTTGATCAACGCAGCAGGGTCGCATCGGGTATCAAGGAAAGCGCTGCGTCGAATTCCTCGGGGGTAAAGATCGGGCTGGCGGAATGTGTCTTCAATGTCAGCATCGACGCGGTCATACCTTGACGGACTGCCTCGTGAAACGCGACACCTTGCATCAGCCCGGCAATCGTTCCGCCGGCAAGCGCGTCACCTGCGCCGGTCACATCAGCAATCCCGTCGACGCCAGGCGGTTCGAGTGTATAGGCTAGATCGTTATGGTAGGCGAGGGTGGGACCGGCGCCATTGCTGATGACGGCGACTTGAAGGCCCGCCGCGCGCAACGCTGCGCAGATTTCCTTTAGCTCCGCCGATTGGCCAAGGCCTGTCAGGGCCAATGCTTCACGGCGGTTCATGAAAAGGCAGTTGAGATTGCCAAGGATCGTGCGTAGGCGCACCGCCTTTGCCGGGGATATCGCCAGGGCATAGATCGGCCGATGTTCCGCAAGGCCCGCAAGCCTTTCCAGCGCATCGGCCGGAAGGTTGGCATCACAAAATATGGCGTCGGCCGCTGCCACGGCATCGCGCACCTTCCGCCGGCGCAGTTGCCGGGGGAGCGCGACTTCATAAAGCGCCATGTCGGCGATTGCGGCGACGACATCGCCATGTTCGTCGAGGATTGCCGTATAGCTCGGCGTCGCCCGATCCATGAAGACGACGGAGCTATCGATGATGCCGGCTGACTCGATCGCTGCGCTAATCGTCTCGCCGATACGGTCGCCGCCGCGTATGGACAGGAGTTCAGCTGCGATGCCGCGCTGCATCGCCAGCCTTAACGCATTGAAGACACCGCCGCCCGGCTCTTCGCGCATGATACCGGGGTTTGAAGCACCGGGCACAAACGGTACGGTGCTTTGGCCGCGCCGGTCGAGATGGGCGCCGCCAACAGCAAAGAGCAGCGGTTTGTTGCCTGACGTCATAGGTGATTGCTTGTCCGATTTAAAACCACGGATTGAAGGGCTGGCGTTGCGCTACTTCTCTAAAGTGTCGGTCGGACAGGCGCAATAATCCGGCCGATTCGATTTTCGCAACTTCGGTTTGTCCGGCAACGCCTGGAACTAGCGGAAAGCTTGCCTGACAGCATGTCGCGCCCCTACAAGAACATTTTACGAACATTTTAAAGTTATGCATTTATTTCAATCACTTATGTCTATTGCAAAATGAGAACAAAACAGATACAAATAAGTTCATCAGAAGCGACATCCGGACTTCATGCATAACACAGGGGTAGTGTAACATGGCTCAAAATTCATTGCGGTTGGTTGAGGGTAATTCGGTGGATAAAACGAAAGCGCTGGATGCGGCATTGTCCCAGATCGAGAGGGCCTTTGGAAAGGGCTCGATCATGCGGCTTGGCCGCAACGAGCAGGTTGTGGAGATCGAAACGGTTCCGACCGGCTCGCTGTCGCTCGATATTGCCCTTGGCGTCGGCGGATTGCCGAAAGGCCGCATCGTCGAAATTTACGGGCCTGAAAGCTCAGGCAAGACCACGCTTGCCCTGCATACGATCGCCGAAGCCCAGAAGAAGGGCGGCATTTGCGCCTTTGTCGACGCCGAGCACGCGCTCGACCCCGTATATGCCCGCAAGCTTGGCGTTGATCTTGAGAACCTTCTGATCTCGCAGCCGGATACGGGCGAGCAAGCGCTTGAAATTACCGATACGCTGGTGCGATCCGGCGCCATCGACGTTCTCGTCGTCGATTCCGTTGCGGCGCTGACGCCGCGGGCGGAAATCGAGGGCGAGATGGGCGATTCCCTGCCGGGTCTGCAGGCCCGTCTGATGAGCCAGGCGCTGCGCAAGCTTACCGCATCGATTTCCCGTTCCAATTGCATGGTCATCTTCATCAACCAGATCCGCATGAAAATCGGTGTGATGTTTGGTTCGCCAGAAACGACGACGGGCGGCAATGCGCTGAAGTTCTATGCATCTGTTCGCCTCGATATCCGCCGCATCGGATCGCTGAAAGAGCGCGACGAGGTCGTTGGCAATCAAACCCGCGTCAAGGTCGTCAAGAACAAGCTGGCGCCGCCCTTCAAGCAGGTCGAGTTCGACATCATGTATGGCGAGGGCGTCTCCAAGACGGGCGAGTTGGTCGATCTTGGCGTCAAGGCCGGCATTGTCGAAAAATCTGGTTCATGGTTCTCCTATAATTCGCAGCGCCTCGGCCAGGGCCGCGACAACGCGAAACTGTTCCTGAAGGAGAATCCGGAAATAGCCAATGAGATCGAACTGGCGTTGCGTCAGAATGCCGGTCTCATTGCCGAGCAGATGCTCGACAAGAATGTTGGGGAAGTAGAGGATGACGAACCCGACGCCGCCGAAGGCTGAGCCGCCTCCAGATATTGACTGAGGATTTGAGACCCGCGGCCGGTGACGGCTGCGGGTCTTGGCATTTTGCCGTCGCCAATTCCCTGGCCGGTCGCGCTTTGGCTTGGCCAATTCCCTGGCCGGTCGCACCTCGCGGCAATAGGGATTTTCTGGACAGCACGCAGCCCTGTCGCTACAAGCGTTTCGTTCCGCTCCTTCGCACAGAATGGGGCTAATTCCATTTGGATATAAGAAGTCAGAAGGCAAGCAGCATGAGTGGCGTCAACGAGATCCGGTCGACATTTCTGAACTATTTCAAGAAGAACGGCCATTCGATCGTGGCGTCGAGCCCGCTCGTGCCGCGCAATGACCCGACGCTGATGTTCACCAATGCGGGCATGGTGCAGTTCAAGAATGTTTTCACCGGCATCGAGCACCGTCCCTATAATCGGGCGACGACATCGCAGAAATGCGTGCGCGCCGGCGGCAAGCACAATGACCTCGACAATGTCGGCTATACGGCGCGTCACCATACCTTCTTTGAAATGCTCGGCAATTTTTCCTTTGGCGATTACTTTAAGGAAGAGGCGATCTCGCTTGCGTGGAACCTTATCACCAGGGAGTTCGGGCTTCCAAAGGACAAGCTGACGGTAACCGTCTACCACACCGATGATGCAGCGGCCGGTTTCTGGAAGAAGATCGCCGGGCTTCCGGAAGAGAAAATCATCCGCATCGCCACGAGTGATAATTTCTGGGCGATGGGCGATACGGGTCCGTGCGGCCCGTGCTCGGAAATCTTCTACGATCACGGTTCTGAAATCTGGGGCGGCCCTCCCGGGAGCGCCGATGAGGACGGCGACCGTTTCATCGAAATCTGGAACCTCGTCTTCATGCAGTTCGAGCAGGTGACGAAAGAGCAGCGCATCGATCTGCCGCGCCCGTCGATCGATACCGGAATGGGGCTCGAGCGCCTTGCCGCTGTGCTTCAGGGCAAGCACGACAATTACGACATCGATCTGTTCCAGACGCTGATCCACGCATCCGAGGAGGCAACGGGAGTAAAGGCCGAGGGCAAGTTCCGCGCCAGCCACCGGGTTATTGCCGATCACCTGCGCTCCTCAAGCTTCCTTATCGCTGATGGCGTGTTGCCGTCGAACGAGGGTCGTGGCTATGTGCTGCGCCGCATCATGCGCCGCGCCATGCGTCATGCGCAGCTCCTTGGCGCACGCGAGCCTCTGATGTGGCGGCTGCTGCCGGCGCTGGTGCGCGAAATGGGCCAGGCCTATCCCGAACTCGTGCGCGCCGAAGCGCTGATCTCGGAAACACTCAAGCTTGAAGAAAAGCGCTTCCGCAAGACCCTCGATCGCGGGCTGGGCCTCCTCGGCGAAGCGACCGAATCCCTCGGCGAGGGCGACAAGCTCGATGGCGAGACCGCGTTCAAGCTTTACGACACCTATGGTTTCCCGCTCGACCTGACGCAGGATGCGCTGCGCCAGCGCGGCATCGGCGTCGACACGGAAGCCTTCGACGCGGCCATGGAAAGGCAAAAAGCCGAGGCGCGCGCGAGCTGGGCGGGTTCCGGCGATGCGGCGACCGAAACCGTATGGTTCTCGGTTCGCGACAAGGTCGGTGCCACCGAATTTCTCGGTTATGAGACCGAGCAGGCTGAAGGCGTCATAACCGCTCTCGTTGAGAACGGTGCCAGCGTCGAAACGGCGGGCGAAGGCGATGCTGTGGCAGTCGTTGTCAACCAGACGCCTTTCTATGGCGAATCCGGCGGACAGCAGGGCGATACCGGAACGATCACCGGCGACGGCCTTGTCATCGAGATCAGCGATACGCAGAAGAAGAATGACGGCGTCTTCGTCCATATCGGCAAGGTGACGAAGGGAACGGCAAAGGTCGGTGCACCGGTCGAACTTATCGTCGACAAGGCGCGCCGCACCCGTATCCGCTCCAACCATTCGGCAACCCACCTGTTGCATGAGGCGCTGCGCGAAACGCTCGGAACCCATGTTGCCCAGAAGGGCTCGCTTGTTGCCCCCGACCGGCTGCGTTTCGATTTTTCGCACCCGAAGCCGATTTCCGACAAGGAACTCGCGGCAATCGAAGACATTGCCAATGAGATCGTGTTGCAGAACGCGCCGGTATCGACGCGCCTCATGGCAGTCGACGATGCGATTGCCGAAGGCGCTATGGCGCTCTTCGGTGAAAAATACGGCGATGAGGTTCGCGTCGTCTCCATGGGCACGGCAGTGCAGGGCGAGAAGGCCGGAAAAAGCTATTCCACCGAGCTTTGCGGCGGCACGCATGTACGCGCGACCGGTGATATCGGGCTCATTCGCGTGGTCTCTGAAGGCGCTGTTGCTGCTGGCGTGCGCCGCCTCGAGGCGCTGACCGGAGAAGCTGCGCGGCGCTATCTCGAGGAGCAGGACGACCGCGTCAAGGCGATCGCGTCGGTTCTGAAGGCGACGCCGGCCGATGCGCTGGCCCGGGTGACGGCGCTGGTCGATGAACGCCGCAAGCTCGAACGCGAGCTTACCGAAGCCCGCAAGCAATTGGCTCTTGGCGGCGGTTCTTCCGGAGCCGCAGGCGGCGCGCTGGAGACGGTCAACGGTGTCGGCTTCATCGGCAAGGTGGTGAGCGGCGTCAATCCGCGCGACCTGAAGCCGCTCGCCGATGATGCCAAGAAGAGCGTCGGCTCGGGAGTCGTCACCTTCGTCGGCGTCTCCGAAGATGGCAAGGCGAGCGCGGTTGTCGGGGTCACCGAGGATTTGATCGGCAAGTACAGCGCCGTCGATCTCGTCCGCATTGCGTCCGCCGCTCTTGGCGGCGCGGGCGGCGGCGGCCGGCCCGACATGGCCCAGGCCGGCGGCCCGGATGGCGCAAAAGCCGAAGACGCGATTTCGGCCGTCCGCCAGGCGCTCGGCGCCTAGGTTCGCATGCCCGGTCATGCTGCTGTATGACCGGGCCAACTCGCCGCTATGCGTATTATACTTATTGTCAATAGTACTGCGTTAAAATGATCTTGCTCCTTCACGCGATGCGTGATGTAATTCTTAAATAGTATTTGGGTTATTAAGTTTTTGGATTAGTATAAGCACTAAAACTACAGTGACTATTGCGGAATCGGCCGACTGATATTGGCCGGTTGAAGTTTTATTATTTGTTGTTTGTTTCCGGAGCGGCACTTCCATTGCTGGAGCAAAAGAGCAGGTTCGCTGAGGTTGCTGCCGCTCCGACCTTTACTGCCGCTCTGACATGTGCCGCAGCGACAGCTACTCCACCTCGGCAAAACGGGGTCGGGGCCGGGGAAGCGGGTTCAGGCAACGAAAGCTGGCGCCGCGCTTACTCCTCGCGCGGAGCCTGTGCAGCCGCGATATGCATGGGCGCTATCGTATAGCTGTTGAGGCCGGCGAGTACGGTCGGGTCGTTGTCGCCGAAGCGGACCGCTTCCGCATGATCATTTACCTCAAGAAGAGCGAGCCCGAAGCTGCCGTCGGGCTCATGCACCGGGCCATAGGCAAGGACAAAGCCCTCGTTGAAACATTCCTGCACATAGCTTGCGTGCTGGCGCATCAGCTCTTGCTCGTCATCGTCCATGTCGTCCGCAAAGGTCGGGCGTGGCGGGATCAGGCGGAAAAAGAACTGCTGCTTGCTCATCTTCGGTCCCCTCGGGTGATCATAGCATCACGCATAATACCCAAAACAGCGCTTTTTGGCGCGCCATTTTCGCATCGCTCATTCGCGAAGCGCACAACAAAAAGAGCTCCGGTTTTCACCGGAGCTCTTAGCATTGATGCTTTCAGATGGCTCAGGCAGCCATCGCCTTTGACAGGTTTTCATTGATCTTGTCGAGGAAGCCTGTGGTCGACAGCCAGGGCTGATCCGGGCCGATCAGGAGTGCGAGGTCCTTGGTCATGTAACCGGCTTCGACTGTGTCGACGCAGACCTTCTCCAGCGTGTGGCTGAAGCGCTCGAGCTCGGCATTACCATCGAGCTTGGCGCGATGCGCAAGGCCGCGCGTCCAGGCAAAGATCGAAGCGATCGAGTTGGTCGATGTTTCTTCACCCTTCTGGTGCTGGCGATAGTGGCGGGTCACGGTGCCGTGGGCAGCTTCCGCTTCGACCGTCTTGCCATCCGGCGTCATCAGAACCGAAGTCATCAGGCCGAGCGAGCCGAAGCCCTGCGCGACGATATCGGACTGCACGTCGCCGTCATAGTTCTTGCAGGCCCAGACATAGCCGCCGGACCACTTCAGCGCGGAAGCAACCATGTCGTCGATCAGGCGATGCTCGTAGAAGATCTTCTTTTCGGCAAACTTCGCCTTGAACTCTGCCTCGTAAACTTCCTGGAAGATGTCCTTGAAGCGGCCGTCATAGGCCTTGAGGATGGTGTTCTTGGTCGACAGATAGCAGGGAACGCCGCGATTATAGGCATAGTTGAACGAAGCGTGGGCGAAATCACGGATCGATTCATCGAGATTGTACATCGCCATGGCAACACCGGCGCCGGGCGCGTCATATACTTCGTGCTCGATCGTCTGGCCGTCATCGCCAACGAACTTGATCGTCAGCTTGCCCTTGCCCGGGAACTTGAAGTCGGTCGCGCGGTACTGGTCGCCGAAGGCATGACGGCCGACGATGATCGGCTGCGTCCAGCCCGGAACGAGGCGCGGAACGTTCTTGGCAATAATCGGCTCGCGGAAGATGACGCCGCCGAGAATGTTGCGGATCGTGCCGTTGGGCGATTTCCACATCTTCTTCAGGCCGAATTCCTCGACTCGCTGCTCATCCGGCGTGATCGTCGCGCACTTGACGCCGACACCATACTCCTTGATGGCATTGGCCGCATCGATCGTCACCTGATCATTAGTGGCATCACGGTGCTCGATCCCGAGGTCGTAATATTTCAGATCGATATCCAGGTAAGGATGGATCAGCTTTTCCTTGATATATTGCCAGATGATGCGGGTCATCTCGTCGCCGTCAAGCTCGACGACCGGATTTGCAACCTTGATCTTTGCCATGGATAGTCAGCCTCTATTTTGCTGGGGTGTGGGAATGTCAGCATCGGTTTTCAGTGAGGGTTCGCGCCCCTATAGCATCGGGATCGCCGAACGCAAAGCTGCCGACCAGCCATGCCGTTATTTTAAGGCAGGATTGCCCATCAAAAGATCGCGCGTTATGACGGCGGCAATATCAGCAGGAACAAGAGATGGCCGGTACAGATAGACAACGCACGCTTATTGCCGAAGGCCCGGCAATTATTCTCGTTGAACCGCAATTGCCCGAGAACATCGGCATGGTGGCGCGCGCCATGGCCAATTTTGGCCTGGCGGAACTGCGGCTCGTCAAGCCGCGCGAGGAATTTCCCAACGAGAAGGCGCGCTCCGCGGCGAGCAGGGCGGACCACATCATTGATGCGGCGCAGGTTTTCGAGGATCTGCCATCCGCCATCAAGGATCTGAATTTCGTCTATGCGACGACGGCGCGCGAGCGCGATGCATTCAAGCAGGTGCGGGGGCCGGTGGAGGCGGGCGTCGTGCTGCGCCAGCGCTTCAACAGCGGCGAGCGAACCGGAATTCTTTTCGGGCGCGAGCGCATCGGCCTCAATAATGACGAAGTCAGCCTTGCCGATGAGTTGGTGACGTTTCCGGTCAATCCGGCGTTCTCGTCACTCAACATTGCCCAGGCGGTCCTGCTCATGTCCTATGAATGGATGAAATCCGGCCTCGAGAAACATACCGATACCGCCTTTCGCGGCCCTGAGCTTGCGCCGGCGCCAAAGGATCAATTGCAGGGCTTCTTCAATCATCTGGAAGAAGCGCTGCAGGCCAGGGGATATTTCCGGCCGATGGCCCGCAAGGAAATCATGGTCAATAATCTGCGCGGCGTTCTTACCCGGCCGGGTTTTTCGGATTCGGAGCTGAAGCTCCTGCGCGGCGTCCTTGTCTCTCTCGACTTCTTCAGCCCCGATACGCCGCGCGGCGCCGGAGCGCCGGAAGGGCGTAAGCGGGCAAAGCCAATCGATGAGCCGGCTAATGAAAGGCCGACCGACGATGAATGAGCGGGTCGCAGACCGACCGATCCTTGTCTTCGACAGCGGCATTGGCGGCCTCACCGTTCTGCGCGAGGCGAGAGTTCTGATGCCAGACCGGCGCTTCGTCTATATCGCGGATGATGCCGGCTTTCCCTACGGCGATTGGGAGGAGGCGGCCTTATGCGAGCGCATCGTTGAGCTCTTCGGTGGATTGATCGGGAAATACGACCCCGAAATCGCAATCATAGCCTGCAATACGGCATCGACGCTCGTGCTCGACGATCTGCGCAGAGCCTATCCGGGCGTCCCGTTTGTCGGCACGGTACCGGCCATCAAGCCAGCCGCCGAGCGGACTTCTTCGGGCCTCGTCAGCGTTCTTGCAACACCCGGTACGGTCCGGCGCGCCTATACACGCGACCTCATCCAGTCGTTTGCCTCGCAATGCCATGTGCGTCTTGTCGGCAGCCAGAGCCTCGCCCGCCTGGCCGAAGCCCATATTCGCGGGGAATTCGTCGACGATGCCGAAATCAGGCAGGAGATTGCCCCCTGCTTCTACGAACGGGACGGCAAGCGTACGGACATCGTCGTCCTCGCTTGCACCCATTATCCTTTCCTCGCCAACGTCTTTCGCCGGCTCGCTCCCTGGCCGGTCGACTGGCTCGATCCCGCCGAGGCCATTGCTCGCCGTGGTCTTTCATTGCTCAAAGTCAACGGTACCGGCGAAGAACCCGAACACGGCGACGATTTTGCCATGTTCACATCGGGCAATCCAGATTTCTCCACGCGCCGCCTGATGCAAGGGTTCGGTCTCGATACCAATCTTGGACTGCAATTGGTTTCGGACGGCAACTCCGCCACTTTCGCCTAAAGCATAGGCCATTTTGCGTGGCGTTGAAAAAACGGGCGTGTTGAACTTTCGAATAATTGACCCCGCGCGACCGCGCTCCTAGGCTCGCATTTTATCGAGTTGCCATTGGTGATACCATTTGGGCGGTACAATACCGCCCCATCTATTGCATTGGACTGGGAGTATTTTATGCGATTTGTCGAACTTCTATCGGGGATGATGCTGGCAATTGCCGCCGGCACCCTATTCTTGTCGCCTGCGAGTGCGGGTGAGAAGCTGGGCTTCCCCCCGCCCGATCCGCCTGGCACGGTGCGTACGCCGATGACGCCGCAGAACATTCAGAAGGAACTCGATCAGCGGTTGAAGAGGCAGTTCGAGGCGGCGGCCGGCCCCTCGGGCCGCTTGACCGCGCAACAGGCAAAGGATGCCGGTTGGGGCTTCATCGCCGACCACTTTGATGAAATCAGCCGAGGCAATGGCGATACGGTCGGTCTCAACGAAATCCAATCGTTCATGGATGCCCGCTCCCCCGTGGCGCGGACTGTAGAGCCGAGCGTTGCCCCGAAGAAAAAGGGGAAAACCACCGAGCCACCAAAACCGGTGGACAATTCGCCAATCCAGATCATCGAATAAACAGGGGCTGCCAATGAGGCAGCCCCTCTTCAATTGTCCCTCTGCCTGAAAGTGTGGCGATAAGAGTGGAAGTGGTGGCGATAGTCCGTGCCGTACGGCATGACCTCCGCGACACCTTCCAGTTCCATCGGTCACTGCGCGCTGATCCTTCATTTGCAATATTTATATTACCTTCGTGCCGGGGGGTTTTGACAGCGCGCCGCGCCCCGCCGCCGAGACTGCCGATCAGATACAACGCTTTCCAATATCGCCGAGGGCTTTCGTGAGCATTATCCTGGGACTCGTCTTCTCTCGCCAAGAAAAGATCAAATCTTTAAAGCAGCGGCCAAGCGCCAAGGATCTGGCGCGCAAGTTTTGCCTGTTGGCGCGCAAGGAGCCGACTTTGGGACCGCTGGCTGTCATCACTGCCGAGGGTGATGACGGCAAGGCGAGATCAAGTTGCTCGATCTTGCCGACGGACGAGGATGTGCATTTCTACCAAGATGGCGCTCAGGTTAATTTCTCGGCGGCGACGGTGGCAACCGGCCCGGGTTATCATGATTATCTCGTGGCCTTGCTGGACGAACTGGTCGAACAGGAAAAACTGGTTTTCACGCAAGATGAGGAATTCAGCGACGACACCCAGTATTGGACGGACCGAAATTACGATGTCCTCCAGACTCACATGAGCGTTTATTTCAACTCGGTCTCGAAAGTCGTCGTCGAGCGCAGCAGCGCCAGCAAGCATGGCCCGCTGTCGCTGTCCCTGTCAGCACGCGAAGCGCTTGATGTTTTCAAGGATCGGATCATGACAGTTCGCGGGCCCCGCGACGTGGATTTCTTCGGCTTCAAGGGCGAGGCTGCCAACTTTTTTCCGTGGTGGGATTTCGGCTTGCCCGCGCGGGTTGCTTTTGGACTTGCCGAGGCGATGTTGTGGCGCTCGTTCCCTTGGCGTGGCCCGATCGACCAGTATGAAGCGCTTTTCATTCAAGTGCTCTCGGAACTCATCAAGATCGCAAGGGAAGAACCACGCCTCGAGACAGACAAGAAGTTGAATGTCGCCGCATTTGAGGCTGCGAGCCGGTCGAAGACGTGGCTGAGGCCACCCGGCATGGGCTATCTGCGCTATCCACGGCCGCAAGCCTTTGACGATAATTGGTGGATAACGCTGCCCGGACATTTCATTCTGGGCTGGGACGATCGTTTCAAACAGAATGTGTTCAAGAGTATCGGCTGCATCGTCGTGCCGGCCGCGACGACCATCGAACATGATGACCGCCGCCCGCCGGAAGGTTTTACCGGCAAGCTCGACGTTTCAGTCGTCAAGGACAAGCTCAGCTTTTACGGCATATGGAACCACAAGAAACAGGAAGACGGCAAGACCGATCAGTGGCTCGAGGGCTGCGCCGTTGCGAGCGACGGTGTGACCTACCTTTTTATCCTGATGGACGACCCCGGCTTGAAGCAATGGGCGGTTGATACGCTGCTGTCGATCGAGCATCGCTGAACCAACCTCCTCAAGATGGCTTCGCGCCACCAAGCTCCTTGCGGATGACCGGTGCGACTTCGGTCCCGTAGAGTTCGATGGCCTTCAGGGTGTTCGTGTGCGGCAGGCTGCCGAGATCAATCTGGAGCATGAAGCGGTCATGCCTGAAATAGGTATGCTGCAGCATGATCTTGTCGATCACCTCCTGAGGTGAGCCGACAAGCAAGGCACCGCGCATTGTGCGGCCGGCTTCATACTGGGCGCGATTGCTCGGCGGCCAGCCGCGTTCGCGGCCGATCTTGTTCATCACGACTTCATAGGACGGCCAGTACTCGTCGGAGGCAGCCTGCGATGTCGCAGCAACATAACCGTGCGAATTGATGCTGACCTTGAGCTTATCTGGGGAATGGCCAGCCTTGGATCCCGCCTCGCGGTAGAGCTCGACCAGCGGCGCAAAACGGTGCGGCTCGCCGCCGATGATAGCGACGGCAAGCGGGAGACCGAGCGTTCCCGCGCGGATCACCGATTGCGGCGTCCCGCCCACGGCAATCCACACGGGCAGGGGATTTTGCAATGGGCGCGGATAGACGCCGAGATCGTTCAGAGAAGCGCGCAAATTGCCCTTCCAGGTCATACGCTCGCTTTCCCGCAGCTTGAGCAGAAGGTCGAGTTTCTCCGCAAAGAGTTCATCGTAGTCATTGAGATCATAACCGAAGAGCGGAAAGGATTCGATGAAGGAGCCCCGGCCGGCCATGATCTCGGCGCGCCCGGAGGATATCAGGTCAAGCGTCGCATACTCCTGAAATACCCGCACCGGGTCGTCGGAACTCAGCACCGTGACGGCACTCGTCAGGCGGATGTTCCGGGTGCGCGCCGCACCGGCGGCGAGAGCCACCGCCGGTGTCGAGATAACGAAGTCCGGCCGATGATGTTCGCCGATGCCGAAGACGTCGAGCCCCACCTGGTCGGCCAGTTCCATCTCATCGAGGAGATTCTGCATGCGCTGGTGCGCGCTGATGGCGACGCCGGTTGCAGGATCCGGGCTCATCCCGGCAAATGTATAAATACCAAGTTCCATTTTTGATGCCCCGTTGAAACCTTATCGCACAGGTAAGCACAGAAAGTGGTTCTGTGAAGAACGCACATCACGGTGTCCGACGCACAAAAAGGATACTGGCGGGGCACGTGGCGCCGAAAGCAGCGCCACGCACCTCGCGTGCTGTCAATAACCTACTGTAATGCGCTCCTGCGCATGCGCTGGCTTTTCAGCCTCGTCGAGAATTGCCACCGCCAGGTCGCTGGTGCTGATCGTGCTCTTGCCGTCGGCACTAAAGACAGGCTCGTCCTTGCCTTGGCGGTATTTGCCGGTCCGCTCGCCGGGAACAAGCGCGAAGGGCGGCGAGACAAAGGTCCAGTCAAGTGCGGTTTCGCTGCGAAGATCCTCGAGTGCCTGGCGTGCACCCAAAGCGCCCTCCTTGTACTCTGCCGGGAACGCCGCGCCATCGACGAACTGGGAACCATCTGGCGCACGCAGGCTACCGGCACCACCGACCACGATCAGTCGCTTGATGCCGGCCTGTTTCGTCGCTTCGGTGATCGATTTGCTGCCAGCGATATGGACGGCCTTGATATCGGGATTGTCCCAGCCGGGATTATAGGCTGATATGACGATGTCGTTTCCCTTCAGCTTGGCTGCGAGATCGGCGGTGTTGAGCGCGTCCGCTTCCACAGCGGTGATGCCATCGCGCTTCTCTACCTTGTCTACGTTTCGTACCAGCGCCGTCACGTCATGACCCCGCGACGAAGCCTCTTTCAGTATCTGCGTGCCGACGAAACCGGTGGCGCCAATCAATGCGATTTTCATGGGATGCTCCTTTGATGCGGGTACGCATCGTTTTGTAGTTACGATTGATAACTACCTATGCTAGGAAACATGCATTGGGAAGAACGCACTTTTTCCGTTTCAGGGCACATCCAGGTAACCGCCTGCCACAGCAAGGACATCGAGCGCATGAGCATTCACGCGAAAACCGAAGGCAAGACGCCGCTTCTCGCTTCCATGGCGGCAATGGAATCGGACGGCAGCGGTTCATGTCCGATGCGCGAGGTGCTGGATATTATCGGCGATTCGTGGAGCCTGCTTACAATCATCAATCTCCAGGCAGGACCGCGTCGCTTCAATGTGCTGCGGCGAATGATCGAGGGTATTTCGCAGCGCATGCTGACGGTAACGTTGCGTTCGCTCGAGCGCGAAGGGCTTGTGTTGCGGACGGTCAAGCCAACCTCGCCGCCGGAAGTTACCTACGCGCTGACGCCGATGGGCCATTCGATTGCGGTGCCGATCGGGGCGCTTGGCGAATGGGCGGTAAAAAACCGTGACAATCTCAGGGACGCGCGCAAGGTGTTCGACGCGGCGCCAATAGGCTGACACACGGCAATTGCTGCGCCAATTGCGAAATTGGTTGCACGGCCGCCGGAACCATCCAATCATGTGAACGTTTAAGGCAGCCCTCGGGATTTTCCGGGGAATGGTTCATTGAGGCGCGTCATGTGCCGATAGTGATTTCATTAAGATCAACGGAGAAAGACAATTATGGTACGATTCATTCCGGCGCTCATTGTGGCGGCGACCGCCCTTACCGGTGGCACGATGGCAGCAACTGCCAAGACGACGAAAGCCGAAACACCAGCGAAAGCAACCCATATCGGAATCCTGTCGTGCCAGGTCGATGGCGGCGTCGGGCTGGTTTTCGGGTCGAACAAGGCGATCAACTGTGCCTACAAGCATCGCGACGGTTCGGTTGAAAATTACAAGGGCCGCCTCGGTAAACTCGGCCTTGACCTCGGCATAACGCAAAAAACGTATCTGAGCTGGACCGTGGTGACGACAGCGGACAACAAGCCGGGTGCCAATGCGCTTGCCGGCAAGTATGTCGGCGTGTCGGCGGGTGCTTCCGTCGGGCTCGGCCTTGGCGCCAACGCCCTTGTCGGCGGATCTAACAAGAATATCGGCCTGCAGCCGTTCAGCACTGAAGGAACGCAAGGTTTTAACGTTGCTGTCGGTGTCAGCAGTCTGTCGCTGGAGCCTGTAGAAGCAGCCAGGCCGGTCAAGAAGCATAAGCATCGAAGCTAACAGATTAGCCAGAGGTGAACGAAGGGAGCCAGCGTGCCCCCTTCATACTTTCCAAGTCAGCGTAGATGTGAACGTGGAACCGAGCCATAGCGCTTGCGTTTCTTTCCTTGTGCAACCACCCACAGGGAGAAATCCGATGCCCGCAAAATCCCAAGCCCAGCAAAAGGCCGCTGGTGCTGCGCTTTCGGCAAAGCGCGGAGAAACCAAGAAGAGCGAACTCCAGGGTGCCTCGAAGAGCATGTATGACTCGATGAGCGAAAAGCAGCTGGAGGAATTTGCCGAAACCAAGCGCAAGGGCCTGCCGAAGAAGAAAAACAGCGAGTGATTGATCGAGGCGCGCCCTTTACTGACAGATGCGCGCCTCGCACTTCTTTCCGTGACAGCCCTGATCGAGGTGCAGATTGCCTTGGTGTGCGGCATCACCGTCGGGGCCGATGACGGTCATGAAGCGGTCGCAGCTCGCCTTGTGCAAGGCGCGCCAGAATGTCTGTTCCTCGGGCGATCCCTTCCAGCCTGTACCGAGTTCCGTCTTTTTCCCATTCTTGAACTTGAACGCGACGATATCGAGGGCATTGGCAAAGGCATGCTCCGAAACACGGCCCTTATGCCCGTTGTTTACCTTGCGGCACTGATAGTCTGAGCCGGTGGTGATGCTTTCGATTTCCGCTCCGAAATCCTTCTGGGCTTCCGCCTGCACCTCGACGATCCAATTCGCCAGCGAACCGGCCATTGCGCAGTTGGTGGTGATGGCGGCCGCAAATTTCACCGGATTGTCCTTGCCGATCGCCGTAATTTTCAAAGGCGAACGTTCGCCGCAGATGCCCTCCGACAATGGCGGTATGAGTGAGCCCTCGACTTCCCCGTTCATCAACGCTGGACAGGCGTTCTGGTAGACACGGTCCGGCGAGATGGAGGGATCGACTTTTTCAACACTCTCTTCCTGATCGCCCTTCTCGGTGTTTTTGCCGGTTTCTTCCGGTTTTGGCAGCGGATTGGGCCCCAGTTGCTCGCCAGCTTTCACGTCGGGCTTCGACGCTGGTTCGAGCTTGCTTTCCCCTGCAGCAGGTTTTTGCGAAGGAACCGGCGTTTCAGGATCCGCTTTCTGGATTTCCTCCTTGGGCTTCTCTTCCGGTTTAGGCGCTTCGGTCGATTGTGCCGCCCGGGGATTGGATTCAGGGATCGGCGGAACGACAGGCAGTGGCGCTGCCGTTGTGACCGCACGGGGCGGACGCCGGCGCCGTGCATCGGCGTCGTCGGGCGTCGTTATGATGGTTGTGCTTGCGATAAGGGCGGTGAAGGATAAAAGAAGTATGGACCTGCGAGAATGCTGCGAGAATAGGGTCATTATCGGCTCTACTCCTGTTGAGCGTCTAACCTAACGCCTCAACCGGGCCATGGGTTTCAAATAATGTGAGCCGCTGAAACAGGCGCGCCCCCGCTTGACATCCCTGGCCCTTCCCACTAGAAGCCACCCCAGCGCAGGGCCCAACGGCTCTGCGTTTCATTTGACGTGTCCCGTGAGTGATTTCGCAATGCGTGCGTGAATCATTCTGTCAGTCTTCACACAAAGGAGGCAGAGGAGGGCGCGTTTCCTTGAACCGGCGCGTGAGCTCCGGTTCGTATTTGTTGAAAGGAAATGCGATGAGCAAGCGCGAATCGTCCAAGTATAAAATTGACCGCCGTCTTGGCGAAAACATCTGGGGCCGTCCGAAGTCCCCGGTAAACCGCCGCGAATACGGCCCGGGCCAGCATGGCCAGCGCCGCAAGAGCAAGCTTTCCGACTTCGGTGTGCAGCTGCGCGCCAAGCAGAAGCTGAAGGGTTTCTACGGCGACATTTCGGAAAAGCAGTTCCGCAAGACCTATGAGGAAGCTGCACGCCGCAAGGGCGATACCGGCGAACAGCTGATCGGTTTGCTCGAGTCGCGTCTCGACGCGATCGTTTACCGCGCCAAGTTCGTTCCGACGATCTTCGCCGCGCGCCAGTTCGTCAACCACGGCCACGTCAACGTCAACGGCCGCCGCACGAACATCCAGTCCTATATCTGCAAGGCTGGCGACGTCATTGAAGTTCGCGAAAAGTCGAAGCAGCTCGTGATCGTTCTGGAATCGGTTCAGCTCGCTGAACGCGATGTTCCCGAGTATCTCGAAGTCGATCACAACAAGATGGTTGCCAAGTACAGCCGCGTTCCGGCTTTCTCCGACGTGCCATACGCTGTACAGATGGAACCGAACCTGGTCGTCGAATTCTATTCGCGTTAATCAGTTCTGAATTTCAGAAAAAGCCGCCCGGAGAAATCTCGGCGGCTTTTTTTTCAACCGGAGTCCGGCCATGACCGACCTTCAGGCTATCGTCGACAGTGTCTACAGCGACCTTTCCGGCCGCATCGGCGAGGGCAAACTTGCCGACTACATTCCGGAACTCGCGACGGTGGACCCGAAACAGTTCGGTATCGCTATGATAACGGTTGACGGGAAGATCCATGTCGCGGGCGATGCCGAAACCAATTTCTCCATACAAAGCATTTCCAAGGTGTTCACACTGACACTTGCGCTCGGCAAGATCGGCGACGGGCTGTGGAAGAGAGTCGGCCGTGAGCCTTCCGGCAACGCCTTCAATTCCATTGTCCAGCTGGAGCAGGAGAAGGGGAAGCCGCGCAATCCCTTTATCAATGCGGGTGCGATCGCGGTTGCGGACGTGGTTCTTGCCGGGCATCAGCCGCGGGAGGCGATCGGCGAAATCGTGCAGTTCATTCGCCACGTCGCCGATGATGAAACCATTGCCATCGACGAGAACGTTGCGCGTTCCGAAACGCAGACCGGCTATCGCAACATCGCGCTTGCCAATTTCATGCGCGCTTTCGGCAATCTCAATCATCCCGTCGAGCATGTCCTCGGGGTCTATTTCCACCATTGCGCTATCGCCATGTCGTGCCGCCAGCTGGCCCATGCCGGACTTTATCTCGCGTCGGCCGGCCGCAATCCGCTCAATGGCGGCAGCGTCGTTTCACCGGGCCGGGCGCGGCGCATCAACGCGCTGATGCTGATGTGCGGGCATTATGACGGCTCCGGCGATTTCGCCTATCGCGTCGGCCTGCCGGGCAAGAGCGGTGTTGGCGGCGGGATTCTTGCCGTGGCGCCGGGCAAAGCCTCGATTGCGGTCTGGTCGCCGGGATTGAACGAGAACGGCAACTCGCTGCTCGGGTCGGCCGCGCTCGAATTGCTCGCCCAGCGCACCGGCTGGTCCGTCTTCGGACAATGAAGGACTTGCCTTCGGCGATCCTGCGATGCAATTAAGGCGACGAACCGGATCGTAGCGGGATATTTCCATGACCATCCATGAGCTTGACCTCACCGACGCAAGCGGCTGCCATCCGATGTTTCTCGGCGTGCCGTCCTCCGTCGAGTTCAACAAGTTGCGCAAGCGGCTCCTGCGCCAAACGCGCCAGTCGCTCGAGGATTTCGCCATGGTCAAGCCCGGCGAGCGCTGGCTGATCGGACTTTCGGGCGGCAAGGACTCCTATGGTCTCCTGGCCTTGTTGCTCGATCTAAAATGGCGCGGTCTTCTGCCTGTCGAACTCCTCGCCTGCAATCTCGACCAGGGACAGCCGAATTTTCCCAAGCACATCCTGCCGGATTTCCTGAAGGCGAACGGTATCGAGCACCGCATCGAATATCAGGACACTTATTCGGTGGTCACGGACAAGATCGCCGAAAACCAGACCTATTGTTCGCTGTGCTCGCGCCTGCGTCGCGGACATCTCTACCGCGTCGCCCGGGAAGAGGGTTGCGCTGCGCTCGTCCTCGGCCATCACCGCGAGGACATTCTCGAAACCTTCTTCATGAACCTCTTCCACGGCGGACGGCTCGCAGCAATGCCGCCAAAGCTTCTCAACGACGAAGGCGACCTGATGGTGCTGCGGCCGTTGAGTTATTGCGCGGAAGATGATCTGGAAAAGTTTGCGGGCGCCATGCAGTTTCCGATCATTCCTTGCGATCTGTGCGGCAGCCAGGAGGGCCTGCAGCGCAACGCCATGAAGGCCATGCTGGCCGACATCGAAAGGCGCATGCCCGGCCGCAAGGAAACGATGATCCGCGCCCTCGCCAACACCCGGCCGAGCCATCTGCTCGACCGCAAGATCTTCGATTTTGCCGGGCTGGTGGCGGGTTGAAGGTGGATCCTCGGGCTATGCCCAGAGGGATGACCGCCACACCACGGCCGTCATGCGCGGAAAGCACCCATCATTCGAAGGGCGAGGATTATACAATCACGCACGCACCGACAGGTGTCCACCTACCTACCCAAAGACGCCCTCGCTTAACTACTCATCCGCTCACTACTCACTTCACGAATAGCTGTCGTAGCTCGCGTTGTCAGACTCCATCAGGCGGCGCAACACCGACAGACCCTGGCCGAGCTCCTGGCGGGTCGTCGGGACGGTCAGGCCGACGCGAACACGGTGAAACACCTTTTCGCTGCGTCCGGCCTTGAACTCGTCCTCGTCGTCAATCATCACGCCCTCATTGAGAGCGGCGTTCTTGAAAGTGCCGGAGAGCCATGGATCGGGCAGTTTCATCCACAGGAACGGAGAATGCGGCTGCGACGCGAATTCCATGCCGGTGAAGACGGAGCCCGCCAAAGCCTCGCGTGCGTTCACTTCCGCGCATACCTCGTTGCGGATGGTGTCAGCTTCGCCGGTATTGACCAGTTGGGCGCTCAGTTCCATCATTATGAAGGGAACGCCGCCGCTGACCATCTTGTGGGCCGTGAGGACGCGGGCCGAGAGGTGAGGCGGGCAGGCGACCCAGCCGCTGCGAATACCGGCGGCCACGGATTTCGACAGCCCGCCGATGTGAAATGTCCGCTCCGGCGCGAGTTCGGCAAGTTTGACATGATCGTGGCGGGTGAGCGAACCGTAGATCTCGTCTTCGATGAGCCAGACATTGTAGCGCCGCGCAATATCGACAATTGCGCGCCGGTCGTCTTCCGGCATGGTGACGGCCGTTGGATTATGCAACGAAGGCATCAGGAAGACGAGTTTCGGGTGCTGCTGGGCGCAATGCCGTTCGAAATCGCCAGGGGTGAGCGAGCCGCTCTCAGTCTGTATGATGATGCTTCTCCGTCCCATGAGGTTGGCGCTGCGGGCAGCCGAGCAATAGGTAAGTTCCTCGAAAGCGATGCGGTCGCCGGGAACCGTTACGGCGGCGATGATTGCGAGAATCGCGGAGTGAGCACCAAGGGTCGGAACAATCGAAGCGGGCTCCGGCACCCATCCCGCAGCTGATAGCCAGCGGCTGCCGGCTGCCTGCCAGGAGGCGGGCAGGGTGCGGCAGTAGCTCGCGACCTCCGAGGGATATTGCTTGGTGATGCCAGCCAGCAACCCTGCCATCGCTTCCGATTGGCCGACGTCGATGGCGGCCGTGCTATCGAGCCGTATTCTGCCAGGTTCGACCGCCTGGTTGCGCGTGCCGCCAAACGTCTCGGTGCGGGGGGACGGCTGCTCAAGTATCGGCTCCCGGCGCTCGGTGACATATGTCCCGCGACCGACTTCGCCGCTGACGAGGCCTCGCTCCCGAATGAGATTGTAAGCACGGCCCACGGTACCAATCGTGACACCGATATCGAAGGCAAGGTTGCGCTGCGGCGGAAGCTTCGTGCCGGGGGCGAGAACGCCTTCGGCAATGTCGGATTCAATACGCTCGGCCAACTGCAAATAAAGCGGGCCTTTGCCAGGTTCAAGGTTCGGAAGCCAATTTGTCATGGTAACAATTAATATATTGCGCTTCCAATTGAGTCAATACATAGAGACAATCATACAAAGTAAGAGTCAATGATCGGCTTAAAGGAGCCAATTATGAGCACAATAGAGACAATAGGCGCGGATCGCGCTGGCACGAGCGAAATTCGTCGGTCATCGACACCCTCGCGGACCGTGACAATTGTTGCGCTCGTCAGTTGGTTCGGTCGCGCAATGCTGAAGCGGCGCACGCGCATGCATCTAAGCGAGCTGAGCAACGAACTTCTCGAAGACATTGGCATTGCGCCCGCCGAAGCGCGACGCGAGGTGAAGCGCTTCTTCTGGGATTGATGCAACGTGCGGGCGCCGTACGCTCTTGTTCGGTGCAACGCTTATGACGAGATATTACGCAAGTGATGACATTTGGAGGCAGTAATGGGTACGACCTATATCGATCCCGCCAGGCCCGTTCATCCAGGCTTGGCAGTACATGCTCAGAGCAACCGTTTCGGCCGTCTGTTTGGCTGGGTGGGAAATGCAATCGACCGGCGGCGGTCGCGGCTTGAGCTTGGCTCCCTCGGCGAAGACGGGCTTAAGGACCTCGGCCTAACGCGCGATCACATCGAAGCCGATCTCGGTAACTACTTCTCGGGATAATCCCGCTATCAGTCCTACCGACGTTATCTTCGGGCTGTAAGTCCAAGGATCCGCCTGGAAACCATTTTCCGCGGTATATTTTTGCCCCCCTTTGCGTCATCCTCGGGCCCTTGGCCCGAGGATCCACCTGGAAGCTGTTGACCGTCGAAAGGAAAAATGGGTCCTCGGGTCAAGGGCCCGAGGATGACGGTGGAGAGGGGGCGCCTGCATGACGGTGGAGAGGGAGGCCCGGGCAACGCCAACGATGACCGCGACTCTAACCGCTCGCTGCGCAGGACGACTGTCCGCTCGCCCAGCGGCGAACGTCTGCTGCAATGCGATTGCCGGAAGAATGCATCATCAGCGGACCAAACGCCTCGACCTTTGCAGGGTTGCCCTCGGCATGAACGACGAGCAAAGGCCGTCCTCCGGGATTGCTCGCCGGTACGACGAGGATGCGCGGCCTTCCCGAATAGGAATCGAGTTCGGGGGCAAGACGGTAGGGCTTGAACGTTGCATCGCCGGACTTGAACCAGCAAGCATTGGCGGCGAGCGCAACGCGTTCCATCGTCGGCAGCGCGGCCTTCTCAGAATTGAAGGCAAGGCTGCCCGGTCCGGGCTTGCTCTTGGATTGGCATCCGGCGAGTGCAGCGAGCGAAATCATCAGGGCAATACCGATCGTCGGCGTCTTCATGCGGCGTTCTCCACGACTGCGCCACTTCGCGTGGGCGCAGAGGACATCTATGCATAAGCTGTCCGGAACCACTGTTCGGCACCGGGATTATGCGGGAAAGGGGATCAGGCGGTTTCGAGCTCCCCGAGGAATATTTTCAGGCCGTCCACCATCTCGTACCAGACGAGCGATAGCACCGGATCCTGAACAATCCGTTGCTCCAGCGCGTCGAACCTCGGGTAGGGAGCGAGCAGGTCAGGACGATTTGCCAATTGGCGGAAGGGGTTCATGACAAATCGGGTCGGCGTCAGCCATGCATCGGCCAGCGTCATCTCTTCACCGAGTGCATAAGGTCCATGGCCGAGCCGGTTTTCTATTTCCGCAAGACCGATCTCCAACTGCTTGAACAATTTGCTGATGCGCGCCTCGTCCTTCGACTTCATGAACAGCAGTTCAAGGAGTTCCATGGTAGGCGCGAGCACCTCAAGCTCCGCCGCGCGCGCCAGCATCCGCACAATAGCGCGGTCGCGCGAGTCGGCCGGCAAAAGCGGCGGCTCGGGAAAATGCTCTTCCAGATACTCGGCGATGACGGTGGCTTCGATCACCGTAAGGCCAGAGCCGGTAATCAGGACAGGGATTCGGTTGAAGGGCGAAATCGCGCGGAATTCCTCCGGGATGGGCGAGCCGGGCGGCGGCGCAACGATCTTGATCGGCGCCTGCTTGTAATAGGCAATGCAACGGATGATGGAGGAGAAGGGAGATAGCGGGCGGGAATATAGCTTCATTGAACGTTCCTCCATTTGAGCCGGCTATTTCTATGATTTGCCGGGCTCCTGCAGGAGCCTAACGAAATGGCGGGCGATATCAAGGACGACCAAAGGGATTGCTGATTGTCAGGCGATCTATGGTCATTCCATCCCCCATATCTTCGGACCAGAGCACCGAACTGCCGCTGTTGATGGCGCAAGCGACAACGAGGGAATCGAAGATCTGAAGATTATAGCGACGCGCAATCCTGATCGCTGTGTCGTGCGTGGCTAGGTCGAGTGTGACACGACAGTGGGGCACAGACGGCGTACAAGTGAAAGCGCCTCCTCGGTTTCTGTCCAATCCATGCGCAGCTTGCGGCGGGCGACATGCGTGAACTCGTTCAGAATCTGGACGCTGATGACTTTGTTCAGAAGTTCTTAGGCAGCCACTCCGAGGATACCGGCAAAAAGGGCGCGTCCGTCAGTGCCGCCATGCGCAGCTTCGATAAGGTTTTCCGGATGCGGCATGAGGCCGAGCACATTGCCCGCCTCGTTGACGACCCCAGCAATATCGTTGATCGAGCCGTTGGGATTGGTGCCCTCGGCGTAGCGGAAGACCACCTGGCCGTTGCCTTCGAGACGGGCAAGGGTTTCCGCGTCGGCAAAATAGTTGCCATCATGATGGGCGACGGGGGTGCGGATGATCTGGCCGTGGGAATAGCCGCGCGTAAATGCGGTATTCGCATTGGTGACTTCGAGCTTCACCTGGCGACAGACGAATTTCAGCGACGCATTGCGCATAAGCGCGCCAGGCAGGAGGCCCGCCTCGACGAGAATCTGGAAGCCGTTGCAAACGCCCATGACCATGACGCCCTTGTTCGCCTTCTCGCGGATTGCCTGCATGACCGGCATACGCGCCGCGATAGCGCCGCAGCGCAGATAATCGCCATAGGAGAACCCGCCAGGAATGACGATAAGATCGACATCGGGGATCTCGGTGTCCGTCTGCCACACCGTTTCGGGCGCGACGCCGGAGACGTCGGTCAAGGCCGCGATCATGTCGCGGTCACGATTGAGGCCGGGGAGAAGAACGACTGCTAATTTCATGGGTGTGGTTCAAACCTTGCTTGTGCTTCCGCGAGTTCCCGAAGTTCGAGACGGTTTTCGATGCGATCGAGACGGTCGTGAAGGGAGGACATCGACGCCCTGAGATTGTTCATCTCGCCCTCGAGCAGGTGCAGATGACTACGGACGCTAATACTATCCTGGCGCTGTTCGCGCCCGTTTTCCTTCCACGACGCAATGTCGCCCTGCATCTTCCGAAGAATTTCGTAAATCAGATCGGGCGATATACCGTCCATGGCGAATCCTCAAAAGTGATCAATCAATCGCCACACTATAATCTTCGATCACCGTATTTGCGAGAAGCTTCTCGCACATCGCCTTGAGATTGGCCTCTGCCGCGGCGCGGTCGGACGTGTTGAGTTCGACATCGAACACCTTGCCCTGGCGCACGGAACCAACGCCATCGAAACCGAGACTGCCCAATGCGCCGACAATTGCCTTGCCCTGCGGATCGAGAACGCCATTCTTCAGGGTTACAGTGACACGTGCCTTCATCGACTTGTCTTCTCCGAGCTGATTGGATGAGTGCTTATTTGACCAGAACCGGTCCCGCGGGGCGGGTCGGCTCGTTTTCATTCATGATTCCGAGACGCCGCGCGACTTCCTGGTAGGCTTCGATAAGCCCGCCCATGTCGCGGCGGAAACGGTCCTTGTCGAGTTTCTCAGCGGTCTGGCTGTCCCACAGCCGTGCCGAATCCGGCGAGAATTCGTCGGCGAGAACGATCCGCATGAGATCGCCTTCGTAGAGACGGCCGCATTCGATCTTGAAATCAACGAGCTGGATGCCGACACCGAGGAAAAGGCCGCTCAGGAAATCATTGACGCGGATGGCAAGCGCCATGATGTCGTCGATCTCCTGCGGTGCAGCCCAGCCGAACGCCGTGATGTGCTCTTCCGAAACCATAGGATCGTCGAGCTCGTCATTCTTGTAGTAGAACTCGATGATCGACCGTGGAAGGACGGTGCCTTCCTCGATGCCGAGACGCTTGGCCAGCGAACCGGCGGCGATATTGCGCACGACGACCTGGAGCGGAATGATCTCGACTTCCTTGATCAGCTGTTCGCGCATGTTGAGCCGGCGGATGAAATGCGTCGGGATGCCCATGCGGTTGAGCTGGCTGAAGATATACTCGGAAATGCGGTTGTTGAGGACGCCCTTGCCGTCGATCACTTCCGATTTCTTGGGATGCAGCACGGTGGTGTCGTCTTTGAAGTGCTGGACGAGTGTGCCTGGCTCTGGTCCTTCATAAAGGATTTTGGCTTTGCCTTCGTAGACACGGCGGCGACGGTTCATTGCAAATCTCGGTATTGGAGTTATCGGTCGGCCCCGGTTCTTAGCAGCGCCGTCATGTTGGCGCGCTAACTATCGTAAAAGCAAGCATTCTACAATGATCCTTTGTTAAGGTGCGCTGATTTGTGGAATATAGGTGCTCTATGAACGATCTACGACAAATTGATTCCAGCGGGTCATTTCGGTCTTTCGATTTCGTGCAGAATGGCTATATGAACCCAAGAAGCGAAAACATTGGGGAACTGCCTGAAAAACGCCCAAGGCCCGGATGTAGTTTAAGCATTGAACCAACCGATCATATTGCGGGAGCAACTGAGGATGACAATGGAAGATCGCAAAAACGCCTTTGAAAACAAGTATGCGCATGACGCAGAACTGCGTTTCAGGGCGGAGGCCCGCCGCAACAAGCTCCTCGGTCAATGGGCGGCCGAAAAGCTTGGCAAGAGCGGTGACGAAGCGGATGCCTATGTAAAGGAAGTCATCAAGGCGGATTTCCAGGAAGCTGGTGACGACGATGTCTTCCGCAAGATCCGCGCTGATTTCGATACGGCAGGTATCGACACGTCCGACCATCGTATCCGCCGCACCATGGAAGAACTGATGGTCGAGGCGATCCGCCAGATCGAAGGTTCCTGATCCGAGCCTGATGAACCCAAAAGCCCGGCCACAGCGCCGGGCTTTTTCATGGCGGTGACTTGACCCGCCGTGGCGGCGTTTCCCATACTCCGCCGCGAAATCGAAGAAGGATAAGAAACATGTCATTTGCGTCGCGCCTGAGGGCTGGGGAGACACTCTATTCCGGCTGGTCGAGCGTGACCGACCCACTGGTCATGGAAGCCTTGTGCCGGACCCCGCTCGATGCGGTGCTTCTCGACATGCAGCACGGCGCCCACGACACGGCGAGCGTCGTCGCGCTGACCGGCGTCCTGCGCGCAAACCAGAAGCCGGCATTGGTGCGTATCCCGGTCGGACGTTTCGACATGGCGAGCCGCGCGCTCGACATCGGGGTCGATGCCGTGGTGGCGCCTATGATCAATAGCGTCGAGGATGCGCGGCTTTTTGCTGCTTCGATGAAATATCCGCCGCTGGGCGAACGGTCATGGGGACAATTGCGCGGTCGGCCCGCGAGCTATGGGGAGGGCGGCTCCGGCGCGTATCTGCGCGAGTCCAATGAGTCGACGCTGGCCTTTGCAATGATAGAAACCATCGCCGCCTACGAGGTATTGGACGACATTCTCGGCGTCGAAGGCATCGATGGCATTTTCGTCGGCCCGTCGGATTTTTCCATCGCCTGGAGCAAGGGCGCCGAGGTCAATGCAGCTTCAGACGCGATCATTGAGCCACTGACAAAAATTGCCGCCAAAACCAAGGCCGCTGGCAAGTTCGCCGCGATCTATGCGGCGAACGCCGACATGGCCAATCGCTTCAGTGCGCTCGGCTATACTTACCTGGCGCTTGCCGTTGATACGGGCTACCTGACACTCGGCGTGCAAAGCATCCTTGATGGGCTGAAGAAAGCCTAAAGCCGCGACAGGAACTGCGCGAAGACCATCGAGCCTTCCGGCCAGGGGCCATGGCCGGATTCGGCGTTGAGGTGGCCGGATTCGCCTGCATCGATGAAAAGCGATCCCCAGGCGGCGGCAAGGTCCTCGGCGACCGCATAGTCGCAATAGTGATCGTTGCGGCTTGCAACGACAATCGAAGGAAAGGTGAAAGGTTCGCGCGGGTAGGGGCCGAACGTCATCAGGTGCTTTGGCCTGATCTTCGGGTTCGAAACGTCGGGCGGGGTGACTAGAAACGCGCCCTTCACCTTGTCGCCGATCTCCGGAATTGCATGGACGAATGTCGGAACACCAAGCGAATGGGCGACGATCACCACGGGTTTTGTCGCCGCTTTGACGGCCTTGACGACCGCGGCCACCCAGTCCTCGCGCACCGGTTTCGTCCACTCCGCCTGCTCGACGCGGCGGGCCGTGGATAGCTTGGCTTCCCAGCGGGTCTGCCAGTGATCGGGGCCGGAATTGGTGTAACCGGGAACGATGAGAATATCGACGTCTTTGACTTTCATGCAGCGTATTTAGGAGAATCACTTCGGGATCGCAACATTCCAAAAGTGTAGCACGCTCCGCAAAATCTCAGGAATGATGGCGCCGTCGCTGCACCTCAGCGGGCCCGCATGGTTAGTAAACAATCGTTGCTCTAAAGTTCAATATTTGTGAACAAGCTGTTCGCTGCTTTCGGCTTGTATCAAGCGCCGATAAATCCGACCTTACTGCGAACGAGATTTTTTCGAGGAAAGCATGGCGATCACACGCCGGGAACTGGTTGTTGGGTCTATTGCTTTCGTCGCAACAGCGGCAACTGCCCGCGCGGAGACGAGAATGGAAAACACATCTTTTGCGGCAACGGCGCCGGTCCACGTGTCGAAGGTCGGCATCAAGGCCAAGGACGCCGACACGCTGGCAAAATATTATCAGGAGGTCGTGGGCCTGCGCGAGATTTCGCGCAAAGGTCAATCGATCACTCTCGGAGCGGGGGAAACGCCCTTGCTTGAGATCGAGCAGGCAGATGCGGTGCGCGCGGACGATCCTCACAGCGCCGGCCTTTACCACACCGCATTCCTTCTGCCGGCCCGCGCTGATCTTGCCCGCTGGGCCAAGCGCGCCATCGAAAAGCGCACGCCTATCGTCGGTGCTTCCGATCATCTCGTCAGCGAGGCGATCTACCTGACCGATCCCGAGGGCAACGGCATCGAGATATATGCGGACCGCCCGCATGAGAGCTGGACCTGGAACGGTTCGTCGGTGGCAATGGGCACAGAGGCGCTCAATGTAGGCAACCTGGTTGCGGAACCCGGCAGCGAGACGCCCTGGTCGTCGGCTCCCGACGGTACAATGGTCGGACACCTGCATTTGCGCGTCGGCAATGCCAAGGACGCGGAGGCATGGTGGCACAAGGAGCTTGGTCTCGAAACCGTGGCAGGCTTCGGCGGCAGCGCCGTATTCATGTCGACGGGCGGCTATCACCACCACGTCGCGGCAAATTCCTGGCAAAGCCGCGGCGCGGGACGGCGTGACAATGACCGCTCGGGGCTTGCCTGGGCGGAATTCAGCTCGGCTACGGCCAATGACGAACGCGAAATCGTCGACCCCTGGGGCAATGTGATCCGCATCGTTCCTGCGAAACGCGGCTGACCGCCGATACTTCGGCAACGCGCGGCCTTTGAGGTCGAGCGTTTGCTGCATCAGTTTCCGAACACGCGCTTGAAGATCGTATCGACATGCTTGGTATGGTAGCCGAGGTCGAACTTCTCCCGGATTGTCTCTTCGGGCAGGGCCGCGCGCACGTCCGCATCGGCGAGAAGCTCTTCGAGGAAATCCTTGCCCTGTTCCCATACCTTCATGGCGTTGCGCTGCACCAGACGGTAGGAATCCTCACGCGACACGCCGGCCTGGGTGAGGGCGAGCAGCACGCGCTGCGAGTGGATGAGGCCCCGGAACTTGTTCATGTTCTTGAGCATGTTGTCCGGGTAGACGAGAAGCTTCTCGATGACGCCGGTGAGACGGGCCAGTGCGAAGTCGAGCGTAATTGTCGCGTCCGGACCGATCATGCGCTCGACGGACGAGTGCGAGATGTCGCGTTCGTGCCAAAGTGCAACATTTTCCATCGCCGGCAGGGCGAAGGCGCGGACCATGCGGGCAAGGCCGGTCATGTTCTCGGTGAGGACGGGATTGCGCTTGTGCGGCATGGCCGAAGAGCCCTTCTGGCCGGGAGAGAAATACTCTTCGGCTTCGAGGACTTCGGTGCGCTGCAGGTGGCGGATTTCAACGGACAGCCGTTCGATCGATGAAGCGATGACGCCAAGGGTGGCAAAGTACATGGCGTGGCGGTCGCGCGGAATGACCTGTGTCGAAACTGGTTCCGGCTGCATTCCCAATGCCTTGGCCACATGTTCTTCAACGTATGGATCGATATTGGCGAATGTCCCCACGGCACCGGATATGGCGCAGGTTGCGATCTCGGCCCGCGCCGCGACGAGGCGGCTGCGGCAGCGTTCGAACTCGGCATAGGCCTGGGCGAGCTTCACGCCAAAGGTGGTCGGCTCGGCATGGATGCCATGGCTGCGCCCGATCGTGACGGTATCCTTGTGCTCGAAGGCACGGGTCTTCAGCGCGGCGAGAAGCTTGTCGAGGTCGGCGAGAAGGATATCGCTTGCGCGCATCAGCTGCACGTTGAAGCAGGTGTCGAGGACGTCCGAGGACGTCATGCCCTGATGGACGAAGCGCGCATCCGGACCGACAATCTCGGCAAGGTGGGTCAGGAACGCGATAACATCGTGCTTGGTCTCACGCTCGATATCGTCGATGCGGTCGATGTCGAACGTTGCCTTGCCGCCCTTTTCCCAAATGGTTTTCGCCGCTTCCTTGGGGATGACTCCGAGTTCGGCAAGGGCATCGCAGGCATGGGCCTCGATTTCGAACCAGATGCGGAATTTCGTTTCCGGGGACCAGATGGCGACCATTTCCGGCCGCGAATAGCGCGGGATCATATGTGTTCCTGTCGGCGAAGAATTAAAAGTTGAGTGCGGTCTATCAGACCTTTGCCGATCGCTCAACGCAGGTTTTTGTCGTCGGCTTGCCTAGCGGCGCGTGGTCACTGCCATCCAGCGGTGATCGGGGCCTTCGAAGCCGAACGCCCTAATGGCGACAAGAACTGCAACAACCGGCGATGTGCCTTGAGGATAATAGGTTTGCACGGCGCCGATGCTGTAACCGAGCGGACAGCCCCGGCTTGTCGGCACCGTTTCGTCGGCATGGAGGAACTGCGGCGCAGCCCCGGGCTTGCCGTCGGCAAGTGTCAGGCGAAACCCCTTGATATCGCCCATGTTCTGGCACATCTCGCTTGCCGGCGCGGCGATTTCCTCCAGCGTGATGGTGAGGGCTGGATCAAGCGCCGGAAAAATCGGCCGGGGGTTCACCCTTACCTTAAAGGGATCGGCAGAAAGCTCCGTTACCGGATTCGAAGCTACGGTAAAGCCGATGTTTGCTTGCAACTCAACGTCGGTGAGCGATGTCAGGCCCTGCGCATCCCGCGCAGCCTTGTCGCGCGCCTCTTCGAGCGAAGAATGCTCATCGTCGAGGCGGACGCGCACCGGCGTCTTTGGCAGGAACTTGTCGTTTGCGGTATCGATGTAGAACCGGTTGGCATAGGGAAAGCCGGAACCGTCCTGAATACCGTATTCCTCGAAGGCGAAAACGCCGCCATCCTTGGAGAAGCCGAGAATATTGAGCTTCGCCGCATCGCCCGCATATGATGCAGTTGCCCCTGGAAACAGGCCGAGCAGCAAACCAATGGCAAGGCGGCGATACGGGCTCACGCGCTATTCACGCAGGCATTGCGAATGAGATCAATGTTATCGCGGTAAGATGCGCCCTTGAATACTGAGGATCCGGCAACCAGGGCATTTGCGCCGGCCGCCGTGGCAAGCGCTGCGGTTTCGGCGGTGACGCCGCCATCGACTTCAAGATCGATCGGCCTATCACCGATCATCGCTTTGATTTTGCGTATCTTTTCCAACGTCTCGTGGATGAATTTTTGGCCCCCGAAGCCAGGATTCACCGTCATGACCAGGATGAGGTCGATATCGTCCAGGACGTACTCAATGGCCGATTCCGGGGTTGCGGGGTTCAGCGCAACGCCAGCCTTCTTGCCAAGTGCGCGGATCGTTTGCAGCGAACGGTGCAGGTGCGGGCCGGCTTCTGCATGAACGGTGAGGATATCGGAGCCAGCCTTGGCGAAGGCTTCAAGATATGGATCGCAGGGTGCAATCATCAGGTGCGTATCGAAAACCGCGTCCGTCAACGGGCGGATGGCCTTGACCACCTCCGGGCCAAAGGTGATGTTCGGAACGAAGTGCCCGTCCATGACATCGATGTGCACCCAATCGGCGCCCGCGTCGAGGACGCTCGTTACTTCCACGCCGAGCTTCGAGAAATCCGACGCGAGAATGGATGGGGCAATGACGAGCGGACGGCTCATGTTCAGTCTCCGGAATTTAAAACTTGCGCGCCGTTACCATGCGCGTTCCGGTGGCACAACCGAAACCGGTCTAGATCAGCGATTTCCACACCGGATAGGGATCGTTCGCGGCTGGCGTCGCGGCATATATGCCGCGGGCAATCGCCCGTGACATGGTCGAAGCGGCTGCCGCGCAAAGATCGATGAATTCACCAACCTCCGGCATGCGGCCGCTCGTGCCGGTCGCAAGTGCGAATATGAGGTCGCCGTCAAATGGCGTATGGGAAGGCCAGATGGCACGGGCAAAGCCGTCATGGGCGGCGATAGCCAGGCGCTTGGCCTGCGCCTTGGTCAGCACAAGATCGGTCGCGATGACGCCGAGAGTGGTGTTCGAGCCCGCTGCTTCGCTGAATTTGGTTCTAATCTCACTGGTGTCGGCGGGAAGCGGATGGGGCAGGCCATGACCGCCGAACTCCGCGCCCATTTCAAAAGGCGCGGCCCAAAAATGCTTGCCTCTGCCAATCGTCACCGACCCAAGCGCGTTGACCGCAACGAGCGCGCCGATGGTTGCGCCGCTCGCCAGCATTGAAGAGGCTGAGCCGAGCCCGCCCTTCAATCCGGCCACCGTGGCGCCGGTACCAGCTCCGGCGGTCCCGATTTCGAATGCGGGCGATGCCGACTGGACGGCGGCGTAGCCAAGTTCGCGATAGGGCGGGAAGCGTCCCCAATCCTTGTCGCCCCCATTCATCATGTCGAAGAGGATCGCAGCCGGAACGATCGGAATGCGGTGACCGCCGACCTCGAAGCCGACACCCTTTTCGCGCAACGCCGCCTGAACGCCCGAGGCTGCGTCGAGCCCGAAAGCAGAGCCACCCGACAGTACAAGCGCGTTGATCGATCCAACCGTGTTGTGCGGTTCGAGAAGGTCGGTTTCACGCGTTCCCGGGGCGCCGCCGAGAACCTGCACGGCGGCGGACGCCGGCGTATCGCAGAGGATCACGGTTGTGCCGGACTTTACCTTTTCGTCGCTCGCGTTGCCGACACGCACGCCAGCCACATCGGTTATGAGGTTGCGGGGACCTGCCTTAACGCCGGCCATCACTTCGCCTCCAGGACGAATTGCGTTCCGTCGAACTTCTGTACCCAGTAAGTATCCGCAATCCGCTCGCCCAGGGCATCGAACTGGACGGTGCCCAGCGCTGTCTTAAAAGCATTCTTGTGCAGGAGTTCGCTGAGGGAACCCGGCTGCGCCTGCGCACCGGCAAGAACCTGCAAGGCGATCTCGGTCGCGGCATAGGCCGGTATGACGTAGCCTTCCGGGACTTTCCCGGCAAGTTCGACAGCGTTTTTCGCGTTGCGGGCGCTGTCGAGCTTTTCCGCGTCGCGCGGGGCTATCATCAGGGTTCCGGCGGCAAGGTCGCTGCCGTTGCCGACAGTACCGAGCGCCTCGCCGCTGACGATGGTGAGCGGGTAGGACAGGGCGACGGCGCTGCGCCCGATGGCTGCAACGTCGTCGCGCTCGCCGCCGACGAAAACCTGCGTGGCGCCCGCGCGCTTGAGCCGGCCGACCAGTGCGTTTTGATTGTCGAGGCCGGGGCGATAGGTATCGGCGAAAACAGGCTTCAGCCCCTTCTCCTCAAGCCGTGCGCGCACGCCGGAGGCAAGTTCACGGCCGAAGATGGTGCCGTCGTCAATGATCGCGAAGGGTGTGGAATGCCATAGCTGCGCAAGAATATCGCCGGTTTCCGTTACCTCACTCTGTTCGGACGGGGCGAGCCGGAAAACTGCATAGGGTTGCTCGGCTCGCCGTTCGGTCAGTGTTCGCGACCGCACCCCCGGACTTATGACCGGGATGCCCTTCTGGTTGAGGATCGGCAAGGCGGCCTCCAATGCGTCGGCGCAAAGGAAACCGACGACGATCATGACGTTGGCCTGTACCATTTGCCTCGCAGCGGCCTCGCCACCGGCTGAGTCGCACTTGTCGTCGGCGGTGGTGATCGATATCGCCTGGCCTTTTCCGGCAGTGTTTACCGCCACGGTGCTGCCATCGACCACTTGCATGCCGAGGCGCGCAAAGGGACCCGAAAGCGGCGCAATAACGCCAATCCTGTCCTCCGCATGTGCGACACTCGAGACCAGAAGGCCAAGGAATGTTGCGGCGCGTAGCAAGCGGTTCATCAAGAGCGGGCCATTTCGTGTTGTATGGTAACCAGTTACATTATTTCGGTAACTGTTTCCTTCATTCCGCGCAATTGGGGTCTATATAATAATAGGATCGAACAAAAATTTGTCCGCACTCTTTGGTTGTGGCGATTGTTGCGATACTGATGCTGCAGATACGGAATTGAAAATTTGCTTATAGCCAAGGATCAGAAGATCGAGCCGCTCGCGTTCCGCAATGCGATGAGCCATTTCGCGGAAGCCGTGCATATTATCACGACCGATGGTCCGGCCGGACGTCGTGGCGTGACGGTTTCGGCTGTCTGTTCCGTTTCCGACAATCCTGCAACGATGCTCGTCTGCCTCAACCGCGAGCATGAACTCAATCATCTCTTCATCGAAAACCAGGTCTTTGCGCTGAACACCCTCTCGCTTGGCCAGCAGGCGTTGTCCGAAGCCTTCTCCGGCAGGGGCGATCTTGCGCAGCAGGACAGGTTCTCCCTCGGCCACTGGCACACGTTGCAGACAGGTGCGCCCGTTCTCGTCGATGCATTGGCAAGCTTTGACTGCCGCATCGTCGCCACGCACGAGGTCGCCACCCACTACGTGATCTATGGCAAGGTGACGGCGCTCAACATGGGTGATCCGGCCAAATCCCTGATCTATCTCAACCGATCGTACCACTCCGCCGGAGACTAGGACCAGCATGGGCAAGCAAGCCGTTTCGTCCCTGCCGCAATCGATCGAGGCCACCTTGGCCCTGCTCGAATCCGGCGGGTACGTTGCGGACCGGGCCTTGGCGACCGTTTTGTTCCTGAGCTTGCGCATGAAGCGGCCGCTGTTTCTTGAAGGCGAGGCGGGAGTCGGCAAGACAGAGATCGCCAAGGTGCTGGCGACGACCCTCGGCCGTCCGCTTATCCGGCTGCAGTGCTATGAGGGCCTCGACGTATCCTCGGCGGTCTACGAGTGGAACTATGCGGCGCAGATGATCGAGATCCGGCTCGACGAGGCAAGCGGCGTCATCGACAAGAATGCGATCGAGCGGAACGTGTTTTCCGAAAAGTTCCTGATCCGGAGGCCGGTGCTGCAGGCGCTTTCGGGCGAGCAGGGTAAAGCGCCGGTCTTCCTGATTGATGAACTCGACCGCACGGACGAGGCGTTCGAAGCCTTCCTGCTTGAAGTGCTGTCGGATTATCAGGTTACGATCCCGGAGCTTGGCACCATTCGGGCGAATGAGCCGCCGCTTGTCATCATAACCACCAATCGTACACGTGAAATCCATGACGCGCTGAAGCGGCGCTGCCTCTACCACTGGGTGGATTACCCCTCGGCGGAACGCGAGCTCGAAATTGTCCGCCGCAAGGTGCCGGCCGCCAATGAGCGCCTATCGGATGAGATCGTCCGCTATGTCCAAAAGCTGCGCGAAGTCGACCTCTTCAAGCTGCCTGGCGTAGCCGAGACCATCGACTGGGCTGGGGCCCTGACGGAGATGGACAAGCTCGCCCTAGATCCCGAAGCCGTATCCGATACGATCGGCGTGCTCCTGAAATACCAGGACGATATTGCCCGCATCGCCGGCGGCGAAGGGCGCCGCATCCTTGACGAAGTCAAGTCGGAGATACGCCAATCGGCCGCCAGCTTGAATGCCGTCTGACATGGCGGCGCTCGAACCATCACCGCAGGCGGCGGGTTCGGGCAGTCATCTTGCGGACAATATCGTCTATTTCGCCCGGACCCTGCGCAAGGCAGGCATGCGCGTCGGTCCAGCCTCCGTCCAGGATGCAATCCAGGCGGTGCTCATCGGCGGCATCGGATCGAGGGATGACTTCTACTGGACACTGCACAGTGTTTTCGTAACGCGCCGCGAGGACCATGCGACATTCGATGAGGCGTTCCGCCTTTATTGGCGCTCACGTGAACTGATCGAAAAGATGCTGGCAATGTTCTCCCCGGTCGCGATGGCGCAGGACCGGGAACGGTCAAGGGCAGCGGAAGCGCGGGTCGCCGAGGCGTTGCTCAGGGGCAATGGTCAGCCAGAACCGGGTCAACGGCCGCCAGAGATCGATATCGACGCCCGCTTTACATTTTCCGGCAAGGAAGTCTTGCGGGCCAAGGATTTTGCGCAGATGAGCGCCGCTGAGCTCGGTCGGGCGCGACGCGCCATGAGCGAACTCACCCTGCCGCTCGATGAGGTCGAAACCAGGCGCTACCGCAGCGATCCGCGTGGGAGACGCATCGACCCGCGGGCCATGATGCGGGCAAGTCTGCGCACGGGAGGCGATCTCATCCTGCCAAAGTTTCGTTCGCGCCGCGTCGTCCACCCGCCGCTCGTCGTGCTTGCGGATATTTCCGGCTCAATGAGCCAGTACACGCGCATCTTTCTGCATTTCATGCATGCGATCATGGAGAGGCGACGGCGTGTTCATTGCTTCGTCTTCGGCACGCGTCTCAGCAACATTACGCGGCCATTACGCTACCGCGATCCTGACGATGCCATTGCGCGGTGCACCGATGTTGTAAAGGACTGGTCCGGCGGCACGCGCATCGGTGAGACATTGCATGAATTCAACAGGCAATGGTCGCGCCGCGTCCTGACCCAGGGCGCCGTGGTCCTGCTCATTACCGATGGTCTTGAGCGGGAGGATACAATCGAACTCGAAGCGGAGATGGAGCGGCTGTCGAAATCGTGCCGGCGTCTGATCTGGCTCAATCCCTTGCTGCGCTTTGAAGGCTTCGAGCCGCGCGCCCGGGGCGTTCGGGCAATGCTTCCCTATGTCGATGACTTTCGCGCCGTGCATAACCTTGAAGCCCTGGACGATCTGTGCAAGGCGCTCGGCCGGCCGCGCGAGCGCAACGACGATCCGAAACGCTGGCTCGCCCGGGCGACCCCTTCCCATGCGCCGGGATCGCACCCATATTGAGCCTGCTGGAGGGCACGATGATGCTGGAATCCAATCAACAAACACTTGATCCGCTGATGACCGCGCAGGATTGGATGTCCGATGGCCGGGATGTCGCCATCGCGACCGTCATCGAAACGTGGGGGTCGGCGCCAAGGCCGGTCGGCAGCCATCTGGTCATCGATCGCTCCGGCAATTTCGAAGGTTCGGTATCGGGCGGCTGCGTCGAAGGCGCGGTTATCGCTGAGGCCATGGGCGTGATCGAGAGCGGCGAGCCGCGCATGCTCGAGTTCGGGGTTGCCGATGAAACGGCATGGCAGGTCGGGCTTTCCTGTGGCGGACGCATCAGGGTTTATGTGGAGCGGCTGGGCTGATCGTGGATCCCTTTTGCCTCAAGAAACTCAACGAAGAGCGACGCGCACGCCGCGCCGCGATCCTCCTGACTGATATTGGGGATGGCCGCGACCGGGTGATCCGTCAGGGCGATCCTGTCGCCGGTGCGCTGGCCCACGCGGTTCGAACTGCATTCCTGTCGGGCCGGTCCGGAATTGCCGATGTGGATGGCCGGTCCTTTTTTCTGAATGTGCATCTGCCGCCGCCACGCCTCGTTGTTATCGGAGCGGTCCACATCAGCCAGGCATTGGCGCCCATGGCGAAGGTTGCCGGCTATGACATGGAAATCATCGATCCGCGCACGGCCTTTGCGACCGAGGAGCGCTTTCCGGATGTCGTGCTTCACGCCGAATGGCCGCAAGACGTGCTGGAAGCCCGCCCGCTCGACCCCTATACGGGCGTGGCCGCAGTGACACATGACCCGAAGATCGACGATCCGGCGCTCGCGGCTGCATTGACATCCGGCTGCTTTTACGTCGGCGCGCTCGGCAGCCGTAAAACACATGCAAAGAGGGTGGAGCGGCTCAAGCTTCTGGGGCTTGCTGACGAACAGATCAGCCGGATCAGCGCGCCAATAGGACTTGATATCGGGGCCGCCAGTCCCGCGGAGATCGCCGTCGCGATTATCGCCGAGGTCGTCAAGACATTCCGTGCGCGCGAACTGCAGCCATTGCAGCAATTGGACCGAACCGCATGATATTCGGTGAAATGCCACTCGACGATGCGGTCGGTGCGATACTCGCCCACTCAACCCACGCGAGCGGGCTCAAGCTGAAAAAGGGGCATATGCTTACAGCCGCCGATATCACGGGGCTCCGGGCCGCAGGCGTCAGGCACGTCATTGCGGCGCGGCTGGAAAGCGGCGATCTCGAAGAGAACGCCGCGGCCGAGCAAATCACCAAATCGCTTGATGTATTCAATGTCCGGCTGGGGACCGCAACGACGGGCCGCGTCAACTGCTACGCCGAAAAAGCCGGGCTTTTTGCTGTCGATGCCGATCTCGTCAATGCCATCAATGCGGTTGATCCGGCCGCAACGATTGCAACCTTGAAACCATTCGAGCGTGTTGAACTCGGCCAAATGGTTGCGACGATCAAGATCATTCCATTTGCAGTTCCGGCGCAAGTCATTGATCGCATCGCAATGCTGGCGCGCGGGCGCGTGGCGATTGGCGTCCATGCCTTTACCGGCGCGCGCGTCGGCCTGGCCCAGACGACCTTGCCGTCGGTGAAGACGAGCGTACTCGACAAGACCCGCCGCGTCATCGAAGCGCGCATAGCCGGAAATCATGGTGAACTGACGGCCGAGCGGCGGACCACCCATTCCGAAAGCGCGCTTGCGGAGGCCATTCGCGACCTGCATCGATCGAACGACATCGTCATCGCATTCGGCGCATCCGCGGTGGTCGATGCCGGCGATGTCGTGCCGGCGGCCATCAGGCAGGCCGGGGGCGTTGTGCATCATGTCGGCATGCCGGTCGACCCAGGCAATCTCCTGGTGCTTGGCGAACTCGGCGGCAAGCCGGTCATTGGTGCGCCGGGCTGTGCGCGCAGTCCAAAGGAAAATGGCTTCGACTGGGTGCTCGAGCGCCTCATGGCAAATGTGCCCGTCACGAAGGAAGATGTCATCGGCATGGGCGTAGGGGGCTTGCTTATGGAGATAACATCTCGGCCGCAGCCGCGTGATCCGCGACCCGCCGCGTCGCGCGCCGATGTGGCGATCGCGGTGCTTGCGGCGGGACAGTCGACACGCATGAACGGATCAAACAAGCTGCTCGCGACTTTCGCCGGCATGCCTTTGATCCGGCGCTCGACCCTGACTGCGATCGAAGCGGGCGGGCGTCCGGTCATTGCCGTTCTCGGCCATATGGCCGAGCAATGTAGCGCGGCGCTCGAGGGCCTGAATGTCGTCATCGCGCTCAACAAGGATTACGCGAGCGGCCTAGCATCCTCGCTGCAAACCGCGATCCGGCATGTGCCCGCTTCGGCGGACGGTGTCCTGATGTTGCTTGCCGACATGCCGGCGCTTTCGAGCGAGCACGTTGAGACGATGATCAGGCGTTTCAGCGAGGCAGGGGGTCAGTCGATCGTGCGGGCGACCTTTGATGGTAAGCGCGGCAACCCCGTGCTTTTGCCACGCCAATTATTTGACGAAGTCTTCACGCTTGCCGGTGATGTCGGTGCCCGTCATCTGATCGAGCGGGGCGATTTTCCGCTGATCGATGTTGAACTTGGCGAGGCAGCGGCTATTGATGTCGACACGCCGGACATGCTCAATCGCGCCGGCGGCACGATCGCCCTGCCGAACCCTTAGGACTAACATTGCTGAAACCCATCCTCTTCGCCGCGTTCGCTCTGCTGTGCCTCACCGCGCCCGTTTCCGCCGTGCAGCTCGATCCGTACAAGGACGATCTGTTTGCCTATCCCGGTCTTCTCAAAAGCGCGGATGGCGGCGACTATGTGGTTGTGGATTATAATGAACTGCGGGATATCAATGGCCGCGACACGGTGCCGGAACGGCGGGTCAAGCCGAACTATGTGTCCTTGCAGCCGAAACGCTCGCAAAAGGATCTCGTGGTCACGACCGACAGCGGGTCGGTCAAGGTCATGGCCGTGGGCAATCTCGACAGCCCGGCCGTCATCACGATCTACCTGCACGGGCAGGGCGGAAATCGGCAGCAGGGGATGAACGATTTCACGTTCGGCGGCAATTTCAATCGGCTGAAGAACCTCATGGACCGGAACAACGGTCTATACCTCACGCCGGATTTCACCGATTTCGGCGACAAGGGTGCAGCGCAGGTTGCTGGCTTGATTGCTCATTTCAAGGCGCAGTCGCCGCAAGCGAAACTGTTCGTTGCCTGCGGATCGATGGGGGGAATGTTATGCTGGCGGCTTGCGGACGATCCAAAGGCGGCAAAGGATATTTCCGGTTTGCTGATCCTCGGATCACTTTGGGACGATCACTTCATCGGCTCCGCTTCGTTCAAGCGCCGCATACCGGTGTTCTTCGGCCACGGTAGCCGAGACCCTGTCTTTGCCATCGACAAGCAGGAAGCCTTCTACCAGCAGATCCGGGCTTCCGCCAAAGGCTATCCCGTGCGCTTTACCCGGTTTGAAAGCGGCAACCACGGCACGCCTATCCGAATGACGGACTGGCGCGGCGCGTTAAACTGGATGCTGTCGGTCGCACCCTGAGTGTCCTGGTGTTGTGGCAATAAAGTCCCATTGTGGCAGTTGTGCCACTAGACAAATGGCGAAAAGCGAATAGTTTCCGGCCTATATCCAATACTGCGATGAGACTTTGCGGAGAGACCCATGCGCCTGCCTGAAATACTGAGCCGAATTGCCCCTTTGGCGGTTCTTATTCCCCTGGCAGCATGCTCCACGACCGGCCAGCCTCCACTGGTTCCGATGATCCCCACATTCGCGCCGGTTCGCCCGCCGGTGGATTCAGCACTGGCAGAACCCTGCATCCAGGCGGCGGCAGTCAAATACTTCCTCTCCGAAAGCAACATCAAGGCCGTTGAAGCGGAATCGATGGGCGGTGGCGTAAGCCAGGTGCGCCTCAAAGCGGATATTCGCGATGCCATGTGCACCGTAACCGACAAGGGCAAGGTCCGCTCGATCGTCGACACCATGCCGAAGAGCGCAGACCAGGCTGCAGCCGACGAGGCTGCGGCACGCAAGGCCACGAACCCGGCCCCAGCGGCAGCGCCCGCTGCGACGCCGGCAAAAAAGAACAAGAAAACCAGCAGCTAAGCGGTCTTTCCTTTATAATTTCAGCAGCGCGGCCATGGCCGCGCTGTTTTCATTAGGGAAGCTTCGGCGCAAGGACTTTGAGTTCGCCGGCGCGAACGGCAATCTTGACGTCGCGCGGCAGGGGGATCAGTTCGCCATCGATCGTGGCCTTGGCGCCGCGCCGCAGGTGCGGGAAGTGCAGCTCGACCTTTCGGGCCACAACTTCATCGACGTCCGGGTTGCTGCGCCACGAGCCGGTGAGCACCGTGAAGGCCAGCTTGAGAAGGGCGGCCGGCGTCAATTTTCCAGCAATATAAACGCCGAGCTCGCCACGGTTGACGACTTCGGGAACCGGCAAGACACCGTGGCCATAGGCATTGTTGGCGACGGAAATGGCGGAAACGGTTCGCTCGATGGTGGTTCCGTCGACGACCATGCGAACGAGGAATTTAGGCGGGCGGCCCATGGCTTTGGCAAAGGCACGCATGCTGGCGAGCCGCTTGCCCCAACGCGAGCGATATTCCAGAGTGTTGCGAACCTGAATCATCTGCGGCTGGAAGCCGATCGAGAACTGATGGACGAAACTTTCGTCATTGGCCGTTGAAATATCGACAGCTTCGATCGAGCCGGTCGCAAGACTTTCAAGCGCAGCGTTGAGGTCGAGCGGGATCTTAAGTGCTCGGGCGAAAAGGTTCATCGTGCCGGCTGGTAGGACGGCGAGGGGTATTTGCGACTTCCATGCGAAGTCCGCGGCTGCGGAGATCGTACCGTCACCGCCGCCGGCCATGAGCACATGATCGCCCGGCTCGGCGCAGACGCGTTCAAGCGCTTTGATAAGCTTCTTGCCCGGGATGATCTCGCTTTCGAACGTATGCCCATGGCTTTCGAAGATGGACTTTGCCGTCGCTGCGAACGCTTCCATGTCCATCGTGCGAAAGGTGCCGCCATCGCGGTTGAAAACGGCATGGACTTTCATGTCTGATCCTTGTTCAGCGGGAAGCGCGGCGAGGTGAGCGGAAGATGGTCAATTGCCCCACTAAAAACAATCCCTCAGGCGTGTTTTCGTTCCTCGACTTTCGTAGGGCATTGACGGCCATAATGGCCTACACCTGTGACACGTGCGGGCTGACAAAGCCAAGCTTGCGCAACCCATCCCTGATTTCCGGCGCGCTCATGAAGAGTTCCCAAAGCAGCCCGCTGCGGTGGTTCTCGATCATGGCGACGATCGGCCCCTGATTGATCGCAAGATAGGTCCGGGCATACCAGTTGCGCGCCGGTGCAAAGGCATCGACGAACCCGAAACGTCCGGCAATCCGGCCTTGCGGCAAAGCCATGAAATGGCGCAGCGCCCGCATCGACTCGTAAGGCGTGTAGGGGAGGCTGCTCAGGGCCGCTGTCGGTGCAATCAAACCCATGTCGGAAACCGGTGAACTGACGGCGTAACCCTTGGGCGCGTGGCTCGCAGTCAGCCCCCAACAATCGTCGGATTGGGTTTTTTCCAAGCTGTGCAGATAGTTGATGCGCGTGTGATTGCAGTTCTGTTCCCAGTAGTCGGCGTAGCGATCCTTGAGGCCGCGCGGGTCGAGGCCGCAGAAGGAGTAATGGGCAAAGAATAGGGGGCCGCCATAGGCCGGACCCAGCGGCAGCGTTACTCCATAGTACTCGCGCCCGTTGGCGATTGCGCCGTTGCCAGCAAATCCCTCGTGGTAAATCCGGGGTTCGATCGCGTATTCGGGGGAGGCGGCGGCGAGAACATAGGTAATCAGCGCTTCGTTCCAGCCGCGGATCGGCACATTGCGCGCCCAGCCATGTTTCGGGCTGTGATGCCAGTAAAGCGCATTCGTTCCGGGCTTTATGTGTGCGCTCCAGTTGACCGCGCGCCAGAGACGATCGATCCGGGCCCTCAGGTCGAAGCTCCCCGCATGTTGCGAGGCGAGATACTGGCGGACGCAGAGAAGCCCCTGGAACAGCAATGACGTTTCGACCAGATCGCCGCCGTCATCGAGGCGCGAGAAGGGGACCGTCGAGCCGTCGCGGCCGTTGATGAAATGCGGATAGACGCCCTGGTAGCGCGTCGCTTGCTCGAGGGTCGATACCATTGCATCGAAACGGGCAAGCGCATCCCGGCGTTTGATCCAGCCGCGTTCGAGGGCGACAATGATCGCCACGAATGCAAAGCCAGAGCCGCTTATCGAGACGAGGTCATTGTTCGGATCAGCTGTCCGGCCAGACCTGTCGCGGGCAAGACCGCTATGGGGATGCGCGCCATCCCAGAAATAGCCGAAGCTTGCGCGCTGCACCCGCTCAAGCAGTGCTTCATCGCTGTCCTCGCCATGAAACGCTGGGGCCGAGTCAAATCGAAGATGCATGGGAGGCGCAATATCCTTGCCAAGGGCATTATGCCGCTGCATATGCCGGGTTGCATCAGGCGGGCGTCTCGACTCTATAGTACGCATGGCGCCGAGAGAGAAGGCGCAGCCGGTAAAACCCGAAAGAGGCGAATAGATGTTTGAAGCCCGTTTTGTTTTTGACCCGCTTCCGCAACCGGCATTGCCCGTGGCCGGTCTGGACAAGCTTTTCCCGGTTCACCGCATCTATTGTGTGGGACGCAACTATGCTGACCACGCCATCGAAATGGGACATGACCCGAGCCGCGAGCCGCCATTCTTCTTCCAGAAGAACCCTGATAGTCTCCTGACCGAGGGGCGCGATTTTCCGTATCCCACAGCGACCAACGATGTTCACTTCGAAATGGAGCTCGTTGTGGCGCTTGCCAAGGGCGGCTCCGACATCAGCGTCGAATATGCGCTGGATCATGTGTACGGCTATGCCGTCGGGCTCGACATGACGCGGCGTGACTTGCAAGGCGAGGCCAAGAAGCTCGGCCGCCCCTGGGAGGTCGGAAAGGCGTTTGAGGCATCGGCGCCATGCTCGCCGATTGTGCCGGCGGCGGCGATCGGCCACCCGGTTGCCGGCGCCATCTGGTTGAAGGTGAACGGGACCGAACGCCAGCGCGGCGACCTCGACCAGATGATCTGGAAGGTTCCGGAGACTATTTCTTACCTCTCGACACTGTTCACGCTGCAGCCGGGTGACCTGATCTTTACCGGCACGCCGGCCGGTGTCGGCGCCGTGCAACGCGGCGATGAAATGCATGGCGGCGTTGATGGAGTCGGTGAAATTCAGGTTCGGGTCGTCTAGGGCGGCCTGCAACCCAACACAATTTTGCCAACGAACCGAACTTGTTTCTTCCGAGATAGATAGCGACGGCGAAAATAATTCTTTGCGGAATCTCTCCGGCCGTTGCGGGGATTTCCACGCTATTGGCGCAGCTTAGGCAAATATGTGCCGGCTAAGCGAAATCCCCTCGCATTTCCGTGAAGCTTCGCGGCCTTGTGTTTGAAAATAAATGAGGTATTTGAGATCCATCTTCTTCTATTTCGTATCTCAGAGCACCGATTTGATGGAACACCGCATTCTGTTTGGCGCCTATCCCATCCCGCGATTCGGCGGGATCGCCAGCCACAACTTTGTGGTCTGGACAGATGAGGCCGGGCGTCCGTTGTTTGAAATCAACGGTGGCGCCGCAAATCCGGATGGAAGTTTCAACTATTGCGCGATTGGCGGCGCGCTGACTGCTGTCGTCACCGACTATGCCAAGCGCGATCTCGTCTATTTCCCGGAATTTTACGTGCGGCCCACTTCGCGCACGACGATGATGCTGGAGGGCAGCTACGCGACGATTGCTGCGCGCTGGCGGGCGGCAATCGATGTAGCGAACCGTATCCGGCAATCGGATCTGCGCTACTCTTTCCTGATCCAGAACAGCAACTCGGTAGCAACCGCCATTGCCAAGGGAATGGGTCTCAACCCGCCGCGAAAGGCCGTCGGCCGCGTGCGTGCGCCGGGGAGCCATCGGCAACTATTGCTCGACGCGGCATGATCCAAGATTGATCTCCCAGTAAGACTGTAATAACTGATCGCATATCGTCATCCGGGCCACCGGAAGATGAAAGATTATTTAGCCTTTATTCTGGGCTCAATCCCGCCATTATTGCAGGGCTAATGCGCCAACCTTGAAACGGTGCAATTCGCTTCCTTCAGATCCATTCTGATTTTGGAATAACCCATGACGACGGCTGTCGCAGACCACGAAAAACAGATGCAAAGGCTGGAAGCCCGCGCGAAGTCTCGCCTTCCCTGGTGGGGCAAGAAGGCCAGATCGGCGATGTTCGCCGCGCTCGGCATTGGCGTGGCCATCGTCAGCCTGCTCGTCCTCGCCCATTTTTCCAGCGAGATTTCGCTGCATGACGTGAAGCGGTCGCTGCATGCCATTCCGACAAGCACGCTGCTGGTCGCGCTTGTTTTCACGATCGTCAGCTTTGCCGCCGTTGCACTTTACGACGTTGTTGCAGTTGAGACGATTGCGCCGAAACGCGTTCCCTATCACATTTCCGCCATGGCCGGCGGCGCCGGCTACGCCATTTCCAACGCACTCGGCTTCTCGCTTCTGACCGGCGGAGCTTTGCGCTACAGGGTCTATGCCGCCGAGGGGATCGATATCGCCGATATCGGTCGCATCATCGGCACGTCGTGGCTGGCGATCTGGTTCGCGTTTACGATCCTCATCGCCGTTGCATTGGTCATCGACCCGACACGCATTCCGTGGGTGGTCTCGTTCGGCCCCATCGTCGATCAGGTGATTGGCACGGGAATTCTTGTGGCAGTCGCGGTGCTTCTCTATTGGCTGTCGCGCCGCGAGCGTACGCTGCGGATCGGCCGCATGTCGGTACGCCTCCCGTCGTCGCAGGGCGCTCTGCTGCAGATCATCGCCGGACTTGTCGATGTCGCCGCCGCCGCTGCAACGCTCTACGTTCTCCTGCCTGCGGGCTCGGTTGGAAGCATTCCGGCCTTCGCGCTCGTATACGTGGTCGCAGTCGCGCTCGGCATCGTCAGCCATGCACCAGGCGGTATCGGCGCTTTCGAAGCGACGATTATTGCCGGCCTTGGCCTTGGCCAGAATCCCGACGCTATCGCCGCACTGGTCGCCTACCGCCTGATTTATACGCTTATCCCTTTTCTGATCGCGATCGCCGGTTTCGTCGTTTCCGAGATTTTGCGCAAACGCCATCTGCTCGCCGCGCCGACGATGATGGCTGCGCGAATGTTCGAGCCGCTGATACCGCCGCTTTCAGCCGGCATCGCGTTCCTTGGCGGCATCGTTCTCCTGATTTCGGCGGTCATTCCCGGCCTGCACTCCCGCCTCGAAGTGCTGGCAGACATCCTGCCCATGCCGTTTCTCGAAATGTCGCATCTTGGCGCGAGCTTCGTTGGCCTCGCGTTGCTCATCGTTGCTCGCGGCCTGGCCCGGCGGCTCTGGCGCGCCTGGTTTCTCGCCCTCATTCTGTTCAGCCTAGGCGCGATCTTCGCGCTTACAAAGAGTCTCGCCTGGGAAGAAGCGCTCATGTTGACCTTGATGGCGGGAACGCTGCTCCTGTTCCGCGATTCCTTCTATCGCAGGCCGCTCAACGAACGCTTCACACTCACATGGGGCTGGCTCGCCAGCATCGGGACCACGGCCTTTGCGGTAATCTGGCTCGGATTCTTTGCCTATCACCATGTCGAATATGCCAACGAACTCTGGTGGGAGTTCGCCTGGGATGCCCAGGCCTCGCGATTCTTGCGGGCGACGGTGCTCGTCCTCACCATTCTCGCAGCCGTTACGATCAATACGGTCATCAATGGCGTCGGCCGCAGCAAGCTCAAGGCCCAGCCTATTCCCGATCAGGTGCCCGAGGTCGTCGCCACATCGCCGCGTGCCTCCGATGCGCTGGCACTGCTCGGTGACAAGCGCTTCCTAATGGATCCGCAGGGCAGGGGTTTCGTCATGTATGCCCGCTCCGGCGGAAGTCTTGTTTCGATGGGCGAGCCCGTGGGCAACGACGGGACCGTCATATCGGATCTCGCCTGGGCGTTTCGCGGTCTTGCCGACCGAACGGGATCGCGCACGGTGTTCTATGGCGTAGGTCCTGAAAGGCTGCCACTTTTCCTCGATATGGGCCTGACAGCGCTGAAGCTTGGCGAAGTTGCACGCGTAGACCTGACCGACTTTTCGCTTGAGGGCTCGAAGCGCCAGCCGCTGCGTTACGCGGCGCGCCGCCTCGAAAAAGAGGGCGTAACATTCGAGGTCATTGCGAGGGAGAATACGCCGGACATCATGGACGAGCTGCGCGAGGTCTCGGACGCCTGGCTCGAGATGAAATCGGGTTCAGAGAAGCGTTTCTCGCTTGGTTCGTTTGAAAACGCCTACCTTGCCAATTTCGACGTCGGTGTCCTGCGCAAGGAGGGCAAGATCGTCGCATTCGCCAATATGTGGCGCGGCGCCAACAAGGAAGAAATTGCCGTCGACCTGATGCGCCATGTACCGGATGCCTCCAGCGTCGTCATGGACGGGCTATTTGCCAATCTGCTCATGGCGGCAAAGAACGAGGGCTATCATTGGTTCAATCTTGGTGCGGCGCCATTGTCGGGTCTGTCCGACAGTCATCTTGCCTCGCGATGGAACCGGATCGGCTCCTTTATCTACCGGCGCGGCGCCGAGTTTTATCGATTTGACGGATTGCGCGCTTTCAAGGATAAGTTCGGCCCGAAATGGACACCCTATTACCTGATTTGCCCACCGGGCCTCGCGACGCCCCGCTCGCTCATTGATGCGACGAATCTGGTGAGCGGCAGCCCCTTTGAGGTCTTTAAACGATGAAATTCCTGCGCAGGCGCACCCTGCTCGTCATTCTTGCATTGCTGATCGTCAGTATCGGTCTTTCTGCAGCACTTCACTACCTTCCGCGGTTCGGGTTCGGCGGCGGAGGCAAGCGCATTCTTGTTTCGTCCGAACGGCTCACGGACGTGCCGTTGCTGCAGCCGGATGGCAAGCCGTCGGGTATCGCTATCGTCGTTTCGCAAAAAGGTGGCTTGGCTGCCGACGACGAAGCGCTGAGCAAGCTCCTGCTCGACCGCAACTTTCTGGTCTTGACCGTCGATCTTGAGAAGTGGCGCAAGGAACTCGATCAGGATACCGGCGATTGCACTTATTTCGTCTCCGACCTCGAAGGCATTGCCAAGGAGGCGCAGCGCATGATCGCTGTCGATACCTATATGCATCCGGTAGTCGTTGGCATCGGCGAGGGCGCCGTGATGGCCTATGCCTCGGTGGCCGATACGCCGGCGGCAACCCTGGCGGGAGCGGTCGTTATCGATCCCTCGGTCGGGCTCAAGACCAAGCTTCCGTCCTGCGAGGGCGCCGATTATGAGGCCGTGGGCAATGACGGCTTCAGCTACTCCTACGATGCCGATCTGCCCAATCCGGCAACGATCGTGCGCGAGAAGCCGGACGCCGACCCCAAGGGCCCACCCAGCACCGGCTTTTTCCTCGCGCAGGAAAAGCTCGGCGCAACGCGTCCCGAGCGGCTGCAGATCGCGGCGGACGCGGCAGTCGAAATCGCCAAGGAAGATGCTTCGGCTGAGTCGCTGCCGATCATCGACGTGCCGGCAACAAACGGCGATCCTAAATATCTCGCCGTCTTCTTCTCGGGCGATGGCGGCTGGCGCGATATCGACAAGTCGGTCGGCGACATCATTGCCAAGGAAGGCGTTCATGTCGTTGGCGTCGATTCGCTTCGCTATTTCTGGACGCTGCGCAAGCCCGAGGACATCGCCAAGGATATCGGCCGGATCGTCGCGAAAGCCGATCCATCCGGCAAACTGCCGGTGGTTCTCCTCGGCTATTCATTTGGTGCCAACACCATCCCCTTCTCATGGCCATCCATGCCCCAGCAATTGCAGGACCGGGTGCGGATGATCGGCCTGATCGGCACGGAAGAGACGACGCCGTTTCAGGTGTCGGTCGGCGCATGGCTCGGGCTCGGCGGCGACAACGAGGTTGCGCCCGCGGTTGCCAAGCTGCCGCTCGACAAGGTTTTATGCGTTTACGGTTCCGAGGAAGACGATACGGCGTGCAACGATCCATCGCTTGCCTCAGTCGAGAAAATCGAACTTCAGGGCGACCACCACTATGACGAGAAGTACGACATGCTGGCCGCAAAGCTGATGCAGGCGATCGCGGCGCGCCAGCCCAAATAGTCTTGGATTTTCCGTCAGGTCTGCGCGGCGGGATGTGCTTCCTTCGCGCGGGCCCGCTTTCCGGCATCCGCATATTTCTGGGCGATGACAGCGCACACCATCAGCTGGATCTGATGAAACAGCATCAGCGGCAATACTATGCTGCCGATGCTTTGCCCGGCAAAAATGACCGTTGCGATGGGAATGCCGCTGGCAAGGCTCTTCTTCGAGCCGCAGAAGGTTATTGCAATTTCGTCCTCGCGTGAAAATCCGGCCCAGCGGCTGCCGAACATGGTGACCGCAAGGACGATGGCAAGGATTGCAATGTCGAGCAGGATCACGACGGCAAGGTCACGAATCGAGATCGTATGCCACAGCCCCTCGGTCACGGATTCGCTGAACGCCAGGTAGACCACCATCAGGATCGACCCTCGATCGAACGGCATCAGCAGCTTGCGCTGGCTGCGAATGAAGTTGCCGATGAATGGCTGGAGGATCTGCCCGAGAACAAAGGGCGCGAGCAATTGCAGGAGAATCGACTGCAGCGCGTCGAACGAAAATCCGCCATGGCCGCCTGCCGTCGAAAAGAGCAGGCCGACCAGAAATGGCGTCAGGAACATGCCGAAAATGTTCGAAGCAGAGGCGGAACAGATGGCTGCGGGCACGTTGCCGCCGGCGATCGAGGTGAATGCGATCGACGATTGCACCGTCGAGGGTAGCACGCACAGGAAAAGAATGCCGGAATAGAGCGCCGGCGGCAGTATCGCTGGCACCAGAATGCCGGCGCAAATACCAAGCAGCGGAAAGAGGACGAAGGTCGCTGCGAGAATCGTCAGGTGCAGTTTCCAGTGCAGGAAGCCGGCAATGACGACATCGCGTGAAAGGCGGGCGCCGTGCAGGAAGAACAGTATGCCGATCGCTATCTTGGTCGCGATGCCGAAATAATCCGCCGCTACGCCGCTGATCGGAAAGAACGAGGCCAGGATCACGGCCCCGACCAGCATCAGCGTGAAATTGTCAGGCAAAAAGCGACGCATTGCGACTTCCATTCGTGAATACAACGCGTCCGTCTAACATACGCAGGCCAGTCCCGAAACGATGAGGACAATCATATTTGCACACGCATGAGAATTGAAAATATGAGTCGTTCGCTCACATAAATGTCACTGGTCTAAGTTGACGAGTTTTATCATAATTGTTTATCGAGTGAACGGACATCCGGGGGTCCGGATGCTTTTGACAGGGGGATTTTCCATGAAGAAGTCATTTTCGCAATTTGCCGGCACGCTGATCGTTGCTGCCGGTGTCGCAAGCGCGACCATGGTGGCGTCGGCGCGCGCCGAGGACGGGATCACCGTCTACAATGCTCAGCACGAGAGCCTTACCCAGGCCTGGGCCGATGGTTTTACCAAGGAGACCGGCGTCAAGGTTACGATCCGCAACGGCAAAGACATGGAGTTCGCCAACCAGATCGTACAGGAAGGTGCAGCTTCGCCGGCGGATGTTTTCCTGACCGAGAATTCGCCGGCCATGGCGCTCGTCGACAATTCGAAGCTCTTCGCACCGCTCAACGCCGATATCCTCGCGCAGGTCCCGGACAACTACCGGCCGGCCAATGGAAACTGGATCGGCGTTGCTGCCCGTTCCACCGTTTTTGCCTATGACAAGAACAAGATGACCGAAGACAAGCTGCCGAAATCGATGGTCGATCTTGCAGATGAAAGCTGGAAGGGTCGCTGGGGCGCAGCGCCCGCCGGCGCCGATTTTCAGGCCATTGTCAGCGCCTTGCTCGAACTCAAGGGCGAAAAGGTCACGGAAGACTGGCTCAAGGCCATGAAGGAAAACGCCAAGCCGTATAAGGGCAACAGCATTGCCATGAAGGGTGTGAACGCCGGCGAAGTCGATGGCGCGATTATCTATCACTACTACTATTACGGCGATCAGGCCAAGACCGGCGAAAACAGCAAGAACGTCTCCCTGCACTTCTTCAAGAACGAAGATCCCGGCGCGTTCGTCAGCATTTCCGGTGGCGGTGTTCTCGCATCGAGCAAGAACAAGGATCAGTCGCAGGCCTTCCTGAAGTGGGTCACAGGCAAGGGCGGCCAGGCCGTCTTGCGCGACGGCAATTCGTTCGAATACGCCGTGGGCAAGGATGAGGCATCGAATGCCGCTCTCGTGCCGCTGGCGGACCTGAACGCGCCCAAGGTTGAACCTTCGAAGCTGAACAGCAAGAAGGTGACGGATTTGATGACCGCGGCTGGCTTGCTCTAAGCGTCAGTCACGTTCATAAGGCGTCGTCCTGGCACCCCGGCATCAATGTCGGGGTGCTGTTTCATTTCCGTGCGGGCGCGCAGGCGTCTGCGCCATAACGAAGAAAGCAATGTCTCCATTGCCGCCAAGCCAGTCAGACCAGCCAGGCGCGTTGTTGCTGCAAGCCCCATTTCCCCTGGTGCGCCGCCGCGGACTGCCACGCATGTGGGTCTTCGCTGCGGCGGCGGCAGTTTCGGCGCTTTCGCTGCTACCGGTCGGGTTTGTCATCTGGATTGCCGTTCAGACCGGTTGGGAAACCGTATCGGCATTGATTTTTCGGCCGCGCGTCGGCGAATTGTTGATCAATACGCTTCTGCTGCTCGCCTTCACCATTCCGATCTCGATCGCTCTTTCGGTGACGCTCGCATGGCTTACCGAGCGGACGGACCTTCCCGGCGCCCGTTTCTGGTCCTGGCTGGCGGTTGCGCCGCTCGCCGTTCCCGCCTTCGTCCACAGCTACGCCTGGGTCAGTCTCGTCCCCGGGTTGCAAGGCCTCTTCGGCGGCGTACTCGTTTCGGTTCTCGCCTATTTTCCGTTCCTCTACCTTCCGGTTTCGGCGCAAATCAGGCGCCTTGATCCGGCGATCGAGGATGCTGCGGCCTCGCTTGGCAATGGTCCGTGGCGCGTTTTCTTCTTTGCCGTGCTGCCGCAATTGCGCCTTGCGATCTGCGGCGGGTCGCTGCTGATCGGCCTGCATCTTCTTGCCGAGTACGGCCTCTATGTAATGATCCGGTTTGATACCTTCACCACGGCGATCGTCGACCAGTTCCAATCGGCCTTCAACGGTCCCGCCGCGAACATGCTGGCTGGCGTGCTGGTCATCTGCTGCTTCGGCCTTCTTGGCCTTGAAGCCCTCGCTCGCGGCAACGAGCGCTATGCCCGCGTCGGCTCCGGCGCGGCCCGCATCCCTGTCAAGCGGACGCTCGGCTGGATGGCGGTGCCGGGACTGCTGCTTTGCGCACTGACCGCAGCACTCGCCATCGGCGTTCCGTTCACGACGCTTGGCCGCTGGCTTGTCCTTGGCGGCGCCGGCGTCTGGCGTCTCGACCTTATCGGCAACGCTCTCGGGCAAACGATCCTGTTCGCACTCGCGGGTGCAGCCCTGACGACGGCGGTGACCTTGCCGATGGCATGGCTCTCCGTCCGCGCGCCCGGCCGTATCCAGCGTATTCTTGAGTCGTGCCATTACTATGTGGGATCGCTTCCCGGCGTGGTTGTGGCCCTGGCATTGGTCACCATTACGGTCCGCGTCGCCCTGCCGCTCTACCAGACGGTGGCAACGCTGCTTCTTGCTTACGCCCTCCTGTTCCTGCCGCGATCCCTCGTCGGATTGCGCGCCAGCATCGCCCAGGTTCCCGTCGAACTCGAACAGGCGGCGATGGCGCTGGGGCGGACGCCGATCAACGCCGTGGCGCAGATCACCATGCGGCTCGCCGCGCCGGGTTTTGCCGCCAGCATGGCGCTCGTTGCATTGGGCATAACCAATGAACTGACCGCCACGTTGATGCTGTCGCCCAACGGGACGCGCACGCTCGCAACGCAATTCTGGTCGCTGACCAGTGAGATTGACTACGTTGCCGCCGCGCCTTACGCATTGTTGATGGTTCTGTTGTCACTGCCCATGACTTTGCTGCTCTACACACAATCCAAGCGAATGACCGGACAATGACTTTTCTTTCAGCAAAGACCGTCACCAAACGCTATGGGCGTGTCACAGCCCTCGAAAATGTTAGCATCAACGTCGTTGCCGGCAGCCGTACGGCCATCGTTGGACCGTCGGGGTCGGGCAAGACAACGCTGCTGCGCTTGATCGCCGGCTTCGAAGTGCCGGATTCGGGCCAGATTGTGCTGGATGGAGAGTTGCTGGCCGATGGCAGGGCCGCCACACCGCCGTACAAGCGCAGCATCGGCATTGTCGCGCAGGATGGAGCGCTGTTTCCCCATTTGACGGTTGCGGACAATATCGGTTTCGGGCTGGACCGAAAGGCGCCCCACCGCGATCGGCGCATATTGGCGCTGATGGACATGGTGGAACTCGCGCGGGAGATGGGCGACCGGCGGCCGCACCAACTCTCTGGCGGCCAGCAGCAGCGTGTCGCCCTGGCGCGTGCCTTGGCCCGCCAGCCCAAGCTGATGCTGCTTGACGAACCTTTTTCGGCGCTCGACACGGGCTTGCGCGAGGCCATCCGCATGTCCGTTGCCGAGTTGCTGCGGGCGGAGAAGATCACGGCCATTCTGGTTACGCATGATCAGGCGGAGGCGCTGTCATTTGCCGATCAGGTGGCGATCTTGCGCGAAGGGAAATTGCTCCAGGCGGGACCGCCGCGCGACCTCTACATGAAGCCGTCCGATCCCGGCATCGCCTCGTTCTTTGGCGATGCGATCATCCTGCCGGCGGAGATTGACGATGGATGGGCCGAGTGCGAGCTCGGTCGCGTCGAGGTGTCGAGTTCCTATCGCGGCAAGGGCCGCATCATGCTGCGTCCGGAACAGGTGGTCCTCTCCTTGTCCAACGGCGCGCAACCTTGCCAGGGGACCATTCTGCGGATCGATTTCAACGGTCCGTCCAGCTTGATCGCGCTGTCGCTCGGGAAAGACACAGCGCCGCTGATGGTCAAAAGTGCGCGGCTGGACTTGCCGCCTGTGGGCAGCCATGTTCAGATCAATTTGATCGGTCAGGCGCACGTCTTCGCCTGATCACCCGCGCGGAGAGACGAATGAGCAGGCAATTTACCTGGTTGAATGAACCCGCGGTGCATCGCGGCAATGCCGCAGAACTGCAACTTACGACCGATCTGCAGACCGATTTCTGGCAAGAGACATTCTATGGTTTCAAGCGAGACAACGGTCATGCTTACCTGACACCGGTAGCAGGCGATTTCACCGCGCGGGTCAGGTTCAAGGGCGACTACCGCGAACTTTATGATCAGGCCGGGCTGCTGCTGCGGATTGATCCGGCAAACTGGATCAAGACAGGCATCGAGTTTACGGACGGGCAGATGCATTTCAGCGTCGTCGTCACCAATCGCCAGTCGGACTGGTCGGTCATTCCATTGCCCTTTGCAGGTCCCGACGATGAGGTTGCGGTGCAATTGACCCGGCACGGTTCGGCGGTCCGCGTGCAATTCGCCGTCAACGATGCGCCTTGGCAGATGGCGCGCCTTGCCCCGTTTTCCGATGCCGACGCCTCGGTCGGGATGATGGCATGTTCGCCGGAGCGGGCAGGATTTACGGCGCGTTTCCGTGGTTTCGAACTTGGTGCCGCCATCGATCGCAAGCTGCACGACTGAGCCTGTCCTGTTTAAGCGGAACTTCTTCTAGCTTTTGAACAATTCCGGTCGCTTGTCGCGCAGATGCAGCAGCATGCGGCCCATCTGTGAAATATGGGTTTCCATGGTCTTTGCGGCGCGATCGGCATCCCTGTCGGCAATCGCGGCAATGATTGCCTCATGTTCGACGAGCGTTTCCGCCATCCGCGCTTCGTAATGGAGAAGGAGACGTCGCACCCGGTCGATCTGGCTGCGCTCACGCGAAGCGATTTCGCGCAGTCCCACCAATCCAGCCGCATCGCTGACCATGTCGTGCAACGCCTCATCGAGTTCATAGAAGTGTTCGAATTCCCGGTGGGCCGCGGCGTGGCGCTGCTGCTCGAGGTTCTGCTGCATTCGCTCAAGCGTTTCCGGCGTCAGCTGCTCCGTCGCCCGGCGTATTGCGGCGGTTTCGAGTGCGACACGGACGAATTGCGCCGTTTCGATTTTCTCCAGCCACAGGCGCGCGACGAACGTGCCGGTCTGCGGATAAATCTCAACCAGCCCTTCATCGGCCAGACGGTTGATCGCATCACTGACGGGGGTACGGGAGACGCCGAGCTGGGCCGCTACGACTTCCTTGCGGATAGCTTCACCCGGCGCGAGCTGCGATGAAATGATCGCCTGCCGTAATATCGTATAGACCTGGTCCTTGCGTGTGACGGCGACGACCTTCTGTTGCTTGAAGTCCCTGCTCGCAGAACGAATCTGCACGGTCGAAACTCCCCCCATTGTTCGCTGAAACCAGGGGTCCCAGCAATTGACTCCCCTCCCAACATCTAACATGTTACATACCAACGGGGAAGAATGTTTTGGGAGGAGCATTTGGACAGCCAGCCTCCAATTGTGTCGCTGCGCGGGATCAGCAAGACCTTCGCTCACGTGGTTGCCCTGCGCCGTATTGACCTCGATATCCATGCTGGAGAAATCCATGCAATCATGGGCGAGAACGGTGCGGGCAAGTCGACACTTGTCAAGATTTTGAGCGGCGTGCATCGGCGCAGCGGCGGACACATGGAAGTTCGCGGCGAGCCGGTCGATTTTGCAACGCCGAAGGAGGCGGAGCGCAACGGCATCGCCATCATCCATCAGGAACTCAACCTCATCCCCACCTTAAGCGTCTCGGAGAACATCTTCCTTGGCCGCGAACCTCTGAAAGCCGGCCTCTTCATCGACTATGCCGAGATTGAAAGACGCAGCGCCGAAATCCTGACGCGCTTCGGTATCGATATCGACCCGCGCGCCGATATCGAGAACCTGCGGGTGGGCGAGCAGCAATTGGTGGAGATAGCACGCGCCCTTTCGCTGAACGCCGATGTGCTGGTGCTCGACGAACCTACATCGGCCCTGTCGGAAGCCGAAGCGCAAAGGCTTGCGAGTTTCGTGCGCGATCTTGCCGGGCAAGGCGTCGCCATCGTCTACATTTCGCACCGGATGAGCGAGGTCTTTGCACTTGCTGACAAGATCACGGTCCTGCGCGACGGCAATTTTATCGCAACCCGCCGCTCGGGCGAGATCAGCGAACGCGACGTTATTCGCATGATGGTGGGCCGGGACGTAAAGAAGCAGCTTGCTGCAGCTTCTGTGTCGGAGCGGCCGATTGTACTTTCGGTGCGCAATCTCGGGCTCGAAAGACCGAACTCGCGCGGCCGAATTCACAGCGTTGTCAATGATGTAAGCTTCGATCTTCATGAGGGCGAGATACTCGGGATAGGCGGGCTCCTGGGGTCGGGCCGTACCGAAGTGCTGGAACTCATTTTCGGCGCTGCCATCGGAAAACGGTCGGGTACGATAGAACGCGGCGGTATCAGGCAGGCGGCGCAGTCGCTAAACCCGCGCCGTTCCGTCGGCAACGGCATCGCTTTCCTGACCGAAGACCGCAAAGGGACGGGTCTGCTGCTTCACGCCGACATCCGCTCCAACGCGGTGCTCCCTTCGCTGCCCTGGCTTGCGCCGCTTGGCTGGATCAGCAAGGCCCGCGAAGACACGGTTGCGGGTCGCATCATCTCGGCCATGCACGTGCGCTGTCAGGGACCAGACCAGGGCATCGATGAACTCAGCGGCGGCAACCAGCAGAAGATCGTACTCGGCAAATGGCTGGAGACGCGACCGCGGGTCGTGCTGCTCGACGAGCCGACGCGTGGCATCGACGTCGGCGCGAAGGAGGAGATTTACGACCTTCTCAAAAAACTGGCGGAATCCGGGGTTGCCATCGTGATGGTAAGTTCGGAGCTTCCGGAACTCCTTTCGCTGTCGAATCGCATTCTTGTCATGTGCGAGGGCAGGGCGACAGGCGTCATCGACGCCCAGGAATTTTCAGAAGAGCGGGTCATGGAGCTTGCAACGCCGCAGGGCAATGCCCTGACCGGAGCAGCGGCATGACCGATACAGGCGAGCGGGCAATGGCATCATCGAACACCATGGAATGGCTGAAGGGGATCGTAAAGGCGACGAAGCTCTATTGGGGCCTCGCATTGCTGTTTGCAGTCGGCGTTCTGTCCTCGCCCGTCTCATCGAAGGGACACAATATCTTCCTGTCCTTCGGCAACCTTTCCGACGTTTTCCGCCAAATTTCCGTGACCGGCATCACCGCTGTCGGCATGACGCTTGTGATCCTTATTGCCGGTATCGACCTTTCGGTCGGGTCGGTGCTTGCACTCGGCTCCGTGGTCTGCGCGATGCTCCTGACCAATGAGGGCTGGTCTTCCGCCTATCTGCTCGGTGTTCCAGCTGTATTTCTCCTGGCCTTCCTTGTCGTCCTCGGCGTCGTATCGTTTGCTGTCAAGGTGCAGCGGCGCGCAACGCAAACCGGAGCGGTTCCCGGAATTTCCAAGATCGCACTGGTTGCCGCCTTGGCCGCCGCGTTTGTCGTCGCCGCCCTGGTCGCGTCGAGTTCCGCAAGCAAGGCCAGCGTCCTGCTTGTTCTGCTTGTCGTGCCCGCTGTTGGCCTGATGCTCGGGGCAATCAACGGTGTCGTGATCGTCGGCGGCAGGCTACAACCCTTCATCGTTACGCTCGCCATGATGGTCGCCGGCCTCGGTATTGCCCGGCTGACTGCTGGCCAGAACACGGCCGTTTGGCCGGTCTATACCGGAAGCAATGCCACCCAGGATTTCGAGGCGCTGCGGGCGCTCATCTTCGGCATCATTCCGGTACCCGGCGTCATCTTTGCGGGCGTCATACTGCTCTTCTGGATCATTCTCAGATTTACGAAATTCGGCCGCTATGTCTATGCGATCGGAGGCAATGAGGAAGCGGCCCGGCTTGCCGGCGTCCCGGTCTGGCGCGTCAAGATCACCGTTTACGCGATTTCGGGCTATCTTGCAGCGCTTGCAGGCATCCTCTACGTCGCACAATACCGCCAGGGCAAACCAGATGCCGGCATGGGTCTCGAGCTCGACGCGATCGCTGCCGTTGTCATCGGCGGCACCAGCCTCATGGGCGGCCGCGGATCGATGATCGGCACGCTCGTTGGCGTCCTCATCTTCGGTTTCCTCAGCAATATCCTTCAGCTCAACAATATCGACAGCAATACCCAGCTCGTCTTGAAGGGCATCATCATCATTGTCGCGGTCCTGCTTCAGGAACGCCGCTCAAGTGGTTGGATGTTCTTCCTTTCTCAGCTCAAGGTGCGCGACGCACCCGAGAGATCCGTGTCCAGCCAGCAGACGGAGACAGGCCGGCACGGCGAATAATACGCATAACCACAAAGGGAGAGAGAGAATGAAGATTACCCGCAGGCAGTTTGCCACCTGGGCCCTCGCGACGGCCCTGATCGCTCCAGTCGCCTTCCACGTATCCCTGGCTGAAGCCAAGGACAAATACGTCATCGGCTTCAGCCAGGTGACGACCGTCGAGCCGTGGCGTGTCCAGTTCAACAAGGACCTCGAAGCAGAGGCGAAGAAACACGCCAATGTCGAGCTTCTGGTTGCCGACGGCCAGGACAAGACGGAAAAGCAGGTCGCTGACGTTGAAAACTTCATCCGCCAGGAGGTTGACGCCATCCTGATCTCGCCAAAGGAATCCGCCGGCCTTACCGGCGTCGTCGAAAAGGCGATGGATGCTGGCATTCCGGTCATCGTTCTCGACCGCAACGTCGATACCGAAAAATATACCCAGTGGATCGGCGGCGACAATGTTGTGATTGGCGAGGCCGCCGGCAAACATGCCGTGGAACTCCTCGGCGGTAAGGGTAAGGCCAAGGGCACCGTTGTCGAAATCTGGGGCGGGCTGGGCACGCAGGCAAGCCATGATCGCAGCGACGGCTTCCACAAATATACGGATGCGGAACCCGGCATCAAATATTTGCTCGACAAGCAATCGGGCGACTGGAAACAGGATCAGGCCTACAACATCATGGCGACCGCCCTGCGCAACCATGAAGATATTACCATGGTCTACGGCCACAACGACCCAATGGCCTATGGCGCCTACCTTGCCGCCAAGGATGCGGGCCGTGAAAAGAATATCCTTTTCCTCGGCGTCGACGGGTTGCCCAATGAGGGCGTCCAATGGGTGAACAAGGGCGAACTGGCCGCGACATTCCTCTATCCGACGCCGGGTGCTGAAGGACTGCGCCAAGCCTTGAAGGTTCTCGCGGGTGAAAAGGTCGAGAAGAAGATCGTGCTTGGAACGGAAACGATCACCAAGGAAAACGCACCTGCGATCCTCAAGGCGAACGGGCTCTAACGCATTGCCCAAGGCGAGCCGCACTTCCACGTGCGGCTCGAATTTCTCCGACATCTTGTTGTTATCGCAGTCTTTTGCGCTATGATTTGGCCCGGCCGCACCTGTTGCGCCGCATGTTGTTGGAGGTACCGTCATGAAAACGCAGGCCATTGCCGCCGCAATTTTCTTCGCCGCGGCTGCCATATCGACAAGCAAGGCCTCCGCCGAACCGCTGCAGACGATGGATGACGTCGGCCAGGCGATTTCCGCCTGCTGGAAGCCAGCCTCGGATTGGAAGGGCACGGTAACGCTCAGCTTCAGCTTCAAGCGTGATGGAACGTTGATTGGGCCGCCGAAGCCGACGAACATCGCTGTCGATGGCGATGACAAGGCGCGTCAAAAGTTCGTTGGTTCAGCAATTGAAGCGATCCAGGCCTGCATGCCATTGTCGTTTTCCACCGATCTTGCGGCCGGAATTGGCGGACAGGTGTTCACGATGCCTTTCACCGCACCAATAAGCGGGCAGGATCAGCCGACGGTCGATACGCAGTAGAATTTTTCAGACGACGACGGAATAGACGGCCGCAAAGTGAATGCCCGCCGCTGTGAGGACGAAGCTGTGCCATATCGCATTGTGAAACGGCAGGCGTTCGAGCACGTGAAAGATGACGCCGCAGGAATAGACAATGCCGCCAGCGAGGATCAGCCACAGCACCGATGCTGACAAGGCCCCTTCAAGCTGGTGATAAGCGGAAACCCCGCTCCATCCAAGCAAGAGATAAAGCCCGATGGCGAGGCGATCAAAGCGTCCTGGCATCACGAGTTTAAGGACGACACCGACCACGGCCGTGGCCCAGACGCCTGCGAGCAGCCACCATGTGCCCGACTTCGCCATGAAGGGCGTATAAGTGCCGGCAATCAGGAGATAGATCGCCGAATGATCGAAACGGCGCAGCAAGTATTTGATCGGTGATTCCGGCCAGATGTTGTAGGTGGCTGACAGGCCCATCGAAAGCACGAGTGTTCCGACGTAGATGGCGGTCGCGGCCGAGGTGCCGATCGCTGACTGACCGAGCACGATCGTCAGGAGTATGATCGATCCGACGATGGCGAGAGTGGTGCCCAGAACGTGCACAACGCCATCTGCCCAAAGCTCGGCTACCGAATAGCGCCGGAAGATCGTCACGGGTAGGGCTCGTAGCTGTGGTCCTGTCAAAGGGGCTCCTGCAATCTCGATCATGGCATCCAGCGTATTTCATTCTTCGCTTTTGACAACCCGAAATCCCCTGACCCAGGCACTACGCAGGGCGATCAGGAGAATTCCCGATGCGTATGGCGGGAAAATGTGTAACAATGATGGGCAATTACATTCGTAATTACTTTCCTTTTTACTTGATAGAATTGCAGTATAAACAGGCGGATCCGCTGTGGCGGACGTGGTGACTGGGGACTGGTGTTGAGCATTCTGCGCAGAAGTGGTGATCGATGGGCGCTTGCGGGACTTCATGCACTCCTGCGCCGCCTTGGCCTGATGGCGCCCGCCGGCAAAGCGCTGAGCGGCAGCGTCCGCTCGCATTCGCGTCCGCTGGAGCTGCTGCCTTACGGACTTCTCCTCTTCCTCAGCGTCGCCGCGATCATTCTCGTTTTCATTATCGGCGTCGGTGAGAGCAGGGACAGGATGATCACCGAATCGACGGTTCAGTTGCGCCAGAAGACGGCGCTGCTTGAAGCCTATGTCAGCAAGATCCTCGAAGCCAATGAAATGGTTTTGCGCAACATTTCTTCTGAAATCGATCCGATGCCCTGGAGCGACATCGTGGCGTCGCCGAAAGTGGCGAGCCTTCTCGCCGATCAAAAGCAATTCCTGAAGCATTCTGGCGTCATTGCCCTCGTCAACAGGGAAGGTTCGCTCGTCGCCTATAGTGAGGGCTTTCCGGCCAAGTCGTTCAGCGTCACCGACCGCGATTATTACCGGTACCTGCACGATAATCCCTTGAGCGAGACATTCATTGGCGAGCCGCTCATAGGCAGGGTCCATGGCAAACTCTCGCTGACCATGAGCAAGGCCCTGCACCGGCAGGATGGCTTGTTCGACGGCTTGATATTGATCACCATGCCGCTCGAGTATTTTTCCAACCTGTTCAACGGGGCGGCTTCGCCGTCGGACGTTGCCCAGCTGCTGCGGAACGATGGCAGGGTCATCGTCAATGTCCCCTTTGCCCAAGGCGGCAACCAGGCGCCCTTGTGGTTCGCGTCTGCCGTGGGAGCCAATCCGGCCGCAGGGGTGGTCAACAGCGTGTCTGCAAGTGACCAGACGAACCGGCTGGTGGCATACCGAAAGGTTGAGGCGTTTCCGTTTTACGTGAGCTACGCCATCGATGAAGGAAAATTGCTGAACGGCTGGTGGCAATCGGTTTTCGTCTATGGCGCGGTTCTCGCGACCGCCCTTGCAGCATTCATGGCGACGGCATGGATGGCGCGGCGCAATTCGATAGCGCTGCTTCATTCCAACGAGTCGCTTCGCGAGGTGAGCGAGCGGGTGCTTGTTTCTCAGGATGAGGAGCGCCGTTCGATCGCGCGCGACCTGCACGATTCAACCGGCCAGCACCTGATCGGCGCGGCAATGGAACTCGACAGCGCCCGTTCCCGCGTTTCGGAGACTGACGATGACACGTCGCGGGCATTGCACCGCGCCGCCGCATTGATCATGCAAAGCAATGAGGAATTGCGAACGCTGTCTTACCTGCTTCACCCGCCGATGCTTGACGAGTCCGGGCTGCCCAATGCTCTCGAACTGCTCGTCGTCGGTTTCGAGGAGCGGAGCGGTCTTGAGATCGAGCTGCGTGTGGCGCCCGAAATTGGCACGAAGCGGCCGCCCGCCGGCGTCGAGCTTGCGATATTTCGCATTGTCCAAGAGGCGCTGACAAATATCTACCGCCATGCACGCGCAAGCCACGCCACGATCAGGCTTGTGCGCCAGGGCAGCGATGCATACCCGATGCTGTCTTTGACCGTGAAGGATGACGGCATCGGCATAGAGCGCAGAAATCGCAATACGATCGGCGTCGGACTCTCCGGAATGGAGGCGCGACTTCGACCCTTCAACGGACTGCTCGATATATCCACCGGCAAGAAGGGAACCACGCTCTCCGTGCGCGTACGGGGTTGATCGCAGCTCATTGCAGTCCTCGGGATTGGCCCCGAGGATGCTGATACAGGACCGGCTAGCTCAACCCTTCTTCTTGCCTTTATAATCCGCATAAATCTGGTCGGCCAATTTGCGCAACGACCGCCCGATATTCGCGTATTCGAATTCGTTGAGATTGGCGAGCGAGGCGCGCCCCGAAGGATGCAGGGTACCGAAGCCGCTGCCGGGCAGCAGTACAATGCCGGTGTCGCTGGCAATCCGGAACAGGAGCTCGGTGGGCGCCACATTTTTCTTCACCCAGTCGGCGAATGCATCTCCATAGAGCTTGCGGGCAATATGTTCTAGATCAAGCAGCGTATAGTAATCGACGGCATTGACGTCGTGTTCCGGCGGAAGCCCGAGTTCGCGGTAGAGTGCAGCCTCACGGCGGCGGATAAGCTTCTTCAACTCTGCCTTGTAGCCGTCGCTCTCGTCCATCAGGGCAAACAGCGAAAACAGCACCATCTGTACCTGCTGCGGTGTGGAAAGCCCGGCTGTGTGGTTGAGGGCAACCGCCCGGCTGTCCGCAACCACCCGGTCGAGGAATTTCAGCTTCGATACGTCCGGAACAAGCGTCGAATAACGCTCGTCCAGTTCCTTGCGGTCTGACTTGGAGAGGCCCTTGAGCTTGGCGTCGAAGATATTTTCGCGTTGCGTTGCGATGACGCCGAGCCGCCATCCCGTTGCGCCGAAATATTTCGAGAAGGAATAGACAAGAAGCGTATTGGCGGGGCAGGTCGCAAACAGCGACTTGAAGTCGTCGGCGAAGGTCCCGTAGACGTCATCGGTAAGGATCATCAAGTCCGGCCGCTTCTCCGCGACCATCTTCGTGATGCGTTCAAGGCTGCGATCATCCATCTTCACCGAGGGGGGATTGCTCGGATTGATGCAGAAGAAGATCTTGATGTCCTTGTCGAGAAGCTTGTCGATCTCCTTATCGGGATATTGCCATTCCTGAGTAGGATCGGCGTTTATATGAACCTGCTTCAGGTCGTATTCTTTGAGCTCGGGAATTTCGATGTAGGGCGTGAAGGCGGGCATGCCGATTGCCACCTTGTCGCCGGCCGATATCAGCTTGTTCTGCTTCAGCGAGTTGAAGATATAGGTCATCGCCGCGGTGCCGCCCTCGACCGCGAAAAGGTCGATGTCGTCCGAACTGATGAAGCCTCCGATCATCTCCTTGACGATGTAGTGCTTCACGATCTCCTCGCTGACGCGAAGCATGCGCGGCGGTACGGGATAATTGCAACCGAGAATTCCCTCGACAGCTTCATGCAAAAAGTCCGATGCGTTGAGCCCGAGCTGATCGCGGACATAGCTCAAAGCCCGCCCGAGAAACACCACCCCGGGCTGATCGCGATGTTCGTCGATATAGCGGGCAAAGCGCCCCTCGATTCCGGCGATTTTCGGCAGCCCCCCGACACCGTTCTCCATATATGAGAATGAGAGTTCGGCTTCGGCAACTGCAAAGAGCCCGAGGCGGAAAAAGGCGCGTCGCGGCAGGGTGGCGAGAAAGTTCGGGTTACCGCGTCCGGCATTGAGAATGAGGCGGTTTTCCTTGCTGGAGGCAACCTGGATCAACGCATCCTTGAGTTCGAACGGGCTAAGCTTGGCATATTGGCTGTAGTCTGTGCGGGACATGGAACTCTCCTCAGGCAAATGCCACGACCAAAGGGCCGAGCAGGGTCAGGAATACATTGGCAAGGGCATAAGTGATGGCGAAGGGTGTCGTCGGAATCGTGTTGCCTGCCTTGTCGAGGATTTCGCCGAAGGCAGGATTGGCACTGCGCGAGCCGGACAGCGCGCCGGCAAAGATCGCCGTATTCTCATATTTGAGGACATAACGGCCAAAGACCATGGTGATCAGCAGCGGCAGGATGGTCACGACCACGCCGATGAGGAAGATCGAAAGACCGCTTGTGGCGATGGTTTGCACAGCCTGCAGGCCGGATTGAAGTCCGACCACCGCAACGAAGCCTGCCAGACCAAGGTCGCGCAGCAGCGTCGACGCCGCGATCGGCATGTTGCCGATGGCAAGGTTACGGCTGCGATACCAGCCGAACAGAAGACCGGAGAGCAGGGCGCCGCCGCCACTTCCAAGCGTCAGAGGAATCGAGCCGATGCGGATTACGGCGAGGCCGATCAGCAGGCCGGCAACGATGCCAAGGCCGTGGAAGACGAAATCGGTCTTGTCGCTGGGGACGATGACCGTGCCGATGGATTTGGCCACTCTCTGCAAATCCTGGTCAGTGCCGTAAAGGCTGGCCACGTCGCCGGTTTCGATGCGCGTGTCAGGCAATAGCGGCAGCGGCTTGTCGGCGCGCTTGATCCCGGTGACATAGATGCCGTGACGCAGGTCATCGGCGGTTGCCGCCCTGATTTCCGCGACCGTCTTGCCGACCAGCGCCGGGCTGTTGATCGTTATATCGCGGGTCACGATGACAAGGTCCATGCCGTCCGACGATTGAAGCTCGGGACCGATGCCTTGTGCTGAAGACACCACGCCCGCACGCCGGCCGACGACCAGGATTACATCGCCGGATGCAAGCCGGAGGTCAGGCTGGACACCAATAAGCGCGCCGGCGCGCTTGACGCGTTCGATGGTCATCGGCGCGTCCTTGGTCGTCGGCCCTTCGATCTGGGCAATTGTCTTTCCAGCTGCCGTAGTCACCCGATAGATGCGGCCGACGAGATCGGGCGCGGCGGGTACTTCGCCCGGACCGAAGACCTGCGCGCCGGCGAGCAGTTCGGCCTCGGCCTTCATCGCATCATCACGAATACTGCGGCCCATGAACTTCGGCAGAATGTTGACGCAAACAATGATCGCGCCGAACGAACCGAAGATGTAGGTGACCGCGTAGCCGACGGCGACATTGCCTTGCAGGCGCTGGACTTCATCGGCGGCAAGGCCGAGCTTGCCGATGGCGGCGGAAGCCGTGCCGATGATGGCCGATTGCGTAAGGCCGCCCGCCGCGATACCGGCGGCGAGGCCTTTGTCGAGCCCAAACATCCGAGCCAGCACGATGACGGTCAGCAACCCGCTGAGAGCAAGCACCACGGCCATAGCGATTTCGCGCAGCGATTGCCGGCCGAGCGAGCGGAAGAATTGCGGGCCGCTTTCAAAGCCCACGGCATAGATGAACAGCGCGAAGAGCACGGATTTTACGCCATTGTCGACGGAGACGCCGACCTGGCTTATCAGCACCGCTACAAGCAGCGATCCGGCAACGCCGCCGAGCTGGAATTTGCCGAATTGAACCTTGCCGATGGCATAGCCGCCCGCAAGCGACAGGAACAAGGCAATTTCGGGCGATTGACGAAAAATCTCATGAAGCCAGACCATCGAGATCCTCCAACGATTGTATCAGCGCGATTGTGGTGTTTGAGCGTCAGGTCGTAGTCGAGCGTTGTTCCGGCCGCTTGACGCAGCGAAAACCAACGTGACTGGTTGAAGTGTCCTCGGGTTCGGCATGCCGCGCGGCCGGACGGTAACGCCGGCAATAATTCGGTGCGCAAAGATGCGAACCGCCCTTGAGGACGCGCCGGGGGATAAGGATTTGCGGCGTGTGCGGATCATAGCTCGCGTCGATCGGACCGCCGCGCGGGTTAAGCGGGATGCAGCAAGCTTTTGCCGCCGGCTCCTCATGACGTGTGGACCAGAAATCGCCCGTCCACTCCCAGACATTTCCGATCATGTCGTAAACGCCATAACCGTTCGGCGGGAATCTGTGGACGGGCGAGGTCCGGTCGTCGCCTTGGGAGCGAAGGTTGTGATGTGGAAATATGCCTTGCCAGGTATTTGCCATCTGCCGGCCCCCGGGGTTCAGTTCGTCACCCCAGGCAAACTCGGTTTCGTCGAGCCCACCGCGGGCTGCCAGTTCCCACTCGGCTTCCGTCGGCAGGTCCTTGCCGGCCCAATCCGCGTAGGCCTTGGCATCCTGCCACGCCACATGTACGACGGGATGGTCGAGTTTGCCGCGCAAGTCGCTGCGCCGGCCATAGGGATGACGCCAGTCGGCCCCGAATTTGTAAGTCCACCACTGGGAAATATCGGGGCTTGTGACCGGGCGGGTCGGCGGATCGAACATCAGCGAGCCCGGCTTCAACATATGTGGTAGCGCACCCGGATAATCCTTTGGATCCGGGGCCTTTTCGGCAACCGTGACATGGCCGGTCGCCTTGACGAATTCCATGAATTGACGGTTTGTGACCGGGGTGGCCTGGATCCAGAATCCGTCGACCTCGACCGGGTGCGCAGGGGACTCCTCCGGATAGTGCTTGTTCGAACCCATCATGAAGGTTCGTCCGGGGATCCAGATGAGGCCGTCCTCCGATTTCAACTGGTCGTTGAAGCCATCTCTTTGGGCTGCGGCGGGCATTCTACCTCTCCGAAAGTCAACTTGTGCGAGCATTGCCGCGAATTCGCTGCGACTGAAGTACGTTACAGTTACATACTGTTGTTTCTGGCCGGACGCTGCCAGTTGTCGAACGGCGGATTAAGCGGAGGAAGCGCTGGTGTAACTATAACGGATCGCCGGTCGCGGCGGCGATACTTCATACGCCAGGCCAATATGGCTGACGCAAGAATACGCGCACTGCCTTGTGTCGGTGGATGCGGCGCACCGAAGAGATCACGTTCAAATCCTGGCAGCGCGTCCTGCACCGACCGGTCATTGCTTGCCTCAGCCCAATCCGTCGCGCTTCGAAATCCCATCGCTTTCGTCCAGAGGTTGAGCGCCGAATAGGCACGCTTCGCGTCGCCCGAGTTGAGCGCTGCCAGGAGTTCACGGTAGCGCGTGGGTTCGGATTGGGCCCGAGCCTGCTTGCGCGCATCAACCCAGCGTTTCATGCGGGGCCACAGGCGATGGAGGAGGAACGCCAGGACAAGGGCGGCGAGTATGGTGATGCCAATGCCAACCATGGCGCGGATGGAAAGGCGGTCTGGTGCTTCCTTCGCCTGCGGAAGATCGGGCGCAATAGCGTCGGCCGTCGCTGGCTTTGCCTTCACGGCGAGGACGAGGGGCTTCAGTTCGGCCCGCTGCGCCTGCATTTTTTCCGTGTCGAACCAGGTGACGGTCAGTGCGGGAAGCGTGAACGTTCCCTCTCTATCCATCACATAGGTGACGCGCTCGGTGCGGCTGCTCCCTCGCTCACGGCCACCGCTGCCGGCAACATTGTCTGCGAGGGTCGGGGCCTGGCGATAGAGTTTTACGCCATCCGGCACGTCGAACGATAATTGCGGCAACATCATTGCCCGCGTCCCTGTCGCAAAGAGCGTAACCCTGCGCACAAGCGTATCGCCGACCTTGAGATTGGCCGGGTCACCGTCGAGGGTCTCACTAAGTTCGGCACGCGCGGCGGAAAACGCCGATGCTTCGGCCCCGGGTGGCAGTTGCGCGGCGACAAAGGTGACTGCGGGAAGGTTTACAGTTGCTGGGGTGGACTGACCCGGCAGCCTGGCGTAGGCGAGCGTGACGCTTGCTGTCGGGAGCGTAAATTCGCCGGCGATCTGCGGAATAATGAAATAGGTGCGGCGAATGCCGGAATATTCTTCGCCGTTGACGGATTTGACCAGATTCTGGGCCCGCTCGTCGGGAAGCGTCACGATTGCGTTCGGGACGTCGAGCAATGGAAACTGCGGCGGCGATGTGAAGAAGTTCGGAACGTAGACGTCGACATCGATGCTCACCTGCTGGCCGACCACAATCTTGCCCTGTGTCGCCAGCGACGTTTCCGCGAATGGCTCGGCGGCGTAAACCGGCGATGCAAACAGAAGAGCAAGCGCGACAAGCCAGCCAAAATATCTCATTGCTTGCCTCCTCGCGCCTCGATGGCAAATTTGCGGGCAAGAAGATCGGCCGGACTGACCTCGATATTCTTCATCCATAGATCGGCTGTCTGTTCAGAAACGTTGACCTGCCCCTTTTTGCCCTGCTTGCCCTTGTCGTCGAACTGGACCTGATCAGGTTTGAGATTGGGGTCCTGTTGCTGTTCCTCTTCTTCCTGCTTTTGCAGCGACACGAGTTTCTCGGCAATGGCGAGATTGGCCTTGGCCTCGGGCCAATCTGTTCGAAGTTCCAGTGCGCGCTTGTAGGCGGCGATCGCCTGATCCAGCCGATTGAGGTGAAGCAGAGCGTTGCCCTGGTTGTACCAGGCTTCTGGCGTATCCCTTGCCGCGAATGCATCGACCGCTTCGCCGAACTTGCCAGCGCGATAGAGTGCGATGCCGCGCCATTCATTGTCCCTGAAGGCAGCCGCGGCGGCGGGATAATCGCCGCGCTCATAGGCGAGGCGTCCTTGCTGGTCCGGCGTCAGCCACATATCGGCAAGGCTCAGATCGGCGGCGCTTGAGGTATCGGGGCTGAAAATGAGATGGAAGGCGACAAGCGCGCCGGCCCAGCGCACGACCCAGCCCCGCCGGAACGACAGCGCGGCAAGTAGCACGATCGGTATGGTCAACCACCAGCCGAAGTCGCGCCAGCGCGTTTCGGCTTCGGCGGCCTTCTGCGCGAAATGCGTCTTGATCCGCTCCACGACCCAGCGCACGTCGCTGTCGTCGCTCGTAAAGGTTGCAACGCTGATGTTTCCGGCGCCTTGCAACCGTTTCAGTTCGTCCACGTCAAGCTTGGCGAAGAGGCGACCTCCGGCAGCATCACTGGCGAAACCTCCACCGCTGGTTTTGACCGGACCGCCCTCGGCTGTGCCAATCGCAAGGAGCACGACATTGTTGCTGCCGCCGAACCGCGCCACCTGATCGAAGGCGGCCGCATCGACACCGTCGGTCATGAGAAGAATCGTTCCGGGCGCTTGCGCACTTTCAAGCGTTTTCTCTGCCGCTGCCAATGCGACAGCAGTATTCTTGCCGGCAACGGGCATAATCCGCGTGGCCAGCGAGTCGACATAGGTGCGCACGAGCGCTGCATCGTCGGTTAACGGAAGAACCAGATGCGCCGAGCCCGCATAGGCAATGATGGCGGTTCGCGCTGCGGGCCGCGCGGCAAGGATGTCGTGAACCTTGAGCTTCGCCCGTTCAAGCCGCGACGGGGTGACGTCGATAGCGTCCATCGTCTGCGACAGGTCGATGGCGATCACCAGCGGCGCTTCGTCCTGAACGAAGGGCGGGAGTTCGCGTTGCCAAGTCGGACCGGCAAGGGCGAGTGCTGCGAGGGCGATGAGCATTGCTGTCAGGTGATAGGGCCGCAGCCGCCCCTTGGATGGATCGTCGGAGACGAGATGATCGAGCAATTGCGGCGCAATCATATCGCGCCAGCGCAGCCTCATGTCGGACTGGCGCGATGCCAGCCACAACATTGCGATCGCTGCGAGGATCGCGAGCAGCCACCACGGCCGAAGGAAGTGGAAATCGGCGATCATTGGCTGGCTGCCGGTTCAAGCGCAGCGCCGCTGCGGTTTCGCAGCCTTGCGAACAGGAGCGCCAGAAGATGATAAGCAATAAGGAGCGAAAGCGCGGCACCGAGAGGATAGTGGAACAATTCGATGCGCGGACGCCAGGATAGTGTTTTCTGGTTCATGGGCGTGATGCGGTCGAGCGTCGTATAAATGTCCTGAAGCCCGGTCTGGTCCTGGCCGAAGAAATATCGTCCGCCCGTCGTCGCTGCGATTTTTTCGAGTGAGGCAGTGTCGAGCTTCTCTTCACCGGTGGCTTGGGGATTGCCGATGCCGATCGTATGGATCGTGATCTTTGCGTCCCTGGCTATGTCCGACGCCTTGGCCAGCGGCATCTTGCTTGCCGTATCGTTGCCGTCAGTGAGAACGATGAGCACCTTCTCGGGCGCGCTCGTATCCTTGAACATCTTGATCGCCAGCCCGATGGCATCGCCGAGTGCCGTCCGCGGCCCGGCAATTCCGGGCAACGCCTCCGTGATCATGGTCTGCACGGTGGGATGATCCATGGTGAAGGGGACGAGCGGGTAGGGTGCGTCGCCAAAGGCGATGAGGCCGATGCGATCAGCGGGGCGCTTCTTGACGAAGTCGCTGACGACGCTGCGAACCGCGTCTATCCGCGAGATGAGGTTGCCGCCGGGATCGCGAAAGTCCTTTGTCTCCATCGACTGCGAAAGGTCGATCGCCAGCATCAGGTCGCGCTGCGGCTCGGTCTTCTCGATCGGCGGTTCGACATATTGCGGACGGGCGAGAGCGATAAGGACAAGAAGCCAGCAGATCGTTCCCACGATCAGCTCCGGCCAGGTTCTACGCGTAACCAGTGAGCCGGTCGATGGGGCTATTCCCGCGGCCTGCGTGACTTCTTCGAAGAATGGAATGCGTACCGAAGCAGATTGCGAGCGATATGGCGGCAGGAGCCACCAGACGAGGACCGGCAATGGCAGCAGCACCAGCAACCACGGGAAATCAAGCTGGTACATGGTGCTTCTCGATCCAGTGGCGTGCGGCTGCGAGCAATTGCTTGGGGTTACCTGAAGGATCGCTCTCCCGTGTGGGGTGATATTCCAGGTCGTCGAGCATATGGACAAGATCTGCGCCGAGGTTTCGATCCGGCAGGGCATTTTGCAGGAACGCGACCCATGCCCCGCCGCTTTGCGCGGCAACCGCATCGCGCGGCCAGACGGCCAACGCAACGCGCTTGACCAGAATCGGTACCTCCCGGGCGATCGTATCCGCATCACCATCGCTCTCGAGCCGATCGAGAATTTGCAAGGCTTCGCGCCGGTAACGATTGGCTCGTCGCCTCTTGAACCAATGCCAGCAAGCCATTGCCAATGCTGCAAGAAGGAGGATTGCCACCAAGGCCCAACCCCAGGTTTGCGGGAACAGCGCAACGGGGGCGGGGGTTGCGATATCGGCCAGTGATTTCAACGCCTGTTGTGTTGCGAGATCGAGCGGCGTATCGGCCATCATCGCCTCCTTTGCTGCCAGGCGGTCTGCGCCAGCAATCGGCGCAATTGTGGCGCCGTCTCAAGCGCGGTCGATACCGGCAGCATCGGCAGGCCGAGTTCCTGCTGCCAGGCCAACAATTCGCGCCCTCTGCTTCGGGCAAAATCGCCGATCGCGTTGCGTGCCTTTGCCTGCTGGAAAGCGAGTTCTGCTTGCATGGAGCCGCCCCTGATGACAATCTCGCCTTTGGTTGGCAATTCGAGCAGGAACGGGTCATAGACCAGAATGGCGAGCACGTCATTGCGCACGCTGAGGCGCAAAAGGAGATCGCGCGTTTCCGCCGAATGTCCGTCAAAATCGCTGACGATGATCACGAGGTGATCGTGATGCGCGACATTCTCCACGGTCCGCAGCACCGTGTCCAGCTGCCCTGTGGCGCGCTCGCCGGGCGCGCGCGCATTCAGCGCCTGGTTCATGGCGGCAATGCTGTCGCCCAAGGCAATGACGGACTCTCGGCTGCGATGCGGCCGCAACTGCGTTGTGCCACTATCGTTGAACACCTGCCCGCCGACCCGGTCGCCCGAGCCGAGAATGCGCCAGGCGCACAGCATGGCGGCTTCCGCAGCCGTGACCGATTTCATGACGCGACGGCTGCCGAAGAACATATTGGTGCGCTGGTCGACGACGATGAGGGCAGGACGTTCCTTTTCCTCGCCGTAGATGCGCACGAAGGGTTTGTTGGTGCGCGCCGTTACCCGCCAGTCGATGGTGCGTATATCATCGCCCGGAAGATATTCGCGCAGTTCCTCGAAGGTCAGTCCGCGTCCGCGCATCCTGGAACTGTGGCGCCCGGTCAGGGGCTGCTGTACCGCGTTCCTCTGGATGAATGTCAGGTCGCGCGCTGTCGATTCGAGTGCGGCGAGCTGTTCGACTGAGACATAAACGCCGTCGGAGATTTCTTTCGTGGACGAGGAAGCGGGCGCCATGGCACTCAGGCCACCGCTACGCGTTCGACAATCCGGTCGATGACTTTGTCGGGACCGATATCCGCGGCATGTGCCTCATAGGACAGGATCAGCCGGTGCCTGAAAACATCATGGACGATTGCCTTGACATCGTCGGGCGTGACATAGTCGCGGCCCTTTAGCCACGCATAGGCGCGTGAAACCTTGTCGAGGCCAATGACGCCGCGCGGGCTGACACCGACTTGCAGCCATTTGGCGAGGTCCGCGTCGATCTTGTCGGGGTAGCGTGTCGCGAAAACGAGTGCCACCATGTAGTCCTCGACCGGCTTGGACACGGTGATGGCCGATATTTCGGCACGGGCATCGAAGACTGCTTTGGGATCCAACCTGTCGTCGGTTTTTCCGGCCTTGGACTTGGTTGAAGTCTCTTCACTGCGAACGAGCCGCATGATCGCCGCCTCCGACTGCTCATCTGTGTAGCCCACTTCGACGTGCATGAGAAAGCGGTCAAGCTGAGCTTCGGGGAGCGGATACGTCCCTTCCTGCTCAATTGGGTTTTGCGTCGCCATGACCATGAAAAGGTCAGGCAGGGGATAGCTTTTGCCCCCGACGGTCACCTGGCGTTCCTCCATCGCTTCAAGCAGCGCCGATTGCACCTTCGCCGGCGCACGGTTCACCTCGTCGGCAAGGATCAGGTTGGCGAAGATCGGCCCCTGCTGGAATTTGAACTCGCCCTTGCCGCCCTCGCTGAAGTAGATTTCGGAGCCGGTGATGTCGGCCGGCAAAAGGTCCGGCGTGAACTGCACGCGCGACAGCTTGGCATCGAGATTTTTGGCCAGACTCTTGATCGCCCGCGTCTTCGCAAGGCCGGGCAAGCCTTCTACCAGCAGATGGCCATTGGCAATGAGGCCAAGCAGCAACCGCTCGACCATTGTGTCCTGGCCGATGATCGACTGGCCGACCCGCTTGCCCAATGCGAGAATGTCGTCACGTGCGCTCATTGTGTGTTCCCCCCTAAAAACCAGGCATAGTAGGCATTGTCGGGTGCATGCTCGCTGACGAATCCGGCGTTACGCTGCCATGCGTCCCGATCACCGCGATAGGCGCTTAGGCCGGCATTGTAGAACGTGTGGAGAATTTCCCGTTCCTGCTTCGTGGATGTGATGAAGGCCGCATCGGCATTGACCAGAGGCGGTTCACTGGCAAGTGCGAGAAGTTTCGGCAGGACTGTCGGAAAGGTGTCGGGTCTCACCCACGCCGCATATTCGATGCGAGGCATATCGTCGGTCACGGGGGCCGCGTCTCCGGCATAGGTTTCAAGTCCCTTGCGATCCATCACGAATGTGGCCATCAATTCAGGAAGTGAATTGACGCCGACTTCGCGCAAGGCCTGCCTCACACCGGGTTGTTCTAACCGCGCACTCATCTGAGCGACATCGAGGTTCATGGGTTCGAACGAGCCGACGAGGAGCATTTCATGCAGTTCGGTTGTCCATAGGGATGCTTGCGGAAAGACATCGATGAAGCTTCGAACGAGCGAGCGCGTATCCTCATCGTTTTGCGTCGGCAACGGGAGCCATTGCGCGACCATGCCACCTGGCCGCAGCCGTGCTGCGGCAAGCCTGTAGAAATCGGTGGAGTAGAGATTGGCGACCCCTGCGGCCGAGGGGGGCGGCGGTTCGAGCGTTACGAGATCGTAGGACTCTTCGCTTCCAAGCAGTTCCCGCCTGCCATCACGCAGCCTGATATCGAGGTCGGGCGAGGAGGCAGCATTGAAATTGCCCTTAAAAAGGTTCGCTGCCCGCTGCACGCCCGGGAGGAGTTCAGCGGCGACGCGCTGGTTGAGCCCATCGTAGGCCAGGAGCGCACCTGCGGTTATGCCGGTTCCGAGGCCTACAACCATCGCCGCCTGCGGCTGCTTTTGCATGGTTATCAGGGGAAGGAGCGCCTGGAGCCGCATGTAGCGCAGGGAGGGCAGGGAGTCTCCCGTATTGGAAACACCCTGGATATAGAGTCGGCGGAACTTGCGGTCGCGGCCCTGTTCGACGACCGCGACGGTTGCGCCAAGGCCTTCCTCGTAGAAGACCAGCCTTCCGGCCTGTGCACCGGGCAGCAGACTGGCGAAGCGATCAGAGGGGACGATGAAGGCCAGGGCCAGCGTCAGGATGCAGACCGATGCGATGGCAATGCGGTGGAGGCGTACGGCTGCGACGTTGCGAAACACGGCGATCAGGCCAATGACGGTGGCAGCGACGGCGAGGATGCCGAACGAGCCGACGAAGCCGAAAGTGGGAACGAGGACAAAGCCCGTAAGGACCGTCCCAACAATGCTGCCGAGCGTGTTCCAGCCGCTGACGAGCCCGACGCCGCTTCCCGTCCGGCCATCTTCAACCACGAGCTTAAGCGCAAAGGGAAAGGCGGCGCCAAGCAGAAGCGTCGTTGGAAGCACGATGAGGATCGCGGCGACCGCAAAGCGTGCCGACATTCCCGCAAGCTGGTTTCCTGTCAGCTGAAGCAGCCAGTACTCGGCCATGGACTGCAGCATGATGATCCAGTTGCCGAGGAACGCGATGCCGCAAAGACCGATGAGGCCCGCGCCGGCGATTAGCAGGCCGAAAATGCTCCAGTGGTCGCGAACGCGGTCGACCCATCTCGAGGCAAGTGCGGACCCTGCGGCCAAACCAATGAGGTAGGTGGCGAGCACGATGGCGAAGGCAAATGTCCGTGTGCTCATGAACTGGACGATGGATTGGGTCCAGATGACCTCGTAGCCGAGTGCGATGCCGCCCGCCACAGAATACAAAAACAGGGCAAGACGAACATTCCGGTAATTCACATTGGCAGGCGAGATGGTTTGCGCTTGAGCAGGCGACGCAAGGACCAGCGCAAGGGCAGCTGCAAGAAGGCTCAGCGCCGCCGCAGCATAGGCGGTGCCGGAGACACCGAGATAGGGGATGAGGAGGAATGCAGCGGCGAGGGTGCCGGCAATGGCTCCGGCGGTATTTGTCGCATATAGGCGTCCGCCCTTGCGGCCGACGTCGCGGTTCGACGCGGCTACCGATCGCACCACCGCCGGAAGGGTGCCGCCCATGAGGACAGCGGGAACACCGACGAGAGCGAAAACGATCAACCAGGCGACGGGTGCAGCGGAATTCTCGATAATTGCAAAGGACGGCGCAAAATGTGCGAGCGCGACGGTAACTGCAATGCCGCAAAGGGCGACACCCGCCTCGAGCAGCGCATAAAACCGAAAGGGATAATAGCTGCGATCGATTGCGGGCCCGAGCAACAGACTGCCGAGCGCCAACCCTGCCATGAACGCTGCAACGCCAGCCGTGACGGCATAGACGTCGACGCCAACGATCAGCGAGAGTTGCCGTACCCAGACGACCTGAAAGACCAGAGCTGAAAAGCCCGAGGCGAAAAGCAGAAGGGCAGGCGGCGCCGTGAGGGTCAATCGTTGGGGCATGGAAACCTCAAACTGTTCGGCACCGGCAGGCTGGTTGGAAAGTTGCGTATCAACGCTCATCTGATGCGCTCCGCAATGGATTGTTCGGCTGGCGCATCTTCTGGGCGCCAGCCGGTTATCGAAATCAAACGGGCGTTATTGCGCCTTGTTCTGCTTTGCCAGTTCCTCGTCGATCTTCTTGTGAACGGCTTCCTCCACCTGGTCGACACTGAAGCTTGCCGGCTTCTGGCTCGGCGGATAATCGACGAAGGTTTGAAGGAACTCCGAAGCTTTCAACGTGGCTATACCCGTCAGATACGCGTTCTTCGCCAGCCAGTCATTGTACTGGTCCGAAGTGATGTCGGCGCGCTCATAGGGGTCCATGCGCAGGTTGAAGATCTTGGGAAGACGCAGGCAGGTAAAGGGCTCCTGCCAGATGTTGAGGTTGCCTGGCGCGCGCTGCTCGCAGAACACTGCTTTCCAGTTGTCCCAACGCATGGCGACGAGTTTACCGTCGTCGTCGAAATAGTAGAACTCGTTGCGCGCACTCTTTGGCTGCTGACCTTCGAGATAGGGCAGCTGATTGTAGCCGTCGAGATGCACCTTGAAGTTCTTGCCGCCGATATCGGTACCCTTCAGTAGCCGGTCCTTGATATCCGTGTCGCCAGCAGCGGCGAGCAGGGTCGGAAACCAGTCGAGGCCCGAGAACATGTCGTTGCTGACGGTATCGGGTTTGATCTTGCCTGGCCAACGGATCATCGCCGGGACGCGGAATGCACCCTCCCAGTTGGAATCCTTTTCGCTGCGGAACGGCGTCATCGCCGCATCCGGCCATGAGAACATGTTGGGCCCGTTGTCGGTCGTGTAGACGACGATCGTGTTGTTGGCGATGCCTTCGTCGTCGAGTGTCTTCAGAAGTTTGCCGACGTCCTGATCGTGTTCCCACATGCCGTCGGCATATTCATTGCCCGGCATGCCGCTCTTGCCGCGATACTCTTCCCGCACATGAGTAAATACGTGCATGCGGGTTGTGTTCATCCAGACGAAGAATGGCTTGTCGCCCTTGCTGTGCTGCTTGATATAGTCGATCGCGGCACCCGTGGTCTCGTCGTCGATCGTTTCCATCCGCTTCGTCGTCAACGGACCGGAATCCTCGATCTTGCCATCGGCCGTCGCCTTGATGACGCCGCGCGGCGAGAAATTCTTAACAAAGGGATCATTGGGGTCCTTTGGCCAATAGGGTCGTTCCGGCTCTTCCTCCGCATTGAGGTGATAGAGATTGCCGAAAAACTCGTCAAAACCGTGCTTTACGGGCAGATATTCATCTTTGTCGCCAAGGTGGTTCTTGCCGAATTGGGCGGTGTTGTAGCCAAGCGGCTTAAGGGCCTGGGCGATTGTTATGTCGCGGTCCTGGAGCCCGACCGGTGCTCCGGGCGCGCCCACCTTGGAAAGACCGGTGCGCAATGGCGTCTGGCCGGTGATGAACGAAGAGCGACCGGCGGTACAGCTGTTCTCGGCATAATAATCCGTGAACATCATGCCTTCCTTGGCGATGCGGTCAATATTCGGTGTCTGGTAACCGACGAGGCCGCGGGTATAGGCGCTGATATTCGTCTGGCCGATATCGTCGCCGAAAATGACCAGGATGTTGGGTTTGGGAGCGTCCTGCGCCTGCGCGGCCTGAACTCCGGGCCATTGCGCAAAAGCAATCCCTGTCGCTATGGCCGCGCCAGCGAGCAGGGAGGTTCTCGCCTTGGCTCCGCTCGGAACGCAAGCTTGCCAAAGCCTGCTTAAATCAATCTTCCATTCAACTGACATCAGGATCCTCCTGGAGACGGGGGCAAATTTCGTGCTGAAGCATTGTACTCTCGTGTCTGGGCCCAGGGATTATCAGGCCCCTGCAACCGCTGCGCGTGTTTCTGCCCTGGATTGGGCTTTTGGACGACCTGCATGCTTTCGGGCTTCGGCTTCCGAAGGAAGTACGTAACTGTAACGCAATGCTTGATTTTAACGGGAACGGGACGAAATTTTATCTGCCTGTCGCAGAGCGTTCTGTAACAGTTAAGTACTTTGTCTTCGGATGAGATGCGCTCATGATGTCTGCACGTTAGACGCGAAAACTCAGCAGGAGACGTGAATGAAGGCGGTCACCGTGAAGACCCTATGTGCAATGATCTTCGCCACCGGTCCCTTGATATGGGCATTGCAGGCGAAGGCTGACGACGTACGGCTTTCGGGCTTTCCATCGCTGATCCTGTCGGGTGGCACAGCCAAATCAACGTCCTATCAAATGCCCAAGCCCTTCAACAATATGCTCAAGGCGGACATGCTCGACATTTCGTTCGGAGCAACGACGCTCGATGCAATCCAGAAGGCGTTTGGCGGCGAGATCAGGACGCGCGGTTCGGGCGCCAATGGTGTCAGCTGGCTCTGCTACCAGGTTGCGCTCGATGGCCATGCGTCGAATCTCTGGTTTATTTCCAATGGTGAAGCAGCGGGTTCGAAACGGCTCCTGACGATGGTATCGGCTGAGGAGAGCGAAACTGCGCGGTCAGGCTGCTCCCAAGGTCCTGAAACCTTGACGGCGTGGATGTTGCCCGTACCAGGCTTGAAGGATGACGAGACGGATCTGCAACAGGCTTTCGGCATGAGCATTCATGACGGGATTATCCGTTACTCGAATGAACAGGGCCCAAACAGCAATGGCGTGACGACCCTGCAAGCCCTCGTCTATCGGCTCGACGAAGGCAAGATCGACGGCATGTCGTTCAGTCAGGTTACGGCCAAATGATCTCGTCTATTTGCCGAGCGCAAACTGAAAGTTGACGCCGACGAAAACCTGCCACTCGGGGTTGCCGCGGCCGTGATCGAAGACGGTGTATTGCGGCTCGACGAAGGCGTTCATCGTCACCTTGTCGTTGACCTGAAACACCTTGCCGACGCCAAAACCGACCGGAACCGAGTAGTTTCCGCTCTCCAGGTCGAAGTTCCAGATGGCGGATGACCTGAGATAGAAACCCTTGCTCAAATTGAAATTGACGATAGGCTGGAACGTTGCGAGTGAAACATCATCCCGGTCGCTTTCGCCGGCAAATGACGTCTGGTAGGTGACGAGACCGCCGAGCAGGCCCCAGCTTTGCGGTGCGACCACAACGCCGGCGGCGCCCGCCTGCCATTTGCCGGCGCCAAGGGCATCGTCCGTCGCAGTCGGGAGGACGACGAGCGGGCCGGCGCCGAATGAAATCTCCTTGCCGGGCACGAGGAAAATGTCCATCAGCGTCAGGTCGCCCAGGCCCGTCGTATATCCTGTCGGAAATTCCGGTGCGGTCGCGACTGGCAGGGTAAAGCGGATCAATTGCGGTGCGCCGAAAAGGTCCGAAGGCACGAGACCACGCAGCAGGAACTGGTTAGCGTAGCGGTCGCCCGGCAGTCCGCTCAGTTCGGGAACGTAGTAGTCATGAAAATTCAGCGTGATCTTGGGCGTAAGCGGGTTGTTTGCAGCATTTACATCTGCGTGTTCCTGTGCTGATGCGGCTTGCGTACCCAACGAAATCGCGCTGCCGGCCACAATCAATACATCTAACGAATAACTTAAATATCTCATGAACTTCATCCCTTAATTGAAAGCCAAGGTCAGCCAGATTCCATCCTCCATGACAAGTTCGTAACTGTAACGTTTACGGCCTCCCGCCCATGCCGGGGTAGAACGACCAAAAAGGGGGCAATCCAAATTCATCCAAGGCAAAACATTTCGTTTTTTGGGCTCGCGGATTTGCGGCAACGGACCCCCTGTTAACCGTTACGTACTCCCATAAGGCGAGACATCATTCTATGATCAATGACCGAGCGGGGCCTGGGGATATAATTGCTGATTGCGGCCCGACCGGAGCTCGACGGAACAACGAGCAGGGGATGCAATTGAAGCGATGTCGACCGCGTCTGCCCAAAGGGGACTGTGGAAATTGATGCTCAGGCTGCCTGCGATGCGTGGGCAGCTGCAGGTTCTCAGTGCGCGGAATACGACATTGCAAAGCTTGTGCGATGCCTTCGACGAGGCCAGCTCCACGCTTGATCGCTTGCGCCGCAACGGCTCGAAAGATCTCAAGCTGATTGCTGAATATGAAATGCTCTGCGCTGACATCGAGAGTGAAGTCATCGACATCTGCATCGCCACGCGCGGCAGAAGCTACTGAGGTAGAGCCTCCCCCACTATCGATCGCTGATCTCCTCAACCTGGTCTTGCGTCAGGACAATTCCATCGCAACCTGGGGGATTTCCCGTATGGCGTTGCGTAGCGTTCCGTTCAATTCTACTATCCAGTGAAACTGGGGGTGGGGCGCGAACATGGAAGTTGACTTCAATGTCGACATGCCAGACTCGGAGAGGATCTCCGAAGAAGAGGCGCGGGCGGAGCTCGACAGGCTCCTTTCGGACCCACAATTCCATTCGACCGAACGTAACCGGAATTTCCTGAGGTTCGTCGCCCAGGAGATGTTCGAGGGCCGGGCAGCCTCGGTAAAAGCCTATACAATTGCCGTCGACGTCTTTGGCCGGCCCTCGAGTTTCGACCCGACGACCGATCCCATCGTCCGCATCGAAGCAACCCGGCTTCGGGCCTCCCTGGCGCAATATTATGAGAGCCGGGCCGAGGAAGGCAGCGTACGCATCGAACTGCCGCGCGGCCGCTACATACCCGTATTCACCAAGGCGCCGCCGCAAGCGGAGGTCGTGGAAGAATGCGAGGAGGCGGAAGAACAGCCCGTCTTGCCCCCGGCGCAGCCTTCCCATAGCTTCATTACCAAGCGGCATCTTGCCGTTGCAGCAGGCGTCGTGTGTATCACAGCGATTTCTCTCGTGGCAGTTGCGGCCAACCGCCGTGTATTTTCCGACAAGCCGGTCGTTGCTGTCGAGATGAAGCTGGCAGGCGATGGCACCGATGCTGAAGCCGGCCTCATCCGCGACTATCTGATGACGGCGCTTTCGCAATTTCAGACTTTGACGCTGGCGGCGGCAGAAATGCCTTCCCCGGTAAAGGCGACGGTTCCAGCGCTTAGCTGGTTCCGTAGCGCCCGGCGTGCTGCGAATCCCTACCATGTCGTCCTAAAGTACCATCCGGACATAAATGGTCGCGCAGTCTGGTGGCAGGTCGTCGATCCGGTGAGCGGCGAAGCCCTGCGGTCGGGGGTCGAGCGTGCGAACCCGGACGACCGGCCAGACACGGAGGTTCGCCGCGAGCTTGTCACCGATCTCGCCACCCGCTTCGCCGGCCCGCAAGGCGTCATCAACAATATCGAGTATACGCGAGAACTCGCATCGCCCAGTCTCGGCAATGGCTGCATCCTCAGAACCGGGGTGGCGCTCGAGCGGCAAGATGCCGCCGAACTGGACGCCGTTCGCGACTGTCTCGCCGCCACTTTGCAAGCCATGCCGAACAATCCCGATGCCAACGCCGCCATGGCGGTCACCATGATCGAGTCCGCGGCGCCGGAAGTCGTCAACGGCACTGCAGCGCAGGCGCTGCTTCTGGCCAATAAAGCCGTTGCATTGGCGCCGATGTCGGACCGCGCCGGCTATGCGCAAATGCTGGCGCTCTATCACAACGGACAGAGTGAAGCAGCTTTCGTTGCTGGCTATCGGGCGATGGCGCTCAATCCCAACAATAGCTTCATTCCAGCCAAGCTTGGCGCGATGTTCTTCGCCAACGGCAATTGGACGGAGGGCGCAAACCTCGCCTCCAGGGCAGAACAGATCAACGGCACGCAGGATGATGCCGAGTTGATCCTTGCGCTTGATGCCTATCGCAAGGGCGATTTCACCAAGGCGGTGCTTAAGGTTCAGCAGATGGGTCATTCGGGGAACTATCTGGCCGATGTGCTTGAACTTGCAGCCTTCGGCCAATTGGGTGATGCCTCGGGCGTCCGGGAAACCATGGACCGTGTGACCCGCTATCGCGACCGCTTCTGGACGACGTTCCGCGCCGACATGATTGCGCGCCGCTATGCTCCGGCCATGATCGATGGGCTCGAGGCCGGGCTGGCCAAGGCCGGTCTTCCGTTGGCCCAGCCGCTTCCTGCAACCAATTAACAGTTACGTACTTGCAGGGAGTGGTGGTGTCGGTGAAATCTCACCAGCGCACTGCCGTTGCTCATCCGGGATAGAACCTGGGAAACCATAACGACACGGCGCTGCTGGGCGGGGAGGCCCAAAACAAATGAATAAGAGGTGGTTCGTCGGTGCTGTCGCGCTCGCGCTGGCACTCTTGTGCGTGCCTGCAGGCCTGGCGCTGGCGGAAACAAAATCCCTCGTCCAGCCCCATCTGGACGATCTTGACGGAATGAAGCAGCGGCGTCTGGTCCGCGTCCTCGTTCCTTACAGCAAAACGATCTTTTTCCTGGACAAGGGCCGAGAACTTGGCACAGCCGTGGACTTCGGGCTGGAGCTTGAGACAGCCCTCAATATCGGCAAGAAGCGCGAAGTCGATCGCATCCACGTTGCCTTTATCCCGATGGGACGCGACCGGCTGATACCGGCGTTGAACGAAGGGCTTGGTGACATTATCATGGCCAACCTGACGATCACGCCAGACCGCCTGAAGCAGGTCGATTTCACCATCCCTATCTATGACAAGGCAAGCGAGGTGCTGGTAACAGGGCCGGCCTCCGAAGAGGTAATCAACCTTGACGGTCTCTCCGGCAAGGAACTCGCAGTGCGGGAAACGAGCAGCTATTACGAGCATCTTTTGAAGGTAAACGAGGACCTTAAGTCGCGCGGCAAGGAGCCGATCAAGCTCAGGATCATGGACGACAATCTGGAGGACGAAGACATCCTCGAAATGGTCAATGCCGGCATTTTGCAGTACACGGTCGTCGACAAGTACAAGGCGGATATCTGGGCGACGATTTTCACCGACATCAAGGTGCATGAGGATATTGCAGTCGCCAAGGACGGCGAGATCGCTTGGGCGATCCGCAAAAACAGCCCGCAACTCAAGAAGGAACTCGACACTTTCGTCGCCGCCCACCGGGTAGGTACTGCGTTCGGTAACATGTTGCGCAGCAAATATTTCAAGAGCGACAAGATCCTGCAGCGCGCCTATTCGGGCGAAGACGTGGAAAAGTTCAAGCAGCTTGTCGAGATATTCCGCAAGCACGGCAAGACCTATTCCTTCGATTATCTGATGCTGATGGCGCAGGGTTATCAGGAATCAAAACTCGATCAGGCGAAACGCAGCCCGAGGGGCGCCGTCGGAATCATGCAACTGCTGCCCGCCACCGCGCGAGACAAGGCGGTCGGCATAAACGGCATCGACAAGGACCAGGACCGCAACGTCGAAGCCGGGTCGAAATATTTGCGCTATCTTATCGACACCTATCTCAACGAGCCGGACATGAAGGAACGCGACCGCCAATTGATGGCATTTGCCGCCTATAATGCCGGCCCGGGCAACCTCAACAAGTTCCGGAAAAGGGCCACGCAGATGGGTCTCGATCCGAACATCTGGTTCGGCAATGTAGAGAATTCGGCGGCCGATATCATAGGGCGGGAGACGGTGCAGTACGTCAGCAACATCTTCAAATATTACGTTGCCTATTCGATGCTCGTCGAGCGCCTCGGCGAGCATGCCGACGCGGTCAATGCCGGAGCCAAAGGCGGCTAGAGAAGCAGCAGACGCTTCAATACCGGTACGAGTTCCTTGATCGGCAGCTGCGTTATCGCGACGGCCACGAATGGAAGCAGGGCGGCCGCGGACACCGGTACCAGGGTGGAGCGGGTCACCAGCATGGGTGATAGCTTCTTGGCGGCGTCGTAGAATTTGCCGGGATCGCCGAGTTCATCGTCGGCCATAGCCTTGCCATCATCGGCCACGAGATTCTTGCCGAACGTCTTGCGCTCGACCTGCCGCTGGAAGTCCGTCCCGCGTTCGCTCGCCGCACGCAGCGCGCGCTTCTTGAAGTTGGCGAGAAGCGATATGAAGCCGGCGAGCGGTATGCCGAAATAGGCAAAAATGAGGGCCAGCCACAGCCCCATGACCTGCGCGATTGCAGTAACGGTAAAGCTGCCATGCAGCACCTCGTGGGTCACCGATGCTGCGATCACACAACTGACGGCCACCGTAAAGAGCACATAGGCGTTGGGGTATTGGCCGACGAAACCGAGGCCGGCGTGCCCGTCCGGGTGCGTTGCGACAAGTCGCGTTTCCAGCTTCGAAAGATCAGCAAGCAGCATCGACCAGATGATATGGCGCCAGAATGCGCGGGCAGCGAGGAACCAGAATAGCGTGTTGCTGACGGCAACCGCCCACCAGGCAGCGAGGCTAGGTGTCGGACCTTCCGGCCCAGCGGTCGCCGCCCAGGCGGCGAGTGGCTGGTCCTGCATGTTGTGGTAGAGAAGGAAGGAGGAGACGATCGCCAGAAAGAGGCTGACCAGGTCACCGGCCGGCGCATTCCTCCGCCGAAGCGCCTTGGCAACGGCAGCGCTGGCCGCGGCTCTGGATGCCTCGGGAAGCAATGGGCCCGAAAAGAAGTTCCGCACACCTTGCCGAAGATTATTTTCGATCTGGGTCTCGGCAAGCACCAGCAGGCCGATGGCAACGCAAAAGCGGGCCCAAGGTCCGGGGTCAAGCAGAAAAGGCCGCTCGGCAAGCGGCCCGAAAGCAGTGCCCGCGAGCAAGCTCAAGAGCAGTGGCACACCCCAGCTGAGCGCCACGAAGAGGGCGGCACGCAGTGCGGGCTTAAGGTCTTGGCGACGGACGAGTTTCGCTTGCAGCTGCAGATCATAGAACGGCCCTCCACGCGCAATGAGGAACTGCTGGCCGTCCTTGTGATCGTCGGTCATCGCATCACCCTAGTAGCTCAGTTCCTTCGATGGTGTCGGGCTGCCCAAGGTCGAACCCAGTTCGTCGCTCTTCTTCGGCATGCGCTTTGGCTCTTCAATCACGGTCAGCGGCGCCGCCACGGTTTTCGCTGCGATATTGCCGACGGTGCTGACCGAGCCGGCAACGACTGCTGTGATGCCCTGTCCAAGCGAGACGTTGGAGTCCGTCAGCGTCTGTCCGGTCACGAGGCGCTGGCCGATAAGCTGGACCACTTGCGGGCTCTCGGCGAACTTACCGTGGTTTAGGCTGTCGCCGGCTTTCACCTTGGTGAGGTCGATAACCGTGATGCCTGCGTGTTCCAGCTTGGAGCGGTAGGGCTCCTCCGCCGGATTGATGGCTCCAAGCCGCTGCACATCGCCGGAGATGAAACGCGACGCGGCGAGAGCGCGGTCGTCCTGCGAAACGAAAATCGTGAACTTCGGGCGCTTCTCTCCCATCTCGGTGAATTGCCGCGCGAACACATCGACATCGATATCCGGCGAGGCGAGGATTACATTGTCAATCTTCGGCGCTACGCGTCCGTCGCGAATTGCCATTTGGCGCAGCGACTCCATGGCAAGCCAGGTGCCCATAGAGTGGGCCATGACCGTGATATCCTTGACTTCGGGATCGTTGGCGAGAGTGCGCAAGGTTTGCTCGAAGGCAACGCGCGAATAGTTCGTGCTTTCCTTGTCGTAATTGTAGTCGAAGACGCTGGCGCGCGAAGGCCAGGTGAAGAGGATCGGCGTCACCTGTGCGCCGGAGTCGTGGACGATCTGGGCAAAGCGGAAGACGGAGTCCTCGTAGCGATTGTTGAACCCGTGCACGAAGACCAGCGCATGGCCGCCGACGACATGTTTGCGGAACCAGGCGCGTCCTTCGGCAACCGAATTCAATTCCTTCACGTGGGTAACCGCGAAGTCGGTCTTCGGATTGGGCGGTAGCCGCTTCGGCCACTGTACGGTACCGGGCTTGCGAATCTTGTCGGATGGGATCGAGACTGTAATATCGGTGAGGTAGGGTTTTGGACTACGCTCGCCGGTAAAGAGCGTTGCCGGATCGTCCGAGGGCACACGGCTTGTCACGACCAGCATGTCGACAGACGAGCCACCGGTCGCACCGGTGGTCATGACCGGCGCCATCACGCCTTTGGGGTGCCCTGCGCATCCGGCAAGGGCCAAACCAAGGACAATAATGGCAGGGGAAAATGTGCGGACGGACAGGAACATGCGTGCTTTCGAATATTGACGAACCATGGTCAGGCTTTCAAACAGGCGGATTGCTCCGAACTAAACAAAACGATACGCGCCGAACGACGACACTGTGTACATGCTGGCTTGAGCTAGTAGTGGACGAAAATGTCAGTTTGTTAAAGCTCATGCGACGGCCATCCGGTCAAGCTTCGATCAGCCGATTGCGAATCGCGTAGCGAACCAGCGAGGCGGTCGACTTCGCATCGAGTTTGCGCATCGAGGCCGCCCTATGGCTTTCCACCGTCTTTTCACTGAGACCGAGGATGGCTGCCGTCTCCTTGTTGCTGTGCCCCTCGGCGATGAGCTTTACCACAGCGGTTTCGCGCGACGTCAGGATACTCGGTGAAGCGTCCGCCTTGGCCAGATAGGACGAGACCAGCATGTCGGAGACCGTTTTGGTGAAAAACGGCTGGCGATGTTCCAGGGCCTCGACGGCCTGTACGAGATAAAGCGTTGCATCCGATTTCAGAAGGTAGCCGCGAACGCCGGCCTCCAGGATGCTGCGCAGCAACGCTTCGTTGTCATGCTGGGTGAAGATGAGGACTTCGGTTTTGGGACTGTGCAGCCTGATCTGGCGCGCCGCTTCCACGCCGTTGATGAAAGGCAGGGCATAGTCGAGGATGGCGATGTCAGGCTCACTGAGGCGCGCCTGTTCCACGGCGTCGCGACCGTCGCCGGCTTCCGCCACGACCTCCCAGCGATCGCGCTTCGACAGGATCGCGCGGACGCCCTGTCTGACGATCTCATGGTCGTCCGCGATCAGAATTCGTGTCATGCCAATCCTCGTATTCATCTGCCACGATCATCTCGCCGGCACGGTTTACCCCTACACTGGAAACGACGATGCGGCAAAAATTAACTGTTACGTACTTCCGGTAACGGGCGCGATGTTGGCTAATGCGCGCAACGAAAACAGCGGGAGCGCTGCACATGAGTCAACGATCGTTCGGGAGCCATTTACAATCTGTGGATGAGCGTGGCTTGGGGAGACCGCCGATGCGAATGAGGATGGCACGGCTGGGACAGACCGCAGCGTTGACGTTGCTGCTGGCAATGGCGCAGTCCGGGCTGGCCGCGGCCGCTGATCTTGTAGTCGCCATGCCGAACTGGCCTTCGGGCCAGGTGACGGCCAACATCATAAAGAGCGCCCTGAAAAAGGAACTGAGCCTCGACGTCGAGGTTCGCGAGATGGGTACGATGATCGCCTTTGCCGGCCTTGCGTCGGGCGAGGTCGACGTGCATCCCGAAGTATGGCTGCCGAACCTCAATTCTCTCGTCACCAAATATGCCGACAAGGTTCAACTCGCCGATACCGGCGTCGATGCGTGGCAGGGCATCTGCACGACCAAGCAGACGGTCGAAAAGACCGGAATTCACTCGGTGACCGATCTCTTGGACGCCAAGAAGACCGCCGCGCTCGATACTGACGGCGATGGCAAGGGCGAGATGTGGGTCGGCGCCGAAACCTGGTCGTCGACGGCCATCGAGCAAATCCGCGCCAAAAGCTATGGTTACGACAAGGACCTGCAGCTTCTGCAAATGCCCGAGGACATGGGCATGGCGTCTGTGGATGCGGCCGAGGCTGCGGACAAGCCCGTGGTCTTCGCCTGCTACAGCCCGCACGTCGTCTTCAAGCTGCATGATATCGTCAAGCTCGACGAGCCGGCCTTCGACCCGGCCAAGTGGCACGTCGTCCTTCCCGCCGACGATCCCGACTGGCTCGCCAAATCGAACGCGCCCGTCGCATGGGACAAGGCGCATTTTCACATCGCTTATGCCAAGGCGTTGGCGACGCGCAAGCCCGAGGTGACCAAGTTCCTCGAAAGCATCGATTTCACGCCCGAGGAAATCACCGACATGAGCTATGCGGTGGAAGTCGACCGCCAGACACCGGAAGACTACGCCGAGGCCTGGGTGGAAAAGAACCCGGATCGTATCGCGAAGTGGGTAAAGGGGGGAGGGCAATGACCATGCACCTGCGTAATCCTTTGAGGGCGAAGCTCGTTGCCGGGGTGGCGGTGGCAAGCCTGGTTCTGGTCGCTCCGTTCGGACTTGGTTTCGCGCAAGTTCCGAAGACGCAGATTTACGATGTGAAGACGCGTACCTGGATACCCTACGACAGCCGCAAGGCGCGCAAATACTACGCCGCCAATGGCCAGGTGCCGGAAGCGTTCCGACGGCAGATGGTCACGTTCCGCACGGCCGAAAAGCCTGGAACGATCATCATCGATGGCAACCAGCATTTCCTTTATCTGGTCAAAGGCGGCGGTCAGGCTGTTCGCTACGGTATCGGTGTCGGCCGTGACGGGTTTGGTTGGGCGGGCATCGTCCGCGTCGGCCGCATTGCCGAGTGGCCGACCTGGACTCCGCCCGCAGAAATGGTGGCGCGCGATCCGAACGCCGTCAAGTTTGCCGGCGGCATGCCCGGCGGGCCCGACAATCCGCTCGGCGCAAGGGCGCTCTATCTCTATGATGGCGACCAGGACACCATCTACCGCATCCACGGCACGCCTGAACCCTGGTCGATCGGACTTAACGTCTCGTCGGGCTGCATCAGGATGAACAATGACGATATCGTCGATCTTGCCTCACAGATACAGGTCGGCGCCAAGGTGATCGTGCTCATGCAGGGCGCTTCACTTTACAAAGGTGTTTAAGCAACTGGAGCAGGGGGACACGATGCTTTGGAAGTCTGATCGGGAATACACGAAAACGCTTGTCTGGATGGCGCTTGCCGCTGGCGCCTTCTCGCTCGGGGGATGCGTATCGAATACGCCTGCGCCAGAAAACATGGCGAGAAATACACAGCAGACTGCTCCAGCCGACCTGCAGGTCGCCTGTGCCAACGCCGCGACGCAAAAGTTCGGCGCCGATCACGCTTCGGTGCTGCCGGTCAGTTCGAGCGCGCTCGACGGCGGGAAATACCAGATCATACTTGAGGCCAAGGGTCAGCGCTCAACCTGCCTGATCGACCAGACGGGGCAGGTGCTGTCGCTCGAAAAGATGTGAGTATTCTTACGTAACCATAAGCAAGCAATGAAATTGCCTGTCGCGAAAGCGAACCACCAAGGAGATGCCGGAATGCCATTGCACTACAAGACGATTGCCCTCATTTCATCAGTCGCATTCATTTTATTTTCCGGACCTGATTTAAATTATACCTTCGCCCAGACCGCCGCCGCACCTGCACCGGCAGCGGCGCCCGCCGCAACGCCTGCAACGCCCGCCGCCGAAGCTCCGGTACTGATGACGGCGGACGAACTGCAAATCCTCGTTGCGCGGATCGCGCTCTATCCAGACGATCTTGTCGCATTGGTATTGTCGGCCAGCCTCAACCCGCTGCAGATCGTGCAGGCCGAGCGGTTTATCGAACAGAACAAGCCGAACGCAAAGCCGGACACTGCATGGGATGGAAGCGTGGTATCGCTTCTCAACTATCCGACGGTCCTCAAGATGATGAGCGACGACCTTGATTGGACGCAGCAGCTCGAAACCGCCGTAGTCAATCAGCAGAAGGACGTGCTAGTCGCCATCCAGGATTTGCGTGACAAGGCGGTTGCAAATGGCACGATCAAGTCCAATGACAAGGTCGTGGTCGAAACCAAGAACGACAATGTGATCATCCGCCCGGCCAAGAAGGAAGTGACCTACGTTCCGACCTATGATCCCGTCATCCTGACGAGCCCTACCTATGTCGCGGCCGCGCCCATTGTCTACGGCGACCCCTATCCGTCCTATTATTATCCTTACGCGCCGTATTGGGCCGGCTTCGTGACCGGGGTCGCGTTCGGTGCGGCCGTCGATTGGGATAACTGGCATTCGTGGGGAGGCAATGACGTCAACATCAACGTCAACAACTTCAACCGCGACGATTTCCATTTCGACAGAAACAACATCAACAATCTCAATTTCGACAACAGCAAGTTCAATTTCGATCGCGATTCGATCACGAACAATCTGCGCGAAAACAATGCGAACCGTCTCGATCTCAAAAACGGCGGCTTGCAGAATCTTGGCGCTGGCGGCGGCCTTGCCGGCGTCGGATCGCGGCTGCAGAGTTCTGATGTGCGGCGCGACGTCCAGAATCAGCTGAAGCAGGGCGGCGGCAATCTCGCCGGCAAGCTGCAGGGGCAGGGCGGCAACCTTGCTGGCAAGCTCCAGGGGCAGGCCGGCGGCGGCAATCTTGCTGGAAAGCTCCAGAATCAGGCTGGAGGCGGTGATCTCGCAGGCAAGCTGCAAAATCAGGCCGGGAACAGGAATATTGGTCAGAACAAGGGCAATGTGCGTGCCAATGCGCAGAAGGCCGCGGGCCGCGTCGACAATCGCCCAAGGCAGCCGAGTGCCCTCGGCAATTACGGACCGGGTCGCGACGCGCGTTCTGCCTCGCAACGTGGCAATCTGAGCCTCGGCGGCGGTGGCGGCGGACAGCGCTTCCAGGGCGGCGGCGGTGGCTTCCAGGGCGGTGGTGGCCGCTTCCAAGGCGGTGGTGGCGGCGGTTTCCACGGTGGTGGCGGTGGTTTCCACGGCGGCGGTGGTGGTTTTCACGGCGGCGGTGGCCGTTTCCATCGCTAACCGCACTCAACACCAATTGCGCATTCCTTGAAGGGATTTCGATATGTACAGGACAACTTTCAAAATACTGCTTGCCTCCGCCTTCATTGCACTGGCGGCCCCCTCTGCGCCGTCATTTGCGGCGGAACCCTCCTTGCAGCGTTTCGTCGGCGCTGAGCCGCAAACGTTCAAGGAACCGGGCGAAGCGCTCGATGCCTTGAAGAAAGACCTCGATGCAAAGGACGTGGATGCCTTGGCAAAGGTTCTGGGCCTCAACGCAGCGGCTGCGAAGAAATCCGATGATTTTGACGATCGGCTGAGCGATCTCCAGAAGGCATCGAAGGAGCGTGCCGAACTCAAGGATCGCGAGGATGGCTCGAAGACCGTCATCCTTGGCAATCTCGACTGGCCCTTCCCATTTCCGCTGGTCAAGCACGATGCCGGTTGGCAGTTTGATACGCTTGCCGGCCTCGAAGAGGTCCTGGCGCGGAGAATCGGTGAAAACGAACTCGAAGCTATCAAGACCATGCGCAATTACGTCGCCGCGCAGGTGCTTTACGCCCAAAGCGATCACGATGGCGATGGCGTGCTTGAATTTGCCCAAAAGCTCATTAGCGACAAAGGCAAGCAGGATGGACTTTATTGGCCATCGGCAGGCGGCGAGGAGAGCCCTGCCGGCAATTTCGGCGAAGCAAGCAAGATCGAGGGCGCTCCTGCCTCGGATCATGGGTATTTCGGCTATCGCTACAGAATACTCAGGTCACAGGGCGATAACATCGCCGGCGGCAAGTATGATTTCGTTATCAATGGCAACATGATCGCAGGTTACGCGCTGATCGCCTGGCCGGCTGTCTATGACGAAACGGGCGTCAAGACATTTGTTGTGAGCCATCATGGCACCGTCTACGAAAAAGACCTTGGCCCGGCTACCGATAAGCGCGCAAAGGAGATAAGGTCATTCAATCCTGACAAGTCATGGGAACCGGTCGAGGATTGAGTGCTTTGCGCAGAACTCGGGGGAATGACATGAAAAATCCTATCGCACTTGTGTCCGTACTGGTTGCGGGTCTGCTCGCCGCCAGCCCGGTACGCGCCGCCGATATTTACTCCGCGATGGCGCCGGAAATGAACCAGGTCGAGAAGGACGGCTGGACCTTCGCGGTCAGCCCCTATTTCTGGGCGGCGGGAATGTCCGGCGATACGGGCGTCTTCGGCCTCCCGCCCGTACACACGGATATGAGTTTCAGCGATATCTGGGACGAGCTCGACTTTGCCGCGATGACAATCGGGGAAGCGCGCTACGACCGGTACAGCATTTTTGGCGACGTGATCTACAGCAAGATTTCAGACGCATCGGGGACGCCGCGAGGAATATTGGCGGATAGCGTCGGTGTGTCTTCCGAAACGTTCGCCGGCCTGCTCGGCGGCGGCTATTCGGTGCTGCAAAGCGACCGAGGCAATCTCGACCTCGTCGCAGCGGCCCGTCTCTGGTACGCCAAGACTGAGATTTCATTCAACGGCGGCATACTTGACGGCGTCGATCGAAGCGACAGTGCTACATGGGTTGATGCGCTTGCCGGCGTGCGCGGCAAATATTCGCTTACCAACAATATCTATTTAACAGGCTGGGGCCTGGTTGGTGGCGGCCAGGCAAACCTTGATTGGGACGTTGCAGGCGGCATCGGCTATTCGTTCAACGAGAAGGTGTCGGCCGTCGCCGGCTACCGTGCCCTCGGGGTCGATTACAGTGATGACGGTTTTGTTTTCGACGTCGTCCAGCAGGGCCCGATCCTCGGCGTCGTCTTGCATTTCTGATCAGGAAACGTCAAAGGGCTCGCGCGCATTATAGCGGCGAGCCCTTGTCCATTCACATGTCACATTTCTGGTAGGTGACATACATATTGTCGCCAAACGGATCGTAACGCTGGAATGTCTTTGCGTCGACGATCTTGAATGTGACCGTCATATCATTCTGCATCATCGAGTCGACGCAGCTGAGATTGGCCGAAACCCGGTCCTTCTGCTTGCGAACGCTCCTTGTTGTGCAGATCGCGTTGGGCCCTGCGACCTTGCTGCCCGTAACCAGCAACCCGGTGGACGTTGACGCCGTTCGATCCTTGAAGACCGTCGACTTGCCCTTCTTGGTGAAGGTATCCTCGCATTTGGTGCCGTCCATGGTCCAGGCCCCCTGCAGTTCCTTTATCGTCGCAGCCATCACGCCCGTTGCCATGCAAAGGCTGATCACACTGCTCAAGAGCGCGACCTTGCTCATTCTACCCGTCATCGAGTTCACTCCGATTTGTTTTAGTGGTGGCGCGATAGGGATCCGAGTTCTTGCCGGACTTGGCGCTGCCAGTCGATATACGGCTACGGAATGCCAACCATGTCAACGGCTTCCGGCTCATTTCCTGCAAGGAATGGTTGCATATACCGCGACGGAAAAATGCTGTCGGCGCACGTCGCGGGCGGCAAGTAACCGCCCGCGGCATTGGTTCACTTCGACGCAATGAAGTTGCGCAGATCATCCAGTTCTTCGCAACCAGCGGGACACAGCTTGGTCAGCGAGGCAAGCTGCTCCTGCGCCTTGTCCATCTTGCCGGTCTCGACATAGAGCTCGCCGAGATATTCGTGGGCGCCCTTATGATCCGGTTCAAGTTGCAATGCCTTGTCGTAATAGGTGAGGGCGGTGTCGAAGTCGCCGGTCTTGCGCAAGGTGAACCCGAGGAGGTTGTAGACATCAGCCTGCTGGTCGGTCTCGGCCAGGTCGCGAAGCTCGGCCAAAGCACCGGCATAGTCCTTTGCATCGATCTTCGCGCGAACCGAGGTAAGGTCAACCGTGGGGTCGGGCTCGATGTTGTCGACCGCGTAGGCTGGCGTTATTGAACCCAGCGGCGTGAAAGCCGTGGTGGCGGCGAATGTCAGCAGGCCGATAAGTACGTGCTTAATCATAATTTCATGCTCCTTTGTTTGGTCAGGCTTGAACGGTCGGGGTAAAGGCATAGGCGTTGCCGTCCTTTACGAATGTTCCCGATCCCGGAAACGGGAAGTGCGACCCGCAGATCTTGATGTTGTCAGCGATGACGCGGTCGATAAGCTTGTGCCGGGTAGCGATCGCCATGGGACCGTCCTGATCATAGCTCCCCTGCCACTCCGGATGCGCCGCCAGCAACGCGGGCACGTACATCGTGTCGGCCGACACCATCAGTTGCTCATTGCCCGAGGTGACGAGGAAGACCGAATGTCCGGGCGTGTGGCCGGGTGCGGCGATCATCTGGATGCCGGGGGCTACCTCGGCTCCATTCTCGACGCGGTTCCAATTCTTCCAGGTGGGGAACACCGAGGCGATGCGCCGTCCCGCTGCTTTGCGGCCCTCGGCCAGCTTGTCGACCCGGCCGGGGTCCGTCCACCACTGATACTCGGCGTCGTTGACGATGATTTCGGCGTTGGGGAAGATCGAGGCGTTGGTTTGCTTTTCCATGAGGCCCCAGACGTGGTCGGGATGGAAGTGCGAAATCATCAACGTATCGATCTTGGTATAGTCGATGCCCGCAGCTTTCATATTTGCCGGCAGATGCGTTGCGTTGGCCTGCCACTGGCCGACGCCCGAGCCTGCATCCATCATGATCAGGCGGTCACCCACCTTCAGGACGACGACGGTAAGCGGTATCGGCATGAAATCGGTGGTTAGCCCGGCCTTCGCCAGTGCTTGCTTCGTCTCGTCGACGGAAGCGTTCTTGATGAATGCCGGATCGTGCGGCTTGCGCCAGATGCCGTCATAGATGGCGGTCACTTCAATGGATCCGACCGTGTATTTGTAGAAGCCGGTTGCCGGCTCAACTTGCGCTTCGGCACGCGCGGGCAGGGTGACTTCCAATTTGCGCGCGAGGCCGAAGGCGGCGGCCGAGGCGGCCGCTCCAAGGACTGTACGGCGTGTAATATCAAACATGTGCTCGTCTCCTCGTAAAATGGTTCATTCCGGGCGGAGAACTTGTCCGATCGACTGTTCGATCCGCTGAACAAGGAGACTGAATGGAAGGCGATTTTATTCTCGCACCAAGCCGAAAAATCCAACAAGTCATTGAATTGAAATGAATATATTTGGTTTCCCGCAAGAGGACGGTCACGCTGGCATTTTCGGCCCGTCCCAAAAACGAGGGCGTCTCAAAAAAATCATCGATGTGGAGAATATTTCACGCGGCAGAACGATCTACCTGATGAATGCGGCTTTTGCCGCCCGATGTTCAGTAGGCAAAAATGACAATTGTACGAGGCATGCGCATGGCGCTTACATCGACTTTGCTGCCGCAAAATCCGGCCTTCACATGGCTGTCCCGGCTTTTCGATTTCAGGAATGCGGGCGACCGTGGTTTTAAGCCACGGGCGAATACCACGCTGCTTATGGTTTCGTCGGCAGCTGCAAGAACGCCTGTCGTGGACGAGGCCCGGTCGGCCCGCTTCAACCAACTCATGCTTCCGCAACTGGATGCGGCCTATAATTTCGCACGCTATCTCAGCCGCGATAGCGACGCCGCGCAGGATATCGTCCAGGACGCCTTTTTGCGGGCTTATCGTAATTTCGACGGCTATCTCGGCGGCGATGCACGCTCCTGGATATTTGCCATCGTCAGGAACTGCTACTTTGCGTGGCAGCAGGAGCGGGGTCGCAAGCGCCGGTTCGAGGCGCCTCTTGCCGAATCTGCGCACCCGGATGAAGCCGGAGCCGATGCGTCCGACATAGCGTCAGAGGACGATACGCCGGAAGACGTGCTTATCCGCGCGTCCGAATCGGAGCGGGTTCGCTCCATCATCAACGCGCTCGCCGACGACCTGCGGGAAATACTGGTATTGCGCGAACTCGAACAACTTTCTTACCGCCAGATCGCCGATATCATCGATGTGCCGATTGGAACCGTGATGTCGCGGCTCGCCCGGGCACGACGGGAGTTCGGCCGGTGCTGGCGCAACGAGAACGGCGACGAGGAGGCAGCAAAATGAGCAAGACCTCTCACGCCTGCCCGGACTGGTTTGTAATGATGCACGGTTATATCGATGACGAACTCGATGCGGTCCATGCGCTCGCATTCGAGGAGCATCTGCAGACCTGCGCGAACTGTGCAAGGGAACTCGACAACGTCCGATCGCTGAAGCACATGATGTCCCAGGACAATGTTCGGTGGACGATGCCGCCGCAGGTTCGCGAGACAATTCTCGCAGCGATTACGCAGGAGCAAAGCGGGGCGCGCGCACAAGACAACCACTGGGCTACGCGGCTGCTGCAATTCACCAAGCGCTGGAGCTATATTCCTTCCTTTGCCGCCCTGGCGGCGAGCCTCTTCTTGGTCTTCTCGCTGCCGCAGACGCAAACGTCGCTGCAGGATCAAATCCTCGCCAGTCATGTCCGCTCCCTGATGGTCAGCCATCTGACCGACGTGCTGACCTCAGACCAGCACACCGTGAAGCCGTGGTTCAACGGGAAGGTCGATTATTCGCCGCCGGTGGTCGATCTTTCGGGGCATGGCTTTCCCCTCGTCGGTGGCCGCATGGACTACATTGACGGCAAGGTCGTCGCAGCGCTCGTCTACCGACGCAACGCCCATGTTATCAACGTGTTCGTGTGGCCATCCGCACCAGCGGCAGGCAGCGAAAGCGTGCGGGAAGGGTATAATCTGATCAAATGGTATGAGGATGGCCTGACGTTTTGGGCGATTTCCGACGTCAATCCCTCCGACCTTCGAGCGTTTCGCGAGCTATTTGCCAATGCTGTCGCGAAATCGGGCTAGAACGTTCGCCCACTCTTTTTGATGCCCTCAACGGCGCGCACACGATTGTGACAGCCTTATTGCGGGCTGAGAGAATTTAGCGAAACTTTCGAGCGTTGCCGGGCATGTTAAGCTGGCTAAGTTCCTGTTGTCACGGAACTTGGCCGGCTTGTCGCCACCTGTCGCAATTTTATCCGGAGAAGCTGCTGGAATCATTGATCATATTCGATTGCGCCCATCTACACCCAATTCAGTAGACTCATAAGGTTTTGGTTTCAGTGTGATTTTCGATTCAGGTGGTTGATGCGAGCCGCCGCAACCCCTGCAACATAACTGTTACAATGCTGTCATATGACTGTAATAAAGCTTCTATAGACCGCAGCCGACGTTAGAGGCGTCACACGAATTAAACCAACAGGAGCTGCTCCTATGAACAAGCTAATTTCCACGGCCGCAGTGCTTGCAATTGCGGTGGCCGCATCGACGGTGGGTGCATCTGCCCGCGACCAGATTCAGGTTTCTGGCTCCTCGACCGTGCTGCCCTATGCCAAGATTGTTGCCGAAACGTTCGGTGAGACCTTCCCGAACTTCAAGACGCCGGTTGTTGAATCCGGTGGTTCTGGCGCAGGCATCAAGGAATTCTGCAAGGGCGTCGGCGAAGACACGATCGACATTGCCAACTCTTCGCGCCCGATCAAGGACACCGAGCTGAAGTCCTGCGTGGACGCTGGCGTCAAGGACGTTGAAGAAATCCGCATCGGCTATGACGGCATCGTTTTCGCCACCGACATCAAGGGTCCGGACTGGAAGATCGTCCCGAAGGACATCTACACCGCTCTCGCCGCTCAGATCGTTGTTGACGGCAAGCTCGTAGACAATCCGAACACCAAATGGAACCAGGTCAACCCGAACCTTCCGGATTGGGACATTGCAGCGTATATCCCCGGCGAAAAGCACGGCACCCGTGAAGTTTTCGAAGAGAAGCTGATGACGGGCGGCTGCAAGGCTTCCGGCGCTGCTGACGCAATCAAGAAGCTCGGCCTCGACGAAAAGGCTTCGGCTGCTGCCTGCGTCAAGATCCGCAAGGACGGCAAGGCCATCGATATCGACGGCGACTATCCTGAGACGCTTGCCCGCATCGACGCCAACAAGACCGGCGTTGGCGTATTCGGCCTCGCTTTTTATGAGAACAATGCCGACAAGCTGAAAGTCGCGACGGTTTCGGACGTTGTGCCGAGCACCGAGACGATAGCTTCGGGCAAGTATCCGGTTTCGCGTCCGCTGTTCTTCTACGTCAAGAAGGCGCATCTCGGCGTTATTCCGGGCCTGAAGGAATATGTCGACTTCTTCCTCAGCGATCAGATGATCGGCGAAGACAGCCCGCTTGCCGAATACGGTCTCGTACCGGCTCCGGAAGCAGAACGTAAGGCCCAGCGTGACGCGTTCGCCGCCGGAACCACGATGAAGAACTAAATTCCTGAGGTACAGGGGCGGCGCGAGCCGCCCCTGTCCCGTTTCGAATTCAAACTGAATTACAGGACAGATCGGGGAAAGCTTGATGTCCACGTCATTGGTGTTTGTCATTGTCCTTGCGATCGGCGTTATCGGATACTTCCTTGGGCGCCAGCGCGCTGTCAGCAAGAATGACGGAAGCGTAAAGCCGCACTCCCTGCCGCACTACCATGCATGGTGGGTATTCCTGGCTTCGGCGTTGCCAGCGATCCTGTTCCTGGTCGTCTGGGCCGGCGCGACCAATATCTACCTGGAGCGCTCCGCGATTGCTGAACTGCCAGTCCGTACGGCTGACACCGTTATCGCCAGCCAAAGCCTCGAACTCGGCATGGTCAGCGGCATTGCCCGCGGCCTCGGGAAGCTGACGACCGATGAGATGGCCAATCTTCCCCAGACCTTCGCCGAGTTGCGCCCGCTGCTTTCAGCCAAGGGTGTGGCGCTCGCGCCCGACGGTCAGGACTATATGATCCCGATCGCCGTTGAGTGGAACAAGAACACCCAGCGCGCGAATTATATCGGCGGCATCATGGCCCTCCTTCTGGCGGTCGGCGGCGCACTTTATGGCCTGTCCGGCGTTCATGTTCGGGCGAGGGCGCGCAACAATGTCGAGCGCGTCATCCTCGGTGCTCTGCTCGCTGCCTCCACCATCGCCATTCTGACAACCGTCGGCATTATCCTGTCGATGTTGTTTCAGACGCTCACCTTCTTCCAGTCGGTCTCGCCGGCAAGCTTCTTCTTCGGCACCGTATGGGATCCGCGCTTTGCCGCGGCCGGCTCAGGCGGATCGCAAGGCCAGTTCGGACTGATCCCGCTCCTTGCCGGCACGCTCTACATCGCCTTCGTCGCCATGCTTTTCGCTGTCCCGGTCGGCCTCTTCTCGGCCATCTACATGGCTGAATATGCGAGCCGCGGCGTGCGCTCGGTCGTCAAGCCGCTGCTCGAAGTGCTCGCCGGCATCCCGACCATCGTCTACGGCTTCTTCGCGCTCGTCACCGTCGGACCGTTCCTGCGCGACCTCAGCGCGGCGCTTTCCGGCGGCTATGCCTTCATCCAGGCGCAGAGCGTGCTCACCGCCGGCATCGTCATGGGCGTCATGCTGATCCCGTTCGTCTCGTCGCTTTCCGACGATATCATCACGGCCGTACCGCAGTCGCTGCGTGACGGATCGCTCGGGCTCGGCTCGACCCGTTCGGAAACGATCCGCCGCGTCGTACTGCCCGCCGCGCTGCCAGGCATTGTCGGCGCGCTGCTCCTGACGGCATCACGCGCCATCGGCGAAACGATGATCGTCGTGCTCGCAGCCGGCGTTGCCGCCAATCTCAACATCAATCCGTTCGAGGCGATGACGACAATCACTGTCAAGATCGTCAACCAGCTGACGGGAGACCTTGAGTTCAATTCGCCGCAAACCCTCGTCGCCTTTGCACTCGGTCTCACGCTCTTCTTCATCACGCTTGGCATGAACATTTTCGCGCTCTACATCGTCCGCAAGTATCGGGAGCAGTACGAATGACCGACATAGCCCTCAATCCCGCTGCTGCATCGGCACGTCCCGCCCGGCGAGACATTGGATTAAAGCGCCGCTACGCTGCCGAACGCAGGTTCAAGCTCTATGGCATCGCAGCGATAGCGATCGGCATCTTCTTTCTCATTGCGCTGCTGTTCTCCGTGTTCTCCAACGGCTACACCGCATTCTGGCAGACCGAGGTCAATCTTGCGATCAATCTCGATCCGAAGATCATCGATCCGGACAATAAGCGTGCCACCGATCCAAACGTGCTTCTGACCGCCAATTATCCGGTTCTCGCCCGCAATGCACTGGCGGAAAAGCTGGGGGTCGCCCAAACCGACAAGCCCGGCTTGCGCGAACTCGGCAAGCTTTTCTCCGATGGCGTGCGCGGCCAGTTGCGTGAGCTCGTCGTTGCAAATCCTAATCTCATCGGCACTACGCAGAATGTCTGGGTGCTTACGGGCGCCGACATCGACTCCGCGTTCAAGGGCCAGATCGATCTCAGCGTCGACCAGTCGCGCCGCAAGGTTTCGGACAAGCAGGTCGAATGGATGAACAAGCTGAAGGCTGACGGCGCCATGGCCCAGCGCTTCAACACCGGTCTCTTCACCTATGGCGCGTCCAGCCGCCCCGAAACTTCGGGTCTCAGCGTCGCCCTCATCGGTTCGCTCTACATGATGCTGATCGTGCTCGGCCTCTCGCTGCCCATCGGCGTTGCCGCCTCGATCTACCTTGAGGAATACGCCAAGAAGAACCGCCTGACCGATATTATCGAGGTCAACATCAATAATCTTGCGGCGGTCCCGTCGATTGTCTTCGGTCTGCTCGGCCTCGCAGTCTTCATCAACTTCCTGCATATGCCGCGCTCGGCATCGCTGGTCGGCGGTCTCGTGCTGACACTGATGACGCTGCCGACAATCATTATCGCGACGCGCGCCGCGCTGCGTGCCGTACCCCCGTCCATCCGCGCGGCGGCGCTTGGCATTGGCGCATCGAAGACGCAGATGGTTTTCCATCACGTCCTGCCGCTCGCCGCACCCGGCATTCTGACCGGTACCATCATCGGCCTGGCGCATGCCCTCGGCGAGACCGCGCCGCTGCTTTTGATCGGCATGGTGGCTTTCGTCGCCAACAATCCGGTAACGCCGCTCGATCCTTCGACGGCATTGCCCGTGCAAATCTACATGTGGGCCAACGAAGCGGAGCGCGCCTTCGTCGAGCGGACGTCCGGTGCTATCATCGTGCTGCTTCTCTTCCTCGCGGTCATGAACATCACGGCCATCCTTCTGCGTCGCCGCTTCGAGCGCCGCTGGTAACTGTTCGAGAGAGGACCTAGTTATGAACCTTATGACGGAACGAAATCTCGAAAAGGCGGTAAACGACAAGATGAGCGCCCAGCCCAACGCAATCAAAATGCAAGGCAAGGAAGTCACTGTTCACTACGGCGACAAGCAGGCCTTGTTCGGTGTCAGCCTCGACGTGCCGGAAAAGATGGTCACGGCGCTGATCGGCCCTTCGGGCTGCGGCAAGTCGACGTTCCTGCGCAGTCTCAACCGCATGAACGACACCATCGAAGGTTGTAAGATCGGCGGCAAGATCACGCTCGATGACGAGGATATCTACAATCCGAAGATCGACGTCGTCGAACTCCGTGCCCGGGTGGGCATGGTGTTCCAGAAGCCCAACCCTTTCCCGAAGTCCATCTTCGAGAACGTTGCCTATGGACCGCGCATTCACGGACTCGCGAAGGGTCGCCACGAACTTGATGAAATCGTTGAAAAAAGCCTGCGCCGCGCCAGCCTTTTCGACGAGGTGAAGGATCGCCTGCATGAGGCTGGCACCGGTCTGTCCGGCGGCCAGCAGCAGCGCTTGTGCATTGCCCGCGCCATCGCCGTCAGTCCGGAAGTGATCCTCATGGACGAGCCGTGCTCGGCGCTTGATCCCATCGCCACAGCAAAGGTGGAGGAACTGATCGATGAATTGCGCGAAAACTACACCATCGTCATCGTTACCCACTCGATGCAGCAGGCAGCGCGCGTTTCGCAGCGCACGGCCATGTTCCATCTCGGCAATCTTGTCGAGGTCGGCGATACGGAAATGATGTTCACAAGCCCCACCGAGAAGCGCACCCAGGACTATATCACCGGACGCTTCGGCTGACGCAGGAACGAGGACAAAGCACATGACCGAGTTGCAGCACACTGTGCGCTCTTACGATGACGAACTGAAGTTCCTGACGCACAAGATCGCCGAGATGGGTGGTCATGCCGAACGCATGGTCGAACAGGCGGTCGCCGCCATGGTCAATTCCGACAATGCGCTGGCGCAGCGCGTTATCTCGGACGATCTGATCCTCGACGCCGGTCAGCGCGAGATCGATGAAAAGGCCATCACCATCATCGGCAAGCGCCAGCCGATGGCGATCGACCTGCGTGAAGTCATCGGGACGATCCGCATTTCCTCCGATCTCGAGCGTATCGGCGATCTCGGCAAGAACATTGCCAAGCGCGTCGTTGCCGTGACCGATACCCGCCAGACGCTCTCGGTCTACCGCGGCTTGCAGACAATCGCCGAACTTGCCTTGACGCAGCTGAAGGACGTGCTCGACGCCTATGCGACGCGCTCGGTACAGCAGGTGAACATTGTGCGCGAACGCGACGACGAAATCGACGCGCTCTATACGTCGCTGTTCCGCGAATTGCTGACCTACATGATGGAAGATCCGCGCAACATTTCCGCCTGTACGCATCTTTTGTTCTGCGCCAAGAATATCGAGCGCATAGGCGACCACGCCACCAATATTGCCGAGACAGTCTATTACATTGTTACCGGTTCGCAACTGCCGGCGGAACGTCCCAAGGAAGACCAGACACATACTATTATTGTGGATGAAACGACCGAGTCCTAATTCAACTGAAGGCTTGATATGGCAATAGCTCCCAAAATCACCGTTGTGGAGGACGAGGAAGCCCTGAGCGTCCTCCTCCGGTACAATCTTGAAGCTGAAGGCTATGTTGTCGAGACGATCGCACGTGGCGACGAAGCGGAAATTGCGCTGCGCGAGAACGTTCCGGATCTTCTGATCCTCGACTGGATGCTGCCTGGCCTGTCGGGCATCGAACTCTGCCGCCGCCTGCGGGCGCGGCGCGAGACCGAAATCCTGCCAATCATCATGCTCACCGCCCGCGGCGAGGAAAGCGAACGCGTTCGCGGCCTTTCGACCGGTGCCGACGACTACATGGTCAAGCCGTTTTCGACGCCTGAACTCCTGGCGCGCATCAAATCCATGCTTCGCCGCGTCAATCCGAGCCTGCTTTCGCACGTGCTGAGCTTCGGCGATCTCAAGCTCGACCGCGAACAGCACCGCGTTTTCCGCAAGGAGCGCGAGCTAAAACTTGGCCCGACGGAGTTTCGGCTGCTCGAATTCCTCATGCAGTCACCCGGACGAGTCTTTTCGCGCGGCCAGTTGCTCGATAATGTCTGGGGTGCGGACATCTATGTCGATGATCGCACAGTTGACGTCCACGTTGGTCGCCTGCGCAAGGCGATCAATATCGGACGTTCGATAGATCCGATCCGCACCGTACGTGGCGCCGGCTATTCGTTCGGCTGATTCTCAATTATTGTGGTTCTAACAAGGGCGTCGCATCAGCGCTAGATGGCTGATGCGACGCCTTTTGGTATTTTGTAGTCCGCCGACAACGCCTTGCTCAAAGTCTCCACAGCCTGGACTTGAAATTCACGCAAATATAGGGTAGGGGGCTATATTATGTCTCATACCACCAAGGAAAAACCAAAACTCCTCGCAAGGATCCGTCGTCTCAAGGGGCAGATGGAGGCCGTCGAGCGTGCGCTCGAAGCGGAAATGTCGTGCGGTGACATTTTGAACCTGGTGGCGTCGGTGCGCGGCGCGGTAAACGGCCTGATGGGTGAACTCATCGAGGACCATATCCGCATGCATGTCGTCGATCCCGGAACCGAGACGGACAGCGAACGCGCCAAGGGCGCAGCGGATCTCATCGACGTTGTAAGGATGTATCTGAAATGAGCCACGATCACGCGATCCATTTGCCTCAAGGCACGCATGCCCATGTGTTTCTGGGCGACGATCACGAGCGCAACGAACGACGCACCTGGTTTGTGATCGCGCTGACCGCGACGATGATGGTTGCGGAGATCGTGGCGGGAACGGTTTTCGGCTCGATGGCGCTTGTCGCCGATGGCTGGCATATGTCGACACATGCTGCCGCGATTTTGATCGCGGCGTTGGCCTATCTCTATGCAAGGAAGAATGCCAGCAATCCGCGTTTCACCTTCGGCACGGGAAAATTCGGCGATCTCGCAGGTTTTGCCAGCGCTGTGATCCTCGCGCTTATTGCACTGCTGATCGGCTGGGAGAGTTTCCTACGCCTTGCCAACCCGATCTCGATCAGTTTTCCGCAGGCGATCTCCGTTGCCGTGCTTGGCCTTGCCGTCAACCTTGTTTGTGCCTGGCTCTTGCGCGACGACCATAGCCATCATCACCACGGTCACCATGGCGATAACCATCATCACCACGGTCACGATCATAATTTGCGTGCCGCCTATCTGCACGTTCTTGCCGATGCGCTGACGTCCGTCCTCGCCATCATCGCCCTTCTCGCGGGCAGCATTTACGGCTGGCTTTGGCTCGATCCGGCCATGGGAATAGTCGGTGCTCTTGTTATCGCCAGATGGTCATGGAGTCTCATCCGCGATGCGGGCGGCGTGTTGCTCGACTATGTCCCTCAGGGTGAAGACCTGCCTGATGAAATACGTGGCGCCATCGAAAAGGAGGGCGACGTGATTACCGACCTGCACGTCTGGCAGCTTGGCCCGGGGCATCACGGTGCCATTGTTTCGCTTTTGAGCGACGATCCGAAAGCGCCGTCGTCCTATCGTGCCAAACTCGCACATATCCATGAGTTGTCGCATGTGACCGTTGAGGTAGAGCCGAAGGCCGCGTAAATATCGATTCTGGTGGGTCACACGCTGAGCTTTGAAGACCCCACGTGCGACGAACGTTCGAATAGCCGGGAGCCCATGTGATGACCGTCACGATTTACCACAACCCGAAATGCGGTACCTCGCGTAATACCCTCGCCATGATCCGCAATGCAGGGATCGAGCCGGTGATCGTGGAATATCTCAAGACGCCGCCGAGCCGGGAAACCCTGAAGGAAATGATCAGCCGGGCTGGTCTTAGCGTGCGCCAGGCCTTGCGCCAAAAAGGTACGCCCTATGCCGAGTTTGGCCTCGACAATGCTTCGTTGGACGACGATGCGCTTCTCGACGCGATGATGGCCAATCCAATCCTCATCGAACGTCCTTTCGTCGTGACCGAAAGAGGCGTGCGGCTCAGCCGCCCTTCAGAAATTGTGCTTGAGATCCTGCCAGATGCGCAGAAGGGCCCGTTTTCCAAGGAGGATGGTGAGGTCGTTATCGACAGCTCGGGCAATCGCGTCCGCTGAGCCTCGATGTTATGGACGAGCAACGCCATCGGCCTGCGAAATTTCGGCGCAGTGGTCGACGCGGCTGGCGCCGCAGGGCTTGGTCGTGGAATCTTGCGGCTCGCCGATCTTGGCCCGCGTGAACTCAGTATCCATCAGGGATTTATCGGCGGCTATCGAGCGGAAAAGCCGCTTTGCAGGCTTTTCGACCCATTCGACCCGTCCGGGGGATGCCGTCGAATAGTGCCATGGCATGGTGATGAAGTGAATATTTTCGGACGAAAGATGCTGGACGGCGAAGGCGAGTTCCCGCATCACGCCCGGACTGAAACCCGGGTCGGTGATGACGGATTTCGTCGCGGCATCCATGAAGCTGAAGAGCCGCACAGGGTTCGCCAGTTGCGCTCCGAGCAATTTTTGAGCCATGGCACCAAAGAATTCATGCTGACGATGAATGCGTCCGATATCGGTGCCGTCGCCTATGCTGTAACGGGCGCGCACGTAGCCTAGCGCTTCTTCGCCATTGAGCGTCTGGCATCCCGCAGGGAGGTCCAGCCCGGCAAGCTTGTCGTGGATTGGTTCGGATATGCAGTATTCGACGCCGCCAATGGCCTCAACAATCCGCCTGAAGCCGCTAAAATCAACCTTGATCACGTGATCGATCTTTATGGCCGTTAGGGTTTCGACGGTCTTCCAGGTACAACCGATGCCGCCGAACATGAAGGATGAGTTGATCATGCCGAGGTGCGCCCGCTGGCCGGGCAGGCCCTCGCGGCCGGAACAGGCGGGAAGGGGAACGAGCAGGTCGCGCGGGAAGCTCACGACATTCAACTCGCTGCGATCGGCCGAAAGATGCGCAAGCATGAGGATGTCGCTGCGCTCGCCGGGGTTGGCGACGGAAACGGTTTGCTGGTCTGAACCCACGATCAGGATGTTGAGTGCATCAGGCGATGCCTTGGCCGGGCGGCGATTGCCGAGGTCGGCTTCAGCAACCTCGAAGTGCCGCAGATTGCTCGTGAACTTCCAATACATGCCGCAAATGGCAAGCAGGATTACAAGCATCAGGCAAGTGACGGAAGCGAGCAGCAAATGCAGCCGCCGGCGTCGTTGAGGATCGCCCTCAGGCTTCGGCGCGCTGTTGATCAATCCGTCACTCACAAAATTCTCCAGTAGAACAAGCCAAGGTAATCATTATCCGGGCCAAGCCAACTAACATTTCCGTTTTAACGATGCCCATCGCACAAGCAACAACGCGAATGCCAGAGAATTCGAACAAGACATTTGCCATGCCCAGAGTGTGCGAACGCCGCAAGGAGATGGCCAAGCCGTTGCGACACACGGCAGAACGACTATGCTGAGGGCGCGAATTGAAGGAAGGCGCTACCGCACTAGACGGACATCAATCAATTTCTCGAAGAGGCGATCGCCCTTGCACTCGACAATGTAAAAACGGGCGGTCGTCCTTTCGGGGCCGTGGTCGTCAAGGATGGCAAGGTCATCGCGCGCGGCGTCAACCGGATTCAGGCCGACAACGATCCAACAGCACATGCCGAACTTCTGGCCCTGGGGCTGCCGGGCTTGCATTGCAATCCCCCCGTTTGGACGGCTGTTCGGTCTATGCAAGCGGCCAACCCTGTCCCATGTGCCTCGCAGCCATGCGCATGGCCGGTATTGGCGATATCAAGTTCGCTTATTCCAATGAACAGGCAGAACCGTTCGGCTTCTCTACGGCCGTCATAGCAAAAGAGTTGGCGAAACCAATCGACCAGCAAACGGGGTTGTCATATGCGCATTCGCCCGTGGGCGATGGTAAGCTGTATCAAGTTTGGCAGGACAACCAAGCGCCCTGATCTCCGCGTCATCCTGCAATGGTTGCAAGCCTCGTCTTGAGAAGGCGGAATACCCGCAGAGCGACGGTAGCGGGAACCTGGGGCATCATTGAGCGTTTTTCGATGATACACCATCGGAGGACGAGGCCATGACCGCTCGCAGTATGCCAACGAAGGATGACATCGTAGCTCTCGAAAAATCCTATTGGGATGCGATGAAGGCGAAAGACGGCGACCGCACCGCGGAACTGTCGGCGGATCCGGCACTTGTAACCGGCGCCCAAGGTGTGATGCGCATCGGCAAAAAGAAAATGGGCCAGATGACCGAGGACGGCAACTGGAGCCTGGAATCCTATGAATTCGCAGATGTCGAGGTTTCGACGCCGTCGCCAGATGTCGCGCTTATCGCGTATACTGTCGAGCAGAATGTAACGATGAATGGCAAATCGCAAAAAATGCGGGCCGCAGATAGCTCGGTTTGGATTCGCGGATCAACTGGTTGGGAGTGTCACGCGCACAGCGAGACGTTTCTGAAGTAGCACGAACCTGTTCAGTTGAAAATTTTCATCTCCGGTCGTGAAAACGACCGGAGATGAATTTGCTTGCTACGAACATTGTCAAGCTGATTGTGCCGGACAATGCGCGCTGCGCTTATCAGCTGCAGCCGCTGGTTGCGCCGCATGTGTCGCACTTCAGGCAGGTGCCGTTGCGCACCATCGTGAAGTTCGAGCACTCCGAGCAGTTGTCGCCGGTATAGCCCTGCATCATTGACTTGATGCGCCGGTCCGACATGATTTTCTTTGCTTCGGCCTTCGCTTCCTCGGCGGCAGCTTCTGCATCCTCGTTCTCGAAGAGCGCGGAAGCGGCGCTGGCCTCGGCCTCGCCCTTGGCGCGTTCTTCATAATCGCGCTTGAAGGCCGAGGATTCCTCGCTGACTGCGGCGATGGCCGGTTTGGCAGCGACGGCGACGGCGGAGCGGGCGGCAAGGGTCGTGACATTTGATGACGCAGTTGCCTTCGGAGCGCTTACCGCACCCTGACCCCCTGCATTGCTAAAACCCTTTGGGTCGGCCTTGCCCGGCGAAACCACTTTCAGCGAAGCGCCGCGTGTCAGGCCCTTCGATACCGGTTCGGCCTTGCCTTCGGAAATACCACGCCCGAGCGAAGTATTCGAGAAATCAGACTGATCGACATGGGCGAGGTCGTGACGGTCGAGATAGGAAACGGCAAGCTCGCGGAAGACGTAATCGAGGATCGATGTTGCATTCTTGATCGCGTCATTGCCCTGAACCATGCCGGCCGGCTCGAACTTGGTGAAGGTGAATGCTTCCACATATTCCTCGAGCGGCACGCCATATTGCAGGCCGAGCGAGATGGCGATGGCGAAGTTGTTCATCATTGCACGGAAGGCGGCGCCTTCCTTGTGCATGTCGATGAAGATTTCGCCGAGACGGCCATCGTCGAATTCGCCGGTGCGCAGGTAGACCTTGTGGCCGCCGACGACTGCCTTCTGCGTGTAGCCCTTGCGCCGGTTGGGCAGCTTCTCGCGGTCATGGATATATTTCTCGACGATGCGCTCGACGATCTTTTCGGTAACCTGCACGGCGCGTGCCGCGGTTGGTGCCTCGATCAGCGCCTCGACTGCATCGTCCTCATCCTCGTCCTCATCGGCGATAAGCGAGGAATTGAGCGGCTGCGAAAGCTTGGAGCCGTCGCGATAGAGTGCGTTTGCCTTGAGCGCCAGCTTCCACGAGAGCATGTAAGCGGATTTGCAATCGTCGACCGTTGCTTCATTCGGCATGTTGATCGTCTTCGAGATCGCGCCGGAAATGAACGGCTGGGCGGCGGCCATCATGCGAATGTGGCTGTCGACCGAGAGGAAACGCTTGCCGACCTTGCCGCAGGGATTGGCGCAATCGAACACCGGATAGTGCTCTTCCTTCAGGAAGGGGGCGCCTTCGAGCGTCATTGCACCGCAGACATGGATATTGGCGGCTTCGATTTCCTTCTTCGAGAAGCCGAGAGCCGGCAGCATCTCAAAGGAAATATCGTTGAGCTGCTCGTCGGTGAAACCGAGCGCGTTCCTGGCAAAATCTTCACCCAGCGTCCACTTGTTGAAGGCGAACTTGATGTCGAAGGCCGACTTCAGCGCAGTGTTCAACGTGGCGATGATCTCGTCGGTAAATCCCTTCGCCCTCAGCGAGCCGGGATTGATGCCGGGAGCCTGGTTGAGATTGCCATGGCCAACGGCATAGGCCTCGATCTCGGCAATCTGGCTTTCCGTGTAGCCAAGCGTGCGCAGGGCTTCCGGTACGGCGCGGTTGATGATCTTGAAGTAGCCGCCACCGGCAAGCTTCTTGAATTTCACCAGGGCGAAATCGGGTTCGATACCGGTGGTGTCGCAATCCATGACAAGGCCGATCGTGCCCGTCGGTGCGATGACGGTTGCCTGGGCGTTGCGATAGCCATGCTTCTCGCCGAGCGCCAGTGCCTGGTCCCAGGCGGATTTCGCGTGGGCAATCAGGTCCTGGTCAGGGCAGTCGGTAGCGATCAGGGCGACCGGGTTTACCGAAAGCGCCTCGTAGCCTTGGGTTTCGCCATGGGCAGCGCGGCGATGGTTGCGAATGACGCGCAGCATGTTGGCGGCATTCGGCGCATAGCCCGGGAAAGTGCCGAGCTCCTTCGCCATTTCGGCTGAGGTCGCATAGGCAACGCCGGTCATGATCGCGGTGAGGGCACCGCCGATGGCGCGACCTTCAGCGCTGTCATAAGGAATGCCGGAGGTCATCAGCAAGCCGCCAATATTGGCATAGCCAAGGCCGAGCGTGCGGTATTCGTAGGAGAGCCGTGCGATTTCCTTCGAAGGGAATTGCGCCATCATCACCGAGATTTCGAGGACGATGGTCCACAGACGGGCCGTATGCTCGTAGCCGACGACGTCGAACTTTCCGTCCTTGCCGCGATAGGTGAGGAGGTTGATCGAGGCGAGATTGCAGGCCGTATCGTCAAGGAACATATATTCCGAGCACGGATTTGACGCGCGGATCGGCCCTGCCGCAGGGCAGGTATGCCAATCATTCATGGTCGTATTGAAATGCAGGCCCGGATCAGCCGAGGCCCATGCGGCGTAGCCGATCTTTTCCCAGAGGTCGCGGGCTTTCAGCGTCTTCATAACCTTGCCGTCCTTGCGGGCGGTCAGGTTCCAGTTGCCATCACCTTCGACTGCGCGCAGGAACTCATCCTTCAGCGAAACCGAATTGTTGGAGTTCTGGCCGGCAACGGTGAGATAGGCTTCCGAATCCCAATCCGTATCGTAGGTCTTGAAGTCGATGTCCGTGTAACCCTGCCGGGCAAACTGAATGACCCGCTGGATATAGTTTTCCGGAACCTGGTTCTTCTTCGCGGCCTTGATCTCGCGCTTCAACGCCGGATTCTTGGTCGGGTCGTAGCAATCGCCATTGTCGGCCTCGCAATTGACGCAAGCCTTCATGATCGCGGTCAGGTGCTGGCGAACGATCTTCGAGCCGGTCACAAGCGCGGCAACCTTCTGCTCTTCCTTGACCTTCCAGTCGATATATTCCTCGATATCCGGATGATCGACGTCGACGACGACCATCTTCGCGGCGCGTCGCGTGGTGCCACCCGACTTGATCGCGCCGGCAGCGCGGTCGCCGATTTTCAGGAACGACATCAGGCCGGATGAGCGGCCGCCGCCCGAAAGCTTTTCGCCTTCGCCGCGCAGATAGGAGAAGTTTGAGCCGGTGCCCGAGCCATATTTGAACAGGCGCGCCTCGCGCACCCACAAATCCATGATGCCGCCTTCATTGACGAGATCGTCGGCGACAGACTGGATAAAGCAGGCATGCGGTTGCGGATGCTCGTAGGCGGACTTTGATTTTGTCAGCTTGCCGGTTTCGGGATCGACATAATAATGACCCTGGCCGGGACCATCGATGCCATAGGCCCAATGCAGGCCGGTGTTGAACCATTGCGGGGAATTGGGCGCGACGCGCTGGGTCGCGAGCATGTAGGCAAGTTCGTCACGGAAGGCGAGGGCATCTTCCTCACTGTCGAAGTATTTGCCCTTCCAGCCCCAATAGGTCCAGGTGCCGGCAAGCCGGTCGAAGACCTGGCGTGCGTCCATTTCCGAACCATAGCGCGCATCAGCGGGCAATGCCGCGAGCGCCTCTTCGTCGGCGACCGAACGCCAGAGCCATGACGGAACGTTGTTCTCTTCGACCTTCTTCAGCTTGGCCGGCACGCCGGCTTTGCGGAAATATTTCTGCGCCAGAATATCGGCAGCCACCTGACTGAACTGGGCTGGAACGTCGATATTCTCAAGACGGAACACGACGGATCCATCAGGGTTTTTGATCTCACTCGTCGCTACACGAAATTCGATGTCCGCATAGGCTGACTGATTGTCTTTGGTAAAACGCCGTTCTATCCGCATCTCTCTCGTCCTTGTCTCTATATATAGTGTCCATCGGGCTCCCTGTGAAGAGATGCGCAGCTATGGACACATGTCCGCCCTATCCGGCTCCAGCGGTCTGGAGCCAGCCGAATTTCCTCGACCCGTCATCGGCGCGGTCGCCCGCATGATTTCCGGGCCTGGCGGCCCTTTTTTTGACGCCTGTCGTGTGATTCATCTTTTATGATGTGTTCACACTATCTGGTATTCACTCTACCCTGTAAACACTAAATATAGTGTTAAATTGCCGTTTACCCAAGAAATATCTGCCAGCAGATGCAAAGAAGTTGTCCGTCCGGGCACAGCTTCGCCGACGCCTTGGCACAACAGGCCAAGCTGCGGAAAAACCTGCATAAACTGGTAAGAAGACCGGTAACAGACACGCCGGCCACGCCACGAACGCAACGCCGTCGATCATAAAAAATGACTCGGGCGTGAGCGTCAAGGCATAGTTTTTTACATATTTGTGACCGCAATATCTTGTGTGTCACATATGTGGATAACGGGGAGAACCTTGCGAAAAAAACGCCTGTGGATAGTCGTCGCGAAAAACGACGACGATCGTCAAGTCAGCCGAAATCAGCGAGCTTGAAACTAGTGAAGATCCAGGATTGCAGGATCGAAGCTGGCGATAAGCTCGCGCAATTCCGGCTCGTCGACACATTCTGCTGCGGCGGCCACGCTCATCCATTCGATGCGGCGCTGGCCGCGCTCCGGCCAGTTCTTTTCCTGCCGGGAAAAATGCATTGGAAAAACGTCGACAATGAAGTCGCCATTCTCGCCGTCGCACATGTCGCTCTTTTTGTAGGTGTAAGTGCCGATGGAGAAGGGCGCGACATCGCCGCGTGCGCCCGCTTCCTCATAGGCTTCGGTGCGTGCGGATTGAGCGAAAGTCTTCCGGACCTGCGGCCAGCCTTTGGGCAACACCCAGCGGCCGGTACCCCGGCTCGTAACCAGCAAGATTTCGGTCTTGCTCTTCTTCGTACGATAGACAAGCGCCGCCACCTGGCGAATTTTGCCGTTTGGCAATTCAATTCGCTTGTCGGTCACGATCTCATCCAGGTAGGTTACGTTCAATGGTCCGCTCGTACTTTAGTCTTACTATTTTCTACTAATGTGGACCGATTCTCCGAATTCACAAGTGTTTCGGCCCAACTACAGGTTGCTTATACGCCACTTGTGACGATTTTTTGAACAGCAGTGCAAAAATCTCACGCTCCACCATTCTAATTGCAGTGCAAACCAATCACACGACCAAGTGATAACTGGAAAGGGATCGCTACACGCGATAATCTGTCGTTCAACGCGATCGGAGGTGCAATGGTTTCCCAACATTCGTCTTTCGATGACGATTTACCTCATTCGCACACTTCGACCGCGGACACCGGCCGTTCGAGCGTCATTGCCTCGTGTGTTTACGCCAATGGCAAGCGGATTGCCGATATTCCGATAGATGAGGCTGGCAACTGGTCCAAGAAAGACGGACATGTGGTGTGGATAGGGCTTCTCGAGCCTGACGGCGAACTCCTGCACCGGGTACAGAACCAGTTTGGCCTGCATAGCCTTGCGATAGAGGATGCCGAGCACGCGCACCAACGGCCGAAGCTCGAGCAATATGGGGATGCCATATTCGTGGTGGCGCGCACAGCACAACTCATCGACAACCGGGTGGCTTTCGGCGAGACCCATGTCTTTGTCGGCAAGGGCTATCTCGTCAGCGTCCGTCACGGACCTTCAACGTCCTATACGGCCGTCCGCCAACATTGGGAAACTTCGCCCTATGCCCTGGCCAAGGGCGAGGATTTCATCCTCTACGCCATTCTCGATTTCATCGTGGACAATTACATGCCGGTGCTCGAGTCGATCCATGACGAGGTCGAGTCGATCGAAGACCGCGTCCTGACCAAGCCCATGACCAGCAGCGATCTCGAGCGGCTCTACATGCTTCGGCGCGATCTTTTGCGCCTGCGCAACGCCATTGGTCCGCTGGTCGATGTATGCGGACGGCTCAGCAATACGGACCTGCCGCAGATACAGACTGCGATGCAGCCCCTGTTTCGCGATGTGACAGACCATGTGCGCACCGTGCAGGAAAAGATCGACGGTTTGCGCGAGGTTCTCGCCTTCGCCTTCGAGGCGAGCTTGCTTGTCGGCCAAAGCCAGGAGACGATTATTTCCAAGCGGCTTGCCGCCTGGGCGGCAATCCTCGCAGTGCCGACGGCAATTGCCGGGATCTACGGCATGAACTTCAAATACATGCCCGAACTCGACTCGCCCAACGGCTATTACTGGATCATGGCGCTGATGCTGTGCGTGTGCCTGATTCTCTTCTGGCGGTTCCGCAAGAGCGGCTGGCTCTAGCGATCAGCCACGGTGTCCCTTGGTTATCGGTTCCTGATATGTCAGGCCCATGTCCCAGGGAAAATAGATCCAGGTATCCTGCGAGACTTCCGTAACGAACGTATCGATGAGCGGGCGGCCCTTGGGCTTGGCATAAACCGTGGCGAAATGGGCCTTTGGCATCATCGAGCGTACGATCGCCGCCGTCTTGCCGGTATCGGTGAGGTCGTCGACAACGAGGATGCCTTCGCCCTCATTTTCGAGGAGGCGCGCATCGACATCCTTCAGCACCTTGAGATCGCCCTGCTCGTCATAATCATGGTAGGAGGCGATGCAGACTGTCTCGATCATCCTTATGCCGAGTTCGCGGCAGATGATCGCTGCTGGCACAAGCCCGCCGCGCGTGATCGCCACCATGGCGCGCCATTCGCGCTGCATCCCGGCAACGCGCCAGGCGAGGGCGCGCGCGTCGCGATGAAACTGGTCCCAGGAGACCGGAAAAGCTTTGTCGGGCAGGGACATGGCGCGCACTCCAATAAGGCTGGATCGATAAAATAGCGGAAATCCGCTCGGAATGCATTTCGCAATAGCGGCAAATGCCGGCCGATGGCAAGCGGCATGCGATGTTGGCCCATCGCGAGTCCTCGAAATATGTGTATTGCGGGCGCTAGCGCGACATCAGCGTCAGGCAGGGCATGTCCGCCATGATCGAACTGGTCACGCCACCGAACACCCATTCCTTAAGGCGCGACTGGCTATAGGCACCCATAACGAACAGCGATGCATTGGTCTCGGCAATGCGGCGACGCAACACCTTGTCGGTGGCCTCGCCATGGGAATCGACGATGTGGGGCGTGACGTTGACGCCGTGGCGCCGCAACGCATCGGAAAGCGGCGTGCCCGGGATTTCGAGGCTGGGATCGAGCGGCTTCTTGGGATCGATCCACAGGATATCGACGGAGTGCGCCTTGAGAAGCAGGGGAAGCGCATCGAACGCGGCGCGCGACGCCTCGCGCTTGCCATTGAAGGCGAGCACCACATGGTCGATCCGTTCCGGGATGCTGACCTTGTAGGGAACGAAGAGCACCGGCCGGCCGCTTTCCATCACAAGCGGATCGGTGACGTCGTTGACGCTGTCGGGATCGTTCGGGTCAGGCTGGCCGGCAATGATGATATCGGCGCGCAATGCACTCTGTGTGACCCCAGCGGAAGGACTGCTGCTCTCTGAACGAACGATGCGAAATTCATGGCTGATCTTGCCGCGCCCCATTTCGGCATTGAAAAGCTTGGTGATCGCCTCGGAATTTTCCTTGTGCCGCTGCTCATGCGCTTCGAACAGCGTCGTATCGGCAAAGCCGGTAGGATCGGCGTAAACGATCGGCGAAGGGATCGTATAGAGACCAATAATGTGGGTTCGCTCGCTCGACGAAGCAATCAGTCTTGCGGCATCGATCACTCTCTTTGCTTCACGTTCGCTGCGAATGAATGCGATGATCGTGCGAAATGCCATAGTGGTCTCCATCATATCTTGCGCCGCTCGGCGCATCTGACAGTATTATACCCCTTAAACACAAGAATTTCTTTGCGTTTTCCGTAAGCTGGCGTCAATTCGATGTGTATCAGCGTCCAAGCTGCGACGCCGACAAGCCCTCGACCATATTCCTGACCGCGGTTTCCGCAGCGATGAGTTTTTCCTTGTCGCGAGCCCGGATGACGAGTTCGGTCGAGAACCTGTCATTTTCATATTTCGGATAGGACCCGATGATCGTATCGGGGTGTGCGGCCTGGATATCGCGCAGGGCAGTGGCAATTGTTCCTTCGCCAAACGGGCAATTCACCGAGCGCGACAGCAACTGCTGGCCGACGCGCAAAGTCGGCAAGACGTTGTCGAGCATGGCCTGGAAAACCGATGGAACGCCGGCCATCACATAGACATTGCCGATATGAAAGCCTGGAGCCGTTGAAACCGGATTGGCGATATGCTCCGATCCGCGCGGCATGCGGGCCATGCGCTGGCGGCTTTCGGTAAACTCGATGCCGCGCGCCGCATAATTGTCGCCCATGATCTTCATGGCCCTGGCATCATGTTCGCACGGCACATCGAATGCCTTGGCGATAGCATCGGCGGTAATGTCGTCATGCGTTGGACCAATGCCGCCGGAGGTGAAGACGTAGTCATAGCGGGCGCGCAGCGCATTCAGCGCCTCGACGATGCGGTCTTGCTCGTCGGGAACGATGCGCACCTCCTCAAGGTCAATGCCGACCGCTGTCAGGATATCGGCGAGATGGCCGATATTCTTGTCCTTTGTCCGGCCGGAGAGCAATTCATCCCCGATGGCAAGCATGGCAGCGGTCACGACTTCGTTCGACATCAGATTCTCCTATCGGACGGCGACGGTAATTGCAGGAGGGGCCTGCGGCAAGCCATTTCCGATGGGCGTCGTTGCTCTTCCCGTGGAAGGCCGGCGACGTCAAATCAACGATTGACTGAATCGCCTGAACCGTCGAAAAGCAAAGCGCGCGGACGTGGCGAAACTGGTAGACGCAAGGGACTTAAAATCCCTCGGCCATAGGTCATGCGGGTTCGATCCCCGCCGTCCGCACCATGCACGCTTGCGTGAGGCGAGGCATGGCGGGTGGATTTGGAATCCAACATCGCATAAAAGCGGCACTTCCAACGCCAAGAGAAGATGATGCCGGCCATTTCAGCACAGACCCCAACCACCAGGATCAAGTCATTCGCCGCGAGCAATCCAGCGATGCTGTTCGTGCTTTGCTATTTCGCCTTCCAGATATTTTTCCTGACGATGATCTCGAATGGCGCAGGGGTCGATGACGCCGAGCAGCTCGCCTATGTCGGGGCCTTGCAATGGGGCTATGGCGGCTCGCAAGCCCCGCTTTATACGTGGATCAACAGCATCGCCGGTGATGTTCTGGGCATCAGTCTCTTTACGATCTATCTCGTAAAATTCAGCATGCTCGCGAGCCTCTTTGCCAGCGTTTATTTTGGCGCAAGGCTCCTCGGGCTGTCGCGCATGGTCGCCGCCGCAGGCATGCTGGGCATGTTCATGCTGCCGCAAATCTCGTGGGAATCGCAGCGCACGCTCACCCACTCCGTCGGCGGAACGACCGGTTGCGCCTGGGCTTTCCTCGCATTTGCCTGGCATATGAAGTCGCGGTCATGGCATTCGGCGGCACTGCTCGGGCTCGGCATCGCCGCCGGCCTTCTAGGCAAATTCAATGCAAGTTTCTTTCTTATCGCTTTGATTTTGGCTGGTCTTTCCATCCCGCCCTATCGTGCCGTGCTGCTTTCGCGTCCAACGCTTGCTGCGGTCCTCGCCTTCGTGGTTGCCGTCACGCCGACGGGCCTTTGGGCGCTCGCCCATACCGAAAACCTGCTCGCGCGGACGCACAAGTTCGAAATGAACGCGGGCGGTCATTTTCTCCTCAGCCGTCTTCACGGTGAATGGAAGGTGCTCCTCAACAGCGTGCTTTTCTCAGGCGTGGCGCTGGCGTTCTTCGGCATTGCCTGGTGGCGCAGCCGCCGTGACCGGGTAACGGCGCGCTCCAGCGCGACCGATGGGGAAAAGTTCGTTGCGCGGCTCATCTGGTTCGCGCTCGCATGCGTTGCGGTCGGCGTCTTGATCAGCGGCGCTGCCGAGGTCAAGGATCGCTGGCTGCAGCCGGTTCTGTTCCTGTCGCCCTTGTATCTTGCCGTGCTGCTCGACCGGTTTATCAGATCCGATCTTCCCCTGAAGCGCTTTGCAGTGGTCGGGGCGATCTGCGGCCTCATCGTCATTCCGGGCCTCGCCATCAACATGCTCTACGCCCGCGACGGTGAAGATCCCTATATCGGCGAACTCGACTATGCGAAGCTTTTTGCCACGACGCGCGCCGAGGGCAGCTACCAGTCGGTCGTTTCCGACGGCCCGCAATTTCCCGGCAATTTGCGGCTTTATGATACGTCACTAACGCCTGTGCACATGGAAATGCCGAACGCCTCGGCGCGCATCAAGTTTCCGGCGCTCTTCGTCTGGTTCGGCGAGGGTCTCAATCCTGGCGTCATGGCCTTGATGAGCGCTGCCGGCGTGCCCACACCGCCCACGGATGTGCGGCACATTTCGCTCAACTTCAGGAATTATCCGGATCGGAACGAGGCCGTCAGCTACGTCCTCGTTCCAGGTCCGGCAAAGCCTTAGGCACCTCAATCCTCGACGAAGACCTCGTCGCGCTTCTTGCGGATGCTCGGCAGCAGCACGACGACGAGGACGGCAGCCGCAAGGAGCAGCAGACCGAGGCTCAGCGGCCGCGTCACGAATGTCGTCGGGTCGCCGCGCGACATGATCATGGCGCGTCGAAGGTGTTCTTCCAGCAGCGGTCCGAGCACGAAGCCGAGGAGAAGCGGCGCCGGTTCGCAGCGCAGTTTCGAAAGCCCGTAACCGAGAAGCCCGAAAAAGGCGACGGCGTAGAGATCGAATACATTGGAATTGACGCTGTAGACGCCGATCGAGCAGAACGCGATGATCGCAGGGAAGAGCATGTAATAGGGGATGGTCAGCAGCTTCACCCAAAGACCGATCAGCGGCAGATTGAGCAGGATCAGCATGAGATTGCCGATCCACATGGACGCGATGATGCCCCAGAACAACGCCGGCTGTTCCGTGGCGACATTCGGGCCGGGAACGATTCCTTGAATGATCATCGCGCCGATCATCAGCGCCATGACCGGATTGGCAGGAATACCTAGGGTCAGCATCGGAATGAACGACGTTTGCGCGCCGGCATTATTGGCGGATTCCGGTCCAGCAACGCCGGCAATCGCGCCCTTGCCGAACTCTTCCGGCGTCTTCGAGATACGCTTTTCCACCGTATAGGAGGCGAATGAAGCGAGAATTGCGCCGCCCCCGGGCAAGATGCCAAGTGCCGAACCGATGGCCGTGCCGCGCAGGATCGGCGCAGTCATCGCCTTCCAGTCCTCGCGCGTCGGCCAGAGATTGGTCACTTTCTTGATCATGACGTCGCGCTCATGCTCGTTTTCGAGATTGCGCAGAATCTCGGCGATACCGAAGACGCCGACGGCGAGGGCGACGAAATTGAGGCCATCGGAGAGTTCAAGGATCCCGAGGTTGAACCTCGGCGTACCCGTATAAATATCGGTGCCGACAAGCCCAAGCAGAAGCCCGAGAACGACCATTCCAAGCGCCTTGATGACCGAGCCATGGGCAAGCGCGATGGACGAGACGAGGCCGACGATCATCAGCGAGAAGTATTCGGCTGAACCGAATTGCAGCGCCACGGCGGTGAGCGGCGGCGCAAAGACGGCGACAAGGATCGTCGAAACGGTACCGGCGAAGAACGAGCCAATGGCAGCTATAGCGAGCGCTGCGCCGGCGCGGCCCTTGCGCGCCATCTGGTAGCCGTCGATGGCGGTGACGGCCGAGGACGATTCCCCGGGCATGTTGATCAGGATCGCCGTCGTGGAGCCGCCATACTGCGCGCCGTAGTAAATGCCGGCGAGCATGATCAGCGAGGAGACCGGCTCGAGCTGGAATGTGAGCGGCAGAAGCATGGCGATCGTCGCGGTCGCGCCGATGCCCGGCAATACGCCGATCAGCGTGCCGAGAATAACGCCGATCAGGCAGAACAACAGGTTCCACGGGTGTCCCGCGGTAACGAAGCCAAGCGTGAGATTGTCGATCAGTTCCATCTTGGCCTCACTGTCCGAGCCAGGGGCCGAACCGCCGGAAGGGCAAGCCAAGCGCGTAGCTGAAAACAATTACCGAAAAAAGTGTCAGCCCGCTGACGAGGAGAAGGGCGGTTCCAGGCCGCATCTTCGAGCTGGCGAAGGCGGCGAGCAAACCGGACAGGAACAGGGAAGGCACAAAGCCAAGACCGCGCACCGTGAGGCCGAAAAGGATGGGAGCGGGCAGGATGAAAAGCATGCCGCGCCACGCGATCGGACCCATCGGCTCATGCTCGACCTGCGTGCCCTGGATGATCACGATAATCCCGAAAATGACGAGCAGGCCGGCGAGGACCAGAGGGAAATAGCCCGGACCCATCTTGAAGGCCGTTCCGATATCGAGGCCATAGGCCTGAATTGCGAAGAAGAGACCGACTGCGATGAAAAACAGGCCGCATATCAGGTCCCGCATACTGAAACTTAAGGATTTCATATGTCCCCCGTACCAATAAATCCTTTGTAATGGGCCGGCTCAGACGATGAGGGCCTGAACCGGCGAATAGTTCTAGTCGGCGTACTGGCCCGCGGCCTCGATGATCGGCTTCCAGCGGGAAACTTCGCTTTCAAGCTTCGACTTGAGCCCGTCAGGCGTCGCCTCGGCGTCGGTTACCGGTACGGTGCCGAGTTCGGCAAAGCGAGCGACGACGTTCGGGTCTTTCAGCGCCTTCTGCAGCGATGCTGAGAGCCTCGCGGTGACATCCGCCGGCGTTCCCTTTGGAGCGTAGATGCCGTGCCAGATGCCGACCTGCAAGCCCGGCAGGCCAGCTTCCGCAACCGTCGGCAGATCGGGGAGGGCATCAAGGCGCTTGGCCGAGGTCACGGCATAGGCCTTGACCGTCGCGCCCTTGATCTGCTTGGTCGTGTTCGTGGTCTGGTCGCACATCAAATCGACCTGGCCGCCGAGAAGGTCGGTCATGGCAGGCCCGGTTCCCTTGTAAGGCACCGTCACCAGCGACGTCTTGATCTCGCTCATCAAAAGCATGCCGCACAGATGCGAAGCTGCACCGATGCCCGCATTGGCGAGGGTAATCTTGTCAGCGTTGGCCTTCACATATTCGACGAGGCCCTTCATGTCCGCTGGCTCGAAATCCTTCTTGGCGACAATGGTCATCGGCACGTCGGTGACGAGGCCGACATATTCGAAGGCGTTCAGCGTGTCATAGGGAAGCTTGCGGTACAGCGTGGCGCTCGTTGCCATGCCGATATGGTGCAGGAGGAGGGTGTAGCCGTCCGGATCAGCCTTGGCGACCTGCGAGGCACCCAGCGTGCCGCCGGCGCCGCCTACGTTCTCAACAACGATCTGCTGGCCGAGATCCTTCGACAACGATTCGGCTACGAGGCGTGTAACGGTATCGGTGGGTCCGCCTGCCGCAAAGGGCACGACCATGGTTATGCTGCGCTCGGGATAGCCAGCGGCATTGGCGCCACCGGCGATAAGGGCGAAGGCAGCCGTGGCAGCCAGCGTAGAGATGAGTTTGTGCATCTTTGTTCCTCCCAGACGATTCTTGAAATTACTCGAAACGAACCATGGCGCCGAAGCTTGCCAATATCTTTCTCCTCCCGATATTGGCAGCGTCGCTTTCGGCGCGTAGCATCCAGTCTATCGGACGAAACCACGGCCGGTATGTCAAGCAATTCATGGGGTTCGTGAATATTTTTGACAGAGCGACTGTGAACAAACCCCCTATGCCTTGAGCTTTAGTATAGGTTTGTTCGCACCACCAAGCATCAGAGGCAGTTTAATGGTCAAGCAAGCAAATCATGGCGGAAAGCCAAAGTCCTGGACGGAATCAGCATCCTTGCTGGTCGATGTCGCGATGGGCCGCAAACATGCCGATCTTGTGGTGCGTAATGGTCGCCTCGTCAGCGTTTATTCCGGTGAAATCATTGCAGGCATGGATATAGCCGTCGCCGCCGGCCGCTTCGCGTTTGTCGGGCACGGTGTCGAGCACTGTATCGGACCGAAGACCAAGGTGGTGGATGCGGGCGGGCGCTACCTCGTCCCCGGTCTTTGTGATGCGCACATGCACGTCGAAAGCGGCATGGTGACGGTGACCGAATTCACCCGCGCCGTCATACCGCATGGCACGACCTCGATGTTCATCGATCCGCACGAGATTGCCAATGTGCTCGGGCTCGAAGGCGTGCGCCTCATGCATGACGAAGCGCTCGCGATGCCGATCAACGTCCACGTGCAGATGCCGAGCTGCGTTCCGTCAGCCCCTGGCCTCGAAAATGCAGGCGCTGCCATCAGTCCGCACGATATCGAAGAAGCCATGACCTGGCCGAATATCATCGGTCTCGGCGAGGTGATGAATTTTCCGGGCGTCGCCAGCAACAATGCCACCATGCGCGGCGGCATTGATGCGACCATGAACGCCGGCAAGACAGTGGGCGGCCATTTCGCCTCGCCCGAGCTTGGACGGGCTTTCCACGGCTATGTCGCGGGTGGCCCGGAGGACGATCATGAAGGAACGCGCATGGACGATGCAATTGCGCGCGTCCGCCAGGGCATGCGCGCCATGCTGCGGCTTGGCTCTGCCTGGTATGACGTTGCCAGCCAGATCAAGGCAGTGACCGAGCAGGGGCTCGATCCGCGCAATTTCATTCTTTGCACCGATGACAGCCATTCGGGAACGCTGGTGCATGAAGGTCATATGGACCGCGTCGTTCGCCATGCGATCGCGCAGGGCCTGAAGCCGCTGATCGCTATCCAGATGGCAACGTTGAACACCGCCCAGCATTTCCGCCTTGAACGCGAGATTGGCTCAATCACCCCGGGACGCCTTGCGGATTTCCTCATCGTCTCGGATCTTGCCAATCTGACGATCGACCGCGTCTATGCGCGCGGCAGGCATGTGGCTGAAAAGGGCAAGCTCCTCGCCGAAATCCCGCCCTACAATTATCCAGCGTTCGCCAAGAACACGATCAAGCTGGGCAAGAAGCTTACGGCGAAAGACTTTGACATCAAGGCGCCGAAGCCCGCAAAGCATGTCACGGCCCGGGTGATCGGAGTGATCGAGAACCAGGCGCCGACACGTGCGCTTGAAGCCGATCTTACCGTCTCCGATGATATCGTGCAGATGGACCGGCGCAACGATATCTGCCAGATCGCGCTGGTCGAGCGCCATCGCGGTACCGGCGCAGTGGTCAACGGTTTCGTTTCAGGCTTCGGCTATACGCTCGATTGCGCCATGGCATCCACGGTCGCACATGACAGCCACCATATGATCGTTGTCGGCACGAACAAGGAAGACATGGCCAAGGCAGCCAATCGGCTCGGCCAGGTCGGCGGCGGTGTGGTGCTGTTCTCGAAGGGGCGCGAGCTGGCGCTGGTCGAGATGCCGATTGCCGGCCTGATGTCTGATCAGCGGGCCGAGGTCGTTGCCGAGCAGGCGGACAAACTGGTCAAGGCTATGCGCGCCATGGGCTGCAGCCTCAACAACGCCTATATGCAGCATTCCTTGCTCGCTCTCGTCGTGATACCGGAATTGCGCATTTCCGATGTCGGCATTATCGACGTCAGGACATTCGAGAAGGTTGACCTGTTCCTATGACTGCATTCATCAAGGCCGTGGAGCGCGCGGCGGAAAAAATGCGCGCCCTTTTTCCAGAAACGCCGCTGCAACTTAATCACTATTTGTCCCATAAGTATGGTGCGCAGATCTGGCTTAAACGCGAGGACCTGTCGCCGGTTCGCTCCTATAAGATCAGAGGCGCGTTCAATTTTATCGCGCATTACCTGAATGAGCACAAAGGCGAAGACACCAGCTTTGTCTGCGCCTCGGCGGGCAATCATGCGCAGGGTTTCGCTTTCATCTGCCGGAATTTCGGCAAGAAGGGCGTCGTGTTCATGCCGGTGACGACACCGCAGCAGAAGATCGACAAGACGCGTACCTTCGGCGGCGAGTTTATCGAGATCCGTCTTGTCGGCGATATATTCGACCAATGCTATGTCGCCGCGCAGGATTATGCCGCCGAGACCGGTGCGGTCATGGTGCCTCCATTCGACCACAACGACATCATCACCGGACAGGCGACGGTCGCGTTCGAGATCGCCCATCAGCTACCGGACAAGCGCAAGCCTGATTTGATGATCCTCCCCGTCGGCGGGGGCGGCTTATCTGGCGGCGTTACCCGCTACCTCGGCGAACTCGGCTGGGAAACACGCTTTCGCTTCGTTGAGCCGGCTGGCGCGCCGAGCCTCAAGCGAAGTCTCGAGGCGGGCAAGCGCGTCAAGCTCGACACCGTCGACAATTTTGTCGACGGCGCTGCAGTGGCCGAGATCGGGCGCGAAAATTTCAAGATTCTCAAAGGCTTCACAGCGGATGCTGTGACTTTGATTCCGGAGAACCGCCTGAGTTCGACGATCCTTGAAATGCTCAATATCGAAGGCATCGTACTGGAGCCGGCCGGTGCGCTCGCCATCGACTCGCTCAAGGACTTCAAGAAGAGCGAACTTAAGGGGAAGCGGATCATCCTCGTCGTTTCCGGCAGCAATTTCGACTTCGAGCGGCTTCCGGAACTGAAGGAGCGGTCACTGCGCTATGAGGGTCTGAAGAAATATTTCATTTTCCGCTTTCCGCAGCGCCCCGGCGCATTGCGCTCCTTTCTCGATCTTCTCGGGCCCGAGGATGACGTCGCGCGCTTCGAATATCTGAAGAAATCGGCGCGAAACTTCGGCTCGGTACTGATTGGCATCGAGACCAAGAACAAGGTCAATTTCGACATTCTGTTCAAACGCTTCGATGAGGCGGGCTGGGCCTATCAGGATATTACCGACAATGAGGCGATTGCCGGACTGATCATCTGATGACGACCTATATCGTCCTGTTCCGTGGCGTGGGCGGAGCAACCCTCTTGCCCGTCAAGCCGCTGAAGGACGCCTTGATCGAGGGCGGCTTCGACAAGGTCGCCACCTACATCAATACCGGCAATGTCGTTTTGGTGTCGGAGCTTCAGCGGCAAACCATCTTGCAAAGAGTGGCGTCTATCGCACTGGAAAACTTTGCGTTTTCCAAGGCAATCATGATCCTCGACCGGCAGGAATGGTCGAGCCTCATTGCCGGCAATCCGTTCCCGCAGCACGCGGCCGAGGGCAACAAACTCCACGCGTTCATTCTGGAGAAGGAGCCTGAAAAGGAGGCGGTCCAGGCCCTTGAGCGGAAGGCGGCGGGGTTGCCGGAACAATTCAAAATTCTGGGCAAGGTCCTTTACTACTATCCGCCGCAGGGGGCATCGCAGTCGAAACTGCATGGCAAAATTGAATCGACACTGAAGGTTGCCGCGACGGCGCGCAATTGGAACACAGTGCTGAAATTGGGGGATCTGGCCGAGCGGCTGGAGGGGGAAACGCAATGACGGTCTATATCGCGCTGTTTCGCGGGCTCAATGTCGGGGGCAACAAGCTTGTCAAAATGGAGACGTTGCGCAGCGCGCTGGAGGAGGCGGGTCTGGCGGACGTGAAGACGTATATTCAGAGCGGCAATGTCGTCTTCAAATCGAACCAGACGGCAGCGCGTATCGAAAAGATGATTGCGGATCTCTTTCCAAAGACGTTTGGCTTTGAGTCTCGCGTCTCGCTTCGCAGCATCGACGAATGGAATTGCATGGTCGCGAAGAATCCCTATCCGCAGGCCAAGGAAAACCCGAAATCGCTGCATGCAGTAATCCTTGATAGCGAACCGACAGACGCTGCCCTTACAGAGCTTGAGACGAGGGCACGCGGTTCCGAAAGCTTCACTGTCAGTAATCGCGTGCTCTATCTCTATACGCCCGACGGTTTCGGCACCTCGAAGCTGGCCGAAGCGCTCGACAAGGTTTTGAAAGTGCCGCTGACGGCGCGCAACTGGCGCACGGTTCTGACGCTTCAGGAGATGGCAGGCGCCATCTGAGCCCGAGCGAGCGAATCCTCCAGCGTCCGGAAAATGCGCGGGTCGGAACATTGCGCAACATTGAAGCGCATGTAGGCATTTGCTCCGGGCGAGGGACTGAACACCTGCCCGGGTGCGAAGATCACGCCTTCGGTTAGCCCGTACTGCGCGACTGCCGCCGCATCGGCACCTTGCGGCAGCTTGCACCACACGAACATGCCGCCGCGCGGTTCGATCCACGGCGTAACGCCCATGGACTTCAACCGGGACAGGGTTTCGCCCATGCTGCGCGCCAGGCGCGTGCGCAAACCATCGATGTGCTTGCGATAGCCGCCATCCTTGAGCATCAGGTAGACCAGTTCCGCAGAAATGCGGCCAGCGCCGAAGGAGGTCGCGACCCGCATATCCACCAGCGCCTCGATCCAATCGCGGCGCGCCGCGACGAAGCCGCACCGCGCCGATGCCGATAGGGACTTCGAGAAGCTACCGATGTGGACCACCCGTTCGAGACCGTCGAATGCGGCAAGACGGGGAGCGGACTCCTGCTCGAAGTCAGCGAAGATATCATCCTCGACGATGGTTAGGCCATATTGCTCGGCAAGCTTCAGCAGGCGGTGGGCGACGACTGGCGAGAGGGTCGCTCCGGTGGGATTGTGCAATGCCGCGTTGGTGATGTAGAGGCGCGGCCTGTTCGCCTCGAGCGCAGCCGCAAAACGTTCAAGATCGGGACCCGACGGCGTAAAGGGCACGCCAATGATCCTGGCACGGTGCGCTTTGAGCAGGGCGTGAAAGTTGAAGTAGCAGGGATCGTCCACAATAACCGCATCGCCGGGATCGATCAGAAACCGGCAGATCAAATCGATCGCCTGCGTACCTGACTCTGTCAGCATGATCTGGTCCGGCGCTGCCTCGATGCCATGGTCGGCCATGCGGCGCGAAAGCAGTTGACGCAAGGGATGCAGCCCGAGAGGTGAGGCGTAATCGGTAAGGGCAGACGTCTCACCCCGCGCCAGTGTCCGCAAGGCCCGGCGAATGCCGTCCTCGGGCATCCATTCGGCGGGAAGCCAGCCGCAGCCGGGCTTTGCCACGTCCTCGCCAGCCTCAAGCGACAGGCGCGACACCCATAGCGGGTCGATGGCACGGTCGAGGCGCGGACCAATTTCTGTCAGGCTGAGCGGCGGCAGATGGCCGGCCACGTAGAAGCCCGAGCCTCTCCGCGACTGGATGGCACCTTCCGCGGTGAGCCGGTCATAGGCCTCGACAACTGTCGATTTTGATACGCCCATTGTGACTGCAAGGCTGCGAATCGATGGCAGCTTGGCTCCCGGTGCGAGCGTGCGCCGCATTACCCGCTGACGGATCTCGTCCATCACCTGTTCGACCAGCGTGCCCCGCAGGCGTGCAATATGCGTGCTTAAGTCCATCTGTACTGCACTTGTATCCATTACAGTTTGACAAAATTGTACCGGACCGTCTCTGGAAAATCCATCCTTCCGACGTCAGAAAAGCCCACACAAATGCAGGCAGTGGGAATCAATATGGACAAGATGGCGAGCGGCTGGATCAACGGCTTCGTGGGCGTACTTATCTTCAGCGGATCGCTGCCGGCGACCCGCGCGGCCGTATCAGGGTTCGATCCGATCTTTCTGACGGGCGCCCGGGCGACCATCGCGGCATTGCTCGGCTTGGCGCTGCTTATCGCCTTTCGCGAAAAGCGTCCTGACAAGGCCGATCTCATTTCGCTTGTCGTGACCGCGCTTGGCGTTGTCGTCGGCTTTCCACTATTGACAGCGCTGGCGCTCCGTCATGTCACGTCCGCGCATTCGATCGTCTTTATCGGCCTTTTGCCGCTCGCAACCGCCATTTTCGCAGTCTGGCGCGGCGGCGAGCGGGTACGCCCGCTGTTCTGGTTGTTTTCCTGCCTCGGCAGTCTGCTCGTGGTTGGCTTCGCGCTCACTCAGAACGTCAGCGCCTCGCTCGTTGGCGATCTTTTGATGTTCACAGCAATCGTCGTGTGCGGTCTTGGTTATGCCGAAGGAGCCAAACTGTCGCGCCGCCTTGGCGGCTGGCAGGTTATATGCTGGGCGCTTGTCATCTCGCTGCCAGTCATGTTGCCGCTGACACTATTCGTCATGCCCGGCGAGTGGCAGGGCATAAGCGGGCCTGCCTGGTTTGGCCTATTTTATGTCTCCCTGTTCTCGATGCTGATCGGCTTCATCTTCTGGTATCGCGGACTTGCGCAGGGCGGCATTGCCGCAGTCGGGCAACTGCAACTGCTGCAGCCTTTCTTCGGCCTTGTCCTTGCGGCAACCCTGCTCGGCGAGCATGTCGGGTGGCCGATGATTCTGGCAACGGTCGGCGTGATCGCCTGCGTTGTCGGCGCCAAGCGCTTTGCCCGATAGGTTGGACAGATTTTCTATTCCTGTGGGCCCACGCGCAAACTTATCCTTTGCCAGGGCCGCATCGACCGGTTATCGCCTGACGCACTCCTGTGATGCTGGATGCTGCACCCTCGATGAATGCCCTGGCTGATTACCTGAAGCGATTCCTGCCTCCGCTTGCCCCCGTGAGCGGCATGGAGCGCTTGCGCGCCTGCATCGGCGCGTTCCTCGGCATACTCGCAACCGGCATCGTCAGCGCGGCCGCCCTCGGCCCGACCTCCAGCGTTCCCTTGCTCATCGCGCCAATGGGCGCCTCGGCGGTGCTTCTCTTTGCCGTTCCGTCCAGTCCGCCGGCACAGCCCTGGTCGATCCTTTGCGGTAACATACTCGCCTGCCTGATCGGCGTGACCTGCGCTATCTGGATCCCCGACCCTGTCATTGCATCGGCCGCTGCCATAGGCGCGGCTATTGCCGTCATGATGCTGACGAAATCGCTGCATCCGCCAAGCGGAGCGGTTGCGCTGACTGCCGTATTGGGTGGGCCTGTCGTCCACGATCTCGGCTATAGCTTCGTCATCTGGCCGGTGGGCTTGAACTCGCTTCTGCTGCTCGTCATCGCCATCGCCTACAACAATCTGACGGGCCGGCGCTATCCGCATCTGGCGCCACCGGCGGCCAAGAATATCCACGATACCGCCGATCCAATTCCGTCGGAGCGCATTGGATTTACGCCCGGCGATCTTCGATTTGCGCTAGGCCAGCACGACGAACTGATCGATGTGAGCCCGGACGATCTCGATTCCATCCTGCATCGGGCGCAAATGCATGCCTATCATCGCCGCTTCGGCGAGATACGCTGCGAAGAGATCATGTCAAGCGACGTGGTGAGCGTCGCGCCCGAGACGTCCGTACGGCGTGCCTTTGCCCTGTTGCGCCGGCATCGGATAAAGGCACTGCCCGTCGTCAATACCGAGGGCAGGCTGATCGGTATCGTGACGCAAACGGATTTCATGCAGCGCGCCGCATGGCCGTCCCGAACCGCGCTAAGACCGGGCGTTGTCGGCAAGTTTGGCAGCATTGTCAGCGTCGCCCACAAACCGCCGCGCATGGTTGCGGACATCATGACGGCGCCGGTTCAGTTTGTCAGACCCGACACGCTTGTCACGGAACTCGTGCCGGCGATGGCCGATCGCGGCCTCCATCATTTGCCGGTCGCCGATGCGGAAGGGCGCGTGTTGGGCATCGTTACCCAATCCGACCTTATCGCTGCGCTCTACGCGCGCAACCTCAACGACAGGCAGACGCCCGAACCGCTTTCACTTGCCGGCTAACCGGCACCGCAGACGCTGTTTTTGCGCCGCACAATAATTCATTTGCATTTTGGCGTGATAAGGCCCATATGCGGTTCAGGCGCTTGGGCCGGTTTGATCCGGTCTTCCAGAATTTGGACTTGTGGCGTCTTCAGTCCCATCTGCAAAAGGCGATGGGCACGGCTGCGCAAGTCGCTTGGGCCCGCCAATCCGGCGGTGCTTCCCTCCGCGTCTCGTCGTTCATCCATAAATTGTGCATGCAGGTTGCGCCCTGCGATGCGTTTGTGACCCGCGAAAATTCGCGCCGGTCAGTGAAAGAAGATTGAATTGAACACTCCAGAAGCAAACGGCTTTGCCGCAATGGGCCTGAACGTGGTCCTTCTCAAGGCCATCGAAGCGGCCGGCATGGCAGAGCCGAAACCAATCCAGGAACAGGCTATTCCGGCACAGGTGTCCGGCAAGGACATTCTCGGCATCGCCCAGACGGGTTCGGGCAAGACGGCTGCCTTCAGCCTGCCGATCCTGCAGAAGATCATGGGTCTTGGCGACAAGCGCAAGGGCAAGACCGCCCGCGCCCTCATTCTCGCCCCGACCCGCGAGCTTGCCGTGCAGATCGAAGAAACGATCCGTAAGCTCTCGAAGGGCGCGCATATTTCGACAGCGCTTGTTCTCGGCGGCGTCTCGCGCATCTCCCAGATCAAGAAGATGCAGCCGGGCGTTGACGTGCTTATAGCAACGCCGGGCCGCCTTACCGATCTCGTGCGCGAAAACTGCATCGATCTTTCGGAGACGCGTTGGCTCGTCCTCGATGAAGCCGACCGCATGCTCGACATGGGTTTCATCAACGATGTGAAGCGCATCGCCAAGGGCACGCATCGCGACCGCCAGACCGCGCTTTTCTCGGCAACCATGCCCCAGGAAGTCGCAACGCTGGCCCAGGGCCTGCTGCGCGACCCGGTTCGCGTCGAAGTCGCGCCGCAGGGCACGACCGCGGCCGAGATCAAGCAGGTGGTACACGCCATTCCGACGAAGCAGAAAAAGCAGGTTCTTTCGGCAATGCTGAAGGACGAGGCGCTGGCTTCGGTCATCGTCTTCACCCGTACCAAGCACGGCGCGGATGCGGTAACGCGAGTCCTCGAGAAGGACGGCTATGAAGTTGCCGCCATTCACGGCAACAAGTCGCAGAATGCCCGCCAGCGCGCGTTGAACGGCTTCAAGGACGGTTCCGTTCGCATTCTCGTTGCGACCGATATCGCAGCGCGTGGCATTGACGTCGTCGGCATCAGCCATGTCATCAATTTCGACCTGCCGGATGAGCCCGAGAGCTACGTTCACCGCATTGGCCGTACCGGGCGTAACGGCGCATCGGGTTCGGCGATTACGCTTTACGATCCGGCCGAAGAGAGCGTCAAGCTGAAGGCCGTCGAGCGGGTTACGCGCATGCGTTTGCCGATGGCCGATTCGCCGGTTGATCTTTCGAGCCTGCCGGCCCGTGCTGCCAATAGCGACCAGCGTCCGCCGCGCCGCGAAGGCGGCAGCGGTGCTCCGGGCAAGAAGCCGCATCGCGGCCAGGCAGCTAGCAAGCCGCGCGAGCCGCGTGGTGAGAAGATTTGGAGCAATGATGGCGGCGCCCCGGCGCAAAAGCGCCCGTTCCGCCGCAACAAGCGCCGCAGCTTTGGCGCCAAGGCTGCCTGAGCGTAGCGTCTGAAACTTATAAGGGCCGCCGGCATAAACGTGCCGGCGGCCTTTCTTTTTGCTGGCATCCTGCAGCGTAATCAGACAATTCACGTGGCTGATTGAATTCTGCGCTTGAACGGCCCGCCCGGGACAAATAGGTTCAAGCCCTGCAGATTGAAGGACTTGTGCCATGTTGAATTCAGTGATCGACGCGATCGGCAACACGCCGCTCATCCGCCTCAAGAAAGCCTCCGATCTCACTGGCTGCGAAATCTACGGCAAGGCGGAATTTCTCAATCCGGGGCAATCGGTGAAGGATCGCGCGGCACTCTACATCATTCGCGACGCGGAAAGGCGCGGCCTGCTTCGTCCGGGCGGCGTGATCGTCGAAGGGACCGCCGGTAATACCGGTATCGGGCTCACCATGGTGGCCAAGGCGCTCGGCTATCGCACAGTCATCGTCATCCCCGAAACGCAAAGCGAGGAAAAGAAGGACGCCCTTCGCCTCCTTGGTGCCGAACTCGTTGAAGTGCCGGCAGTCCCTTACCGCAATCCGAACAATTACGTGAAGGTTTCCGGGCGCTTGGCGGAGCAGATGGCGAAGTCCGAGCCGAACGGTGCGGTCTGGGCCAACCAGTTCGACAATGTGATCAACCGTCAGGCGCACGTGGAAACCACCGCACCGGAAATATGGCGCGACACCAACGGCAAGGTCGACGCATTCATTTGCGCGGTCGGATCAGGTGGCACGCTTGCCGGGGTTGCGGAAGGGCTGAAGGGGCGCGACCCGTCGATCAAGATAGGGCTTGCCGATCCGCTCGGCGCTGCGCTGTTCTCCTATTATACCACCGGCGAGTTCAAGGCAGAGGGCAACTCGATTACCGAAGGCATCGGACAGGGGCGGGTGACAGCCAATCTCGAAGGGTTCAAGCCTGATTTTTCCTATCAGATTTCGGATGCGGAAGCTCTCGACGTGGTGTTCGACCTCGTGCAGGAAGAGGGGCTTTGCCTCGGTGGCTCATCGGGGATCAACATTGCCGGCGCCATCCGCATGGCACGCGATCTTGGCCCGGAGCATATCATCGTCACGGTGCTGTGCGACTATGGCAACCGCTATCAGTCGAAGATGTTCAATCCCGAATTCTTGCGATCCAAGGACCTGCCGGTGCCGGCATGGATGGAGACCATGTCCGACATTTCCGTCCCCTTCGAGAATTCATAATGGCTTACGATACCACGATCCTGTTTCGCGATGATTCCTACCTCAAGGAGATTGAGGCGGCGGTTGTCGGCGTCAACGAACGCGGCGGCATTCTTACGGATCGGACGGTCTTCTATGCTACCTCGGGCGGCCAGCCCGGCGATAGCGGCGCCTTCATCCGGCCCGACGGATCGAGCATCGCCATCGCCGCAACGGTGACCGGCGAAACCAAGGAAGAGATCATCCATGTGCCGGCCGCGGAGCAGCCCGTGCCCGCAGTCGGCGAAAAGCTCTTGCTTCGCGTCGATTGGGACCGCCGCTACAGGTTGATGCGCATGCATACGGCCTGCCATCTCTTGAGTGTCGTCTGCCCGTTTCCCATCACAGGAGCTGCGGTCAGCGAAGATGACAGCCGCGTCGACTTCGATTTGCCGGAGGCGGGGGTCACGCGCGAGGGCGTAACGGCCAAGCTGATGGAACTGGTGAACGCCAATCATCCGGTATTCACCCGCTGGATTACCGACGAGGAACTGGCGGCAAATCCGGGCCTGATCAAGTCGAAGAATGTCCGTCCGCCCATGGGCACGGGACGTATCCGGCTCGTGTGCATCGGCAAGGACGCGGTGATCGATTCGCAGCCCTGCGGGGGAACCCACGTAGCGACCACCGGCGAGGTCGGAGCAATCCATATCGGCAAAATCGAAAAAAAGGGCAAGGAGAACCGGCGTTTTCGCATCAGGTTCGGCGCCTTGCCGGAGGGAGAGTGAACGTGTCGGAAAAAAGCGCCTTTGTCGTTTCTCCGGACTGGCTTGAGGAGCGCCTCGATCAGCCCGGCTTGAGCATCCTCGATGCGTCCTGGTACTTTCCGTTCCAGAACCGCGATGCCAAGGCCGAGTATGAGGCAGCCCACATTCCGGGCGCTGTTTTCTTCGACCATGAGCAGTTGTCGGATCCCGATTCTGCCCTGCCGCATACTTTCCCGAAGCCGGAAGCCTTTGCGGCTGCCGTCAGCAGCATGGGCATTACCAATGAGGACACGATCGTCGTCTATGATGGGCCCGGCATGTACACGTCGCCCCGGGTGTGGTGGATGTTCCGCACCATGGGCGCGAAGAAAGTCTTCGTGCTCGATGGCGGCTTCGACAATTGGAAGGCTTCGGGCCGCCCGGTCACGGACGCGGTGACCAAGATCGCGCCCTCCGCATTCGTGGAAAAGTTCGATGCAGGCAAGGTTGCAAGTTTCGAGCAGATGCGCCAGATCGTCGATAGCGGCTCGCGTCAGATTGCCGATGCGCGTTCCGCCGGCCGCTTCGTCGGAACCGATCCGGAACCACGCCCGGGCCTACGCTCCGGCCACATGCCGGGCGCCCGCAGCGTACCCTCATCGAGCCTTGCCGATAAGGGTTATCTCAAGGACCTCAGCGGGTTGCGGCATGTCCTTGACGAGGCGGGCGTGGACTTATCCCGTCCGATCGTGACGAGTTGCGGCTCGGGGATCACCGCAGCCGTTATCACCCTTGCGCTCGAATCGCTCGGCCACAAGGACAATCTGCTTTATGATGGCTCGTGGTCGGAGTGGGGCGCCCACAAGGATACTCCCGTCGTAACGGGCGAAGCGTAAGCCATGGCCGACAATCCCAAGCCCCGCATGCTGAAGACCCGGGTGACGCATCTCGAACTGACCGATCGCCCGACCCAATCCGTTCCGACGCCCGTCAGTTTCAGGCTGGCAATCATGCGGGCGACGAGGATTTCATTACCCTTCTACCGGTTCCTCTATGAGCAGGTAGGCAAGCCGCATCATTGGTCGGTCCACCGTCATCTCGACGACAAGGCGCTCGCCGCGATCATTCACCGCGACAATGTCGATATCCATGTTCTCTACGCGGATGGCTCTCCGGCCGGCTTCTTCGAACTCGTCACTGGCGAGGAAGAAGGCGTCACGGAGATTCTCTATTTCGGGCTGATCCCGGAATTTCAGGGTCGCGGTCTTGCCAGGTTCTTTCTCAACGAGGCGATCTCGACGGCGTGGATGAGCGACCCGCAGAAGGTCATCATCGAAACCAACACGCTCGACAGCCCACGTGCCTTGCAGATGTACCAGCGGATGGGGTTTCATCCGGTCAGCTTCGCCGAGGCTGAAATCGAGGCGTGGGTTTAAGGCAAAGCGTCATTCCGAAATGCTCTCCCTCATCCTCGGCTCTGGCCCGAGGACCTTGAGCTAAAGCCACCCGCAGCACGAAGAACTTGGGCTTGCCACGTTCGAATAACGATCTGTGGAATTCGACGCGCACCGAATAGAGAAAACGCCAATGACCCCCTATCAACGCGAATAGATTCGTTCTGGGAGGTAAAAATTATCTTGTCGATGCGCAGTGCCGTCTATTCCACGATCGCCATGGCCTTGCTGTCTGGTTGTGTCCCTTCCGAACTCTCGACGACCAAGGAAGGGTCGGGAAGCGCCAAGGTGTCCGCGAAAGCCGGACAGGAAACCGGACTTGCCGGATTTTACAAAGTGAACGGTGATTGTTCAGGTCGAAACCCGGGCTCGCTGAAAGTCGTCACGGAACCTGCGCACGGAACGGTCAGAATCCAACGCTTCACAGGCAATCCGACCTATGCGTCCGGGCACTTTCTTGCCAAGTGCAATTCGCACAAGGTGCCGCAACTCGGACTGTTCTATAAGCCGGCGCCCGGTTTCGTGGGGAGTGATCGGGTCGTCGTTGCAGCCAAGGCCGCAGGCAGCGATGTTTACGGCTACGTCACCTTCCACATCGAGGTCGCGAACTAGCCGGTCAACATCCGCATGAATCGGGTGGCTCGGCTCGCTCGTTCGGTGTCTTCTTGCTGCAACAAAGGAGACACCGATGACCACGATCCGCTATATTGCCATGGCCACCACGCTCGCTCGCCACTACCAGCAGGGCGGAGCCGACGCCAATGGCCAGACACCCGAAACCCACCTATCTGACGGCGATGGCATGCCGTGCCGCCATTGCCTGCAGAACATTGCGGCTGGCGACAAATATCTGGTCCTGTCGCATCGACCGTTTCCAGCGCCGCAACCATACGCGGAAACAGGGCCGATCTTTCTCCATGCTGATCCATGCGAGCGGTACCCGGAAACAGAGGAGATGCCGGCGATGTTTCGCGAGACCAGCGACTACATCTTGCGCGGCTATTCCTGCCAGGACCGTATCGTCTATGGAACGGGCGGGGTAATCCGAACCGAGGCAATTGCCAACCGCGCGGCGGAATTACTCGCGCGAGACGATGTCGCCTATGTGCATATGCGCTCCGCGCGCAACAATTGCTTCCAGTGCCGGATCGAACTGCCATGAAAAAGCCCGGCACAGGTCCGGGCTGTTGATAGTGATGCAGCGATGCGTCAGGCGGCGATGGCGGCCTTGGCTTCGACCATCTCCAGGCCAAGCGCTTCGGCAACGGCCTGGTTGGTGATCCGCCCCTTGTGGACGTTGAGGCCATTGCGCAGATGCGGGTTGTCGACCAGCGCCTTGACGCCACGGTCGGCCAGCTGCAGGCCATATTGCAGCGTCGCATTGTTCAGCGCATGGGCTGAAGTGACCGGCACAGCGCCCGGCATGTTGGCGACGCAATAGTGGATGATCCCGTCGACTTCATAGGTCGGCTCGGAATGGGTGGTCGCATGCGATGTCTCGAAGCAGCCGCCCTGGTCGATGGCGACATCGACAATGACAGCACCCTTCTTCATGCCTGACAGCATTTCGCGGGTGACGAGCTTCGGCGCTGCGGCGCCCGGAATGAGCACGGCGCCGACGACGATATCCGCCGAGAAGACCTCTTCGTCGAGGGCTTCGATAGTCGAATAGCGCGTGTGGATACGGCCGCGGAAAAGGTCGTCGAGCTGGCGCAAACGCGGAATGGAGCGGTCGAGAATCGTGACATCAGCGCCAAGACCGGTCGCCATCATGGCCGCGTTGATGCCGACGACGCCGCCGCCAATGATCGTGACTTTGCCCGGAAGGACCCCCGGCACGCCGCCTAGAAGAACGCCGCGGCCGCCATTGGCCTTCTGCAGGGCTGTCGCACCCGCCTGTATCGCAAGACGGCCGGCGACCTCCGACATTGGCGCGAGCAGCGGCAGGCCGCCGCGATCATCCGTAACGGTCTCATAGGCTATCGCCGTCACACCGGATGCGAGGAGACCCTTGGTCTGTTCCGGATCGGGAGCGAGATGCAAATATGTGTAGAGAAGCTGACCCTCGCGCAGCTGTGCCCACTCGGAGGGCTGCGGCTCTTTCACTTTCACGATCATGTCGGATTGCTGAAAGACTTCTTCGGCAGTCTTGGCGATCTTCGCGCCTGCCGCCTGGTAGGCCCCGTCGTCGGCGCCTATTCCAATGCCAGCTCCGGACTGGACGATGACCGTGTGGCCATGAGCGATGTATTCGCGTACGGCCCCCGGAGTGAGACCGACGCGATATTCATGGTTTTTGATTTCCTTCGGGCAGCCAACGCGCATAACGCCTCCTGTTAGTGTTTTTGAGTTCCCTTTTGAGGCAAATATTTCATCACGAATCCTGTCGCATGTCCTTGCCAAGACGGCTCGACGGAAGGCAAAATTTCGAATATTCTTGCGCAAGATCGGCAATTGAAAGCGGAAAGCACGAAGAATGACATTGGACAGGATCGATATCGCGATTCTCGACAGCTTGCAGAAGGATGGACGCATGTCGAATGCGACGCTGGCGGAGAAGGTCGGCCTGTCGCAATCGGCCTGCTCGCGCCGGCTCGACCTTCTGGAGAAATCCGGCGTCATCCGCGGCTATCACGCACGGCTCTCCAACAAGATGCTCGGGCATCCGGTCATCGTCATCGTCAATATTTCGCTGTCCGGGCAGGCCGACAAGCAATTGCGGGAGTTCGAGACGGCGGTGAAACGCTGCCCCAATGTTCTTGTCTGCTATCTGATGTCGGGCGAATACGACTATCTGCTGCGGATCGCCGCGAAAGATCTCGAGGACTACGAGCGTATCCACAAATTCTGGCTTTCGGCGATGCCGCATGTGACGAAGATAAATTCGTCCTTTGCGCTGCGCGAAGTCGCGGACCGGACCGGGCTGGGGGTCGAGACCGCGCTGATCGAAACGACAGGCGAGCGCTAAGGCTTTGCTTCTACAGCTTTACGGAGCTTGGCAGGCGCCTTGACATGCCAGGCCAGTTTGATGCGATGGCCAAGTTCCGCATCCGAAATACGGCCGAGACGCATTAGGATATAGGGCCAGCCCTTATAGTGGTCGGTTTCGAAGTAGATTTCGGGGGCACTCTCCATAAGGAGCGGCTTTTCCTCGAGCGGACAGTGGATGGCGAAGGTGTCGGCATCTTTGAGCCGACCGATGAACGATGCCTTCACTTTCAGGGAAGGTGTTCCATGCGTTGTGCTCTGCACGAGTTCGGGCAATTCAAGCCCACTCGCCACGTTCCAGATGCGTTCGAACGCCTTATCCGAGGCGCTCTGCGTCATGACTTGTAGAAGACCTGGCGCACGTCGATATATTCGGAGCGAAAGCCGGCCTCGCAATAGAACAGGTAGAATTCCCAGAGCTTCTTGAAACGGCCGTCGAAACCAAGGTGACGCAGGCGGTCCCACGAGTCCCAGAAGCGCTGGCGCCATTCGGCGAGCGTTCGCGCATAGTCCTGCGCAAACACGTGCTCGCGGTAAAGGTCGAGGCCAAAATCCTTGCCGAGCCGCTTCAGCCTTTCAGGCGTCGGCAACATGCCGCCCGGAAAAACATAGCGCTGGATGAAATCCGGCCGCTTTCGGTAGCGATCGAACGATTTGTCATTAATGGTGATGATCTGCAGGCCGGCGCTGCCGCCCGGCTTCAAACAGTCCTTCACCTTACCGAAGAATACCGGCCAATATTTTTCGCCCACCGCCTCGAACATCTCGATCGACGCGACATGGTCGTATTTGCCGGTCTCGTCGCGGTAATCCTGGAACTTGATGTCGACCTTGCCGGAAAGCTTTGCGCGTTCGATGCGCTGGCGCGCATAGTCGTATTGTTCACGGCTGATCGTGAGCCCGGTCACATGCGCGCCGATCTCACGCGCGGCAAATTCGGCGAATCCGCCCCAGCCGCAGCCGATTTCAAGCACCCTGCTGCCGGGGGTAATGCCGATATTGCGGGCGAGGGCGCGATACTTGGCATTCTGGGCGCTTTCGAGGTCGGTGGCGTTTTCCGCAAACAGGGCCGACGAATAGGTCATCGTCGGATCGAGCCATTCGCGATAGAAGGCGTTGCCGAGGTCGTAATGCGCCGAGATATTCTTGCGCGAACGGCTGCGGGTATTGTCATTGAGCCAGTGCCGTAGCCGCTGCACCGTGTTGAGCATGAAATTCGAGCCGCCGGCAAGGTTTTCGCCGACCTCTTCATTGACGACGAAGAGTTCGAGGAAGGTCGCGACATCGGGGCTCTCCCAATCGCCGTCCATATAGGACTCCGCAAGGCCGATCGTACCGCCCGAGAAGGCACGACCCGGCAAGTTCCAATTGTGGAGAATGACCGACGCATCTGGCCCCGCCTGCCGGCCGCCAACCTTGAACAATTGGCCATTGGGGGTTGTGATCGCCAGCGTTCCGCGGGGCAGATGAACCGCAGCGCGAAGTGCAGCCTGAGCCTTGAGAGGGAGCCCCTTCAGCATGGCGCCGACATTTTCAGGCGTGAGCCACTTGGCATCGGGGTTGGCGATAGATGTTTGCTTCATGCCGTCGATCTTCCAATTGGCGGACTATTGTTGGCCCATGTTATCAAACGTTTAAGTTGCATCCAGTGGTTCTAAAACGCAAGCGAGTGATCGCGCGTGTGAATGTAGTTCGCAAGCTACTCGTGTTTCTAAAGCGCCAATATCAACTCGCGCGATCAAGGGATTGGCGCCTTTGAGCATAAAGGCGATGGGCCACAAGTATTCGACGGCTATTGACGTCATTCGAGCGTCTTTTAGCCGACATATGAACGTTCGCTTGCGTTCGAATAGATCATCTCAATAGTAAAAATGAAACAAAACGCGATTTGTTGTTGTTGATATTAGACTAAAGTATCATAATATTTTGCAATAAAGCTGTTAACTGATCATCTGAACTAATATATTCATCCAGTTTGTCGTTAATTTCTTAATTTACGTCGCTCCAAATAAAATTGTGACAAAACTATTGCCGTACTCACGTAAACGGTAATTTAACTACCCCAATTAATAGGGGTCAAAATTTTTCATACGAATCTGATTTGAGGACACAACCCATGAGCACTAAAACACTACGCCTCGCTGCTGCCCTCTTCGTGGTCGCAGCCACTTCGTCGGCCGGCTCGGCGCTTGCTACCAGCCAGACTTCGGAACTCAATGTTCGGCTTGAAATTCAATCCGGTTGTACCGCAAATCTGCTTGAGGGCGCTACGCTCGACTTCGGCCAGGTTGCCGGAACGCCGACAAACGACATCCAGCGTTCGGCTCGCGTCAGCGTATCCTGCAGTGGCTACAAGCCGGCAACGGGCCCTGCTGCCGTTGCTCCGACGCTCGGGCTTGGCTACGGTCTCCACGCGGACGGAAACCAGCGCAATGTGCAGAGCGGCACCAACAAGGTTCCTTATTCGCTCTACAAGAATGGCTACTACGGTGATGCCTGGGGTCTTGCCGGCACCGGGTCTGGTGGTCCGCTCACTATCAACAACCTGACCAATGATACGCCGCAGGAAGTGACGATCTATGGTGTGGTCAAGAAGAGCGACATAACCAGCAAACCGGTAGGCGTCTATACCGATACGGTACAGATCGTTCTGACCTACTAATCTCGTAAGCGGGCAGGGGGAATTCTCTTCCTGCCCGCATCGTTCTGTTCGGTCTATATCTCAGTCGCTGCAGTATTTCAGATTACTGAAGCGCGTTTAATACAACGCATTTAATACATTGAATTTGTAGGTTATTTTTATCGATGTTGCGGTATAAGCTGCCATTCTTTTCTTTGATCAGCGTAGTTTGTCTGTGGTTGTCGATGTCAACCTGGGCCGCGGCGTCGTCGCTGACGGTCATGCCCATAAAGCTCGATATTTCTTCCCCGCAGGTCGCAAGCAAGCTTACGCTGACCAACGGCGACGATGAGCCGGTCAATATTCAGGTCCGGGTGTTCCGCTGGTCGACCGTCAACGGTGTCGAGAAGCTTGACCCGACACCGGACGTGGTTGCCAGTCCTCCGGCCGCTAAAGTGCCCGCAGGGGGGCAATACGTCCTTCGCGTTGTTCGGGTCAGCAAAGCGCCCGTCATCGGCGAAGAGCGCTACCGTATCCTGATCGACGAGATTCCCGACCCGAGGAAAGCCAAGGCCGGTACGGTTGGTTTTTCGCTGCGTTTCTCGGTTCCCGTCTTTTTTCACAACAAGGATGCGCTTGACGCCAAGCTGAGCTGGAGCGTGAAACAGACCCTTAGGGGCCTGGTCGTGACTGGCTCCAATGCCGGCGATATCACCGCACGCATCTCCGATCTTAAGATTCTCTCGGGCGGCCGCGTGGTTGCCAGCAAGTCGGGCCTTGTCGGCTACGTGCAGGGCGGGTCTACCGCCGACTTCGCGTTGGGGCTGGTGAAGGGTCCGCTGCAGGGCAACGTGCAGATCCGGGCTCAAAGCGATAGGGGCGCAATCGATGCGACGGTTCCTATACGTAACTAGCTTTGCGATAGCCGGAACACTTGTATTTGATGCCATTGCCTCTGCTCAGCAGTCGACGCAAGGGGCGACGCCGGTCATCCCTGCCGCAACTGGTCTGCAACCGGGAATCCTGCAATCGCAAGCGACCCAGGAACTGCAACTCGAAGTCTTTATCAACGACGTTTCCACCGGTTTGCTCGGCGCTTTCGAGCAGGCGCGGGACGGCCATCTCAGCGCGAGGGCCAAAGAACTCAAGGAACTTGGCTTGCGTCCGCCGAACAGCACAAGGCCGGACGATTTAGTCAATCTAAACGACCTCGTCGGCATTTCGTATCACGTGGTCAGCGAGACGCAGATGGTTTACATCGAGGCGACGGACGCTGCTCGTATGCCAAAAATCATCGACGTCAACCCGATGGAAAAGCGACAGCCTGCGACGGCGAGCACGGGAGCTGTGCTCAACTATTCGTTGTTTTCGAGCACCGACAACATGCTCGACGGTTCGTTCGACGCGTTTCGCGGCGTTTCCGGCGGCTTTGACGGGCGCATCTTCAGTCGTTTCGGCACGCTCAGCCAGTCTTTTACCGCCAGCCTGTCCGATGGCGAGCTTGGCGGCGTCGAGCGCCTGAATACGCTCTGGACGTATTCGGACCAGAACCGCCTCGTCACCTACAAGGTTGGCGACTTCGTGTCGGGCGGTCTTTCGTGGACGCGTCCCGTCTATCTCGGCGGCATGCAGGTGTCGCGAAACTTCCGCCTGCGTTCGGATCTGGTGACTTTGCCCATGCCGGGGTTCACCGGCTCTGCGGCCGTTCCATCGACACTCGAAGTCTACACGCGCAACGCCAAGACGTTTTCGATGGATGTACCCGCCGGCCCCTTCAGTCTGACCAACCTTCCGGCATATACGGGAAATGGAGACGCACAGGTCGTGGTGCGTGACACTCTTGGACGTGAAACCCGGACATCTCTGCCATTCTACAGCACCGTCGACATGCTGAAACAAGGTCTCGTCGACTTCTCGGTCGAAGGGGGTTTTCCCCGGCGTAACTTCGGTACCGAATCGAACGACTATTTCGGGGATCCAGTTGGAAGCACGACGGTGCGGTACGGGGCCACGGACAGGCTTACGCTCCAATCCCATGTCGAGGGCGGAGCGGGCCTGATCAATGGCGGCGCAGGCGCTGTGTTTTCGGTAGGGAGCTTTGGAGCGCTTTCCCTGGCGGCTGCCGGTAGCCAGTACGAGGATGGCACGGGCATGCTCCTCAATGGTGGGCTCCAATTCGATATCGGTTCATACGGGCTTTATGGCAGCGTCCAGCAGACCTTTGGAGACTATGATGACATCGCTTCGGTCTCGGCCGATGACGGTGTCGATCTTAGCAGCAATGGCTACATATTTACCGGTTACACGCAAATCTACAGCCCGCGCGTACCGCGCCGGACCATCCAGGCTTCCTTAAGCGTGCCAACGCCGATCGAACGGGCAAGCCTCAACTTGTCCTTCACTCATATCGAGACTGATACGGGCGAGAAAAGCAGTATTGCCGGGATTTCCTACAGCCAAGCGATGTTCAAAAGCACTTCTTTCTATGCTTCGGCCTTCACCGACCTGAACGACAGCGACAGTTTCGGTATTTTCGCCGGCCTGTCGATCCCGTTCGACAATGGCATCGGTCTCAACACGGGCCTCGAGCAATCTCCTGACGGGCTGGCGGTAACTACGGCCCTGACGAAACAGGAGATGCAGCAAGAGGGCAGCTACGGCTGGAGCCTCAGGGACCGCGAGGGCGAGGCGGCAAATCGGTCGGCATCGGCAAGTTATCGATCGAAATATGCGCGAATCGAAGGTCAGGTGAACCAGTACGACGATACCGCACAGGGCAATCTTTGGGTTGATGGTGCGATCGCTGTCGCGGGCGGCGGAGTTTTCGCTACCAATCGCCTCGACGATGCCTTTGCCGTGGTCAAGGTTGGTGCTCCGGACGTCGAGGTTCGCTCGGACAATCGGGTGATCGGACGCACAAACAAGTCCGGCCGCATCATAGTTCCAAACCTGAATTCCTACGAAGAAAACCGTATCGATATCGATACGACCAATCTTCCGGTCGATGCTGCGATCGATTCGACGCGCACTATTGTCGTGCCGGCGCAGCAAAGCGGGGTCGTCGTCGATTTCGGCGTTAAGGAAGACCCCGAAGCGGCTGTCATTTCCTTCGTGAACGCGGCGGGCGAGCCGCTGGAAGCCGGGTTGGCCGGCAGCCTCAACGGAGCAGACGATGCCTTTGTCGTCGGTTATGACGGACAGGCTTTCATCAAGGGGCTCAAGGCCAATAACGCTGCGTCCATTCATCTGGCGGATGGGGCAATTTGCACAGCAGAATTCGGCTACCGGCCAAGCCCAGGGCAGCAGGTGCGGATTGGAGGCGTTCGATGCCAATGATGCGCTGTGGTTTGGAAGGAAGAAGCAGTCCAAGGAGACCTGTTTTATGAAAACGCTATTGGTTTGCCTCTCCATCATCTTGGGAATGTGGGCGGTTCCGGCCGCAGCCGACGGATCCGTGACCTGCACAAGTCGGCTGGATACCATACAACTCGAGGCGATGAGCGGCGATCTGGCCAACGTCACCTTTCCGCCGGTAAGTATCTCCTGCAATGTGACAGGCGCAAATGTTGGTTCGATATTTTATGCATGCATCACACTGGCTGATACCGATGACCAGACCCTGCGATCCGAAAACGGTGACAAAATTGCGTTCGAAGTCTTGACCCACGGCCAGTCTGCCGCCAAGGGCGGCTACGACAGCTACCGTTATGACGTGCCGGGCACCAAGGGTAGTATCGAATACATGTTCAATTATTGGACCGTGAAGATTCCGCCTGGCCCGTGGGTCAAGGAAGGTACCTATAAAACAGACCTTCATGTCGATGTCTGGTATGGCGTGTTAAGCAAGGGATCCAATCCCTCGTGCTCGGCATCGGTACCTCCACAAATGATCCGTATGACGACGACGCGTCCGCTTAGCGTCGAAATCAAGCGGAGCTGCAAGGTGAACGTCATGGGGGATCTCGATTTCGGTGTCGTAACGCCTGTCACGGATTGGAAAAATATGCGGGCCTCGACCGCGCTGACCGTCCAGTGTTCGCGAGACGCCAACTACACGATCGCGATCGACAATGGTAAGTCGAAAAGTTCGGAAGTCCGTAGAATGTATATGGAAGGCTCGAATGGGACCTCCGTCGCCTACGACCTATATAAGGATGGTTCCGCCGGCGCACGGTGGAGTGGGAGTGATCCTGTAAAAGGAACCGGCACGGGCCTTCTAATGAAAGTTCCCGTATACGGCCGAATTACCGAACCGCTCGACAGAAAGCCGGCCGGAAAATATTTCGACACGGTTCTGGTGCAGATCGAATTCTAGCGGCTGGAAGCAGCGGGTGATGAACTGGACGCGGGTTTCGGCGCGGCGGTGAGATCAAAGCGAAGCAGGTAGCAAGCGATGAGCTTGGTGACGGGGCAAGCCGCCCTCATGTGCCGTGGTGGCGGGTTCCGGAATGCCTCGTGAGCGCGACGAGAAAACGTTAGCGGCTTGGCGCTGGGACTCCGTAACGAACGACATTTGCGTCTGATACACGACACGCGTGTAGCCCAAATATTCGATGCAGGTCCTAGAAAAGCAAAAGGCCGGGAGCGACCCGACCTTCCTAAACTTACCTCTACATCAGTGCCAGTACATCCGTGGTCAAAGACGAAGATAAGCTGTTCGCTTGAGAACGTTCACTACCCTGTTATCGCGACAGAATGATGACGTACATCGATTAAAACGGGAAGCGCGTACGCAACACCTTATCGCGCTTGGGAACAATGTGAACGATCAAGGTAAAGACCGGGTTAATGCGGCTATCGAACTATTGGGCCGGTCCCAACAATCGATCCTGGTTGGTTCGCCCGCCCATGCAGGTGTAGCGAACCTCATAGCGCGGATCCATGATTGCGGTCACGTCCTGAGCCGTACAGTTTCGCCCGGTGCTGCGCAGGAACTGCTCGGCGGCGTCGCGGTAGACTACCGGTGGCGTCGCCACCAGACCGCCGGCTACGCCGCCCGCAAGGCCCTTGACGAAGCCTTGCGTCGCTCCACCGCCGCCACCCGGTCCAATCATCAAGCGGTTGCGCTGCGGATTGTCGATGATCTGGAACGACTGGCCGTTGCTCGCCGTAAATTGTTGCTGCGGCAGGCCGCCATAGTTGGATTTTGCGTAGTCGATCCCCGCGCAACCGGTCAAAGCGGCGAGGAGGAGAGGGGCTGTCAGCAGCAGCGAAGGTTTCATACTGTAACTCCATAATTGACGCCTTGAGTGGCGTGGCATTCCTGTCAGGTGTACCGGGATCGGCGCCTCTGGCTCGGTTATTTGCTCTCTTCTGCGGTTTCCATCAGGCAGGCTAGAACGCTTCCGGCTGCCCGCGGCAGATCTTCGGCAATCAGCCCAAAGCCAAGTGCATGTGCCGCCGCGGCGTGGATATGAACCGCCGCGCAGGCCGCCGCAAACGGCGCCATGCCCTGCGCCATCAGTCCTGCGTTGAGCCCCGCAAGCACATCGCCCGACCCTGCGGTCGCCAAAAGGGGCGTGCCGTTGCTGTTGATGACGGCGCGCCCGTCTGGCGCTGCAATGACGGTATCGGCGCCCTTGTAGACAATGATGGCGTTGGCGCGCGCAGCTGCAGCGCGTGCCCGCTCCAGCTTTGAGGGCATGGCCTCCGCATCGAGATCAGGGAAGAGGCGCTTGAATTCGCCTTCATGCGGCGTAAGTACCAGGCGCACTTCCGGCAGGCGCCGGGTCGCGGCAAACAGCATATCCGGCTTGTCCTTGAACGATGTGATCGTATCGGCATCGAACACGAAATGTCCGGACGCCTTGTCAAGGAGGTCAAGCGCAAGGGCGCGCGTCTTTTCGCCAATACCGAAGCCGGGCCCGATAACGAAGGCGGTTGGCCGGCGCGCTTCGATAAAGTCGGCGAGGTCCTGTCCATGGTCGCACCGGCTGAGCATGATAGATGTCAGATGCGCTGCGTTGGCCGCAAGTGCCTCACCTGGAGAAAGGACCGTGACCGCCCCCGCGCCGCTGCGGGCGGCAGCCATCGCTGACAGGCGCGCCGCCCCCGTTGATGTGGCGCCGCCCGAGAATACGGCGGCGTGGCCGCGACGGTACTTGTGGGTGTCGACATCAGGAGAGGGGAGTTGGTCCTGCCACAAGCCGGGCGCATTCTCGAAGCAGCGCGGCGCGATCGCGGCGAGCACCTCATCCCTGATGCCGATATCGTGGACTATAAGATCGCCGCATAGCGCGCGGCCCGGATAGAGCAAATGCGCCGGCTTCTTTCTGAAGAACGTGATCGTGCTATCGGCCTGGAAAACAGTGCCGAGCGGCAGGCCGGTGGCGCCGTCGAGCCCCGAAGGCACATCGACGGCAATCCGGCGCACCGGCTCGTGGTTGGTGCGCTCGATTGCCTCGGCAGCCTTGCCGGTGACCGGCCGGTCCAGCCCGGCGCCAAACAAGGCATCGACGACGACAGATCCGCGCTGGGGCGCGAAGCCTTCGATTGAACGCGGACGTAGCGGGCAGTCCGCAAGTGCGCGGGCGGCATCGGTGCCGGCCTTGGGCGCGCCGTCCGACCAGACGAAGGCGCTGGCGCCGCTGTCGTTGAGCGCGCGGGCGATCACATAACCGTCGCCGCCATTATTGCCAGGCCCACAGAGAACGTGAAACGCAGCTGCATCGCCGTGATGAGCAAGGAGATGGCTTGCGATGCCTTCGCCGGCACGGAGCATCAGCGTATACCCGTCTCCCGGTCCGGCAGCGATGGCGAGCCGGTCGGCCTCGCTCATTTCGGCCGGCGTCAAGATCTCATATGCCATTCGCGCTTTCCCTTGAACATTTCGCTCGAGACTAGAACAAATCCCGGCGAAATGAAGCCGGTTCAAGCGAAGCCGGTGTTGGAAGTACGCTCCGCAGCCTCCAAAACGCGGCAAGGCCGGCAAAGTTCAACAGGCGGCAGCGCCACGCGTATTTGCTGGTCTGTGAAGCTCAGTCGGCGCCCAGCCGCACCAGCACGGCGCGCGGGATACCATAGTGGTTGATCGCGTCGTCATGTCTGCGCAGCCCGCAAAGTTCGCGCTGGATGAAATAGGCGTGCACTGCTCTCGCCGCTGCCTTCAGGCGCGCCGCGCGTTCAGTATCCGAGGCTGCGTTCAGTTGCTCCAGCGCCTGTTCGACCTTTTGTCCTGCGCGGCCCAGCGCCGCTGCCATTTCAGCGATGATTTCCATGTCGATCGCGCTCGGCGGCGCTCCGCGATCGAGACCGGATGCAATGTTTTGTGGCGGTCGAAACGACATGGGCAGCTCGGTATAAGGATCATCGAAAGGCGACGATCATAATTCGAGCATACGAGCCGCCACATCGCAAGGGTGCATTGTTCACCCCGCACGGCTTGCCGCTGCCACGCAGAATCGGCTACGAATCGGCTCCGGCAAAGCCCATGCCTCCCCCCTCCGTTCGGGAAAGCATCATTCATGCAGGGTGAAGATTTTTGAAACCGACTGTTCGAGCACGACGCATAAGGAGGGACTGCAGCATATGCTCGCAATAGGAGGTTATTTAGATGAAATTGTCGGCACCCGTTTTCCATTTGAAGCGCCAGGCCAAAAACCTCCGCGAACTCGGCATTCCCCTGCATAAGGCGCTCGATCAGATCGCGGCGAGGGAAGGGTTTACGCGCTGGAGCCTGCTCGCAGCCACAGCGCCTGCAGGCTTGCCGGCCAGCGAGTTGTTTTCCCGATTGGATCAGGGCGACCTCGTACTGATCGGTGCGCGCCCCGGCCAAGGCAAGACGCTTATGGGTCTCAGGCTGGCCGTTCAAGCGATGAAGGCAGGCCGGCGAAGCGCGTTCTTTACGCTCGAATACACGGCAAAGGACGTCGTCGATCGCTTGCGCGCCATCGGAGCCAATCCCACGCTATTTGATCAAAGTTTTGATCTGGACCACTCCAATGCCATTTGCGCCGATTACATCATCGAGCGACTGGCACAGGCTCCCACCGGGACATTGGCCGTCATCGATTATCTGCAGATTCTAGATCAAAAGCGCGACAGACCGGATCTTACGACACAGGTGCAAGCGCTGCGAGGGTTTGCACGGCAACGAGGGCTGATCATCGTCTTCATTTCGCAGATCGACCGGTCATACGATCCATCGTTGAAACCCTGTCCCGATCTGCGAGATATTCGATTGCCCAATCCGCTCGATCTCGCCTTATTCGACAAGGCAGTGTTTCTGAGCAATGGCGCGGTGCGGTTCCAGACCATAAATGAGTGAACGCCGATGCCGCAGGCCCGGTAAAATCAACCGGATCCGGCGATGCATATGGCCGACACGCAAGTCCGCGAAGCTTGTCGGCCTTCAAAAAACTGCAATAAAAGTCTGGGATTGTGCTTGGAAGTGGCTCCCCGGGCCGGATTCGAACCAGCGACCAACCGGTTAACAGCCGGTTGCTCTACCGCTGAGCTACCGGGGAACAGCTACTCAGTCATCAGCGATGTGGCCTATAGCAAAAGGGTTTCGCTTTTGCAAAGGACCATTTCGATTTTTTTTCCGCAAATGTGCATAACAGAAGGATGACATGGCCGGCCCGGCTTCTTACATCCGGTCGAAATACGTCCAGATGATGAGAAAAGTTTTGGCTGAGCGCCCGGGAGACAACAAGGAACACGGCGAAGAGACGCACAAGGCCCGGGTCAAGCGCCGGCATATGCGCATTCTCGGCCGCCACGTACCCATGCCGCAATCGGTGGCAATGCGTCGCACGCTCGGTGGTGCGCTTGTCGCTGGCGGGACATTGGGTTTTCTCCCGGTTCTCGGGTTCTGGATGATTCCGCTTGGTCTCGTTGTCCTGTCGCATGATTCTGCCCTGGTGCGGCGTAAGCGACGTCAGCTGGAGGTAAAGCTCGGACGCCGCTGGAAGGGGAATGCCGCGAACAAGAAAGACGGCTCTGGCACGTGATGCCTTCGGCATACAGTCGGGCGTTCCGGGTAAGCATCCGTTCAGGATCAATCGAGGATTTCGCTTCGGATGGCTTGACTAGCCATGAAGCCTTCCATATTGAACCAACCTTGAATTCGGCAGATGTTCCCAAGCATTTGTTGACGTGAGGCCTCGTGGCGGAGTGGTTACGCAGAGGACTGCAAATCCTTGTATCCCGGTTCGATTCCGGGCGAGGCCTCCAACTCTTCCGGCTCCGCTCCAATTGTTTGACATTGCTCGATTTTTTGTCGGGTGTGGCACTCTGGGACAGCACCCCACCTTCAGGGTGTGGCAATGTTCCCGCTTTCACCCCAATCGATCGTTGAGACCGCCTGTCCGGCTAGCACTGCGCGCTGCGCATTTCGGGTATAAATCTTCGATGTTTTGGCATCCTTCCAGCCGATCATTCCCTGAAGCATCAGGTCTGTCGCTTCGTCTCAGCCATATTGGTAGCGACGCCCTTCCGGGCGCTGTGTGTGGTCAGGTGGGGAAGCCCGGCTTGCGTGAACCAATCCGATAAGCGATTGCCCAATCCCTTGATTGACCTCATAAGCATTCGCCGCCCTCACCAAAGGCTCCAGCGACTTCAAAGCCTCGTCGCGCTCGTCGCAGACTTTGACACCATGCTCCGAACCCACGATTGCCATCGGCGTCCAGACCTGGAAAATCCCGCAGACACATTCGAGGGCACAAGAAAACGCCACACGTTTTGGTCCAGAGTATTCGCTTCGTTTCGCTTTGCCTTACGCAAGCAGCTCGTTTGCAGCAAACTCCGATCTTGCTCGCTATCTTATTGGATTGCGTAAGTCAGCAAGGACGGGGGTGCCCAAAGAGACCTAAGGGCGTGATCGATCAGAGATTTCGGGCTCGCCGAATACCATGCGCCTAAGAACGTTCGTTTTCCAATAGAACTGGTGAACAAGTACGCCCAGGACGTGCATCCCAATTAACGCCCATAGGATTACTTTGAGAATATCGGCGTGGACGTCGCCTGCCTCGTTATATCCCAAATAATATGCAGCCATACCTGTCACCGGCATGGCAAACAGAACGAAATAAAGCGCCGCGTGAGCGAATTTGGATGCTACCTTAAAAATTTCAGGCTCTCTAGTTGGCGAGGCCGGCACACCCCGAATGAATCTGAGTGCAAGGCGAAGAATGACGAGTCCCAGGATTAGGATCCCGACATAGGCGTGGATATTCGCGCTGGATATTTGGTCGGCAGATGCCATTCCGGTTTTTTTGACACTTCGGTCCCACTCGGTCATACCGTCGGGCAGCAGCAAATTAAAAAAGATTAGTGCAGCCGCAAGCCAATGCAGGACACGCTGTGGAAGTGAAAACGTAGTTGAATCCGATTTTTTTGACATCGATCTTGCTCCTACTTCTGATCATGTCAGAATGCACAATTGTGGTTTGCTGTCTCGTGAGGCGCCACCTGTTGGTTACGTTGCAGTTCTGACGGCAGCCTGAACGACACGGAATAAATTTCCGAAGGAGTTATCCGCGGTAAGTAGCCTGGACATATTAGGCGTTGCCCCTTGACGGCTACCCCAACTAATATGCCTGAGAAGAAGGTGTGAGCAGCGGTCATATCGGGTGTGGATGCGACGCCAGCCCTTGCGCTTAACACACATGTTCTCGATTTTTGTGGCGCCTTTTGTAAGGCAAAGGATTATGCTGAATTAGGACGTTTCGGTTGGCCCTCGACGGAATGCGGGCGGTGATAGTTCGGTCGGGAAGGGCCGCTCGAAACCAGTCCACGTCATATCCTTGTCTGCAAGCAAGCTTTGGCGTTGGGTAAGACTTTGAGCATGAGCGCAGCAACCCTGTGAGGCTCTCCCGCTTTGAGGTGATCCAGAAGTATCGCAAAATCTTGAAACAGAACGTTTCTCGTGTAACATTGAACTATGACCAGCGCCCCAGATCCGCATCATGATGATGCTGAAATCCACCTCAGCCCTCACGAGGCTATCGTGCTCTTCGAGCTTCTGTCTCGTTGGTGCGATCCGAAGGCTACTCATAAGCCCAGCAGCATTTGCTTCGAAAGCACCGCAGAGTGCGCCGTGCTCGATCGTCTCCTCACGGACCTTGAGAAACAGCTCGTCGCTCCATTCAAGGACGACTACAATCAGATTGTAGAAGGCGCGCGGAGCCGGCTGGTAGACCTGTGGGATTATCCCACCTTTAGAGGCTGATCCTGGCACCTCAAGCGTTTGGCAGGCCTAAGCAAGTCGAAAAATGTCGAAGAGTGGTCCCGCAATTCTGTTAAAGGGGGAAGGCTGTCCAACGGGCGGAAGTTAAAACTAGATTTTTCCTTCCGAGATTGTTTTGCCAACATGCCCTATCGGTCAGGCATGTACTACGATCGATCCGCTAACAGGAGGTCTGGCTGCGGCGAGCGCGACCTTGCCCCCGCTCTTTGTCCGATTTTGAGTTCGCGCCGCAGCCACTGACGAGACGCTCTCCATTGCCTTCCCACCTTGGCGTGATGGGAGCAAGGAATTCAGGTTTTACGCGTCGTGATATTCGAATCCTCAAGCATGGGTGTTCGCCGCCGCCTCGAATGTATACGATTGTGGAGAAGTATTTAGCCTGCGCACAATAGAATAGGAAATGGCTCAACTGTTGGCTATGCTCTGCGAAACCAATCAGCGTTCCGTATTGTTGGAGGGGTTGATTGGGGTTGCAGCGTTCAATGCCGAGGGCATTGAACTATTCGATATCCCGTCTGAATGAGGAAGGCGATATGTCTCTAAGCAATCCTTCACCTGCATTGCACAATGAGGATCTGGCACCTGCCACGGAACGAAAGTGGGGTGCCTTCAGTATATTCAACGTGTGGACGTCGGACGTTCACAGTCTTTGGGGCTATTATCTCGCCGCCAGTCTTTTTCTTCTTTGCGGCAGCTTCCTCAATTTCATCATCGCCATTGGCCTTGGCTCCCTGGTGATTTTCTTCCTCATGAGCCTCGTCGGCAATGCCGGCGTCAAAACCGGCGTGCCGTTCCCTGTGCTTGCCCGAGCATCGTTCGGCACGTTCGGTGCCAACGTGCCGGCGCTGGTGCGGGCGGTGGTTGCATGCTTCTGGTACGGTGCACAGACCGCAGCGGCATCGGGTGCCATCGTCGCGCTGTTGATCCGCAATGACGCCATGCTCAACTTCCACCAGAACAGCCATATGCTCGGCCATTCCACGCTGGAAGTCATCTGCTATGTAATCATATGGTCGCTGCAGCTGATGATCATTCAGCGCGGCATGGAAACGGTCCGCAGGTTTCAGGATTGGGCCGGTCCCGCGGTGTGGATCATGATGCTTTTCCTTGCGATCTATCTGGTCATCAAGGCGGGGACGTTCTCGTTCGGCAGCGAAATTCCGCGCGATGTGCTTTTGGAAAAGACCAAGGATGCAGGCGTTCCGGGTGAACCCGGTTCAGTCGCCGCGCTCGCAGCGGTGGCTGCGACATGGATCACCTATTTCGCCGCGCTCTATCTCAATTTCTGTGATTTTTCACGCTACGCGAAGGATGTGAAAACGCTGCGCAAAGGCAACCTCTGGGGCCTGCCGATCAATTTGCTCGCTTTCTGCCTCGTGGCCGGCATCACCACGACAGCCGCATATACGGTCTATGGTGAAGTGCTTCTCCATCCCGATGGCATTTCAGCGAAGTTCGACAACTGGTTCCTGGCGCTGCTGGCCGCTCTCACCTTTGCCGTTGCGACGCTCGGCATCAATGTGGTGGCGAATTTCGTTTCCCCGGCCTTCGATTTTTCCAACGCCTTTCCACGGCAGATCAGCTTCAAGCGCGGCGGTTATATCGCGGCACTGATTGCCCTGTTGCTCTATCCATTCGCGCCGTGGGAGACGGGTGCTGCCCACTTCGTCAACTTCATAGGATCGACCATGGGCCCGATATTCGGCGTTATGATGGTCGATTATTACCTGATACGCAAAGGCGTCCTCGATGTGAACGCGCTTTACCAGGAAAACGGGGAATTCCGTTTCCAGGGTGGGTGGCATGCAAATGCGTTCATTGCCTTCGCGGCCGGGGTCCTGTTTTCTTCGATACTTCCGACCTTCACCAGTATTCTACCGGCCTGGTGGGGAACCTATGGATGGTTCTTCGGCGTGGCGATCGGTGGCGGTGTGTATTTCATGCTGCGCATGGGAGCGCGCGCCAAACCGGCATTCGCCACCTGAATCGCAGGCTATCGTCGAGGGTTGCTGCGAGAAGCGGGTGGGGACTTGCCGGGATCGTTCAACTCGAACGTCGTTCCGAATATCTGCGGTAAACGCCCTTGCCGGCCTTCTTGGCGATGTAGAGCGCTGCGTCGCCACACCAGAGCAGGCTTTCCGGCGTATCGCCGTCGCGCGGCGCCAGCGCTGCTCCAACATTGACGGTGACCGTGACCGGTTCCGCGCGCCCAAGGTCGAGCGGTTCGGATACGGTGCCGATGATGCGGTCGGCGATGTTCGCAACTTCGTTGGCGGTTACTTGCAAAAGGATGATGGCGAATTCGTCGCCGGCAATGCGATAGACGACATCGTTCCTGCGCATGCATGACTGGAGCCGGTCGGCTACCAACCGCAGCAGGGTGTCGCCATCGGCGCGGCCATAGCGCTCATTGAACTTGCCGAAGCCATCGACGTCGATGCACAGGATCGCGAACTGCAGACGATCGTCGAAATCGCTGTCCGCATAGGTGCCGCACAGGCTGTCGAGATGTTCTTCAAGCGCGGCGCGGTCCGCCAGTCCGGTCAACTCGTCCTGCGTGAACGGAACATCGCCGAATCCTTTGACCTCAATCATTTGCCTCGATTTCCTATCGTCCATGTGGACGCATCCTCCGCGTTCCATGTGGACAATGACAGGTGGGCGCCCAACGTTCAATCCCGCATTCAGCCAAGGGTTAAGCAACCGTACCCGAGGCGCGCGCATGGCATCATTTGGCTATGATCTCCGCCCGGCGTTGCCCATGCGCAAGTGGTGCACGAACGCCGCAATCCTCCAACAAATTGGGTCATGCAGTCCGAAGCGCATTAGTCATTCATTGACGCTAACGGAATTTTTTGCCACACCCTTTAAGTAAAATAGTAACTTCTGTGAGAGGGTGATCCTGCGAAGGACCATCAGCTTGACGGACGGCGGGTTTGATGGGGATTCGCCAGAAGCATGTTACGCGCTTGCAAAGCGTAGTGGTTGCAAGCGCCTTGCCAGGAAAGCTTGTAGAGAATGACACCGAATTTCGAAGACCTGCGGATCAAGATGGTCGACAATCAGTTGCGCACGACTGATGTGACCACAAAGGCCGTTCTGCAGGCTTTTCTAGACGTTCCACGGGAAAAATTCGTGCCGGCCGCGCGTCAGCCGCTGGCCTATATCGACGAGGATGTGCTCCTCGCTTCGGATCGTGCCGAATCGGGCCCGCGCTATCTGATGGAGCCGTCTCCCTTCGCGAAACTTGTACAGCTTTGCAATATCCAGCCCGGCGATGTCGTTCTCGATATTGGCTGCGGCACGGGCTATTCCGCTGCCGTCCTGTCGCGAATCGCAAGCTCGGTGATAGCTCTCGAAAGCGACAAGGAATTGGCCGACAAGGCCGCCGAAACCTTGCCTGCGCTCGGCTTCGACAACGTTGTCCTGGTCAATGCGCCGCTGAAGCAGGGATATCCGGCCGAAGCGCCCTACGATGTAGTCATTATTGAGGGTAGCGTGGACGAAGTTCCTGGTACATTATTCGACCAATTGAAGGAGGGGGGACGACTCGCGGTGGTCGTGGGGACCGGAAACGCGGGAAAGGCTATGCTCTACGGAAAGAATGAGGGGATTGTTTCCGGGCGACGTGCCTTCAATGCCGCGGTCAAACCGCTTCCCGGATTTGAGAAGGTTGCTGCGTTCGAGTTCTGACTGCGGGCGATGAGACAAATGTGCAACTGTAGCTGAATTTTGTTGCACATCGGAAGTTGTGCCTGTGGCCATCTTGGCAATTGGCAGTTATTGAACCACATGTTGTCGAACCAATCGGTTCGGTTAAACGTGAGAGTTAGAGAATGAAGGGGCTTATGGTGTTCAAAGCGGGTAAGCGAGTTCTAACCGCAGCGCTATTGTCAGCGACGGTGTTGGCCACAACGCCTTCGATGGCAGAGACGATCTTTGGCGCAATGGCCAAGGCCTATAACAACAATGCTTCGCTGAATGCAGACAGGGCCGGCGTACGCGTTACCGATGAGGGCGTTGCAGTCGCGAAGTCCGGCTACCGCCCGATCGTTTCTGCGACGGCGGATCTGACGTCTACCAATCGCCGCCTGGATGGCGGCCCAAGCGGAACTTCGAATGTTGGTACATTCGGCGTTTCGGTCAATCAGGTGCTTTTCGACGGTTTTACCGTAAGCAACAACATCAAGGCTGCGAAAACCCAGGTGCTGGCCGCACGCGAAAACCTGCGCAATAACGAGCAGAACCTGCTTTTCAGCGCTGCGCAGGCCTATATGAACGTCTACCTGACGCGGCAGATCGTCATTTTGCGCCAGAAGAATCTCGAGTTCCTCGATGAACAGTTGCGCGCCGCAAAGGCGCGTTTCGACGTTGGCGAGGGCACACGGACGGACGTTGCGCAGGCAGAGGCATCAAAGGCTTCCGCGATTGCAACGCTCGATGCTGCAAAGTCCGACGAGAAGACCGCAGAGGCGACCTATATCCAGATCGTCGGTGACGCTCCGGGCAGGCTTGCTGCCGCGGCGATGGCAACGAAAGCCGTACCGAAATCTATGGATCAGGCATTCTCCATTGCCACCAACAATCACCCCGCGATCCTTTCCACACAGTACGCCGTCGACTCGGCGGGCTACAATGTGAAGGCCAATGAAGGTCAGCTCCTGCCGCAGATTGGCTTGAATGGCACTATCCAACGCGACGAGATTTTTTCCGGTGGTATCAGTTCGGGAACAACCGACGGAACGTCTGCTTCGGCGGGCATTCAGGTGACGATCCCGATCTATAATGGCGGCCGAACCTCTGCGCTCGTGCGCCAATCAAAGGAAACGTTGGGCCAGCGTCGTATCGAAGTTGACGTCGCTCGCGACAGCGTGCGCCAGGCAATTGCCCAAGCCTATTCGCAGATGGAATCCGCCAAGGCGCAGATTGTTGCTCAGCGTTCGGTGGTTGCCGCCGCCCAGCTTGCCCTGAACGGTGTCATCGAAGAACGCAAGGTCGGACAGCGGACAACGCTCGACGTCTTGAATGCCCAGGCTGATGTTCTGACTGGCCAGATCAATCTCGCGCAAGCGGAGCGCGACAGCGTGGTGACGAGCTATGCGGTTCTTTCCGCCGTGGGTCGCCTGACCGCGATGCAGATTGGACTCCAGGTTGCAGAGTACAAGCCTGAAGAGCATTACGATGCGGTCAAGGACAAGTGGATCGGCTTGCGAACACCAGACGGCCGCTAACCTCATCTCCGTTTCTGATTGATTATTTGCCGTCGGGTCGATCGCCCGGCGGCAAATTCATTTCGGGTCTCCGACAATCGCCTCCAGAAAATCTGTGGGTTAGCGCCAAACACCGCGCGCAGGGATTCTCAAACTCAATCCGAGCCTCTACACTGAATACAGATTCGTTGCAGCGCAACGGAACAAGATGTAGTGGGCAAGGGTACTATGGCACAATCATCCAGCGTCGCGCGGGAACCTTCGATGGAGGAGATTCTCGCATCGATACGTCGTATCATTGAAGAAAGTGACACGACGCGGACCGACGATGTGCCGCCCAAAGCGGTCAACACCGACGTCGCTTCGCCTGTAGCGCGCTCCGAGCCCTCCGTCAGCGAAGAACCGGTCCTGCCGCCGCGCGAGGGTATCGCAATAAAGCCTCCTGTTGCCAGCGCAAGGCCGACCTTTGAAGCGCCCTTGCGCAGGGCTGCGTCACCGGTGCAGGCGAAAGCCAGCGACCCGGAGATTGCCCAGGCGAAAACGATGGAGCTACCCGCCGAGGATGCGGCAGAGCAGCTAACCGCCAGCTACGCGGCGCAGGCTGAAGCGAACGAAACTCTCGTGTCGGCGCCCGTTCTGGAGGTTCCGGCCCATCTCCAGCAGCCAGTGACAGAGATGAGCATCGAGGAGGCGCGAGCCCTTTTGCCGGAGTTCGAGCCGATCGCAGATGTCAGGCCGCCCGTTGCGCCAAGGGTAGAACCTGCCGCAGCGCCCGAGTACCTGGCCGGACCAACGAAGGAACAGGAAGACGTGCATAGCGCAAATCCGGACGAGGCGGTCTCGCTTAATCTCGAACAGGCGCTGGAGCCGATCCTTTCCGCAGCAGCGGAGCGCGAGGTCAGCGCCGCTTTTGACAATTTGTCGTTTGCCGTGCGCAATGAGCAGCGCCGCTCCTTTGACGAGATTGCGCAGGAGATCATGCGCCCGCTCTTACAGGAATGGCTCGACAATAACCTGCCGACGCTGGTCGAGCGGCTCGTGCGCGAGGAGATCGAGCGCGTCGCACGTGGTGGGCGGCGGACTTAAGCCTTCCAATCAATCGCATTTTCGGCGAGGCTCCACCGCGCGGGCGACGATGCGCTCGCTGAACCAAAATGCGCCACATTGCGCATGCCATTGGGTAAGAAGCCCAATGATTCTGCGAGCAGTGCCGGGCACGCGTTCGACAAGCATCATTGACTTATAGGCAGGCATTCGGTTTACACCGTAGCCAATCCTTTCCGCGAAATGACGGACCATTTGCATGCTTGAGAAGACGTATGACGCAGCGGCCATAGAGCCGAAGATCGCAGAAATCTGGGACGAGGCCGAGGCCTTCAAGGCCGGGGCCGGTTCGAAACCGGGCGCCGATCCTTTTGCCGTCGTCATTCCTCCGCCCAATGTCACTGGCTCGCTGCACATGGGCCATGCACTCAATAATACCATTCAGGATATTCTGGTGCGCTTCGAGCGCATGCGCGGCAAGAACGTTCTGTGGCAGCCTGGCATGGATCATGCTGGCATTGCGACCCAGATGGTTGTCGAGCGCCAGTTGATGGAACGCCAGCTTCCCGGGCGCCGCGCCATGGGACGTGAAAAGTTCGTCGAGCGTGTGTGGGAATGGAAAGCGGAGTCCGGCGGGATTATCGCGGGACAGCTCAAGCGCCTGGGGGCTTCCTGCGATTGGTCGCGCGAACGCTTCACCATGGACGAAGGCCTTTCGAAGGCGGTTCTCGAAGTCTTTGTAACACTTTACAAGGAAGGTCTCATCTACAAGGACAAGCGCCTCGTCAATTGGGATCCGAAGTTGCTTACCGCGATTTCGGACCTAGAAGTCGAGCAGCGGGAGATCAAGGGCAATCTCTGGCATTTCCGCTATCCGCTTGAGAACGTCGCATTCGACCCGGAAAACCCGCACACGTTCATCGTCGTCGCTACCACGCGCCCGGAGACCATGCTTGGCGATACCGGTGTTGCCGTCAATCCGGACGACACGCGGTATCACGCGCTGGTCGACAACAATGTCGTGCTGCCGCTCGTCGGCCGGCATATTCCGATCGTTGCCGACAGCTATGCGGATCCGGAAGCAGGTTCCGGGGCGGTCAAGATCACGCCGGCACACGACTTCAACGATTTCGAAGTCGGCAAGCGCAACGATCTGCGCCAGATCAACATCCTCAATACCGATGCGTCGATACATCTGAAGGACAATGACGATTTCCTGGAAGGCCTCGAGCCTTCGCGAAATCTCACCCAACTTATCCATGTGCTCGACGGCAAGGATCGCTTTGCGGCGCGCAAGCTGGTCGTGACCATGATGGAGGAGGGCGGCTACCTCGAGAAGATCGAGGAACATACGCACATTGTCCCGCATGGTGACCGCGGTGACGTGCCGATTGAACCTTTCCTGACGGACCAGTGGTATGTGAACGCAGCCGAACTCGCCAAGCCGGCGATCGCAAGCGTGCGCGAAGGCAGGACCAATTTCGTTCCGAAGAATTGGGAAAAGACCTATTTCGACTGGATGGAAAATATCCAGCCCTGGACGATTTCCCGCCAGCTTTGGTGGGGTCATCAGATTCCGGCCTGGTATGGTCCCGATGGCCAGGTCTTCGTCGAGCGTACCGAGGAAGAAGCGCTGAGTGCCGCTATCCAGCATTATCTCGCGCATGAAGGCCCGATGAAGGCCTATGTCGAAGACCTCTTGGAAAACCTCAAGCCCGGTGAAATCCTGACGCGCGACGAAGATGTGCTCGACACCTGGTTCTCTTCGGCACTCTGGCCGTTTTCTACGCTTGGCTGGCCGGACAAGACGCCTGAACTTGCCACCTATTACCAGACCGATGTGCTCGTTACCGGTTTCGACATCATCTTCTTCTGGGTCGCCCGGATGATGATGATGGGCCTGCACTTCATGAATGAAGAACCGTTCCATACGGTTTACGTGCACGCTCTCGTCCGCGACAAGAACGGCGCCAAGATGTCGAAGTCGAAGGGCAATGTCATCGACCCGCTCGACCTTATCGACGAGTACGGTGCAGACGCATTGCGCTTTACCCTCGCCATCATGGCGGCGCAGGGGCGTGACGTGAAACTCGACCCGAGCCGTATTGCCGGCTACCGCAACTTCGGCACGAAACTCTGGAACTCGACGCGCTTTGCCGAGATGAACGGCGTCAAGCGTGACCCGGCGTTCCGCCCGCAGGATGCCAAGCTCACAGTCAATCGCTGGATCCTGACCGAACTGACCAATGCAGTGCGCGACGTCACCGATGGGATAACCAGTTATCGCTTCAACGAGGCGGCGGGCGCAGCCTACCGCTTCGTCTGGAACCAGTTCTGCGACTGGTACATCGAACTATTGAAGCCGGTGTTCAATGGCGAGGATGCCGAAGCGAAGGCGGAAGCCCAGGCTTGCGCTGCCTATGTGCTCGACAAAATCTACAAGCTGCTCCACCCGTTCATGCCGTTCATGACCGAGGAGCTTTGGGCCCATACGGCGGGAGAGGGCCAGAGCCGCGATACTTTGCTTTGCCATGCTCCATGGCCGCAGCCGCATTTCCTTGATGCGGAAGCCGCTGCCGATATCAACTGGCTGATAGATCTTGTCACCGGCATTCGCTCTGTGCGGGCCGAAATGAATGTCCCGGCGGCAGCTGTTGCGCCGCTCGTCGTCGTCGGAGCCAACGAAGCCACGCGCGAGCGGCTGCAGCGGCACGAGGCCTCGATCAAATGGCGGGCGCGCGTCGATTCGATCACGATCGGCGATAATGTGCCGAAGGGATCGGCCCAATTCGTTATCGGCGAAGCCACTGCTTGCCTGCCGCTTGGCAGCCTTATCGATGTCGATGCCGAGGTGGCGCGGCTCGGCAAGGAAGCCGGCAAGATTGCCGACGAGCTCGAGAAGATCAACAGGAAGCTCGGCAATGAGAAATTCGTTGCCAATGCCAAGCCGGAGATCGTCGCCGCTGAGCGCGAGCGTCTGGCTGAACTCGAAGTTGCGGCTGGAAAGATCGAGACTGCAATTCAGCGTGTCCGCGACGTCGAATAACCCATAACGAGGATTCGCGTACCCGAGCGAATCCTCCGTTTGCCTCCGGCTTTCCCCGATGGAGGTTGTGGGTAACTTCCTATTTTCGCCTGTCATTTACCCCAATTTCGTCATTTTTCAACGTCGTTGCATTTGCGCAACAACGGCAACTTTGACGCGAAAACCGTCCTTTTTGGCCGTAACCCTTTCGGATTAGTTTGGAAAATTGCGAAAAGCGTCGCTTCGAGGCGGCAAATTTCGTGGTTTTGCAAAAACCCGTTAATTTAACCAAAGAGAGTCCTCCCTTAAAGTCGTTGCACGTTCTGCGAGCTTTGTTACCTATTACGTATTAGTAACAATTCTGCTGAACCGTATTGATGTTCAGCGTGCTTTTTGGACTTCGGGAGGGGTTTTATGTCAGGGGCAATATCGAAAATCGTGGGCGGGGCATTGCTCTTGGCAAGTGTGGCCTCCGCTGCTCAGGCCGGGGGGCTCGAGCGCGGAGGTTATAACTGGGATCTGTTGTTCGAACCGGGCCGCTTCGCTTCGGAAGCCGGCGCCATCTATGTGATGCCGGAACGGCGGATCAAGAATGCGGTTGATACCAACGCGCGCGACGGTCTTGGATCGAACGGTATTGGCGGCGGCGCGACGTCCGTGGACGAAACGCCGGACTATACCGTTCCGCGTTTTGGCGTGAAGGTCGGCCTTACCGACGATGCCGACTGTCTTGCCAGCTACGCCGAACCGTGGGGCGTTCACACCGACCCCGGCTATGATTGGGTAGGCGCCAACCAGAACATCGAGACAAAGATCCGCAGCCATGATTACGGCCTGACCTGCTCCTATCGCTTTGACGTTGGCAAAGGCCAACTGCGTGCCATCGGCGGCGTGTCGTACCAGGAAGTCTCCGGCTTCAAGCGCCGCCTCGTTCTTGGGCCGGCCATTATTCAGGGAGCACTTGGACCTGCGGCTGCTGGCTTTGACGGAAGTGGACTTCTTGATCTAGAGGCAGACGGTGTTGGCTGGCGCGTTGGTGCTGCCTACGAAATTCCCGAATACGCGTTTCGCGCCAGCCTGATCTACAACGCCGAGATCGATCTCGGCCAGATCAATGGCACGGTGGACCTGACGGAAATTCCTGGCGTCATGGCCGGCGCGCTGCGCAATCCGTTCGTCGGCCGGATCACGGATGTCTACGGTACCGCGACCATGCCGCAGTCGGTCCAGTTTAACTGGCAGACCGGTATTGCCCCGGACTGGCTCGCCTTCGGTACGGTGAAGTGGGTAGACTGGAGCGTTCTCGAAGTCATCGCCTTCTGCCCGACTTCAACCAAGTCGCTTGGTTCGTGCGGTCCGAGCTCACCATTCCGCCTGACCTCGCTTGACCTGATGTTCCAGGATGGCTGGACTGTCTCTGCGGGCCTTGGCCACAAGTTCAACGATCAATGGTCGGCCTCAGCGCAGCTCAGCTGGGACCGCGGCACGTCAACGGGCCTGACCACCCAGACGGATACCTATCTTCTGTCGAGCGGTGTTGCCTACGCTCCCAACAAGAATGTCGAGTTGCGTGTGGGCGGCGCTGTCGGTATGCTTACCTCCGGTTCCTACGGCCCTACGGCATGCCCGGGCAATCAGACCTGCGGCACCGATGTGTCCTATGACTTCGGCGATGACCTTGTAACTGCTCTGTCCATCTCCGGCAAGGTCAAGTTCTGATCAGACCCACGCACCCCCAAGAGCCCGGCCATGTGCCGGGTTTTTTGTTGCGCCATGTGTGCTAGGTCACTGATTTTGTGACGATTCAGCAACACTTGTCCGACATGATCTTCCGCACGGGTTCGGGGAACAAATTTGCCCATTTTGCGCCACAAACCCAGCGCACCTCGAATGGGCGGCGGAAAAACATCGAGTAATAGTGCTGATGTTCCGCACGGGGAAATGATGGACGCAATACTTATTCCGCATGGCAGTTTTTCAGATCGTCGTCTGACGTTTCGCCATCATTTTACTGACAGCCCCAGTATTGCCGGAAATCTGTCAAATGATTGCTGGAATGATGTGCAGGATATTGAGGTTCCGGCCATGGCTGCCCTGTCAGAGCAGCGCGGCGGGGATTGGGCCCGCAAGGTTGCAATGGCGCGCATTAATGCAGCGACACAACTGATCCGGGCGAAGGAAGATTGCTGCCATGGTCATTGCTGATCGTCTTCGTGCACCCCTGATCGGGATTGGCCTTCTGATGAGCGCCATGACGGCGCCCTGCTTTGCATTCGATACACAGAATGAGGTGAAGGAGGATTCCAGTCCCTTCGCGCTCTTCAAATTCGGTTTTTCAGCCTATAAGAACGGCCACAAGGACGAGGCAGTCAAAGCGTTGCGCTTTGCAGCGGAAAAGGGCCATCAGGGCGCCAACTGGAAACTCGCCCGCATGTATGCGGAGGGCGACGGCGTCAAGGAAGACGACTACCAAGCCTACCAGATGTTCGAGCAGGTCATTCGCGAGGGCGCTGACCAGGGAACGCAGAACGAGAGCTACGTCGCTGACGCCCTTGTGGCGCTTGCAGGCTACCTGAAGCGCGGCATCCCGAACTCACCGGTCGGGGCTAATCCAAGCGCTGCCCGCGACCTTTACATGCAGGCGGCATCCAACTTCGGTGATTCCGACGCCCAGTTCGAACTCGGAAAGATGCTGATGAAGGGCGAGGGCGGGCAGTCCAATCCCAATCAGGCCGCCCGCTGGTTCCGTCTCGCTGCGCAGAAAGGCAATGCCGGCGCGCAGGCGATGCTCGGCAATCTTCTGTTCCAGGCCGGCAAGACCGTACGCGGCCTCGCCATGATGACCGCTGCGCTCGAACACGCGAGCAAGCAGGATCGCGCCTGGATCGGCGATATCCAGGAACAGGCATTCTCGATCTCCGACGAAGCCGACCGGCGAACAGCCATGGTGCTTGCCGAGGACATCATCAAGACCGGCGATTTCTGAAGCCTGCCCGCGCAAAATTGCCCGGGCAGGTCTATTCTCGCCTAAGCCGTCTCCACATTGTTGAAGGTCAGGAACGGGTCGGTAACGCTCGCGGCGCCCGTTTCGACACGACCTGCAAACCGGCGCAGATAGACGCCGTCGGACTTGCCGCTTTCATTGACCAATTCCACCGTAATATCGTACCAGCCTGACCGGGTTTTGATCTCCTCGAACTGCGGAACGCAGGTCAGAAGCTTGAGCGGGCGCATTTTCGTTGAAGGGGTGCGATCGGCCGATCCGATCTTGTCATAAAGAACCGTAATTTTGAGGGTCTGGTCCTTTGTTCCGGCATTGACCAACTTGAGCGTCACGTCACCGTTGGCCTGATACAGGATTTCGACTTGAGGATCGACTTCGAGTTCGGCCGTCAGGGCGCCCTTGAACTGGCGCAGATAGCCGTTCGGCCCATGGATAGCGAGGTGATAGCCCTTGTCGGTCACATCCCACGCATCCTGCAACGGTTCACCCTTGATCACCGAATAGCGGCGCGGCTTTTGATCCTTGAGCACATAGTCGTAGGCATAGAAACAGCTTCCCGCTTTGCCCGCGTTGACGAAATCGACCACCAGCTGTTTTTTTGCAGCATCCAAATGCCCGTTGATGTGGAACTCGTAGGGGAGCGGCCGGGATCTCCGGGAGAAATCGGGATTGCTGGTATTGTCGGTGCCAAATGCCGTGACCGGGTTTTCCACCTTCGGCATGGCGTTGGTGAGCGGCACGTTCGGAGGAAACTTTCCGCTCTTGTTCACGAATGGTCCGCCTTTCGGATAGGCCACGAAAGCGGCATCATTCTTGGCGAAGTCGAACGCCGAGGTAAGATCACCGGCGATCGCCCGGCGCCACGGCGTGATATTGCTCTCGTAGAGCGGGTTTTCCACACCCGTCTTGTCGCTCTCAAGGCCGAAACGCGCTTCGAGGAAGCGCAATGTGGAGGTGTGGTCGAATACTTCCGAACACACCCACCCGCCCTTGCTCCATGGCGAGACCACAAGCATCGGCACACGCGGTCCGAAGCCGATATATTGACCGACCCATTCATTCTCGTGGTTATACAGTTCGCGGTCGAGACCGTTCAGCAGCGAGGGCGACATCTTGCCCGGGCCCTTTTCATCGACAGGCATGGGTGGCACGACGTGGTCGAACAGGCCGTCGTTCTCGTCGTAGTTGAGCAGGAAAATCGTCTTGCTCCACACCTCGGGATTGGCGACCAGAGCGCTCAGGACCTCGTTGATATAGTAAGCACCGTCTGTGACTGTCGCGGATGGGTGTTCGCAGTTCTTATAAGGTGCCACGACCCATGAGATATTGGGCAACTGATTGTTGAGGACATCCTCACGCATCTGCGCGATCGAGCGGTTGGTGACGCCGTTTCGGACGAGCGTCGGAAGATTGTCCAGGCTGCCAGTATATACCTTGCCATCCTTGTAGCAGACGCCATCCACCCAGTAGCACCCCTTCACGGGCTGGTCGTTATAGGCGGCAAAATAGGCAAGGTTGTTTTCCTCGTAGCAATCGGTCGGCTCGCCCGGTTTGCCTGTGCCGCCCTGGTAGGTGCGCCAGGTGATCTTCCGTCCAGGATTGGTCTGCTCCGCATTGAATTTCTCAATGCGCTCCGGATAGGTCGTCCAGTCGGAGACTACGCGCACGGCAGGTGTCTTGTCCCACGACGGCCAGATCACCTTCGGATTTTTCAAGGCAGGATTGGCGGCGGCGCCTGACACCAGAAATTGGCGGTTCGGTATCGTATCGCCATGGCAGGATACGAAGTAATGATCGCAAACGGTGAAGGCGTTGGCGAGATAGCGGTGATAGCTTACGTCCTTGTGGCGCAGGTAGCTCATCGTCAGGACATCGCCTTTCGCGGCGATCCAATTGTCGTAGCGGCCATGATTCCAGCAGGACTGGCCGCTGTTGACGCCATGGTCAGTGCCGCGCAGGCCCTCGCCCGTCTTGTCGTAGTCAATCGGGTAGGGCAGGACTTCGCTTGTCCCCAACGGCACGCCGCAGCGCTTCCCGTCCTTGTTGGAAAGACTGTCGGTAATCGGCTGACGGAACACGTCCTTGCCGGTAGCTGGAGAGACGACGGGCCGCGGGTCGGTAAAGCCGCGTACGCCATTATAGGTTCCAAAGTAGTGATTCAACGACCGGTTCTCCTGCATCATGATCACGACGTGCTCGACGTCCCTGATCGTGCCGGTCGCATTGTTGGGCGGGATTGCCAGCGCCTGCTGGATGGCCGGCGGCAACATGCTCAGCCCCGCGACGCCGCCCGCGCTCACACCCATCATTTCCATGAATTTGCGGCGGCTCATCTGCCTATGCGTGCGATTATCGCTCAAGTTCAATCTCCAGTCGTCATAAAGTTCAGATGCAAAATGCTTGCTTGAAATGGACGGCATAAAGATTGCCGCAATTGTGCGCACCCCATACGGAACGTCACGTCAATGCGTCAATGCGACTATAGTTTATGTGGACTTGGAGGCGTGCGTGATGCGGCACGCTTCTAAAAAAATTGTTTCAGAAATATTTCAGGTTTGTTTCAGAAATATTATCCGTCGCGTTATCAATACATCAAGCTAGGCGATTGAAATCGCTACGGGGACGTGGTCGGAGGGCTTTTCCCAGGCACGCACATGCTTCTCGATGGTTGCGGATTCGAGGAGATTGGTTGCTTCCGGCGACAGCATCAGGTGATCGATGCGGATGCCGTTATTTTTTTGCCAGGCCCCGGCCTGGTAGTCCCAGAAGGTGTAAATGCCCGCTTCTTCGCTGACATTGCGAACAGCATCCGTAAATCCGAGGTTTTCGAGGCGGCGGAATGCCTGACGGGTTTCCGGCTGGAACAGCGCATCGTTCACCCAGACTTCGGGGTTTTTTGCATCAATGGGTTCGGGGATGACGTTGTAGTCGCCAGCGAGGATCAGCGGCTCTTCGAGCGCCAGCCTCGCTTCGGCCCAGCGTTCAAGTCGCGCTATCCAGTTCAGCTTGTATGGGAATTTTTCGGTGTTGATGGGATTGCCGTTCGGCAGATAAAGCGACACGACGCGCAACGCGCCTCGCTCGGTCGAGAACACCGCCTCGATGAACCGGGCTTGTTCGTCGCTGTCATCGCCGGGCAGTCCGCGCGTCACTTCATCGGGCGATTTCTTGGAGAGAATCGCGACGCCGTTGAAGCCCTTCTGGCCGTGCGTTTCGACATGATAGCCGAGGGCTTCGATCTCGAAGCGAGGAAAGGAATCATCGACAGATTTGATTTCCTGCAGGCAGACGATGTCAGGATTGGATTCCTGCAGCCATGTTGTGAGGACGTCGATGCGCGCCTTGGCGCCGTTGATGTTCCAGGTAACGATTTTCATGGGATCCGCTCTGGGTTGCGACGGCGGCAATGACGGGAGTTCAGATTGCGAAGCTCGTTCCGCAGCCGCAGGACGCCGTGGCGTTTGGATTGCGTATCTGGAACGACTGGCCCACGAGGTCATCAACGAAATCGATCTCAGAACCGCCGATATAGGGCAGGGAAATCGCGTCGATCAACACCTTCGCGCCGAGCTTTTCAATGACGATATCGTCTGCATCTTGGGCATCGACCAGATCGTATTTGTAGGAGAATCCGGAGCAGCCGCCACCCTCGACCGAGATTCGCAGCGCCGTCTTCTCGGGATCGGATTTCAGGATAGCCGATATGCGCTTTGCAGCGGCATCGGATACGGAAATGTTTACGGCTTCGGTCATTCGCTCAAGCTTCCTTCGCGGATTACTCCGCACCCTGTTTGGCCGGTTCGACATTATCATGTCACACCTTGCCATTCATCATATAGCATAGCTAAGAATTGGCGACTGTGAAGTCAACGGCGCGCAGGTTCCTGCCAACTGGAAGCTGCGCGCGAGGGAAGTTCGAGAATGTCCATGCAGGGTATCGGGTTCGGTTATAGGGAAAGGGCGCCCTATGCGTGCGACCCCGAAAAGAGCCGCGGACGGCTGGTAGCTGAAAGCGAAAGCCCGACGCGAACGGTTTTTCAGCGCGATCGCGACCGGATCATTCACTCGACAGCTTTTCGCCGGCTGAAGCACAAGACGCAGGTGTTCATCGCGCATGAGGGCGACCACTACCGCACGCGCCTGACCCATACGATAGAGGTTGCGCAGATCGCGCGGGCGCTGGCGCGCTCGATGCGGCTCGACGAGGATCTCGCCGAGGCGATCGCGCTGGTCCACGATTTTGGCCACACGCCGTTCGGCCACACGGGCGAAGATGCGCTCAACGAAAGGATGCGCGAATTTGGCGGTTTCGACCACAATGCCCAGTCACTGCGGATCGTGACGAACCTTGAAAAACGCTATGCCGATTTCGACGGGCTGAACCTCACCTGGGAAACCCTTGAAGGGCTCGTCAAGCACAATGGGCCGCTGACGAATGCAAAGGGCGAGGGGATCGAGCATCCTGTCCCCGCTCCGATTGTCGAGTTCAATGCAAGGTTCGACCTCGAACTTGCGAACTACGCTTCGCTTGAGGCGCAGTGCGCGGCGATTGCCGATGATATCGCCTATAATGCCCACGACATCGATGACGGGTTGCGTTCCGGCCTCCTTTCACTTGAAAGCCTGGAAGATGTCGCCATTACCGGCGGCATCCTGCGGGCGGTCCGGCAGAAATACCCATCGCTTGACGATGTGCGTACCTCGCACGAGATCGTGCGACGTCAGATCACGATCATGGTTGAAGATGTCATTCGGGCGGCACAGGCAAACCTTGACGCCGTCAGGCCGCGCAATATTGGCGATGTTCATGCTGCGGGTCGTGCCATTGTCGGGTTCTCCGCTTCGATGCGGGAAGAGGAGAAATCGCTGAAGGCATTTCTCTACAAGAATCTCTATTTCCATGACAGCGTCATGCGGGTGCGCAGATCGGCGGACAGGATTGTACGCGAGCTTTTCGATGCTTATCTCGCCGACCCGCAATCGATGCCCGAGGGCTGGCGCGAGGAGGGTGAACAGGGGGATGCGACCATGCGGGCCCGGCTCGTCGCCGATTTTCTTGCGGGCATGACCGACACCTATGCTGTGCGAGAACACCGACGCCTGTTTGACCATACGCCCGATTTAGCTTAATGCGGGCGCAAATTGCGGTAGCTAGCCGCTAGACCCTGCTAAAACCCAAACGAGTATGACGTCATGAACATCTTCGCCGATTTCGACGCGCGGATAAAAAAAGCCCTGCAAGCGCTTGAACTCAAGACTGCGCAAGGCAGCGAAATCGACCTGTCCCGCGTGGGCGTCGAGCCGCCGCGCGATCCGAGCCACGGCGATATCGCGACCAATGCCGCCATGGTTCTTTCCAAGGCGGTTGGGCAGAATCCGCGCGAACTCGCCGTGCGGATAGGCGAGGCGCTGAAGAGCGATCCCGATGTGGGCAGCGTCGATGTCGCGGGGCCGGGCTTTATCAACCTGCGATTGAAAGACTCCTATTGGCACCGGCAGTTGGCGATGATGCAAGGCGCCGGCCTCAATTATGGGCGCTCGCAGCTTGGCTACGGGCACCGCGTCAACGTCGAATATGTTTCGGCCAATCCGACCGGACCGATGCATGTCGGCCACTGCCGCGGCGCCGTCGTCGGTGACACCCTGGCGAATCTTCTCACGTTTGCTGGCTATGACGTCACCAAGGAATATTACGTCAATGATGCGGGGTCGCAGATCGACGTTCTGGCAAACTCGGTGATGTTGCGCTACCGCGAAGCGCTTGGCGAGCAGATCGGCGAAATTCCCGCCGGGCTCTACCCGGGCGATTATCTCGTTCCCGTCGGCCAGGCGCTGGCCAGCGATTTCGGCACCAAACTCCTGGAAATGCCGGAAGAAGAGGCCCTTGCCATCGTCAAGAACCGGGCGATCGATGCCATGATGGCGATGATCCGCGATGATCTTGCGTCGCTGAATGTGCATCACGACGTGTTCTTCTCGGAGCGGACGCTGCATGCGAACAATGCGAAGCTGATCCGGTCGGCGATCAACGACCTGACGTTGAAGGGTCATGTCTACAAGGGCAAACTACCGCCGCCGAAGGGCCAGCTTCCGGAAGATTGGGAAGATCGTGAGCAGACTCTGTTCCGTTCGACCGATGTCGGCGATGACATCGACCGGCCGCTGGTAAAGTCTGACGGGCAGTTCACTTACTTCGCCGCCGATGTCGCTTACTTCAAGGACAAGTATGACCGTCATTTCGACGAGATGATCTATGTGCTGGGCGCCGATCATGGCGGTTATATCAAGCGGCTGGAGTCGCTGGCGCGCGCAGTTTCGGGCGGCACGGCCAAGCTTACAGTGCTCATCTGCCAGTTGGTAAAGCTCTTTCGCGATGGCGAACCTGTTCGCATGTCGAAGCGTTCCGGCGAGTTCGTGACACTGCGCGATGTCGTCGAGGAGGTGGGACGCGATCCCGTCCGCTTCATGATGCTTTACCGGAAGAACGATGCCCCGCTCGACTTCGATTTTGCCAAGGTGACAGAGCATTCGAAGGACAACCCGGTGTTCTATGTCCAGTACGCTTCGGCCCGCTGCCACTCGGTTTTCCGGCAGGCGATGGAGCAGATGAATATTGGCGAAGAAGCATTGGCGGGCAGTTCCCAGCACTTCGGTTTGCTGACCGACGAGAGCGAAATCGCGCTCATCCGCAAGTTGGCCGAGTATCCCCGGCTGATCGAGACAGCGGCGCTCCATCAGGAGCCGCACCGGCTCGCATTCTACCTTTATGACCTTGCCAGCGCGCTGCATACGCAGTGGAACAGAGGCACGGAAAATCCGGACTTACGTTTTATTAAGGTTAACGATCCAAACTTGTCAGAAGCCAGGCTAGGGCTGGTTCAGGTTGTTTCGAAAGTCTTGGCGTCCGGATTGACAATAATAGGTGCGGACGCTCCGACCGAAATGCGCTAAAAGCGGGTATAACACGGTATAAACCGCCGAAAAGCGTAGCAATTCTGACAACTTTTGCCCACATTGCGCTGGTAAGGCCAATGCGAGACGTTTGCGGACGTCCCACAGTTGAGTACAGGATTAACGCTATGGCGGACAATATTATTCAGCGTTCTCACCGGCAGGACGATTCGCGATTCGGCAATGACGATCCTTTGATGGAGCTTTCCCGTATCATGGGAACGCCCGATGAAGGGCATGATGCCGCGTCGAACGACGCGTTTGCCTTGGACCTCGAACGCGAACTCATGGGAGGCTTCGACGAGCCTGCGCCCGTGCAGTCCGCCGCGAAAGTTCCTGATCACCAGCAGCAGGCGGATGACGATCGCCATGCGGTCGATGATTTTCAGGAAGCCATAGAGCGCGAACTCGCGGGCGATCCGAATTACGGCCATCATGAAGCGGCGTCAGGACCCCTCGCAGCGTATGCCGAACCGGACTATGCCGATTACGAGCCCGACCTTTCTTATGCGGACAATGAGGCAGGTGAGGGCCGTTCGGTGGTCGATGCGCCATCGATGAGCCTCGAAGACGAACTTGAGAACCTTCTCGCTGGATCGCCGCAACCCGTGGTGCAGCGTTCGGCAACTTCCTCCTGGGGTTATGGATCGCAGGCGCAGATGACCGGCCGTGCGGAGCATCCCGCCCCGTCGATTGCTCGGGCGATGTCCTATCAGCAGCCGGCCGCTCACCAGCCAGCCCCGGAGCCTGCCGTTTACAGTGCGCCCGAACCGGTCGCCTACAACGCGCCGGAACCGACGCAGCAGAGCTACGAAGCCACCGATGAGCAGCCCCAAGCCGCTGAGGACGAGTTCGACTCTGAGGCATTGATGGCGGCGTTCGACGATTTCGACGTTTCGGCCGAGGCCGAGGAAGAAGTTGCCGAGAGCCAGCCGGTATTCCCGCTCTATCAGGCTGTCGAGCCGTCTGCAGTAGTGGCACCCGTCCGCGAGCAGCTAGAAGTGCCGGTGGCGATACCGGTCGCAAACGCACCGAAGCTTCCCGAAGTTCACGATCTGCATGACTACGCCGATGAACTCGACCGGGCCGCATCGGCGATCGATGCCGCCCCTGACGTCGACACGATCTCGGTAACGGAAAATCGCGTCGATTTCACCGAAGCGCTCGACCTGCCGGAAGTGCACTACGAGGACGATGCTCCCGAACATCATGCGCTCGGCGAGCTCGAGAGTGAATTTGCCGAAGTCTTCGGATCGATCGAGGCCGAAGAGGTGCGTTCGAGCCAGTCAGTCGCTGAGGAACCTGCGGCGAAAGCCGAGCCCGAAGAAGACGAATATGCCGACATCTTTGCCGATGTGTTTGGCAACAAGGCGGAGCAGGGCCAGTATAGTGCGGCTGGTTATGCGGCCGCCGCTGGTGTCGCCGCCATGGGTGCGGCAGCCGCCGGTGCCCGCCAGCATCAAACGCCGGCCTATGGTCCCGAGGACGACAATGACTTCGGCTACGATCCGCGCCGCGACAATGTCGATATCGCCGCAACGCCTTACGGCGAAAAGCAGGCGAAGCGCCGCAGCAGCCTGTTTGTGCCGGGTGTGGCCGCTGCCGTGGTGCTCGTCGCCGTCGCGGGCGCCGTTGCCTATAAATGGACCGGCGGTGCGGGCGGTGACCCGGTCGTGATCATGGCCGACAAGACGCCGATCAAGGTTCAACCCGAGACGACCAGTACTGCAATCGTGCCCAATCAGGACAAGGCAGTCTACGATAAGGATGCAACGGCTGCACCGACGGCGCCGAAGCAGGATCAGCTCGTGACCACGCGTGAAGATCCGGTCGATCTGGCCGCCGATGAAGATGCCGAGGACCCGGCGACCGACAAGGTCGATGCACGGGTCGATCCGGCCGAGCAGGATATCGCCGCCAACGATCAGCAGCCGGCGGCCAATACGAATACGCTGGCGCCGCGCAAGGTCCAGACCATGGTCGTCAAGCCGGACGGAACGATGGTTGCATCCATCCCGCAGAATGATCAGGCGCTCAGCAGTGGTCCAGCCGCTGCCCCGGTCGATCGTCCGGCGGCTGCAGCTGTAGCGAACGACGCTCCGACCGCGTCGCAGATGGCCGATACCTCGGGTGACGATGCCATTGGCGATCTGGTCGAGAGCAATGATGCACCTGCCGCCCCGGCGCAGGCCGCTGCATCGGAGCCGGCAAAGCCCGCCAAGGCACCCGTCGCCGCAAAAGTTGCGCCGAAGGCGGTTGAGACCAAGAAGATCACGCAGGAAACGGTCGCCTCCGTATCGGCGGCGCCTCGGAATGCACCGGTTGTCGATCGCCCCGCCGATCAGCCGGTCGACATCGTCGACCGCGTGCCACCAAAGAATGCCGCAGGACAGCAGGTCGCCTCTGCTGCCCCGGCAGCGGGCAGCTACCTGATCCAGATCGCATCGCAGCCAAACGTCGAGGGCGCGCAGAAGACCTACGCATCGCTCTCGCAGAAATATGCGGGTGTGATCGGCGGTCGCGGCGTTGATATCAAACAGGCCGAGATTGCCGGCAAGGGCACGTTCTTCCGGGTACGCATCCCGGCAGGATCCAAGGCTGACGCGATCAATCTGTGCACGAAATACAAGTCTGCCGGTGGCAGTTGCTTCGTCACGCAGTGATCGGCACTACAACGAATGAGACAAGGCGGCTCCGGCCGCCTTTTCCTTTTTTGGATTGAGGAAGTAGACTTCTCGCATGAGCGAATCAAAAGCATGGATTGCCGGCACTGCCGGTTTGAAACTGACCCCAGACGAAATTGCGTTTTTCCGCGACGAACGCCCGTGGGGTTTTATTCTCTTCGCCCGCAACGTCAGCGAACCGGCGCAGATCGAGGATCTGTGCGCGCACTTGCGCGATCTCGTCGATCGCGAGGATGCGCTCGTGCTGATTGATCAGGAGGGCGGGCGCGTGCAGCGCCTGCGTCCACCGCTGGCGCCCAACTATCCTTCCGGTTCGGCTCTCGGAGCGCTTTATCGCGAGAATGAGGAAGAGGGGCTGCGCGCTGCCTGGCTTTTGTCACGCCTGCACGCCTTCGACCTTCTGAAACGCGGGATCGATGTTGACTGCCTGCCTGTACTCGATGTTCCGGTCGAGGGCGCAAACGAGGTCATCGGCAGCCGTGCCTATGGCAAGGAGCCTGAGATCGTCACGGCAATGGGCCGCGCCGCAGCGGACGGACTGATCGCCGGCGGCATGTTGCCGGTTATGAAGCACATGCCGGGCCACGGCCGCGCGTTTGCCGATACGCATCATGAGCTGCCGACAGTAACGACACCATTCGATGCGTTGGCCGAGCATGATTTCGCCCCGTTCCGCGCTCTTGCGGATTTGCCGATGGCGATGAGCGCGCATGTGATCTTCTCCGCCATAGACCCGAAGAATCCGGCGACGACCTCGGGAAAGGTTGTCGAAGAGGTTATACGTGGCCATATTGGCTTCGACGGGCTGCTGATGAGCGACGACATCTCCATGAACGCACTTTCTGGGGATTATTTCGACCGCACCAAAGCAATCTTTGCCGCCGGACTCGATATCGTGCTTCATTGCCATGGCATCATGGATCAGATGCGGGCAGTTGCATCGTGTACGCCGGAGCTCGAAGGCAAGGCATTCGAGCGCGCAAAGCGGGCAATTGAATACAGGAAGCAGCCGGATAGCTCGAATGAGGAGGAACTCCGGGAAGAATTCCAGCGCTATTTCGAGGCGGTGGCATAGAAGCGTGAGAGACTTTTGGCAGCGACGGAACAGAAGCTAAACGGCAATAACGGAGCGCCCATGGAGGCGCTTTGGGAAAGTCCGTCCGATCGCGGCGTCAGTGAACCCTTGCTTGTCATTGATATCAAGGGCTTCGAAGGCCCGCTTGATCTGTTGCTGCATCTGGCGCGCAACCAGCGCGTCGATCTTGCGCGCATTTCCGTGCTCGCACTCGTCGAACAATATCTCGTCTTCATTCGCCAGGCGCAGGCTTTGCGGCTTGAGCTTGCGGCCGATTATCTCGTCATGGCCGCCTGGCTTGCCTATCTGAAATCCAAGCTGCTGATCCCCAAGTCGCCGGGCGATGACGGCGAAAGCGGCGAGGAACTGGCTGCAACCCTGCAGTTCCGGCTGAAGCGCCTCGAAGCGATGCGCGATGCGGCGATGAAGCTCGTCAATCGCCCGCGGCTCGGGCGCGATATCTTTGCGCGCGGCATGCCCGAAGCGGTCATAGTTGACCAGACCAACACTTATGCCGCGACGCTCTACGAGCTTTTGACGGCCTATGCCTCGCAACGGCAGAAGCAGGCAGTGTCGCAGGTGCAGATCGCCCGGCGCAGTGTCTGGTCGCTGAAGGATGCCCGAGAAATCCTCATGCGCCTTGTCGGCGAAATGAAGGACTGGACCGCTCTCGACCAATATCTCCTGGAATTTATCGTCTCGCCGGCAGAACGAGCAACCGCAATTGCGAGTTCCTTTGCGGCAAGCCTTGAAATGGTGCGCGAAGGCCATCTTGAAATTCGCCAGACCGGCGCCTTCAATCCGATCTATCTGCGCAATCGGCAGACCAAGGCGACCGAGCCTTATTTCGAGCCGATGGAGGATGTGGTCAATGGCTGACAACATTCACGATACGCTGGAAGACGACGAAATCATGGAGCCGGGCGCGAACTGGACAGCGCGGATCGGGGTTTCCGAGGCGCTGCGCATGGTGGAAGCGATCCTGTTTGCGTCCGCTGAACCAGTGACCGAGAAGGCGTTGCAGGAGCGGCTGCCATCCGGCGTCGATGTTCCGGCACTCCTCGGCGAGCTTCAGGAGTTCTACGCAAAGCGCGGTATCAACCTGCGTCAGGTCGGCGGCGCCTGGGCGTTTCGGACAGCGGCGGATCTCGCCTTCCTGATGAACCGCGAGGCGGTGCAGCAGAAGAAGCTGTCGCGGGCGGCGCTCGAAGTCTTGGCTATTATTGCCTACCACCAGCCGGTGACGCGAGCGGAGCTCGAAGACATTCGCGGCGTTGAAACGTCGAAGGGAACGCTCGACGTTCTCATGGAAACAGGTTGGATAAAATTCCGCGGCCGCAGACGCACGCCGGGGCGGCCGATCACCTATGGCACTACGGCGTCATTCCTCGATCATTTCGGCCTGCAAGAGGTGCGCGATCTGCCGGGCATCGATGAACTGCGCGGGGCAGGCTTGTTGTCGGCGCGCATGCCGGCAAATTTCGCCGTGCCCGTTCCGACCAATGATCCGGATGAGCTGACCGAGGATGAGGATCCGCTGACGGACATCGATCTTGAGGAGCTTGGTCTTTTGACGCCGCGCGTCGAACATGATTGAGACAAGCTTTGGACTTAAGGATAATGTGGCCTAAACAACCCGTCACGCAAGATTTTGTGCGGGTTTTAAACTTGGGCCTTGCGCGTCGCTTACATGAATGTGAAAGAGCAAGCAGCTCTAGTGTTTGAAAAGCACGGGGAAAAGGCATAGATCAGCCCGAACCATTGGGCGAATGTGAGGAAATTATGGGTAGTTTTTCAATCTGGCACTGGCTTATCGTGCTTGCAGTCGTGCTTCTTCTGTTCGGTCGCGGCAAAATTCCGGAACTGATGGGCGATGTTGCCAAGGGCATCAAGAACTTCAAGAGCGGCATGAGCGATGAAGACGAAGCAACTGCCGACGGCTCGAAGACGATCGACAACCAGACTGGCCAGCCGGTAAACTCGGTCAAGGAAAAGACGACCAAGTCTTGATTGGCAATGATTAGCCTCGTCATGGGCGCGGCGGATTTGCCGCGCTGGAGCATGTTGAATGTTTGAAGTCGGTTGGTCGGAAATCCTGGTTATCGTGATCGTCCTGATCGTGGTGGTCGGTCCGAAGGATTTGCCGAAGATGATACGCGCCTTTGGCAAGGCGACAGCGAAATTTCGCGCAACGGCTGGAGAATTCCGCCGCCAGTTCGACGAGGCGCTCAAGGAGGCGGAGCTTGACGATGTCCGCGACATCATCAACGACGCGAAAAGCCTCGATCCGCGCAGCGATATACGCAAGGTTTTCGATCCGGTAAGGACGATGGGCGAGGATATTCGCTCAAGTCTCAAGGACGTGGCGGCATCAGCCAAGGATAACGTTGCCATTCCCGATCCGAGCGCGCCCGGCGCAGCTCAGCTCCAGCCGCAGGTGATGGAACCATTGCCGGCAGCGACGCAGGTTGCTTCAACTGTCGCCGAGCCCAAGACTGAAGTTCCGGCAAAGAAACCAGCTGTGCGGAAGACAAAGCCAGCGGGGCCCAAGGCAACCGAAGCAAAGGCCGCACCCGCCAAGGCAGCAACCGCGAAGTCCGTCGCTTCCAAGGCTCCGGTAGCCAAGGCTGCAAAGGCGCCCGCAAAGACAACGGCCAAGCCGCGCGCCAAGACTGGCGATACGGGGAAACAATCTTGAACAAGTCCGACGACGAAATCGACAAGAGCTCAGCGCCTCTGATTGAGCACCTCATTGAATTGCGCCGGCGTCTGATCTGGGCGCTCGTTGCGTTCTTCGTCGCATTCCTCGGCTGTTTCCACTATGGCAAGCAGCTCTTCAATCTTCTCGTTATTCCCTATCAATGGGCCGTGGGCTGGGCGGGTTTCGATCCGGCCAAGGCTCAGCTGATTTATACCGCGCCGCAGGAATTTTTCTTTACGCAGGTGAAGATCGCCATGTTCGGTGGCATCGTGCTGGCCTTCCCGGTAATCGCCTCGCAGATCTACAAATTCGTCGCGCCTGGCCTCTACCGCAATGAGCGCATGGCATTCCTGCCGTTTCTCGTTGCGTCACCGATCCTCTTCCTCATGGGCGGGGCCCTCGTTTATTTCTTCTTCACACCGATGGTGATGTGGTTCTTCCTCGCCATGCAGCAACAAGGCGTCGCTGGAGAAGTGCAGATCTCCCTTCTGCCCAAGGTTTCCGAGTATCTCAGCCTGATCATGACGCTGATTTTTGCGTTCGGCCTGGTGTTCCAGCTTCCGGTCGTTGCGACGTTGCTGGCCCGCGTCGGTCTCGTTGGCTATGACGGCATGAAGTCGAAGCGCAAATACGCCATCGTCATCGCCTTCATCGTTGCCGCCGTGATTACGCCACCGGATCCGGTCAGCCAGATCGGTCTTGCGCTCCCGACGATCATTCTCTACGAGATTTCCATCTGGATGGTGCGTCTGGTCGAGAAGAAGCGTGCAGCGGCCGAAGCCGAAGCGCAATCGGGCTCAAGCGAAGTCTCCTCCTGACACTCTCCGATTTCGCCGGGTCTTCGGGCCCATTTTACCACGCATCCAAGACGGCTTTACTCCCATGCTCGACATCAAATGGATCCGCGAGAATCCGCAAGCGCTTGACGCAGCTCTGGCCAAACGAGGCAATGAGCCGGCGTCGTCCCGCCTGATCGAGCTCGATGAAAAGCGCCGCCAGCATATCGGCAAACTGCAGGAGGCGCAGGAGCGCCGCAACGCCGCGTCCAAGGAAATCGGCAAGGCCATGGGCGCCAAGGACCAGGCGACTGCGGATCGGCTGAAGGCCGAGGTCGCCGACATCAAGATGTTCCTGCAGTTGGCCGAAGAGGAAGAGCGTCAGCTCGACCGTGCGCTGACCGATGCACTGTCGGTGCTGCCTAACATTCCGCTCGAGAGCGTGCCTGTCGGCAAGGACGAGTCCGATAATGTCGAGGTTCACCGCATCGGGCAGCTGAAGAACTTCGCCTTCGAGCCGAAGGAGCATTTCGAGATCGGCGAACAGCTCGGCTACATGGATTTTGAACGCGCCGCGCGTCTTTCGGGCAGCCGCTTCACGGTGCTGAAGAGCCAGCTTGCACGGCTCGAGCGGGCGCTCGGACAGTTCATGCTGGACCTGCACACGCAAGAGCACGGCTACATGGAAGTGAGCCCGCCGCTCCTCGTCAATGACGAGGTTCTGTACGGGACGGGCCAATTGCCGAAATTTGCTGAAGATTTGTTCCAGACAACCGAAGGCCGCTACCTCATCCCGACCGCCGAAGTGCCGCTGACAAATCTCGTACGCGAGGAGATCCTCGACATACGCGACCTGCCGCTGCGCATGACCGCATTGACCGCATGCTTCCGTTCGGAAGCCGGGTCGGCCGGGCGCGATACCCGGGGCATGCTGCGCCAGCACCAGTTCATGAAGGTCGAGTTGGTGTCGATCACCGATGCGGATCGTTCGATCGAGGAACATGAACGCATGACATCCTGCGCCGAGGAGGTGCTGAAGCGTCTCGATCTGTCGTTCCGCACCGTGACGCTGTGCACGGGCGACATGGGCTTTGGCGCGCAGAAGACTTATGACATCGAGGTCTGGCTGCCGGGGCAGAAGAGCTACCGCGAGATTTCGAGCTGCTCGGTCTGCGGCGATTTCCAGGCCCGTCGCATGAATGCGCGCTACCGGCCGGAAGGGGAGAAGTCGACGCGCTTCGTCCATACGCTGAATGGTTCCGGTGTCGCGGTCGGGCGCGCGCTTATCGCGGTTGTCGAAAATTACCAGAATGAGGACGGCAGCGTTACGGTTCCTCAAGCACTCGTGCCCTATATGGGTGGACTGACACGAATCGAAAGAGCCGCTTAACAGGCAAGGATAGGGTAATGCGCATACTTCTGACCAACGATGATGGAATTCATGCGGAAGGTCTGAGTGTGCTCGAAGGCATTGCCCGAAGCCTCTCGGACGATATCTGGGTGATCGCGCCGGAAACCGACCAGAGCGGTCTTGCGCACTCGTTGACGCTTTCCAATCCGCTACGCTTGCGCAGGATCGACGAGCGGCACTTTGCACTGCGCGGCACGCCGACGGATTGTGTGATCATGGGCGTGAAGCATCTGATGCCCGAGCCGCCTGACCTTATCCTCTCGGGCGTCAATGCGGGATCGAATACCGCCGATGACGTCACCTATTCGGGAACCATCGCCGGTGCCATCGAAGGCACGCTGCTCGGCATCAGGTCGATTGCGCTGTCGCAGGAATATGGCCTTGAGGGCGACGCCCGGGTGCTGCCTTGGGACGTCGTGGCGGCGCACGCGCCGGACCTGTTGAAGAAGTTGCTCGGTGTCGAATTGCCGAAGGGAGTCCTCATCAATCTCAATTTCCCGAACTGCAACGCCGGCGCCGTCGCGGGGACGCGGGTGACCGTGCAGGGCAAGCTTTCCCATGGCCTCGCCATCGAAGAGCGTCATGACGGTCGTGGTCTGCCCTACTACTGGCTGCGCTACGGGCGGGGCAAGGATGTGCCCGCAGAAAACAGCGATGTCGCGGCGATCCGCAAGAATTTCATCTCGATAACGCCCCTCCAGCTCGACCTCACCGCGCACGAGACGCGTGCGGCGCTGGAGGATGCCTTCGCATGAAGCCTGCATTGTCCGAACGGGAGGGGTTTGCCGCATTCGTTTTGCGCATGCGCTCGCTCGGCGATACCGACCAACGCCTGCTCGGTGCCTTCGAGGCGACGCCGCGCATGGCGTTCGTCAATGGCAATCTTGGTACTCTGGCCTATGGGCAGGGGATGCTGCCGATCGAGTGCGGCGAGTTCATGGAAGGGCTCGACCTTCAGGCGCAGCTGATCAAGTCGCTCGATCTCGAGCCGACGCACCGCGTGCTGGAGGTTGGTACTGGCACAGGCTTCACAGCTGCCGTCATGGCGCGTCTTGCGGGCCGTGTCCTGTCGCTGGAGCGCTACAAAACGCTTGCCGAGCTTGCCCAGCAACGGCTGCAAGCGCTGAAGATCGAGAACACCTTCGTCAAACATGCCGACGGCAGGCATGGCCTTGCCAATGACGGCCCGTTTGACCGGATTGTTGTCTGGGGCTCGTTCGAGAGCCTGCCGCGCCAATTCGTCGACCTCTTGTCGTCGAACGGCGTGATGATCGCGCCGATCGGCGCGCTTGAGGGCAGGCAGGTCATGGCCCGCCTTTCGAAGGTCGGCAGCCGTTTCGAGCGTCAGGACATGATGCCGGTGCGTTTCCTGCCGCTTCTCGAAGGCCTTTCCGCCGCGCTCTGATCTACGTAATCAACTACGTGCACTCGGCGCGGCTCGTAGCGCCCCCGCGTGGCTATCTACAAGCCGACGAAGGGCAACCCTTTACGGGTTTGGTGAATTTTTCGCAAATTTTATGAGCACTTTAACCGTCGGGTAACATTAACGCGATCTAATGGCGTCAATAAACTTGTATTGAGTACGGGCGGGACATGCGATGCGTTTGAGTACATTAGACAAAGCGTCACGGCGGCTGGCTCTAAATGCCGCTATTCTTACGGTTGCTGGATTGGCTGCAGGTTGCAGCTCAGGCGTGCAGCGCTTCACCAGCGCCGATTTCAGCTCCGGCTACAGCGATAACCAGCGCTCCGTCATGGCGCAGAACAACGTCCCGCAGCCCTATACGCCGCCGGTCGATTCGACGCAGACCGCTTCGGTCAGCAGCGGAAAAGTTCAGCGCGGCAACCTGCCGCCGGTTGGCGCAGCCAGTGCGTCGGCCTTGCCGCCCGTATCGTCGCAGCCCTCGCGTCCTGCGCTTGCTCCGGTTGCCAGCGCTCCGGCGCGCAGCCAGCAGATGGCATCCGCTGAACCGGTCCAGCCCATGCGGGCGGCACCGCTTGGCTCCAGCACAAACACTTTGAAGACCCCCGACGGACGTGAAGCACGCATGCCTGCCCAGCCAGCCCACAATTCTGCCAACAACGTTGCCGTAATGCCGCAAGCGCCGCAGGTAAAGGCAACGCAGCCCAACGCTTCTACGTCTGCAAAGACGCCGGCTAATAATAACGGTGCCTATACGGTGCAGAGCGGCGATACGCTGCATGCGATCTCGCGCAAGACCGGCGCCAATGTCGAGGCCATCAAGCAGGCCAACAACATGACCGACGGTACTGTCCGTATCGGCCAGTCGCTGATCATTCCGCCTTCCAGCGGTTCGCTTGCGCAGAATGTCGCCAATAACATGAAGTCGAAGGGCGCGGTCGACCAGGTCAAGACCGCATCGACGCCGCCCGCCGAACAGCCCAAGGTTGTCGCCAACGCCGCGCCGACTGCAGCAACTCCGGCCAATGCCCAGCCTGACGGCCAGGCTAAGCCATATACGCCGCCGCAGGCGAGCGAGAAGGTCATCGACGATGCGGAGAAGGACGTGGCCGCAGCACCATCGGCGACCGGCGTCACCGGCATGCGCTGGCCGGTGCGTGGACGTGTCGTCGCCAATTACGGCAAGGGTAGCGATGGCATCGATATCTCGGTGCCCGAAGGCACGCCGATCAAGGCCGCCGAGAACGGCGTCGTCATTTACTCGGGCGACGGCTTGAAGGAGTTTGGCAATACCGTGCTCGTGCGCCACGACAACGGCCTTGTCACCGTCTATGGCAATGCCAGCAAGCTCAATGTCCAGCGCGGACAGAAGGTCAAGCGCGGCGAGGAACTCGGCAAGTCGGGCATGACCGGCAACGCCACCCAGCCGAAATTGCACTTCGAGGTGCGCAAGAACTCGACGCCGGTTGATCCGTCGAAGTATCTCGAATCCTGATCAGGCTTCGACCGAGAGCTCAGAAGCCTTTATGTAATTTGGCCCCCGAAAGTTGAATATCAACCTTCGGGGGTTTTGCATTTTAGATTGACGATTGTGCTAGCATTCAATGCTTGCAAGTAATATATTTTAAAGAGGCATTTTGATGAATAGCAGGCATAGGCGAGCCCTGCTCGCTGTCTTTTCTGACCCGGTCTCTGGCTCGATAGCATGGTCGGATATCGAAAGCTTGCTGGTCAGCGTCGGGGGTACGGACGATCGAGGGTCGTGGCTCGCGTGTCAAATTTGAAAAGGATGGTGAACTGGAAAGCTTTCACAGGCCCCATCCCACCAAGGAAGCAAAGCGCTATCAAGTCCGCGCCGCCCGGGCCTTTCTGGAAAGAATTGGAATCGAACCATGAACGTCATGCACTACAAGAATTATACTGCGCGGGTAGAGTATGACGACGAAGATGAAATATTTTTCGGCAAAATCGCAGATATAAGCGACGGCGTCGGCTTTCATGCAGATACAGTCGTCGACCTTAAAGCGGCTTTTCATGAAGCGGTGGATGACTATATCGAGGCTTGCGCCAAGATCGGCAAGGAGCCGCAGAAGCCCTACTCGGGCAAGATGATGTTTCGGGTGAAGCCCGAAGTTCATCGCCGCGCAGTCCTGGCGGCAGAACGGGCCGGGAAGAGCCTCAATCAATGGGCCGAAGAGGCTTTGGACAAGGCGGCGAGCTGACTACAACTTCTTCCCGAGCCGGCCGGCGAGATCCTGAGTGAACTGCCAGGCGACACGCCCCGAGCGCGAGCCGCGCGTCGTTGACCATTCCAGGGCGTCGGCATGGAGCTCGCCCTTTTCGACGCCAAGGTCAAAATGCGCGGCGTAGCCATCAATCATGGCCAGGTAATCGTCCTGGCTGCACTTGTGAAATCCGAGCCACAGGCCGAAACGGTCGGAAAGGGACACTTTTTCCTCCACCGCTTCCGACGGATTGATCGCCGTAGAGCGCTCGTTTTCGATCATGTCGCGCGGCAAGAGGTGCCGCCGGTTGGATGTCGCGTAAAAGATGACATTGTCCGGCCGGCCCTCGACACCGCCTTCGAGCGCAGCTTTCAGCGACTTGTAGGACGTATCGTCATGGTCGAAGGAAAGGTCATCGCAGAACAGGATAAACCGGTAGTCGGTGTCCTTGATCGCCGCCATGAGGGCAGGGAGGCTGTCAATGTCCTCACGGTGGATCTCGACAAGCTTCAGCGGCGCGCCATTATCGCCCGCTGCAGCATTGACCGAGGCGTGTACCGCTTTGACCAGCGAGGATTTGCCCATGCCGCGCGCGCCCCACAGGAGCACATTGTTGGCCTGGAAGCCTTCGGCAAAACGCTTGGTGTTGTCGAAAAGGATATCGCGGACAGTGTCGACGCCGCGGATCAGCGAGATATCGACGCGATTGACCCTGGTTACTGGATCGAAGCAGAGATGGTCCGGATTCCAGACGAAACAGTCGGCGCTATCGAGGTCGACTGCCTGCGGCTCAGGCGGCGCCATTCGCTCCAGCACCTTAATCAAGCGGTCAAGTTTATCCGTCAGCAATTCCCGCGACATTCCCATCCAGCCTTTGCTTTACCTGCGCACCTGCAACTATCATGTTGACGATAAATCGAAAAGCCGCCCTCACGGTTTTGTACGGTTGCTTTTGCCAACGCAAACATTGTATTGCGCAGGCTCAGGTATAATCAAAATATGTCTTCTCTGGAGGTTTGTCTCAATGTTCGTAACTCCTGCATATGCACAGGCCGCCGGCGGCGCACCGGAAATGCTCATGAGCATTCTGCCATTCATCCTCATCTTCGTGATCATGTACTTCCTCATCATCCGCCCGCAGCGCACGGCGGCGAAGAAGCGCGAGGAACAGCTGAAGGCAATTCGCCGCGGCGACACGATCGTCACCGGCGGCGGTTTCATCGCCAAGGTGGTGAAGGTGTATGAGGATACGGGCGAACTCGATGTCGAGATCGGCGATGGCGTCAAGGCACGGGTGTTGCGCGGCATGGTCGCCGATGTACGGGTCAAGGGCGAACCGGTTGCCGATAACAAGAAATAAGGCATAGTTACGGGGCGGCCACGGAGCCGCCCTGTTGATTCTATGCCGAAGGTTATTGCCGAATGCTCTATTTCAGCCGCTGGAAGACCGTACTCATTTGGGCCGTTGTTCTGGCAGCCGTCATATTGGCTCTTCCCAATCTGTTCACGCAGGATCAACTGGTAAAGCTGCCGGACTGGCTGCCCAAGAAGCAGCTTGCCCTCGGGCTTGATCTCGAAGGCGGATCGCGCATCGGCCTGCAGGTCGACAAGGACCATCTCCCCGATACGGATGCGACGATGGCGGTGCTGACGCGGCGCCTGAGCGAACTCGGCTATACAAATCCGAATGTCGAGGGCCAGCGCAACGGGCGTATCCTTGTCGAGGTGCCGGGCCTCTACGATTCGCAGCTCCTCAAGGACATTTTGAGCCTGACAGGAGAACTCACTTTCCAGATGGTGGATTCGTCGATACCGGCTCAGAAGGCAGTCGATGGCACACCGCCGGAAGGCGATGAGGTCGTCTATTCCTTCGACGATCCCCCTGTTCCCTATCTGGTCAAAACCGAGCCGCTCGTTTCGAACAAGAATTTCGTCGACGCGCAGGCCGGTATCGACACAGCGTCACAGGAGCCGGTGGTGACGTTCCGGCTCGACAGCATCGGGGCCGATCGCTTCTCCAAGGCGACGAAAGCCAATGTCGGGCAATCCTTTGCTATTGTCCTGGACAATCAGGTTCTGTCGGCGCCGGTGATCAGCGAGGCCATTCCCGGCAATACCGGGCAGATTACCGGTAATTTCGACCTCTCCGGCGCAAGCAATCTTGCGCTCGTCATGCGTGCGGGCGCCTTGCCGACCGATGTTACCGTGATCGAAGAGCGCACCATCGGTACCGACCTTGGCGCTGCAGCCGTATCATCCGGCAAGATTGCGGCCCTGATCGGCGCAGCGTTCGTCATCCTGTTCATGCTGCTGACCTATGGCTTCCTCGGGGTCATCGCCAGCGTTGCGCTTGTCGTCAATGTCCTCCTGATCCTTGCAGTGCTGACGCTCTTTGGCGCGCCGCTGACCCTTGCCGGTGTCGCCGGTATCGTCCTGACGATCGGCATGGCGGTGGATTCGAACGTCCTTATTTATGAACGCATCCGTGAAGACCGGCGGGCGGGCTTTTCAGTCATCCAGGCCATCGACTCCGGGTTTTCCCGGGCGCTTGCGACAATTGTCGATGCCAACGTGACCACCCTGATTGCAGCGCTCGTCCTGTTCATTCTCGGCAGCGGCCCCGTGCACGGCTTCGCCCTCACGGTGACGATCGGCATCGTTACGACGTTGTTCACGACATTTACATTGACCAGGTGGCTCATATCGATCTGGGTGCAACGCTCGAAGCCAAAGGAAGTACCTGGCGCACCGCTCAAGCTCGTGCCGAACAACACCAGAATTCCGTTCATGAAATTGCGCGGCCTGACCCTCGGTTTCTCGGCGCTTTCGAGCATTGCCGCCATCGTCCTCTTTGCCGTTGTCGGCATGAACTTCGGCATCGATTTCAAGGGCGGCACGTTGGTCGAAATCCAGTCGCGGCAAGGGCCGATCGACCTCGACGATGTTTATAGCCGGCTCGATGATCTGAACATTGGCGAGGTCAAGATCGAACCGTTTAAGTCGGACGACCGCGCCTTGATAACGGTTGGAAGCCAGGGCGAGGGCGAGAATGCCGAGCAGACCGTCGGCGTCAAGATCCGCGGCGAACTGCAGGACGACTACGATTTCCGCCGTGTCGATGTCATCGGCCCGTCCGTATCGAGTGGATTGTCGCAGGCGGGTGTGCTCGCCGTGGTCCTGTCGCTCGTCGCCATCCTTGCCTATGTCTGGTTCCGCTTCGAGTGGCATTTTGCGCTCGGCGCGATCCTTGCCACGATCCACGACGTCGTGCTCATCGTCGGCATGTTCGTTATCTTCCAGATGGAATTCAATCTCTGGAGCATCGCGGCGCTTCTTGCCATCGTCGGCTACTCGCTCAACGATACGGTGGTAATTTATGACCGGGTCCGCGAAAACCTCAGGCGCCATGGCAATACCATGTCGCTGTCGGCTGTTCTCGATGCATCGATCAATCAAACCTTGTCGCGCACTATCCTGACTTCGCTTGCGACCTTCCTCGCACTCCTTATGCTTTACATCTATGGCGGCGATGACGTGCGTTCCTTCGCGCTGACCATTGCCGTCGGCATCATTGTTGCGACCTATTCGTCGATCTTCGTGGCCGGTCCACTATTGATGTTGTTCGGGCTCAAGGGCCGCGACGTTGTTGATGACACCGCGAGGGTGGCGTCCGAGCAGAACGGAGTTTAGGGACTTGGCCAAGGGCATTGAAATCCGGGACGCCCATTTTCCGGGGCGCGCGCCGATCGATGCCTATGGCAATGGCGGATTTCGCTTTGCCGACATGTCCCATCGTGGCTCGATCCTGTGTCTTCCATCAGGCATTCATGGCTGGGAGCCGAAAACGCCGCCGATCTTGACGGCTGCCGATCTGTCGCTCGTGATGGAGCAAGCGGATGACATCGAGATCCTCTTGGTAGGCACCGGCACGGAGCTGCGCCGGCTGCCGCAGGAACTGCGCGATGCTTTGCGCAAATACCGCATTTCCGCCGATCCCATGAGCACAGGCGCGGCAGTGCGTACCTATAATGTCTTGCTGGCCGAAGATCGGGCGGTGGCGGCTGCCTTGATCGCCGTCGATTAAGGCGGCATCTCGATGAACGCCAATGAAACCTACTGCATGCAGTTCCTGCGCGATGCGGACCCTGACCGCTATGTCTCGATCCTCTATGCCCCCGAGGACAAGCGCGGCGCGCTGGCGTCGATTTATGCTTTCAATGCGGAGATCGCCCGCATTCGCGACCTGATCCATGATCCGTTGCCCGGCGAGGTACGGCTGCAATGGTGGCGCGATCTGATCAACGGCACCGAACATGGCGCGGCCTCGGCGAATCCGGTCGCCGCCGCGCTCCTCGAGACGATCAAGATCCGCGACCTGCCGCGACAGGCTTTCGACAATTATTGCGAAGCCCGGATTTTCGACCTTTATGACGACCCGATGCCCAGCCGCAATGATCTTGAAGGCTATTGCGGCGAGACCGCGTCGGCGTTGATCCAGCTGGCATCGCTGGTGCTCGATGAGGATGCCGCGCTGAAGCACGCGGATACGGCCGGACACGCCGGCGTTGCACAGGCGATTGCCGGCCTGCTGCGGCTCCTGCCCCTGCACAGGCGGCGCGGCCAGATTTATATCCCGGCCGATATTCTGACAGCGGTCGGCTGCAGCCCGCAGAATCTCCTCGATGGTTCTGATGGAGAAGCGATTGCGCGCGCTGTCGCTGCCATGATTGCGCTTGCGACTGACCATTTGGCAAAGTTTGAAGCCGGCGCGAAGGAGCTGCGCGTCAGCCTGCGTCCTGCATACCTGCCGGCGCGGCTTACGCGTATCTATCTGAAAAAGCTCAAGGCAAAGGGCGCTGATGCTGCGAACGAAGTTGCCGATATCACGCCTCTGCGCCGGCAGTGGGCGATGCTGAAGGCTTCAGTCAGTTAACAGGGACAAGGCCGATCGAGGACGCAGCACCCCCTTGGTCTTGCAGGATATCTCCCCCACAAGCGGGAAGATGGGCGGCCGCCTAGAGGGGTGAGCACCCTTGAGGGACGCAACTCCGATGTGAAGTAGCTCGCTACTCCGCAGCCTCGGCAATCGCCGGCAAACCGAGCCAAGCGCGGCAATCGGCGAGGGCGCGGGCGCTCATGGCGCGCTTCTTGGCATTGGATTTTTCCTTGCCGCGCAGGCGTTTGCCTTCCGACTTCGGTGCCTCGATAGGCGGGAAGAGCCCGTAATTAACGTTCATCGGCTGGAAGGAGCGCTTCCCCGGCTCCTCATCGGTGACGATATGGCCGCCGGTAATGTGGCCGAGAAGCGCCCCGAATGCCGACGTTGCCGGCGGCGGCGTGACGGCTTGGCCCAGTCGTTCGGCGGCGGCAAACCGGCCGGCGAGCAGACCGATGGCCGCCGATTCCACATATCCCTCGCAGCCGGTGATCTGACCGGCAAAGCGCAGGCCTGGCCGGCTTTTCAATTGCAGCGTTGGATCGAGGAGGGTGGGCGAATTCAGGTAGGTATTGCGGTGCAGGCCGCCGAGGCGCGCGAACTCGGCGTTTTCGAGTCCGGGGATCATGCGGAATATTTCGGTCTGCGCCCCATATTTCAGCTTCGTCTGGAAGCCGACCATGTTGTAGAGCGTGCCAAGCGCATTATCCTGGCGCAGTTGCACGACTGCATAGGCCTTGACGGTGGGATTGTGCGCATTGGTGAGCCCCATGGGCTTCATCGGACCGTGGCGCAGCGTCTCCGGCCCGCGTTCGGCCATGATTTCGATGGGCAGGCAGCCGTCGAAATAGGGCGTGCCCTCCCACTGCTTGAATTCCGTCTTGTCGCCGGCAATCAGGGCCTGCACGAAGGCCTCGTATTGCTCCTTGGTCATCGGGCAGTTGATGTAATCCTTGCCGGTGCCGCCCGGTCCAACCTTGTCGTAGCGCGACTGGAACCAGCAGACGTTCATGTCGATCGAATCGAAATGCACGATCGGAGCAATCGCATCGAAAAAGGCGAGGGCGTCGGCGCTGGTCTCACGGCCGATGGCCTCGGCAAGCGAAGGAGCCGTCAGCGGTCCGGTCGCTATGATGGCTTTGTCCCAGTCTGCTGGCGGCAGGCCGGTGATCTCCTCGCGCACGATCGTAATGAGCGGCTGCGCTTCGAGGATTGCGGTGACCTTGTCGGAAAAGCCGTCGCGGTCGACGGCAAGGGCGGTGCCGGCCGGCACCTGGTGGGCGTCTGCCGCAGCCATGATCAGCGAATTGGCAAGCCGCATTTCGGCGTGAAGCACGCCGACCGCATTGGTTTCGGCATCGTCGGAACGGAACGAATTGGAGCAGACCAACTCGGCCAGTCCTTCGGTCTTATGGGCATCCGTGCCGCGCACAGGGCGCATTTCATGCAGGATGACAGGCACGCCGGCTTGCGCCAGTTGCCATGAGGCTTCGGAACCGGCGAGACCGCCGCCAATGATGTGTACAGGTTTGATGGACATGGCTTTCCAATAAACGCTTTGATCGCCCGCATCAATGTGCAAAAGCCGCCGCACGGTGCAATGCGGCGGCTTTCGATCCAAGCGATCAGGCGCTGGCCTTGTCGAGTTCGGCAACGTCTTCGGCACTCAGGTTGAGCGAAGCCGACTTGATCAGGCTGTCCAACTGTTCGAGCGACGTCGCGCTGGCAATCGGGGCGGTCACGCCTTCGCGCTGCATGATCCAGGCGAGGGCGATTTCCGCGGGCTTCGCCTTGTGCTTGGCGGCAATATCGTCAAGGGCGGCGAGAATGCGGAATCCACGCGGATTGAGATAATCCTTGATGCCGCCGCCGCGTGCGCTTTTGCCAAGGTCGGCCTCGCTGCGATACTTGCCGGAGAGAAAGCCGCGCGCGAGGCTGAAATAGGTAATGACGCCGATATCCTCCGCCATGCAGAGATCGCGCAACGGTCCGTCATAGCTCTTGCGGTCGTAGAGATTATACTCCGGCTGGAGCACATCGTAGCGCGGAAGACCAGTTTCCTTAGAAACGTCGAGTGCGGCACGCAGTTGCTGGGCATCGAGATTAGAGGCGCCGATTGACTTGACCTTTCCCGCCTTCAGGAGCGCCGCGTGCGCACCGAGGGTCTCCTCGTAGGGTGTTTCCGGATCTGGCCAGTGCGAAAGATAAAGATCGATCGCATCAACCTGCAGCCGGCGCAAGGAAGCCTCGGCCGCCTTGGCGACATAGGCAGCCGAAAGGTCCTTCCTGCCCTGTCCCATGTCGGAGCCGACTTTGGTGATAATGACAATTTTGTCGCGATTTTTGCGCGATTTCATCCATTCGCCGATGATGGTTTCGGATTCGCCGCCTTCATTGCCGGACACCCAGCGCGAATAGGCATCGGCCGTATCGACAGCGTTGAAGCCGGCATCGACGAAGCGATCAAGCAGGTCGAAGGATGTCTTCTTGTCTGCGGTCCAGCCAAAGACATTCCCGCCAAAAACGAGCGGTGCGATGGAAAGGCCGGTTCGGCCGAGACGGCGTTGTTGCATGATCATTCTCCGATTGGGTGAGTTGCGCCAGGGGTGATTTAGGGTGCGGCGCTGGCTGTTGCCAGATGAGGATTTCCGGCAGCAACCATATTATGCAAATCTGTTGGGCTTCGGTGAAAACAATTGTTAGTGTTGGCGCATGCAAACAAAAGTTTTAAATAAACTCGTCTTCTGTTTTCTTCTTCTCATTCTTTGCAGTCCCGCATCCATCGCCACGGCGCAGACCTTCAGCGTTTGCCACGGTTATGGCTGCTATTTTAAGACCAATGTGACGCTGACCGGAACCGACCGTTCCCGCATTGCCTCCATCATGGCGTCTGGTCGCAAATCGCCAGAGGGTGAGCGCGCGGCGGTTCGCCGGGCGGTTCAAGTATTCGAACAACGCAATACGCAGGTGATTGGCGTCGTCGACCGGCCGAAGATGGATTTTGGCAAGGGACGCGAGCGCGGCCAGATGGATTGCGTGGACGAATCCACGAATACCGATCACTTCCTGCGCTATCTGCAGGGTGCAGGCCTGTTGCAGTTCCACACCGTTGCCCGGCGGGATTCGCGCGGAAGCTTTTTCGACGGGCGCTATCCACATTTCACTGCTGTTCTGAAGGACCGCAGCGGTACGCTTTGGGCAGTCGATTCCTGGTACGAGCCGGGAGGCGGCGCTCCAGACGTCATGACGCTCGCAGAATGGAAAAGCAGGGGATATGGCGGCGTCCGCTAGGGCTCAATGCGGTGGAGGCGGCCTGAAATAACAACACCCACCGCGGGAGGAGGTGCGGTGGGTGTCGTTTGATAAAGGCCGATCAGGGAGGAGGAGTATCGGCCTTTGATCGCGGGGGCTTCGGGAGGAGGATAAGCCCCGGCGATATTCTCTATGCGATTAGCGAATTGCGGACTTCTTGGCGACGTACGGGATGTCCGAACGAGCAATGCCGAGGTCGCTGAGTTCGCGGGACGACAGGCGGTTCAATTCGGAAACCGTGTCGCGATAACGACGCCAGTTGCTGTAGGAGCGGATAAGGTTCATTTCAATCACCACTTCGGTTGTTGTTTGCTTGATCACTCTTGATCGTTGAGTGGAAGATAGTGCACGGCCCCTGAAAGTTGCAGAGCCAAGTTTGCAGATCAGCTATGCAATTGCTGCATTGCAACATTAATCGATGTTAATTGTTGCGGCGCACAAATGTCGTGATTGTGGCGCTGCGAGCACGCAGGGATCGCCATAGGAGGATGACCGCCACCTCGCTATACTAAAGACTCGTTGCAGCGATTCAGGAGCAGACCTTGGCGATAACCATTGGTGTGAAGAAACACATTGCGCGCTGGCAGCGGGACGGTCTGATCGATGAGACGACGGCCGAACGCTTGCGCAAGGACATGGACGGCAGGGGACACGGCCTCGGGCTTGGAGGCGTCCTTGCGGTTCTCGGCGCAGTTTTGCTGGGCGCAGCCATCGTCTCCCTCGTAGCGGCCAACTGGGAACTCATGCCGCGCCTTGTTCGGCTTGGTCTTATCATATCGGTCATTGGCGTCGGCTATATCGGTGGCGCCTGGCGGGCAACCCTGGGTGACAGAATATTCAGCGAGGCGCTCTACCTGATCGCCGCCATCACATTCGGTGCCGGTATCGGCCTGGTTGGCCAAATGTACCACCTCTCGGGAGACACCACCGATGCTGCGCTTCTTTGGGTGGCGGGCACGATCGTCGCAGCCCTCCTGCTGCGATCGAAGGTACTGACGTCCACCAGCGTCGCAATTGCCGGCTTCTACCTGTTCGCTTCGCTCGAACCATCGACTCCAGACCACTGGAACTACATCTGGCTGGTGCCTGTGCTTGCAATAACCTGCGCGGGACTGGTCTGGTGGACGAAGGCTAAGCAGGCGCGACATTTCATTGCCATTCTCCTCATCGCCTATGTCTTCGTGGTCCGGTTCGATCTGGACGACCAGGCAATCCTTTGGATCGCGGCCGTTCTCGGCGCGGCACTCTTCCTCGCGGATGCACTGCGGAGCAGGGCGACCCAGCAGCTGACCGGCTGGAGCGAGGCCATCGGCGGATATGGCTTCATCATGCTGGTCATCGCCCTCATCTTCTTCCAGTTCGACGAATTCAGCGAAGGGGTTGGCAATCAGGTTGCCATCGGCTTTGCGATTTTGGGATGCTCTGTCGCGGGCCTCGCCCTTTCGGGGCACCGGAACCTTGCGGTGCGTTGGGTTTCCTACACGGTCTTCTCGCTCGAGGTGCTGTACCTGGCGTTCAAGACGATCGGTACATTGATAGGCACCGCGGGCTTCTTCCTGACTGCCGGCATCCTCGTCTTGTTGCTGGCGGCCTTCGTCGTCAGAATGGAGCGAAGACTTCAAAGAAAGAATCCGAAAAAGGAAGCAACGGCATGATCCTCAAGGTAAATCGCCTGATCCTGCTTGGCGCCGCTGTGGCGATTTTACAATCCGGAGCCCTCTATGCCATGGTCGCACAGCGGGCGTCGATCCTGCGCAGCGGCACCAATATCACGCTCCTTACCGAGCCCGTCGACCCACATGATTTCCTGCGCGGCGACTATGTCACACTGGGTTACGGCATCGCGACAATCGAGGCCAACAAGGTGACCGGGACGCCGCCGACGTCAACCGGGTTCGCCGATATCTATGTAGCGTTGAAGCAGGCGGATGACGGTGCTTGGGGCATAAGCAGCGCCTCGTGGCAAAAGCGCGAGGATCTGGCGCCAGGTGAAATACAGTTGCGCGGCCGCACCTCCGGTTACGCCAATGCCGCGATCTATCACGATCTTCACATCCAATACGGGATCGAGCGCTATTATGTGCCGGAGGGCGAAGGGCGCGTGATCGAAGACCAGCAGCGGGAACGCAGGATTGAGGCTGTCATCGCGGTTTCGCCGTCGGGAGATGCGCAAATTCGCGCTCTGAAAAATAACGGAGAAGTTCTCTACGAGGAGCCGATCTACTGAAGATCGCGCCTTATGCGTCAAGCACTGTGGTGCGGATGGAGGGACTCGAACCCCCACGGTCTCCCGCCAGAACCTAAATCTGGTGCGTCTACCAATTTCGCCACATCCGCAGATGGAGGCGTTACCGCACCCCAAGCGCCGGTCTCTATAGCATCGTGATTTCTGCCGTCAAAGGAAAAAGGGGTTGTTCCAAGGAAGATTGGCGAGCCGGCCACACGCGAGGCATGGCCCGCTGCTGCGGGACTCGGGTAGACGGGGTAGGTACGCGCCTACTTGGCGGATGGCCGGCTCTTCGTAATCGAAAAAGCCCCCTTGGAGCGTTTCAAGACATCTGACAAGCGTTCAGGATTGAATTTTGGTTTTGGCGTTGCCTGCCGAATCGTATCGATGAGATGATCCGAAGCAGTTGGCATCCTGCGCACGAAATGCTGATTGGACGTTCCGCCCATGGTGGTGCTCCTTTTGATTGGTCCCTCAATTATACAACGTCTAAGGGGTATCGTTGGTTGCACCAGTTCGCAGGCCAGGATCACATTCTTCTACCTTATAGAAATGGCAATGTGCGAGCTTCGTCTAACGCTCCTTGACCGCCTTATGGCCGGTCGTTTCTGTTATAGCGATGCGGAAGTAAACCGGGTCAAGCGGGCGTTCCTGTTCGCGAATGACTGTCTTCACGTAGCCGGGCTCCCACCATTCGGCCTTCTTGTTCAAGAGATCATGGGCCATGTTGCGCTCGTCGCCATGTTCCTTGGTGATCTCCTCGAACCTGCCGGTAACCACAACGCTCTTCCAGTTATTGGTCGCATCGATCTCGTCGAACTCGACGCAGACCTTGTTGTTCTCGCGCATCCACTCGATTTTCCGCCCAACAGTGGTGAAGGAATAGAGGTAGACGGAATTATAGACGAAGCGAAGCGGGACGATGTAAGGCTGATCATCCTTGGCGCAGGCGAGCCGGCCGATGCTGGCCCGGGTCAGCAGTTCCTTGATTTCCTGCCGCGACATTTCGGTAATGATCATTTCTCGCTCCGCATGAATGATAAGTCAGCGCGCACCAGCATGATGCCCGCCGACCCTTAACGCAAGCCGGTAATGAAGCGGGACTAGAAGCCCCGCGCCGGAGCCTCCACCGCGGGTTTGCGCTTGCGCCCGAATGAACGGAGCGCCACGTAGAACACCGGCGTCAGGAACAACCCGAAGAACGTAACGCCCAGCATGCCCGAGAACACGGCCGTTCCCAGCGACTGGCGCATTTCCGCGCCGGGGCCGGTTGCGATCATCAGCGGAACCACGCCGAAGATGAATGCAAATGCGGTCATCAGGATCGGACGCAGGCGCAAACGGCTTGCCTCGATTGCAGCCTCGACGGGTGTCGCGCCGTCGTCCTGGTGCTGTCGCGCAAACTCGACGATCAGAATTGCGTTCTTCGCGGCAAGGCCGATCAACACTACAAGCCCGATTTGGGTCAGGATATTGTTGTCCATGCCACGCAGATGCACGCCGATCAGCGCGGCGAGCACGGCGAGCGGGACGATCAGGATGATGGCAAGGGGGAGGATCCAGCTTTCATACTGGGCGGAAAGCGCCAGGAAGACGAAAATGACCGACAGGGCGAAGATATAGATCGCCGTATTGCCGGTACTGCGCTCCTGGAATGCGAGTTCAGTCCAGTTGAAGGTCGTTCCCACAGGCAGCGTCTGCGCCGCCAGTTGTTCCATCTTGTCGAGTGCATCACCAGTCGAAATGCCCGGCGCCGGATTGCCCTGCAATGGCACCGAAACATACATGTTGTAGCGCTGCACCAGTGAGGGTCCGGTGGTATCCCTGATCTCGATCAGGGTGCCGAGCGGCACCAACGCGCCCGTCGCCGATCTCACTTTCAAGGCGAGAATATCAGCCCGGTCCATGCGATATTGCTGGTCCGCTTGCGCCCGTACTTGATAAACACGGCCGAATGCATTGAAATCATTGACATAAGAGGTGCCAAGGTTGATCGATAGCGTCTCGAAGATGTTGGGGATCGGGACGTTCAACGCCCGCGCCTTGTCGCGGTCAATCTCGAGGAAATATTGCGGGCTCGATGCCGAGAAGGTCGTGAAAACCCCGGTGAGTCCCGGCGTCTTGTTGGCTTCACCCATCATCTGATAGGCAAGAGGCAGGATGCGGCGCATGTCCGGATTGTCGCGGTCGAGAATCTGCATCTTGAAGCCGCCGGAATTGCCGATGCCCCGGATCGATGGCGGCGGCACGGCGATGATGAAGGCCTCCTGGATGCTCTGCATCTTGGTGAAGAGCTGGCCGATGATCGCCTGCGCCGTCTCGCCCTTTGGCAGTCGCTCTTCGAAGGAATTGAACGGCGCGAACACCACACCCGCGTTCGACGCATTGGTGAAGGTGGCGCCGCTGAAGCCAGCAAACGCCACGGCATGGCTTACACCGGGAACGCTGCGGACGATGTCCGAGGCACGCCTGATCACCGCATCGGTGCGCTCCAGCGACGCGCCATCGGGCAATTGGACGACGACGATGGCGTAGCCCTGGTCCATTGTCGGAATGAACCCGCGCGGTACGATATTGGCCATGTACCATGTGCCGACGAGGAGACCCACGAAGACGAGCAGCGAGGCCAGAAGCCCGACAGTCGAGCCGACAAGATGGCGTATGATCCACGAGTAGCCATGTGCCATTCGGTCGAAGCCGGTGTTGAAGCCGTTGGCAAGGAAGCGGCCGGCGCGGGCAAGCGGGTTTCGCGATTGCGAGTGCCCATGCGGGCGCAGGACGATTGCCGCAAGGGCCGGGGAGAGCGTCAATGAATTCAGCGCCGAGATCGCGGTGGCGACGGCGATGGTAATGGCAAATTGCAGATAGAACTGGCCGGAAATGCCGGGGATGAAGGCAGTCGGCACGAACACGGCAATGAGCACGAGCGAGATGGCGACGACCGCCGTTCCGACCTCATCCATGGTGACGTGGGCCGCTTGCTTCGGCGTCATGCCGGACGCAAGATTACGCTCGACGTTTTCGACGACGACGATCGCGTCATCGACGACGATGCCGATGGCGAGGACGAGGCCGAACAGTGTCAACATGTTCAGCGAGAAGCCGAAGGCAAGGAGTATGGCGAGCGTTCCGATCAACGACACCGGAATGGCGACGATGGGAATAATGGCGGTGCGCCAGGACTGCAGGAAAACAAGCACGACGAGAGCCACCAGAATGACGGCCTCAATGATGGTCTTGTAGACCTCGTTGATCGATTCAGAGATGAACTCGGTCGGGTTGTAGACGATGTTGTAGGTCAGTCCGTCCGGGAAATCCTTGGCGAGTTCCTTCATCGTCTCCTGAATGGTTTCGGAGGTTGCCAAGGCATTGGTGCCGGGCCGGCTGAAAATGCCGAGCGCCACGGCGGGACTACCGTCGAGGTAACTGTTGGTCACATAGTCCTTGGCGCCGAGCTCGATGCGCGCCACGTCCTGCAACTGGACGAGGCGGCCGGTATCTGAAGCTTTGACAATGACATAGCGGAATTGCCTCGCGTCGCTGAAACGCCCTTCCGTCGTGACGGTGTACTGGAATGCACTGTTGCCCGACGTCGGCGGCCCGCCGATCGAACCGCCCGAAACCTGCACGTTCTGATCGCGCAGCGACTGGACGACGTCGCTCGCCGTCATGCCGTAGGCAGCAAGTTTCTGCGGGTCGAGCCAGATGCGCAGCGAATATTCGCGTTCGCCGAAGATGGTCAGATCGCCAACGCCGTCGAGCCGCAGGAGGACGTCGCGGATACGGGTGCGTGCATAGTTGGACGCATAGAGCTGGTCGTAGCGGTTGTTCGGCGAAAGAACGTGGATGACCATCATCAGGTCGGGCGAGCTTTTCGTCGTGGTCACGCCGAGACGCCGCACCTCCTCGGGCAGGCGCGGTTCGGCGATGGAAACGCGGTTCTGGACCAGGACCTGCGCCTGGTCGAGGTCGGTGCCGAGCTTGAAGGTAATCGTCAGCGCCATTGACCCGTCTGCGGTCGAGTAGGAGGACATGTAGAGCATGTTCTCGACGCCGTTGACTTCCTGCTCGATTGGCGTCGCCACCGTGTCGGCAATGGTTTGCGCATCCGCGCCGGGATAGGAGGTGCGCACCACGATCGTAGGCGGCGCGATTTCCGGATATTGGGCGACGGGAAGCTGCGTGTAGGCAATGCCGCCCACGATCAACAGCACGATCGACAGGACGGATGCAAAGATCGGCCTGTCGACAAAGAAATGCGCGAACCTCATTGGCCGACCCCCGTCGCCTTGGCTTCGGGTGGCAGGGTAATGAGTTCCGGCTTGACCTTGACGCCCGGACGGATGCGCATCAATCCATTGACGACGATGGTCTCGTCGCCGGTCAGACCCTCGCGAATGATGCGATAGCCATATTGCTTGGGCCCAAGCCGCACCGGCTTCGGCGTAACCGTGCCGTCTTCGCTTACTGTGTAGACGATGCGCTCGTTCTGGTCCGCGCCAACTGCATCATCAGGGACGAGGATGCCCTTATAGGTGTTCGAGGCTGAGACTTCGACGCGCCCGAACAGGCCGGGCTGCAAGACGAAATCCGGATTGGCGAAGCGGGCTCGCACCCGCATCGTGCCTGTCTGGGCATCGAGCCGGTTTTCGGAGAAGTCGAGCTTGCCCTTGACCGGTGGTTCCTTCGAGTCGGTCAGCCGAACCGTAACATCCAGTCCGCCACCGCCTTCCTGAAGGTCGCTGCCCCGCTCGCGCGCCGAGCGGGCATAGGCAAGAAGATTGCGCTCATCGACATCGAAGTAGAAGTCGATGGGATCGAGCGAGACGATCGTCGTCAGGATCGTTTCATTGGCATTGACGAGGTTGCCGACGGAAATAAGCCTGCGATCGATACGCCCGTCCTGCGGCGCGGTGATTTCGGTGTACATCATGTCGAGCTTCGCCTGAGCGACCGCGGCTTCCGCGCCACGCACGCTCGCCTGGCCGGCGAGATAGGCGCGGCGCTGGTCGTCGAGCGTCGATACCGACAGGGTGCCGCTCCCGGTCAGCGATTCAGTGCGCTTGTACTGGGCTTCGGCGTAGGTAAGGGTGGTCTTTGCGACCTCGAGCGCCGCTTGCGCCTGATCGAGTGCAGTCTGGAACGGCCTCTGGTCAATCGTGAACAGCGGATCGCCCTTCTTGACGAGCGCACCGTCCTTGAAGTGGACCGTATCGAGATAGCCCGACACACGCGAGCGCACAGCGACCTGATCGACGGCGTCGAACCGGCCGATGAACTCATCGGCGTCGATCACATCGCGAACAATGGGTTTTGCAACCGATACCGGTGGTGGAGGCGGGGCGGCAGCCTCCTGCGCCAAAGCTGAAGTTGCGGTCATAATAGCGGCTGCAAGGCCGAGTTTAACGGCGGAAATGAATGTTCGTGGCAAGGGCAGGCCTCCAAAACAATCGGACACTGAACGACCACGCGGGATGAGGACAAATCAACCGGATGGAGCGGCTGAAACTGCAAATCATCGGGCGATCGGGTCTAGTTACGCAAAGTCAGAATTCAACGCTCAGGCGGAGTAATTCAACCAGATACGCTCGTGCGCCCAGCCGGGCGACGCGGAGACAACCTGTCTCAAAACCCCACGAATCCAGACTTGCATAGTTCGAATCGGTTGTCACCTTGCAATCGCGACTGGTATTTAAAGGTTAAACGCCTTGCAAAACGGGCATTTTTCTCGAAGCAGCAACCGGGCTGCGCCATTGATTTTTGCCCGCAAGGCAAGTAAAGGGAGCGACCAGTCGGTGAGGGTGCAATCTCTTTCGCAACTTTGTGCCACATTCTGTGCTAGAATTCGTGTCGCAAATCGAGAGTTGCACTGGAATTAGGCAATAAAATCAACGTGGATGGTGAGTAAAGCTCCTCGTCCGCACCGGAAGCCGCAAGGGCAGGCAGTTTTCTCCCGCAATTTAGGCCAACGAGCCGGCAACGGCGGGACAAATGTTAAAAAAGTGAAGGTTTGGACATGCAGGTTACTGAAACGCTCAATCAAGGGCTGAAGCGCGAGATCAAGGTCGTCGTTCCGGCCAAGGATCTGGAAGCAAAGCTTTCCGAACGCCTCAAGGGCGCCAGCGCCAAGGCGCGCATCAATGGCTTCCGCCCTGGCAAAGTGCCGATGACCCATCTGCGCAAGATGTACGGCAAGTCGTTCATGGCTGAAGTCGTAAACGAGATTTTGAGCGATTCCTCGCGGTCCATTCTTGCCGACCGCAACGAAAAGTCCGCTACCCAGCCGGAAGTCGTAATGACTGAGGACGAGAAGGAAGCGGAAAAGGTTCTGAGCGGCGAAGCCGATTTCGAATTCTCGCTCAACTACGAAGTTCTTCCTGCCATCGAGATCAAGGACGCGTCGAACATCAGCGTGACCCGCGAAGTCGTCGATGTCAGCGACGAGGAAGTCGAAGAGCAGGTTAAGCGCGTTGCCAGCTCCGCCCAGACCTTCGAGACGAAGAAGGGCAAGGCCGAGAGCGGCGATCGCGTGACGATGGACTACCTCGGCAAAGTCGACGGCGTTCCGTTTGATGGCGGCGCCGACACCGACGCGACGCTCGTCCTCGGCTCCGGCCAATTCATCCCCGGCTTCGAAGATCAGCTCATCGGCGTCAAGGCTGGCGACGAGAAGCAGATCAACGTGACGTTCCCGGCTGAATATGGTGCTGCGCACCTTGCCGGCAAGGACGCAACCTTCGACGTCACAGTCAAGGAAGTCGCCAAGCCGGGCGAACTCGAAATCAACGACGAGACCGCAAAGAAGCTCGGCATCGAAAGCGCCGACCGCCTGCGCCAGGTCATCCGCGAACAGATCGAGAGCCAGTACGGCACGTTTACGCGCCAGAAGGTCAAGCGCCAGATTCTCGACGCGCTCGACGGTGAATACAAGTTCGAATCGCCGGAGCGCCTGATCGACGCCGAGTTCAACAACATCTGGGCACAGATCGGTCACGACCTCCAGGAAGCCGGCAAGACCTTCGAAGATGAAGACACGACGGAAGAAGAAGCGCGCGAAGAATATCGCAAGCTGGCCGAACGCCGCGTTCGTCTCGGCCTCGTCCTTTCCGAAATCGGCAACAAGGCCGGCATCGAGGTAACGGAAGAAGAGCTGCAGCGCGCCGTCTACGATCAGGTTCGCCGCTATCCGGGCCAGGAGCAGCAGATTTATGAATTCTTCCGTAAGACGCCGGAAGCCGTAAACAATCTGCGCGCGCCGATCTTCGAGGAGAAGGTGGTCGACCATCTCCTTTCGAACATCAAGGTCACCGACAAGAAGGTGACGAAGGAAGAGCTGATGGCCGACGATGAGGCGGATGCCAAGTCGGAAGAGACCAAGAAGCCTGCGAAGAAGGCCGCGCCGAAGAAGGCTGCCAAGAAGAAGACTGACGACGAGGCATAAGCCTCACTATCGATCCGGAAAGGGCGGCGTCAGCCGCCCTTTTCATTTGCGGTACCGAGAAGCGTATCGCCGCCATGCGCCAGGACCACCGCAGCCCGGATCAGGTCGGCATTGTCCTCGGCTTCCTTGCCTTCGGGAAGGAGCTTGCCATCCTCGAGGCCAATGCGTCCATCATAGCCGCGCGCAATTGCCAGGTTGAACATCGGCCAGACACTCGCTTCATCGCCGTGCAGCAGAATGGGAAGCTCGAATTTCGCCTGTTCCAGCACTGATATGATCCCAGTTGCCACCGCCATTGCCTCATCAAAGTCCTGTTCATTGACTTCAATGAGCACTCTCAGGCACTTCTTGGCGTCAGGAAGGGCAATGAAGCGCTCGGCGTCGCTCACCGACCATAGGCCGGCTTCGACGCCGATGCCCTTATCCCAGACAAGCGCCATGATCTCGGCAGCGTCCTCTTCGATCAGATTGACCGATACATAGTCGGGAAGCTCCTGCCATTGCGCGATCGGTGCCTGGCGCGCCTTGCCGCCGGGTGGGATGCGCCAATGTGTCGAAACGCCGATCGGTACCTCCGGAACGCTTTCACGTAGGGCGCGGATCGCGGCGCTGATATCAGAGGCGACAAGGCTTTCGTTACCATCCAGATCCCGCGGATGTATGTGAAGCTCGCCGGCGCCTGCCGCCACGACAAGCGCGGCGTCGCGGGCAAGCTCGTCTGCCGTAAAGGGAACGGCAGCGTGAAAATCGCGGTTACGACCGCCGTTGAGGCAGGCTTGCAGCATGTGTCAGCTCCCATCTTGCCAAGGCGGCTGATCTTAGCAAACCTGCTAACAGCCATCTGTCAGCAATAACGGTTGGAGCGGCGCATGGTTGCGGCGGGCCGGCTGCCGCTGGCCCACCAATGAAAACGATCAGGACTTCACAGGTATCCAGATCTCGAGCCCGCCATTTCCGGTTCTCGGATCGAATTGCGGCCCATAGCGCTCGAAATTGGGAGCATCGGCGACCTCATGGCCGGACTCCGGAAGATAGTTGCCCCAGATGGTCATGAACGTGCTTCGGATCGTCGAGATATGATCCTGATGCGTGAAAACGAGGTACTTCTGGGACGGAATACGGAGGCGGCTGAATGTGTCGGGAATTTCGGAGAAATCCCTGACCTCGACGCCGGCGATGTAATCGAAGTTGTTCTCATCGTCGCTATTGCAGCAAACGCCGTAGGCAATGTCGCCGACCTGACCTGCAATATGCCCGATATGCGGTGCAAAGCGCTGCCATTGAGACGGGATCGCCTTGCTGCTCTCGCAATTGTAGCGCGCGCCCAATCCTGCGACGAGAAGAGGCTTGCCGGCAACGACACGCGGTACTTCCAGATTTACGACCAATGTTTCGTCCATTTTGATAGCCTCCACCAGGGGGATGTTGTCGACATGGCCTTGCGCACGAACCTGTTCCGGCGTCATGCCGAACTGATCGCGGAAGGCGCGGGTGAATGCTTCATGGGAATTGTAACCGGCCCCGAGCGCAACGCAGAGAATATCGGGAGCACCTTCGCTGAGAAGCCGGGCGGCCGAGCTGAGCCGGCGGCCCCGGATGTAGCCGCTGACCGAACAGCCAGTCACAGCCGCAAAGGCACGTGACATGTAAAAGCGCGACAGGCCCGCCGAAGCGGCGATGTCATCGAGGGTTATACCCTCGGAAAAATGCCCTTCAATGTACCAGATCGCTTTTTCGACCGTGTTCATTCAAATCTCCATTCAAGCACGATACCTGAATAGGACTTTTCAGAATGGTTCATTTGATCGGGTTTGCTGTCGAACAGGATATTGCCCGGAGATTCTCAGAAAAGTTGCAATCCCTTGAGACTGGCATGGCTGTTCTTGCCGACGATAATGTGGTCGTGGACGACAATGCCCATCTGCGCGCCGATATTGGCGATGGTCCGTGTCATCTCGATGTCCGCCTTGGAAGGCGTCGGGTCTCCGGACGGATGGTTGTGAACCAGAATGATCGCGCTGGCGGAAAGGTACAGTGCCCGTGCGATCACCTCCCGCGGGTAAACAGGTGTGTGGTCGACAGTGCCGACCTGCTGCACCTCATCGGCAATCAACGCGTTCTTCTTGTCGAGGAACAGGATGCGCAACTGCTCGCGGGGTTCGTGGGCCATCGCGGCGATACAATATTCGATGACCTTGTTCCACGATGTCAGCAACGCCTTCGCTCGAATATCGCTGCGGATAACACGATGCGAGAGCGCGGATACCAGCTTGAGGTCGAAAGTGACGGCAGGGCCGCAGCCCTTTACTTCGCGCAGCAGGTGCTCAGGCGCGCCCAGGACTTCCGCCAGTGAACCAAAACGGGCAATGAGCGCCTTGGCAAGCGGCTTGGTGTCGCCCTGTCGGATAGAGCGGTAGAGCAGCATTTCGAGCATTTCATAGTCGGCGAAACCATCGTGGCCGACCTTCTCGAAGCGCTCCTTCATGCGATCGCGATGACCGACATAATGCGGCGTGTCATTGCCCGACTCCTTCGGCTGCGCGTTGTGCGAAGCACCGTAACGCTCAACGACTGGTTGTTTAGGGGTGGATTTTGCGGAGGGTTCGTTGAGGAAGAAAGTCGGTTCCGGCTTTTCTTCGCTCATTGCCTATCCTATCCGAGGTTCAGTCCGGGCGCGAACAGGCCGGCCGGCGAGAGAGTGAATATCTCGCAGCCCGTGCTGGTGACGCCGACAGTGTGTTCGTATTGCGCGGTCAGCGAGCGGTCACGTGTCACCGCCGTCCAGCCATCTGCAAGCACCTTCACATGCGGCCGGCCGAGATTGATCATCGGTTCGATCGTGAAGATCATTCCCTCGCGCAGTTCAATACCTTCATTTGGCGTGCCGTAGTGAAGGATGTTGGGTGCGTCGTGGAAGAGCTGGCCAACACCGTGGCCACAGAAGTCGCGCACGACCGAGCAACGCTCGGCTTCGGCATAGCTCTGGATGGCAGCGCCAATGGCCCCGGTGCGCACGCCCGGCCGAACGGCGGCAATGCCGCGCATCAGGCTTTCAAGCGTGACTTCCATCAGGCGTTCAGCAGCGCGCTTGATTTGCCCGACGGGATACATGCGGCTTGAATCGCCGTGCCAGCCATCGAGGATATAGGTGACGTCGATATTGACGATATCGCCTTCGCGCAACGGCTTGTCATCGGGGATGCCATGGCAAACCACGTGGTTGATCGACGTGCAGCTCGATTTGGTGTAGCCGCGATAGTTGAGCGTCGCGGGCAGGGCGCCATGGTCGGCGCCGAACTCGAACACGAACCGGTCGATCGTATTTGTCGTGACGCCGGGCGCCACGATCGATGCCAGTTCGTCGAGGCAGCGGGCCGTCAGCTGGCAAGCCTTGCGCATCGCCTCGAACCCTTCCGGGCCGTGCAGCCGGATCTGGCCGGTATTCTTAAGAGGCGCGTTCCGTGCGTCGAGATAGGTGACCATAGTTAAGTCCGGTTGGCATCAATCGATAATTGGCATCGTGCTTATGGCAGCAATGCCCGTGGGCGTGATGTGGCATTTTACAGCGTATGCTTCAACCCCGCGCTTAATTGCCCGATCAAAAGCCATAGCGTAGACCGGGTCAAGCTCGCCGCAGATCCTCAGTCGTTCGCAATCCCCGCGCTGGACGACATAAAGCATTACGCCGCGAAAACCATTTTCAACCATGTTTCCGAGCTCGTCCAGATGTTTTGCGCCGCGCGCCGTTGGCGAATCGGGGAATTCGGCAAGGCCGGCTTTTCGGGAGAAATGGACGTTCTTGACCTCGACATAGGCCGGCTGACGACCGGGGCCGCGCAAAAGGAGATCGATACGCGAGTTCGCGCCATATTTCTGCTCGCGTCTCAGCTCGGCATAGCCCGAGAGCGAGGGTATCATCCCGGCAAGGATGGCTTCTTCCGCGATCCGGTTGGGCAGGCCGGTATTGATGCCGACCATCGTGCCGCCTACCTCGACCATCTGCAGCGTGTGCGGATATTTGCGTTTCGCGCCGTCGGAGAGCGAGAGCCAGACCGGAATGCCGGGATCGGTGAGGCCAAGCATCGAACCGGTATTAGGGACCGAACTCGTGATCGCAGCGCCGCCGTCGTCGAGAATGATATCGGCGAGAAAGCGCTTGTAGCGCTGGACCAGCCTGCCGGTAATGAGGGGTGAAGCGAAATTCATGGTCCTGGGTTTAGCCGAAGCGCAAAAAGACGGCAATCAGCGTGAACGGGTACAGTGATAACTGATGCTGCATAAAAAAACCTGCCTCTAAAGGCAGGTTAGTTTGCTCTGGGGTGGGAGAATCGGGTCCGAGTGGAGGTAAACCGAACCCTACTGCCGGCAAATGAGTCCCGGCAGTAAGCAGATGATAGGTCAGCCGCCGTTATCGGTCTCATAACTTTGTCTAACAGTGCGTGATAAAGCTTGAAAATGCCGGGGTGTTCGAACCGCTTTCGCTGACCCATTCTATGTATGGGGACGAAACAAACAGGAGAGAACATGATGAACTTCAAGTTTTTCTTACCCGTCGCAGCCGTCGCCGCGCTCACTTTGGCCGCATGCGACAACAAGCCGAAAGAGGGTGAAACCAGCGCGCCTGCCACGACATCCGAGCCGGCCACACCGGCTCCAGCGCCAGCGACACCTGCACCCGAGCCAGCAAAGCCTGCGCCATCCAACTGAGTCGTGTAAACGCCAAATCGTGCGGCCAGCTCGCGCAGGGCTGGCCGTTTGCATGGGATACGCGCCACAAAAGCAAATGAGCTTTGCGCTTTAAGGTTCTGATTTTCCAGGAAGAAAACCTGGTACGCCCAAGGGGAATCGAACCCCTGTTTCCGCCGTGAAAGGGCGGCGTCCTAGACCGCTAGACGATGGGCGCCCCGCAGGTAAGCGGCTTATAGTGAAACAGTTTTTGTGCCGCAACCCCATTGAGCATTCTTTTTTCAAAAAAATGAAGATTGTTCAACTTGCGCGTTAGCCGACACAGGACAGCGTCTAAGGACGAGGCGGTTTTCGCGGTGCGGCTAGCCACGGCCACGAGAGCAGCGCCAGTTCCAGTCGCGGGTCGGTCCGATGTCCACATGAACCGATTCGGTGTGGCAATAAGTTCCAACGCCGCCACGGCCGGGCATGGAGCGGGCAAAATTGGCCAGAACCCACTTGGAAACGCCCGGCACCTGAATATCGGCGGCGGCGCATGACATATGGAGCGAGGCCTTGGCGCCATTTACTAGGCGGTTGTAGGGCGGACTGCGATAGCCGGAGGTGACGATTACCGCTTTGCCGAAGCGGCGCTCGATCGACTTGAGGAAGCCGACGAGCTGCGGCTTGAGACATGCGACCTGCACATTCTCGCGCTGCACCTTCAAGCCGTTCGGGGCGAGACGCGCGAGGCCGGCAGCGGAAGCGAGGATCACCTGTGCCGGCGCGGCCTCGACGTCATCATCTTCGTAAAGGCTGTCGCGCTGCATGATCTGAATGCCGGCATTCGGGCGAACGCCGGGCAAGGACGACAGATGCTCGGTCTTGCCTTCGAATGATTCGGCCGAGGGAAGCGCGGTCGATGCGGTCTGGACCGGAGGCTCGGCGGAGCGAAGTTGCGGTTGGGATCTTGGCTGGATGATGGCAACCTGGCGGCTTGCCGCTGGCCTGTTCTGGCTGTTGCCGAAAAGGCGAAGGAGGAGACCGCTGTCCTTGTTCGGGGCGGTGGCAGCCGCCGCCTTGGTCTCGGCGGGCTTGACGTCTGCATTGGCGGCAGCCTCGTCGGGCTTCGCCGTCTCGGCGCTGGCCGGTGCTTCCGCGGCCGCGGCAGGCTTCGGCGCAGCCTTTTGCGGCGCTGGTGCGCCTTCACCGCGCATGCTGTTGCCGAAGAGCGAAGTCTTGGCCGGAGCTGCCGCTGCTGCGGCGCTGGCGACATCTACGGTGCCTTCCGGCTTTGCCGGCGCGCTCGAACCGAAGAGCGAGGTTTTCTGCTGCGGAGCCGCTTCGACCGGTGCGGTGGCCGCTGCTTGCTGTTCTGTCGACGCGACTGGCGCAGCGGCCTTGGCGTCGGCTGGCTTGGTTGCATCCTTCACGGCTTGCAGGGCATTGGCTTCGGTGCTGCCGGCAAGCGCAAGCGCTTCGGGCGATACTGTCGCCGTGCCGGTGGAGGGCATACCGTGTTCTGAGGTGGACTTGGCTTCGGCCGTCTGTGTCGATTCGGCAGCGCTGGTCAGTGCCGAGGTCACGCTGGGACTGGTGCCAGTGGTGCAGGAGGTTGCTGCGAATGCAGAGAGCGCAACGACGCATGCGACGGTACTCGCCCGCAAGGCAGAAACTGAGGCTGGCAGTATTTTCAACGATTCCCCCGTCTCGTCTTTCGCGATTTCCGTGGATCGTGGAGACCGCTTTTATAAGAGCAGAAAGCTCGCGAAGTTTTGTCTAAGTGCAAAAACACCGGCGTAGAGTCGCCAGAGTTAAAGACTTTTAGGTATCTGCACAAGTCGTCCAGTATAGATAGAATGAGGCGAAAACGTGTTTGGCCGCTTTTTTGCCATTGTCTTCACCTGTGCTTTGTCGGGTGCCGCCGGTTCGAATCAACTCTTTCCTACACCCTGACGCGAACATAGGTTCCTGGTGCTTCGGCCAGAATTTCAACGTTTTGTTCGCCGGGTTTGCGTGCGGAAACGCGCTCTGGAGCCTGTGATTCGACCCATTTTTCCCAGTGGCTCCACCAAGAACCCGGGTGCTCCCGGGTTTTGGCGATCCAGTCATCAAAATTGCCGATGGGAGCTCCGCCCGTCCAATACTGGTATTTGTTCCTGGCCGGGGGATTGACGACGCCGGCAATATGGCCCGAACCCGCGAGGACGTAGGTGACATCCCCGCCAAAAAACTTGCACCCGGTAAAGACCGAGAGGGCCGGAGCGATGTGGTCTTCCTTGGCCGCAAGGTTGTAGATCGGAATCTTGACATCGGCGAGGGAGAGATTTTCGCCGGCGAGTTGCATCATGCCGCGCACCAAATTGTTGTCGAGATAGCAATTGCGCAGATAGTAGGAATGGTTGGCAGCGCTCATGCGCGTCGCGTCGGCGTTCCAATAGAGAAGGTCAAAGGGCAAGGGATCGCGGCCGCGCATGTAGTTGTTGACGACATAGGGCCAGATAAGGTCGCCGGAACGCAGCATGTTGAAGGCGGTCGCCATGCGCGTGCCTTCAAGGTAACCCTCGGCGGACATCGCCTTTTCCAATGCACTGATCTGGTCTTCATCGACGAAAACCTTCAGATCGCCGGCATGGGTGAAATCCACTTGTGTGGTGAAGAGCGTCGCGCTCTTGATGCGGTCCTCGCCCTCTCTGGCAAAAAGCGCAAGCGCCGCACTCAGCAGCGTACCGCCGACGCAATAGCCGATGGCATTGACGCCTTTTTCGCCCGTGGCTTTTTCGATAGTGTCGAGGCCAAAGCGCAGCCCTTCATTGATATAGGCCGTCCAGTCCTTGTGAGCATGCCGTTCGTCTGGATTGACCCAGGAGATGACGAAGACCGTGTGTCCCCGATCAACTGCCCATTTGATGAATGATTTTTCCGGGTTGAGATCGAGAATGTAAAATTTGTTGATCCAGGGCGGGCAGATGAGAAGTGGGCGCTTGAGCACCTTTTCCGTTGTCGGCTCATACTGGATGATCTCGGCGACTTCGCTGCGCGCGATGACCTTGCCCGGCGTGGTGGCTACATTCTCGCCAAGCGAGAATTTCGTCGTGTCGGACTGGCGGAGCCTGAGGTCACCGCCGCCGGCGGCGATATCCTCTGCAAGCATCTTCATGCCGCGGACAAGGTTTTCCGCGTTGCTGGCGACCGTTTCCTTATAGAGCTCGGGATTGGTCATGAGGAAATTGCTCGGCGAGGCGGCGGTCGTAATCTGCTTCACGTAAAAGGAGGCCTTGTGCCGCGTATGCTCGTCGAGCCCTTCGGTGTTTTCGACGAGCTCGGCGGCCCAGCGGGACGTGACAAGATAGGCCTGCTTGAGAAAATCGAAAAAGGCGTACTTTCCCCAATCCTCGTCGGCAAAGCGTTTGTCGCCTTTGTCGGGCGTGACGACATCCTCCACGTCTTCGCCGCTCAGGCGGCGAATGGAGTTCGACCAGATCGCCATATAGCTGGTGAACAGCCTTGTCTGGGCCTCGAGGGCACGCGCCGGTTCGGCGAGCCAATATTCGGAAACCTTGGAGAGTGTCTTGACGACATCGGTCACAGGGTCGGCAAGCGTATCGCGCTTCAGGCCCTTTTCGCGCGGCTCAACCCAGGCGGATGCGGCCTTGCCGGCCTGCTCGATCATGTGGGCGACATTGCGGGCAAACGCCTCTGGATCCTTGATGACATAATTATCAAGGTTCGGCGCTTTGCCTGTCTTGTCCCCTTGATTGTCCATGCAGGCACTTCCTCCCATGTCGCACAATATTGACATCATATCATAAATTGGTGCTATCCCTCTAACGTGCAATTGTTATCGTCATTATGAATTCGTTTTTCGCAATCGGGACATAAAATGAACTTGCCGGTCAAAAACCTCATGCGCCTTTCATTCGGCGCCGTTCTGATTTCGGGGCTCGGCGCCTGCGCAAATAACTCGGCGCAGCCGGTCATGGCGAATTCGCCGCTGACCGGACCCGTCAATACCGGCACCTATCCGCATTTTACGCCGGACCCGAAGGGCGAGACGACGCAATTTACCCCGGAAGAGAAGCAGGCGCTGATCGCCAGGACGACGGCGGCAAAGACAGCCGCGCAATCCGGTCCCTCGGCCGATCCAGCGGCGGCTGCCAAGAAGCAGGCGGATTTGCAGAAGCTGATCAAGCAGCAGCAGGACGATTTGACGGCGATCGAAGGCAGGAAGACAACGCCCTAGTTTTGGCCGCATCTTTCCCACAATGAGGTGGGAGGCTGTCGGCGATCGCCGGCGCGAATGCCCGCAATGATTACTCGACCGCTGTAGCGTTTCGTTGTATAGCGCGACGCGCATAATTAACCCTTTTAACCGGACCCAGCCTATGGAAGAATTTCATAAAGTTCGCCGCCTCCCGCCTTACGTTTTCGAACAGGTGAATCGCCTGAAGGCGAGCGCGCGAGCGGCGGGTGCGGATATTGTCGATCTCGGCATGGGCAACCCCGACCTGCCGACGCCCCAGGGCATTGTCGACAAGCTGTGCGAGGCCGTGCAGGACCCGCGCACGCATCGCTATTCGGCATCGAAAGGCATCCCCGGTTTGCGCCGCGCCCAGGCTGCCTATTATGAGCGGCGCTTCGGCGTGAAGCTCAATCCTGACACGCAGGTCGTCGCGACCCTTGGCTCGAAAGAAGGCTTCGCCAACATGGCGCAGGCGATTACCGCTCCGGGCGACGTCGTGCTTTGCCCCGATCCGACCTATCCGATCCATGCTTTCGGCTTCATCATGTCGGGCGGCGTCATTCGCTCGATTCCGGCAAAGCCCGACGATCAGTTCATTCCGGCGTTGGAACGCGGCATTCGCCACTCCATTCCAAAGCCGCTGGCACTTATTCTGAATTATCCGTCCAATCCGACCGCCCATGTGGCGTCGCTCGATTTCTACAAGGATGTCGTCGCTTTCGCCCGCAAGAACGAGATCATCATTCTATCGGATCTCGCCTATTCGGAGATCTATTTTGATGGCGCGCCGCCTCCCTCCGTTTTGCAGGTGCCGGGCGCGATCGATGTCGCGGTAGAGTTCACCTCGATGTCGAAGACCTTCTCGATGCCCGGATGGCGCATGGGCTTTGCCGTCGGCAATGAGCGGCTGATCGCCGCGCTGACCCGGGTCAAATCATACCTCGATTACGGCGCGTTCACGCCTATTCAGGTTGCGGCGGCCGCCGCACTCAACGGCGACGGGTCCGACATCGCGGAAGTACGCGGCATCTACAAGCGCCGGCGTGACGTGCTCGTCGACAGCTTCGGCCGGGCAGGCTGGGATGTACCGCCACCGGCGGCGACCATGTTCGCCTGGGCGCCGATCCCGGAAAAATTCCGCAGCCTCGGCTCGCTCGAATTTTCCAAGCTGCTGATCGAGCACGCTGATGTTGCGGTCGCCCCCGGCATCGGTTTCGGCGAGCATGGCGACGACTACATCCGTATCGCTCTCGTCGAGAACGAGCACCGGATACGTCAGGCCGCACGCAGTCTGAAGCGGTTTCTTGCCACGGCCGACGAAAAACTGCACAACGTCATCCCGTTGAACGTCCGTCGTTGATCTGAGGGCGTTCGCAGTAAAATCGGCGGCGCCATCCGGCGCCGTTTCAGCAAATTTCAGGGAATTGCATGATGAGTGAAGCGCTGCGCGTGGGTATCGCCGGACTGGGTACTGTTGGTGCCTCCGTTCTGAAAATATTGCGTGACCGGGGCGAAATGCTCACTCGCCAGTGCGGCAAGGAAATCGTGGTTACCGCCGTTTCGGCGCGTGACCGCAAGCGCGATCGTGGCGTCGACTTTTCCTCAGCGAGCTGGTTCGAAGACCCGGTTGCCCTTGCCAAATCAAACGACATCGACGTTTTCATCGAATTGATCGGCGGTGACGAAGGGCCGGCGCGTGCCGCCGTGGAGGCTGCGCTGAAATCCGGCCGGCACGTCATCACCGCCAACAAGGCCCTGCTTGCCAAGCATGGCGTCGCCTTGGCAAAGATCGCGGAGGATAAGGGGGTTCTCCTAAACTTCGAGGCAGCGGTCGCCGGTGGCATCCCGGTTATCAAGGCGCTGCGCGAGTCGCTCACCGGCAATACTGTTTCGCGCGTCTATGGCATCATGAACGGCACCTGCAACTATATCCTCACGCGCATGTGGGAAGAGGGTATCTCGTTCGATGCCTGTCTCGCCGATGCGCAGCGTCTCGGCTATGCGGAAGCGGACCCGACCTTCGACATCGAGGGCAATGATACGGCACACAAGCTCGCAATCCTGACGAGCCTTGCATTCGGCACCCAGATTTCCGCAGACGACATCTATCTTGAGGGTATCAGCAACATCTCGCTCGCCGATATCAAGGCTGCCGACGAACTCGGCTATCGCATCAAGTTGCTGGGCGTGGCCCTGAAAACCGACAGCGGCATAGAGCAGCGCGTTCATCCGACGATGGTGCCGGTCGAATCCGTCATTGCGCAGGTCCACGGCGTCACCAATGCGGTCGCGATTGAAACCGATCTTCTGGGTGAATTGCTGTTGTCAGGACCTGGCGCCGGCGGCGCGGCGACGGCCTCGGCCGTTATTGGCGACCTTGCCGATATTGCCAAAAGCCGGCCGGGTTTCCAGCACGGTCCTGTGTTCGGTACACCGGCAAAGGCGCTGGCGCCTTACAAACGGGCGCGGATGCGCTCGCACGAGGGCGGCTACTTCATCCGCCTGACGGTGCACGACCGCGCCGGCGTGTTTGCCGCTATCGCCAAGCGCATGGCTGACAACGATATCTCGCTCGAATCCATCGTCCAGCGCCAGAGCGCCGACAACCAACCGGAAGCGACGAAGACGGTTATTCTTGTCACCCACGAGACCACTGAAGCTGCGGTGAAGAAAGCGCTCGAGGGGATCGTCAAGGATGGCCACGCGACCGACAAACCGCAGATGATCCGTATCGAACGGGCGGGTTGAGACCGCCTCGCGCGGCCGCAACCACTGGAAGAAACAGCGCCTAGGGCGTTTAATCGATTAGCTTTTTTGCGAGCCCTTGCCGCATTGGTGCGACTTTGACAAAAGGTTTGCATACCGATGCTAAGGAGAGCTGTGGCGATCCGAAAATACAGCGTCGCCACACCAACGCAGGAAAAACTATGCTGAAAACCTCCGAACAAAATGGTCTCGATCGCATCCTTACCCTCGAATTGGTGCGCGTAACCGAGCGGGCAGCGGTGGCTGCTGCACGCCTGCGCGGCCGGGGTGACGAGATGGCGGCCGATCAGGCGGCTGTGGATGCGATGCGTCAGGAGCTCAACCGGCTCCCCATTGCCGGAACCGTGGTGATCGGCGAGGGTGAGCGCGATGAGGCGCCGATGCTCTACATCGGCGAAGAAGTCGGCACGCGGAACGGTCCCGCCGTCGATATCGCCCTCGACCCGCTTGAAGGGACGACGATCTGCGCCAAGAACCTGCCGAATTCTCTCGCAGTCATCGCGATTGCCGAGAAGGGCAATCTTCTCTATGCGCCCGACGTCTACATGGAAAAGATCGCCGTTGGTCCGGGTTATCCGGCCGGGATCATCAATCTCGACGCGCCTGCCATCGAAAATATCACCGCCGTTGCCAAGGCAAAGGGCGTGCCGCTCAATGAAATCACCGCCTGCATCATGGACCGCCCACGTCATGCGCGCCTGATCGAGGAGGTGCGTGCGACGGGCGCTGCAATTCGCCTGATCGGTGATGGCGACGTTGCCGGCGTCATCCATACGACGGATCCGGACGAGACCGGTATCGACATCTATCTCGGCATTGGCGGCGCCCCTGAGGGCGTACTTGCCGCGGCGGCGCTGCGCTGCATCGGCGGCCAGATGCAGGGACGCTTGCAGCTCAACAGCGACGACAAGATCGCACGCGCCGCCAAGATGGGCATCTCCGATCCCAAGAAGGTCTATACGATGGAAGAAATGGCGAAGGGCGACGTGCTCTTTGCCGCCACGGGCGTGACCGACGGCAACATGCTCAGCGGCGTCAAGTTTGCCCGCGACTACATCCAGACGCATACGGTCGTCATGCGTTCGCATTCGCAAACGGTGCGCGAGATCAAGGCCAAGCATCAGGACATGGCCAAGTTTCAGTAACGACACGCCCGCCTTCACATAAAGCTGCCTGTCTCGTTCGGGACCGGCAGCTTTTTTTTACGATAATTACTGCTGATTTCACTCTACCCTATTGGGATCACGTGTTTTTTGGTATTTTGTCATATGAGTACCTCTTCGCAACGGGTCAGGCATGAATATCCATTACGGAATTGTCTGCAATATATTGTCGATACTTTTGGTTTTAGTGCCGTTTTCTCCGCTTCATGCGCAGGAAACGGACCTGGATCTCATTCAAGGCTACCGTTCGCGCGACATCCTCGTCGGTCTGCCTGATACCTCCGGCCCCTTCACCGTCATCAGCCGCAATGCCGATCCGCAGAATTTCAGCGCGACTGTCGAATATGGCGGCGTGGATGCGCGAGCGATCGTCTCGGTCAACGGGGTCCGTGCCAGCAATGTCGCCGGCATGTACCCGGTCAAGGACGGTCCGGATGATCCCGTGGTGCGCAGCCTGCTCGACCAGGCATTCCAATACCATTCGAGCCAGCCCAATCAGGTGGCACAGCGCACCAATATAAGCTACGGCAACCGCGCCATGGCCTGTGTCAGCTCTGATGATCCGCAGAAGAAGGACGATTTTCTCGTCTGCGCCACCGGCGTGCTCGGGCGCTATATGCTTATACAGCCCGTAATGAATTATCGCCTCAGTTCCAAGGAGGTGGTCGACCGGCAACTCGCCGACTTTGCCTCCGCCATGGCCTCCGCCATCAGCGAACTTGCGCTGCCTCCTGCCAGCAACTGACACCCGTTGGCGTGATTGGCGTTGGATAGGCCTTTCGAAGCATTGCTTTCGCAGTCGCCGGGTGATTGAACGATGCAATGACATCGGCACGGCTCTTCCTCGGCGTTGAAAAATCGGCAACCGGCCTGAAATGGGTGGACCGGCTCGCCCAGCGCGAGGCGAACATTGCGCTCGCTATGGCGCAGAACCATGGTTTCCCGGATATCGTGACCCGCGTGCTGGCCGGCAGGGGTGTCGGGCTCGACGAGGCGGTTGCCTTCATGGACCCGACGCTGAAAAGCCTCATGCCCGATCCCACATCGCTGACCGATATGGAAATTGCGGCGGCACGCATCGCAAGGGCAATTGCAGGGCGCGAAAAGGTCGCCATCTTCGGCGACTACGACGTTGACGGGGCGGCCTCCTCGGCGATCCTGTCAAGGTTCCTCAGCCATTATGGCATCGCCAATCGCATCTATATTCCTGACCGGATTTTCGAAGGCTACGGTCCCAATCCTGCGGCGATGCAGGAACTCGCGCAACAGGCGAGCCTGATTGTAACAGTTGACTGCGGAACCAACAGCGCGGCCGCCATCGAGGCGGCGAAGGCTGCGGGCGCCGATGTCGTTGTGCTCGACCATCACCAGCTTGGCGGCGCGTTGCCAGCTGCCGCGCTTGCCGTGGTCAACCCCAATCGCGAGGACGATCTTTCGGGGCAGGGCCACCTTTGTGCTGCAGGCGTCGTGTTCCTGACGCTCGTGCAGACGTTGCGCGCGATGCGCGAACAGGGTGTCGGCGCGAGCGCGCCCCCGTTCGACCTCTTGTCGTTGCTCGACCTTGCGGCGCTTGCGACCGTTTGCGATGTCGTGCCGCTGCAGGGACTCAACCGTGCCTTCGTCGTCAAGGGCATCCTTGTGGCACGGGCCCAGCAAAATGTCGGCCTTGCGGCCCTCGCGCGTGTTGCGCGGATCGGTGAACCGCTCAATGCCTTTCATTTCGCCTATCTGATCGGCCCCCGCATCAATGCCGGCGGGCGTATAGGCGATGCCGGCCTCGGCGCGCGTCTGTTGACGCTGGACGATCCAAACGAAGCGCTGCGCATTGCCGAGGAACTCAACCGCCTCAATCAGGAACGCCAGGCGATGGAAACCGCCATGCTGGAACAGGCTGAAGCGGAGGCAATGACCGAACTTTCAGCGGCCGCTGGCCCCGCCATCGTCGTTACCGCGAATGACGACTGGCATCCGGGGATCGTCGGGCTGATCGCGGCCCGGCTGAAAGAAAAAACCCGGCGTCCGGCTTTTGCCATCGCGTTCAATGCCAATGGCACCGGCGCGGGCTCCGGCCGCTCCATCCACGGGTTCGACCTCGGCAGGCTGGTACGCGGCGCGGTCGAACAGGGCTTTCTCGTCAAGGGCGGCGGGCATGCCATGGCAGCCGGCATAACCGTGGAACGCGGCAAACTCGGCGCTTTACGGGCTTTTTTCGAAGAAAATGCAGCGGCCATGGTCGGGGAATTGCGCGGCAATGAATCGCTCGAAATCGATGGAGCGCTCAGCGCCGCCGGCGCCACCGTGGCCTTGCACGACCTGATGGAGCGGGCTGGACCCTACGGCTCGGGACATCCACAACCGGTGCTTGTACTGCCGCATCACCGCCTGACCGATGCGCGGGAAGTGGGAAGCGGCCATGTGCGAGCGACACTCGTCAGTGCCGATGGCTCGCGGATCAATGCCATGGCGTTTCGCGCTGTCGGTAGCCCGCTCGGCGATTTCCTGTTCAAAAATCTCGGCCAAACCATCCACGTTGCGGGCAATCTTTCCCTCAACCACTGGAATGGTTCGACAACCACGCAGTTTCGCATTCTCGATGCGGCACGTGCTGCCTGACCGGAGCTTCTCTTCTTCGCAATTTCCAAGATTGCTGTTTTAATTCCGGAGCAAATGTTCTATTTTTGTTCTCAATGTGAGAGCCCCGGAACATGCGCAAGCCGACCCATCCTGAAAAGCTATATCTTGATTTTGACAGTTTCTTTGCGAGCGTCGAGCAGCAACTCAACCCGGCGCTGCAGGGAAGGCCAATAGCGGTCGTTCCGCTCGATTCTCCCTATACCAGCGTGATCGCTGCAAGCCGCGAAGCCAAGCCATTCGGCATCAAGACGGGCACTTCAGTACGTGATGCGCGGGAGAAATGCCCGGACATCGTGTTCATCGAGGCGCGGCCTGATGTATACGTGCGCCTGCACAACCGCATTCTTGAAATCATCGAGCGGTGCGTTCCGATCGCCGCGGTGCGCTCGATCGACGAGCTTGCCTGCACGCTGCTCGAATCCGAAGCGCGGCAGGCAGCGGAGCTCTCGTCGCGCATCAAGCGATCGTTGCGCGACGAGTTTGGTCCGGTGCTCACCTGTTCGATCGGCATCTCGTTCAATGAACTGCTCGCCAAGATTGCGGCGGAGATGGATAAGCCGGATGGCTTCGTGATTCTCGACCACACGGATCTGCCAGGGAAATTGCTGGGTCTTGCCTTGCGCGATCTGCCGGGTATCTCGAAGGGCATGGAGACGCGCCTCACAGAGGCAGGCGTCACCGATATTGCAGGCCTTTGGGCACTTGCCCCCAAGCATGCGCGGGCGATCTGGAACAGCGTCGAAGGCGAACGCTTCGTTGCCGCCTTGCACGGTTACTCCGTCGAAAGGCCGGAAACGATCAAGCGCATGTTCGGCCATGGGCGCAATTTGCCTCCGGACTGGCGGGCGCCGCAAAAGGTGCTGCAATGTGCGCGTCTTTTGACAATGAGCGCGGCACGAAGGCTGCGCCGTTCGCATCATCGCGCCGGGGCGCTGACCTACTCCGTGGGCACGCGCCGCGAAAGCCGCACAAGCCTGGACAAGCGGTTCAGGCCGGCACGCGACGATCATACTTTTCTCAATGCACTCAACGAATTGCACGAGAAATTTGTGATGTCAGGCGAAATGAACAATATCAGTTCGGTCACCGTCGTCCTGCATGAGCTCTCCGAGGAGCAGGAAGCCAGTCGCGACCTGTTCGATACGCGCGACAGCCGTCAAGCGCAGAGTCAGTGGGAGCGGGTGTCGGATGTTCTCGACACGATCAGGGTAAGGCACGGATCCAGGGCGCTGAACCTTGGCCCAGCGAACGGGCCCGGAAACTACATAGGGTCGAAGATCGCATTTGGCCGAATACCGGCAGCCGAGGATTTTTGAGAAGCGCTTCGTTAGGTCTGCGGTGGTTGCGAGATCGAGTGGCGGATCTGCTCCTGGAGGCGCAGAAGCGGGCCGGGGCTCATTGCTGCGGGCGGGCTATAGGGGTTGGAGAAGGCATAAATGAGAAACAGGATAATGCCGGTATAGGCGCCGAACATGGAGATGAGAACGATATTTCGTCGCTGCGGCGGATAGGAATAATAGGCGAGCGCGATGAACACGACGCCGGAGAGAGCCGCGAACCAGAAGATGCCGCTCATCGAGTCGGCGACATTGCTTTCCCGCTTGGTCCGGCTTTCGGCAACTGTGTAGAGACGCTCAAGCATGTGGTTGCGCAGGCTTTCCTCGCGCTTGTTCGTCGGTTCGAGATCAAGCGCGGCCGCATAGGCTGCGTCCCACTTCGCCCAGGCCTCTGGCGTCAGGCGGTCGGTGGCGCCGAGGATCGCCCACTCCTTGTCGACCACCACGCTGATATATTCGCTGAGCGGCGTCTGGATCGCCCCGGCATGGCCGCCGCCATAGCGGCCCGCGTCGAAGTAGATATCGGCAATGGCGTTGGATTCGGTCGCGGTTTCATTGCGAAGCTGCTGGTAGTCGATCATCTCCTGCGCAAAGACGAGAGCCAGGATTAGTCCGTGCAAGGCCGATACGCGGAAGATGATCGAACTTGCCAGATCGCGTTCCTGGCCATCGGGATCGCCGCCCGTAATGAGGCGCATCAGGAAATAGGCGATGAGCGTCAGGGTTATCGTTCCGCCAACGAACAGGACCGCGACAAGAAGCTCAAATGCCATGTATTCCCCCGGAACAAGCGCAATTGCCTGGTTAATCTACTGTGTTTCCGGAAAAAGGACAGGAGATGAGGTTTGGTCAGGCTGACTGTCGGGCAAAGGCCAGGATGAAGCTGATCAATGCCGCTATGGTGGTGAGCGCGCGGACATGGTTCCACGGCAGCCATTCTGCAAGGTAACGCGTCCAGAGCGCTGCGCTCTCGGGGCTCGCGGGGTTGGCGGTGGCAAGCGCGTCATTCAGCGGCACGTTGAAGATCATCGTCACGGCGATCGTGCCGATCAGGAAGAGCAGGCTTCCTGCAACGAGCCACATCGATCCGGGTTCGGACCAGCGGAGAAATCCGACGACGCCCAGTCCAAGACATAGAATAGCTGTTCCGAAGAAGGCGACGCCAAAGCTGAGGTTGAGAATGGTCACGTTGATCGAGTTCATGGCGGCAATGCCTTGATCGGCGGGAAGGCGTGCGAGCGCCGCCATGACGAAGCTCGAGAACGCAAAGAACAGCCCGGCCATCAGACCGCTGCCAAGGGCGGCAAGAAGGGTGAGGATTGGAATGAGAGCAATCATTTCACTTGCTCCCATACGCCGGCCGCGGCGCCCGCTTGGGCGAATTCGGCAAAATCCCGCGGTGCCCGGCCGAGTGCCCGCTGCACGCCATCGGTAAGATATTCATTGCGCCCATCCAGAACCGAGCGGAATAGCTCATCGATCAACGCAGCGACATCATCCGGAACGCCATCGGCCGTCAGCCCCTGCATGAAGACGTCGTGAGGGATCGGGGTGAAGTGGATATCCCGGCGGGTCGCCTTGGCGATTTCCGCGGTCGCCTCGGCAAATGTGATCAGGCGCGGGCCGGTGACCTCGTAAAGCTCGCCGATGTGCCTCGTATCCGTCAGCGCGGCGACGACGATGTCGGCAATGTCATCGGCATGGATGAAGGGTTCGCCCACATCTTTCACCGGTAGTTCAAGTTCGCCGGCAAGGATCGGTTCGCGAAAGAAGCTCTCGCTGAAATTCTCCGCAAACCAGCTCGCGCGTATGATCGTCCAGTCCGCCCCCGACGTCTGCAAGGCCTGCTCAGCGCGTTGCGCTTCCGGCTCTCCGCGTCCGGAAAGGAGAACGAGACGCTTCACGCCCTTGCGAACGGCAAGGCGGGCTAGCTCACCGACGGTATCCGCGGCGCCCGGCACGGCGAGATCCGGGTAGTAGGTGATATAGGCTGCCGACACACCCTCCAGTGCCACGGCCCATGTGTCGGGATTTTCCCAATCGAAGGCCGGAGTACCTTGGCGCGAACCGATGCGTACGGGAAGGCCGAGGGCGGCAAGGCGCTTGGCCACGCGCCGACCAGTCTTGCCCGTGCCGCCAACGATCAGAACAGGAAATTGCGAACTATGAAACGTTGTCATTTTCAGCTCCCATTAAATATGAGGAAGTCTCATATTTGCAAATGTGATAAATCCTCATATTATAGGAGTCAAGAAAAATGTGAGGAATACTCATGAATGACACTGGCATCGTGGCAACAGAGTCGGGGACGCGGCGCGAACCCACACAAAAACGCAGCCGCGAACGGGTTGAGCGCATATTGGCGTGCGCCTCGGCGCTCATTGAAAAAAGCGGCAGCGATGCCATGCGCATGAGCGATGTCGCCGAAATGGCAGGCATATCGATCGGTTCGCTCTACCAGTATTTCCCCGACAAGGCGGCAATCATTCGGACGCTGGCGGAGCGCTATAATGTGGCCGGCCAGCAATGCATTGCCGAAGGACTGGAAGGGGTTAGCGACAAGGTGGGTTTGCGCCGGGCGTTCGGCGAATTGATCGATATTTATTATGCTATGTTCCTGGCCGAGCCGGTAATGCGCGATATCTGGTCCGGCATGCAGGCCGACAAGGCGCTGCGCGATATCGATCTTGCCGATAGCCGCATCAATGGCGCGGTCCTGGCGAGCGCCCGTGCACGCGTCAATCCCGTTGCCGACCGAACCGAACTCGAACGGTCGAGTTTTCTCATCATGCAGCTTGGCGAAGCAACGATGCGCCTTGCCATCTCGGTCGACCGGGCGGAGGGCGATGCGTTGGTTGAGCACTTCAAGAACATGGTCTTGCGGGAGATGGATCAAGAATGAGCAAGCCGACGATCGATACCTGCGCCGAAATCTTCCTCAACGGCGAAGCGCTTATCGAGACTATTCCAGATACATACGTGGCAAAGAGCGGGCTGCAGGGGCAGGGGCTCTTCACCAGCAGGGCTTGGGCGAGGGACGAGGTGCTTTGTGTTCTCGATGGTCAGTTGGTGGAAGCGAAGCGTTACCCGGTCTTGCTGACGGAAATGGAATGGAATGCGCTGCCGGGCGAAATGCTGCTGGTTCGTCCCTTGCGCACGAGCTACGGCTTTATCAACCACAGTTTCAATCCCAGTATCGAGATCGGCGCCGACTATCGCACCATGCGGGCAATACGCGCCATCGCCGCAGGCGAAGAACTGACTCTCGACTATGCGGTGCAGCCGGTACCCGACGGCTACATGCAACGGGACGATACGACGTTCATGCAGGACGACGACTAGATAAAACCGATCCAGCGTCCCGCAATGACGGCGCATATCCAGGCGGTCAACGATATGAGCGCGGCGATGCGCGCTCCGCCGGACACTTGCTTTTCGAACCGCCAGGACCGGCTGCGGCTGAGCAGCAATGCGTTGCCCAGACCCAGCGCGATCAAGGCAAGTTTGGCAAGGAAGGCCGGGTTGTTGACGTATGCTACCGGCCGCACGGTGAACAGGATGATCCCCGTCAGTATGGCAAGCGCGATGCCCGTTGCCGCTACGCGGATGAGAGGCGGCGCAAGCATGTTCACAGGGTACTGCTTGAACAGGCCGAGAATGCGAAGATCAAGCGTGACGATGGCGCCGATGAGCAGGCCGACGGATATGATATGGACGGCGTTGGCGATCAGATATGCAATCTGATAGCGCCGCAGCAGCACGGCGACCGGCCATTCGGAGAGTCCCTGCAGCAGCTCGACGAAACCGCTGTTCACTGCGTTTTTATTCGCTCGGGATAAAGATCATAGGTCTTGCCCGCGACCGAAATCCTCACCGCTTTCATACGCTTCTCTTGCGGGTCAGTGGAACGGTTGCCGAGCGCGATGATTTCATCACCTTCTTTTGCCGACCCCTCAACGAATCCGGCGCGCGTGGTCTGGTTGTGATTGGCGAGTTCGATGCGCCAAAGGCCATCGCCCGCCGTTTCGACATCAAGGGTCGGGTGCGGCGGCCCAATATAGATTTCCCGGATAATGCCGCGAAGTTCGATCTGGTCGGCTTCGGCCCAGGACCAGCCGTGATGTGCGAGTGCGCCCGTGGCGAATATCGCTGCAACGGCGGCACCACTGAAAATTCGGCCTAGCAACGCCTGCATGGCTGCCTCCCTTTTCAATTGCCTGACAGGTCAAACTATCCCACCGATAAGCGGGAAGGCCAAACAACAGTCTTGTGAAGGCCGGGCAGCGTCACTCGGGCAGCCCGGCCTTGCGATATCCCTCGACAAACAATTGCCGCGTCTCCGGATCACGGAAGGGCTGCGATTCCGCCCACTTTCCAATGGAAAAGTTGGGGTTGTTGGCCATGAAGAGCGCTGCCTCCTGGCGCGCCTCGTTGAGATTTCCAGCCTGGGCAAGGCTTGCCGCAAGAATGCGTCGGGCTCCAGTGCGGTATGCGGGGCTGCCGCGCACGGTTTCGATCGCTTTTTCAAATTGCCTGGCGACGTAATATACGAGGCTCTGTTCCCAATAATAGGAGGCGGTCGGATGCGGATTTAGCCTGAACGCCTGTTCCATGACGTCCATGGCTTCGCTCGCTCGTCCGGCAAAGGCCAGAAGTTCTGCACGAAAGATCAGCGCGTCCGCCGAGTTCCGATCCATTGCGATCGCTGCATCGAACGCCGCGTCCGATTCCGACCATCGCCCTTCATAGGCAAGGAGATAACCCAATATCCATCGACTTTGAGCGTCATTGGCATCGAGGGCCACTGCTTTTTTAGCCATTTCAAGCGACAGTCTGCGGTTATCCCCGGTAGCATCCATGGCATTTGCCCAAGTGGACCACAGATTGAATGCCAACCAGCCATAGGCTTCGGCGTAAGATGGATCGATTGCGATCGCCTGCTGGAGCAGGACGATGGATTCGTAGATGGCTTCAGGGGATCCGGCGGAATTCCAGCCAAGCGAGCGCGCGCGCACGCAAAGATCATAGGCTTCCATGCTCTTTGGGCGATTGCGCATGGGCGGGACGATAAGTCGTCCAACAAGCGCCTCCACGATCCTTGCCGCCACGTCGTCCTGCACCGCAAAAATATCCTCGATCTCACGGTCGTATCGCTCGGCCCACAGGTAGCCGCCGAGCGTGTCTACGAGCTGAACGTTGACGCGCACTCTCTCTGCGGAACGGCGGGCGCTTCCCTCGAGCAGGTAACGCACGCCAAGCTCGGTGGCGATCTGGCGGACGTCCACTGGTTTTCCCTTGTAGGCAAAGGCTGAATGCTGGGCGATGACGAAAAGGCCGGGCGTGCGCGAAAGCTCGGTAATGAGGTCTTCGGTAAGCCCATCGGCGAAGGCGCCATGCTCGGCATTGGCGCCCATCGTGTTGAACGGCAGTACCGCAATGGACGGCCGCGGCGGCAACGACAATGGCGTGGACTGACCACCATCCGCTCCTGGCGGCTGCTGCGGACACGGCCGGACGCGGTAGGCATGAACCGACTTGGCGAAATTCTTCATCGAAACGGGCCCGAGATCGTCATACTCCGCAACGACCTCACGACAGACCTGATCGAATACGTTGGACGAGATCGTTATGTCGCCGGCGTTGCCATGACTTTCGAGCCTTACGGCGAGATTGACGCCGTTGCCGTAGAGGTCCTTGCCCTCGACGATGACATCGCCGAGGCTGATACCGATGCGCAGCACATACTGGCGGGTCTCGGGCAATCCTTCATTGGCCGCGTCCATGTCCCGCTGCAGTTCCACGGCGCAGCGAACCGCGCTTGCGGCGCTGGCAAATTCCGCAAGAATTCCGTCGCCGAGGATTTTAACGAGGCGCCCCTCGTGGCGGAGCAGCAGCGGGTCGAGAACATCGCGGCGCCGGGCCTTCAGACGGGAGAGGGTGCCTGCCTCATCCTGCTCCATATGGCGCGTATAGCCGACCACGTCGGCGACGAAAATCGCAGCGAGTCGTCGTTTGACACGTTCATCTGCCATATCAGGTGTCGCCCCCGATCCCCATCTGACGCACTCAGTTAATCACGGTGTTTGGCATGCGCCAAGTCGGTGTATTACTGCGTGTCTGCCCTGCTTGCTATTGCATCAGAGGGATTAGGGCCTGGCTTTCAGCCATTCGCATATGAGAAACACTTGCCTGACCGAGCGGATTGCACTAGCCAATAGAACACACGAATGAGCCAGGAATGACAGGCAGCATGACTTTAGTTGATACCCGTACGCCCGACCCAAAGCGTTTCATATCCGGCGCCACAGGCGATTGGGAAATCGTTGTCGGCATGGAGGTCCATGCCCAGGTAACCTCAAACTCGAAGCTGTTCTCCGGTGCGTCGACGGAGTTCGGCGCCGAGCCGAATGCCAACGTGTCGCTGGTCGATGCGGCGATGCCGGGCATGCTGCCGGTGATCAATGAGTGGTGCGTGCGCCAGGCGATCCGGACAGGTCTCGGACTCAAGGCGCAAATCAATCTCAAGTCGGTGTTCGACCGCAAGAACTATTTCTACCCCGACCTGCCGCAGGGCTATCAGATCTCGCAGTACAAGCAGCCCATCGTCGGCGAGGGCACGATGACCATCTCGGTGGGGCCTGACCGAAAAGGCGACTTCGAAGATATCGAAATCGGCATCGAGCGACTGCACCTCGAACAGGATGCGGGCAAATCGCTGCACGACCAGAACCCGACCATGTCCTATGTCGATCTCAACCGGTCCGGTGTCGCCCTGATGGAGATCGTATCGAAGCCCGATTTGCGCTCCTCGGACGAGGCGAAGGCCTATCTGACGAAGCTGCGCACCATCGTGCGCTATCTCGGCACTTGCGACGGGAATATGGACGAAGGATCGATGCGCGCCGACGTCAACGTGTCGGTACGCCGTCCGGGCGGTGAGTTCGGGACGCGCTGCGAGATCAAGAACGTCAACTCGATCCGTTTTGTCGGACAGGCCATCGAATATGAGGCCCGCCGCCAGATCGGTGTCCTCGAGGATGGCGGCGCCATAGACCAGGAAACCCGACTTTTCGATCCGGTCAAGGGTGAGACACGTTCCATGCGCTCAAAGGAAGAGGCGCATGATTACCGTTATTTCCCCGACCCGGACCTTTTGCCGCTCGAGTTCGAACAGGCTTACGTCGATACGCTGAAGGCCGATCTGCCCGAGCTTCCGGACGACAAGAAGTTACGCCTCGTGAATGAGCAGGGATTGTTGGTCTATGACGCGTCGATCCTCGTCACCGAAAAGGCCATTGCCGACTATTACGAGGCCGTAGCCAAGGGCCGCGACGGCAAGCTTTCCGCCAACTGGGTGATCAACGATCTCCTCGGGGCGTTGAACAAGGCGGGCAAGGGCATCGAGGAATCACCGGTATCGCCGGACCAGCTCGGCGCTGTCCTCGACCTTATCAAGGAAGGCACGATTTCCGGCAAGATCGCCAAGGACCTCTTCGAGATTCTCTGGACCGAAGGCGGCAACCCGCGCGAACTGGTTGAAAGCCGGGGCATGAAGCAGGTTACCGACACCGGCGCGATCGAAAAGGCTGTTGATGACGTCATTGCCGCCAACCCGGACAAGGCGGAACAGGCAAAGGCGAAACCGACGCTCGCCGGATGGTTTGTCGGCCAGGTGATGAAATCAACCGGTGGCAAGGCCAACCCGCAGGCGGTCAGCGATCTCGTCAAGGCGAAATTAGGGATTGTCGAGTAAATGTGGGTTCGCAGCGCCACGAAAGAGGATCTCGACGCCGTCCACGAAATGCTGGTTACTACCTGGCACGCAACATATGACGACGTATATGGAGCCGAGAAAGTACAGGCGATCACCGGCCGCTACCATTCTCTGGAGGCGTTGAAGAAGCAGTTGGCCAAGCCCTATTCGGAATTCATCATCGCCGATGATGGTGCCGATATTCTCGGCATGGCCTATGCCTCGCAGAAAGATCACAGGCTGTCGATCCTCAACCAGCTCTATGTTCATCCCGAGCGCCAGAAGCAAGGCGTCGGCTCGCTGTTGCTGGCCGAAGTCGAAAGCGCGTTTCCCGGCGTCTTCTCGATGCAGCTTGAAGTTATCGAGGCAAATCAGAAAGCTATCCGCTTTTATGAAAGCAGGGGGTTCGAGCGGACGAATAACCGGATCGACAATTGGGGCGAGCCGAATTCAGGTATCTCGGTTGTTGTTTTCGAAAAATCGCTGACTGGCTACGAGCTGGCGCCGTGAACGCCGGTAAGGATGTTTCGTTCCGGGAAGCGACGCGCGCCGATCTTCCCGCGCTGATCGCGCTGTTTGCCGACGACGCAATCGGCGGCCATGGCGATACGACCGATCCTGCGGCATTGCCTGACTATGAGCGGGCCTTCGCCGCTATCGAGGCCAGTCCCAATGATCTGCTCTTCGTCGGCATACTGGGCGGCGAGGTGGTCGCCACGGCGCAGGCCACCTTCATAACATCGCTGACCGGCCGTGGTACCCGACGAATGGCGATCGAGGCGGTGCAGACCCGCTCCGACATGCGCGGCAAGGGCATCGGGGCAAAACTGATCAACCACTGTCTCGATGTTGCGCGCGAGCGCGATATCGCGCTCGTGCAACTCACCTCGAATGCCAAGCGCCCGGACGCCCACCGCTTTTACGAGCGGCTCGGATTCGAGAAGAGCCATGCCGGTTTCAAATTGCGGCTGGCACCCGCTCACGCGGCAACTTGACCCTTGCCATTCCTTGGTGATACCGCCATAAACCCTTGAGTTGCCAAAGGCTGAACGAGATCGTTCGAGGATTGCCATGAAGACTTTCATCACCCAATTTTTCACCTGGTGGAACGGGCAGACGCTCGGGACCCGGTTCTTTACCTGGCGCAAGGGTACGAAGGTCGGCGAGGATGAACTCGGCAATATTTATTACGAGGGCCTCAGCACATTCGATTCGGAAGGGCGCAAGCGCCGCTGGGTCATCTATAACGGCTATGCCGAAGCCTCGGCGATTCCGGCTGGATGGCACGGCTGGATGCACCATCGGGTCGACACGCCCCCGTCGCAGGAAAACTATAAGCCGTATGGCTGGGAAAAGAGCCACCAGCCCAATCTGACCGGTTCACCAGCCGCTTATCGCCCCAAGGGCTCCATTGCCCATGGCGACAATCGTCCGACCGTCACCGGCGATTACGATGCCTGGACGCCTGGTGCCTGATCCGATCTTCTTCTGCCACAATTGATCATTATCGACTGGCTGGAATCGAAATCCCCGACACCGCTAACCCCGGAAGTGCAATGATCCGCTCGACCCTGACTGTTCCCTTTCGCGCCAGGTTTGCACGGATGATTGGAGTGATGGCCACAGCCGCTGCAGTTGCGGCCACCGCGATTGCTTCGGCGCGGGCGGATGAAAAGATCACCAATCCGATTGCTGTATTTTCAGGGCTCGACAAGATTACCGGCCGCATCACCACATTCGACGTCTATATCGGTGAGACCGTGCAATTCGGCGCCCTGCAGCTGACACCGCGCGTCTGCTATACGCGCCCGGATACCGAGGCACCGAAAACGGATACGTTTGTCGAGGTCGACGAAATCACCCTCGACCGCAAGATCAGGCGCATCTTCTCAGGCTGGATGTTTGCCGACAGCCCTGGTCTCAATGCCGTCGAGCATCCCGTTTACGATGTCTGGCTGAAGAGCTGCAAGCAGAAGTCGGATGTGCCGGCGCCGGCAAAGAGCTGAATTCGCTATAGCGCGCCCGGCCGACACCAGCGTGCCGGCCGTCCGATGCGATCAGTTACATCGGCTTCGGGCAGTTGACGATCCAGGGTGTCCCGTATTTGTCGGTAAACATCGCAAAGCGCTGAGCCCAGGAGGTTTCGCCGAGCGGCATCAGCACGTGTTGCGCGTCTTGTGACAGGGCAGAGAATATGCGCTCCGCTTCCGCAGGCGTGTCGACGTTGATGGCGACCGTCATGCCCTGCGCCTTCTGGAAATAGGGCGGCGGTGCATCTGATGCCATCAGCACGTTGTCGCCGATATGCAATGTCGCGTGCATAATATTCTTGGCAAGTTCCTTCGGCATATCGTTGCCTTCAGGCATTTCGTCGAAACGAATCATCGCGACGATCTCGCCGCCGAGTACGCCGGCATAGAAGTTGAAAGCCTCTTCGCACTTTCCATCAAAGTTCAGATAAGCATTGATCTTCACGACAATTCTCCTTGTTCGTCGGGTTATTCCCTCCCTAAGACGAACGAGTGCGCACCGGGTCGACATTCTCTTTCAGAAAAAATTGCGCGGCACCCGCCCGCAAGAAGACATACACCGACAATGTGGAAGCGGGATGTCGCCGTTCAGAATTCCGCGGACTGTGCCAGTGCGTTTTCCAGCATCTTCTGGTACTGGCGGCGCGGCACCTCGACTGCACCGAAGCTCTCGAGATGGTTCGTGGTGAACTGCGTGTCGAGGAGCGTAAAGCCCTTCTCGCTCAGGTGGCCGACGAGATGGACGAGGCAGACCTTGGAGGCGTCGCGCTCGCGCGAAAACATGCTTTCCCCGAAGAAGGCCGACCCGAGGGCGATACCGTAGAGCCCACCGACGAGGCGGCCGCCAAGCCAGGCTTCCACGGTATGGCAGTAACCGAGTTCGAACAGCTTGCCATAGGCCTCGCGGATCGGCTGGTTGATCCAGGTGCGGGAACGCTCGCCCGACCCGCTGGCGCATCCGGCGATGACGCCGGCGAAATCGCTGTCGAGCCGGATGGAGAAGCGACCCTGGCGCACGGTCTTGCGCAGGCTGCGCGAGACGTGAAAATTCTCGAACGGAATAATGCCGCGCTTTTCCGGGCGCACCCAGAATATTTCTGGATTGTCGGCCTCTTCGGCCATCGGAAAGACCCCGGTCGCGTAGGCACGCAACAGCAACGCGGGGTCGATTTTGAAAGGTTCTACCGGGTTCTTGCCCGTCATGCCTCTTCTTCTGCGGTATCTCCGGCCAGATATTTCTCCAGCCAGTGAATGTCATAATCGCCATTGGCGATATCAGGATTGTTGATCAGATCCTGGAAGAGGGGAAGTGTGGTCTTTATGCCGTCGACGACGAATTCATCGAGCGCCCGGCGCAGGCGCATCATGCATTCGACGCGGTTGCGGCCATGAACGATGAGCTTGCCAATGAGGCTGTCATAATAGGGCGGGATCTTGTAGCCGGAATAGACGCCCGAATCGACGCGAATGCCAAGGCCGCCGGGTGTGTGAAAATGCGTGATCTTGCCCGGCGACGGCGTGAAAGTGCGCGGGTCTTCGGCGTTGATGCGGCATTCGATGGCGTGGCCGGAGAAGCGAATCTCCTCCTGGGTTACCGAAAGCCCGCCGCCCGAGGCGACGCGAATCTGCTCATGTACAAGATCGATGCCGGTAATCGCCTCGGTCACCGGATGCTCGACCTGAAGACGCGTGTTCATTTCGATGAAATAGAATTCGCCATTTTCGTAGAGGAACTCGATCGTGCCGGCCCCGCGATAGCCCATGTCGGCCATGGCGTTGGCGCAGATCATGCCGATGCGCTCGCGCTCGTCGGAGTTCAGGGCTGGTGAGTTGGCCTCTTCCCAGACCTTCTGGTGCCGCCGCTGCAAGGAACAGTCGCGTTCGCCAAGGTGTACCGCCTTGCCATTTCCATCGCCCATGACCTGGACTTCGATATGGCGGGGCTTTTGCAGGTATTTTTCAATGTAGACGGCATCGTCACCAAAAGCGGCACCGGCTTCCGTGCGCGCCGTGGACAGCGCGATCGACAGTTCGTCCTCGTTGAGCGCCACCTTCATGCCGCGGCCGCCGCCACCGGCGGAGGCTTTAATGATAACCGGATAGCCGATCTCCGCCGCGATGCGCGCAGCTTCCTTGTCGTCGGTGACGCCGCCATCGGAACCCGGTACAACCGGAATACCGAGGCGCTTCGCCGTACGCTTGGCTTCAATCTTGTCGCCCATGACGCGGATATGCGCGGCGGTAGGCCCGATGAAGGTGATATTGTGCGCCTCGAGGATCTCGGCGAATTTGGCATTTTCCGACAGGAAGCCGTAACCGGGGTGAATGGCGTCCGCGCCGGTGATTTCGCAGGCGGCAACGATCTGATGAATATTCAGATAGCTTTCGCGCGAGGGCGGCGGTCCAATGCAGACGCTTTCGTCGGCGAGCCGTACATGCATGGCATCGGCGTCGGCGGTCGAATGGACAGCCACCGTCTGGATGCCGAGTTCCTTGCAGGCCCGCAGAACGCGCAGGGCGATTTCACCGCGGTTGGCTATGAGAATTTTCTGAAACATCACGCTCTCGATTCACCCACGGGGTCCGGCATCATTCAATCACGACCAGCAGCTCGCCATATTCGACGGGCTGGGAATCCGCTACGAGGATTGCGGTGACTGTGCCGGCGCGCGGCGAGGGGATCTGGTTCATGGTCTTCATCGCTTCGATGATCAGAAGCGTCTGGCCTTCTTTCACCTGGGTACCGACCTGGATGAAGTCGCGTGCGCCGGGTGCGGGCGCAAGATAGACGGTCCCGACCATTGGTGAGGGGATGGCATTCTTCGAGGGATCGGCCGCGGGCGCTGCCGCCGGCGCAGACGCTACGGGCGATGCTGGCTGAGCGGGACCGGCCGCCGGAGCCTGCGCATAGAACGGCTGCGGGGCTGCCGCCTGCACGGTGACCTGGCGCGAAACGCGGATGCGAAGATCGCCCTGCTCGATTTCGATGTCGGTGAGGTCCGTATCGTTCAGTATTTCCGCGAGATCGCGGATCATGACCTTGTCGATCCCGGTGGTTCTGTTAGCCATGCTTTTTCAAGCCCCTTATTCTGATTGGCACTGCCAGCTACTGCGGCGTTGCCAGCTTGATGAGTGCGCGCAAGCCCATCAGGTAGCCGTCGGCCCCGAAGCCACATATCACCCCTTTGGCCAAAGAGGAAACGTAGGAGTGGTGGCGGAACGACTCGCGTGCGTGGATGTTGGAAAGGTGAACTTCCACCAGCGTTACAGATGCCGCCCTTATGGCGTCATGCAGCGCGATGGAGGTATGCGTATAGGCGGCGGGATTGATCAACACCAATGCCTTCTGCTCGCCTGCCTCCTGTATCCAGCTGACCAGATCACCCTCATGATCGGACTGGCGGAAATCAATCTCGCAGCCGAGTGCCTCGGCTTCGGTCCGGCACATGGCTTCGATGTCGTCCAAAGTCACGGCGCCATAGATACCCGGCTCACGCTTGCCAAGCATGTTGAGGTTTGGGCCGTTGAGGACGAAGATCGTTTGCTTCATGATTACCGGACGGTTCGAAAATGCTGGTCCCATATAGACGGCTTATCGGCAAGCGAAAAGCCTGCAAAGTCACGTTATTGCTTGTCCACAACGGGTTTTCGCAGTCAGAAGTAAATATTCAGACCTATTTGTTGCGAATATGGCTGATCCGCTCGGCCAATGCGTCCGCACCGAGGGCGCCCGGCACTACTTCAGTTCCGACGACATAGGATGGAGTGCCGGTGATGCTGAGGTTATTTGCGAGGTCGTAGGTTTCCTGGAAGCTCTTTGTGATCTCAGGCGAATTCATCTTTTCGCGGATCTGCGCTTCATTGGCGCCGAGCTTGACGGCGATCGCCATGGCCGAAGCTTCGGTCGCACGTCCTTCGCCGCCGAGAAGGTCGCGGTGGAATTCGAGATATTTTTCGGGCATGACCGCCTTGAATGCCTTGGCGACGATATGCGCCCGCGTCGAATCGGCCCCGAGGATCGGGAATTCCTTCATGACGAAGCGCAGGTTCGGATCGCTCTTCAGCAACGCGTCCATATCGGGGAGCGCCTTCTTGCAGTAGCCGCAATTATAGTCGAAGAACTCGACGATGGTCACATCGCCCGTGGGATTGCCGAAAACAGCGTCATTGGCGGACTGGAATATCTTGTCCTTGTTTTCGCCGATAACCTGCGTCGAGGCTTCCTTCTGCGCCGCTTCCTGCTTGGTATTGAGCGCGGTCTGAACTTCGAGCATGACCTCGGGATTGTTGATCAGATAGTTGCGCACGATGCCTTCGATCTCGGTGCGATCGGTGGTCGAAGCGGTGACCGCGGTCTTGTCTGGCGCGGAGGCCATGAGATCGGTCTGGCCCGCGTGATAGCCGAGCGCCAATGCGGCGATGCTGACGAGGCCGGCGGCTGCGCCAATCAGAGCGACTTTTGCCATTATGGAGTATCCTTTTTCAAAAACTGTGTCCCCTGAGGGATTGCCGCATCTTACTTGCGCTTGGCGCTGATAATGTCCTGAGCCTGTATCCACTCGGGCGAGCCGCTTTTCAAGCCACGTTGTGCACGGGTCGCGAAGATTTGAGCGTCCTGGATCTTGCCCGAGTAGAATTTTTCGTTCGCGCTGGCGAGATCGGAGAGCGCCATGTCACCCATCTGTCCGTAGGCCTGGGCCAGATAGGCGTATCCGGCCGGGGACTCGCGGTCGCGGCCTATGCTCGTCTTGAGTTCGTCGACGGCAATCTTGAGGTTCGCCGGCGTTCCCGTCAGCATCAAGGCGCGGCCGTAGTTCATACGGATCAGGCCCGACTTGCGCGGATCGAGTGAACTTGCTTTCTCGAAGGCGTTTGCAGCATCCTGCACCTTGTTCTGCTTTAACAGCATTTCGCCGCGCATCTCGTAGAAATACGGGTTCTTCGGTTGCTCCTTGATCAGCGGGTCAAGCTTGGTCAAGGCCGATTGCGCCGAGCCATTGAGATAGGTGGCGATCGCGTCGCCGTAACGGGCCCCGATATTTTGCGGATCCTTGCGGAAGGTTTGCAGGACGCTGGCGCCCCCGCCGGTATAGGCGGCTATCTTGCCGCGCATCAGATCATGGCGCTGCTGCAGGGCAGGGCTGTCCTTCTTGTCGAAATAGGGGCTTGCCCGTGCCAGCGTCTCGAGGTTGGCAATGCGCTCACGCGGCAGCGGGTGGCTGATGCGGTAGGGATCCATGCGCGTGCCCGTCAGCGACAGGGCGTTGGAGAATCGCTCGAACGTCGTGAGCATGCCCTTGGCCGATTGTTGGGTTGCGGCAAGGTAGGTTATTGCTGAACGATCCGCCGCCATCTCTTCCGTGCGCTGATAATTGAGCAGGCTGCGCATCGCGACTTCCGGCGCGCCCATCGCAATACCGGCGCCTGCCTTCGACAGGCCGCTCGCGCCCGCAGCGGCGCCGCCGACGATAGCGCCGACGCCGAGAAGACCCGCTACCACGGCCATGGTCTTGGCGTTGGCCAATTGCTCGCGCAGCTTGAATTGGTGGCCGCCGGCAAGATGGCCGGTTTCGTGGGCGATGACGCCGATGATTTCATTGGGCGTTTCGGCTTGCAGCAACGCGCCGGTGTTGATGAAGATGCGGCGCCCGTCAACGAAAGCGTTGAAACTGCTGTTGTTGACGAGGACGACCTTGATCGCACGCTTGCCGAGGCCAGCCGCATTGATGATCGGCGTTGCGTAGTCTGTAACCAGCGCCTCGATCTCGGCATCGCGGACGATCGGCAATGATTGGGACTGCGCAAGCGCGACTGCACCTTGGGCGACCACCATTGCGCCCGCGGTCAGGGCGATGAGGGCGGGGCGCATCAGGGACGCGAGCGATTGGCACGAACTGCGAATTGTCATCATGGCCCCATTGGTATCGAAATCGAACTTCGAATGAAAGGGAGCCCAAGCTCCTCCCACCTTGTGAAATCTGCCCAATTCGGCAAATCTGCGGCGCAACAAGCCAAATCCCGGCTTTTGTAAAGAAAAACCGGCACGAATGCCGGTTCCTCTTGTCTTCAATTCAATCGATCGCGGCTCAGAAGAAACCCTTCTTCTGCCACCAGCCACGCTTCGGTTGTGCTTCACCTTCGCTCTTCTTTTCCGTGGCAACGGTAGATGTGACGACCGGCTCGCTCGGAACTTTCTCTTGCTTCGGTTCGGCAGCGTCCGGCTCGGGCTGCACTTGCGCAGGCGCTTCGGCTTCGACTGTCTCGGGCTGCGGAGCAGGTGATTCCTCGGCAGCAACCGCCTCTTCGACAACAGCCTTCTTCGTTGACTTGCGCGGTGCACGCTTCGGCTTGGCCGGAGCTTCGGCGGCCGTTTCTACTGGCTCGGCGGCGGCATCCACCGGTTCGGCGGCAGCCTTTGCCCGCGACTTGCGCTTGGCCGGCTTCTTGGCGGGCGCTTCTTCGATGACCGCAATCACCCCTTCGGCCACTGGCTCGACGGCAGGTGTCTCGACCGCAGCGACGACGGAGGCAGCTTCGGCCTCATCGGCAACCGTCTCGATCGTCTTTGCCTTGGCAAAGTCCGGAAGCGGTATGGTTACGAACACCGGTTCCGCGTCCGGGACGGCTTTTGCAGCGATGTAGTTATCGCCTTCGTCGCCGTCGCGACGGTTCTTGCGGCCGCCACGGCGACCCCGGCGACGCTTCTTGCGCCGTTCGTTCTCATCTTCGCGTGCCTTCTTCGCGGCCGCATCCTCGCCTGGAACGGGCGGTTGATCAGCATCGTCCGCATCGTCGTCGCTGCGAACCGATTGACCGGGCTCACCCGCGGCAACTTCCTGACGGTCACGTCCGCCACGCCGCCGCCGCTTGCGCCGGCGCTTGCGCGAACCGTCGTCGCCGTCGACGCGGGCCGTGTCGGCCGCCTGAACGTCTTCGACTTCATCAGCTTCTTCGACCGGAATATCGGTATCCTCGAAATCGTCGGCGATGCCGAGCGTCGGGGTCTCCGCCAGCGGAACGATGGGACCGAGTGCGATCGAACCCTTGTCGATGGCGAAGTGCTGAGCACCAACGCTGTCATCGGCCTCGATGCTGATCGTCAGACCAAAACGAGACTCGAGATCGGCAAGATTCTGGCGCTTGTGATTGAGGACGTAGAGCGCCGTCGGAACGGTCGTGCGCACGATGATATTGTTCTGCGAATGGCGCAGCAGATATTCCTCGATCGAGCGCATGACGTGCAGCGCAATCGACGAGGCCGAGCGCACATGTCCGGTGCCGCCGCACATGGCGCAGACCTGCGTCGTGCTTTCGAGAACGCTGGCGCGGATGCGCTGGCGCGACATTTCGAGCAGACCGAAATGTGAAATTCGGCCGACCTGGATGCGCGCGCGGTCGTCCTTGAGGCAATCCTTCAGCCGCTTCTCAACCGCACGGTTGTTGCGGTTCTCTTCCATATCGATGAAATCGATGACGATGAGGCCGGCAAGGTCGCGCAACCGCAACTGCCGCGCAACTTCGTCAGCTGCCTCGAGGTTGGTCTGCAGCGCGGTGTCTTCGATCGAGTGTTCGCGGGTCGAACGACCCGAGTTGACGTCGATGGCGACGAGCGCTTCGGTCTGGTTGATGATGATGTAGCCGCCGGATTTCAGCGTCACCTGTGGCTGCAACATACGGTCGAGCTGCGCCTCGATTCCGTTGCGGGCAAAGATCGGGGTCAATTCGCGATAGGGCTGCACGACCTTGGCATGGCTCGGCATGAGCATGCGCATGAAGTCCTTGGCCTCGCGGTAGCCGTTCTCGCCAGCGACGAGGATCTCGGTGATGTCCTTGTTATAGAGGTCGCGGATCGATCGCTTGATGAGGCTGCCTTCCTCATAGACCAGCGTCGGCGCTGTAGAGGCGAGGGTGAGGCTTCGAACGTTCTCCCACAACCGCATCAAATATTCGTAGTCGCGCTTGACCTCGGGCTTCGTGCGGTTGGCACCGGCGGTGCGCAGGATGACGCCCATTCCTTTCGGAACTTCGAGATCCTTGACGATGTCCTTGAGGCGCTTGCGGTCCTGTACGCTGGTGATCTTGCGCGAAATGCCGCCGCCACGGGCAGTGTTTGGCATCAGCACGGAATAGCGTCCAGCGAGCGAAAGATACGTCGTCAGCGCTGCGCCCTTGTTGCCGCGCTCTTCCTTGACGACCTGAACGAGCAGGATCTGCCGGCGCTTGATGACGTCCTGGATGTTGTACTGGCGGCGCTGAAAGCGCTGGTGCGTCGGCACCTCTTCCATCGCATCCTCGGCACCGACCGATTCGACTTCATCGAGTTCGTCGTGCGCATCATCCTTGTCGTCGCCAGAGCGGCGACCGGACTTCTTCGAACGCGGGGTCTCGTTGCCCTCTGTGTCTTCCGCATCGCCGTCGACGACGACAGCTTCGGAAATCACGTCCGCATCGATCGAAGCCGCGCGGGTCTGGCTGCCCGATTCGTCAGACTGGGATTCGCTCGCCTCTTCGGCTGCGACTTCCACGACGGCTTCGTCCTCAGAGGATTCGTCCGTGACGGCATTCTCCTCGGAGTTCTCTTCCGAAGAGGCATCGAGCTTCGACGATTCTTCACCCGACCGCGGGCCACGACGGCCGCGCCGGCGATTGCGCGAGCTGCGATCGTTGCGATCGCGGCTGCGCTGCTCGCTTGCATGTTCCTCGTGATCTTCGTCCTGGCTTGCCGCTTCCGCTTCTGCTTCGATCAGCGCCTGACGGTCAGCAACCGGGATCTGATAGTAATCAGGATGAATTTCGCTGAATGCGAGGAAGCCGTGGCGATTGCCGCCATACTCGACGAAAGCAGCCTGGAGGGATGGTTCTACGCGTGTGACACGCGCCAGATAGATATTGCCTTTGATCTGTTTCTTGTGTTCCGACTCAAAGTCAAATTCTTCAATCCGGTTGCCCCGAACCACGACAACCCGTGTTTCCTCCTGGTGGGAGGCGTCGATTAGCATCTTGTCCGACATTATAATTCTTCTCCCCGGCTGCAACGCTAACAACGCGAGACAGCCCGGATACCCTCAAGGTATCTGGAGCCGCGTCTTCACATCTGCCGGATATATTAAAGTTCGCAGAAACAGACAGACGCGGCAACGCGCGGACCTGCCTTGAGGCAGCCGCGGCTTGTAAGCCGGTTATGGTCACATCTGTACCAAACATTGTTGTTCCTGACGAAACGACCTCACGAATGGCACGCTTTTCAGCTGTGCCGCCACTGTTATCACCCCGCTAGGGGCTGGCCCGATGCGCCTTGTCTGCGCGATCTGCCGTTCACAAAGCGCTGCCGACAATCCCTGTCCGCGCGCGCCAAATCCTTTTGTCGGTTACCTACAGCGAAGCTTCGCCATCGCGCCGCCATGTCTGTGCTCCGCTTGTCTTTCCGGCATTTGCGGTGACATCGAAGAGCTGATTCCGGAGGGCGGAAAGTAACTCACCTTTGCTTTTAGGAGGTGTGTCGCTTAATGACAAGGCCTTCTTCATAATCGTGTCATCAACGGCTGCAACGAAATAACCTTGAATAAGAGATTATTAACCATGGCTCCTTACCTAATAGTCATAGATAATAGGCCCTGAGCAGACTTCCAGTGCGTGTTTGGTCGGCCGAGAGGTGCTTGCGGGGATTGCCTGCCCGCTCAGTTTCAAAGGTGTGAATGTGTTCCGTCGGATAATCATGGCTGCATTTCTTGGCCTTGTTGTCTCATTGCAGGGCGGCGCTGTGGCGCATGCGGCGGGCGATCTCGCCGCTTTGACCTATCAGGCAGCCGGCGACGAACTGCGCACACGCGTCGTCATCAATTTCGACCAGGAGCCGGACATTTCCACAATGCTGCTCGGCGATCCGCATCGCCTGGCGATCGACATGCCGAAGACGGTTTTTGGCTTCGACAAGAAATCGACCGAGGCGCGGGGTCTCATTACCGATGTGCGCTATGGGATGATCGACGCAACGCGTTCGCGGCTCATCTTTACCTTGAAGGGTCCTTTTGCGGTCGAACGGATCGATGTCCTCAAGAACGATAACAGTCCCGGCTATCGGCTCGTTGCCGACCTCGTCGCATCGTCCGATCGTGCCTTTGCGGAAGCATTGAAGACGCAGAACCAGACGACTGCCTCGACCACATCGACGCCGACGGGCGATCGATTGGCGGCTGCGGCTCCCGGCGAAGCAAGCCAGGCGCCGAAACCGTTCACAGTCGTCGTCGATGCTGGTCATGGCGGGATCGACAGCGGCGCGGAGAGCGCTGGCGGAAGCCTCGAAAAGAATGTGACGCTGATGTTCGCCCAGCAGTTGCGGGACGAATTGCAGAAGATCTCCGGCATCCGTGTCGAGATGACACGCAACGACGATACGTTCCTGCGTCTGTCCGAGCGCGTGCGCATCGCCCGCCAGTACGAGGCCGACCTTTTCGTCTCGATCCATGCCGACACGATCAATCGCGGCAACATCCGCGGTGCCACGGTCTACACGGTTTCCGACCGGGCTTCCGATGCGGATTCCCGCGCCATGGCCGACCGCGAAAACCGTGCCGACGCAGTGGCCGGCATCGCCTTCGACAACGAGGCGCCGGAAATCGCCGACATATTGATGGACCTGACGCGCCGGGAGACACACAACTTCTCGCTGAGTTTCGCCAAGACCGTGGTGAAGTCGCTCAAGAAAGACGTGAACATGATCAACAACCCGCACCGCTTTGCCGGCTTTCAGGTGCTGCGCGCGCCGGATGTGCCGTCCGTGCTGGTTGAAATCGGTTATCTCTCCAATCAGGAAGACGAAAAGCTCATGCTCGACCCGGCGTGGCGGAGCCATGTCGCCGAAAGGCTTGCCACGGCGGTCGGCGAATTTGCTGGAATGAAGACGGCTGGCGCGCTCAACTAGGAGTTATGCACGGTAGGGTTGTCTTGAAAATTCTCACGCCCGTGCGTTGCCGAAACTACACATTTGGTATTTAAATTGTTAAGGGAAACGGGTTTTCCTTGCCTTTGTCACATTTGTCGATCAATGGCATCGACGAGCTTTCGGCGTCGCTCCTGGCACATGCCGAACTTGGGCTGGCTTTCACTGTGGCCATTCCTGCATCGCAATCTGCATGAATCGAAAGCTCGCTTTGATTTTACGTGCCAATTGGTGAAACGGGTTCCGGATACTTATGATACGCTTGATCGGATATTTTTTCGGAATCGGCACGGTTATGGCGCTGATCGCCGCTGCTGGCGCGGCCCTTTACGTCGTCAGCATCTCTAAGGATCTGCCGGACTACGAAGTTCTGGCCAAGTACGAGCCGCCGGTCATGACCCGCGTTCATGCATCCGACGGCCAGCTTATGGCGGAATTTGCGCGCGAGCGCCGGCTTTATTTGCCGATCCAGGCGGTTCCTGACCGGGTCAAAGCTGCCTTCATTTCGGCCGAAGACAAGAATTTCTATCAGCATCCGGGCGTCGACATTAGTGGACTGTTCCGCGCTGTCCTTACCAATATCCAGAACTACGGCACGCGCCGGCCTGTTGGTGCATCGACCATCACGCAGCAGGTCGCCAAGAATTTTCTCCTGAGCAATGACCAGACCATTGGCCGCAAGGTGAAGGAAGCGATCCTCTCGTTCCGCATCGAGCAGGCCTATTCGAAAGACCGCATTCTCGAACTTTACCTCAACGAGATTTTCTTCGGCCTCAACTCCTACGGCATTGCAGGCGCCGCACTGACATATTTCAACAAGTCGGTGAATGAACTGACCGTGGCGGAGGCTGCCTATCTCGCAGCCCTTCCGAAGGGACCTTCCAACTACCATCCTTTCCGCCAGCCGGAGCGTGCGATCGAGCGACGCAACTGGGTCATCGATCGCATGGCCGAGAACGGCTATGTGACGGCGGAAGAAGCGACCGAAGCGAAAGCCGAGCCGCTCGGCGTTACGCCGCGGCACACCGGCAACTATCTCTTTGCGTCCGAGTATTTCAGCGAAGAGGTTCGCCGCCAGATCATCGCCAAATATGGCGAGAACGCGCTCTATGAAGGCGGCCTTTCGGTTCGTACCACGCTCGACCCCAAGCTGCAGGTCATGGCGCGCAAGGCGCTGCAGCACGGGCTCTTCAAATATGACGAGGCGCGCGGCTATCGCGGCGCCTACAAGACCATTTCAACCAATGGCGACTGGGGCATTCCGCTGTCCGAGATCAAGGCCTTCTCCGACGTGCCGGAATGGCAGCTCGCCGTCGTGCTCGAGGTAACGCCGCAGCAGGCGACGATCGGTCTGCAGCCCGACCGCGAGACTTCCGGCAAGGTCGTCAGCGAGCGCAAGCAGGGCACGATCGACGCGGCCGACGCAAAATGGGCCTTGAAACTGCTCATCGACGGCAAGCGCTCGTCGGCAAAGTCACTCGAGGGCGTGCTCAACGTCGGCGATGTGGTCTTTGTTGAGAAGAAGGAGGGCAGCAACGATGCCTTCCAACTGCGCCAGGTGCCCAAGATCGCCGGCGGTGCTGTTGCGATGGATCCGCACACGGGACGCGTTCTTGCCATGGTCGGCGGCTTCTCCTTTGCCGAATCCGAATTCAATCGCGCGACGCAGGCGATGCGTCAGCCCGGCTCCTCGTTCAAGCCGTTCGTCTACTCCGCCGCGCTCGACAATGGCTATACGCCAGCCTCGGTCGTGCTTGATGGTCCGATCTCGATCGACCAGGGCGGCAGCCTTGGCATATGGGCGCCGAAGAACTATGGCGGAAAGTTTGCCGGCCCATCGACGCTGCGCTACGGCATCGAACAGTCGCGCAACCTGATGACGGTCCGCCTCGCGCAGGACATGGGCATGAAGCTTGTTGCCGAATATGCCGAGCGTTTCGGCATCTATGACAAGATGCTGCCGGTTCTTGCCATGGCGCTTGGCTCGGGCGAAACGACGGTGCTGCGCATGGTGACCGGCTATTCGATCATCGCCAATGGCGGCCGCAAGATTACGCCATCGATGATCGACCGCATCCAGGATCGCTATGGCAAGACGGTGTTCAAGCATGACGAGCGCAAGTGCGAAAACTGCACGGCCACCGAATGGAAGGACCAGCCGGAGCCCGATCTGATCGACGACCGCGATCAGGTGCTGGACCCGATGACTGCCTATCAGATCACCTCGATGATGGAAGGCGTCGTGCAGCGCGGTACGGCGACGATCCTCAAGAGCCTCAATCGTCCGATCGCCGGCAAGACCGGAACGACCAATGACGAGAAGGATGCCTGGTTCATCGGCTTTACGCCCGACCTCGTCTTCGGCCTCTATCTCGGGTACGACACGCCATCGCCGATGGGCCATGGCTTTACCGGCAGCGGCCTTGCCGCCCCGGTGTTCAAGGAATTCGCCGAAGCGGCCCTGCAGGGGCAGCGCTCCGTCGATTTCCGCGTACCCGAGGGCATGACGGTCATCCCGATCGACCGCAAGACGGGCATGCGCGCCTCGCCGGACGGCCCGAATGTCATCATGGAAGCGTTCAAGCCCGGTACCGGTCCTGCTGACACCTATTCGGTCATCGGCATGGATACGTTCTCGGAAGGCTCACCTGTCGAGGTGCAATCGCCAAACGTGAACCGGGCCATTCAGGGCGGTGGCGGCGGTCTTTTCTGACCGCCTGGCCCGCACTATCTCAGGCAGAGCTGAACACTTTACATCGCGCGGACCAGTCAATATGGTCCGCCGAAATTCGAGCATAGAGAAGGAACGGACAGCCAATGCGCGCCGAAATCGAGACGCTGGTCGACGAGATCAAGCAGGCCATAAGCCTGCTGAGGAGGCATCTTTGACTGGGATGCTTCAATCAAACGCCTGGGCTATCTGAACCAGCTTGCCGAAGATCCGTCGCTGTGGAATGACGCGCAGGAAGCGCAAAAGCTTATGCGCGAGCGCCAGCAGCTCGAAGACGGCATCAACTCGATCCGCACCTTAAGCCAATCCCTGGATGACAATGTCGAACTCATCGCCATGGGCGAAGAGGAGGGCGATGCGTCGATCGTCGCGGAGGCGGAGACCGCGATCCGGGCCATCAAGCAGGACGTGGATCGCCGCCAGATCGACACGTTGCTTTCGGGCGAAGCCGATGCCAACGACTGTTACCTAGAAGTCCATTCGGGTGCAGGCGGCACCGAGAGCCAGGATTGGGCCAATATGCTCCTGCGCATGTATACCCGCTGGGCGGAACGCAAGGGTATGAAGGTCGAACTTCTCGAAGTTCACTATGGCGAAGAAGCCGGGATCAAGTCCGCCACGATCCTCGTCAAAGGCCACAATGCCTATGGCCTCCTGAAGACGGAATCCGGCGTTCATCGCCTGGTGCGCATTTCGCCCTATGACTCGAATGCGCGCCGCCATACGTCGTTTTCCAGCATCTGGGTCTACCCGGTCGTTGACGACAATATCGCCATCGATGTCAACGAATCCGATGTTCGTATCGATACCTACCGCGCGTCGGGCGCAGGCGGACAGCACGTCAACACGACCGATTCAGCGGTGCGTATCACTCATATCGCGACCGGCATCGTCGTACAGTGCCAGGCTGAACGTTCACAGCACAAGAATCGTGCGACCGCATGGTCCATGCTGCGGGCTCGCCTTTACGAGGCCGAGCTTGAAAAGCGCGAAGAAGCCGCAAATGCGATTTCCGCATCGAAGACAGACATCGGCTGGGGCCATCAGATCCGTTCCTACGTCCTCCAGCCATACCAGTTGGTAAAGGATCTGCGCACGGGTGTTGAAAGCACCAGCCCGCAGGATGTGCTTGACGGCGAGGTGGACGAGTTCATGGAAGCTGCCTTGGCGCACCGGGTACATGGATCGGACGTGGTCGTCGAGGATATCGCCTAAAGCCGCATTCTCAGAGGTCGGCAGCGATCTGCCGGCCGATAGCGAGGAAGGTCGTCGGATCGACGGCGTTGCCGTTTCTGCGCACTTCGTAATGGAGGTGCGGGCCGGTTGAGCGTCCTGTGCTCCCGACCTTACCGAGAACGTCACCGAGCTTGACGCGCTGGCCAGTCTTGACGAGGATCTGGCTCATATGGCCGTAACGCGTGACGAGCCCGTTGCCGTGGTCGACCTCGACCATATTGCCGTAACCGCCGGCATATTCAGCGGCAGTCACGGTTCCGTTGGCCGTAGCAAGAACCGACGTTCCCGCTATTGCGCGGAAATCCATGCCCGAGTGAAAAGCCATCATGCCGATGAGCGGGTCTCTGCGCACGCCAAAGGAGCTTGATACGGGCATGCCCGGCGCCGGATTGGCGATGGGGACCGCCTTTGCCAGCTTCTTTGCGCCTTCAAGACGATGCAGCGCATCATTCAAATCGGCGAGTTTCGTGTCGAATGGCGCGGTTGGGTTAAAGCTTGCCAGAATGAGCGGGCCGCCCGCGCCGGCAGTCTCACCGCCGGCCACCCGTTTGATTCCCGTCGCAGCAAGCGCGTCCATGATCTTGTCGGCGGTTTCATAGGCCGAATTGGACAGCGTCTGCATCTGGCGGGACTGCTTGGTTTCGATCGCCGCAAGCGAATGGTCGACGGAATCGAGCAGTCCGGCCTTGTTGACCTTGGCTTTCGCCTTGTCGTCACGCGGCGCAGGCTTTTGCGTCGTCGACGTTGGGCCGGTTATGATAGGATCGATACCATAGAAGGCATCGGCGTCCTCGGACCTGACAATAGTGTCGGCATCGCTGTCCATCGCGAGGTGTGGAGCGACGTCAGCTGGCAAGGTGTTGCCAGCGCGTTTGAGCATGGGCGCGAGCTTCTGGTGTTGCTCGGTCAGGCGCTTCTGGCGCTGAACCAATTCTGCAACCTTGCCCTCGACCAGTTTCCGGTCGAGAAGCTGGCGGCTGGTGACGCGGTCGAGCTGTGTGCGGAGCGCGGCGATGCGATCCTCGTAGGCGCGCTCGATCTGCGCCTGCCGGGCGACGCTTCCGGTTATGAGTTGATCGCGGAAAACGAGGTAGGATGTCGCAAGGATGTAGGTTCCGGCAAAGCCCACGGCCAGCGATCCGCCGAGGAGCGCGGCCCAGGGCTTCACGCTGAAATGGCGGATCGTTTCGCCGCGCGCAATGATGATTGTATGCGGTTCCTTGATCGTGCCGAAGATGCTGGAGCTCTTGACCTTTTTCATGGCTGTGTGTTCGTCGATCCGCAGCTGAATTCCTGCAAATCACTACACTCTGTTAGGGTTAATAAATCCTGACAGAGCCGTGCATTCTCATTGAATTCGCAATGAAAAAAGCGACGAAATCAGCTTTTGAGCGCCAGCGTCGCCTCGAGAACCTCCGCGGCGTGGCCGGGAACCTTGACCTTGTTCCACACCCGGGCAATTTTTCCGCTCGCATCGATGAGGAAAGTCGTGCGTTCTACGCCCATATATTTGCGGCCGTACATGCTCTTTTCGACCCAGAGCCCATAGGCCTCGATGATCTTCCTGTCCTCGTCCGCCACGAGATCGACCTTCAGATCATGCTTTGTCTTGAATTTGTCGTGCTTTTTCACGGCGTCAGGCGACATTCCGATAACCGTGGCGCCAAGCGCTTCGAACTGCGGCTTGAGGCCGGAAAATTCGATCGCCTCCTGGGTACAGCCGCTTGTGTCGTCCTTCGGGTAGAAATAGAGCACGACCGGCTTGCCGCGCAGCGCGGACAGGGTGATGTCGCCGCCGCCATCGCGGGGCAGGGTGAAGTCCGGAGCGATGCTTCCAGTGTCCAGAACTGTCATATGAATGCCTTTCTTTTGATTATTGAATGCCCGCCTCAGTTACGCAACTACAGAGGCAAGGGAATCGTCTACGGTTTCCCATATGATTCCTCAATTGGCTTGGGAATTTGACAGAGAAACCGGAAAAAGTCCGCTTCACGAAGCGCGACCTCACAAAACTTCATCGTTACCCGTCAGCTCATAAGCGCGGCAGGGCTCCCGTGGCGACGCCGCGGCGTCGTTCGCGTTTGCATATTGCAACGAACGCCTGCTTTTCATTCATCATTCTTGTCGCCATTCTTGGAGGCATAGCCTTTACGGTTCTGCGGGTCGGCATAGGCGGCGAAGCCCTGACCCGGCGCACGCAGGCGGCGTTGAAATCGGTTGTCGGCCCGGAGACCGCGGCAACGATCCAGTCGGCGCAGATATCACTCGACCAGCGCCATCACCTCGCCCTCGAGGCAAGGGACGTCAACATTGCCGACGCGAAGCGCGGCATCGAAATAAACAATGTCCGTTCCGTGCGGATCGGTCTGGCGACGCTGCCGTTGCTGCAAGGTAACGTCAAGGTCGAGCGCCTCGAACTCGACGGTGCCGAGATCAAGGTTACCTCGAAGGTACCCTTCGATTTCATGACCCTCGTTCCCTGGGACGCGCAGGGTCTCGTCGATCTCGATGGCGCCTCGCGCCTGATCTTCTCGGGACTTGAAAGCGCGGTGTCGCTGCTCGATCAGCGCGAGACACGCGACATTACCATCACCGACACATCGTTTGATTTCACCATCGCCGGCGCACCGGAGCGACTGCGGATCGTCAATCTCGATCTGTCAGAGACTGGCGGGCCTGTCGCCATCAACGGAACGGTCGAGTGGCGAGGCAAGCAAATCGCCATTGCCGCACAGGCAAAGCGCTCGGCCGTCGGCGCGAAAATAGAGGCGTTTTCGCTCGACATCAGCAAAATTCCTCTCCATGGCACATTTGGCAATGCGCCTGTGCCCGATGTCGACGGCATCAAGCCTGACGGCGCCTATCTTGCCTATGATAATCTCGCCGAAATCAAGCTCGATGGTCTTGCCGGGTCGGCGAGCGAGCCGGCCCGCGTCTGGGGCGCGCTCAACATAGGCGAGGGCCCGGTTTCAATCGGCAATGTCGACGATATGGCTGTCGCGGCGCAGATCAATTTCGAGCACGCTGCAGGGTCGAAGGCTATCGATCTCAAGCCTTCGACGCTGCATTTCGGTGCATTCAAGGGAACCGTCACGGGCGCGATTACCCCGGACGCGGCAAATCCGGCGGAACCGGCTTATCGGTTCGAACTTGGTACCAACCAAGCAACGTCTTCGCCGCAGGACTCGAGCGAACCGGCGCTGGCATTCGATGCCGGCTTGTCGGGACGATACGTGCCGTCGCAAAAATTGCTCGATATCCCGAAGATTTCCGTACGTGCCGGCGAAGACAGCGCGTTGACAGGTTTTGCCAAGGCGACGTTTGGCAATGGCACGCCGGCCATGCAAATGTCGCTGCAGATTCCACAGATGCCCGTTGCCGATGCCAAACAGTTATGGCCCGTTTGGGTCGCTACCGGCGCGCGGCGGTGGGTTCTCGAAAATCTCACCGGCGGAACGACCAGTGACAGCAGGATCGACTTGAATTTCGCGGCCGGCCGGTTCAACGGCCCCGGCAAGCCGCCGCCGCTCGAAGCCGATGAACTGCAGGCGGATTTTACCGTCCAGGGCTCGCACTTCAATATCGTCGGTGAACTGCCGCCCGTTAGCAATGCCGACGGTAAGATCAGCGTGCGCGGCGCGCGCACGACGATCTCGCTGGAGAACGGCATTGCAATTACCCCGAACAACCGCGAAGCACATATTGTCGGCGGCACGCTGGTCATCCCGTGGGGGCCGCAACGGCCGGTGCTCGCCGATCTCGACCTTAATCTTGCAGGCGACGCTTCGGCCGTCGCCGAAATCATCGGCTACAAGCCCATAAACGCCGTAAAAAACCTGCCGTTCACGCCCGATGACATCAAAGGGAACGTCAAGGCACACGTGCTCGTCTCATTCCCGATTACGCGGCGCGCGCCCCCGGGTAGCCTTACATATACCGCCGAGATGGCGCTCTCCAACATCGACCTCGCCAAGAAAATCGACGGACAGTTGATCACGGATGCAAGTGGTTCGCTTTCGGTCACCCGCGAGGGGGCGAGCCTTGATGCTGAAGCCAAACTCAACGGCATTCCCGCCGATGTGGAACTGTTCGAGCCCCTGGGCGGCAACACGGCGAAGCGCGAGCAGAACGTCACCTTGCGGCTCGACGACAAGACACGCAACGCGCTCTTTCCTGCGCTCGACCCGCTGCTGTCCGGCCCGATATCGGTCGATATTTCAAAGGGTGCCGATGGCGCGCGTGTTGCAACGGCGGACTTGACCAAGGCCGAGATAAAACTGGCGCAAATCGGCTGGACCAAGGGCGCCGGTGTGAAGGCCACCGCAAAATTCGCCCTGCAGCAGGACGGCGATACGGCAATCATCAAGGATCTCGATATTGCGGGCGAGACGTTCCGCATCCAGGGCGATGTCAAGGTCGTCGGCGGCGATCTGAGCTCGGCAGATTTCAATAACGTCAAGCTCAATCGCGGCGACGACATCACGGTCAAGGTGGCGCGGACGCAATATGGCTTCCGCGTTGACGTGAAGGGCAATGCGTTCGATGCGCGGCCCTTGCTCAATCAGATCACGGACAAGAAGCAGAAGAACAGCGAGGCAGGTGGCAAGCAGAGAGTGCTGATCAATGCCGACATCGACAATGTCGTCGGGTTCTATCAGGAAACCTTCAGCAATGTCTCGCTTTCCTACGAGGGCGTCGGCTCGAATGTTTCGGGTCTCGCCTTCAACGCGATCAGCAAATCCGGCCAGAAGGTGATTGCGACGGATAGTTCCGGGAGCGGCGCCCGCTCTATCAACCTTCAGTCGCGCGAAGCCGGCGCGGTGCTGCGCTTCTTCGGATTTTACGAGAAGATGCAAGGCGGCAGCATCAGCGTTGCGCTCGACTCCAAAGGCGACGGGCCGTTGCGCGGGCAGGTCGATGCCCAGAACTTCACGCTCGTGAACGAGCCGCGGCTCGCCAAACTGGTGTCAACCTCGCCAAACGGCACGAGCCTCAACGATGCCGTGCAGAAGAACATCGACGTGTCGCGCGTGACGTTCGATCGCGGCTTCTCGCAGATCGAGAAAGGCTCGAACTACATCAATCTTGCAAATGGCGTGATCCGTGGGCCGACGATCGGCACGACGTTTCAGGGCGTGCTCAGCGATCCGGCAGGGAACATGAACCTGACCGGAACATTCATGCCGGCCTACGGCATCAATCGAATCTTCGGCGAGTTGCCGATCCTCGGCATGTTCCTCGGCAATGGCCGCGACCGCGGCCTTATCGGCATAACCTACCGGTTGCAGGGACCGCTGAAGCAACCACAGATCATCGTCAACCCGATATCCGTGATTGCTCCTGGCATCTTTCGTTCGATCTTCGAGTTCCAGTAGGGACTTGATCAGACCGGGCGAATGAGGATGTGCTTCTTCTTGCCGAGCGAGAGCTTGATGACGCCATCGCCGGTCACCTCCGAAGCGCCGACCTGAGCCCGCTCGTCCGATATGCTGGCGTCATTGATCCGAACCGCGCCTCCCTGGATATGGCGGCGTGCTTCGCCGTTGGAAGCGGCGAGCCCTGCTTTGACAATTAGGGTCAAGATACCAATTCCGGCCTCAAGTTCGCTTGCGGCGATCTCGATTGTCGGCAGGCTGGTCGCAAGAGCGCCTTCCTCGAAAGTCTTGCGCGCGGTCTCGGCTGCTTCTTCAGCAGCCTTCCGGCCATGCAGCAGGCTCGTCACTTCGGTGGCGAGTACCTTCTTGGTCTCGTTGATCTCCGCACCGCCCAAGGCGCTAAGCCGGCTAATCTCGTCGAGCGGCAGTGTCGTGTAGAGTTTCAGGAAGCGCTCCACATCGGCGTCTTCGGTGTTGCGCCAGTATTGCCAGAAATCATAGGGGCTCAGGAGTTCGGCGTTGAGCCACACGGCGCCGTTCATAGACTTGCCCATCTTCGCACCTGAAGATGTCGTCAGCAGCGGCGAGGTGAGGGCGTAGAGCTGCGGCGTTCCCAGACGATGGCCGAGGTCGATGCCGTTGACGATGTTGCCCCACTGATCGGAGCCTCCCATTTGCAGGCGCAGGCCGTAGCGCTTGTTGAGCTCGACGAAATCATAGGCCTGGAGGATCATGTAGTTGAATTCGAGGAACGACAGCGATTGCTCGCGATCGAGCCGCTGCTTGACCGAATCAAACGACAGCATGCGGTTGACCGAAAAGTGCTGGCCGACGTCGCGCAGAAATTCGAGGTAGTTGAGCGGCAGAAGCCATTCGGCATTGTTGACCATCAGCGCGTCGCTGGGACCATCGCCAAAGTTGAGATAATTTGTGAATACGCGCTTGATGCTATCGATGTTGGACTGAATGGTCTCGGGCGTCATCAGCTTGCGCGCCTCGTCCTTGAAAGACGGGTCGCCGACCATGCCGGTACCGCCGCCCATCAGTGCGACAGGGCGATGGCCGGTTTTCTGCATCCAGTACAGCATCATGATCTGTATCAGGCCGCCCGCATGGAGGCTCGATGCCGTCGGATCAAAGCCGATATAGGCAGACACGGTTTCCTTGGCGAAGAGCGCATCCAGACCCGCATCGTCGGAGGTCTGATGGATGAAGCCGCGCGTGGAAAGCGTGTGCAGAAACTCGGATTTGAAGGCAGACATTTCGGGTTTTCCTGATTGAATAAAACGGCACAAAGCATGTGCCTTAACAGACGGTGCCGTTTAACATCATTCTCAATCGAATCACAAGAAAGGCAGTGTCTTGGCGGCAATACGGCGTGCAATCGGGCTGATGAGCGGAACGTCGATGGACGGTATCGATATCGCGCTCGTCGAAACTGATGGCGGTGGCAACGTCGCGCGGGGATCGTCCGGCTTCACGCCTTACGAGACTGCATTCCGTCGCCGCATCGAAGCGTCGCTCAGCGAGGCGAAGGCAATTAATCGGCGCAATGAGCGGCCGGGAACGCTCGCGCCAATCGAAGAAGAGCTGACTCGGCGGCACGGCGATGCCGTGAAGCAGTTTCTGTCCGGTCAGAACATCGAAGCGAAAGACATTGATATTATTGGATTTCATGGCCAGACGGTTTTGCATCGACCAAGCGAAGGCTTGACTGTCCAATTGGGTAACGGAGAACTTCTTGCCAAAGTGACCGGCATTCCCGTCGTCTACGACATGCGTGCCAACGATATGGTGCATGGCGGTCAGGGTGCGCCGCTGGTGCCGGCCTATCACAGTGCGCTTGCGCGGCATGTTCCCGCTGAACTCAGCCACGGCCGGCCGGTGGTCTTCGTCAACATCGGCGGTATTTCCAATGTGACGATCGTGCCTTCGAAGGGCGATCCGATCGCTTTCGATACGGGACCGGGCAATACGCTGATTGATCAGTGGGTCGAGGACCGCGCCGGGATTGCCTATGATGCGGGCGGCGCCATTGCGAGTGAGGGCGAGATCGTAGGCGCGGCCGTGACACGCTATCTGACGAAACCGTTCTTTGATTTGCAGCCGCCGAAATCGCTGGACCGCAATGATTTTACCCTGGAGGAACTCGGAAATGCCGAGCTTGCCGATGGGGCGCGAACGCTGGCGAGAGTGACGGCCGACGCCATCTTGAAGGCAGGCGCTTATGCACCTGAAACGCCATCGCTGTGGATCATATGCGGCGGCGGGCGCAAGAACGCAACGATTCTCAAGGATCTGGCGGAAGGCGCGAGGCTTTCGGGCGCGAAGGTCGTCGTCGCCGAAGATTTGGGTTTCAATGGTGATTCGATGGAGGCGGAGGCCTGGGCCTACCTCGCCGTTCGCGCACTCGACGGGCTGCCCTTGACCTGGCCGACGACGACGGGCTGCAAAGTGCCGGTGTCGGGCGGGGTAATTGCCGGTCGGAGGTAGATCCGGCTCACCATGATCCTCGGGCCTGTCCCGAGGATCCGTAGTCTTGGAGCCCGTTATCGCAGCCGTTTCGGCTTGGCTTCAACCAGTTCGCCGTTCAGGCGGCGGTCCAGATAGTCCGAACATTCGGCAATGACTTCATCGGTCATGCCGGAGAAGAAATGGTTGGCGCCGACCATGGTCTTTTGCGTGATCGTGATGCCCTTCTGGGTCTTCAGCTTGTCGACCAGACCTTGCACGTCCTTGGGCGGTGCCACCTTGTCCTGATCGCCGTGAAGGATCAGGCCGGACGAGGGGCAGGGCGCGAGGAACGAGAAATCATAGGTGTTGGGCTGCGGCGCGACGGAGATGAAGCCCTCGATCTCCGGTCGGCGCATCAGGAGCTGCATGCCGATCCACGCGCCGAACGAGTAGCCTGCCACCCAGCAGGTCTTCGAATCCGGATGCAGCGACTGCACCCAGTCGAGCGCGCCGGCTGCGTCCGACAATTCGCCCGAACCATGATCGAATTCGCCCTGGCTGCGACCGATGCCGCGGAAGTTGAAGCGCAGGGTCGTGAAGCCGCGCTGCTGGAACATGTAGAACAGATCGTAGACGATCTTGTTGTTCATTGTGCCGCCGAATTGTGGGTGAGGGTGGAGGACAATCGCAATCGGCGCGTTTTTTTCCGTCGAAGGCTGATATCTGCCCTCGAGACGGCCCGCTGGTCCATTGAAAATTACTTCAGGCATGTATACTCCACTCTTTGCCACAGGCGGTTGTAGTTGACCGGACTTGACGGCAACCAACTGCGCCCATAAAACCAGTTTAGAACCGTTCAAAACTGGTATAGAATTTTTGCTCGAAGCGGCTTAATAGGCTGTTCCGAGGCAAAAATTCAAGGAAATTGCGCTTTGTGCAGCGCGGTGTTCATAAAGAACAGGATCAAGGACCATCCATGGCCGGCAATCGCGCCTATTTGGACTACAATGCAAGCGCGCCGCTGATCCCGGCGGCGCGCGATGCTGTCGTCCAGGCGCTCATGCAGACGGGTAACCCATCGTCCGTTCACCAGGAAGGCCGGTCCGCAAAAGCCATTTTGGAGACCGCTCGCCGGAATGTCGCCGCGCTTGTTGCCGCAAAGCCCGACCACGTGTTCTTTACATCGGGTGCAACCGAGGCAGCTTCAACCCTCCTGACCCCGCAATTCATGATGGGACGGTCGCCGATGCGCCTTTCGCATCTCTATGCAAGTGCGAGCGAGCATCCGTGCATTCTCGCAGGCGGCCAGTTTCCCGCGGATCAGATCACTATTATTCCTGTCGATGCCAACGGCATCCTTGATATCGATTTGCTGCGCGGCGCCCTTGAGGCCCACGATCGGAGCGCGGGGCTGCCGCTGGTGGCCGTCCAGGCTGCGAACAACGAAACCGGTGTTATCCAGCCGACTGACGAGATCGGTAAGGTCGTGAAGGCGTCCGGAGGCCTGTTCGTGGTTGATGCGGTTCAGGCGGCCGGCCGGATTCCGCTCAATATATCCGATACTTCGGCAGACTATCTCATCTTGTCTTCACACAAGATTGGTGGTCCAAAAGGCGTCGGCGCCATAGTGGCCGTGTCCGATCTGGTCATGCCGCGTGCACTTGTGCGCGGTGGCGGCCAGGAAAAGGGTCATCGGGCCGGCACTGAAGCTCTGCCGGTTATTGCAGGTTTTGGCGCGGCGGCAGAGGTTGCGACCAGGCGTCTGAATGCCGGAGGCTGGTCCCTCAAAACGCGCGACGCCATCGAGCGGGGTATCAAGTCCATCGTGCCAGATGCGATCATCCATGGCGAGGGAGCCAACCGCTTGCCGAATACGACCTTCTTTTCGCTGAGCGACATGAAAGCGGAAACCGTGCAGATCGCTTTCGATCTTGCGGGAATCGCGCTATCGGCGGGGTCCGCCTGTTCTTCGGGCAAGGTCGGCCCCAGCCATGTGCTTGCCGCCATGGGTTTTGGTGGCGGCACCGGTGCTCTCAGAGTTTCGACAGCGTCCGACACGGATGAAAGCGACGTTGCGTCGTTTCTCCACGCATTGGCCAAAATCGTCGCCCGCCGCGACCGTTCGAAACCTGTTGCCGTGGATGCGGCCTAGAAATTCCGGCTATCGGCCTCTGTTTATGGTCGATAACCGAAAAAATCCGGCGTCAGCCGGGTGTTAAATCGCGCGATTGCGCACTACATACGGAGCAAATATTCAAGACGACATACGCCTTGACGTTTGCAACTGCGGGACCTTGAACCCCGCGTGGATGGAGAACGCCAATGCCTGCCGTGCAGGAAACTATTGATCGGGTCCGCACCCTTGACGTGGACCAGTATAAATATGGCTTTGAAACCCTTATCGAAATGGATAAGGCGCCGAAGGGCCTTAACGAAGATATCATTCGCTTTATCTCTGCCAAGAAAAATGAGCCTGAATGGATGCTGGAATGGCGTCTCAAGGCCTATGAGCGCTGGCTGACGATGGAAGAGCCCACATGGGCGCGCGTCAACTATCCGAAGATCGACTTCCAGGACATGGTGTACTTCGCCGGGCCGAAGAACCAGACCGGGCCGACGTCGCTTGCCGAGGTCGATCCCGAACTCCTGCGTACCTATGAGAAGCTTGGCATTCCGCTGAAAGAGCAGGAAATCCTTGCGGGCGTGCGCAAGCAGGGCGAACCGAGCACTTCGGACGGCGAAGAGGTCAGCGACAACGTCTACAAGTCAGGCCGTGTCGCGGTCGATGCCGTGTTCGACAGCGTTTCTGTCGTGACGACGTTCCGTGCCGAGCTTGCCAAGGCCGGCGTCATCTTCTGTTCGATCTCGGAAGCGATCCGCGAATATCCCGAACTCGTCCAGAAGTATCTGGCATCGGTGGTTCCGGTCTCCGACAACTTCTATGCGACGCTGAATTCGGCCGTATTTACCGACGGTTCTTTCGTCTATGTACCCAAGGGCGTGCGCTGCCCGATGGAGCTTTCCACTTATTTCCGCATCAATGAGCGGGATACCGGACAGTTCGAGCGGACGCTGATCATCGCCGAGGAAGGCGCCTACGTCTCCTATCTCGAGGGCTGCACCGCACCGCAGCGCGACGAGAACCAGCTGCACGCTGCAGTGGTCGAGCTCATTGCGCTCGACAATGCCGAAATCAAGTATTCGACAGTCCAGAACTGGTTCCCGGGCGATGCGGAAGGCAAGGGCGGCATCTACAATTTCGTCACCAAGCGTGGCGATTGCCGTGGCGTCAACTCCAAGATTTCCTGGACGCAGGTCGAGACCGGATCGGCGATCACCTGGAAATATCCGTCCGTGATCCTGCGCGGCGACAATTCGCGCGGCGAATTCTATTCGATTGCCGTTTCCAACGGCCATCAGCAGATCGACAGCGGTACGAAAATGCTGCATCTCGGCAAGAACACGTCGAGCCGCATCATTTCGAAGGGCATTTCGGCGGGCAAGTCGAACAATACCTATCGCGGCCAGGTGTCGGCACACCGCAAGGCCGAGAATGCGCGCAACTTTACCCAGTGCGATTCACTGCTGATCGGCAATGATTGCGGCGCCCACACCGTGCCCTACATCGAGGCAAAGAACGCCACGGCGCAGTTCGAGCACGAAGCGACCACCTCGAAGATCTCCGAAGACGCGCTGTTCTACGTGATGCAACGCGGCATTCCGGAGGAAGAGGCGATCGCGCTCATCGTCAATGGCTTCGTCAAGGAAGTTATCCAGGAACTGCCAATGGAGTTTGCCGTGGAAGCGCAGAAGCTCATCGGCATCAGCCTTGAGGGGAGCGTCGGTTAATGGTCATCGCCACGAAGGAAGAGCTCGACAGGTTGCGCCGGCGCTATGAAGAGCTTGGCGAAGTCATCGAGGAATTGACGGATACGCTGGCGCGCTCGTCCACGGCGACCGAACGTGTGCTTGAACCTGAACTGATCCGGGCCCGCAAGGAGCTCGCTTCCGTGGTCGAGCGCCTGAAAAGCCTGAGCGGCGATAATTCGAATTGAGGGATGGCGACAGGCTATCCATGCTGGAAATGAAATTGAGCGGAGGATCGCCTGTTTGCTGGTCCCGCTGGAATACGAAGGAACTATGAAATGCTGGAAATCAGAAACCTGCACGCACGCATCGCCGAAGATGGCACCGAGATCATCCGGGGCCTGAACCTCACGGTCAAGGCCGGGGAAGTTGCCGCCATCATGGGCCCCAACGGCTCTGGCAAGTCTACACTCTCCTATATTCTTGCTGGCCGCGAGGACTATGAGGTGACGGAAGGCGACATCCTCTACAATGGGGAGTCGATCCTCGATCTCGACCCGTCCGAGCGTGCGGCAAAGGGAATTTTCCTCGCGTTCCAGTATCCGATGGAGATACCGGGCGTAGCCACGATGGAATTCCTCAAGGTGGCGATGAATTCGCAGCGCAAGGCACGCGGCGAAGAACCGCTGAAAATCCCGGAGTTCCTCGGCCGCGTCAAGACCGCCGCCGCATCGCTCGACATGGACATCGGCATGCTCAAGCGTCCGCTCAATGTCGGTTTTTCCGGCGGCGAAAAGAAGCGAGCCGAAATCCTGCAGATGAAACTGCTCGAGCCCAAGCTTTGCGTGCTCGATGAGACGGATTCGGGGCTCGATATCGATGCCCTGAAGATCGTTGCCGACGGCGTCAATGCGCTGCGTTCGCCGGATCGGGCAGTAATCGTCATCACGCACTACCAGCGCCTGCTCGACTATATCGTTCCGGACACAGTGCATGTCCTCTACAAGGGGCAGGTCATCAAGTCGGGGGGCAAGGAACTTGCCCTGCACCTCGAAGAAAACGGCTACGCCGATATTATCGGCGAGGCAGCCTGAGGAGCGTCATGATGAATGTTCACGCAAGACGCCAGCCCACGGCCGCGGAAGCCGCGCTGGTCGACGCCTTTGTTGACCGGATGGGCGAACTGCCGGGCGATGGCGAAATCTCCAGCGCCCGCGACAATGCCATTGAGGCGCTGAAGGAGCAGGGCCTGCCCTCGCGCCGTGTCGAAGCCTGGCACTATACCGATTTGCGGACGCTGCTGCGCAGCGTTGCGCCCTATGACAGCGCTGCTGGCACCAATGCATTGCTGCCGATTATCTCCGGCTCTGCCATTGCCGCGGTTTCGAACGGCGTCAGCCTGGTTGCACCCAGAGTTGATGGCGTCGAATTCCAGAAGTTCAGCGAGAAGCTGTCGGAGGGATCGGTCATTGGCGACCTTGCCATCCGTGATGGCGATGACACGATCGGCCAGATTAACGCAGCCTATGTTACCGATGGCTGGGCTGTGTCGGTTGCCGAAGGCATCGAACTCGGTACGCCGCTCGAACTCCAGAACATTCAGACGCGCGGCCAGGGCCACGTGCGGTTTCCGGTCAAATTCGGCAAGGGCGCCAAGGCTACGGTCATCGAGCGCCAAGCAGGCGGCGAGGGCGACGGTTTCTCGACGAGCATCAGCAATGTCACTGTCGCTGACGATTGCGAAATTACCTGGATCATCCTGCGCGAGCATGGCGAACAGTCGACCCAACTCGCTCAGTTCATTGCCACCATCGGCAAGAACGCCAAGCTCAACCTCTATGTTGTCAATGCCGGCGGCAAGCTCGTTCGCCAGGAAGTGCATGTGCTTGCCCAGGGTGAGGGCTGCGACTTCCAGCTGCGTGGCGTCAATCTCCTCGGCGGCGACTGCCATACGGATGTGACGATGACGCTCGGCCACCTCGTCGAGAACACGACGTCGGTGGAAATCGTCCGCAACGTCGTCACTGACCGGGCGCGCGGCGTCTTTCAGGGCCAGATCAAGGTCAACAAGATCGCCCAGAAGACCGATGCGCGCATGGCCTGCAACACGCTCCTGCTTTCCGACGACGGCGAATTCGACGCCAAGCCGGAACTTGAGATTTTTGCCGACGACGTTGCGTGCGGTCATGGCGCGACGGTTGCCGAAATAGACGGGAACCATCTGTTCTATCTGCAGGCACGCGGCATTCCCGAAAGCGAGGCACGCGGGCTGCTGATCAAGGCATTTGTGGCCGAGGTCGTCGAGGAGCTTCAAGACGAGGAATTGGTCGAAGCGCTGGAAGGCATCCTCGACAAGTGGTTGGCCGCTCACGTCTGAGCGGTCGTCCAAGTCAACTGGAAAACGGGATAACGCGGCTATCATGGACTCCAAGATCATTTCGAGCAGCTACGACGTAGAGGCGATCCGTCGCGATTTCCCGATCCTGTCGCGCGAAGTCTATGGCAAGCCGCTTGTCTACCTCGACAATGGCGCATCGGCGCAAAAGCCGCAGGCTGTCATCGACGCGATCACGCATACCTATTCCAACGAGTACGCCAATGTGCATCGCGGCCTGCATTTCCTTTCCAATGCGGCGACCGATGCCTACGAAAAGGCGCGCGAAAATGTCCGGCGCTTTCTGAATGCGGCTTCCCTTGATGAGATCGTCTTCACCAAGTCGGCGACGGAGGCAATCAACACCGTCGCCTATGGCTATGGCATGCCGAATATCGGCGAGGGCGACGAAATCGTGCTGTCGATCATGGAGCATCACTCCAACATTGTGCCGTGGCATTTCATTCGCGAGCGCCAGGGCGCCAAGCTCGTCTGGGTGCCGGTCGACGATCAAGGCGCGTTTCATATCGAGGAATTCGAGAAGCGGCTGACGGAGCGCACCAAACTCGTCGCTATCACGCATATGTCGAACGTGCTCGGCACGGTGACGCCGATCAAGGATATCGTCCGTATCGCCCACGCACGCGGCATTCCAGTGCTGGTCGATGGTAGCCAAGGTGCGGTTCATCTGCCCGTCGATGTGCAGGAGCTTGGATGCGACTGGTACATTTTCACCGGGCACAAGATTTACGGGCCGTCGGGCATTGGCGTTCTCTACGGGCGCAAGGAAAAGCTTGAAGCGATGCGTCCCTTCCAGGGCGGCGGCGAGATGATCGAAGAGGTGACGGAAGACATCGTCACCTACAACCATCCACCGCACCGGTTCGAAGCGGGTACACCACCGATCGCCCAGGCGATCGGCCTTGGTGCCGCGATCGAATATGTGGAGAAGATCGGCCGCGCCGCCATTCTGGCGCATGAGGAGGATCTGCGCGACTATGCCCACGAGCGTCTGCGGCAGATCAATTCACTGCGCATTTTCGGCGACGCCAAGGGCAAGGGCGCGATCATTTCATTCGAGCTCGAAGGCATTCACGCCCATGACGTGTCGATGGTGATCGACAGGGCCGGCGTCGCGGTGCGTGCCGGTACGCATTGTGCGCAGCCGCTTCTGAAGCGCTTTGGCGTAACGTCGACATGCCGTGCCTCATTTGCCATGTATAATACGCGAAACGAGATCGATGTTCTTGCCGATGCGCTGGAGAAAGCGCGGAAATTCTTTGGGTGATGATGATGGCCGATAAAGTCGAAACGCTTGAAAAGCAGGATACGGTTGCAGCCGATCCGGTACATACGCCGGTTGGCACGGCGTCGGCGTCCGCTATTCCCGCCGATGAACTGGCGCGGATGACGGATGATATTATCGGTGCGCTGAAAACCGTCTATGATCCGGAAATTCCGGCCGATATCTATGAACTCGGGCTCGTCTACAAGGTCGATATCGAAGATGATCGCTCGGTCAAGATCGAGATGACGCTGACGGCGCCGGGCTGCCCCGTAGCCGGAGAAATGCCGGGATGGGTGCAGGATGCAGTCAGCGCCGTCGAAGGCGTCAGCTTCGTCGATGTAACGATGACCTTCGATCCGCCGTGGACGCCCGACCGGATGTCGGAAGAGGCACAGGTTGCGGTTGGCTGGTATTAATCCGTTCTTTGTTTGGATAGCTTGCCGCAAGCCCTCGGGCTTCGGCTCCGTCCGATGAATTGGTCAGGGCGCCTCGCAGCCCTCAGGAACGCTTTGTTCGAGCGGCTTGTCGGATTTCTCCAGCGTACCGTCGAGGATCGACATAGGGACGTAGGGCACGCCCTGGATGGCCGGATTGGCGAGCCGTAAACGATAGCAGCCGTTGAAGACTTCGGTCTTGCCATCCTTGCCGGTCGATTCGATGGCAACGGGCTTGCTCCAATAGGCGGAACCTGCGGCGCCTTCTCCCTCGGCCTTGCCGAAGAGTACTTTTACCGAGGCCGTGGTCTCATAGCCCTTCTGAAACTCGGCAAAAGGCTTGGGCGGATTGTCTGGAGCATAATAGCTGTAGGCGCGGGCATATTCCTGCCGGTTGATGGCATTGTAGTACGATCGGATCAGGGTTTCCGGCGTGCTGCGATTGTCGAGATACTCGGGCGGGGTCTGGCTTTGCGCTTCGGCGGCGGGTTCGGCGGGTTTTGCCGGAGTTTGCCCCTGATCCTGCGTTTGTTCCGGCTGCTTCGTTTCCTGGGCCGAGGCGAAGGCCGGCGCGAGGAAGGCGAATGCGATGCTGCAGTAGAGAAGATTGCTATGGTTCATGGGCTCTCCGCCTCTCAATCGTTGGCCGGGACAGTTTGAGCACTTGCGGTGACGGTTGTGTAACATTAACTATGGTGTTGTGTGATCGTTCCGCGATCTCAAAGAAGAGAGATGAGAAATGGGTCGTTTTTCTGTCATGACGTTGACTGATGCTGCAGCCAACCGCGTCCGCGAGATTGTCGCGACGCGCGAGAATGCGCTCGGAATTCGTGTCGGCATCAAGAAGGGCGGCTGCGCGGGGATGGAATACATGATCGATCTCGTTACCGAGGCAAAGCCGGGTGACGATGTGGTCGAGAAGGACGGCATTAAGGTCTATGTTGCGCCGGAAGCCGTGCTTTATCTCCTCGGCACGCAGATGGATTTCGAAGTGACCACGCTGCGCACGGGCTTTGTGTTCAACAATCCCAACCAGACTTCGGCCTGTGGGTGCGGCGAATCAGTCGAGTTGACGCCGGCAAAGCCGGAGGCGCTGGCTGCAGCCGCGTCTTAAGATTACTCCTGTCAAATCGGGCGTGACGCGCCGTGCTTGTCCTGCAATAGTTCGTGCATGGACAATGATGCGATTCACGATCTTTTCTCCGGTCTCGGACCCGTTACCATCAAGCGGATGTTCGGCGGCAAAGGCATCTATTTCAATGGCTTGATCATCGCGCTTGAAGTGGATGACGAGATTCTGCTCAAGGCGGATACAGTTTCAGCGCCGGCGTTCAGTGCCGCCGGCTGCCGGCAATGGCGCTATAGCGGTAAGAACAAGCCCATCGACATGCCCTACTGGTCGATCCCCGACGAGGCGATAGACGATCCCGATATGATGGCGGAGTGGGCACGGCGCGCCTATGAGGCATCCCTGCGCACAAAGAAATAAATACCGAGGCAGGATTTATCTAAACGACCGCCCGGTCGCGCAGCAGGTCGACGGCATGGAGCGTCGGCATCGTCACCTTTTCCGGCAGCTCTCCGAGCGGAAACCAGCCAATGCCGCCGTGCTTTTCAGGCTCGAGCAGCCGGGCCTCGCCGCTATAGGTTCTTGCGAGATACAGGATGCCGAGCCAATGCTGTTGCTCTTCGTGGAAGAGCTGTTCGCTCAAGCCCAGCAGGCTGACAATTCCGGCTTCAAGACCGGTCTCCTCAAGAGCTTCGCGTCGTATGGCCTGTTCGGCGGTTTCGAGGAAATCCACTTTGCCGCCGGGAATGCCCCAGGCTCCGGCCTCGGGGCTTTTCTTGCGTTGCAGAAGGAGAATGCGGCCGCGATCCAAAAAGACCATGCCGCAACCGACGCCCGGAGTGTGCACGAGAAGCCCCTTCTGTCTGAACCGAATCCCGGTCCTGAGCTTTGCTCACGGGCATGGGATTCGACAAGACTGCCTGGGTTCAGATTTTGGTGTCGATCAGCATGAATGCGGGGATTTCGTCGCCGAAGCCGACCGGTGCCGAGCCCAGGTCGTCGCGTTCGCGCCGATGATCACGGCGCGGCTCGGCTTGTGAAGGCTTGCCGCGGCGCTGTTCATTGTCGGCCTTGATGGCTGCCCTGTGCGGCTTGTCGGCGTTGCGCGGCGCTACGGCGACCTCCGCCACGACTGGCGCTTCTTCGGCGTCCTTTGCCTTGTCGGCAGCGGCGAGAATATCGATTTCCGACTGGGGCCGTTCGCGCTCGCGGCCTTCGTTGCGTGGCCGGCGCTTGGGTTCGGCCTTGCGGCGGCCGCGGCGTGGCGCCTCTTCGGGTTCCGTCGAAACGGGCAGGGTGGAGAGGTCGCCGTCGAGCCAGCTGATATCTTCGCCGATCAGCTTTTCAATCGATGAAAGGTGCTTTACGTCAGCGGGCGTCACCAGGGTAAAGGCTTTGCCGGAACGTCCGGCGCGGCCCGTGCGCCCGATACGGTGTACATAGTCTTCCGAGTGGATCGGCACGTCGAAGTTGAACACGTGGCTGACATCCGGAATATCGAGGCCGCGGGCGGCGACGTCGGAGGCCACGAGAATCTTCAGCTTGCCGTCCTTGAAGTTCGCAAGCATCGTCGTTCGGGCGCGCTGATCCATGTCGCCATGCAGCGCACCGGCATCGAACTCATGCTTGACGAGCGAGCGGAAGAGCTCCGACACATCCTTCTTGCGATTGCAGAAGATGATCGCATTCTTGAGGCCTTCGTCTTCAGCGCGGATCAGGTCGCGCAGCACGGCGCGCTTTTCCCAATCCTTCTTGCCGGACTTCACCAGCTTCTGCTCGACGGTCTTGGCCGTGGTCGCTGCCTTCGCGACTTCGACGCGGGCCGGCGAATGCAGGAACTGTTCGGTGAGCTTGGTGATTTCCGGCGGCATCGTCGCCGAGAAGAACAGCGTCTGCCGGGTGAACGGGATCAACTTGCAGATGCGTTCAATATCGGGGATGAAGCCCATGTCGAGCATACGGTCGGCCTCGTCGATGACGAGAATGTCGACGGCGCTGAGCAGCAGCTTGCCACGTTCGAAATGGTCGAGCAGGCGGCCCGGCGTTGCGATCAACACGTCAGCCCCGCGCTCAAGCTTGCGCAACTGATCGTCGAACGAAACACCGCCAATGAGCAGGGCAACATTCAGCCGGTGGTTCTTGCCGTACTTGACGAAGTTCTCCTCGACCTGCGCCGCGAGTTCGCGCGTCGGTTCGAGAATAAGCGTGCGTGGCATGCGGGCGCGGGCGCGGCCCTGTTCGAGCAGGGTCAGCATCGGCAACACGAAGGAAGCGGTTTTGCCCGTTCCGGTCTGGGCGATGCCGAGCACGTCCTTACGCTGCAGCGCATGCGGAATGGCGCCAGCCTGGATCGGTGTCGGAATTGTATATCCTGCTGCTTCTACAGCATTGAGCACTTTGGGTGAAAGGCCCAGATCGGCAAAGGTGGTCAACGGAGGTTTAACTTTCTATCTGCAGTCGGTGCTGCGCCTGTCCATAATCCGACCAGGATTGCCTTGGTCTTTGGAATTGCACAGCGTTTTGCTTGAATGGCGTTACGGCGCAGGGGAGCAAAAGTCAACTCTTGGCGCAGGTCACATTTAAGAGTTTGTTACAATTGTGCGCGAATTTATTCCAATGTTGTCAATAAAGGAACTGTTCCTTGAGAATTCGCTCGTTCCAGGAATGGTTCTTGTCAAACAGAATGGTCGCTCGCATCTGCAAAGCTTCTTCAACCGTGACCGACAGGACGGACTTTACTTCCGTATGATCCGCGACAGCATTGACCGGGCGCTTTTCGGGTTCGAGGATATCGAAGCGCACGGTCACACGGTTTGGGAGAAGGGCGCCGCGCCAGCGTCGCGGGCGGAAGGCCGAGACAGGCGTGAGCGCCAGAAGGCGCGCATCGAGCGGGATGATCGGCCCCTGCGCCGAGAGATTATAGGCAGTCGAGCCGGCCGGCGTCGCAACCATGACACCGTCGCAGATCAGTTCCTCGAGCCGCACCTGCCCATCGACGCTGATCCGGATCTTGGCCGCCTGGTAGGATTGGCGCAGCAGCGACACCTCATTGAGGGCAAAGGCCGTGAAGGTCTCGCCATCCGCCGTCTCCGTCACCATTTTGAGCGGGCGGATGGTTTCGGCTTGTGCGGCCTCGATCCGCTCCTTCAGGCCCTCTTCCTTATACTCGTTCATGAGAAAGCCGACCGAACCGCGGTTCATGCCGTAGATCATCTTGCCCTGGTTCATGTAGTTCTGCAGCGTTGCGAGCATGAAACCGTCGCCGCCAAGCGCAACGATGACGTCGGCGTTGCGCGCTTCGGTCTGGCCATAGATCCGGGCAAGCTCGCTTATCGCCTCGTCGGAATCGGGCGTCCCTGAGGAAACGAAGGCAAATGTTTCGATTTTTCGGTTCATTTCCGCCTGCTCATCCTCGGTCGATCCGCATTGCGCGCTGTTTAACTGGCAAGGTGTTCGCGATCTCACCCTCGCTCCAACCAGCAGATCCTATGACACGCGGCTATCCGCGTAGCACGGCAGGGCCGATCTGGCAAAACCGCCGGCGCCTAAAAAAGTTGACGAAATCGCTTCACCGCCGATTTTTTAATTTTACAGGAACGAGCTTTATGCTAAGCGGACGCCGCTGCCCTTGTAGCTCAGTTGGTAGAGCATCTGATTTGTAATCAGAGGGTCGGGAGTTCGAGTCTCTCCGGGGGCACCATTAAAACTTGTCAGGACGTTTTACAGCATCCGCATCGCGAAACTGTGCCGTTTTGCCTGAACAAAGCAGCGCCCATGTCACGTCTGAAAATTCTGCAGATTGCTCTGGTCGTGTTCGGTGTCGCATTCTGCCTCCTTTATCCGCTTGCGATCGTCTGGCCGTCAGGGTGGGCGTGGCATGACGGCCCGCCGACCGCTTCGCACTATTTCATGATGATCGTGGGCATCTATGCGACGCTTGGAGTATTTCTGGTTCGAGCTGCGCGAAACCCCATGGCACATCGGTCGCTCATCGACTTTACGATCGGGTCGAGTGTCGTGCACGCGCTGATCATGGCGATCCAATCCTACAGCCCCGGTGCGCATTCCGGTCATATGCTCGGCGACGTGCCGGCGCTATTGTTGGTCGCCGCGGTGCTCGGTGGATTGTCCTATTCCGGCGGCGGAGCAAAGGAGCGCTAGAGAACGAAGTCTCGCATGGTCGTCTCTGTGCCGCCGAGCTGCGACCGGTCTTCTGCAGCACATCATCGAACTATCTGCGTTCGAAAAGTGCATTACCAGCCGTGCCGGACTACGCTACCATGTGGCGGCAAAGCCATTCGAACATAAAGCGGTTTTCGGAGGTCCTATGAGTGGAACCAAGCTCTTTTCGCCGGTGTCGATCGGCGATTTAAGTCTCAGCAACCGCATCGTCATTGCGCCGATGTGCCAATACTCCGCGCAAGACGGGCAGATGAGCGATTGGCACCTCATTCATCTCGGCACCCTTGCCAATTCCGGCGCGGGCTTCCTGACGATCGAGGCGACCGCCGTTACGCCGGAGGGTCGCATCTCCTACGGCGATGTCGGCCTTTATGACGATGCCTGCGAAGCGGCGATGCGCCGCGTCCTCGATGGCATTCGCCGCTGGTCGGACATGCCGATAGGCATCCAGCTCGGTCACGCTGGCCGCAAGGCTTCGAGCGAGGTGCCGTGGAAGGGCGGCAGCCAGTTGCCGCCGGACAATGCCAACGGCTGGAAGACCGTTGCACCCAGCGCCGTTCCCTTCAAGGACAGCTACGACGTTCCGACAGCGCTTGACAGCGACGGACTGGCGCGATTGCGCAAGGCGTTTGCCGACGCCACGGCGCGCGCGGCGCGGCTCGACCTTGCGGCGGTGCAGATCCACGGCGCGCATGGCTATCTCCTGCATCAGTTTCTGTCGCCGCTTTCCAACAAACGGACCGACGCCTATGGCGGGTCGCTCGAAAACCGCATGCGCTTTCCGCTCGAAATCTTCGAGACAGTCCGTGCTGCCTTTCCGGCGGGCAAGCCAGTCACGATGCGCGTGTCGGCAACAGATTGGGCCGAAGGCGGCTGGAATATCGAAGAGACGGTCGCCTTCGCCCATGCCCTTGAGGAGCGTGGCTGTGATGCCATCCATGTTTCGAGCGGCGGGCTCGCATTCAACCAGGAGATCGCGATTGGTCCCAATTACCAGGTGCCATTTGCGCGAGCCGTCAAGGCCGCGACACACATGCCGGTCATCGCAGTCGGCCTCATCACCGAGTTCGAACAGGCCGAAGCGATCCTTGTGACCGGCGATGCCGACCTGATCGCGATTGCCAGGGCGGCGCTTTATGATCCGCGCTGGCCATGGCATGCGGCTGCACATTTTGGCGAGACGGTTTCCGCACCGAGCCAGTACCTACGGTCGCAGCCGCGGCAGTACCGCACCCTGTTCGACGGAAACGCCTCCCAGAAATAGCGGCGAATAGTGGGTGGGGCGGTACGTCCCGTCTCAACGCTTCAAATTATCGGCTAGCGCCGGCCACTCCTTCAGGAATGCAGCGCGGGCACGAATCCCCGGCGATGTCGCCTGCCGGCTTTCGTCCTGCGTGAGCCGCGCGAACACCAGAGTGTCGTCGCCTTTGCGTGCCCAGCCGACATACCAGCCGAGGCCGCGGCTTCTGTCGAACGCGCCATCAGGTTTGCGCGGGTAGGCGCCTCCCGTCTTGCCGGAAATGGTCCAGCCGCCCGGCACCTCGCTGCTTTCAACGATCCTGTTGGTCATCTCATAGGCGCGCGGGTTTACTGGCAATTTCTGGTTTGCGATCTTTTCGAGAAAGCGCACCTGTTCCAGCGGCGAGATTTTCAGTGAGGAACTGATCCACGCCCGCTCGAGCGCATTGTTCTTGCCCGGATCGCCGGAAAAATCAGCATTGCCGTAGCCGAAGGTGGTCGCATATTGACGCAGCCGCTCGACCCCGAGCGCCTGCGTGATCTGCTGCGAGTACCAGACCACGGAGTATTTCATCCAGCGGGTCGGATCGGTCGGCTGTCTCCAGTCCTCGCCTTGCCAATCCGGGTAGCCTTCGCGAAATGGCAGCCTTGGCGTGTGGGCATCCTTGAGAAATCCGGAATCATACCCCATGACGCTCAGGGCGATCTTGAATGTTGATGCTGGCGTCACCCGGCTTTGACAATCGCCGTTTTCCACGAGGATTTTGCCATTGGATGCGTTGGCAACGATGGTGCAGATCGTCTTCCCCTGCGACACGCCGGTTTGAAAGCCGAGCGCCAGAAGGGCGAGCCCCGCAAGATTGAGCTTCTGCAAAATATTCTCCGCTGTTTTCGATTATTCGGTCCGGGTGCAAGATGCCAAGCTAACCATCGGACATTGCATATAAGTTACCACCACGATCTGCTGGGGTGTAGACCCTGCCCAAGTTCGGCTTTCAGGTAAGTTTTACCAGCGCGACCAGCCCTATTGCGGGGCGGCAAATCATGTGTCATTTCAATCCTTAGTATAATATGGGGGCCGGGAATATTTCCGGGCATCTGCAAAAAATGAATTTGCTTCTTGCGACCGATCCGATTCGTCTGCGTCCGTGGCTCGGCTACGCAACTGCGATCGTGCTCGTTACCGTTTCGCTCGTTTGCAGAGCCTGGCTCGGGCTTTATGTCGGCGGCATCAATTTTCTGCTTTTCTATCCGGCGATTCTCCTTGCGAGCCTGCTCGGTCGATGGGGGCCGGGGGTTCTTGCAACGGCACTTTCGGCGTTCCTGGCGCAATATTTCTTTGTCGATCCGGTGTACTCCGTCCTGCCGGAAACCACGGATCAATGGGCTGCACTCATCGGCTTTCTCTGCAACGGGTTGATCATCGTTGCGCTGATGGAGCGGGTTACGGCTGCCCATGCGCAGCAGATGGTCCTGCAGAAGCAATTGGAGGATGCAGCGAAGACGCTGGAGTCGAAAGTGGAGCGCCGCACCGCCCAGCTGCGATCGGAAATGGACGAGCGCGTCGCGGCACAGGAAAAAGTCCGGCAGTTGCAGAAGATGGAATCGATCGGCCAACTGACTGGCGGCGTCGCTCACGATTTCAACAATATGCTGGCGATCATTATCGGCAGCCTCGACATGGCGACGCGCCGGCTCACGGGCTCCGAGGATCCGCGCCTGGCAAAATCGATCCAGAACGCCAAGGAAGGGGCCCAACGCGCCGCGACCTTGACGGCCCGCCTCCTGGCATTCTCGCGCCAGCAGCCGTTGAAGCCCGAGACCGTCGACGGCAACAAGCTCGTCGGTGGCATGTCCGAACTGCTACGCCGCACGATCGGGGAGCATATCCAGATCGAGACCGTGCTGGCGGGCGGTCTTTGGAAGGCCCATGCGGATATCGGCCAGTTGGAAAACGCGATCATCAACCTTTGTATCAATGCGCGCGACGCCATGCCCGGTGGCGGCAAACTGACCATCGAAACGGCCAACGCAGAACTTGATGATCGCTACGCGCGGCTGCATGACGAGGTCAAGCCTGGCCAATATGTGATGCTCAGCATCACCGATACCGGTACCGGCATGTCCAAGGAGGTCATCGAGCGGGCGTTCGATCCATTCTACACGACGAAGGGCGCCGGGAAGGGGACGGGTCTCGGCCTCAGCCAGGTCTACGGCTATATCAAGCAGACTGGCGGACACATCAAAATCTATTCCGAAATCGATCGTGGCACGACGGTAAAAATCTACCTCCCGCGCCATCACGGCGAAGCGGATGTCGCGGCGCCGGGAGATGCGCTGGAAACGGCGCTGCCTCTTGTCGACGGTACCAGAATCGTCCTCGTGGTGGAGGATGAGGAGCAGGTCCGGCACATGACCGTCGATGCCCTGCGTGAGTTAGGCTATACCGTGGTCCAGGCGAGCACGCCGAAAGAGGCCCTGCAGCAAATCGAGTTGCTGCCCCATATCGACCTTCTGTTCACGGATATCGTGCTACCTGAAACCAACGGCCGACAACTGGCGGATATGGTGCGGCAGAAACGGCCGGAGGTAAAAGTGTTGTTCACGACCGGCTATACCCGTAACGCAATCGTTCACAATGGCGTCCTTGACCATGGCGTCAATTTGCTGCCAAAACCGTTCACGATCGATCAACTGGCGTTGAAACTGAAAGACGTTCTTGGATAAGAATAGTGGGGATCGTGACATTGGGGAAAGTTAGACGGTGAACAAAGGGGCAAGAATTCTCGTTGTCGAGGACGAAGGTCTGCTCGCCATGATGATCCAGGAGATGCTGGAAGATCTGGGCTTTGAAGTGCCGGACGTTGCTTCTACCTTAAGCGAAGGCATAAGCCTTGTTGAAACGGGTTCATATGAAGCTGCGATCCTCGACGTCTCGCTGCACGGTGAAAACTCATTTCCCATCGCCAGCTTGCTTGCCGAGAAGGGCATTCCCTTTGCATTTTCATCCGGTTTTTCGCTTGAAGATATCGCATCGGAATTTGCCGATCGGCCGCTGCTGCGCAAACCCTACCAATTCAATGAGTTGGAAGGTATTTTGGCCGCGTTCTAGAAATCGCAAGTCGGCGATTTTAAATCCGTTATGTTTGGGTTAGCAACTGGCTCGAACTCGCAACCTGCAATTCGGCCTCCGCCAACGCAATTGAAATGAGCGTCACGACTGACGACCAGCCGTCGGCCGCCGCGATCGTTCTCAATCGCTCGAGCTCCTCCCTGATTTTGTTAGCCACCTCAAGTCGTTCAAAATTTTCATTGCTGGCCGTTGCCATATGTGCCCCCGAGTTGCAGCTTGCATGGCTCACAACTAAGCACATTGCGCGCTTCGGCGCTCTTGGCAATTGGTCGAATACGCCTTAGTGGGGTTCGGAACCGTTGAGGTGATCTGATTGCGTTTTGCTCTTTCCAGACACTTGCTGCTTCGCCAGGTCGCTAACCTCGATGAAGGCCATTTCTATCAGGTACGAGAGGAACGGCAGTTTCTGATCTTTGGCGAGATCCGCCAGTTCCTGAAGCAAAGAAGCAATATATTCGAGACTTTCATTACGCGTGGCCTTCATTGGGGGTTGCTCATCTGTGCATTGAGGAAGAGGGCGGGCGAGGGATTGAGTTGCATGATCACCGGGTCGGGACGATCACCAGCTTTGCCCAGGCGTTTGCGGGCGATGTCCGAAATCTCGAACATGCCGGCATGAGTGAGGATGCCGCCAAAGTGTGTAGGGACGCCGACGGAACGCGGTGCCCAGTTGGCGCGCCGAAAAATGCGCGCCATGCGGGCGTCATAGACCGAAACCACAGTGTCCAGCCCCGCGAAGAGGCCTACCTCGACAACACCGCAAAAAAGCTCGGTCGTGACGCTGTTAAGCCGGCCATCCAGCGGGGCGGCCAGGTCAGGGTCGATGCAGAAGCGGGAGCTTTCCCAAATGAGCGGGCTTTCAATGAACTCGCCATCGGGCAGGAGCGCGCCGAACACGTCACGCAACATGTTTGGGCCCGTGGTTGGCAGCAACCGAAGCGATCCCTGCAGCCTTCCGGTCTGTTCATTGACCGAGGTCAGGTAGAGCGGATCAAACGTGTCGAACCGATCGGTCTCGCGACCGTTCTGCACTTGCACATCCCAGTTCAAGCGTTCCTTGAATACTCTGGCGCGAAGGCGAAACATCTGGTCGAGGAAATGGTTGTGCGAAATATAGTCATCGGCGCCAATCACATAAATCATGGGAAATACCCCGTTAATACGGCGCCAGTCTAGACGACGGCAAAGGCCGCGCCATACTGGAGAACTCGGGTATTTTGATCGTCAGAGTAAATCGAGCGAATAGAGCTTGGCGACAGCGTGGGTAAGGTTTTTTGCATCAAGCTTGCGCCGGGCAAGATCTTGATAGAAGCGCACCGTTTTTTCACTCAAGGAAAGAATGGTTCCGATTTCACCTGCAGACTTTCCGGCGGCCGACCATTTCAGGCACTCCAGCTCGCGTGGCGACAGTTTTATCTTTGGGTCGCGGTGGCCTTCGGCGCGAAGGACCATCTGGTGAATGTGAAAAGCGAGGATCTGGAAATCGCGGGTCCAGAACGGCATGAAGCGGATCCATTTTCCGAGCGGCATATTGCTGGAAACAGAGAGCAGAGCTTTTTCGCCATATCTGCCACGGACCGGAAAGCTGAGCCCGTGCCTTCCGACGCCGAACTCCACTGCTTCGCCGAAGAAACGGCGCAATGGCGGCCTGGTCACGTCGAACTTACCCCAATCGATAGGCAGTATGGATGAGAAGCCTTGCTTCAGGACCGGGTCCAGCTGCCAGTAGTTCTGATCGTTATAGCGATTGATCCAATCCGGCAAAAATGTCGTGGAGACATAGCGATTTCCGCCGGCAGGGCCGGGAAGATTGACGCCGACATAGGCAACGGAACTCAGCTCGTAGATTGTCGCGAGGCGGCCGATCAATTCGTGGACCTGCGGGTGATGACGAACCGACGTTGCCTCCTCGATCAGATTGAGGAAGTTTCGATCGAGGTCCATAGAATGCGCCGTAGCGGAGGTCACGCGCTCTTATCCTTCATTCGCCTGCGCCACATTTAATACAGTTCGTTAATGGCAAACTGTATTGAACGATAGTCTAAGACGCGCGTGAAAATGGGAGCAGAAGCGAGTACGTCACCCGAGCACGACGTCACGTCATCCTGGAATGCAACGGCAGACATACGTTTCGTTGGTGTGAAAACGTGGAACCCCGCTAGCGCTGGCGCGGACGTCCGGTACTGACAAAGTAGAGCATCCCGTAAGTGAGGGCGAATGACACCAAACATGGGAGTAGGTAGTCAACAATTGTGCTCATATCATCCTAACTAGATCGGAGGCCAAAAGTTCCATTGCAGTATAGCATAAGTGGAAAAGGTTGGGGGAGGGTTTACGCCGTCTCGCTCCACATAAATAGTTTGTTTGGGTTGCACGGGGCAAAATTAGGTGCAAGCCGCTTCGTTGCGATCCGAATCGGGTCCCGTTTGCCCTTGGGGAGATCAGTATGGCGCATGATGCGGATGTCATCGTAATCGGGGCGGGGCTCGCAGGTTTGGTGGCCGCAACCGAGTTGGCCGATGCCGGCAAGCGCGTCATCATCGTCGATCAGGAACCGGAACAAACACTTGGCGGTCAGGCCTGGCGCTCGTTCGGCGGTCTCTTTTTCGTCAATTCGCCGGAACAGCGTCGGCTGCGCATCAAGGACTCGCGTGAACTGGCGCTGCAGGATTGGCTGGGCTCTGCCGGTTTCGACCGCCGGGACGACCATTGGCCCCGCCAGTGGGCCGAAGCCTATATCGATTTTGCTGCCGGCGAAAAACGTTCGTGGCTGCACGCCCAGGGCATGCGCTGGTTTCCGATCGTGGGCTGGGCGGAGCGGGGCGGGTCACTCGCCACGGGTCACGGCAATTCCGTGCCGCGCTTTCACATCACCTGGGGCACCGGCCTCGGCGTCGTCGAACCCTTCATTCGCCGGGCGCGCGAAGCAGAGCGCAGCGGGCTAGTGTCCTTTCGCTTCAGGCACCGGGTGACGTCGCTGTCGTCGAGCGCCGGAACGATCGATGGCGTCGAGGGCGAAGTGCTCGTGCCCAGCGAGGTGAAGCGCAGCGAGCCGAGTTCGCGCGCGGTCTCGACATCGTTTTCGCTAAAGGCGCAGGCGGTGATCGTCGCAAGCGGCGGCATAGGCGGCAATCATCATCTGGTGCGCCGTAATTGGCCAAGGCGCCTCGGCACGCCAAAACATCTTATCAGCGGCGTGCCCGACCATGTCGACGGGCTTATGCTCGGGATTGCAGAGCGCGCCGGCGCACACCTGATCAACAGCGACCGCATGTGGCACTACGTGGAAGGCGTGCACAATTGGGACCCGATATGGACTAACCATGCGATAAGAATATTGCCGGGCCCGTCTTCGCTATGGTTCGATGCCGAAGGCAGACGCCTGCCGGCTCCGTGCCTGCCCGGCTTCGATACATTGTCGACGCTCGACTACATCATGAAAAGCGGTTTCGACTATTCCTGGTTCGTCCTCAATCATACGATCGTCAAGAAGGAATTTACGCTGTCGGGGTCGGAGCAGAACCCTGATTTCACGTCCAGGAGCTGGCGGCAGGTGTTGAAACGGGCGCTTGGAGGCGTGCCGGCGCCGGTCCAGGCCTTCCTCGACAATGGCGAGGATTTCATCGTCGAGAAGGATCTTGGCAATCTGGTGCGCCGGATGAACGCCCTGACCGGCGACAATCTCATCGATGAAGCCAAACTGCGCGGCGAGATCGAAGCGCGCGACCGCGAGGTTGACAATCCCTTTACGAAGGACGCGCAGATCACGGCAATACGGGGCGCGCGCAACTATATCGGCGACCGCCTCGTGCGCGTGGTGCCGCCGCACAAGATTCTCGACCCAAAGCATGGTCCGCTGATCGCGGTGCGGCTTAATATCCTCACCCGCAAATCGCTTGGCGGCATCGAGACCGATCTTGGCGCGAGAGCGCTCAAGGCGGATGGCGAGGTTCTCGCAGGCCTCTATGCGGCCGGTGAGGCAGCAGGCTTTGGCGGTGGTGGCATGCACGGCTACAATTCGCTCGAGGGGACTTTCCTCGGCGGCTGCATCTTTTCCGGCCGCACCGCCGGCCGGTCCGCGACAAAGGCGGTGTAACGAGCGCGTTCGTTCCGTCAGGAACGCTGTCCGCGTATCGTCATGTCGAACTGGACGACGTTCGAATAAATCGGCGTACCGACATCCATGCCATAGCGCGACCGCAGCAGCTTACCCTGCACGTGGAAGGTGATGGTGTTCTTGCCGTGATCGGCGAGACTTGCCTGGAAATTCGCCGGACTGCTTTTGCCGCGCGCCGTCAGGATCCCCGATATCTGGGCGGTATCGGAACTGGTCTGGGTGATCTGTGTCGATTTGAACGTGATGGTCGGGAAATTTGCCGAATCGAAAACCGCGTCGGATTTGAGGAAGCTTTCAACCCGGGCTTCGCCGGTCGAAACGCTCTCCGGATACAACGTGAAGTCGATCTCTGATCGCTTTATATCGGAACTGTTCAAGGCAAAGACGCCCGAGAATTTCTTGAAGTCGCCGGTGATGCCGCCGCCGCCAACCTGCGAAACCGTAAAGCCCACGCGTGAGGAGGGCTGAATACGGTAGCGTCCGGCAACGTCCGAGAGCGTGTCGGCCGTCACGAAAGTTGGAGTGAGGGCGATGATCGCGGCAATGCTTGCGCCGGAGAACGCCGACCGAATTGCATGTTTCGTTTCCATGATTGTTGATCCTGTCATGTTGCGTGCCGGCCGCCGTTTCGCACGGCCCCTGGAGCCAGCATGCGCAGCAAGATTGTGTCCCTCTTCCAGAAGTGATGGTGGAGCGCCGCGAGAATATGCAGCATGGCAACGGCCGCCGAGAGATAGGCAAGCCAGGCATGGCTCGCCGACCAGAACGCCTCGGCGCTGTCCGAAATCGCAATTGGCAAGGATGGGATGACGACGAGATCGAACATGAACGTCGGTATCCGCAGGGGAGAACTCGAGGCTATCGCCCAGCCGGTCAGCGGCACGACGAAGAGGCTCAGATAGAGAATGACGTGTGCGCCATGCGCGGCCACGCGCTCCAGCGGACTCAGCGTTGCGGGATCGCGCGGACGCAGATTGGCCGATTTCCACAGCAGACGGAGGGCAGACAGTCCGAGAACCAGGAAACCGAAGGATTTGTGCCACTGGTAGAGATTGAATTGAAGGGTAAAATCGCTCACCCGCACCATCAGATAGCCGAGAGCGATCTGACCGATGAAGAGGAGGCCGATAATCCAGTGAAACAGGATCGATATCAGGCCAAATGATTCTTTGCTGTTGCGCAGCATGGGGCGTGCTCCATTCCAGCCCTCCGCTATTGGGACGACTGGAGCAGGATGAACACTGCTGATGCGGATTATATTCGAAAGCGGCTTTTTCTCTAAGCGGAATCGCCGGCAAGGAAGCGTTGCGCGGCGTAAAGCGAGATCGCGGCGGCATTGGAAACGTTGAGCGACTTGATCGCGCCCGGCATGTCCAGCCGGGCGAGGTGAGTTACCGTCTCGCGCGTCTTTTGCCTCAGCCCCTTGCCCTCTGCGCCGAGAACAAGGGCAATTCGACCCTGCTGCATCGTGCGTTCGAGTTCAAGCGGACCTTCCGAATCGAGCCCGATCGTCGTGAAGCCGAGTTCGTGCAACTCGCCAATCGCTTCCGCAAGATTGCGGACCTCGATATGCGGAATGAGTTCCAGCGCTCCCGACGCCGCCTTGGCGAGGACGCCGGATTCCTGCGGGCTGTGACGCGCGGTGGTGATGATGGCGCCGGCCCCGAAAGCAACGGCTGAGCGCATGATCGCGCCGACATTGTGCGGATCGGTCACCTGGTCGAGAATCAACAGCAGCGAACTCTCCTGCAGCGCTTTCAAGGATTGTGCCTTGAGCGGTTTCGCCTCGATCATCACGCCCTGGTGCACCGCCTCAGAGCCCGTTTCGCGGTCGATGGCGCGCGGATCGACGATTTCGACGTCGAAAGGCAGCGCGGACGAATCGCCGATCTCGAGCCGATCCAGAGCGTTCTTCGTAACGAGCATGCGCTTGATTTGCCTGGCGGGATTGTCGAGCGCGGCGCGCACCGTATGCAGCCCGTAGAGCCGCACCAGGCCCTCAGGCGCTTGCGAGCCTTCCGCCGCGGGACGCCGGCTGCGCTGTGGTTGCTGCGCGCCGCCTGCCTTCTGGTCGCGAAACTGGCGACGCAGCGTCGCATAGTGGGAATCTTTGGGCGTTCGGGATGGTTTTTGCTCGGTCATGGCCGGACATATACCCTTTTGACAATGCGTGCGATACAGACATCTCGGCAAAAATCGCGGGCATTGCTGGCATGATAGGCAGATTTCTTCAGCTTGTTTCAACAAGCCATTCATTTTCTGCCGTGACCTGTTGACACCACGTAGGCTAGTCGGCATAAGGCCCTCCGCAAGCAGCGGCCAGGGCAAACGCAGGCAGGCTGCTTGAGAGAGTGCTTATGGTGTGGTTCCATCGGCGATGACCGGAGGGGTGCCCGAGTGGTTAAAGGGGACGGACTGTAAATCCGTTGGCTTAGCCTACGTTGGTTCGAATCCAACCCCCTCCACCATCCGCCGGGACCAACACCATGATGTGCGGGTATAGCTCAGTGGTAGAGCAGCAGCCTTCCAAGCTGAATATGCGGGTTCGATTCCCGCTACCCGCTCCAGTTTCAGGGGGCACCACATGTGCGTGAAAACGCGCAGAGGTGCTCTTCGATTTTTGTCTTGAGCATTGTACTTCGCTCATGTGTTTTCCATATGAACGAGCAAGCTTGGACAGAACCCGGTCGATCGCCCTGCGATTGAGCGGGTGAATGTGCTGACGGACGGCTTGCTGTCTCGTCTGAGCTACAAACATGGTACCGGCGCAAGGCCGGTTGTGATGACGAGAGAACGACAGCTATGGCTAAGAGCAAGTTTGAACGTAACAAGCCGCACGTCAACATTGGCACGATTGGTCACGTTGACCATGGCAAGACGTCGTTGACGGCAGCGATTACGAAGTATTTTGGTGAGTACAAGGCGTACGACCAGATCGACGCAGCGCCGGAAGAAAAGGCGCGCGGCATCACGATCTCGACGGCGCACGTCGAGTACGAGACGGCCAACCGTCACTATGCCCACGTCGACTGCCCCGGCCACGCCGACTATGTGAAGAACATGATCACTGGCGCTGCGCAGATGGACGGCGCGATCCTCGTCGTTTCGGCTGCCGACGGCCCGATGCCGCAGACCCGCGAGCACATCCTCTTGGCCCGTCAGGTTGGCGTTCCGGCGATCGTCGTGTTCCTGAACAAGGTCGACCAGGTCGATGACGCCGAGCTCCTCGAGCTCGTCGAACTCGAAGTGCGCGAGCTTCTGTCGAAGTACGACTTCCCGGGCGACGACATTCCGATCGTCAAGGGTTCGGCGCTTGCCGCGCTTGAAGACAGCAACAAGGAAATTGGCGAAGACGCGGTTCGCGCGCTGATGGCGGAAGTCGACAAGTACATTCCGACGCCGGAGCGTCCGATCGACCAGCCGTTCCTGATGCCGATCGAAGACGTGTTCTCGATCTCGGGCCGCGGCACGGTTGTGACGGGCCGCGTCGAGCGCGGTATCGTCAAGGTTGGCGAGGAAGTCGAGATCATCGGCATCCGTCCGACCTCGAAGACGACGGTGACGGGCGTTGAAATGTTCCGCAAGCTGCTCGACCAGGGGCAGGCCGGCGACAACATCGGTGCGCTGATCCGCGGCGTTGGCCGTGAGGACGTCGAGCGCGGCCAGATTCTGGCCAAGCCCGGTTCCGTGAAGCCGCACACCAAGTTCAAGGCGGAAGCCTATATCCTGACCAAGGACGAAGGTGGCCGTCATACGCCGTTCTTCTCCAACTACCGTCCGCAGTTCTACTTCCGCACGACCGACGTGACGGGTGTTGTGACGCTGCCGGAGGGCACGGAAATGGTCATGCCCGGCGACAACATCGCAGTCGATGTGACGCTGATCGTGCCGATCGCCATGGAAGAGAAGCTCCGCTTCGCTATCCGTGAAGGCGGCCGCACCGTTGGTGCAGGCATCGTCTCGTCGATCATTGAGTAAAATCGTCTTCTGACGATTGCATTCGGGAAGGGCGGTCCTTGGGGCCGCCCTTTCTGCATTTGAGTGCTGGGCGGATCTTCCGCACGCGATTCGACTCCGACGTATAGGGCTTGAACTTACGGAACCCCGTAGCCATTTGGATTACTCGCCCAAGCAACTGATTCATCAATTTGCAGACCCGTAGCGGTGTTTGAAGCTTTTCAGGTGTTGCAAGAACTTCATTGGCAAACGAATTTTGCCGCAACTCACTGGAAGTCGTAATATTGCCCTTGAAATGGCGACGGCTTTATGGAATGTACGCCGCCAATGCAGGGGAGTAGCTCAGTTGGTAGAGCGGCGGTCTCCAAAACCGTAGGTCGCAGGTTCGAACCCTGTCTCCCCTGCCAACGCATAATCTGCCGGGACACGATTGGATGGTGCCGCCGACAGATGTTTGGAAAAGAAGCGATCCGGGGACTTGCGTTTTTCCGGAATCGGTTCTATGTAACGTCAACAGACACGCGGTGCGTGGAGCTGAACGGTCAGCTTTACGGACCGCAATGGTGTGGACAGATGGTGTTGTAACAAGTTCAACACAGCATGTTTACAGCACAATGACACGCACGAGCGGTAAATGGCATCCAAAACGAATCCAATAACTTTTTTTCAGCAAGTGCGCGCTGAAACCGCAAAGGTCACATGGCCTTCGCGGCGCGAGACGCTCATTTCCACCGCGATGGTGATGGTAATGGCGGCTTTTGCTGCGGTCTTTTTTTTCGCGGCCGATCAGTTGATGGCATTCGGGATCGATCTCGTTCTCGGTCTTGGCCGTTAACGCAGGCTGAACAAAAATCGGGATTGGGAATAAGTAATGACCGCGCGCTGGTACATCGTTCACGCCTATTCGAATTTTGAAAAAAAGGTCGCTGAGTCGATCGAAGAAAAGGCGAGGCAGAAGGGTCTGTCGCATCTTTTCGAGAAGATCCTCGTGCCAACCGAGAAAGTGGTCGAGGTGCGTCGTGGCCGCAAGGTCGACGCCGAGCGCAAGTTCTTCCCGGGCTATGTCCTGGTTCGTGCCGATCTGACGGATGATGCTTATCATCTGATCAAGAACACGCCGAAGGTAACCGGGTTCCTCGGTTCCGACAACAAGCCGATCGCGATCTCCGACAAGGAAGCCGAGCGCATCCTGACCCAGGTCCAGGAAGGCGTCGAGCGTCCGAAGGCTTCGATCTCGTTCGAGATCGGCGAAAGCGTTCGCGTTGCCGATGGTCCGTTCGCTTCGTTCAACGGTACCGTGCAGGAAGTCGACGAAGAGCGCTCGCGCCTCAAGGTGGAAGTTTCGATTTTCGGCCGCGCTACGCCGGTCGATCTCGAATTTGGTCAGGTCGAGAAGGTCTGATCATTGCGGCTTTAGGGTCGCGTGCCGCGCAAGCGGCGAACATGGTGGGAGGTGAGGCGATCTGAAGCCGGATCCCCGACCCGCACCACCAAACTGCAACCGCCGGTTTTCCGGCATAATGAAAAGGCAGAAGAAGTTATGGCTAAGAAAGTAGCAGGCCAGCTCAAGCTGCAGGTTTCGGCAGGATCGGCAACGCCGTCCCCGCCGATCGGACCGGCACTTGGTCAGCGCGGCATCAACATCATGGAATTCTGCAAGGCGTTCAACGCGCAGACGCAGGAACTGGAAAAGGGTTCGCCCATTCCGGTCGTCATTACCTATTATCAGGACAAGTCCTTCACTTTTGTGATGAAGACGCCGCCGGTGTCTTACTTCCTGAAGAAGGCCGCAAACCTGAAGTCGGGCTCCAAGGAGCCAGGCAAGACGGTTGCCGGCAAGATCTCGCGCGACAAGGTCCGTGAAATCGCCGAAGCGAAGATGAAAGACCTGAACGCAGCGGACGTCGAAGCCGCAATGCGCATGGTCGAAGGTTCTGCCCGTTCGATGGGCCTGGAAGTGGTGGGCTAAGACGATGGCAAAACTTGCAAAGCGTGTAGCGAAGGTTCGCGAAGGCGTGGACCGCAACAAGCTCTATGACCTGACCTCGGCGATTGCCATGGTCAAGGAGCGTGCCGTTGCCAAGTTCGACGAAACGATCGAAGTCGCAATGAATCTCGGCGTTGATCCCCGCCATGCCGACCAGATGGTCCGCGGCGTCGTCAACCTGCCGAATGGCACGGGCCGCACGGTTCGCGTGGCTGTTTTCGCCCGCGGCGACAAGGCCGAAGAGGCCAAAAAGGCTGGTGCCGACATCGTTGGCGCCGAAGACCTGTTCGAGATCGTCAATGGCGGCAAGATCGATTTCGATCGCTGCATTGCGACCCCGGACATGATGCCGCTCGTCGGCCGTCTCGGTAAGGTTCTCGGCCCGCGCGGCATGATGCCAAACCCGAAGGTCGGTACGGTTACGGCTGACGTCACCGCTGCCGTCAAGGCTTCCAAGGGCGGCGCCGTAGAGTTCCGCGTCGAGAAGGCCGGTATCGTTCATGCGGGCGTTGGCAAGGCTTCGTTCGATGCCAAGGCGCTCGAAGAGAACATCAAGGCATTCGCCGATGCCGTCACCAAGGCAAAGCCGGCCGGCGCCAAGGGTGAATACGTCAAGCGCGTCGCGATCTCGTCGACGATGGGCGCTGGCGTCAAGATCGATCCCGCAACGGTTCGCGTAGCGTAACCATTGCATCAATTCTCAAGCCCAAGCGTTTGAGATGAAAAGAATTCCAGGCCCTTCGGGGCCTGGATAACCGGATGAAAGTCCGGTTATCCTGTCCGAGATTGTGGGTGGTTCGCCTTAATTCGTATGAACCCGCATGAGACGTGGAACAACCAGGTTTGAGGGCGAAAGCCCGAAGAACAAGGTTCGAACCGTAGTTGCCTTTCGCTATTGCCGGTTTCGGCAAGCAAGGGGGACAGGATCCTCAGGTGTTGCGTGGATCCAGTTTTCTAACTGGCCCCTTGCAGCAAAAGGCAACCCGGCAGGGACGCAATCAAGCGTTTCTGCCAAATGGAGAGAGACAGTGGAAAAAGCGGAAAAGCGCGAATTCGTCGCGTGGCTGAACGGGGTCTTCAAGGACTCTGGCTCAGTTGTCGTGGCCCACTATACCGGTCTCACCGTGGCGCAGCTGGGCGATCTTCGCTCCAAGATGCGTGATGCGGGTGGCACCGTTAAAGTCGCGAAGAACCGCCTCGCCAAAATCGCTCTTCAGGGTACGGATTCGGAAGGCATCGCTGACCTGTTCACAGGCCAGACACTCGTTGCCTATTCCAACGATCCGATTACGGCACCAAAGATCGCCATCGAATTTGCCAAGGGTAACGAAAAGCTCGTCATCCTCGGTGGCTCGATGGGAGCAACGACTCTCGACCCGGAAGGTGTAAAGGCCCTGGCCGCACTTCCGTCACTCGACGAGTTGCGCGCAAAGCTGGTTGGCATGATCCAGACCCCGGCCACGCGCATTGCTCAGATCGTCAACGCACCGGCAGGTCAGCTTGCCCGCGTTTTCGGCGCCTATGCCCGGAAGGACGAAGCGGCATAAGGCCGTTCTCGCTGTCAATTATCGAACCTTGTAAAGGAATATTACAATGACTGATCTCGCAAAGATCGTAGAAGACCTGTCCAACCTGACCGTTCTCGAAGCTGCTGAACTTTCGAAGCTTCTTGAAGAGAAGTGGGGCGTTTCCGCTGCTGCTCCGGTTGCTGTTGCTGCTGCCGCTGGCGGCGGTGCAGCTGCTGCCGCAGTTGAGGAAAAGACTGAATTCGACGTCGTTCTGACCGAAGCCGGCGCTAACAAGATCAACGTGATCAAGGAAGTCCGCGCAATCACCGGTCTCGGCCTCAAGGAAGCCAAGGACCTCGTTGAAGCAGCTCCGAAGCCGGTCAAGGAAGCCGCGACCAAGGACGAAGCTGACAAGATCAAGGCACAGCTCGAAGCTGCTGGCGCCAAGGTCGAACTCAAGTAAGTCTTGCGTTTTGGGCGGGCAGGGCAACCTGCCCGCCACTCCCGCGCTGCGGGTGATGCAGAATTCCCCTCCACGTTGGAGGGTCCGGTACTGAACCCTTTTCCTGACGGCAAGATTGATGCTTTCAGGAAACGGGTTTTGTCCCGTTCACGGGGCCGCAAATGCGGTTTTAAGAAACAGGCCAGTTTCTGGCATAAAGACGAGGAGCGACGATGGCTCAGACCCATTCTTTCAATGGTCGTAGGCGCGTACGCAAGTTTTTCGGTAAGATTCCGGAAGTCGCAGAGATGCCGAACCTCATCGAGGTTCAAAAAGCTTCCTACGATCAGTTTCTGATGGTGGAAGAGCCCAAGGGCGGGCGACTGGATGAAGGTCTGCAGGCTGTCTTCAAGTCTGTATTTCCGATTTCGGATTTCTCGGGCGCTTCCATGCTCGAATTCGTCAAGTACGAGTTCGAAGCTCCCAAGTTCGACGTGGATGAATGCCGGCAGCGCGATCTGACCTATGCAGCGCCGCTGAAGGTGACGCTGCGCCTCATCGTGTTCGATATCGACGAGGATACCGGCGCGAAGTCGATCAAGGACATCAAGGAACAGGACGTCTACATGGGCGATATGCCGCTCATGACGGACAACGGCACGTTCATTGTGAACGGCACCGAGCGCGTTATCGTATCGCAGATGCACCGTTCGCCGGGAGTGTTCTTCGATCACGACAAGGGCAAGACGCATTCGTCGGGCAAGCTTCTTTTCGCTGCCCGCGTCATTCCATACCGCGGTTCCTGGCTCGACATCGAGTTCGATGCCAAGGATGTCGTCTATGCGCGTATCGATCGCCGCCGCAAGATTCCGGTGACGTCGCTGCTCATGGCGCTTGGCATGGACTCGGAAGAGATTCTGTCGACCTTCTACAACTCCATCACGTTCAGCCGTGACGGGGAAGGCTGGCGCATTCCTTATTCGGTCGACCGCTTCAAGGGCTTCAAGGCCACCTCCGACGTCATCGACGCCGACACCGGCGAAGTCGTGCTCGAATCCGGCAAGAAGCTGACGGCACGCAGTGCCAAGCAGCTTGCCGAAAAGGGCCTCAAGTTCATCAAGGCCACCGAGGACGACCTGTTCGGCTCGTATCTTGCCGAGGACATCGTCAACTTCGAGACCGGTGAGGTTTACCTCGAAGCCGGCGACGAACTTGACGAGAAGACCCTCAAGGTATTGCTCGATACCGGCACGGAAGAGATCAATGTTCTTGATATCGACCATGTCAATATCGGACCGTATATCCGCAACACGCTGGCCGTGGACAAGAACGAAAGCCGCCAGGATGCGCTGTTCGACATCTACCGCGTGATGCGTCCGGGTGAGCCGCCAACGATCGACTCGGCGGAAGCCATGTTCAAGTCGCTGTTCTTCGATAGCGAACGTTATGATCTGTCGGCTGTCGGCCGCGTGAAGATGAACATGCGCCTCGACCTCAACGCAGAAGACACCGTTCGTGTTCTGCGCAAGGAAGACATCCTTGCCGTGGTCAAGATGCTTGTCGACCTGCGCGATGGCCGTGGTGAAATCGACGACATCGACAATCTCGGCAACCGCCGTGTCCGGTCGGTCGGCGAATTGATGGAGAACCAGTACCGTGTTGGCTTGCTTCGCATGGAGCGCGCCATCAAGGAACGCATGTCCTCGATCGAAATCGACACCGTGATGCCGCAGGATCTGATCAACGCGAAGCCGGCTGCCGCAGCCGTTCGCGAGTTCTTCGGTTCCTCGCAGCTGTCGCAGTTCATGGACCAGACCAACCCCTTGTCCGAGATCACGCACAAGCGTCGTCTTTCGGCACTTGGACCGGGCGGTCTGACCCGCGAGCGCGCCGGCTTCGAAGTTCGCGACGTTCATCCGACGCATTACGGCCGTATCTGCCCGATCGAAACGCCGGAAGGCCCGAATATCGGTCTGATCAACTCGCTCGCAACCTTCGCCCGCGTCAACAAGTACGGCTTCATCGAGAGCCCGTACCGCAAGATCGTTGACGGCAAGGTCACGGACGAAGTCGTCTATCTGTCAGCCATGGAAGAAGCCAAGTATCACGTGGCGCAGGCCAATGTGGAACTGGACGCCACCGGCGGATTCACCGACGAATTCGTCGTCTGCCGCCATGCCGGTGAAGTTCTGATGGCGCCGCGTGAAAACGTGGACCTGATGGACGTTTCGCCCAAGCAGCTCGTTTCGGTCGCCGCGGCGCTCATTCCGTTCCTCGAGAACGATGACGCCAACCGCGCCCTGATGGGTTCGAACATGCAGCGTCAGGCCGTTCCTCTGGTTCGCGCCGAGGCTCCGTTCGTCGGCACGGGCATGGAACCGATCGTTGCGCGCGACTCGGGCGCCGCTATCGGTGCACGCCGTACGGGTATCGTTGACCAGGTAGATGCGACCCGTATCGTTATCCGTGCGACGGAAGACCTCGTGCCGGGCAAGTCGGGCGTCGATATCTATCGCCTGATGAAGTTCCAGCGCTCGAACCAGAACACCTGTATCAACCAGCGTCCGCTGGTGCGTGTGGGTGACCGGATCGAGAAGGGCGACATCATCGCTGACGGTCCTTCGACCGATCTTGGCGATCTGGCGCTCGGCCGCAACGTGCTCGTCGCGTTCATGCCGTGGAATGGCTACAATTACGAAGACTCGATCCTGCTTTCCGAGAAGATCGTTTCGGACGACGTCTTCACCTCGATCCATATCGAGGAGTTCGAAGTCATGGCCCGCGACACGAAGCTCGGACCTGAGGAAATCACACGGGACATTCCGAACGTTTCGGAAGAAGCGCTGAAGAACCTCGACGAAGCCGGCATCGTCTATATCGGCGCCGAAGTTCAGCCGGGCGATATTCTCGTCGGCAAGATCACTCCGAAGGGCGAAAGCCCGATGACGCCGGAAGAAAAGCTTCTGCGCGCCATCTTCGGTGAAAAGGCTTCGGACGTCCGCGATACCTCGATGCGCATGCCGCCCGGGACCTACGGTACGGTTGTGGAAGTTCGCGTCTTCAATCGCCACGGCGTTGAGAAGGACGAACGCGCCATGGCAATCGAGCGCGAGGAAATCGAGCGTCTCGCCAAGGACCGTGACGACGAGCAGGCGATTCTCGACCGCAACGTCTATGGCCGCCTGGTCGATGTTCTCAACGGCAAGGTAGCCGTTGCCGGACCTAAGGCGTTCAAGAAGGGCACGACCGTTACCCAGGCAGTCATGGGTGAATACCCGCGCTCCCAGTGGTGGCAGTTTGCCGTCGAGGACGAGAAAGTACAGGGCGAAATCGAAGCTCTGCGCAACCAGTACGACGATTCCAAGAAGCTGCTCGAACAGCGCTTCATGGACAAGGTCGAGAAGGTCCAGCGCGGCGACGAGATGCCTCCTGGCGTCATGAAGATGGTCAAGGTCTTCGTTGCTGTGAAGCGCAAGATCCAGCCAGGCGACAAGATGGCCGGCCGTCACGGCAATAAGGGCGTCGTTTCGCGTATCGCCGCTGTTGAGGATATGCCGTTCCTTGAAGACGGAACGCATGTCGATATCGTGCTCAATCCGCTTGGCGTGCCGAGCCGCATGAATGTCGGTCAGATCCTCGAGACGCATCTCGGCTGGGCCTGCGCCGGCATGGGCAAGAAGATCGGCGAGCTGATCGAAGCCTACAAGGCACAGGGCGACATTGCGCCGCTCCGGACCACGATCGAGTCGATCATTCCGGACAACGACCGCAATGAGCCGGTTCGCAACTATGACGACGAGAGTATCGTTCGTCTCGGCGAGCAGATGAAGCGCGGTGTATCGATTGCAACGCCGGTCTTCGACGGTGCGCATGAGCCAGACATCAACGTGATGCTGGAACAGGCGGGCCTGAAGTCCTCGGGTCAGTCGACGCTCTATGACGGACGTACGGGTGAAACGTTCGATCGCCAGGTTACAGTCGGCTACATCTATATGCTGAAGCTGCACCACCTGGTCGACGACAAGATCCACGCCCGTTCGATCGGACCTTACTCGCTCGTCACGCAGCAGCCGCTGGGTGGCAAGGCGCAGTTCGGTGGCCAGCGCTTCGGTGAAATGGAGGTCTGGGCCCTTGAAGCATACGGTGCGGCATACACGCTGCAGGAAATGCTGACGGTCAAGTCTGACGACGTTGCCGGTCGTACCAAGGTCTACGAGGCGATCGTCCGCGGCGACGATACGTTCGAGGCCGGCATTCCGGAGAGCTTCAACGTTCTCGTTAAGGAAATGCGTTCGCTCGGACTGAATGTCGAACTGGACGATACGCGACAGCAGGAACAACAGCAGGCGCTTCCAGACGCTGCTGAATAAGAAGGGAAGGGTGCGCAGTTTCGCTGCGCACCCGACCAGTATGTTCGAGCCGCTGCAGAAGCGGCATTTGATCCAGATGGACCCGCGGCGGCGGCTATCCATCGCAAGTAGAGGGCAGGCTTTGCCCCATGGAGAAACGGCATGAACCAAGAGGTCATGAATCTTTTCAATCCTCAGGTGCCTGTGCAGGCATTCGATTCCATCCGGATATCGATCGCCAGCCCTGAGAAGATTCTGTCCTGGTCATACGGTGAGATCAAGAAGCCGGAGACGATCAACTACCGCACCTTCAAGCCGGAGCGGGATGGTCTCTTCTGCGCGCGGATCTTCGGGCCGATCAAGGACTATGAATGCTTGTGCGGCAAGTACAAGCGCATGAAATACAAGGGCATCATCTGCGAAAAGTGCGGCGTCGAAGTCACGCTGTCGCGCGTTCGCCGTGAGCGCATGGGCCATATCGAACTCGCGGCTCCGGTTGCGCATATCTGGTTCCTGAAGTCGCTTCCGAGCCGTATCGGCACGTTGCTCGACATGACCCTCAAGGGCATCGAGCGCGTTCTCTATTTCGAGAACTACATCGTGACCGAGCCGGGCCTGACAGCTCTCAAGGAACATCAGCTTCTTTCTGAAGAAGAGTACATGATCGCCGTCGACGAATACGGTGAGGACGCCTTCACGGCGCTCATCGGCGCCGAAGCCATTCATGAACTTCTGGCTTCGATGGATCTCGAAAAGATCGCCGGCGACCTGCGGGCGGAACTTGCCGAGACGACCTCGGATCTGAAGCAGAAGAAGCTGATGAAGCGTCTGAAGATCGTCGAAAACTTCCTGGAATCGGGCAACCGTCCGGAATGGATGATCATGAAGATCGTTCCGGTCATTCCGCCGGATCTGCGCCCGCTCGTGCCGCTCGATGGCGGCCGTTTCGCGACGTCCGATCTCAACGATCTTTATCGCCGCGTCATCAACCGTAACAACCGCCTGAAGCGCCTGATCGAACTGCGCGCGCCCGGCATCATCATCCGCAACGAGAAGCGCATGCTTCAGGAGTCGGTTGATGCTCTGTTCGACAACGGCCGTCGCGGCCGCGTCATCACCGGCGCCAACAAGCGCCCGCTGAAGTCGCTGTCCGACATGCTCAAGGGCAAGCAGGGCCGCTTCCGTCAGAATCTGCTCGGCAAGCGCGTCGACTATTCCGGCCGTTCGGTTATCGTGACCGGTCCTGAGTTGAAGCTTCACCAGTGCGGCCTGCCAAAGAAGATGGCGCTCGAACTGTTCAAGCCGTTCATCTACGCCCGTCTCGACGCCAAGGGTTACTCCTCGACCGTCAAGCAGGCGAAGAAGCTGGTTGAAAAGGAAAAGCCGGAAGTCTGGGATATTCTCGACGAGGTCATCCGCGAGCACCCGGTTCTCCTGAACCGCGCGCCGACGCTGCACCGTCTTGGCATCCAGGCCTTCGAGCCCACGCTGATCGAAGGCAAGGCTATCCAGCTGCATCCGCTCGTGTGTACCGCTTTCAACGCGGACTTCGACGGCGACCAGATGGCTGTTCACGTGCCGCTTTCGCTGGAAGCCCAGCTCGAAGCCCGCGTCCTGATGATGTCGACGAACAACATCCTGCATCCCGCCAACGGTCTGCCGGTTATCGTTCCGTCGCAGGACATGGTTCTCGGTCTCTATTACCTGTCGATCGTCGCGGCCAAGGAGCCGGGCGAGGGTATGGCGTTCGCCGATATGGGCGAGCTTCATCACGCCATCGGCAGTGGTGCGGTTACCCTGCACACCAAGATCAAGGGCCGCTTCAAGAGCATCGATGCGGACGGCAAGCCGACCTCGAAGATCTATGAGACCACGCCTGGCCGCATGATCATCGGCGAACTGCTGCCGAAGCACCACAACGTGCCTTTCGACATCTGCAACCAGGAAATGACCAAAAAGAACATCTCCAAGATGATCGACACGGTCTATCGCCATTGCGGTCAGAAAGAGACGGTCATTTTCTGCGATCGCATCATGCAGCTCGGCTTCGCCCATGCCTGCCGCGCCGGCATTTCGTTCGGCAAGGACGACATGGTCATTCCGGAAACCAAGGCGAAGCTCGTTGCCGAGACAGAAGCTTTGGCGACGGAATACGAGCAGCAGTACAATGACGGCCTGATCACTCAGGGCGAGAAGTACAACAAGGTTGTCGACGCTTGGGGCAAGTGCACCGAGAAGGTCGCCGACGAGATGATGGCACGCATCAAGGCCGTCGAGTTCGATCCTGTTACTGGCCGCCAGAAGCAGATGAACTCGATCTACATGATGTCGCACTCGGGTGCTCGTGGTTCGCCGAACCAGATGCGTCAGCTAGGCGGCATGCGCGGCCTGATGGCCAAGCCCTCGGGCGAGATCATCGAGACGCCGATCATTTCGAACTTCAAGGAAGGTCTGACCGTTAACGAGTACTTCAACTCGACCCACGGTGCCCGCAAGGGTCTCGCCGACACCGCCTTGAAGACGGCCAACTCCGGTTACCTGACACGCCGTCTTGTTGACGTCGCGCAGGATTGCATCGTCATCTCGACCGATTGCGGTACGACCACCGGTCTTACCATGCAGCCGATCGTCGATGCCGGTCAGGTCGTTGCGACCCTCGGCCAGCGTGTCCTCGGCCGTACGGCGCTCGAAGATATCGTGCATCCGGTCTCCAGCGACGTTCTCGTCGCCGGCGGCAAGATCATCGACGAGTTCGATGTCGACGCGATCGAAAAGGCTGGCGTTCAGTCGATTCGCATCCGTTCGGCGCTCACTTGCGAGACGCGCGGCGGTATCTGCGCCAAGTGCTATGGCCGCGATCTGGCCCGTGGTACGCCGGTCAACCAGGGTGAAGCTGTCGGCGTTATTGCCGCGCAGTCGATCGGTGAGCCGGGCACGCAGCTGACGATGCGCACGTTCCACCTTGGTGGTACGGCACAGGTTGTCGATCAGTCGTTCCTCGAAGCAAGCTACGAGGGTACGGTCCAGATCCGCAACCGCAACGTAGTGCGCAACTCGGACGGCCATCTGGTCGTCATGGGCCGCAACATGGCTGTCGTCATTCTCGATGCCAACGGCAAGGAACGCGCCACGCACCGCGTCACCTACGGTTCGCGCATTTATGTCGATGATGGTGACAACGTGAAGCGCGGCCAGCGCATTGCCGAGTGGGATCCATATACCCGTCCGGTCATGACGGAAGTCGAAGGTCATGTCGAATTCGAAGACATGGTCGACGGTCTTTCGGTCGCGGAAACGACGGACGAGTCGACGGGCATCACCAAGCGCGTCGTCATCGACTGGCGTTCGACCCCGCGCGGTTCCGATCTGAAGCCTGCCATCGTCGTCAAGGACAAGGCCGGCAAGGTGATGAAACTGGCAAAGGGCGGCGATGCACGCTTCCAGTTGTCGGTCGAGTCGATCCTTTCGGTCGAGCCGGGTTCGCATGTGAAGGCGGGTGACGTTCTTGCCCGTATTCCGATGGAAAGCGCCAAGACCAAGGACATCACTGGTGGTCTGCCGCGTGTTGCCGAACTGTTCGAGGCACGTCGTCCGAAGGACCATGCGATCATCGCTGAGATCGATGGTACGGTTCGTTTCGGCCGTGACTATAAGAACAAGCGTCGCATCGTCATCGAACCGAACGACGAGACGCTCGAGCCTGTCGAGTATCTGATCCCCAAGGGCAAGCCGTTCCATCTTCAGGACGGTGACGCCATCGAAAAGGGCGATTACATCCTCGACGGCAATCCGGCGCCGCACGACATCCTGGCGATCAAGGGCGTGGAAGCACTTGCTTCCTACCTCGTCAACGAAATCCAGGAAGTCTACCGGTTGCAGGGCGTTCTGATCAACGACAAGCACATCGAAGTGATTGTCCGTCAGATGCTGCAGAAGGTCGAGATCACCGAATCCGGCGATACCGGCTTTATCCCCGGCGATCATGTCGATCGTATCGAGCTCGACGAGATCAACGAGCGTCTTGAGGAAGATGGCAAGAAGCCGGGCTACGGTGTTCCGGTTCTTCTCGGCATCACCAAGGCCTCGCTGCAGACCCCGTCGTTCATCTCGGCGGCATCCTTCCAGGAAACGACCCGCGTCCTCACCGAAGCGGCTGTTGCCGGCAAGATGGATGCTCTGCAGGGCCTGAAGGAAAACGTCATCGTTGGACGTCTGATTCCGGCAGGTACCGGCGGTACGGTCAAGCAGATCCGCCGCATTGCCGTGGCTCGCGACGAGCTTATCATCGACGAGCGCCGCAAGGAGTCCGGGGCAACGGCTGCCAAGGCAAGCCCGATGCTCGCGGACATGACGGACCAGTCCGCCGCCGAATAAGGCTGGTTGAACCAAATGAAGAGGCCGCCGCGAGTTGATCGCGGCGGCCTTGTCTATTCGAGCACGTTGATCGGGTTGCTATTCGTTGAACTCGATGAGCGCCGCCTGGCCGGTAAGCGCATTCTGCCAGGCAGAGCGGTGCGGTTCCTCATCCGGCTCTTCGGTGATCGTGCCGATTTCGAGAAGTTCGGCTTCGTCATAGCCTTCGTTGGCGAGAATCTGCAGAGCGATGTTCACCAGATTTTCTGTGTCGTCGGTGATGAGCAGCAGATGGACTTGCCTCGGGTCCTCGTCCTTCTCCTTCCAGACGTCGGCGACGATGAGATTGACCGGTTTTGGTGAGTCTTCAGCCATTCGATGATTCCCTTGGCAAATAATGCTGATGATGGATTTGAACGTGTCCTAACACGAACGGTGGCGACGTCGTCGTGGAATACGTGAAATTTTGCTTGAAATAACGCCTGTTCGGCGAAACTATCTTTCAATGGGCCGGTGCTGCGCCGCTAAAGCGCGCAAACCTTAATAAATCTTGGCGTTCAGGCTTGACTGTAACGCAATGACCAAGTATCAGCACGCCATCTGAGCCGATGTGAGATTGGCTTTTTCGGAGCGACTCGCTCTGGAGTTCATCTCAAACAGGGTTCGTTTTACGATCGATATGCAATTGCCGCTCGCACGAGGCCTTATGGTCTCCTCTGCTTTTATTCGGGCAAGCCACCAACCGGTGGTTCTGTTGCCCGAATTCGTGCATGAGCATGGCGCTGAAACGGCCCTGACGGGCGAAGATACGAGATTTGTGAAAGAGGGAAGGTTGAATGCCTACCGTAAACCAGCTGATCCGCAAGCCGCGCGTTGCGCCGGTAAAGCGCAATAAAGTCCCTGCTCTGCAGGAAAACCCGCAGAAGCGCGGCGTTTGCACTCGCGTCTACACGACGACCCCGAAGAAGCCGAACTCGGCTCTGCGTAAGGTCGCCAAGGTGCGTCTGACGAACGGATTTGAAGTCATCGGATATATTCCGGGTGAGGGGCATAACCTTCAGGAACACTCCGTCGTGATGATCCGCGGCGGCCGTGTAAAGGACTTGCCGGGTGTTCGTTACCACATCATCCGTGGTGTTCTGGATACCCAGGGCGTTAAGAACCGCAAGCAGCGCCGTTCGAAGTACGGTGCGAAGCGTCCGAAGTAAGATTTACCCGGGCTCAAGCCATGTGCGGCGAGCCTGACGAAGCGAAGAGACAGAGAATATGTCCAGACGCCATAGTGCAGAAAAGCGTGAGATCAACCCGGATCCGAAGTTCGGTGATCTCGTTCTGACCAAGTTCATGAATGCAGTCATGCTTCATGGCAAGAAGTCCGTTGCGGAGCGCATCGTTTACGGTGCGCTTGAGTCCGTCGAAACCAAGAGCAAGCAGGAGCCGGTTGCCCTGTTCCATCAGGCTCTCGACAATGTTGCGCCGCACGTCGAAGTGCGCTCGCGCCGCGTTGGTGGTGCAACGTACCAGGTTCCGGTCGACGTTCGTCCCGAGCGCCGTCAGGCTCTTGCCATCCGTTGGCTCATCAATGCAGCCCGTGGCCGCAACGAGTCGACCATGGTCGATCGCCTGTCCGGTGAACTGCTGGATGCTGCAAACAACCGCGGCTCGGCTGTGAAGAAGCGTGAAGACACGCATCGCATGGCAGAAGCCAACCGCGCATTCTCGCATTACCGCTGGTAATCGTCGAAACCCTATTCTTGAAGGCAACCTATCATGGCCCGCGAATATAAAATCGAAGACTACCGTAATTTCGGTATCATGGCGCACATCGACGCCGGCAAGACCACGACCACCGAGCGTATCCTTTACTACACCGGTAAGTCGCACAAGATCGGTGAAGTCCACGATGGCGCCGCAACCATGGACTGGATGGAGCAGGAGCAGGAGCGTGGCATCACGATCACCTCTGCCGCGACCACCACGTTCTGGAAGGGCCGTGACGGCAAGATGCGCCGTTTCAACATCATCGATACGCCTGGCCACGTTGACTTCACGATTGAAGTCGAACGCTCGCTGCGCGTTCTCGACGGTGCGATTGCTCTCCTCGACGCCAATGCCGGTGTCGAGCCGCAGACAGAAACCGTCTGGCGTCAGGCTGAGAAGTATCATGTCCCGCGCATGATCTTCGTCAACAAGATGGACAAGACCGGCGCCGATTTCTATCGCTGCGTCGACATGGTCAAGAGCCGTCTTGGCGCGAAGGCGCTCGTCATGCAGCTGCCGATCGGTGCCGAGAACGAGTTCAAGGGTGTTATCGACCTCATCGAGATGAAGGCTCTTGTCTGGCGCGACGAACAGCTCGGCGCCCAGTGGGACGTCGTCGAGATTCCGGCCGACCTTAAGGACAAGGCTGAAGAATTCCGTGAGAAGCTCATCGAGACCGCTGTTGAGGTCGAGGAAGCTGCCATGGAAGCCTATCTCGAAGGCAATATGCCTGACAATGACAAGCTGCGCGCGCTCATCCGCGTCGGCACCTGCCGCGTCGAATTCCACCCGGTATTCTGCGGCTCGGCGTTCAAGAACAAGGGCGTTCAGCCGCTGCTCGATGGTGTCGTAGAATTCTTGCCTTCGCCGGTCGACGTTCCTGCGATCAAGGGCATCGATCCCAAGACCGATGCGGAAACGGTTCGCAAGTCTTCTGATGAAGAGCCGCTTTCGATGCTCGCATTCAAGATCATGAACGACCCGTTCGTCGGTTCGCTCACGTTCTGCCGCATCTACTCGGGCAAGCTTACCAAGGGAATCTCGCTCGACAACACGGTGAAGCTCAAGCGTGAACGCATCGGCCGCATGCTGCAGATGCACTCCAATTCGCGTGAAGATATCGAAGAAGCATTTGCCGGCGACATCGTTGCCCTGGCAGGCCTCAAGGAAACGACGACGGGCGACACGCTCTGCGATCCGCTGAAGCCGGTCATTCTGGAACGCATGGTGTTTCCGGAACCGGTTATCTCGATCGCGATCGAGCCGAAGACCAAGGCCGACCAGGAAAAGATGGGCCTCGCGCTTAATCGCCTTGCTGCTGAAGATCCTTCATTCCGCGTCAAGTCGGACGAAGAATCCGGCCAGACGATCATTTCCGGCATGGGCGAGCTTCATCTCGACATCCTCGTTGACCGCATGCGTCGCGAGTTCAAGGTCGAGGCGAATGTCGGCAATCCGCAGGTTGCCTATCGTGAATCGATCACCCGCAAGGCTGAAATCGACTACACGCACAAGAAGCAGTCCGGTGGTTCGGGTCAGTTCGCCCGCATCAAGGTCGTCTTCGAGCCGCATGACGGCGACGAGTTCATCTTCGAATCGAAGATCGTCGGCGGTGCGATCCCGAAGGAATACATCCCTGGTGTTGAAAAGGGTATCCTGAGCGTTATGGGTGCGGGTCCGCTCGCAGGCTTCCCGATGCTCGGCGTGAAAGCCACGCTGATCGACGGTGCCTACCATGATGTGGACTCCTCGGTTCTCGCCTTCGAAATCGCAGCCCGCGCTGCATTCCGCGAAGGTGCGCAGAAGGCCGGTGCCCAGCTGCTCGAACCGATCATGAAGGTCGAGGTCGTAACTCCTGAAGATTACGTCGGTGACGTGATTGGCGATCTGAACTCACGTCGTGGTCAGATTTCGGGTACGGAAGCTCGTGGTATCGCGACCGTCGTCAATGCAAACGTGCCGCTGGCCAACATGTTTGGCTATGTGAGCAACCTGCGTTCGATGAGCCAGGGTCGTGCGCAGTACACGATGCAGTTCGATCACTACGAGCCTGTTCCGACGGCAGTCGCGCAGGAAATCCAGAAGAAGTTTGCGTAACCATAAGGTTGCGCGTGACAGTTGAGAAGCCTGAGCAGGCGAACATATAACGGAGAGCTCAGATGGCTAAGAGCAAGTTTGAACGTAACAAGCCGCACGTCAACATTGGCACGATTGGTCACGTTGACCATGGCAAGACGTCGTTGACGGCAGCGATTACGAAGTATTTTGGTGAGTACAAGGCGTACGACCAGATCGACGCAGCGCCGGAAGAAAAGGCGCGCGGCATCACGATCTCGACGGCGCACGTCGAGTACGAGACGGCCAACCGTCACTATGCCCACGTCGACTGCCCCGGCCACGCCGACTATGTGAAGAACATGATCACTGGCGCTGCGCAGATGGACGGCGCGATCCTCGTCGTTTCGGCTGCCGACGGCCCGATGCCGCAGACCCGCGAGCACATCCTCTTGGCCCGTCAGGTTGGCGTTCCGGCGATCGTCGTGTTCCTGAACAAGGTCGACCAGGTCGATGACGCCGAGCTCCTCGAGCTCGTCGAACTCGAAGTGCGCGAGCTTCTGTCGAAGTACGACTTCCCGGGCGACGACATTCCGATCGTCAAGGGTTCGGCGCTTGCCGCGCTTGAAGACAGCAACAAGGAAATTGGCGAAGACGCGGTTCGCGCGCTGATGGCGGAAGTCGACAAGTACATTCCGACGCCGGAGCGTCCGATCGACCAGCCGTTCCTGATGCCGATCGAAGACGTGTTCTCGATCTCGGGCCGCGGCACGGTTGTGACGGGCCGCGTCGAGCGCGGTATCGTCAAGGTTGGCGAGGAAGTCGAGATCATCGGCATCCGTCCGACCTCGAAGACGACGGTGACGGGCGTTGAAATGTTCCGCAAGCTGCTCGACCAGGGCCAGGCCGGCGACAACATCGGTGCGCTGATCCGCGGCGTTGGCCGTGAGGACGTCGAGCGCGGCCAGATTCTGGCCAAGCCCGGTTCCGTGAAGCCGCACACCAAGTTCAAGGCGGAAGCCTATATCCTGACCAAGGACGAAGGTGGCCGTCATACGCCGTTCTTCTCCAACTACCGTCCGCAGTTCTACTTCCGCACGACCGACGTGACGGGTGTTGTGACGCTGCCGGAAGGCACGGAAATGGTCATGCCCGGCGACAACATCGCAGTCGATGTGACGCTGATCGTGCCGATCGCCATGGAAGAGAAGCTCCGCTTCGCTATCCGTGAAGGCGGCCGCACCGTTGGTGCAGGCATCGTCTCGTCGATCATTGAGTAAAATTAAGGTTTTATGCAGAGGCGCCTGCTACATGGCGTCTCCGCTAAACAAGGAAAAGATGAAATGAACGGTCAAAACATCCGCATTCGCCTCAAGGCGTTTGATCATCGGATCCTTGACGATTCGACGCGGGAAATCGTGTCGACTGCCAAGCGTACCGGTGCCAACGTGCGCGGACCGATCCCGCTTCCTACACGGATCGAGAAGTTCACTGTTAACCGGTCGCCGCACATCGACAAGAAGAGCCGCGAACAGTTCGAGATGCGCACTCATAAGCGTCTTCTCGATATCGTAGACCCAACGCCGCAGACCGTAGACGCGCTGATGAAGCTCGATCTCTCCGCTGGTGTTGATGTCGAGATCAAGCTGTAAGGCTTGAGGACGGAAGGACGAACCGATGCGTTCAGGTGTAATTGCACAGAAGCTGGGCATGACTCGCGTCTATAACGACGCAGGTGAGCATGTGCCGGTGACAGTACTCCGGATGGAGAATTGTCAGGTTGTGGCTCAGCGTACAGTCGAGAAGAATGGCTACACGGCCGTTCAGCTCGGTGTTGGTCTGGCCAAGGTTAAGAATACGACGAAGGGCCTGCGCGGCCATTTCGCGACTGCCTCGGTCGAGCCGAAGGCCAAGGTCGCGGAGTTCCGCGTCTCTGCCGATAATCTTCTTGATGTCGGCGTCGAGATCACTGCGGAGCATTACGTTGCCGGCCAGAAGGTCGACGTGACCGGTACTTCGATCGGCAAGGGTTTTGCCGGTTCGATGAAGCGGCACAACTTCGGCGGTCACCGCGCTTCGCACGGTAACTCCGTTACCCACCGCGCACACGGTTCAACTGGTCAGCGCCAGGATCCGGGCAAGGTGTTCAAGGGCAAGAAGATGGCCGGTCACATGGGTCAGACCCGCGTGACGACGCAGAATATCGAAGTCGTTTCGACCGATCTCGATCGCGGGCTCATTCTGGTTCGTGGTGCGGTTCCGGGTTCGAAGGGTGCTTGGATCCTGGTACGCGATGCCGTCAAGGTAGCGCTGCCGGACAACGCTCCGAAGCCGGCTGGTCTCCGCCAGGCAGCAAACGCGACAGCCGCTGTGTCTGATGCAGAAGTGGCGCAGACAACTGAGGGAGCCGAATAATGGACCTTTCGATTACAACACTTGAAGGCAAGGACGCCGGCAAGGTGGAACTCTCCGAGGAGATTTTCGGCCTTGAACCGCGCGACGACATCCTTCAGCGCATGGTCCGCTACCAGCTCGCCAAGAAGCAGCAGGGAACGCATAAGGCAAAGGGTCGTTCGGAAATCGCACGCACCGGCGCCAAGATGTACAAGCAGAAGGGTACGGGCCGCGCCCGTCACCATTCGGCACGTGCACCGCAGTTCCGCGGCGGCGGCAAGGCTCATGGTCCGGTTGTTCACAGCCACGAACATGCCCTGCCGAAGAAGGTCCGCGCCCTTGCGCTTCGTCATGCCCTGTCTGCCAAGGTCAAGGCTTCCGACCTGATCATCGTCGATGATCTGGCCGCAGCCGAAGGCAAGACCAAGGTTCTTGTTTCGCAGTTCGCCAAGCTTGGCCTCGAAAATGCGCTTCTCATCGGCGGTGCCGAGATCGATGCGAATTTCCGTCGCGCTGCTTCGAACATTCCGAACATCGACGTCCTGCCGATCCAGGGCATCAATGTTTACGACATCCTGCGCCGCGGCAAGCTCGTGCTTTCCAAGGCAGCGGTTGAAGCTCTCGAGGAGCGTTTCAAATGACTGATCTTCGCCATTACGACGTGATCGTCAGCCCGGTCATCACCGAGAAGTCGACCCTGGTTTCTGAAAACAACCAGGTCGTCTTCAACGTAGCCCGCAAGGCAACGAAGCCGGAAATCAAGGCCGCAGTCGAAGCGCTGTTCCGCGTGAAGGTCACTGCAGTCAATACAGCTGTGCGCAAAGGCAAGGTGAAGCGGTTCCGCGGCATCGTCGGGCGCCAGAGTGATGTCAAGAAAGCAGTCGTGACGCTCGCCGAAGGGCAGTCGATCGATGTTTCGACTGGTCTCTGAGGGGCCGTGGAGTAAAGACAATGGCACTCAAGAATTATAATCCAACCACACCAAGCCAGCGTCAGCTGGTGATCGTGGACCGTTCGGAGCTCTACAAGGGCAAGCCTGTCAAGGCTCTGACCGAAGGTCTCGTATCGAAGGGTGGTCGCAACAACACGGGTCGCGTCACTGCACGCTACCAGGGTGGCGGGCACAAGCGCACCTATCGCTTCGTCGACTTCAAGCGTCGCAAGCATGATGTCGCTGCCAAGGTTGAACGGCTTGAATACGATCCGAACCGGACCGCATTCATCGCGCTCATCCGTTACGAAGATGGCGAGCTGAGCTACATCTTGGCGCCGCAGCGCCTGGCCGTTGGCGACAGCGTCATCGCCGGTGCACAGACCGACGTCAAGCCGGGCAATGCAATGCCCCTGTCGGCAATCCCGGTCGGCACCATCATCCACAATGTGGAGATGAAGCCGGGCAAGGGTGGCCAGATCGCCCGTTCGGCTGGCACCTATGCACAGCTCGTCGGCCGCGACCAGGGCATGGCGATCCTTCGCCTGAACTCGGGTGAACAGCGCCTCGTTCACGGCTCGTGCTTTGCAACGGTCGGTGCGGTTTCGAACCCGGACCATGGCAATATCAGCCTCGGCAAGGCAGGTCGCAGCCGTTGGCTCGGCAAGCGCCCGCACGTTCGCGGCGTCGCCATGAACCCTGTCGATCACCCGCACGGTGGTGGTGAAGGTCGTACGTCCGGTGGTCGTCATCCGGTTTCTCCGTGGGGCAAGCCCACGAAGGGCAAGAAGACGCGCTCCAACAAGTCGACGGACAAGTTCATCGCTCGTTCGCGTCATCAGCGCAAGAAGTAAGAGAGGTAGTCTGAAATGGCTCGTTCAGTTTGGAAAGGCCCGTTCATCGATGGCTATCTTCTCAAGAAGGCTGAGAAGGTACGTGAGGGCGGTCGCAGCGAAGTTATCAAGATCTGGAGCCGTCGCTCCACGATCCTGCCGCAGTTCGTCGGTCTGACGTTCGGCGTCTACAACGGTAACAAGCATGTTCCCGTTTCGGTCAACGAAGAGATGATCGGACACAAGTTTGGTGAATTCGCTCCGACGCGGACCTACTACGGTCACGGCGCGGACAAGAAGGCGAAGAGGAAATAACGATGGGCAAGGCTAAGGCTCCGCGCCAGCTTAAGGACAACGAGGCGAAAGCCGTTGCCCGCACGCTCCGCATCAGCCCTCAGAAGCTTAATCTGGTGGCTGCAATGATCCGCGGCAAGAAGGTCAATGCCGCTCTTGCCGATCTGGAATTTTCGCGCAAGCGGATTGCAGGCACGGTGAAAAAGACTCTCGAATCGGCTATCGCCAACGCGGAAAACAACCATGACCTGGATGTTGATGCTCTGGTTGTCGCCGAAGCCTATGTAGGCAAGTCAATCGTGATGAAGCGCTTCCATGTTCGTGGTCGCGGTCGTGCAAGCCGGATCGAGAAGCCGTTCTCGCATCTGACGATCGTCGTTCGCGAAGCACAGGAAAAAGGGGAGGCCGCATAATGGGCCAGAAGATTAATCCGGTTGGCTTCCGCCTCGGTATCAATCGGACCTGGGATTCGCGTTGGTATGCGAATACGGGTGAATACGGCAAGCTGCTGCATGAAGACCTGAAGATCCGCAAGTATCTGATGGACGAACTGAAGCAGGCTGCGATCTCCAAGGTTGTGATCGAGCGTCCGCACAAGAAATGCCGCGTAACGATCCATGCCGCCCGTCCGGGCCTGATCATCGGCAAGAAGGGCGCCGATATCGAGAAGCTGCGTCGCAAGCTGTCAGAAATGACCAATGCCGATGCCGCGCTCAATATCGTCGAAGTCCGCAAGCCGGAGACTGACGCAACGCTCGTTGCCCAGTCGATCGCTCAGCAGCTCGAGCGCCGCGTTGCATTCCGCCGTGCCATGAAGCGCGCCGTTCAGTCGGCCATGCGTCTTGGTGCTGAAGGCATTCGTATCAATTGCTCGGGTCGCCTCGGCGGCGCGGAAATTGCGCGTATGGAATGGTACCGTGAAGGCCGCGTGCCTTTGCACACCCTTCGTGCCGATATCGATTACGGAACTGCTGAAGCTCACACTGCTTATGGCATTTGCGGCGTCAAGGTCTGGGTCTTCAAGGGCGAAATCCTTGAGCACGATCCCATGGCTTCCGAGCGCCGTGCTGTCGAGGGTGATAGCCATCAGGGTTCGAACCGTCGCCGCGAAAACGCTTAATTAGCGTCTTTCCGGATCGTGAATTTTGGAGTAGAGAACAATGCTGCAGCCTAAGCGCACAAAGTTCCGCAAGCAGTTCAAGGGCCGTATCCACGGCGCGTCGAAGGGCGGTACGGATCTTAATTTTGGTGCTTTCGGCCTGAAGGCCCTCGAGCCGAACCGCGTTACGGCGCGTGAGATCGAAGCCGCTCGCCGTGCAATTACCCGTCACATGAAGCGTGCCGGTCGTGTTTGGATCCGGGTATTCCCGGATGTTCCGGTCACATCGAAGCCTACCGAAGTCCGTATGGGTAAGGGCAAGGGTTCGGTCGATTATTGGGCAGCCCGCGTCGCACCAGGCCGCGTCATGTTCGAGCTCGACGGCGTTTCGGAAGAGCTTGCCCGTGAGGCGCTGCGTCTCGGCGCGGCCAAGCTTTCGGTCAAGACGCGCTTTATTCAGCGCATCGCAGAATAAGGGGTGGATGTTATGAAATCCGCAGAAGTCCGGGCGATGAGCCTCGATCAGTTGAATGAAGAATTGGGTTCCCTGAAGAAAGAGCAGTTCAACCTGCGCTTCCAGAAGGCAACCGGCCAGTTGGAAAAAACCGCTCGCGTCCGGCAGATCCGCCGTGATATTGCGCGCATCAAGACTGTCGCCCGCCAGAAAGCGGTCGAGAGCAAGGCTTAAGGAAGAAAACCATGCCTAAACGCATTCTGCAGGGCGTTGTCGTGAGCGACAAAAACGACAAGACCGTTGTGGTCAAGGTCGAGCGGCGCTATTCGCACCCGCTCCTCCAGAAGACTGTGCGCCAGTCGAAGAAGTACAAGGCGCATGACGAGAATAACCAGTTCAAGGTCGGCGACGCGGTTTCCATCGAGGAATCCAAGCCGATTTCGAAAGACAAGCGTTGGGTTGTCGTAACGGACGCCCCGGCGAGCTAATTATCTGTATGTAAGTACGCAACAATCGCGAGGGGCAAGGAAAGCCCAGTCCGGTTGAACAAGAAGAAGGCGGCTAGTCATGATTCAGATGCAAACAAACCTCGACGTGGCGGATAATTCCGGCGCACGTCGTGTCATGTGCATCAAGGTGCTGGGCGGTTCGAAGCGGAAATATGCTTCGGTCGGCGACATCATTGTCGTTTCGATCAAGGAAGCAATTCCGCGCGGCCGCGTTAAAAAAGGTGACGTGATGAAGGCAGTGGTTGTTCGCACTGCCAAGGACATCCGCCGCCCGGACGGTAGCGTTATTCGTTTCGACAAGAACGCAGCCGTTTTGATCGACAACAAGAAAGAGCCTATCGGCACACGTATCTTCGGACCGGTTCCGCGCGAACTTCGCGCAAAAAGCCACATGAAGATCATCTCGCTGGCTCCAGAAGTTTTGTAAGGAGCAGACGATGCAGAAGATCCGTAAAGGCGACCGCGTTGTCGTTCTGGCTGGTAAGGACAAGGGCCGTACCGGCGAAGTAATCAAAGTTTTGCCGAAGGATGAGCAGGCGCTCGTTCGCGGCGTCAATGTTGTCAAGCGTCACCAGAAGCAGACACAGAACCAGGAAGCCGGCATCATTTCGAAAGAAGCGCCGCTCCATCTGTCGAACCTCGCGATCGCCGACCCCAAGGATGGAAAGCCGACCCGTGTTGGCTTCAAGGTCCTCGAAGACGGCAAGAAGGTACGTGTAGCAAAGCGTTCAGGAGATCTGATCGATGGCTGATGCAAAAATCGAACCCCGCTTGAAGAAGCAGTACCAGGATGTGGTACGCAAGGCTCTTCTCGAGCAGTTCAAATATGACAACGAGATGCAGATCCCGCGCATCACCAAGGTTGTTCTCAACATGGGCGTTGGTGAAGCTACTGCTGACTCCAAGAAGCCAACTGTCGCAGCTGAAGATCTGGCATTGATTGCCGGTCAGAAGCCGGTTATTACGCGTGCGCGCAATTCGATCGCTACCTTCAAGGTTCGTGAGAATATGCCGATCGGAACGAAGGTCACCCTTCGCAAAGAGCGCATGTATGAATTCCTGGATCGCCTGATCACGATCGCGCTGCCGCGCGTTCGAGATTTCCGCGGTCTGAATCCAAAGAGCTTTGACGGTCGTGGCAATTTCGCCATGGGCATCAAGGAGCACATTGTGTTCCCGGAAATCAACTACGACAAGGTTGATCAGATCTGGGGCATGGACATCATCGTTTGTACGACTGCAAAGACGGATGATGAAGCACGCGCATTGCTGCGCGCCTTCAACTTCCCCTTCCGGCAGTAACGGCAAGCGTAGCGAGGTATTAGAAATGGCTAAGACGAGCGCAGTCGAAAAGAACAAGCGCCGTGGTCTTCTGGTGAAGCGTTTCGCTGCAAAGCGCGCGCGCCTGAAGGCTATCGTGATGAACCAGTCGCTGCCGCTGGATGAGCGCTTCCGCGCCACCATTCAGCTGGCAGAACTGCCACGCAATTCCACCAAGGTCCGTATCCGCAATCGTTGCGAAGTTTCGGGCCGTCCGCGCGGTTACTACCGCAAGCTTAAAATGTCGCGTATCGCATTGCGCCAGCTGGGTTCGTCCGGCCAGGTGCCCGGCGTCGTGAAGTCGAGCTGGTAAGGGAGCAAACAGATGTCTGTAAATGATCCTCTCGGCGATATGCTGACGCGCATCCGTAACGCGACGATGCGCAAGAAGGGCAAGGTTTCGACCCCTGCCTCCAAGCTTCGCGCCCGCGTTCTGGATGTTCTTCAGTCCGAAGGCTATATCCGCGGATACAGCCAGGTTGATTTCGAAAACGGCAAGTCCGAGATCGAAATCGAGCTGAAGTATTTTGAGAACGTACCGGTAATTCGCGAGATTACCCGTATTTCGAAGCCCGGCCGTCGCGTTTACGTTTCGGTCAAGTCGATCCCGCAGGTTGCAAACGGCCTTGGTATTTCGATCCTGTCGACGCCGAAGGGCGTGATGGCGGATCACGAGGCACGTGAACAGAATGTTGGTGGCGAGTTGCTCTGCCGCATATTCTAATGCGTGGGCTGTAAACAGGAAGAAACGGACAGGTTGAAAAATGTCTCGTATCGGTAAAAAACCCGTGGCAGTCCCGCAGGGCGTAACAGCCAGCGTAGACGGCCAGACCATCAAGGCCAAGGGCCCGAAGGGGGAACTCTCCTTCGTCGCCAATGACGACATTGTGGTCAAGTTTGAGGATGGCGCGGTAAGCGTCAATCCTCGTGACAATACGAAGCTCGCACGCTCGAAGTGGGGCATGAGCCGCACGATGGTCGTCAACATCTTCACGGGTGTTAAGGACGGCTTCGAAAAGCGTCTCGAGATTAGCGGCGTCGGCTATCGTGCGGCAATGCAGGGCAAGAACCTGCAGCTGTCGCTCGGCTTCAGTCATGAAGTGGTCTACGAAGTGCCAGCCGGCATCACTGTTGCCGTACCGAAGCCGACGGAAATCGTCGTGACCGGTATCGACAAGCAGCAGGTCGGCCAGGTCGCTGCCGAGATCCGCGAATATCGTGGTCCGGAACCCTACAAGGGCAAGGGCGTCAAGTACGCGGGCGAGAAGATCGTTCGCAAAGAAGGCAAGAAGAAGTAAGGAATTCGTGTCATGGCATCGCCGAAAGAAATCATTCAGCGTCGCGCTGCGCGTGTTCGCCGCCAGCTCAAGGCGGTTGCCGGTGACCGTCCGCGGCTCAGCGTCCACCGTTCTTCAAAGAATATCTATGCGCAGGTCATCGACGACGCGCGTGGACATACGATTGCATCCGCATCTACCCTCGAAGCTGACCTCAAGGGCAAGCTGAAGACCGGTGCAGATTCGGATGCAGCAGCCCTCATCGGCAAGCTCGTCGCCGAGCGCGCCGTCAAGGCTGGCATCAAGGAAGTCGTCTTCGACCGTGGCGCCTATATTTACCACGGCCGCGTGAAGGCGCTTGCCGAAGCTGCTCGCGAAGCTGGCCTTAGCTTCTAAGGGCAGACTTTAAAAAACCATTCGTGCTACCGGAAAAGAAAAAGGAATTAGGAGCATGGCACAGGAAAAGAGAAGCCGCGAAGATCGCGGCCGCAACGAAGAGCGCGATAGCGAATTCGTTGACAAGCTGGTCCATATCAACCGTGTTGCCAAGGTCGTCAAGGGCGGCCGGCGTTTCGGTTTTGCTGCTCTCGTCGTCGTTGGCGACCAGAAGGGCCGCGTAGGCTTCGGTCATGGCAAGGCACGCGAAGTGCCGGAAGCCATCCGCAAGGCAACCGAGTCCGCAAAGCGTGAGATGATCTTCGTACCGCTTCGTTCGGGCCGTACGCTGCATCACGATGTCGAAGGCCGTCATGGCGCCGGCAAGGTTCTGCTGCGTGCAGCAACGGCAGGTACCGGCATCATCGCCGGTGGTCCGATGCGCGCCGTCTTCGAAACGCTCGGCGTTCAGGACGTTGTCGCCAAGTCGCTCGGTTCGTCGAACCCCTACAACATGGTTCGCGCGACGTTTGATGCCCTCAAGCATCAGATGCATCCGAAGGACATCGCTGCACAGCGCGGTATCAAGTATTCGACACTGCAGGCTCGCCGCCGCGACGTGGTCGGTTCGGAAGAATAGGCCAGGAACTGGCGCAGCGGGGCAGGGGCCGTTGGCTCCGCCCACTGTAGACAAAGGACAAAGTCATGGTTGAGAAAAAGAAGGGTAAGACGGTTACGGTCGAACAGATCGGTAGCCCTATCCGCCGTCCGGTTGAACAGCGCGCAACGCTCGTCGGCCTGGGCCTCAATAAGATGCATCGCCGCAGCACGCTTGAAGATACGCCTTCGGTGCGTGGCATGATTGCCAAGGTTCAACATCTCGTCCGCGTCGTGGACGAGGCTTGATACCGGAGATATTCAGATGAAACTCAATGAACTGAGTGAAAACACAGGCGCCACCAAGGCTCGCAAGCGCGTTGGCCGCGGTATCGGCTCCGGTTCCGGCAAGACTGCCGGTCGCGGTGTGAAGGGTCAGAAGTCGCGTTCGGGCGTTGCCATCAACGGTTTCGAAGGCGGCCAGATGCCAATCTATCGCCGCTTGCCGAAGCGCGGTTTCACCAACATCTTCGCCAAGAGCTTCAACGTCGTTTCGGTTGGCCGTATCCAGGCTGCCATCGATGCCAAGAAGCTCGATGCGAAGGCGTCGATCACCCTCGAAGCTCTCAAGGCTGCCGGCGTCATCCGCCGCGCCAAGGATGGCGTTCGCCTGCTGGCCGATGGTGACATCAAGACGGCGGTAACGCTTGAAGTGGCCGGCGCCTCCAAGGCTGCGATCGAAAAGATCGAAAAGGCTGGCGGTACCGTCAAGCTTCCGGCAGCCCCTGCTGCTGCAGAATAAAATCTGACTATTCGAGCGGCGATCTCCCTGATCGCCGCTTGTACCTTTTATCAAGGGCACATATCTGGGTAGAGCCGCCGATTCCCGTTCGGGTGGCGAGGCCCCGTCGGGCACAGACCGGAGACTATAATGGCTTCAGCCGCAGAACAGCTCGCGTCAAATCTTAATTTCTCTGCTTTCTCGAAGGCTGAAGAGCTCAAGAAGCGCATTTGGTTTACTCTTGGCGCATTGCTGGTCTACCGTCTCGGTACCTACATTCCGCTGCCGGGCATCAATCTTGCCGCTTACGCACAGGCATTCAATCACCAGGCACAGGGCATCCTCGGGATGTTCAACATGTTCGCCGGTGGTGCCGTCGCCCGTATGGCGATCTTTGCGCTCGGCATCATGCCTTATATTTCCGCCTCGATCATCGTGCAGCTGATGACGTCGGTCGTACCGGCGCTGGAGCAGCTGAAGAAGGATGGCGAGCAGGGCCGCAAGGTCATCAACCAGTATACCCGCTACGGCACGGTGCTGCTCGCAACGGTCCAGGCCTATGCGATCGCAGTCGGCCTGCAGGGCAGCCAGGGAATTGTGACCAATCCGGGTCCGTTCTTCCTGTTCTCGACCGTCATCACTCTCGTCGGCGGCACCATGTTCCTGATGTGGCTGGGCGAACAGATCACTGCCCGCGGCATCGGTAACGGCATTTCGCTGATCATTTTCTCGGGCATCGTCGCCAACCTGCCGCAGGCAATCTCCGGAACGCTGGAACTCGGCCGTACCGGCGCTCTGTCGACTACGGTTATCCTTGCGATCATCGTCCTGACGATTGCCGTCATCGGCATCATCGTCTTCGTCGAGCGCGCACAGCGCCGCCTGCTGATCCAGTATCCGAAGCGCCAGGTCGGCAACCGCATGTTCCAGGGCGACACGTCGCATCTGCCGCTGAAGCTGAATACGGCCGGCGTCATTCCGCCGATCTTTGCCTCGTCGCTGCTGCTTCTGCCTGCAACGATCGCCGGCTTCGCGCAGAGCCACAATCTGCCGGCATGGGCAACGACGGTGCTGTCGTCGCTCGGCCATGGCCAGCCGATGTACATGGCGCTCTATGCAGCGATGATCGTGTTCTTTGCCTTCTTCTATACGGCGCTCGTCTTCAATCCGAAGGACACCGCCGACCAGTTGAAGAAGCATTCCGGTTTCATTCCCGGCATTCGCCCCGGCGAGCGTACGGCTGAATACATCGATTACGTCCTGACGCGTATTACAGTTCTTGGCGCTATCTATCTTGTCATCATCTGCATGCTGCCAGAATTCCTGATTTCGTGGGCGGGTGTTCCTTTCTATCTCGGCGGTACGTCGCTGTTGATTGTCGTGAGCGTGACGCTCGATACGGTTGCACAGATCCAGGGTCACCTGATTGCGCATCAGTATGAAGGGCTGATCAAGAAGTCGAAGCTCCGTGGGGGGAAACGCAACAGATGAGATTAATACTTCTCGGACCACCGGGGGCAGGTAAGGGAACTCAGTCTCAGCGCTTGGTAGAAAAACTAGGGATTCCACAGCTCTCGACGGGCGACATGCTGCGCGAGGCGGTGAAAGCCGGAACGGAAGTTGGCCTGAAGGCCAAAGCGGTGATGGATGCCGGGAACCTCGTTTCCGACGAGATCGTCAATGCGATCGTCTCCGAACGCATCGACCAGCCGGATGCGGTCAAGGGGTTCATCCTCGACGGCTATCCGCGCACGCTGGTACAGGCGGATGCGGTTGAGGACATGCTTGCGGCCAAGGGGCTCGAGCTGGACTGCGTGATCGAGCTTGAAGTGGACGACAATGTTCTCGTCGAGCGTATTTCCGGAAGATACTCCTGCGCCAAGTGCGGGACCGGTTATCACGACACCAACAAGAAGCCGCATGTTGCCGGCGTCTGCGACAAGTGCGGATCGACCGAGTTCAAGCGCCGGCCGGACGACAATGCCGAGACGGTGCGCACGCGCCTCGAAGCATACTACAAGCAGACCTCGCCATTGATTGGCTACTACTATGCCAAGGGCAAGTTGAAGAAGGTCGATGGCATGGCCGACATGGAAGATGTCACCGCGTCTATCGAAAAAATTCTGTCGGATTTATAGATCTGACATAATTTCATCGAAGGAGTTGACTTTTTGCGGCGATTCCTTCAAGTACGGCGCAAATTCGCTTGGATATGAAGCGGTCGGCGCCGATCCGGTAAAGCAGGTTCGGGGCTGATCGTTTGTGTTTGTCCCGGATATAAGTTTTCATCCCGCCATCTGGCTGCCGTGTTGGCACTCCAGCTCTGCCGGTCAACAAGGAGAATAGACGTGGCACGTATCGCTGGCGTCAACATCCCGACGAACAAGCGCGTTGTAATTGCGCTTCAGTACATTCACGGGATTGGTCAAAAGTTTGCTCAGGAAATCGTCGAGAAAGTCGGCATTCCTGCAGAGCGTCGCGTCAACCAGTTGACCGATGCGGAAGTTTTGCAGATTCGCGAAACGATCGACCGCGATTACCAGGTTGAAGGTGATCTGCGTCGTGAAGTTTCGATGAACATCAAGCGTCTGATGGATCTGGGCTGCTACCGCGGTCTGCGTCATCGCCGCTCGCTGCCGGTTCGTGGCCAGCGCACGCATACCAATGCGCGTACCCGCAAGGGTCCTGCCAAGGCAATCGCCGGCAAGAAGAAGTAAGTTCATGCCGGCGCGATTGCTCGCGCCGGCTCTGCCTTTGGCAGATGCAGTGCTGGTTTCGCACTTTAAATGAAACCACGGTGGAGCCTCTGGAAATACGGAGGCGTCGAGATCAACTGAAAGGACTACCATGGCCAAGGAAGCCACGCGCGTTCGCCGCCGCGAGCGCAAGAATATTTCGTCGGGCGTTGCCCACGTCAATTCGACATTCAACAATACGATGATCACCATCACGGACGCACAGGGCAATGCGATTGCCTGGTCTTCCGCAGGTGCGCAGGGTTTCAAGGGTTCGCGCAAGTCGACCCCCTTCGCTGCACAGATGGCCGCTGAAGATTGTGCCAAGAAGGCACAGGAACATGGCATGCGTTCGCTCGAAGTCGAGGTCTGCGGACCTGGTTCCGGCCGTGAATCGGCTCTGCGCGCGCTCCAGGCTGCCGGTTTCACGATTACGTCGATCCGCGACGTAACGCCGATCCCGCACAATGGCTGCCGTCCGCGCAAGCGTCGCCGCGTCTAATCTTCGCGACAGGATTTTGACCGCATGAGCTGGGTTTCCAGCTCCTCTGCGGTTTCCACGCCTCAATGCCACGATTGGATGGTGGTAAAGGCTAGGATAGGGAAAAGCTAAATGATCCAGAAGAACTGGCAAGAACTTATCAAGCCGAACAAGGTCGAGTTTCAGACCTCCGGCTCGAAGACCAAGGCAACGGTCGTCGCCGAACCGCTCGAGCGCGGTTATGGCCTGACGCTCGGCAATGCCCTGCGCCGCGTGCTTTTGTCCTCGCTGCGCGGCGCTGCCGTGACGGCGGTACAGATCGACGGCGTTCTGCATGAATTCTCGTCGATTCCGGGCGTTCGCGAGGATGTCACGGATATCGTCCTCAACATCAAGGAAATCGCAATCCACATGGAGAGCGATGGTCCGAAGCGCATGGTCGTGCGCAAGGAAGGTCCTGGCGTCGTTACGGCCGGTGACATCCAGACCGTTGGCGACATCGAGATCCTCAACCCGGAACACGTCATCTGCACGCTCGACGAAGGCGCTGAAATCCGCATGGAATTCACCGTCAACACCGGCAAGGGTTACGTGCCTGCCGACCGTAACCGCGCTGAAGACGCGCCGATCGGGCTCATCCCGGTCGACAGCCTCTATTCGCCGGTACGCAAGGTTTCGTACAAGATCGAGAACACCCGTGAAGGTCAGGTTCTCGACTATGACAAGCTGATCCTTTCGATCGAAACCGATGGCTCGATCTCCGGTGAAGATGCGGTTGCCTATGCAGCGCGCATTCTGCAGGACCAGCTTGCGATCTTCGTCAACTTCGACGAGCCGCAGAAGGAAGTTCAGCAGGAACAGGTTACCGAACTGGCGTTCAATCCGGCCCTTCTCAAGAAGGTCGATGAACTCGAGCTTTCGGTCCGTTCGGCAAACTGCCTCAAGAATGATAACATCGTCTACATTGGCGATCTCATTCAGAAGACAGAAGCAGAAATGCTGCGCACCCCGAACTTCGGCCGCAAGTCGCTGAACGAAATCAAGGAAGTTCTGGCTTCCATGGGTCTCCATCTTGGCATGGAAGTACCGTCGTGGCCGCCGGAAAACATCGAAGATCTCGCGAAGCGCTACGAAGACCAGTATTAAGAACCCGGGCAGATCGCCCGACAGTATAAAGCCCGGGCAGTGAGCCCGAACAAAGAAACTAAGGAGAAGGCTCATGCGCCACGGTAATTCAGGCCGCAAGCTTAACCGGACTGCCAGCCACCGCAAGGCGATGTTTGCCAATATGGCCGCATCGTTGATCGAGCATGAGCAGATCGTGACAACGCTGCCCAAGGCCAAGGAAATTCGTCCCATCGTTGAAAAGCTTGTCACGCTCGGCAAGCGCGGTGACCTGCACGCTCGTCGTCAGGCCATCTCGGCTATCCGCGATGCCAAGCTCGTTGCCAAGCTGTTCGATACGCTTGCACCGCGCTATGGCCAGCGCAACGGTGGTTACATCCGCATTATGAAGGCAGGCTTCCGCACCGGTGACAATGCACCGCTCGCAGTTGTCGAATTCGTCGATCGCGACACCAGCGCCAAGGGCTCCAAGGACCTGGCTCGCGTTGCTGCCGAGCAGGCCAACGAAGCCGAAGCAGCGTAAGCACCACTTACTAGCTATAGCAGTTGATTTGGGGGCCTCGTGCCCCCTTTTCACGTTTGAGGTGCTGGCGGGTGAAGGCACCGCGACCCGCTCCACGACGGGCGATGGAGTACAAAGGCTGGCGACTCTGGCGCTTGTCGGAAATCGCTTTACAACGTCCGGCTCGTTGTCAAACTTGCATCGTCCGTTCCACACGTTGCAGAAGTCGGGCGCGATATGATCCCGATCAGGGAGTTCCTTGGTTATGGCACGCTTTGTAATTGGCCCTGACGTTGCCTTGCATCTTGCGGAGATCGACGCGGCAATCCCTGCGAAACATCAGCTGCTCGCGCCAACGCTTTTAAGGTCGCAAGTTCTGGCGCTGCTTTATGAAGCCGTTAGACGTGGGGATATCGATCGCAAGGGCGCCAATGCAAAACTTGACTATCTTCGGTCGCTGAAGCTCCGTTTGCTCGGTGATCGGGTCCTACAGCGCGTTGCTTGGGACATTGCCCAGCAACTGGATTGGCCTGACACTTATCAGGCAGAATATCTCGCCTTGACCCGCCTTCAGGCCGATGCCTTCATCACGCTCGACCGTGATCTTGCGCAAACAGCACAGGCCATCATACCGGTGGCGTCAATAGAAGACCTCCTCAACGCACCCGACTGATCATTGTAGGAACGACCGCAGCCCACCGTCGTGCAAGGCTCTTTCGCGATCGTGTGCCCGGCTCGGGTAACCCTTTTACGTACTTGTGTTGAGGGACCCCGACCGGCAATCTGCCCTCGGTCTATTCCGAGGGAGGGTTCGATGAACGACGACCGGGAAGCAGCATTTCAAGTAACAATCAGGCATTTGCAACGCAGCGCGGCTGCATTGGGTGCGTTCGTGGCGGCTGGTATGCTGTTGCTGACGCTTCTTGTCGGAACCGCATATGCGCAGCAGCCGACAGCGGCCCAGCAAAATGCCATCAAGTCCAACTGCCGCAACGATTTCATGGCGCAATGTTCGGGCGTGCAGCCTGGAGGGCAGGCCGCCCTCTCATGTCTGCAACAGCATAGTTCATCACTTTCATCTGCCTGCAAGAGTGCGGTTGCAGCGATCGGCGGATCAAGTGCTCCCGCGGCAGGAGCGACGACACCCGCGCCCGCTGCGACCGCGCCTGCTGCGGCAGCGCCCGCTGCCAAGGCCTTTACGCCGCGCGAGGAAATGGCGATCGCCCGGCAGGAATGCGGACCCGACTTTCGTGCATTCTGTCGATCGGTGGCGCTCGGTGGTGGTCGGGGAATTGCCTGTCTGCGCGAGAACATGGCGCGGCTTTCGCCCGGATGCCAGAAGGTGCTGAGCGCCCGCTAACGGTCGGCCAGCGCAAGCTTCATCCCCAGCACGACGAATGCGCCGGCGAAACTCCGGCGCAGCCAGGTCAATATGCGTGGCCTGGCGATGACCTGATTGCGTACCGATGCCGCGAATAGTCCATAGAGCACGAAGACGACGAACGTCATCAACATGAACACGCTGCCCAGCCAAAGCATGCGCAGCAGCGGATGCGGCTCGTTCGCGCTGACGAATTGCGGCAGGAAGGCGAGGAAGAAGATCGACAGTTTCGGGTTGAGGATGTTGATCAGGATCGCCTTCAGCGTAATTCCCGCCATCGAACTCTGACCGCCATCGGCATCGATCTTGAGTGTACCGTTCTCGCGCAGCGCGTTCCACGCCATATAGAGCAGATAGGCGACGCCCAGATACTTGAACGTGTGAAACGCGACGGCGCTGGTGTGCAGGATGGCCGCCAATCCGCCGATTGCGGCCGCCATATGCGGTACAATGCCGATCGTGCAGCCGAATGCGGCAGCGACACTCGCCCAGGCGCCGCGGGAAAGGCCGGTTGCCAGCGTATAGACCACGCCCGTGCCCGGCGAAACGACGATGATGAATGATGTAATGAGGAATTCGAGACCCACTTGTGTGCTCCTTTTGTGTCTCGGCTGAAACTGGAGCAAGCCGAACCTGGCGTCTTGAATGAGATTGCAAGGTCAGGCGTAGGACGCCGCGTAGGCACCCGGAGAGACCCCGAATTTGCGAATAAAGAGGCGGGTCATGTGGCTCTGGTCAGCGAAGCCGCTGGCCGCTGCGGCTTCCGCAAGGCTGGTGCGCTGCGCAATAAGGTGCCGCGCGAGGTCGAGCCGGCGTTGCATCAAATAGGCATGCGGTGAAAGACCAGTGGCCTTGACGAACCCGCGCAACACCTGAAAGCGGCTGATGCCACAGATGTCGGCGAGATCGGCAAGGCTGATATGTCCCGCAGGATCGTCATCGATCTTCGCCATGGCGCGCAGGACCGGGGCAGGGAAGCCGTCCCGGCCCCTTCTGCGCTCATGACTCATACCCTTGAGAATGTGCACGAGCAGTTCGTCGCATAACAGCTTGCTGGTCCGGTCGCCGGTCGCAGTAAGGGCTTTGAACAGGCTGACGAACGGCACAGCAAATCGCGCATCATCGATCACCGGAAGCGTGAACTCAAAATTACCATCCACATCCCCGTCGAGCTCGCTTGTGGCTTCGGCAATGACGGCCGGATCAAAATAGAGCATGCGCCAGCTGCGCCCGGCATCGCCGATCGGCATTCCGTCATGGATCTCACCGGGATTGACCGTGATCATGTTGCCGGCCTCAGCTTCCACCATGCCGCGGCCGCTAGCGGATTTCTGTGCGCCTTGCTCGATAAGGCCAAAACCGTATTGCTCGTGAAAGTGACGCGGAAAGGCATGGGCCGTTGAAGCAGCAACGGCTTCAACCCCGGCAATATGACTGGGGTAGATATGGAACTCGCCCTTTGCCATGCTTGTCTCGCTTTGAGCGCCGGTGTCACGCCCGCATCTTTTACGCCAAATCGCCGATCTGCAGAAGCGGCAATTTGCGCAGGGCAAGCGCACGCTTGCGTCTCAAATTTGCTTTGTTTCTTCGCTGGTATTCGGCTCTAAAAGCGCCACATTGGTCGAGAGTTTGACTGATTCATCACTTCAGGAGATCGCCATGAGTTCCAAGGTTGCCGCCTCGGCGCGGACCCTCATTCTCTGCACAGCACTGCTTTCTGGCACTGTAGCGCCCGTTTTCGCACAGACGGCGGCAGACACGACCAGGCAGCTTCCGGCGACGCGAAGTGACATGCAGCTTTCCTTCGCGCCTTTGGTCAAGCAGACGGCGGGCGCTGTGGTGAATGTTTATGCCGCCCACGCCGTTCAAAGCCGCTCGCCTTTCGCAGGCGATCCATTTTTCGAGCAGTTTTTCGGCGGTCAGTTCAATGGGTCGCCGCGCGTCCAGTCCGCGCTCGGTTCTGGCGTCATTGCCGATGCTTCCGGCATCATCGTGACCAACAACCACGTGATCCGCGATGCCGATACAGTGAAGGTTGCGCTGTCGGACGGCCGCGAATTCGACTCCAAGGTGCTGCTGAAGGATGAATCAACAGATCTTGCCATCCTCAAGATTGAAGCGGGCGAAGCATTGCCATCGCTTCAGCTGGCCGATTCCAACAAGGTGGAGGTCGGTGACCTCGTTCTTGCGATCGGCAATCCCTTCGGTGTCGGCCAGACCGTAACCAGCGGCATCGTCTCGGCGCAGGCGCGGACGCGCGTCGGCATTTCCGATTTCGACTTCTTTATCCAGACCGACGCCGCGATTAATCCGGGTAATTCCGGCGGCGCACTCATCGACATGAGCGGCAAGCTTATCGGCATCAACACCGCGATCTTCTCACGCTCAGGTGGTTCGATCGGCATCGGATTTGCTATTCCTTCCAATATGGTACGCGCCGTTGTTGAGACGGCCAAGGGCGGCGCGGATAGGTTCGAGCGGCCCTATATCGGTGCTGCCTTCCAGAACGTGACGCCGGATGTCGCCGAGAGCCTCGGCATGAAGCAGCCCTATGGCGCGCTTGTGACTGCGGTGACCAAGGATAGCCCGGCCGAAAAGGGTGGACTGCTGGTCGGTGACGTCGTCCTCTCCGTCGATGGCGTGCGCATCGAGAATCCGGACGGTCTCGGCTATCGCCTGACGACGGCGGGTATCGGCAAGAGTGTAAAGTTCGACGTGCTCAGCCGCGCGAAGGAAAAGACCGTCACCGTCGCGCTAGAAAAGCCGCGGCCGGATTCTGCCGACAATCAAATGCTTATTCAGGGACGCAATCCCCTTTCCGGCGCGCATGTGATCAAACTCTCGCCCAGCAGTGCGTCGCGTCTCGACCTTCCGTCGGATACGGAGGGTGTGGCAATCGATAAGGTGTTTCCAAACACGCCGGCCGCGCGCATCGGGCTGCAACCCGGCGATATTGTTCGCGGTGTTAACGGCGCGGAGATTGCGAGCGTCTCCGACCTCAGCAAGGCGATGTCAGCGAAGCCGACGCTTTGGCGCTTCGATTTCGAGCGCGGCGGTGCCATAATCCGCCAGGTCATTCGCTGATACGGAAAAAGGAAACATGGCGGATCTCTTTTCAGTCGGCGAGGATCCGGCATTGGACAAAAGTCGGCCGCTTGCGGATCGCTTGCGGCCGAAAACATTGCAGGAAGTAACCGGCCAGGAACATCTTACCGGGCCGGAGGGCGCGTTGACGCGCATGATCGAATCCGGTTCGCTCGGCTCGATGATCTTCTGGGGGCCACCGGGGACGGGCAAGACGACGGTGGCGCGGCTCCTCGCCAATGAAACCGATCTGGCGTTCGAGCAGATTTCCGCGATATTCTCAGGCGTCGCCGACCTGAAGAAAGTCTTCGACGCGGCACGTGCGCGTAAGATGTCGGGACGGCGCACACTGCTTTTCGTCGACGAAATTCATCGTTTCAACCGCGCACAGCAGGATTCCTTTCTGCCTGTCATGGAGGATGGGACCATCGTGCTTGTCGGCGCGACCACCGAGAACCCGTCGTTCGAGCTTAACGCCGCTCTCCTGTCGCGTGCCCGCGTGCTGGTATTTCACCCGCATGATGAGGCAAGCCTCAACGCCCTGATGGAGCGGGCGGAGATTCATGAGGGCCGCGAGCTTCCGCTGACCAAGGAAGCGCGCGCCAGCCTGGTGCGCATGGCCGATGGCGATGGCCGGGCAATCCTCACACTTGCCGAGGAAGTGTGGCGGGCGGCGCGCGACGGCGAAACCTTCGATGCGGAACGGGTCCAACAGATCGTGCAGCGGCGTGCGCCCGTCTATGACAAGGGGCAGGACGGCCATTACAATCTGATCTCCGCGCTGCACAAATCGGTGCGGGGCTCCGATCCGGATGCCGCTCTCTATTATCTCTGCCGTATGTTCGATGCCGGGGAAGATCCGCTCTATATCGGCCGCCGGCTGGTGCGGATGGCGAGCGAGGATATCGGGCTTGCAGACCCGCAGGCGCTGGCGATCTGCAATGCAGCCAAGGACGCTTATGACTATCTCGGCTCACCCGAGGGCGAACTGGCGCTTGCCGAGGCCTGTGTCTATCTGGCGACCGCGCCGAAATCCAACGCCGTCTACACCGCCTACAAGGCGGCGATGCAGGCGGCAAAGCAACATGGCTCCCTCGTGCCGCCCAAGCATATCCTCAACGCGCCGACGAAACTGATGAAGGGCGAGGGCTACGGCAAGGGCTATGCCTATGACCACGATCAGCCCGACGCCTTTTCGGGCCAGAACTATTTCCCCGAAGCCCTTGGCCGCCAGACCTTTTACGACCCGCCGGAGCGCGGGTTCGAACGGGAGTTGCGCAAGCGCATCGATTATTGGAACAAGCTGCGCAAGGAACGCGGTGAGGAGTGAATACAAAAAGGGCCGCTCTTCAGCGGCCCTTGATCATTTCATGTCAGTCTTTTCAAGCGGCTTCCGGCTTGCGCGGGAAGGGCGTGACATTTGCGGTATCGTCGTCGAGCTTCAGGCCACCGGCCTTGAGCAGCGAGGTAAAGCGGCCATTCTGACGTGCAAGCTCGTCGAAGCTGCCCTTTTCGACGACTTCACCCTGATCCATGAAGAGCACGAGGTCCGCATCACGGACCGTCGAAAGACGGTGAGCGATGATGAAGGTGGTGCGGTTCTGGCAAAGCTTGTCGACTGCAACCTTGACGCGGGCCTCGGTCTCGACGTCGAGCGCACTTGTCGCCTCGTCAAGGACGAGTATCGGCGCATCCTTGAGGATGGCGCGGGCGATAGCGACACGCTGGCGCTCACCACCGGAAAGCTGCGAACCGCGTTCGCCGACGACGGTGCCGTAACCCGCCGACTTGGAGAGGATGAAATCGCTAGCATCGGCTGCTTCCGCTGCGGCCAGAACGTCTTCGTCGCTCGCCTTCGGCCGGCCGACGCGGATATTGTCCTCGATCGAGCGATTGAACATGCCGGCATCCTGGAACACCGTCGCGATGGCATTGCGCAGCGAGCGACGGCTGATCGTTCTCGTATCGATATTGTCGACGAGAATGCGGCCTTCCTTCGGATCGTAGACCCGCTGCAGGAGGTTGATCAGGGTCGTCTTGCCGGCGCCGGTCGGGCCGACGATGGCAACTGTCTGACCCGCCCTGGCCTTGAACGAGACGTGCTTCAGACCCTGTGTCGAATTGGCGAAGGCGAAGGAAACATCCTCGAACTCTACATCGCCCTTAACATTGTCGATGTCATGCGCCGACTTGGACTCGACTTCATATGCTGCTGAAGCTTCCATCTCGAAGAAGTCTTCGAGCTTGGCGCGTGCCGCAAAGATCTGGTTGACGAAGGCGCTCAATTGGTCGAGGCGGCCAATGAGGAGGGCGGCGAAGCCGGTAAAGGCAACGACCTGGCCGACATTCATCTCGCCATGGGCGACGAAGTAGGAGCCGAGAAACAAAACGACGATCATCGAAATCGTAGCGGCCATGCGGTTGATGCCGCTGGCAAGCGCCCACCAGTTGAGGACCGGATACTGCGAGTCGAGGAGCTGCTTCGCGTAGGTCTGGAGCGCACGGGTCTCCTCGTCTATGCGGTTATAGCTCTGCAACACGGAAATATTGCCCATCGAGTCGGTCACGTGGCTGAACGCCTTGATGTGATGACGCTCAACCTGGGCCTGACCATCCTTGGTCTTGGCGGTGACGACGCGGCTGACGATGACATAGACGACGCCGAGCACGGCGAGAACCGAAGCAAGACGCCAATCCTGGGCCAAAGCCAGAGGTATGAGGCCAACCAGGGCGACCATCGTTGCAAGGTGCGTGCGCATGAATTCGAGCCACAGACCAAACAGCGTCTCGATGGCGCGCAACAGCGTGTGCATGGAATTAGACGTGCCGCGCTGATGATGCCAGGACAGCGGCATGCTGATGACGCGGTTATAGGATTCGGTCAACACAGCAAGCTTGCGCCGATGCGCCAAGCGATCTGCCTCGCGGGACACCAGTACGTTTGCGCCGATATGGAACAGGCCGACGGCGGCTAGCTGCGTCAGCGGAAACAAAACGTCCGCTTTCATAGAGATTGCATAGATGACGCGGCCTACAAGAACAGGCTCGATCAGCATGGTTAAGGCCAAGGCGATGTTGACGACACAAATGAATAATGTCGCGCCTTTCTCTTCGCCAAGATATTGGAGCGATTTCCAATAGATACCTAACAATGACACTTTGCCACTCCGCTTGCTTGGGGACGCTACTCGCGCGCAGATTTGACTCTGCATCAGACTCTTGTGCACCGCAATATTCAACACCTGAAAGTCTTCGTAGTTTCAAGCTCCAGGCAGGAACAATTTTCTACGTCGCGTAACGTCCCGTGAAGATTCAACCATTTGAGTTTGCAAAATAAAGAAGCGCGCCTGAATGTAATATGAACGAAATTATACTTGTGGTTTAGGAAGCGTGTGGCCCGCTGTTCGGCGGGTAATCGCACGAGCCTCGCATTATGGCTCGCAAGAGTTGCCGCATAGTGTTATGCGCATGCCTGAAAGGTCAGGTTTATGGCAGTTGTAGAACAAAAAACAGTCGATACAGGTGAGGCGGAGATGCGCCTCGACCGATGGTTCAAGGTGCATTATCCGGGGCTCGGCTTCGGCCATTTGCAAAAATTGCTACGGTCGGGGCAGATCAGGGTCGACGGGTCGCGGGCAAAGTCGGACACCCGCCTGCAGGCGGGTCAGAGCGTGCGAATTCCGCCGCTGCCAGTCGATTCAAAGGCCGAGGGCAATCTCACCGGCAAGAGCATACGCGGCCGTGAGGATGGCGACGTCCTGTCGCAAATGTTGCTATACGAAGACCCCAAGGTATTCGTGTTCAACAAACCAGCCGGGCTCGCGGTACAGGGTGGCTCCGGCGTCAATCGCCATGTGGACGACATGCTCGAAGCCTGGCGCAACAAGAAGGGCGAAAAGCCGCGTCTCGTGCATCGCCTGGATCGGGATACCTCCGGTGTTCTCGTCGTTGCAAGGACCCGCGGCGCCGCGCAGGCACTCACCGCGGCGTTCCGCGAGCGCGACACCAAGAAGACCTATTGGGCATTGGTGAAGGGCGTGCCGCGCAAGCGCGAGGACAAGATCACCACCTGGCTGGTGAAGGAGGCGACAGCCGATGGCGACCGAATGCGTATCGCCAAGCATGGCGAGCCGGATTCCGACCATGCCGTTTCCTACTACCGCGTCATTGAATCGGCGGGGCAGGTGCTGACCTGGCTCGAGATGGAGCCATATACGGGACGAACCCACCAGTTGCGCGTTCACGCCGCCCATATCGGCTGCCCGATCATCGGGGATCCGAAGTATTTCGAAGCGGATACCAACTGGTCGTTCCCGGGCGGGATTCAAAATCGCCTGCATCTTCATGCGCGGCGCATCCGCGTTCCCAATCCATCGGGTGGGATAATCGATGTCACAGCGCCCTTGCCGCCGCACATGGTGCAATCCTGGAACCTGCTCGGCTTTGACGAGGCTGATGCGGACGAAGAGATGTGATCGGCTTGCCGGCGCATTCTCTCGCGCCTATATCCGCCGCAACGAATTGAACATCAATAGGTAACGATATGCGCAACGACCTCTTCAACCTCGATGCGAGAGAGGGACTCTCCGACCCAGATCCGGTTCGGCGCGCCCAGATACAGTCGAAACTGCCACTGCCGAAGCGGTTCTATAAGGAAGCGCAGGTCGCTGAACGCGACGGCAGGTTCGTCGTCGAACTCGACGGCCGCAGGGTCAAGACGCCGGCGCGCCAAGACCTGGCACTGCCGACGCAGGCCGCTGCGCAAATGGTAGCATACGAGTTTGCGGCGCAGGAAAAGGAAATCGATCCAGCGCGGATGCCGGCAACGCGCATCGCCAACACGGCGATCGATGGTATCGTGCACGATCCGCAGGCGGTGCTCGAGGATGTGCTGCGCTTTGCTGCGTCAGACATGGTGTGCTATCGCGCTGGTTCGCCCGAGCGGCTGGTGGCGCGTCAGACCGAACTTTGGGATCCGCTGGTCGACTGGGCCGGGGCCAGCCTCGGCGCGCGCTTTATGCTCGCCGAAGGGGTAATGCATATCGAACAGCCGCGCGAGGCACTCGCCGCTTTCAGCGTGCATCTCGGGCAGTTCAACGATCCCTTCGCTATCGCCGCCCTCCACACGATCACGACGCTGACTGGCTCTGCCATTCTCGCGCTCGCCGTCGCCAAGGGCGAAATCTCAGGTGCCGATGCCTGGAAACTTGCCCATGTTGACGAGGACTGGACGATCGAGCATTGGGGCGAGGACGCGGAAGCGAGCGAGCGCCGGGCGATCCGCGAGCGGGAAATGATGGCGGCCGTCCAAATGCTGGAAGCTGTCGGAAGCTGATTGGTCCAAGACAGGGCAATAAAAAAAACCCCGGCGAAAGCCGGGGTTTTTCATTGTCATATGAGGTGCTTACACCGAGTAGTACATGTCGTACTCGACCGGATGCGGGGTCATTTCAAAGCGCATGACCTCGGCCATCTTCAGTTCGATGAACGAATCGATCTGATCGTCGTCGAAGACGCCGCCGGCCTTGAGGAAGCCGCGATCCTTGTCGAGGCTCTGCAGGGCCTCGCGCAGGCTGCCGCAAACAGTCGGGATCTTCTTCAGTTCCTTGGCCGGCAAGTCATAGAGATCCTTGTCCATCGGCTGGCCGGGATGGATCTTGTTCTTGATGCCGTCGAGACCAGCCATCAGCATCGCGCTGAAAGCGAGGTAAGGATTGGCCGAAGGATCGGGGAAACGGATTTCCACGCGCTTCGACTTCGGCGACGAGCCGAAGGGGATGCGGCAGGAAGCCGAACGGTTGCGGGCGGAGTAGGCCAGCAGAACCGGCGCTTCGTAGCCCGGTACCAGGCGCTTGTACGAGTTGGTCGACGGGTTGGTGAAAGCGTTGATTGCCTTGGCATGCTTGATGATGCCGCCGATGAAGAACAGGCAGTTCTCGGAAAGACCGGCATATTCATTGCCGGCGAATGTCGGCTTGCCGTCCCTCCAGATCGACATGTGGACGTGCATGCCCGAGCCATTGTCGCCGAAAACCGGCTTCGGCATGAAGGTCGCGGTCTTGCCGTAGGCATTGGCAACCTGATGCACGACATACTTATAGATCAGCATCTTATCGGCGTTGCGGGTCAGCGCATCGAACTTGACGCCGAGCTCGTGCTGGGCAGCCGCCACTTCGTGGTGGTGCTTTTCGACGCGCACGCCCATTTCGGTGAGGACAGTCAGCATTTCCGAGCGCATGTCCTGACAGGAATCGATCGGCGGGACCGGGAAATAGCCGCCCTTGATGCGCGGGCGGTGGCCGAGATTGCCGGTCTCGTAGTCGGTGTCGTCGTTGGACGGCAGTTCGGTCGAGTCGAGCTTGAACCCTGTGTTGTAGGGATCGGCCTTGTACTTGACGTCGTCAAAGACGAAGAATTCGGCTTCCGGGCCGACGAAGATCGTATCGCCGACGCCCTGTGCCTTCATGTAGGCTTCGGCCTTCTTGGCGGTGCCGCGCGGGTCGCGATTATAGGCTTCGCCGGAAATCGGGTCGAGGATGTCGCACAGGATGACCATTGTCGACTGGGCGAAGAACGGGTCCATGTGAACCGTGTCAGTGTCGGGCATCAGTACCATGTCGGACTCATTGATGGCCTTCCAGCCGGCAATCGAGGAACCGTCGAACATGACGCCATCGGCGAACATGTCTTCATCGACTTCTGCAATATCCATCGTCACGTGCTGCAGCTTGCCCTTGGGGTCGGTGAAACGAAGGTCAAGGAACTTTACATCGTTGTCCTTGATCTGTTTCAGGATATCTTTGGCGGTGGTCATGTTTTTTCCTCACTCGGTGACGATGATTGGGTTTGCCGGCCCGAACGTGCCAGCAGATGGGAGAGTTAGCTTTAGATTGCGTCGATGCCGGACTCGCCTGTCCGGATACGCACGACTTCCTCGATGTTGGAGACGAATATCTTGCCATCGCCGATGCGGCCGGTTTGCGCGGCCTTGCGGATCGCCTCGATGGCGGCCTCGACGGAGTCGTCGCCAAGAACGATCTCGACCTTCACTTTCGGCAGGAAATCCACCACGTACTCGGCGCCGCGATAGAGTTCCGTATGCCCCTTCTGGCGGCCGAAGCCCTTTGCTTCGGTAACGGTAATGCCTTGAAGCCCCACTTCCTGCAGTGCCTCTTTCACCTCATCCAGCTTGAATGGTTTGATGATGGCTTCGATTTTCTTCATCAGAGAATAATCTCCCTATGTACACAAAACGAGCCTCTTGCCCGCTTGCCTCAACAAAAGCAGGAACTATGCCAATTCGGCGGCGTAGTCACAAATATCGACGTTACCGCGTAGCGGGCGGCGCATTTGTCCCCGCCGCCTTGTTCCAAGGTATGACTGCCTCGAAAAATGACTGAGGATGCAGATTAAAAAATAAGCAAACTGCATAAAAATTATGCGGTAATCCGAGTGCGAGTGCCGGCTTACTGCTTGATCCGCTGTGCGAGCGCCTGAGCTGCCTGCGGAGCGCGCACTTTGCCTTCGTGGATGAAATAGACAAACACGTCGCGTTGGCGCTTCTGCGCCTTCTCGTCGGGAGCGGCAAGCGGCAGATCCTCGGGCACGTCGCCCTTTGACCAGTCCTTGGCGCGGTCGGCCCATTTGTCTAGCGCTTCCGTCGGATAGGCGGTTTCGACCGCATCGTCACCTTTCTGCAAACGCGCATAGACGAAATCCGCGGTCACGTCAGCGATTTCGGGATATTCGAAGTGCTCGGCATACACCACCGCAACGTTCTTCTTGCGGGCAAGCGCAATGAACTCCGGATCGACGAAGGAGGGGTTGCGGACTTCCACGGCATGGCGCAACGCGTGACCGGCCTCCTTCTCCGGCAGAAGATCGAGAAACGCGCCGAAATCCTCGGCGTTGAATTTCTTCGTCGGCGCGAATTGCCAGACGAGCGGGCCGAGCCTGTCACCAAGTTCGACCACTCCGGACTTGCAGAAAAATTCGATGGATTCACCGGCTTCCGCCAACACCCGCCGATTGGTGACGAAGCGATGGCCCTTGACCGAGAAGATAAAACCATCCGGCACCTGCGAGGCCCATTTGGCGAAAGTCGCCGGCTTTTGCGTGCTGTAGTAGGTGCTGTTGATCTCGATGGTCTGGAGGTGCTGGCCGGCATATTCCAGTTCCTTGGTCTTCGACAGGCCCTTCGGATAGAAGGTGCCGCGCCAGGGTTCAAATATCCATCCGCCGATGCCGGTGCGCACGGTGCCGCTGTCGGTCATTTATTCTCCTCCCGCTATGCCAATACGAAAAACCCGCCACGGCCGTGGCGGGTTCTTGATCACTCGGCGGCGGCCTGGGCCTTGTGGCCGGGCCGCCGGTTCAGAAGTTCCTTGAGGAAATGACCGGTATAGGAGCGGTCGACCTCGATAATGTCCTCGGGACGTCCGACCGCTACGATCTCGCCGCCGCCGTCGCCGCCATGCGGCCCGAGATCGATCACCCAGTCCGCAGTCTTGATTACTTCAAGGTTGTGCTCGATGACCACCACCGTGTTGCCCTGGTCGACCAGTTCGTGCAACACTTCAAGGAGCTTCGCCACGTCGTGGAAGTGCAGTCCCGTCGTTGGCTCGTCGAGGATGTAGAGCGTGCGGCCGGTAGCCTTGCGCGACAGTTCCTTGGCGAGCTTGATGCGTTGCGCCTCGCCGCCGGAAAGCGTGTTGGCTTGCTGTCCCACATGAATATAACCGAGGCCGACCTTGGCCAGGGTTTGCAACTTGTCGCGAACGGCCGGAACGGCGGCGAAGAACTCCGCGCCTTCCTCGACCGTCATATCGAGCACGTCGGCGATCGACTTGCCCTTGAACAATACTTCAAGCGTTTCGCGATTGTAGCGCTTGCCGTGACAGACGTCGCAGGTGACATAGACGTCGGGCAGGAAGTGCATTTCGATCTTGATGACGCCATCGCCCTGGCAGGCTTCGCAGCGTCCGCCCTTGACGTTGAAGGAAAAGCGGCCGGGCTGGTAGCCGCGGGCTTTCGCCTCGGGAAGCCCGGCAAACCAGTCGCGGATCGGCGTGAACGCACCGGTATAGGTCGCCGGATTGGAGCGCGGCGTGCGACCGATGGGAGACTGGTCGATATCGATCACCTTGTCGAGATATTCGAGCCCGTCGATGCGATCGTGCTCCGCCGGGTGCTCTCGCGAACCCATGATGCGCCGCGACGCAGCCTTGAAAAGTGTTTCGATGAGGAAGGTCGACTTGCCGCCGCCCGACACGCCCGTCACCGCCGTAAAGGTGCCAAGCGGGATTTCCGCCGAAACATTCTTGAGATTGTTGCCGCGTGCGCCGACGACCTTGATGCGCTTCTTGTTCAGCTTGCGCCGCTCTGATGGCACGGCTACTTCGATCGCGCCGGAAAGGTATTTACCGGTCAGCGATTTTGGGCTCGCCATGATGTCGGCGGGCGTTCCCTGGGCGATGATTTCGCCGCCATGGATGCCAGCCGCCGGTCCGATGTCGACGACATAATCAGCCGTCAGGATGGCGTCTTCATCATGTTCGACGACGATCACCGTGTTACCGAGATCCCGCAGGTGACGCAGCGTCTTCAATAGTTGCTCGTTGTCTCGCTGGTGCAGGCCAATGGACGGCTCATCGAGGACGTAAAGCACGCCCGTCAGGCCGGAGCCGATTTGCGAGGCGAGCCGGATACGCTGGCTCTCGCCGCCCGACAAGGTGCCGGAATTGCGTGACAGCGCGAGATAATCGAGGCCGACATCGTTTAGAAAGCGTAGGCGTTCGCGGATCTCCTTGAGAACGCGCGCGGCAATCTCAGTCTGCTTGTCATTGAACGTCTTGTCGATGTCGCGGAACCAGGCGTCGGCATGGCGGATGGACTTCTCGGTGACCTCGCCGATGTGCAATCCGCCGATCTTGACGGCCAGCGCCTCGGGCTTCAGCCGGTAGCCGTTGCAGGCCGGGCAGGGGGTGCCGGACATGAAGCGTTCGATTTCCTCACGCGACCAGGCGGAATCCGTTTCCTTCCAGCGACGCTCGAGGTTCGGAATGACGCCCTCGAAAGGCTTGGTCGTGCGGTACGACCGCAGACCGTCATCATAGGCGAACTGGACTTCGCGGTTCCCGGTGCCATAGAGGATGGCTTTTTGGGCCTCTTCGCTCAAATCGCTCCAACGGTCGCCAAGCTTGAAGCCATAGGCTGCGCCGAGCGCGTCCAGCGTCTGGTTGTAGTAGGGCGAGCTCGACTTCGACCACGGGGCGATGGCTCCGTTCTTGAGGGTCACATTCTCATCAGGCACGATCATGGTCGGATCGATGGCCTTTTGCGTGCCAAGTCCATCGCAGGTCGGGCAGGCGCCGAACGGATTGTTGAACGAAAACAGTCGCGGCTCAATCTCGGGAATGGTAAATCCCGAAACCGGGCAGGCAAATTTTTCCGAGAACATGAGCCGTTCATGGGTCTCGTTCTTCGACTTGTTGGCGGATTCACTCGCCGTCTCGTCAGCCGGCAACGGCTTGTCGGCAAATTCCGCGATGGCGATGCCGTCGGCGAGTTTCAGGCAGGTCTCGAGACTGTCGGCAAGGCGCGCCGACATGTCCGGGCGCACGATGATACGATCGACCACAACGTCGATATCGTGCTTGTACTTCTTGTCGAGGGCAGGGACATCGGCGATTTCATAAAAGATGCCGTCCACCTTGACGCGCTGGAAGCCGCGTTTCTGTAGGTCCGCCAGTTCCTTGCGGTACTCACCCTTACGGCCGCGGACAATCGGCGCGAGAATGAAAAGGCGCGCGCCTTCCTCAAGCGCCAGGACGCGATCGACCATCTGGCTGACCGTCTGGCTTTCAATCGGCAGCCCCGTTGCCGGCGAGTAGGGAATACCGACGCGCGCAAACAGCAGGCGCAGATAATCATAGATTTCCGTAACTGTCCCGACCGTGGAACGCGGATTGCGGCTGGTTGTCTTCTGCTCGATCGAGATTGCCGGCGACAGGCCATCGATCTGGTCGACGTCCGGCTTCTGCATCATTTCAAGGAATTGCCGCGCATAGGCCGAAAGGCTCTCGACATAGCGACGCTGTCCCTCAGCATAGATCGTGTCGAAGGCCAGCGACGACTTCCCCGATCCGGACAGCCCCGTCATGACAATCAGCTTGTCGCGCGGCAGATCGAGGTCAATATTCTTCAAGTTGTGTTCGCGAGCACCGCGAATGGAAATATACTTCTGATCGCTCATGAGTCTTGCCTTTGAGGCACGCCGTTTGGAAGGAGGGATTGCTCTCAGGCGAGAGACTTTCCCTTATTTAGAAAGTCTTTGGCGATTTACGAGATCAAACCCAATCGGAATCACCATAGCCATGTTGACATTGCTTGGGCAAGTGATAGAACAAAAATAGAACAAAGGGCAAGAGACTTGCCGATCGGCGCAAAGCGCTTCGCGATGAAAGTGTATTGCCGGCATCCTGGCGACAGGTTGCACAACAATCATATGCCAAACCTCCTGACAGATTTGGCAGGAGCCTGTCAGCTGGACGGCGAAGCGGGAAATGCGCGGGCTGTATATTGTGGATAGCGGTAATGAATTGCCCGCCGTCCATGCTCGTTCTGTATGATGGCCGAAATTTTTAGAACAGGGTTGATGGAGTTCATATCATGGCAGGCAGTGTCAACAAGGTCATTCTGGTAGGCAATCTTGGCGCTGACCCGGAAGTGCGGCGGCTCGGTTCGGGCGATCCTGTCGTCAATCTGCGGATCGCCACCTCGGAAAGCTGGCGCGACAAGAACAGCGGCGAGCGCAAGGAAAAAACCGAGTGGCACAGCGTCGTGATCTTCAACGACAATCTCGCCAAGGTCGCCGAGCAGTATTTGAAGAAGGGCATGAAGGTCTATCTCGAAGGCGCCCTGCAGACACGCAAATGGCAGGACCAGACCGGCAATGACCGCTACTCGACCGAGGTCGTGCTGCAGAAGTTCCGCGGCGAACTCCAGATGCTGGATTCACGCGGCGAGGGCGGTGGCCGGTCCTTCGACAACAATTCGGCGCGCGGGCAGGTTTCCGACAATGACTATGGCTCCGACTTCGGCCGTTCCAACGCATCGTCTTCGAGCAGTTCCTCCAGTTCTGGCGGGAATTTCTCGCGCGATCTCGACGACGAAATCCCGTTTTGAGGAACGCATCGGTCCGCAGCGGGGGAACACAGTTCAGGATGAAGTCTTAGGTCCTAAACGACTGTGCAGACTGCAAACGACTGAGCTTTTTTCACTATCTTTGGCCGCTTGGGCTTTCCCTTTGGCCCCGAAAGTGACATTTGCTGCTTCGAGGTCTGTAGAGCTTAAAAAAAGAGGCTCGGTATTGATCCGAGCCTCGTGCCATTACGGGGAAATGTGCACGGACAAATTCTGCAATGATTTCCGCGAGATAGAAATAGATCGAGTGCTCGGTAAATCGAACTACGACCAAGGGCCCGGGAGTGACCGACCTTAGTCCCAACCGATGTCACCGGCCCTCGGCCCGTCGTATCACTGACAAGTTGCAATGCTAGGTTGCCTGGAGCCTACTGGAAAGCCCTGAGGTGTGGCGGCATCGCGACAGTATTGGCTTTCCATGCGTGGTATAGATTGTTCGATGTAGTTGGGATTAGCGCAACATTCGGGGGCGTCGCAGTTTTCCCGATTTTCGTTTGAATGTTGCCGGTACACCCTGGGGGACCTCATGGCTGTTCGAACGCTTCTTTTCTCTTCAGTCGCAGCGATTATAACGACATCGGCGGCATATGCAGCCGATGCGGTGGTCGTCGCTGAGCCTGAGCCCGTCGAATATGTCCGCGTATGCGATGCCTACGGCAAGGGTTTCTTCTATCTTCCAGGCACGGAGACCTGCCTGAAGGTGAACGGCTATCTGCGCGTTGATGTCGCCGGCGGCGATGATCCCTATACCGGCGGCCACATCGGGGGCGACGACGACACCTGGTATGCGCGCACGCGCGCCGAAATTCGCTTCGACGCCCGTTCCGAAACCGAGCTTGGCACGCTGCGTTCCTTTGCCGATACCCGCTTCCAATTTACCAACGGCAGTGACGGCGGCGCCTCGCTGCACCAGGGCTATATCGAGCTGGGCGGCTTCCAGATCGGCGTGAATGACGTCCTTTTCGGCTCCTGGCTAGGCTATGCGGGCGAGGCGATCATTCAGGATGACGTGATCCAATATGGCTCCGACAGCCTTTCCAGCAATCAGGTCAGCTATACGTTCAAGGGAGGCAATGGTTTTTCCGCAATTGTCGCCGCCGAGCAGGGCGAGGAATTCAACGGCTACGATTACGTCATCGACGATTACATGCCGCATGTGCTCGCCGGCGTGAAGCTCCAGCAGGGCTGGGGCCAGATCGGCGCCGTCGTTGGCTATGATTCCGTGCAGGAGGATGTCGGGGTGAAGGCTCGCCTGGACGTCAGCCTTACCGACTCCATATCCGCATGGATCATGGCGGGGTATCAATCCGACTACGATTCGGATTCCTTCAACACGAACCAGAACCGCAATTGGTACGGTCTGTGGGAGGGTGATTGGGCCGGGTGGGGCGGGTTCGCCGTAAAAGTCACCGAGAAGGCGACCATCAACGGCCAGGCGGCCTATGAAGAGCAGGGCACCTGGGCTCTTGCCCTCAACGTCAACTACGAACTTGTGCCCGGCTTCATCATCAGGCCTGAAATCGACTACACCAAGTTTGGCGGGGCCCGCAAGGAACAGGCGGAGAGCGAGTTCGGCGACGATGACGCGATCGGCGGTATTGTCCGCTTCCAGCGTAACTTCTAGATCCGCCTACGGAAAGTTACCGTAACGTACTTTTTTTAGCCGATCCAACGTGTAGGTTGTAGCTTGCGTGTATGTGCTTGCACGCTTGGGGCCCGAACTTTCTGCATGTGGGAGGAGGCCGTTATGGCCGAAAAGATGAACCCCGCGGTGGTTGACCATCTGCCGTCGTTTATTCCTGTGCCTGGACACAGCGACTGGCTCTTCAACGCCGTCGTTGTCTTTCTGCTCATCGTGGTGCTGGTCGTCGGCAATCTCTATTTTCAGCTTCACGCAGTGCCGGAGCGCATGGCGCACCGCACGAGCAAGGTACAGATCGAGATTGTCGCGGTATTGGCGTTGATTTCGCTGTTTACCCACAATCACATCTACTGGATCATTGGCCTGCTGCTCGCGATGATCGAGTTTCCCGACTTTTCGACGCCGATGAGTTCAATCGCCCAATCGCTGGAGCGCATCTCGAGCCGTGAGAGTTCGGCGCTTACCGACGAAGATGCTGCTGCTACCGACGCCGAGAAAATCGCCGGCAAAGGCGAGGGGATCTGAGCCATGTTCGAGTTGCTGCTCTGCTCGATGCTCACCGTGTTTCCCGACTACCTTTTTCGCCGCTATGTTCAGGGCAAGCGCATCGGCCGCGAGATTACGCTTTATACGATGTGGTATGAACTGCGCTGGGGCATAACCGCCTGCCTGCTGCTGACGGTCCTCCTGATTACGACGATTTTCTACTTTCATCCGACAACGAACAACGTCACCGCCATTTTCCGCACCGTCACGATCCTGCCCGAGACCAGTGGGCGCGTCGCCGAAGTCTATGTAACCAACAATGAGACGGTAGCGGCCGGTGCGCCGCTGTTTCGGCTCGACAGCTCGGAGCAGGAAGCCGCCAAGGAAACAGCGCAACGAGGCATTGCCGAGGTTGACGCGGCCTCTGCGGTGGCCAAAACCGAACTTGCGGGCGCGGACGGCATGATCCAGCAAGCGCAAGGCGCGCTCCAGCAGGCCATCGACGAACTCAATACGAAGCAAGAGATCATGCGGCGCAACGCCAATGTGGTCGCCCCGCGAGAGATCGAGCGTCTGCAGGTCGTCGTGGATGGCCGCAAGGGCGCCGTCGATGCCGCTGTCGCCAACAAGGAGACGCTGCAGGCGCGCATCGCCGCGCTGCTGCCCGCGCAAAGATCGAGTGCCGAGGCTGCGTTGGCACAGGCGCAGGTCGAGCTCGACAAGATGATTGTGCGCGCCGGCGTCGCGGGGACCGTCCACCAGTTCACATTGCGCCCCGGAGATTTCGTCAATTCGCTCCTGCGTCCGGCCGGGATCCTCGTGCCAACCGAGGCCGGCCGTGTTGCTCTCATTGCCGGTTTCAACCAGATCGAAGCGCAAGTCATGAAGCCCGGGATGATCGCCGAGGCGACCTGCATCGGCAAGCCCTTCACCATCATTCCCATGGTGGTCACCCAGGTGCAGGACGTGATTGCCGCCGGCCAGTTGCGTCCGACCGATCAACTGATCGACGTGCAGCAGATCGCCCAGCCAGGAACTTTGACCGTCTTTCTCGAACCGATATTTGCGGGTGCCCTGGAAGGCATTCCTCCCGGAAGCAGTTGCATCGCCAATGCCTACACCAGCAATCACGCAGCTCTCGAATCAAAGGATCTCGGCACGCTGCATCGCTTTTTCCTGCATGGCGTCGATGCGGTCGGGCTTGTGCATGCGGCGATCCTGCGGATTCAAGCCATATTGCTGCCGGTTCAGGTATTGGTGTTCTCGGGACATTGACGCGGCCCATGACGTATGGAACGAGGTGCCGAGCTTCTCGTGAAAACGGTCCCGATGTTCTGCACGCTTAAATCAAATCCCCGGCTGTGGCTGGTCGAGCCGCGCGCATAGCGATGCCAGCAGATTTCGCGGTCTATGCCGGACTGTTCGCCATTGCTTTTGCGGCCGCAACCATCCTGCCAATGCAGTCGGAGGCGGCACTGGCTGGACTCCTACTCAGCAATGCCTTTCCGTCCTCCGTTCTGATTTCGGTAGCGAGTGCCGGAAATATTTTGGGCTCGGTCGTCAACTGGGGTCTTGGGCGCGCTATCGATCGCTTTCGCGACCGCAAGTGGTTTCCGGCGAACAGCGCGCAGCTCGACCGCGCCGCGTCGTGGTATCGACGCTTTGGGCGCTGGACGCTGCTTTTGAGCTGGATGCCGATCGTTGGCGATCCGCTGACGGTCGTTGCCGGTGTTCTGCGCGAACCCCTTGCCAGTTTCATCATCCTGGTGGCGATAGCAAAAATTGGCCGCTACCTGGCCGTCTTTGGCCTGACGACCGGATTGTCATAGGCCGGCATTTGCCTGCGGATCACGGGTGCATGCGGGCGCCCTTGGTGATCTTGTCGACCAGCTTCTTGTCGGCGCGCATGGCAATTCCCACGACCTTTGCATCCGAAGGCGCGAATTTCGCAAAGATGGCGCGATTTGCTGCGTCATGACCGGTCGAGAACATTTCCTCGACATAGAGGCAGGTGCGGACATCGCGTTCGAGCGAGCGACGATGGATCGTGGAGATCGTTGCCTGGTCGGCCGCAAGGACGATGACGGGCTGAATGGATAAGGGATTGTAGATATTGCCGTCGCGGTCGCGATAGGGCTCGCCGATCACGTTTGGCGTCTCTGCAACGATGCCGCTCATCAGGAAAGCCGTGACATTCAGCGTCTGCCAAGGGGCAAGGTCATCGCGCAGAACAATTGCAATTTTCGTGTCGAACATAAATATACTAGCCTTTGCAGGTTCGGGTTGAGCGGATGAACAATGTTCTAGGGGAAGAGGCCGCAGAGAGTCTTGGACGTTTGTGCGGACCATCGCTGAAGGACGCGATCGTTGCGGCGCCTTCCAATCCGGGGCTCGAAAGGATCGAAGCGCGCTTTGCCGCCAATGCCTATGAACTGCATCGGCATGATACCTATGCGATCGGCCTGACGCTGCACGGCGTGCAATCCTTCTGGTATCGCGGTGAGCGCCGATGCAGCCTTCCCGGCAACGTCATCGTCCTGCATCCGGATGAGATGCATGATGGCGGGGCGGGGACCGAGGTCGGCCTGCGGTATCGTATGCTCTATCTGGAACCCTCATTGGCACTGGATTCGCTTGGTCCTGCCGGTTCGCTGCCATTCGTGCGCGATCCGGTGCTTAGCGATCCGATGATCGCGGCGGCGCTTTCGGCAGCGCTGGACAATCTCGATGAGGAATTGGACGAGCTTCTTGTCGATGATGTCATCTCGCGGTTGGCGCAGGGACTGTCGCGGGTCGCCCGCCAATCGCCCAAGCCGACCGACAAGCCCGCGCTAAGGCAGGTGGCACGCGTTCGCGATTATCTCGAGGCGCATGCCCTGCGTCTTGTGAAATCGGATGAACTGGAGGCAATAAGTGGCCTTGATCGCTATGCTTTATCGAGGCAATTCAGGGCGGTGTACGCGACCAGCCCGCATCGGTTCCTGCTCATGCGTCGTCTGCAACGTGCCCGCGACATGATCCGGATGGGCGAGCCTCTTGCGGAGATCGCCGTCGATACTGGCTTCAGCGACCAGAGCCACCTCAACCGGCAGTTCAAGAAGGCGTTCGGAGTAACACCCGGCCGCTGGGCGGCGCTGGTTGGTTCGAACGCATAATTGTAGTTCGCCGGGCCCTCTGCTAGACAGGCATGCGGTTTGTCCAGCGGAGCCAACGATGACGGAAGATCAGACTCCAGTGCAGCACCGTATCGTCGTTGTCGGCGGTGGTTTTGGCGGGCTCGAGACCGTCTACAATCTTCGCGGTGTCGAAGTTGCTATCACTGTCGTAGACCAGCGCAACCACCATCTTTTCCAGCCCTTGCTCTATCAGGTGGCAACGTCGACCCTCGCAACATCCGAGATCGCCTGGCCGATCCGGCATCTGTTGCGGCGCTACAAGAATGTCTTGACGCTGCTTGGCACCGTGGAAGCCGTGGATACGGCCGCCAAGACGGTGATTACGGCGGATGGCGACGTTATTCCCTATGACACGCTCGTGCTCGCTACCGGCGCCCGCCATGCCTATTTCGGCCATGACGACTGGGAGCCATTCGCGCCCGGCCTGAAGACGCTGGAGGACGCCACCACGATCCGGCGGCGCATTCTCACGGCTTTCGAGATGGCCGAGCGCGAGCCTGATCCGCAAAAACGGGCACAATATTTGACGTTCGTCATCATCGGCGGCGGACCGACCGGCGTCGAAATTGCCGGGACGATTGCTGACCTTGCCCGCGACACGCTGAAGGGTGATTTCAGGGAGATCGACCCCGCCAGCGCGCGGGTCGTGCTGATTGAAGGCGGGAGCCGCGTGCTTGGCGCCTTCAAGGAAGACATGTCCGCCTATGCCAAGATGGCGCTGGAAAAGCTCGGCGTAACCGTCCATCTCGGCAATCCGGTCACCGCGTGCCATGCAGACGGGGTCGAATTCGCCGGCCAGACACTGCGTGCCCGCACGATTATCTGGGCGGCGGGCGTGCAGGCATCGCCCGCTGCCAAATGGCTGGGCGTTCCGGCCGATCGCGCCGGACGGGTCGTCGTCAATCCAGATCTAACCGTGCCGGGCCACGCTGAGATTTTCGTGATCGGCGATACCGCAACCGTGGCGAATGGCGACAAGGGCACGGTGCCGGGCATCGCACCTGCCGCCAAGCAACAAGGCAAGCACATAGCAAAGACAATCAAGGCGAGGCTTGCGGGCGACAATGTGCCGAAGCCCTTCGTCTACCATCACGCCGGCGATCTCGCGACCATCGGCAAGCGCGCCGCGGTGACCGATTTCGGCTGGTTCAAGCTCAAGGGCTATCTCGCCTGGTGGCTATGGGGCCTCGCCCACATCTACTACCTGATCGGTGTGCGCAATCGCCTGGCCGTGGCGCTGAGCTGGCTGTGGATATCGGTGAGCGGCGTGCGCAGCGCCAGGCTGATCACCCAGCGCGATGCCGCGGGGGAAGACAAGTCAGCGTAGCTTGAGCCAAGGTCAGCCTTGGACGAGCGTCCGTATCCCATCGGCCACGAACTGGACCGCGAGGGCGGCCAGGATGACGCCGAGCAGGCGGGTCAGGATCGAGCGGCCGGTTTCGCCAAGGAAGCGGTCGACCCGCTCGGCGAGCAGAAAGACCACGTAACAGGCGGCAATACAGACCAGAATAATGCCGATGAGGGCAACGCGCGACGTTGGTTCGGAAAGCGTGCCGGCAAGCAGGATGGTCGCCGAGATGGCGCCGGGACCGGCAATGAGCGGGATCGCCAGCGGGAAGGCGGCAACATTGCGGATGTGATCCTTGGTGATGGCAACCTCGGCGCTCTTTTCCTTGCGCTCGGTGCGCCGCTCGAAGATCATTTCGAAGGCGATCCAGAACAGCAGCAGACCACCGGCCACACGGAAGGCGCCAAGCGTGATGCCGAACAGCGCGAGTATCTGCGCGCCGGCGACGGCGAATATGGTGAGGATACCGAAGGCAATGATGCTTGCTCTCAATCCGACCTGGCTGCGCTCACTGCGGTTCATGCCGCGCGTCAGCGCCAGAAACAGCGGCGCCAGCCCCGGAGGATCGATGGTCACCATCAGGGTGACGAGGGCATTGAGAATGGTGTCGTAGAACGCCACGATTTTGCTTTTCTTCTCGGTTAAGAGCCCAGCCAACCTACCGGATTCGATATCCAACGTCGAGAAACATGCAATTTCACGCCCAACAATTTCACCGCATGAGAAAATCTCTTCTATCCATTTGATATCAAATGGTTTTCTGCTGTGAATTCTGACCCCGTTTGTTGGCTTTTCGCAATGAAAGCCGCTATAAGATCAAAGATTGATTCCATACGAAAGATGAGTGCCTCGTGTCTGACCTAACTCCACCATCCGGACCTGAAGACGATAAATCCGGGCCCAGTTCCGGTATCGAGCCGATTTCCATCATCGAGGAAATGCAGCGTTCCTATCTCGATTACGCCATGAGCGTGATCGTCAGCCGCGCCTTGCCAGATGTTCGCGATGGTCTGAAGCCGGTGCACAGGCGTATCCTCCACGCGATGAACGAGATGGGCCTGTCCTGGAACAGGTCGTACCGCAAGTCGGCCGGTGTCGTCGGTGAGGTGATGGGTAAGTTCCATCCGCACGGTGACGCCTCGATCTATGACGCACTCGTCCGCATGGCGCAGGATTGGTCGCTGCGCGACCCGCTCGTCGACGGCCAGGGCAATTTCGGCTCGATCGACGGCGATTCACCGGCGGCTATGCGATACACCGAATGCCGCCTCGAAAAGGTCACGGAATCGCTACTCGAGGACATCGACAAGGAGACGGTCGATTTCCAGGACAATTATGACGGCCGCGAGCAGGAGCCGACGGTACTGCCGGCGCGCTTCCCCAATCTTCTGGTCAATGGTTCCGGCGGTATCGCCGTCGGCATGGCGACGAACGTGCCGCCGCACAACCTTTCCGAGGTAATCAACGGCTGTATAGCGCTTATCGACAATCCGGCGATCGAATTGCCGGAACTGATGGAAATTATTCCAGGTCCGGATTTCCCGACCGGCGGCCTTGTCCTTGGCCGTTCCGGCATTTATTCGGCTTACAGCACTGGCCGCGGCTCGATCCTGATGCGCGGCAGGGTTGCCATCGAAAGCATGCGCGGTGACCGCGAGGCGATCATCATCACCGAGGTTCCCTATCAGGTGAACAAGGCCGCAATGATCGAGAAGATGGCCGATCTGGTGCGCGAAAAGCGCATCGAGGGCATTTCCGACATTCGCGACGAATCCGACCGCGACGGCTACCGTGTCGTTGTCGAATTGAAACGCGATGCGGTGGCGGATGTCATCCTCAACCAGCTTTATCGCTTCACGCCGCTGCAGACCTCGTTTGGCGCCAATATGGTGGCGCTCAATGGCGGCAAGCCCGGCCTGCTCAACCTGCTCGATATTCTGCGCGCATTCGTCAGCTTCCGCGAGGAAGTCGTCAGCCGCCGTACCAAGTATCTGCTGCGCAAGGCGCGTGACCGGGCGCACGTCTTGGTGGGTCTTGCGATTGCCGTCGCGAACATAGATGAGATCATAGCGCTGATCCGCCGCGCTCCGGACCCGGCCACGGCCCGTGACCAGTTGATGGAGCGCCGCTGGCCTGCAAGCGACGTCGCGCCGCTGATCCTGCTCATTGCCGATCCACGCCACAAGCTTAATGACGACAACACCTACAACCTCTCTGAAGAGCAGGCGCGTGCCATTCTCGATCTGCGCCTGCAGCGCCTGACGGCGCTCGGTCGTGACGAAATCGCTGACGAACTCAACAAGATCGGCGTCGAAATCAAGGATTATCTCGAGATCCTGGCCTCGCGTCTGCGGATCATGGGCATTGTTAAAGACGAGCTCGCCGCGATCCGCGACGAATTCGGTACCCCTCGACGCACCGAACTTACCGAAGGTGGCGCCGACATGGACGATGAGGATCTCATCGCCCGTGAAGACATGGTCGTCACTGTCAGCCATGCCGGCTATATCAAGCGTGTGCCGCTTGCGACCTATCGCGCGCAGCGCCGCGGCGGCAAGGGGCGCTCGGGCGTCACCATGAAGGATGAGGATTCGGTTACGCGCCTGTTCGTGGCCAACACGCACACGCCGGTCCTGTTCTTCTCGTCGCGCGGCATCGTCTACAAGGAAAAGGTCTGGCGCTTGCCGATCGGCACGCCGCAATCGCGCGGCAAGGCCCTGATCAACATGCTGCCGCTTGAACAGGGTGAGCGCATAACGACGATCATGCCGCTGCCGGAAGACGAATCCAGCTGGGCCAACCTCGATGTGATGTTCGCAACCACACGCGGCACGGTTCGCCGCAACAAGCTGTCGGATTTCATCCAGGTCAACCGCAACGGCAAGATCGCAATGAAGCTCGACGAAGAGGGTGATGAAATCCTCAGCGTCGATACATGCGACGAGTTCGACGACGTGCTGCTCACTGCCGCCGGTGGTCAGTGTATTCGCTTCCCGGTTACGGACGTGCGGGTTTTCGCCGGCCGCAACTCCATCGGCGTGCGCGGCATGAATCTGGCCAATGGCGACAAGATCATCTCCATGTCGATCCTCGGCCATGTCGATGCGAGCCCGGCAGAACGCTCGGCCTATCTCAAGCAGGCAGCGGCGGAACGCCGTGCGCAGGGCGCCGATGATGTCGAGGAGATCAATCTCGTCGGCGAAGAGGCGACAGACATTGCCGACCTCGCGCCCGAGCGCTACGCCGAACTGCGCGAACGCGAGCAAACCGTTCTCACCGTGAGTGAATTTGGCTACGGCAAACGATCGTCGTCCTATGAATTCCGTGTTTCGGGTCGCGGCGGCAAGGGCATCCGCGCCACCGACACGTCCAAGACTGACGAAATCGGCAAGCTGGTCTCGTTGTTCCCGGTGGAGTCTTCGGATCAGATCTTGCTCGTTTCCGATGGCGGCCAGCTCATCCGCGTGCCGGTCAACGGTATCCGCATTGCCGGACGCTCGACAAAGGGCGTCACGATATTCAATACAGCGGATGGTGAGAAGGTGGTGTCGGTCGAGCGGATTTCCGAGACGGAGACCGACGAAGTCGAGACTGAAGCGGCTGCGGAAGGCAATGTCTCAGTACCGGAGGCCCCGGACGGCGCCGAGCCTAACTAAGGCTCAGGCAGGTCACGACTTAAATGTCCCGGCGATGATGATAAACACCAAAGCGGGTGGTTCTGACAGGAGCTTCCCGCTTTTTGCTTTCTTCCACGATCATGACAATCGCCGAAACGGCCATTGCAACCATCATGGCAATGCTGAGAAGAATAAACATCAATCTGTCCCTTTGCTCCTGGCCAACTTATGGATAGTAACGTGCTGACTTCGAAATGGTTTCATGCGAGCGTCTCACGCATAGTTGAACGCGGATGAATGCTTGCTGATTTATGTGTTCATCTATCGTTCATCTGGATCGTGCGAGCCATTGAAAGCTCCAAGCAAAACCGATAGGAACCGGTCATGACAATCGCGATCTATGCCGGATCCTTCGATCCGATCACCAATGGCCACATGGATGTCCTGCAGGGCTCGCTGCGGCTTGCGGACAAGGTCTATGTCGCGATCGGTGTTCATCCGGGGAAGGCACCTCTGTTTTCGTTCGACGAGCGGATGGACCTCGTCAAGCGTGTCTCGGTCGAGGTGTTCGGCAAGGACGGCGAGCGGATCGAAGTCATTTCGTTTGACGGTCTGGTGATCGACGCGGCACGCAAATTAGGCGCATCGCTGCTCGTTCGCGGATTGCGCGATGGCACCGACCTCGATTACGAAATGCAGATGGCGGGCATGAACGGCAAGATGGCGCCTGAATTGCAGACCGTGTTTCTTCCGGCAGACCCGGCGGTGCGCACCATTACCGCCACATTGGTTCGCCAGATTGCAGCGATGGGCGGCGACGTCCGGCACTTCGTTCCCGCGCTTGTCGCTGATGCGCTTGCGACCAAATTCAAACCCTGACCAAGTCACTGATCCCGGAGAGATTTTTCATGACCTTTACTCGTAGAGCCCTCATCGCGGCTGCAGTTTCATCACTTACGTTTGCGACGCTGAACCCCAGCTTTGCCGATGACGCCAATACGATGACGATCAAGCTCAAGGATGGCGACGTCAAGGTCGAGCTGTTGCCCAAGCTCGCACCGAAGCATGTCGAGCAGATCAAGGCGCTGGCCAAGGAAGGCGCCTATGACAATGTCGTATTCCACCGCGTCATTCCAGGATTCATGGCCCAGACCGGCGACGTTCAGTACGGCAATGCCGAAAAGGGCTTCAATGCGCAGGCCGCCGGCACCGGTGGCTCGACGCGGCCCGACCTTCCCGCAGAGTTCTCCAAGGAACCTTTCGTGCGCGGCGTCGTCGGTATGGCGCGGTCCCAGAACCCCAACTCTGCAAATTCGCAGTTCTTCATCATGTTCACCGATTACCCCTCGCTGAACGGGCAGTATACAGTCGTCGGCAAGGTCACGAGCGGCATGGAATATGTCGACAAGATCAAGAAGGGCTCGGAAGCAAACAATGGCGCCGTAGAGAATCCCGACAGGATGATCAAAGTTACCGTCGGCGCCGGCAAATAATTCATATCACAGGAGATTGGCGAAAATGGCTTATAAAGATCCCGAAAACACGATCCTGCTCGAAACGACCAAAGGCAATGTCGTCATCGAGCTCTACCCGGACCTCGCGCCGGAACACGTCAACCGCATCAAGGAACTCGCGCGCGAAGGCGCTTATGACGGCGTCGTCTTCCACCGCGTGATCGACGGCTTCATGGCGCAGACCGGTGACGTCAAGTTCGGCAAGAAGGGTGGCGCTTCGTTCAATCCTTCGCGCGCCGGCATGGGCGGTTCGGACAAGCCGGATCTCAAGGCTGAATTTTCCAACGCCAACCACGGTCGCGGCGCATGCTCGATGGCGCGTGCGCAAAACCCGAATTCCGCCAACTCGCAGTTCTTTATCTGCTTTGACGATGCCGGCTTCCTGAACCGTCAGTACACGGTTTGGGGCCAGGTCATCGAAGGCATGGACAATGTCGACAAGATCAAGCGCGGCGAACCCGTGCAGGACCCGGATTCGATCGTTTCGATGCGCGTTGCTGCGGACGTTGAGTAAGATCGTTTCGTAGCATCATGCGTGTTGATCTTTTCGATTTCGATCTGCCGGAAGAGAACATCGCATTGAGACCAGCAGAGCCGCGCGATTCAGCGCGGCTTTTGCTTGTAAAGGCGGATGGCTCGGATCTTGGCGACGATACGGTGCTTAATCTTGGCAATTATCTGCGTGAAGGCGATGCGCTCGTTTTCAATGATACCAAGGTGATACCGGCTCAACTTGAAGGCTTTCGCGAGCGTGAGGGGGCGCGCGCGCAGGTCGGTGCAACCTTGCATATGCGCACCGGCCCCGACCGCTGGAAGGCGTTTTTGCGCCCGGCAAAGCGTATCAAGGAAGGTGAGCGGATCGATTTCGGCCATGGCAATAATGCGTGCCTGCTCGGCTCGCTGCAGGCAACGGTGGCCGAGAAGGGCGAGGCGGGCGAAGCCCTGCTCGTGTTCGATTTCAGCGGAGCGGATTTGGACCAGGCCATCGCCGCTGTCGGCCATATCCCGCTGCCGCCCTATATCGCCTCGAAGCGGGCGGACGACAGCCGCGACCGCGACGATTACCAGACCGTCTATGCCCGCGAGGAAGGCGCTGTTGCCGCCCCGACGGCCGGTCTGCATTTTACACCCGGTCTCCTTGACGATTTGAAGCAACGCGGCATCGAGGAACATTTCGTGACGCTGCATGTCGGGGCAGGGACGTTTCTTCCCGTAAAGGCCGACGATACCGCCGAACACAAGATGCATGCCGAAATCGGCCATGTCGACCAGGCCACTGCCGATGCGCTCAATGCGGTCAGGGCGCGCGGAGGGCGGATCGTCAGCGTCGGTACGACGTCGCTGCGGCTTCTCGAAAGCGCAACGGGCGAAGACGGGATCGTTCGCGCATGGTCAGGAGCGACCGACATATTCATTACGCCAGGCTACAGGTTCCGGGCCGTCGACATGCTCATGACCAATTTTCACCTGCCGCGCTCGACGCTGTTCATGCTCGTTTCGGCGTTCAGCGGCATGGATCGCATGCGGGCAGCCTATGAATATGCCATCGGAAATCACTACCGCTTCTATTCCTATGGCGATGCAAGCCTGTTATGGCGATCAGAATGACCAGCACCAATTTTGAATTCAAACTGATTGCCAGCGATGGCAAGGCGCGACGCGGCGCGATCACCATGCCGCGGGGCACGATCCGCACCCCTGCATTCATGCCGGTGGGTACCGGCGGCACCGTCAAGGCAATGTATATGGACCAGGTGCGCGAGCTTGGCGCCGACATCATTCTTGGCAACACCTATCACCTGATGCTGCGCCCGACCGCCGAACGCGTTGCGCGGCTCGGCGGGCTGCACGAGTTCGCCAGATGGCCGGGACCGATCCTGACGGATTCCGGCGGGTTTCAGGTGATGTCGCTGGCGCAGTTGCGCAAGCTCACCGAAAACGGCGTCACCTTCCGCTCGCATATCGATGGCAGCGCCCACGAGATGAGCCCGGAGCGCTCGATCGAAATTCAGGGTCTGCTCGATTCCGATATCCAGATGCAACTCGATGAATGCGTTGCGTTGCCTTCGACGCCGAAGGACATCGAGCGGGCCATGGAACTGTCACTGCGCTGGGCCGAGCGATGCAAGACCGCATTCGGCAACCAGCCAGGAAAAGCCATGTTCGGGATCGTGCAGGGCGGTGATGTGGCGGATCTGCGTGTTCGTTCGGCGCAGGCCCTCAAGGCCATGGACCTCAAGGGCTATGCCGTGGGCGGGCTTGCCGTCGGCGAGCCGCAAGAGGTCATGCTCGACATGCTCGACATTACCTGCCCGGAACTGCCGGCGGAAAAGCCGCGCTATCTGATGGGCGTCGGCACGCCTGACGATATCCTGAAGTCGGTGGCGCGCGGCATTGATATGTTCGATTGCGTGATGCCGACGCGGGCAGGCCGGCACGGTCTCGCCTTTACCCGTCGCGGCAAGGTCAATCTGCGCAATGCCCGGCATGCGGACGATCCGCGGCCGCTCGACGAAGAATCATCCTGTCCTGCGGCACGTGACTACAGCCGAGCCTATCTTCATCACCTCGTCAAATCTGGTGAGGCGCTTGGCGGCATGCTGCTGACATGGAACAATCTCGCCTATTACCAGCAACTCATGCAAGGTATACGCGGCGCGATAGAGACTGGAACATATGTCCCGTTCTGTGAAGAGACGCAGGCCGAATGGGCGAAGGGGGATCTCCCCGCTTACCCATAGTCGAGATCAGGCGACGGCCGGCGTTTCCACCGGCGCGGGGTCGGCAGGTTCGAAGAGATTTTTCAGGCGGTCGATCGCGGCGATCTGTTCAGCCCGATCGAGAACGTTCATCTCGAAAAGCTTGAGGCTGCGCAGACCCTCGATGGTCAGGAAAACCATCATCGCCAGCATTGGGTCAGCTGCGTTTTCACGCATGCGTTGCAGCAATTGCTTGTTGTAGCGGCGGATCGGCTCGAGAAAGCCCGGATCGTTGGCGATAGCCGCAAGAATACCCGAAGGCTCGGGCTCGTTGCAGACAAATTCGGCACGGTAGACAGCGATGACGGCAAGGACGACGCTGTTCGGGCCGAAGTTGCGGGAAGCCTCTTCACGGCGAAGTGATTGGTCAAATTCCGAGACGTGCTGCTCTACCAGACCTTCGAGCAATTTGGCCTTGGTTGGAAATGTATAAAGCAGTCCACCCTTCGAAAGTCCCGCTCGTTTGGCCACAGCATCGAGTGAAAGATTCACCGGTCCCACCTCCTTGGTGATCTCCGCTGCCGCCTGCAGGATCTTGTCTCTTGTCGTTGGGATGTCCGCCACCATTCTGAAACTTTCGTCGTAGGGTTGTTGCCAAAACAATATTGACATTACCGTCCAGACGGTACAGTACTTCGCCCGCGGTAATCAAGTCCGCGTAAATCAATCCCCGTAAGAAAGGCTGGCAGACATATTTGCTGGCCATTGTTTTGTTTCGGAGCAGTCTCCTCATGATCAAGCGGTTCCTACTTCCCGTTATCATCCTCGTCCTGGTCGTATTGCTGGGCGTCGGGCTGGTCGGATTCAATCTGTTCCGTGACAAGGCAATCAAGGATTTCTTTGCGACGATGCAGCAGCCGGCTGCGCCGGTTTCGACCTACACGGTCGAGCCGACATCGTGGACGCCGGAAATCGAGGCAATCGGCACGGTGAGCGCTATCCAGGGCGTCGAACTCTCCGTCGAGGTTGCCGGCATCGTCAAGGATATCCCGTTCACGGCGAATCAGGTCATCCAGAAGGGCGCCCCGCTGCTCCAGCTCGATGACGCGATCGAAAAGGCCGATATCGTTGCTGCACAGGCACAGAATGTGCTTATGGACCAGACGCTCGAGCGCGCCCGCACGCTGAACACACGTGGTGTTGGTGCCGTGTCCAACGTCGACGAGGCCCAGGCGGCATCGCTCGCGAAAAAGGCCGAGATCGCCAAGCTGCAGGCCGTCATGGATCAGAAGCTCATCAAGGCGCCGTTCACCGGCACAGTCGGTATTCCGCGCATCGAGCTTGGTCAGTATCTCGCACCTGGCACTGTAGTCGTGAGCTTGCAGGACCTTTCGACGATGCGCGTCGATTTCACCGTTCCCGAGCAGACCTTGAGCCAGCTCAAGGTCGGCCAGCCAATCCGGCTCGGCCTGACCGATGGTGACATCAACATCAAGGGTGAAATCACGGCCATTGAGCCGCGCATCGATCCCGCGACGCGTCTTGTTTCGGTTCGCGCCAAGGTCGATAACTCCGAAGGCAAGCTGCGCCCCGGCCAGTTCGCACAGGTCCGCGTCGGACTGCCGAAGGAAGACGATGTTCTGACCTTGCCGCAGACGGCGCTCGTTTCCAGTCTTTACGGCGACTACGTGTTCGTTGTCCGTCCGGCCGAACAGAAGCCCGAGGAAAAGAAGCCGACCGAACAGCAGCAGCCCGGCGCCGCATCCGCCGAGACGGCAAAGCCAGCCGACGAAAAGGCAAAGGAAGAGCCGAAGCTTGTTGTCGCTCAGGTATTCGTGACGCCCGGACGCCGATCCGGCCTGAATGTCGAGATCACCAAGGGTCTTAAGCCCGGCGACATCGTCGTCACCGCCGGCCAGAACCGCCTGAACCCCGGTGCTGCCGTCAAGATTGCCAACGATGTCAATCCCGCCAACACCAAAGACGCAGGGCTGCCCACAAAATGAACTTCTCAGAAATCTTCATTCGCCGTCCGGTCCTTTCGACGGTCGTTGCTCTGATGATCATTCTGCTCGGCGCGCAGGGGCTCGTGAACCTTTCGGTTCGCGAATATCCGAAGGTCGAGGAAACGGTTATCACGATCAAAACCGCCTATGCGGGTGCCAGTGCCGACCTTATGCAGGGCTTCATTTCGGCGCCGATCGCCAAGGCCGTGACCACGACGGAAAACATCGACTACGTAACGTCCTCGTCGGGTCCGTCATCGAGTACGGTTACCGTACAGATGAAACTGGGCGCCGATCCGGATGCTGCGCTCACCGAAGTTATCTCGAAGGTAAACCAGGTGCGCGGCGATCTGCCGGCCGAGGCTGACGACCCGGTCATCACCAAGGGCACTGGCCAGGACTTCGCGACGATGTACCTCGCGGTACAGAATCCGAACATGACCAGCGAGCAGATTACCGAATATCTGGAGCGCGTTATCCAGCCGCGCATGTCGACGATTCAGGGCGTGGCCGATGCGCAGATCCTCGGCGGCCAGGTGTTCTCTATGCGCGTCTGGATCGACCCGATCAAGCTCGCGGCTCGCAAGACGACGGCATCGGAAGTGCTGACGGCGATCAACCAGTCGAACTTCCTGTCGGCGCCGGGCAAGGTCGAAAACCTCTATACGGCCTCACCGATCACGTTGAAGACGACGTTGCAGACGCCGGAAGCCTTCGGCGCAATGCCGATCAAATCCGACGGCGACAATATTGTGCGCCTCAGGGATGTGGCGCGCATCGAGCTTGGTGCCGTCAACAAGGATACGATTGTGACCTTCAACGGGTCCAGCGGCACCTTCCTTGGCGTCTTCCCGACGCCCGCCGCAAATCCGATCGATATGACAGCAGCGGTCCGCGCCGAACTGCCATCGATCCAGGCAACCCTGCCTGATGGGATGTCGATCGTCCTGCTTTATGACGCGACGGAACAGATCAGTTCCTCCATCCACGAGGTGTTCAAGACCATCGGCGAGGCGGTTCTTATCGTCGTCCTGGTGATCCTTCTGTTCCTCGGCTCGTTTAGGTCGGTCATCATCCCGGTCGTCACCATTCCGATCTCGCTTGTCGGCGTGTGTTTCTTCCTGTTCATCCTAGGCTATTCGATCAACCTTCTTTCACTGCTCGCAATGGTTCTCGCGATCGGCCTCGTCGTCGACGACGCGATCGTGGTGCTGGAGAATATCCACCGCCACATCGAGGAGGGGCTGCGGCCGGTCGATGCCGCACTGAAGGGCATGAAGGAGATCACGGGTCCGATCGTGGCGATGACCATCACGCTCGCCGCGGTGTTTGCGCCGCTCGGCTTTACCGGCGGTTTGACGGGTGCGCTTTTCCGCGAGTTCGCTTTCACGCTCGCCGGTGCCGTTATCATCTCTGGTGTTGCAGCCTTGACCGTTTCGCCGATGATGTGCGCGCTTCTGTTGAAGCCGGGCAATCACAGCCGTTTCCAGCGGATTGTCGATAATACTTTCGGTTGGCTAGAGCGCGCCTATGAACGCCGCGTGGCCGGGTCGCTGAATTTCCGCTTCCTGACGCTGTTCATCGTCATCGCACTGGTCTCGCTGACAGGCTTCCTCTTTACCAAGACCTCATCGGAGCTTGCTCCCGAAGAGGATTCGGGCGCCCTGTTTGCGATCGTCAACGCACCACAATATGCGACTTCGGACTACACTAAGCTCTATGCGGATCAGATCGACGCGCTGACCAAGGACCTGCCGGAACTCAAGGCCCGGTTCAACATCCTCGGTCTAGGCACGACGAATTCGGCCTTCGCTATCTGGGTGTTCAAGGACTGGACCCAGCGCGAAAAGTCGCAAAAGCAGCTTCAGCAGGAACTGCAGGGGATGATCAGCCCGATTGCAGGTGCCGAAGCCTTCATCTTCGCGCCGCCGACATTGCCCGGTACGGGCGGTGGTCTGCCGATCTCGGTCGTCATTCAGTCTACCGGACCGGCCGACAAGGTCTACGAGGTGGCCGAGGAGATCAAGAAGCAGGCACAGGCATCGGGTCAGTTCATCATCGTCCAGAACTCGCTGTCGTTCAATGCGCCGCAGGTGACAGTCACGATCGATCGCGACCGTGCTTCGGCCCTTGGCGTACCCGTCAGCGATATTGGCCAGACGCTCGGCCTGCTCGTCGGTGGCGGCAAGATCTCGAAGTTTGACCGCGATTCCAACAGCTATGACATTATTCCTCAAGTGCCGCAGGATTACCGGGCCAATCCGGAAAGCCTCGGCCAGTACTTCGTCAAGAGCGCGTCGGGCGAAATGGTGCCGTTGTCCGCGGTGATCAAGATCACCGAGAATGCGTCACCGGCGGCGATCGAACAGTTCAACCAGCTGAATTCGGCGACGATTTCCGCGCTGCCAATGCCTGGCGTCACGACAGGCCAGGGATTGCAGACGATCATCGATACGGCTCGCCCGTTGATGCCGGATGGGTTCTTCATGGACTATTCGGGTCAATCACGACTTGAAATCGAGCAGGGCAGCACGATCCTGATCGCGTTTGTTCTCGCCGTGGTGGTTATCTACCTCGTCCTTGCGGCGCAGTTCGAAAGCTTCCGCGACCCGTTCATCATCATGATGTCAGTGCCGTTGTCGATTTTCGGCGCGATCGTCCCGCTCAATCTCGGGCTCGGAACGCTCAACATCTATACGCAGGTCGGGCTGATCACGCTTGTCGGGCTCATAACCAAGCACGGCATTCTCATGGTCGAGTTCGCCAACCAGCAGCGCGAACTGCACGGCATATCGCGTCATGACGCCATCATCCTTGCGGCGAAGACACGACTTCGTCCCATTCTGATGACGACGGCGGCGATGGCGCTTGGTGTTATTCCGCTGATCACGGCAACAGGCGCTGGTGCCGCGGCGCGTTACTCGATCGGTCTCGTGATCTTCTCCGGCATCATCGTCGGAACGATCTTCACGCTCTTCGTCGTGCCGATGTTCTATACGTTCATCTCGCGCAAGGACGTGGCCGTCGAATCCGAGAAAACGCCGGACGCCCAGCCTGAATTCGGCCGGGCCTGACTGACCGGCACTTGTAAAAGAAAAGGCCCCCGAACGGCAGCGTCGGGGGCCTTTTCTTTTGATCGCTTCGGTCAGGCGCGTTTGAAAGCGCGCAATATGACGAGAAGAATGATTGCGCCGATGGCGGCTGCGATTATGGCGCCGAGAATGCCGCCGCCAAGGGAAATGTTGAGCGCGGGAAACAGGTAGCCGGCAATAAAGGCGCCGATCACGCCGACGACGAGGTCGCCAACGAGGCCGAAGCCGCCGCCCCGGACAAGCTGGCTCGCGAGCCAGCCAGCAATCAAGCCCACCAGAAGAAAGATAAGAAGACCTTCTGCACCCATCTTGGAATCTCCATGAACCGGTTTCGTTATGATGGTTCGCCAGCCCCTGGATGCTTCAGTCCATGCTTGGCAGGAGAATCACCTGCCCGATGCTACGACGGCAATCGATCTTTGCACAACGAATCTTGCCAACGTGGTAACCGGCACCAGCGGCACGCAAAAATACCGGCCGCGGGCTGCCGCGGCCGGTATGTTCTCAAATTTGCAAGCGTTCTTACTGAACGGTCGTTGCAGCCGGCTTGGCAGGTACCTTCTTCGTGGTGGTCTTGTGAACCTTCTTCACATGATGCTTTGGCATGACCTTCTGCGTGGAGGTCGAGGCGGTTGTGCTGGCTGCGGCGGCTGCATAAGCGCCAGAGCTGAGGACGGGAGCCGAGACGGCGAGGGCGACAGCGAGACCGAGAGCGGTGTAGAGGGACTTTTTCATGGCATCAGTTTCCTTTTGAAGCGGGCTTCGTGGATGCGGTCAATCATCGACCGGCCGCACCCCAAGCAGCTTCAACGCCTGGGCGTAATCTCTAATTCCCTGCGCCTGCTTGTTGCTCGCGCAGAAACTAGCCGCCTGCTTTTGAAGTGCTTTCGCCTTGGCCGCCCGTTTGGCCTCGGCATGTTCGGTGAGTGCGTGTTGAGTCTGTAGCTGAAGTTTGCCGCACAACTCTGTGCGGGTAAGTGTCTCATCGGCGTTCGACTGTCCGGCCGAGGCGGAGAGGACGATCCCCCCGGCGAGGATGGCGGTCGAAATGGCAGTGAAGGAGTTGAAGAAAGCCATTGCGGTATTCCAGCATCCATTCTGCAAACAGTTGAAACCGACGCACCCTTTATCGGGCAGCACTGTTGCCCTGCTTTTTCTCGACCGTGGTGTTTTGTTTCTGGAATGTTTCTGAAGCCACAATCCCGAAAATTTGCGTGGCTTTTCGGCCGCAACCGCGCGTAAGACTCGAAGTGCAATGTCAGGTGGGAAGGACTTTGGGAATAGAATATGAAATCCGAGCCGCACATACTGATTGTCGATGACGACGATGCGATCCGCGATCTCCTGCATGAGTTCCTCAAGAAGCGCGGCATGCAGGTCTCGGTCGCTCGTGACGGCGAGGAAATGCAGGCGGTCATGGCGCGCACTCCCATCGATATCCTTATCCTCGACGTGATGCTGCCCGGCAAAAGCGGTATGGAAATCTGCCGCGAGATCAGGATGCATTCGCGTGTGCCGATCATCATGCTGACGGCCATTGCCGAAACCACCGATCGCGTTGTCGGGCTGGAGATGGGTGCCGACGATTATGTCTCCAAGCCATTCGATCCACGAGAATTGCTGGCGCGGGTTCGGGCAGTGCTGCGCCGCCTCGAGACGCCCGGAGCAGACCGTCGCGCGGAACCCAAGATTTACAGGTTCGCTGGCTGGAGCATGGATTGTTCGCGCCGGCGCCTCGTTTCGCCAGATGAGGTGAGGGTGGAACTTACGACAGGCGAGTTCAATCTCCTTGAGGCGCTGGTGAAGAGTTCGCAGCGCATGCTCAGCCGCGACCAGTTGCAGGAACTCGCCGGAAGCAGCACTGCCTATGGCTATGATCGCAGCGTCGATATTCTTATCAGCCGGCTAAGGCGCAAGATGGAAGACGATTCGCGATCGCCAAAGCTGATCTTGACGATCCGGGGCGGCGGTTATCAATTCGTGCCGGAAGTCACGGCAGAATGAACCGCTATCTGCCCCAGTCACTGCCAAGCTGGCTACTCCTTGTCCTGATCGCCGGCCTTTTGACGTCGCAAGTGGCAACCCTTTCTATCGTTGCGCGCGACCGAGCAGAAAATACTGAAATCCTTGAGTTTTTCCGGCTGAACGAACGGGCTCATACGCTGGCTAAAGTGTTTTCCGCAGTGCCGGGGGCGCAGCGCAAGCAGCTTGTCACCGCCTTTTCGAATTCAGCCAATACGATGAGCCTGTCCGCCGAGCCGGTCGTCAAGTCGGCCATTGCCGCCGACGACAGCCTGGCGGAACTGGAAGACGTTCTTGTCGCGCAGCTCCAGGAGTTCGGCGTGACCGATGCCCGCATCGGCCGTGTGCTCGCACAGGTTCCGGCTGGACAACTTGTCAATACCAACGCGCCGGACGATCCCGACGCCGGCCTTATCGAGCGTCAACTCTCGGATATTGCCGAGGACTTGAGCCAGAGCGACGGCCTCGCCGCATCGATACGTTTCAACGATGGTCAATGGCTGAACTTCGTCACGCCCATTACGCCGCCCCATCCGATATTTTCGGGTCAGTCATTGCCGCTCTTCGGCGGCGTTGCCGCGGCGGTCATCGGCATGTCGATATGGGCGACGCGGCGGCTCACTGCACCCTACCGTGCCCTTGAGCGGGCCGTGAAGCGCATTGGAGAGGATGTGAAGGCGCCGCCGCTGCCGGTTATCGGCAGCAGCGAATACAAATCAGCGGCGAGGGCGGTCAACACCATGCAGGCCCAGTTGCGCGCCTATGTAGCGGACCGGGAGCAGCTTGCGGCGGCGCTTGCCCATGACCTGCGCACGCCCTTGACCCGCATCCGGCTGCGGCTCGAACTGCTGCGTAACGCGCCGGTTCGCCAGCAGATTGCCCATGATCTCAATGATATCGAAGGGATAGCCCGGTCGGTCATCGACTTTGCCAGCTATGAGATCGTTGACGAGGCGCCGGAAAAAATCGACTTCTGGTCCCTCGTCGATGCGATTGCCGACAATTATTCGCAAGTCTCGTTCGAAACGTCGGTCTCACGCGCCTTTGTCTGTTCGGGGCGTCCCATGGCGTTGCGCCGATGCGTGACCAATCTCATCGACAATGCGGTGACCTACGGCAGCAAGGCGCACCTTGATCTAGCGCAGCGGGATGGCGACATCGTCCTCACGATCCGGGATGAAGGCCCCGGTATCCCGGCGGAGAAACTCGACGAGGTGTTCCAGCCATTTCGCAGGGTCGAGACGTCCCGCAATCGCCAGACAGGCGGATTTGGTCTCGGGCTGACCATAGCGCGCAATATCGCGCGACGCAGCGGCGGTGACATTACGCTTGCAAATGATCCTGCCGGGGGTCTGCGCGCGGAGTTGCGTATTCCTCGCGCTGCCTGAAGCGACGGCGCAAATCCGTCAATGCGATGTCATGAAGGCCTTGCGGATCTCGAACAGCGCCTTGGCGATGGCAATGTCGGCTTCCGAGCCTGCATTTTCCGCCGTCGTCTCGACGAGTTGTTCTCCAAGTTCGGAGAGCGCGAGGGCGACATCATACTGGTCCCAGCCGGCGCTTAGGGCCTGGCTTACAAGATCCTCAAATCCGGCACGGAGCGCTGCCTTGCATTCGGCAGCCTGGCTCAACGGATCGTCGGTTCTTTTGGGCGGCGAAATAGTCATGGCGCTGATAGTAAAGGCGAATCGGCGACAGGCAATCCGGCAGAAAGTGGTAGGTCCTGTTCGATTGGATTAAGTAGTGCCCGGCAACGCGTAGTCGCCGCTATAAATACACCGCGTAGGAAAACGGCCGGGGGAGGCGCGCGATTTAGATCGTCACTACTCCCCTTGCACCTTTTCGAGGCTTGATGAGTAGAATGCCCGCGCATCGGCGCTCAGCGCCTGCCTTGAACCGGTGCGCGTGTAGAACATGTGGCCGCCGCGGTAGAGCTTGAGCTCCACCCTTCCTGCGCTCAGCGTCGCCGGCAGGTGATCTATGACGTATTTGTTGATCCCGTAAGGCGTGAGCGCATCGCTGTAGCCGTGGGCCACGAGCAGGCGAAACGACGGGATGACCGACAGAAGTTCGCGTATGTCGCCTGCCGCGCTTGCCCGCGTGCGGCCGCCGCCGTTCTCGTTCTGGCTCCATTTCCACTTTTCGTTGACGTTGTTGGCAAGCAGATTGTAGGTGAGCTCAGTCTCGAAGCCGAGTTCGTTGCGGGCGTAGCTTGCGAAGGCTGCGCCATAGGCGCGGGTAAAACCATCGAGAACCGGGTCACCCCCCTCTTCGGAGTCGGATTCAGGATAAGGGTCCGGCGCTGCGAGCGACGCATCATAGCGGCTGACGACTTCGGACGAGGCGCTTTTCGAGTTTTTGACATAGACGTCGGTGAGAAAGCCGCGGGCGCGCGTCACCACCGCTTCGGGTATGCCGGTCATCTGCGCGATTCGGGCATAGAGGTTTTTTGCGGCATCGCCCGAGGGTTCCGGTCCGGAAAGGGCGACGAGATAGTCGGTCATTGCAAATTTTTCGGCCTCTGCAACAGCGGCCGGATCGAAGGCGTTCTTGCGCTCAAGCTCGCCGGCGGCAAGGGAGGGCAATTGCAGCGCCGCCCATAGCGGATAGCGCCGATCGCCGAAGAGGAGATTTCCCTCGATGAGCGGCGACAGCATTACGATGCCTGATACCAGTATGCCCTGACTGTCCTTCAGCCGCGTCGCGACCTTTGCGGCGCGAAAACCGCCATAGCTTTCGCCAAGTATGAATTTCGGCGCGGCCATGCGATCATTCTGCGCAACGTAAAGCGCGATCGCCTTGGCGATACTGTCGGCGTCTTCGCCAATCCCGTAGAAGTCCGAGGCGATCTTGTCGTTGGTGGCGCGGCTCCATCCGGTTCCCACCGGATCGATCAGGACGAGATCGGTGAAGGCGAGCCAACTGTCCGGATTGTCGGTAAGAGCCGGACTGGTGCCGCCTTCGCCATGCGGCCCGAACTCCAGAATGCGCGGTCCGACCAATCCAAGATGAAGGTATGCGGAAGCTGCGCCCGGTCCGCCATTGAAGGCAAAAGTGATTGGCCGGCCCGGCGTGCGGTCGCGCGCGGCATAGGCGGTGTAGAACATCTTCGCCATCGGCTTGCCATCCTGCCCATAAAGGACAAGCGTACCCGCGGTCGCTGTATAGGGCAGGTCGCCCGTCGAGGTTTTCAGGACGTGCTCGGTTACTGAATTTGCCGGAAGCAGGCCGAGGATGCCTGAACCGGCCGCGGCAGTGCCTACATCCGGGGAAGTATCGGCGTTGCTGGAAATATCGGTCTGGGTGCCATGGGGCGCATGGTCCTGCGGGGCGGCGGGCGTTGCCAGAAACATCGACGCAAGTGCAAGGCACAAAAGAAAACGTTTTTGATACAATGGCTTCGTCCTTTGAAAACAGAAATATAGGGCGAGTGTATTGCTGTTGATCGGCAGGAGGAAACTCAAACTAAATTGATCCCGGCCAGATGGCGCCAGTTCGCTACAGCAAACTTTCGCTGCCAAACTCGCGGCTATATTGCTCCTGGGTGATCTCCTGCACGGTGCAGGCCTTGTATTCCGGCGTATCGAGCCCGAAGCCCTGGGCGAGGCATTTGCGCTCCACCGCGCCGGCAAGCTGCCCCAACTGCCCATAGGACATTTGCTCCAGCGGCGGCCGGCTCGCGCAACCCGTGAGAGCAAAGGCACCGAGCAGCGCAAGCATGATAGCGTTGGCTTTCATGCGGCGAGGGTGGCGAAAAGGGGTAAATGAAGGGTTAAGGGAATTCGATGTTGGTGAGCGCGCAGGGATTCGAACCCTGGACCTACTGATTAAAAGTCAGTTGCTCTACCGGCTGAGCTACGCGCTCCCAAAACGAGGCGCGTTCAATCGCCTCGGGAAGTGCGGCGGAACATAGGGGCGGGACAGCCATCGGTCAACAACTAACATGCAGATAATTTGCGGAAAAAAGCCTTGATTTTGCGCGATTCGCTGCTTTTCCGGCGCGCTGTGATCTTTGAACCCGCGAGCGAAACCGCGGCCGCTCCCCAATCATGGCGAAACTGGCGAAAAGGTGATTGGCCTTCGCAGGGGATTCGGCATAATCCGCGCCCAACGAAATGCCATTTTCAAGGAGCGCGCATGGCGCTTGATGTTTCCTACCTGACGGCCGTCGGCGCCGGCGCCCTGTCTTTCCTTTCGCCCTGCGTGCTGCCACTCGTCCCGCCCTATCTTTGCTACATGGCGGGCGTGACGGTTGAAGATTTCCGTTCCGATTCGCCGCAGGCGCGCATCTCGCCGGTGCGGCAGGCACTGCTCATGTCTTCGCTGGCCTTCGTCCTCGGCTTTACTACCGTGTTCGTTCTGCTCGGAGCCGGCGCTTCGACGATCGGCGGTTTTTTGCGCATGTGGCAGCAGGAGATCGCCATCGCCGCCGGCATCGTCATCATCCTGATGGGGCTGAATTTCCTCGGGGTCTTCAAGCTTGCTTTCCTTTCGCGCGAGGCGCGATTCCAGACGCAGGGCAAGCCCGCCAATCCGCTTTCGGCCTATGTCATGGGCCTCGCTTTTGCCTTCGGCTGGACACCTTGCATCGGTCCGGTGCTGGGGCCGATCCTCGCGCTTGCCGGCGCGCGCGATACGGTCGCCGACGGCGCAATTCTGCTTGCCGTCTACTCGCTCGGCCTCGGCATTCCATTTATCGTCGCCGCGCTGTTTTCGGGCCTGTTCATGCGGTTTCTCGCCCGCTTTCGCATGCATCTCGGCAAGGTCGAAAAGGTGATGGGCGGGCTTCTCGTCGTCACGGGCATTCTGTTCCTGACCGGAGGATTGCAGACTTTCTCGTTCTGGCTGCTTGAAACATTTCCCATCCTCGGCCAACTCGGCTAAAGGTGCTTCAAATGTTCATTCAAATGGCGATAGGGCCCGTGCCAGAGCAGGCATGAGAATGCCCGGCCAAAACCTGATCTGGAAGTCCGACATGACATCACGCTCCTGCCTCACCGTCATTCTCGCTGCCGGCGAGGGCACCCGCATGAAATCGGAGCTGCCGAAGGTCCTGCACATGATTGCGGGGCTGCCAATCGTGGCGCATGTAGCCAAGGCGGTCACGGGGGCCGGCGGCAGCGACATTGCGCTCGTCGTCGGCAAGGGCGCCGAAAAGGTGGAAGCTGCGGTGCGCGCGATAGCGCCGAATGTCACCGTGCACGAGCAGACCGAGCGGCTCGGCACCGCCCATGCAGTTCTGGCGGCGCGCGACGCGATTGCACGCGGCTACGATGATGTGCTTGTCGTCTTCGGCGATACGCCGCTCATCGAAACGGCGGCTTTGGCGCAGGCGCGGGCCAGGCTTGCCGACGGCGCCGATGTGGTCGTCATGGGTTTCCGTCCGGCTGTACCGAACGGCTATGGCCGGCTCATCGAGAAGGATGGCCATCTCGTGGCGATTCGCGAGGAGAAGGACGCGAGCGCCGAGGAAAAGCAGATCGGCCTGTGCAATGGCGGGCTGATGGCGCTGCGCGGCAAGAGCGCGCTCAGCCTGCTGGACCGGATCACCAACAACAATGCCAATGGCGAATACTATCTGACCGATGTGGTCGAGATCGCCAATGCCGGCGGCCAGAGCGTCGTTGCCATCGAGATTTCTCCGGACAATGTCATCGGCATCAATACGCGTGCCGAACTCGCGGAGGCCGAAGCCATCTGGCAGAACCGCAAGCGCCGCGACATGTTGATGGCGGGGGTGACAATGCATGCGCCGGAAACAGTGTTCTTCTCGCACGACACGCTGGTCGAGTCCGACGCCATCCTTGAACCCAACATCGTTTTCGGGCCCGGGGTAACTGTGGCGCGGGGCGCGGTTATCCATGCGTTCTGCTATTTCGAGGGCGCGAAAATCGGCGCGAATGCCAATGTCGGTCCCTTCGCACGGCTGCGCCCTGGTGCCGATCTTGCGGAAAAATCCAAGGTTGGCAATTTCGTCGAGGTGAAGAATGCCATGGTCGGCATCGGCGCCAAGGTCAATCATCTGACTTACATCGGCGATGCGACGATCGGCGCAGCGGCCAATATCGGCGCGGGGGCGATTACCTGCAACTATGACGGCTACAATAAACATTTGACGGAGATCGGGGCCAACGTCTTCGTCGGGTCCAATACCTCATTGGTGGCACCGGTCAAGATCGGCGATAATGCTTATGTCGCATCGGGCAGCGTGATTACGGCAAATGTGCCGGCAGATGCCCTCGCATTTGGGCGCGCGCGCCAGGAAATCAAGGAAGGACGCGCGATCGAACTGCGTGCCCGCTATGCCGCCGCGAAATTAGCCAAGAAGGCTGACTAGATCGCATTCCATTGTTCGTGCAAGATTGCGCAACGGAAATTGACTTCCGGCCAGGGCGATTCCGCCCTAAGGCAGGAACATAAAAAAGCTTGGGGCATCGGAGTTTTGCATGTGCGGGATCGTTGGAATTATCGGCCGGGAGCAGGTTGCGCCGCTGCTCGTGGACGCGCTGAAGCGGCTTGAATATCGCGGATATGATTCTGCCGGTGTCGCGACCCTCAATAATGGTGTCCTCGACCGCCGCCGCGCCGAGGGCAAGCTCGCCAATCTCGACAAGCTCCTGAAAGAGCAACCGCTCGCCGGCACGATCGGCCTCGGACACACCCGCTGGGCGACCCATGGTGCGCCGACCGTGCGCAATGCGCACCCGCATACGACGCCGCGCCTCGCAGTCATCCATAACGGCATCATCGAGAACTTTGCCGAACTGCGGACCATGCTCGAATCCGACGGCTATAAGTTTGAGACCGAGACCGATACGGAAACCGTCGCGCATATGGTGACGCGCGCGCTCGACCGCGGGCTTTCGCCCATCGATGCAGTACGCCAGACCTTGCCGCAGCTGCGCGGCGCCTTTGCCATCGCCATCATGTTCAAGGGCGAGGAGGACCTTCTGGTTGCCGCCCGCAATGGCCCGCCGCTTGCGGTGGGGTATGGCGACGGTGAAATGTACCTGGGCTCCGACGCGATCGCGCTTGCCCCGTTCACCGACAATCTCTCCTATCTCGAAGATGGCGATTGGGCCGTCCTGACGCGAGAAGGCGTCGTGATCTACGATGAGACGGGCATGGAGGTCGAACGCCCGGTTCAGAAATCGGCGGGGACCGCGTTTCTGGTCAGCAAGGGCAATCACCGACATTTCATGGAAAAGGAAATCCATGAACAGCCGGAGGTGATTTCGCACACCCTTGCCAATTATCTCGATTTCGCCAAGGGAACCGTTCGCACCGATGCAACGCCCCTCGATTTCAGCAAGGTGGACCGCATCGCGGCATCTGCCTGCGGTACCGCATTTTATGCCGGCCTTATCGGCAAATACTGGTTCGAACGCATCGCGCGGCTCCCGGTCGATATCGATGTCGCTTCCGAGTTCCGCTATCGCGAGATGCCGTTGTCGAAGGACAGCCTTGCGCTCTTCGTCTCGCAATCGGGCGAGACCGCCGATACGCTCGCCTCGCTGCGCTACTGCAAGCAGCAAGGGCTGAAGATCGGTACGATCGTCAATGTTCGTGAATCGACGATGGCGCGCGAATCGAACACCGTGTTCCCGACGCTCGCCGGTCCTGAGGTCGGCGTCGCATCGACCAAGGCTTTCACCTGCCAATTGGCCGTTCTGGCATCCCTCGCCGTTGCCGCCGCCAAGATGCGTGGCACGATTGACGAGCAGGAAGAACGCCAGCTCGTGCGCGAGCTTTCGGAAATTCCGCGCTATGCCAATCACGCGCTGCGCCTCGAAGAACAGATGGAGACGATCAGCCGTGACCTCAGCCAGGTCAAGCACGTGCTTTACCTAGGCCGTGGCACCAGCTACCCGCTTGCGCTCGAAGGCGCGCTGAAGCTCAAGGAAATTTCCTACATCCATGCAGAAGGCTATGCGGCGGGTGAATTGAAGCACGGGCCTATCGCACTGATCGACGAATCGATGCCGGTCATCGTCATTGCGCCGTATGACCATTGGTTCGAGAAGACGGTTTCGAACATGCAGGAGGTCGCGGCGCGCGGCGGCAAGATCATCCTGATCACCGATGAGAAGGGCGCGGCGGCGAGCACATTGAATACGATGCACACGATCGTGTTGCCTGACATGCCGGAGATCATCGCCCCGATCATTTATGCATTGCCGATCCAGATGCTGGCATATCATACGGCGGTGTTCATGGGCACCGATGTCGACCAGCCACGCAACCTTGCAAAATCCGTGACGGTCGAATAGTTAGCCGGCGCGCAAAAGCCTGACAGCCTCGTCGCGCTCGAAGAGATAAAGCAGTATGCGCAGCGCCTTGCCCCGCTCGCTTTGCAATTCGGGATCGCGCGCAAGAATATAGCGCGCATCCTTACGGGCGATCTCCAGGAACTCCTGATGCGCCTCGATGCTGGCGAGGCGGAAGCCGGGCGAACCGGATTGGCGCGTGCCGAGAAGCTCGCCTTCACCACGCAGCTTCAGATCTTCCTCGGCAATGCGAAATCCGTCTTCCGTTTCGCGCATGATCTTGAGCCGCGCCTGCGCCACTTCGCCGAGCGGCCCCTTGTAGAGCAGGAGGCAGGTCGAGGGCTTGTCGCCACGGCCGACCCGGCCGCGCAACTGGTGCAGCTGGGCAAGGCCGAAGCGTTCGGCATGCTCGATGACAATGATGGTGGCGTCCGGCACATCGACGCCGACCTCGATCACCGTTGTGGCGACGAGAAGCCGGGTATCGCCATTCTTGAACGCCAGCATGGCAGCGTCTTTTTCCGGACCGCTCATCCGGCCGTGCACCAGGCCGATCCTGCTGCCAAGAAGGGGCTTCAGCGATTCGAACCGCTCTTCGGCCGAGACAAGGTCGACGATCTCCGATTCTTCGACGAGCGGACAGATCCAGTAGATCTTCTGGCCGTCGGCAATGGCACTCCGCATGCGCTCGACAAGGTCGCTCAACCGGTCCATCGGCAGGATCGCAGTGGTGAGCGGCCGCCGGCCCGCCGGCTTTTCCGTGAGTTTCGATACGTCCATATCGCCGAACGCGGTGAGGACGAGGGTGCGGGGTATGGGGGTTGCAGTCATCACCAGCATGTCCGGCGCGTCACCCTTGGAGGTGAGGAGCAGACGTTGATGAACGCCAAACCGGTGCTGCTCGTCGACAATGACGAGGACAAGGTCGCGGTACGAGACTTTTTCCTGGAAGAGGGCATGCGTGCCGACAACGATATTGATCGCCCCGGAACGCAGTCCTTCGAGAACGTCCTCGCGCTCGCGGCCCTTTTCGCGCCCCGTGAGAAGAGCAACGCGCAGCCCGGCCTTTTCGGCGAGGGGCGCTATCGTGGCATAATGCTGGCGTGCCAGAACTTCGGTCGGCACCATTAGGGCCGACTGGCCTCCGGCTTCCGCGGCATGCGCCATTGCCAGCAGGCCTACGACCGTTTTGCCGGAGCCGACATCGCCTTGCAACAGGCGCAACATGCGATCGGGCTGGCGCAGATCCGCAATGATTTCCTTGATAGCCTCAGATTGGCTATTGGTCAGCGAATAGGGCAATGCGGCAATGATCCGCGCCTTGATTTCGCCGTTGCCCTCGAGCTTGCGGCCAGAAAGGCGCTTTGCTCTTAGCCGCACAAGCGCGAGCGCCAGCTGGCCCGCGAGAAACTCATCATAGGCGAGACGCTGGCGGGCAGGGCTGTCGAGCGCGATGTCTGCCGGATCGGCCGGCCCGTGCATGATCCGCAGCGCTTCGCGATGTAACGGGAGCCCATGGGCGGCAAGAACCGGCGCGTCGATCCATTCCGGCAGCTCCGGCACTTTGGTCAGGGCATCCTCTACGCCGCGCGCCAGAACTTTGGGCGAGAGGCCGGCGGTCAAGGGATAGACAGGTTCAACGAGCGGCAGCGAAGCGGCATCGTCGAGGCGGGCGATATGGTCGGGATGGACCATTGTCGGCCGTCCGTTGAACCACTCCATCTTGCCCGACACGATCACCGTTTCCCCGACAGGCATCGCCTTTTCGAGCCAGGCCTGCTTGGCGTGAAAGAATGTCAGCCCGATCTCCCCCGTATCGTCATGCGCATAAACCCGGTAAGGCGCATTACTCCGCCCGCCAGGCAAGTGGCGGTCGATACGCACTTCAAGAGTAACGATGGCCCCCTCGGGCGCATGGGCTATGCCGGGCCGGTGGCGCCGGTCGATGACGCTGTGGGGTGGAAGATAGACAAGATTGGCGACGCGCGGATCCTGACCCGGCGGCGTGCCGAGCAGGGTTGCGAGCAAGCCGGTTACCTTCGGGCCGATGCCGGAAAGTGTGCGAACCGAAGCAAAGAGGGGATCGAGCAGGGATGGGCGCATGGCAAAGGTTTAACCTGTTGACCGCGCGTTGCAAGGTCTGCGCCAAATTCTAATCGACGGCTTTCGGTAGGGGCGATGGTATGGTATAATGATGCTTATATTCAGGTATGCGAATATTAAAAGCATCTTTAACTTAACATATACATTTACGATTAGGTGATTAATGAACACATTGTTGCTTATTATTACTTTTGCCGTGGGGTATACGGCGGCTATTCGTGGTATTAGATTCTCCGATTTTTACAAAGGGAAGATCAATGAGCCGCTCGTATCTCCAGAGGATTCCGCGCAGGGGGAAGAGATGGCTATCCCCGAACCCCCAGGCCACTCGCAGGCGGGTCTTCTCTCGAAGAAAAAAGGTGATCGTTTTGAGGAATACATCGTTCGAAAAATTCACAGTGTGGTGGGGAAGAATATTAGATTTACCGATTGGCGAAGCGATAAATACATTAATGATATTAAATATGGACCGGAGTCTAACTCGCAGCCCGATTTGGAGTACATTCTTCCGACTGGTATAAAAATCGCTGTTGAGTGCAAATGGAGGGCTAGATGGGTTGACGATCTCGAAGGAGATATCGCCATCGACATTGCTGGTCACTATGGGCAAATCAAGAAGTACAAGAAGTACGCTGCGGAAAGCACTGCTGCAACGTACATAATTATTGGCATAGGTTGGAATGTGATTAAGGATGAGCCATTGGAGATATTTATAATAGATGTTAATGCGATAGAGTTTCATTATATTAAGAAACCCGATCTGATAGAGCTATCACTGAATTGGGACGACTTCGCAAATAAATGCCTGAATATGGCCTGTGGTCCAAAACCATGAGGCTATTACCATTGTCTTAATTCTGGCCGAGATGGTCCTCAGCTCGCTCCGGCTAACCATCGTTCTCGGGCTCTGGTCCCGAGAATCCCCCCACACCGTAGCTTGAACCACCGACACCTCCGCATGGAAGATGGATCCTCGGGACAAGAGCCTCGAGGATGAGGACAGTGGCGCAGCCGTAGGTGGGAGACTCCGAGAGATGACGGCGGTGGGCGGGAATTACGAAAAATACCCTCCTCCGCGGTAGCTGGCGTTTCAGCCAGTGGGAAATAGGATCGCGACGTGGTGCCGCGGTAGGTCCATTGGCACCGCCTCCTTACCACTGCCGTCATCCTCAGGGCCATCTCCGAGGATCCATTCGCGTGGAACTTGAAAGTCCCACGGAACGGGCGACCGCACCGGATTATTGGCAGCACATTGCACGAGCAAGGCTGACACGGCCGCCGGATGCGGCTATACCCTCGCCAAAATGCGCGCATTGGTCTGAACACGGAGCCGATCATGACAGGAAGCAGTCGCACCACCGCCGACCTGCCGCTGCGACAGCGCAAGCTGTTGTTCCGGTCGTGGCACAGGGGCATGCGCGAAATGGACCTGATCCTAGGGCAATTCGCCGACGTCCATATCGAGACCTTGTCAGAACACGAACTTGACCAATATGAAGCACTCATGGAAGCTTTGGATCGCGATCTTTTGAAATGGGTCACGGGCGAAGCCGATGTTCCTGCCGAATTCGATACGCACATCTTCCACAAGATCGTCGCGTCCCGCAAAGAGATGAAATTCTGAAAATTCAATGACTGCGTTTTCCAAGCTTGGATTGAGGCCCGGTACAGCGGGCCATGTCGTTGTCGATGGTGTCGTCGATGGCTATGAGGCATTTGCGCTGGCCAAGGTCGTTGCCGAGGCAGGGGCAGGCGGCCCGGTGCTTTTTATCGCCCGCGATGGCCAGCGCGTTGCCGATCTTGAACAGGTCCTGAGTTTTGTCGCGCCCGAGCTCCCTGTGCTGCAATTGCCGGCCTGGGACTGCTTGCCCTATGACCGCGTCTCTCCGGGCGCAGATACATCGGCACGCCGCCTTGCGGCCCTTGCAGGTCTTGCCGCCTTGCGCGAACACAAGCATTCCGGGGTCATCCTCGCCACAGCCAATGCGATGCTGCAAAAGCTTCCGCCGCGCAAGGTGCTGGCTCAGCAGCTTTTCATGGCCAGGCCCGGTAATAGAATCGACATGAACGCGCTCGTGCAGCGTCTTGAAAACAATGGGTTCGAGCGCGTTCCAACGGTTCGCGACGTTGGCGAATACGCGGTACGGGGCGGCATTCTCGATCTCTTCGCGCCCGGCGCCGAAGCACCTTTGAGGCTCGATTTCTTTGGCGATACGCTGGAGACGATCCGTGCTTTCGATCCGGCAACGCAGCGAACACTGAGCCAGAAGACCGAGTTCACCATGCAGCCGATGAGCGAAATCACGCTCTCGCCCGAAGTGATCAGCCATTTCCGCTCGCAATATGTACAGACGTTCGGTGCGCCTTCGCGTGACGACGCACTCTACCAATCCATATCCGAAGGGCGCCGTTTTGCCGGAATGGAACACTGGCTGCCGATGTTCTACGACAATCTGGAGACCGTTTTCGACCACACCGGCGACATGCCGGTCGTCTTCGATCATCTTGCGCATGAATCAATGGCCGAGCGCCACAAGATGGTGCTGGACCATTTTGAAGCGCGCAGGCGTCAATCGGACGGCAAGGAGCCTGGCGATGCGGTGCCCTACAAGCCTGTCGCACCGGGCCTGCTCTATCTGACGCCGGAAGCGGTGGAGGTAGCGGCGCAGACGTCCGGCATGCGCATCGATTTCACGCCCTTCGATGCGCCGTTTGCCAGCGGCCGGTCCATCGTCCATGCCGGCGCCCATCGCGGGCGGACTTTCGTCGAGGAGCGGACTGCCAAGGATACCAATGTCTTCGACAGCGTGGTGAAACATATCGCGGACGAGCGCGCGGCGGGCAAGAAGGTGCTGCTTGCGGCCTGGAGCGAGGGCACGCGCGACCGGCTCGTCCAGGTGCTTAACGAACATGGCCTCGAAAAGATCGAGCTTGTCGACGATCTGAGGACGGTCAAGGCTCTGTCGCGCGACAAGATCACCGCCGGCGTACTTTCGCTGGAGACCGGTTTCGACGCCGGCGAACTCGTCGTTATTGCGGAACAGGACATACTCGGCGACCGGCTCATTCGACATTCCAAGCGGCGCAAGCGCGACCGCGACTTCATCAGCGAAGTATCCGCGCTCAATGCCGGCGATATCGTCGTGCACGTGGATCACGGCATCGGCCGGTTTATCGGCTTGCGCACCATCACTGCCGCCGGCGCCCCGCACGACTGCCTGGAATTGCACTATGCCGGGGATGATCGGCTGTTTCTTCCGGTCGAAAATATCGAGCTGTTGTCGAGGTTTGGCTCGGAATCCTCAACCGCCATCCTCGACAAGCTTGGCGGTGGTGCGTGGCAGGCGCGCAAGGCAAAACTCAAAAAGCGGTTGCTCGACATTGCTGGCCATCTCATCAAGATCGCCGCTGAACGGCAGATGCGGGGCGCACCTGTCCTCACGCCGCCGGATGGGCTCTACGGCGAATTTGCTGCCCGGTTCCCCTATGACGAGACTGAAGATCAGGACCGCGCCATCGATGCAGTTATCGATGATCTGGCCCTCGGCAAGCCGATGGATCGCCTCGTATGCGGTGATGTCGGCTTCGGCAAAACGGAAGTAGCGCTGCGCGCCGCCTTCGTAGCGGCGCTGAACGGCGTTCAAGTGGCTGTCGTGGTCCCGACGACTTTGCTTTCCCGCCAGCATTTCAAGACATTTTCCAACCGGTTTCAGGGGCTCCCCGTCAATGTGGCGCAGGCATCGCGACTGGTCGGCTCCAAGGAGCTTGCGGAGAACAAGAAGGGCATCGCCGAGGGAAAGGTCGATATCGCGGTCGGTACGCACGCGCTGCTCGGACAAGGTATAACGTTCAAGAACCTTGGTTTGCTGATCATCGACGAGGAGCAGCATTTCGGCGTCAAGCACAAGGAACGGCTCAAGGAACTGAAGTCGGACGTGCATGTGCTGACCCTTTCGGCAACGCCCATCCCGCGCACGCTGCAGCTTGCGCTGACCGGCGTTCGCGAATTGTCGCTTATCACGACGCCGCCTGTCGACCGCATGGCGGTGCGCACCTTTGTTTCGCCCTTCGATCCGCTCGTCATCCGCGAAACGTTGCTGCGCGAGCGCTATCGTGGGGGCCAGAGCTTCTATGTATGTCCGCGCATATCGGATCTTGCCGAAATCAAGGAGTTCCTCGACGCGCAGGTGCCGGAACTGAAGGTCGCCGTCGCACACGGCCAGATGGCGCCGGGCGAACTCGACGATATCATGAACGCCTTCTACGACGGCCAATATGATGTGCTCCTGTCAACGACGATCGTCGAGTCCGGTCTCGATATCCCGACGGCCAATACGATGATCATCCACCGCGCCGACATGTTCGGCCTGTCGCAGCTTTATCAGCTGCGTGGGCGCGTCGGCCGCTCGAAGCAGCGGGCCTATGCGCTGTTCACGCTGCCCGCGCATAAATTGCTGACGCAGACGGCCGAGCGCCGCCTGAAGGTGCTGCAGTCGCTCGATACGCTCGGCGCGGGCTTCCAGCTTGCCAGCCACGACATGGATATCCGCGGCGCCGGCAATCTTCTGGGCGAAGAACAATCGGGCCATATCCGTGAGGTCGGGTTCGAGCTTTACCAGCAGATGCTCGAAGAAGCGGTCGCCGAGATCAAGGGAACGGGCGAAATAGAAGACAGCCATTGGTCGCCGCAGATATCCGTTGGCACGGCGGTGATGATTCCCGAAGCCTATGTGCCGGATCTGCAGTTGCGCCTCGGCCTTTATCGCCGTCTCGCAGATCTCGAGGAACTGCAGGATATTGACGGGTTTGGCGCCGAACTGATCGACCGGTTCGGCCCATTGCCCGAGGAAGTGCAGCACCTCCTGAAGATCGTCTATATCAAGGCGCTCTGCCGCCGCGCCAATGTCGACAAGCTCGACGCCGGCCCGAAGGGTGTGGTGATCCAGTTCCGCAACAAGACGTTCAACAATCCCGCAGCGCTCGTCAAGATGATCGGCGAGCAGGGCTCAATGGCGAAGATCAGGCCGGATCAGAGCATCGTGCTCGTTCGCGACTGGCCGACGGCGGAAAAGCGCCTGAACGGCGCTGCGGTTGTCATGACGCAACTTGCGAAACTGGTGGATGCCGCCTAGGCGGCTCCGCTTCCAGGCTCGAAACCGTCCGCCGTCTGGCGGATTGCGTCGGCCAACGTCTCGGCCGATTGCGCGCCCATCACCGCATATTTCTGGTCGAGGATGAAGCAGGGAACACCGCGCACGCCGATCTGGTTCGCCGTATCGATCTCCTGCCTTACACCAACCGCATCGGCATCCGTTGGCAGGAGGCTCGCCACGATGGCGACATCCATGCCAGCCTCTTCAGCGGCTTGAAGCAGAACCTCGGCGTCGCCAATATCCTTGCCTTGCTCGAAATAGTAGGAAAACAGGATGCCGACGAGCGTGTCCTGGACATTCGGCTGAGCTTGCGATGCCCAGCGGATCAGGCGGTGCGCGTCGAGCGTATTGGGGCTTATCTCGATCGAATCGAAGTCGAACTCAATGCCGACCTCCTTGCCGAGTTCAGTAAGCTGTTGATGGATCTCGAAGATCCGGTCCGAGCTGCCGAACTTTTCCTGCATGTAACGCTTGCGGTCCTTGCCTTGCGGCGGAATCGTCGGATCAAGCTGGAACGGCCGCCAGTTCACCGACACATCGATGTCTGGATTGAGCTCGAGCGCCTGTTCGAGCCGCTTTCGCCCGACGAAACACCAGGGGCAAACGACATCCGACACCACGTCGATGGTGAATTTCTTTTCGGGCATATCTTCAACCTATCGTTTGTCAGACCACCATGTGTTCAGCTGGTTTCCCACGAGGGAGGTCTTTTCGGGATGTTGCAGGTGCGACCACCGCGCAACCCATTGCTCCGGCTGATAATAGATCGGAATCATATAATGGCCAGAGATCAAAAGCCTGTCGAGAGCGCGGACCGTGCTGGTAAACTCTTCCTGTCCGCGTACCGCCAGCATCTTGTCGAGGAGGGCATCGATGGCCGGATTGGCAACGCCGGCATAATTGAAACTGCCTTCGACATCCTTCGACTGGCTGCCCCAACGGTAAAATTGCTCATAGCCGGGTGACAGCGAACTCGCATAGGCGCCGAGTATCATGTCATAATCGAAGGTCTGCAGCCGTTTCTGGTACTGGGCGTCATCGACGGTCCTGATGGTGACGCCGATACCAAGCCGCTCAAGGGTGCGCTTATAGGCAAGACCCAAGCGTTCCTCGCCAACGGATCGCGTCATGATTTCGAAGGTGAGGGGAGTTCCGTGTGGATCGAGCATCCGTTCGTTTTCGATCCTGTAGCCCCGCTCGGTCAGGATATCGAAGGCACGCTTCATTTCCTTGCGGTCGCGCCCCGTGCCGTCTGTTTGCGGCGGCACGAACGAACCGTCCATCACGTCCGGCTGGAGAGAATCCGTAAAGGGCGCAAGCCACTCGCGCTCCATAGCATCGGCAGGACGTCCCAGCGCCGAAAGTTCCGATCCTTGCCAATAGCTGCCGAGCCGCCGGTAACGTCCGGCATAGAGGTTGCGGTTCGCCCATTCGAAATCGAACATCAGTGCCAGCGCCTGACGAACCGCTCGATCCTGAAATTTCGGGCGGCGCGTGTTGAAAAGAAACCCGAACATGTTGGCAGGCGAGTGTTTTTCGAATGTATCCTTGATAACCCGGCCATCGCGTATGGCCGGGAAGTCATATGAAGTCGCCCACTTGTTGGGATCGCCCTCGAGGAACACATCGAAAACGCCCTTCTTGAAGGCTTCGAACTGCGCCTGGTCGTTGCGGAAATATTCAACGGTCACCGTGTCGAAATTATTGAAGCCGATGCGGCTCGGCACATCTTTCCCCCAATAATCCGGATTGCGCTTGTAGACGATGCGCTGACCCGGCTGCACCTGTGAGACCGTATAGGGTCCGCTGCCCACAGGAATCGAGAGAGGCGAACTGTCGAACGTATCGATGTTGATGGCATGTTTGGGAAGAACTGGCATTAACGAGAGGATCAGCGGAAATTCCCGGTTGGCCTGGTCGTTGAACGTAAAGCGAATGCCGCGCTCACCAATCTGCTCGATCTTCGAAATGAGCTTCATCCGGCCGCTGAAGGGTGGGCGGCCCTTTTTTGTCAGCAGGTCGAAGGTGAATATCACGTCGTCGGGCGTAACCGGCTCGCCATCAGACCATTTTGCTTTGGGATTCAGCGTAAATTCGACCCAGGTTCGCTCATCGTCGGTTTCGACTTTTTCAGCGAGCAGGCCATACATGGTGAACGGCTCATGGGCGTTGCGTTGCATCAGCGATTCATAGACGAGATCGCCGAACTCGCCGTCGCTGAACAGGCCACGCGCGTATGTCCGCATGCTCTTGACCAGGAACGGGTTGAGGCTGTCAAACGTGCCGACGACACCATAGGTGATCGAGCCTTCCTTGGGGGCATCCGGATTGACATAGGGGAAATGCTTGTAGTCCGCGGGCAGGGCCGGTTCTCCGTGCATGGCGATTCCATGCCTCGGTTCGGCAAATGCGCCGCTTGTGGTACAACAAATCGTGGCAAGTATAGCCAGCGCCTGGGTAGTTTTCTTCAACATCGTCTCGACCTAGCATTCCCGGAAGCCGGGAATTCATTCTGATTCGTGACAGAGACTACCACTTGACGACGATTCTGCGGCGTGCGCCGTAAATCCTCGAGGGGAATCCCCAACTAGTCCAAAAGGTGGCTGGATTTGAGAGAACATGCAGTGTAACACGGCCTTCGATATTCAAAGGGTCACTCTCTTGCCGCATTTGGCAACCAAAGCCAGACAGGCAAATAAAGATGATCGAGATACACTTAGGATAAGTGCGCTGAAAGGAACCAGTTGACCATGTCCAACCCGAAGTCCATCGCGGCAACCGCATCATTCGCTGGTGCCATCGCATTGCTCGCCGCCGCGGCAGTACCAGCAGCAGCCCAGCAGCAGAGAGCGCCGCAAGGTTGGTTCAAGGTCTGCTCCAAGCAGGAAGAAAACGATATCTGCAACACCCAGAACATCGTGACTGCCGATAGCGGCCAGCTCCTGACCGCGGTCAACCTCATCGAGATCAAGGGCAAGATCAACCGCAAGATCTTCCAGGTATCGGTTCCGACCGGCCGTCTCATTCCTCCGGGCGTCGGCCTCCAGATCAATGGCGGCAAGACCCAGAAGATCGAGTACGCGATCTGCTTCCCGGATCGTTGCATTTCGGAAGTCGCCTTGTCGGACGATCTGCTCAACTCCTTCAAGAAGGGCAACCAGTTGACGCTGACTTCGGTCAACTTCCAGAACAAGCCTAACCCGATCAATGTCGCTCTGACCGGCTTCAGCCAGGCCTATGACGGCCCCGGCCTGCAGCAGAACGAACTCGAACAGCGCCAGAAGACGCTGCAGAGCGAAGTTCAGAAGCGCCAGAAGGAATTTGAAGACAAGATGAAGGCCGAACAGGAAAAGGCGAAAGCCGGCAACTGATCAGTTAGCGCACACAAAAAAGGGACGCGGTGACGCGTCCCTTTTTTATTGTCCGGATTCGGTGTGGGGTGTTAGTTGAGATGCGGCCGCTTGACCCGATAGACGCCACCCTCGATCTTTTCGAACACGTTCTTGATCTGCGGGTGGCGCAAAGGTGTTCCGGTCGTATCGGCAACGAGGTTTTGCTCCGAAACATAGGCCACGTATTCTGTCTCGGAGTTCTCGGCGAAGAGATGGTAGAAGGGCTGGTCGCGATGCGGCCTGATCTCTTCGGGAATGGACTGATACCATTCTTCGGTGTTGCTGAACTCGGGATCAACGTCGAAAATCACGCCACGAAACGCAAAAATGCGGTGGCTGACGACCTGACCGATCTGAAATTTGGCATGCCGTATCTGTTTTATCATCGTCATTCAGGATAGATATCCGTTTCTGTCCAATCCCGCGAGCCTAAAGCGTCCTTGCTCTTGTTTCCGGCGCGGCAAACCTCAAAGCCTGCTTATGCTTGATGTATTCAACCTGGTCTTACCTTTCTTTGGGCTGATTTTTCTTGGCTTTTTCGTGGCCAAGGTAAAACATCAGCCGCTCGAGGCGCTCGGGTGGATGAATACGTTCATCGTCTATGTGGCGCTTCCGGCGCTGTTTTTCCAGATTTTGTCGAAGACGCCGGTGGCCGAATTGACGCAGTGGGGCTTTATCATTGGCTGCACCGCATCGACCTTCCTGATCTTCATGGCAATGTATGTGGTCGCTTTCGTGCGCACACGCCGCATTGACGAGAGCACCATTCAGGGGCTCGCGGCGGCCTACGGCAATATTGGCTTCATGGGCCCGGCGCTGGCGATCCTTGCTTTCGGTGCGCCGGCAGCTGTCCCGGTCGCACTCATCTTCTGCTTTGACAACACGTTGCATTTCGTGATGGCGCCGTTGATGATGGCGCTTTCCGGCAACGACAAGCGCTCGCCGCGCGATCTCGCCGTCGGGGTGCTCAAGAAGATATTCGGCCACCCTTTCATAATCGCCACCATTTTCGGGGTAGGCGCGGCCATCACGGGACTGGAGCCGCCTGTGGCGGTCGACCGTATGATCGATTTTCTCGCCCGTGCGGCGGCGCCCTGCGCGCTCTTCGCCATGGGCGCGACGCTGGCGCTGCGTCCCTTGCGACGTGTGCCGAAGGAACTCTATCTGATTGTTCCGCTGAAGCTCGTCGTCCAGCCCATACTGATTTACTGCGTCTTGCACCTGGCCGGCGATTTCCCACCGGTATGGGTCTATACGGCAATGCTCATGGCGGCCTTGCCAACCGCGACGAATGTCTTCGTCATAGCCCAGCAATACGGGGTCTGGGTCGAGCGCGCGTCGAGTTCGGTGCTCGCGACCACCCTATTTTCGATCGTAACATTGACACTTTGGCTCTACGCCATGACACATGGACTGGTTGGTTGAGCCTTCATAGCTCCGCACCTGTAGTCCCCTTCGCGCCCGGCTGCTCGCTATCGGCTAGCTAGTTTGTATCAATTCTAAAGTTTTGTGCGCCACCCCCTTGCGGCTGTGGCGTCCATCTGTTTATATAGTTGCGAATGATTTGCAATTGCGTTTCGGAGAATTCATGGATCAGCTAGCGCAGCACACCCCGGCGGCCGCTGGATGGCGGCATGCCCGGGGCGAGGCATCTTTGTCCGACGTTCATCGTTCGGTCGCTGTGCGCTCGACCGGACCGGGCTGGCGGCGTGCCGCGGCATTTGTTGGGCCAGGCTATCTGGTGGCGGTCGGCTACATGGATCCCGGCAATTGGGCGACATCGCTCGCCGGTGGTTCGAAGTTTGGCTATTCGCTGCTTGTTGTCGCGCTGATCTCCAACATCATGGCGATCGTTCTGCAGGCTCTCTGCGCGCGTTTGGCGATCGGATCGGGCAGGGACCTTGCGCAGGCTTGCCGGGATGCATTTCCAAAGCCCGTTGCCTATACGCTGTGGTTCCTTGCGGAAATCGCCATCATCGCAACCGATATTGCGGAAGTCATTGGCACGGCGATCGGCCTCAATCTTATTTTTGGCATTCCACTCGAAATCGGCGTCCTCATCACTGCGCTCGATGTTTTCCTTATCCTGTACCTTCAGAAGTTGGGCTTCCGCTGGGTGGAAGCGTTGATCATTACGCTGCTTGGCGTGATTGCTGTCTGCTTCGGCATCCAGATTTTTCTTGCCGATCCTGAATGGGGCGCCGTGATCAAGGGCTTTGCCCCGACGACTGAAATCGTGACCAATCCGGAAATGCTGTATCTGGCACTGGGTATCCTCGGCGCCACGGTGATGCCGCACAATCTCTACCTGCATTCGGGGATCGTGCAGACGCGCGCCTACGGCGATACGCTGCCCGAGAAACGGCAGGCGCTGAAATATGCTACGATCGATTCGACCGCGGCGCTGATGTTTGCACTTCTTATCAACGCTTCGATCCTGATCCTCGCCGCAGCGACCTTCCATACGACCGGCCGCACGGAGGTTGCGGAACTTGGCGAAGCACATTCCCTGCTTGCGCCCTTGCTCGGTCTTGCGATCGCGCCCACCCTGTTCGGCATTGCGCTCTTGTGCTGCGGCATCAACTCGACGGTCACAGCCACGCTTGCTGGTCAGATCGTCATGGAGGGCTTTCTCCACATCAAGCTCGCACCATGGTTGCGCAGGCTGATAACCCGCGCGATTGCGATTATCCCAGCTGCGATCGTGACGATCTGGTATGGCGAAAGCGGAACGGCGAAGCTGCTCGTACTCACCCAGGTGGTGCTCAGCCTGCAACTGTCATTTGCAGTGTTCCCACTCGTCATGTTCACGGCAAGCAAGGCCAAGATGGGCGCTTTGGTCTCACCGCGCTGGCTGACCACGTTTGCCGTCATCATTGCGATCGTGATCGCCGTACTCAATGTGAAGCTGCTTTACGACTTCGTTCTTGCCTAATGTTCAGGGGCAGTGTGCTTGCGCGTAAAGCGGAAGCCGCTGCCCGGACGAAGCCCTTCACGCATGACGAAGCCGCGCAGGGGCGAAAACACCCGCAACAACTCCAGGCCCCCACTGCGGACCATCTGCACTGGAAGGAAATCAGACAAGAGCGATCTGTTCAGTGCATCGACCGCACCCGTCCGCGCAAAGATGTCAGGGCTGCGCTTGCGGTTATAGGTCGAGATGACCCGTGACGAGCCGAGATCGGCCCCGTCGGTCGGGAAGGTCTCGAGCAGGGTCTCGACGTCCCTTACGCCGAGGTTGAGACCTTGCGCGCCTATGGGCGGGAAAACATGAGCGGATTCGCCGGCGAGAAACACGCGATTTCGAGCGAACGATGTCGGAACCAGGCCGGAGAGCGGCCAGCTTTGCGGATCGACATCAATGGTCACTGCGCCGAGCATGGACTGCATGCGCTCTTCCACCCGCATTGCGAGCTGGTCGCGGGTGAGTTCAAGCAGTTCAACCGCGTGCGCCGGCGTCGTCACCCATACGAGGCTCGACCGCTTCCCCTGGAGCGGGACCTGCGTGAACGGTCCGTGCTCGGTGTGGAACTCCGTCGAAATGTCGTGGTGGTCGCGCGTGTGGCTGAAGCTCAAGACGATGGCCGTCTGGTTGTATGACCAGGTCCGGGCGGAAATGCCTGCCGCCTCGCGGGCAAGTGAGGACCGGCCATCCGCCGCAATCACAATGTTCGCAGTAATGCTCGAGCCATCATTGGCTTCCACCGTAATTGCGTCGTCGCTCGGGTGGTAGTGGCTGGCCGAGGCAGCAATGTGCCTCGCGCCTGAATGCTTAAGTGCGTCAGCAAGGACCGACGTCAGTGTCACATTGGGAATATTGTAACCAAATGCCGGTTCATCAATCTCGCTGGCCTCGAACGTGACGGCAGGGCTGCGGATCAGACGCTGCGTGCCGTCGAGGATGCGCATCGTGGTAATCGGGGCTGCGTGCGGTTCGATCGCTTCCCACAGGCCGATCTTTTCCAGGAACTTGATGGCTGGCATCATCAGCGCAGTGGTGCGCTTGTCGGAGGCTTCAGGCACGACGCCGAGGCTGACGACATTGTCGAACGAGCGGGCCGTGGCGATCGCCGCAATCAGCCCGACGTGCCCAGCTCCGGCAATGACGATCGGATCGGTTCTGGTGCTGGTCATATCTGTCTCCCATTTGCGGGCCCGTGCGGGGCTTTCAACAGTTTATATGAGTTTCATTGCTTGCGCTTTCAGCCAATTTCAAGAAAAGCTGATCGCAAATCGTTCGTCGTTGCCAAGATATAACGGCAGGCGTTTAATTGTGATGCAGCAGATTGGCGCGGACCCTTGAAAAAACCTACCATGCCCAAGGGCGTCAAGCCCAAGAAAGTGACGGCGCCGCAAGCAAAGGCTTTCTCGGTCCATCTGTTGACGGCGTCCGGTTCGTTTCTGGCGTTTCTTTCCGTCGTCGCCGCCAGCGAGGAAAGCTGGACCGCCATGTTCTGGTGGCTCGGACTTGCCTTGTTCGTTGACGGCATCGATGGTCCGATCGCCCGCAAGCTGGAAGTCAAGTACGTCCTGCCCAATTGGTCGGGAGAGCTCCTCGACAATATCATCGACTACATGACCTATGTGCTCATCCCCGCCTTCGCGCTCTACCAGCGCGGCTTCATGGGCGAGGGCCTGTCGTTTCTCGCAGCGGCCATCATCGTCGTATCGAGCGCTATCTACTACGCTGACACAGGCATGAAGACGAAGGAGAACTTCTTCAAAGGGTTCCCGGTTGTCTGGAACATGATTGTTTTCACCTTGTTCATCGTGCGGCCCGGCGAATGGGTGGCTTTTGCAATCGTTCTCGTTGCCGCAATCGTTTCATTCCTGCCGATCTATTTCCTGCATCCGGTGCGCGTGCAGCGTTTGCGCAACCTCAATCTGACGATATTTTTCCTCTGGTGCGGCTTTGGGGCGTTCTCGCTGTTTCAAGAACTTGATTCGCCGCTTTGGGTGCGCATTGGCATTTCCGTTACGGGGATCTATCTTTTTTTCATCGGCGCCGTAATGCAGTTGTTCCCCAATTTGGGGCGGACGGAGAAAGCGTGATGGTCAAGGCTGTTCGTATTCATCAAACCGGCGGGCCGGAAGCATTGACTTACGAAGATGTTTCGGTTGGGGCGCCAGGACCGGGCGAGGTGCGCATCCGAAATGAAGCGATCGGCCTTAACTTTCTCGATGTCTATTATCGAACGGGTCTCTACCCGTCGCCGACTCCGCTGCCGCTGATTCCAGGCCACGAGGGCGCCGGCGTTGTGCTTGCCGTTGGCGAAGGTGCCGGATGGCTGAAGCCCGGCGACCGCGTCGCCTACACCGGTCCGATCGGTGCTTATGCGCAAGAGCGGCTCATTCCGGCCGATCGCCTTGTCAAAGTCCCGGATGAAATTCCGCTGCAACAAGCGGCAGCGATGATGCTTAAGGGCCTTACGGCCCAGTACCTTTTGCGCCAGACTTTCCCGGTGAAAAAAGGTGACACGATCCTCTTTCACGCGGCTGCCGGCGGCGTCGGTCTCATCGCTGGACAATGGGCAAGACATCTTGGCGCGACGGTCATCGGCACCGCCGGTTCAGAAGACAAGGTGAAGCTCGCCCTCGATCATGGCTACGACCATGTCATCAATTACCGCAGTGAGAATTTTGTGGAGCGGGTGAAAGAGCTGACCGGCGGCAAAGGCGTCGATGTCGTCTACGACTCCGTCGGCAAGGACACGTTCGACGGCTCGCTGGATTGCCTGCGGCCGCGCGGAATGATCGTGTGTTTTGGTCAGTCATCCGGACCGGTGCCGCCATTCGACCTGGGCATTCTCTCGCGCAAGGGATCGCTCTACCTTACGCGTCCGACGCTCTTCGTCTACGTCGCCGCGCGCGAGGCGCTCGAAAGCGGTGCCAACGAACTTTTCGACCTCGTTGCAAAGGGCGTCATCCGTATTGAAGTCGGCCGGACCTACCCGCTGAAGGATGTCGCCAATGCTCACCGCGACCTTGAAGCCCGTAAGACGACCGGCACGACCGTGCTCATTCCTTAAGCCTCTGATGTTCGTGCACGATTAATGTGCGCAAATGGCCGCAACCACTCGTTTTGCACTTTCCAAGTTTGGCCGGGGTAGCATAGGATCAGGAACGGTCTTGGCCGCGGGGAACGATGACACAAAAAAGAATAGACGGCTCTGAAACAGCGCTACTGGAAGCTGACAAGCTCACCAAAATTTTCGGCACACTCAAAGCCTGCGACGAAATCGACCTGAGAATTAGCGCCGGCGAGATTCACTCGCTGCTCGGCGAGAACGGCGCTGGAAAATCGACGCTGGTGAAGATGCTGTTTGGCGCATTGCAGCCAAGTTCCGGCAGCATTTCCTGGAAGGGAAACGCTGTCACGGTGACCAATCCAGCCATGGGAAGATCGCTCGGTATCGGTATGGTTTTCCAGCATTTTTCGCTCTTTGATGCGCTGACTGCAGCAGAGAATATCGCCCTTTCGCTCGACGAAAAAACGCCGCTCGATACGATCGCCGCGCGTGCTCGCGAAATCGGCGATGCCTATGGGTTGCCGGTCGATCCCTATGCGCTTGTCGGCGACCTTTCCGTCGGTGAGCGGCAGCGAATCGAGATCATTCGCTGCCTGTTACAAAACCCTGACCTTATCATTCTGGACGAACCGACATCGGTGCTGACACCACAGGAAGCAGACCTGCTTTTCGTGACACTGGAACGGCTTCGCTCTGAAGGAAAATCCATTCTCTATATCAGCCACCGGCTGGAGGAGGTCCGGCGCCTGTGCGATCGGGCAACCGTTCTTCGGCACGGCAAAGTTGTGGGTCAATGCGACCCCCGGGCCGAGACAGCCGCATCTCTGGCGCGGATGATGGTAGGCAGCGACATCCACGTCATCGAGCGTAGTCCGGTGCAAAAATCTGCTGAACAGAGCCTGCCGCTTGTCGAGGTCAACGGATTGTCGCAGCGGCCGCGCGGCCCCTTTTCGGTTTCGCTGCACGATATCCGCCTTGCCGTCCAGGCTGGCGAAATCCTCGGCATCGCAGGTGTCGCCGGAAACGGGCAGGGCGAATTGTTCGAGGCAATTTCCGGGGAGGTTCTGCAGGAGCGGCCCGACGTAATCCGGCTTCGCGGCAAGGATGCTGGCAGGATCGGTATTTCGGCCCGGCGCAAGCTTGGTGCCGCTTTCGTGCCGGAAGAGCGCCTCGGCCATGGTGCTGTGCCAGATATGTCGCTGACCAACAATCTCCTTCTTTCGCGCCATGCGACGGATCGTAAGGTATTTCTTACCGGCGGCGCGCTCAAGCTCGTCGCAGAGTCCAGTCTTGCCTCGGCGGCTAAGCGCATCATAGGCCGCATGGACGTCCGCAAAAGCGCAGAAAACCCCGATGCGTCAGCGCTTTCTGGCGGAAACCTGCAGAAGTTCCTGATCGGCCGCGAGCTTGATCGCAACCCTTCAGTGATGATCGTCAACCAGCCGACATGGGGCGTGGACGCCGGCGCGGCCGCGCATATCCGCCAGGCGCTCGTCGACCTTGCCAGGAGCGGCTCGGCCGTGATTGTGATCAGCCAGGACCTCGATGAGCTTTTCGAAATTTCCGACCGCATCGCCGCGATGGTGCATGGCCGGCTTTCTGAATCCGTGCCTATCGAAGCCATGAACCGCGAACGCGTCGGCTTGATGATGGGCGGTGCCGAGCACGCCGCACCCCTGGCGAGTGCAGGGGCAGCATGATGCGGATAGAAATCGTCAGACGCCCGCAACACTCGGTGCTTTTCAGTGCGCTGTCGCCCTTCATCGCCCTGTTTCTCACGGTCATTGCTGGAGCAATTCTTTTCTCGTTGCTCGGCAAGAATCCATTTGCGGCGCTCTATTCCTATTTCGTCGAGCCGCTCACCGAGGTCTGGTCGATCCACGAATTATTGGTGAAAGCCGCGCCGCTTATCCTGATTGCAGTCGGCTTGTCGGTCTGCTTCCTTTCGAACAACTGGAACATCGGCGCCGAAGGTCAGCTGATCGCAGGCGGGATAGCCGGATCGATCCTTCCGGTAATGTTTCCGGATTTTCAAGGCTGGTACGTTCTGCCGTTGATGCTGCTATTCAGCATGGCGGGTGGAATGGCATATGCGACGATCCCGGCCTATCTCAAGGTACGTTTCAATACCAACGAGATCCTGACGAGCCTCATGCTCGTCTATGTCGCGCAGCTTTTCCTCGATTGGCTGGTACGCGGTCCGTGGCGCAACCCGCAAGGCTACAACTTTCCCGAGACGGTGCAGTTCAACGACAGCGCTATCCTCCCGGCCATCTGGGCCGATTCGGGTCGAGCGCATTGGGGCTTCATTATTGCGCTGATCGCAGCTGTCGTCGTCTGGTTCATGCTGTCGCGCACGCTCAACGGCTTCGAGATCAAGGTGCTCGGCCGCAGTTCGCGGGCAGGGCGCTTTGCCGGTTTCAGCGCGGGCCGGCTTACCTTCTTTGCCTTCCTTGTATCCGGTGCGCTTGCGGGCCTCGCCGGCATTGCTGAAGTCTCCGGCGCCGTCGGCCAGTTGCGGACGACGATTACGCCCGGATATGGCTTCACTGCGATCATCGTCGCGTTCCTCGGGCGGCTCAATCCGCTCGGCATCGTTGCCGCGGGACTGGTTCTGGCACTATCCTATCTCGGGGGCGAGGCGGCGCAGATCTCGCTCGGTATATCGGAAAAGTCAGCCCGCATTTTCCAGGGCATCATCCTTTTCTTCGTGTTGGCCAGCGACACGCTGATCTACTACCGCATAAGGTTCGTAACGCGTCTCGGCGACGCCGTGGCAAAGGGCGCCTGAGATGTCCATGTTCGAAGCCATTCTTCTAACGGTTGCGACTGCGGCGACGCCGCTCCTCATTGCCGCCCTCGGCGAACTCGTCGTCGAACGCTCCGGCGTACTTAACCTCGGCGTCGAAGGCATGATGATCATGGGCGCGGTCTGCGGCTTTGCGGTTGCCCAGACGACCGGATCCGCCTGGCTCGGCATGGGCGCGGCCATTTTGGCGGGCGCCGCCTTTTCGCTGCTCTTCGGGTTTCTTACGCTGACCCTTGTGACCAACCAGGTCGCGACCGGCCTCGCACTGACCCTGCTTGGCCTGGGCGCTTCGGCGATGATCGGCGAAAGCTTTGTCGGCCTGCCCGGGGTCAAGATGGAATCGCTCTATATTCCCGGGCTGACCGATATTCCCTATGTCGGCAAGTTCCTCTTCGGCCAGGATCCGATCTTCTATATCTCAATCCTTTTGACGATCGCCGTCGTCTGGTTCCTGTTCAGGACCCGCGCAGGCCTTACATTGCGTGCTGTCGGCGACAATCACACCTCGGCGCATGCGCTTGGCGTTCCCGTTGTCCGCATCCGTTACCTGGCGGTTCTCTTTGGCGGCGCCTGTGCGGGGCTCGCCGGCGGCCAGCTGTCGCTGGTTTATGTGCCGCAATGGGTGGAGAACATGACGGCGGGACGGGGCTGGATCGCGCTTGCACTCGTTGTCTTTGCGTCGTGGCGGCCATGGCGGATTCTGGCGGGCGCCTATCTTTTTGGCGCGGTGAGCATCGGCCAGTTGCATGCGCAGGCGCTGGGTATCGGCATACCCTCCCAGTTCATGTCGTCGCTGCCTTACCTTGCGACAATCCTCGTGCTCGTGCTGATCTCCAGAAACAAGCGGCTGACGCTGATGAATACCCCGACTTCGCTCGGCAAACCCTTCGTACCGGACCGCTAGGGCGGCGCTGGAAACGAAACGCGATATCGCATTAACAGAGAGGTGAACCTAAATGAAAAAATTGATGATGGCGCTGACTGTCGCCAGCTTTGCATTGGCGGGTGCGGCGCACGCCGAGGATAAACTGAAAGTCGGTTTCATCTATATCGGACCCCCCGGTGATTTCGGATGGACCTACCAGCACGACCAGGGCCGCAAGCAACTCGAAAAGGAACTCGGCGACAAGGTCGAGACGACCTTCCTCGAAAACGTACCGGAAGGTGCGGATGCCGAGCGTGCCATCGAGCGCCTCGCACGCGCCGGCAATCAGCTTATCTTCACGACATCGTTCGGCTACATGGATGCAACGAACAAGGTCGCGCAGAAATTCCCCAAGGTGAAATTCGAGCACGCAACCGGCTACAAGACCGCCGAGAACGTCGCTGTTTACAATTCTCGCTTCTATGAGGGACGATATGTGCAAGGCGTGATCGCCGCGAAGATGTCGAAGACGGGCGTTGCCGGCTATATCGGCTCGTTCCCAATTCCGGAAGTCGTGCAGGGCATCAATTCGTTCATGCTTGGCGCACAGTCGGTCAATCCGAACTTCAAGATCAAGGTGATCTGGGCCAATTCCTGGTTCGATCCGGCCAAGGAGGCTGATGCCGCCAAGGCGCTGGTCGATCAGGGCGTCGATATCATTACCCAGCACACGGACTCGACCGCGCCAATGCAGGTTGCGTCGGAGCGCAAGATCAAGGCGTTTGGCCAGGCATCGGACATGATAAAGTTCGGTCCGGAAACACAGCTCACGTCGATCGTCGATAATTGGGGCCCATATTACATCGAGCGCGCCAAGGCAGTCCTCGACGGCACCTGGAAGTCGCACAACGTTTTCGAAGGCATGCATGAGGGCCTCGTCGTCATGGCGCCCTACACCAATATGCCTGACGACGTGAAGAAGCTGGCCGAGGAAACCCAGGCGAAGATCACATCCGGTGAACTGAAGCCATTCACTGGCCCGATCAAGAAGCAGGACGGCAGCGAATGGCTGAAGGCAGGTGAAACCGCCGACGACAAGTCCATCCTCAGCATGAATTTCTACGTTGCCGGCGTTGATGACCAGCTTCCGAAATGAGCCTTAAACGAAAAAAGAAAAGGGCGCCGCTGGCGCCCTTTTTTGTGTCCGGTAAATTCTGGTTCAATCGACGTCGTTGGCCGAAGCAGCGTTGAGCTGGCCGTAACGCTCGACGCCGATAGCGTTCAACAGATCGATCTGCGTCTCGAGGAAGTCGACATGCCCTTCCTCATCCTTCAGGAGTTCGTCAAATAGCTCCTTGGAGACATAGTCGCCGAGCTGATCGCAGATTTCGCGCGATTTCTTGTAGGATTTGACCGCATCATATTCGCCGGCAAGATCGGCTTCGAGCACTTCCTTGATGTTCTGGCCAATGCGCAGGGCGCCGATAGACTGCAGATTGGGATGGCCTTCGAGGAAAATGATGCGCTGGATGATCTTGTCAGCGTGATGCATTTCCTCGATGGATTCTTCACGCTCTTTCTTGGCCAGCTTGGTGTAACCCCAATCGTCAAGCAGGCGATAGTGAAGCCAATATTGATTCACGGCCCCCAGTTCGAGGAACAAAGCTTCGTTAAGCCGCTCGATGACCTTTATGTCGCCCTTCATGTCGTGAACTCCCGTAGTGGTGACGCAATTCCCGAACACGGTCGATGAATGAAACTGCAACAGAATCATCCGAACCATGGCGGAGGTGATATTCTTCCGTCACCTTTATGATGGTTTCAACGACATTTGGGAAGCAGCCACAGCAGCGTCCCCGCTTCTTCATGGCATGGTAAACCTTTGCAGGAACAACGAGTTGCCACGGATCAGCGTCGAGAAGTTCAATGATAGTATTCTCGACTTCCTTCTCGGTAATGATATTGCAATGGCAAACTAGCATTTCGGGTCGACGCCGTATTCTTGAGAAGAAAGGGCCCCGGCCTTCGACACCAAATTGGTATCAAAGCTTAAATAAGCTATTGAAATAAAAGCGTTTTGTACGCAGAGACCTGAAAATACTGTCCCGAAAACGGGGGATACTATCGAACCAGACAATGGTTCCTCCAATCGCAAGGGTTCAAGGCCCAAACATCAAAGGTCATGCGTCACCGTAACGCTTGGTACATAAAACCGGCTATCGCGATAAGTGTCAAATCTATGTGGTGAGATTATGTCATGTTTTCAAGCAGTTAGAATAGTTCTAAACTAGACAAATAACCTAACCAATTCAATCAGGTTAAACCACCAGTGGTCATTTACACCGCAAATTCCCCTCGAAATCCGGTTATGTGTCAAAACGTCTCACGCGCCTTAATGATAGGCTTCTTCTCTGTCGGAGGTCCGTCACAGCATGCCCCGCGAAACCAAAATCCGGGTCGGGCTCACGCAGAATTGGTCGATCGGGCGCACGACCGGTGCGCTCCCGCATAAAGACGCAATGCTGGATAGAAAGCCGTACGGCTAGCTTGCCGCCGCCAGCCGCTTCTCGATGATGTCGATACCGAGGAGGGCGCGCACGTCGCGCTTGTCCACGATATCTTCGATCGTATATTGAGCGAGGACTTCGAAGAACGCGTTGAGCGCCTTGCGCAGCGCGGAATTAAGGCCACAGCTGTCGATCAATGGGCAGTCTGCGGCATCATTGTCGAAGCATTCCGCCATAGAGAAATTCTCTTCGGTCACCCGAACCACGTCGAAGAGGGTGATGTCCTTCGCGGGTTTGCCGAGCTTCACGCCGCCATTGCGGCCGCGTACGGTTTCGATGAAACCGTTCTCGACCAGCGGCTGGAGGATCTTGAAAAGAAAGAGTTCTGAGACTGTGTATGCTTGTGCGATCTCGCCGATCCGGCTCAGATTGCCCTCGTTGGCAGCACAATACATGAGAATGCGGATTGCATAATTCGTCTGTCTTGTCAGGCGCATCGGATTACTTCTCTTTCAACCTGAGCCAGGGACCGGTGCTGAACTATCGCATAAAACCGACAGCTGGCAGCGTCACGGATTCAGGCATGCACTTTGAATCTGAGCCGCAGTTTAGAATTATTCTTGATAAAGTAAACGATAATATGAAGCCCGGTTTCATATTATGCGCGAACCGAGAATCGGGCGCGTTACCGTACGAGTACGACGACCGAGGCCGTGATCAGTGCGGTCGTGACGAGCAGCAACAATCCGTAAAGACGGGGCTTGTCGAACAGGACCGCAAAGCCGGCGGACCATGCCACCACCGCAGCGCCTAAGGCATAAAGAAAACCTGCCTTGTGGGCCCAGGCAATATGAACAGCCATGAGGCCACCGATAATCAAGGCGCCAAACACAACCATGATGGCCAGAGCGTACTTCTCAAAATTGTCCATTCAAGGAACCCACTCTCAATACAAGCTCGAGACGGCCCGCTGGCGTCAAAACCGGACGGCCGGGCCGATAGCCAGACCTTCATAGACCGTTCGCACCCTCGAAGGCAATCGGATACGCTGACGGACGCGGATTGCAGTGAACATGTGTGCGATAGGCAACAAAAAAGGCCGGGAATTCCCGACCTTTCCGAATTCGCCTCGATACCAGTGCCAGTACATCCGTGGTCAAAAGCAGAAGCGAATTTCTGGAAGTTAGATAGGTAAGCGAATGCCAATATACAAGGGCAAGCCAGCCCGCTTATTTCCAGCAGCCATTGTTCTGGCCGTTGAGATTGTGAGAATCGATATCAATCCCGGCAGCAAAGTCGTTCTTGGCAAGATAGACCGCGGTTTCAGGCTTGAGGCGGATCTTGTTCCAGCCGGCGCAACTCGAATTGTGCGCGGGCGGCTGGCTCATCCAGCGCATGGCGCCGCAATTGGTTACCGCGAATGCGCAGGGCAAAAGGAGGGCCAGGCTCAGTTTCTTCATGTTTCGTACTTTCGACGCGTTGTCAGAGCGCGTGCAATCGAGAATATCCGCGCCCTCATCGCATAATTTGAACGCGGCTGAAATTGGACCTTCGGGTAATGAGCGCGCTTCCACTCAATCATCATTGCTGGCGTTGAGTTCTTGCGGCCTCAACCCCTCGGCAGCCCGCGCAGTGAGGGATTGTGCCAGTATCAAACGGCGCGATTTGAGAAGCGGTGCGTTCATTGCCTGCAGCTTGGGCATGCGCGGATTGTTCTCGTGCGCCGTAACCGCCGCCTCGTTTGCGTAAAGTTCGTTGACGATCACCCTGTTCGGGATCGGCGTTCCGTCGCGTTCGATCGGCTTGACCACTTCAAATCGCAAGCAACCCGCTTCCTCTTCGAGGGTCCTGCGGGCATGTTCACGAATAATCGCAGTAAATTCCTCTTCGCAGCCGTCATTGGTTTCGAATTCGACGATAATAGTAAGTGCAGTCATAAAATTGATCTCTCCCATGCATTTCGAGGCTAACAGCCGTTATTCAACAAATCCAGACGCAAGGCCAATGGAGCCGCATTAACCAACGGCTTTTCTGACGTCAGCGTCTTCTCGTGACGAAAAACAGGACGCCTCCGAAGATCATGGTCAACAGACCGATATAGAGCCAGCGCGTCTGCCCCACCATGAAGCTCCCGCCGAGGATGCTCAGTCCCTGCAGCGCCCAGATACCTCCCATGATCACAAGGAGAACCGAAACGATCGAAAGGGCGATCTTCATTGCGTTACATTCCTTTTCAAATGCTTAGGGGTGCCAAGTAGAACGACTTCGGAAAAAAAGCAGGAACTTTCCGCTGCCGCAACCCGTTGACCAACGTCCTCGCCGCACCACCACCAGGCATCAGCTAAAGAACTCGCTTGGTCATTGTGCACATTTCCAACCACACGAAACTCCAGTAAAAAGGAATTCCAGATGACAACATATCAGTCGGAGTCCGCGATGGTGAAGGTCATTTTGAACCGCCAGACCTGGGTCCTGGTTGCCGACGGAGAAAAGGCACTTTTTCTGCGCAACAAGAACGATATGAACAATGTTCAGCTTGGCATCATTCACCAGTTGAGCCAGGCCAATCCGGCTACACGCGAGCAGGGCACCGACAAGCCCGGGCGATTTTCCAGCGGACCCGGCCTTGGCCGTGCGGCGGTCGACGACACCGATTGGCATGAAATGGCGAAAAAACGCTTTGCCAAAGAAATCGCTGACACACTCTATGCCCACGCTCACAAGGGTGAGTTTGAGAAACTCGTCATCGTCGCGCCTCCGCTTATGCTGGGAGAGATGCGTCAGGAGTTCCACAAGGAAGTGTCGGACCGGGTGGTGGCCGAAATCCCCAAGACCCTGACGAACCATTCGACGACAGATATTCAGGCCATCGTAGAAGAGAATTAAGTATCTTGTCGTGGGGGGAGAGCGGCAGTGGAAGCAAGGTTTATGCGCCTTCAATCCAGCTCTTCCTACACAAGCAAAACCCCTGCCTTGACGGTAGGGGTTTCGCGGGTTGAGGCTTGATTTGGCTCTAGCAAACTGGATTCTGGATAAAAATATCGCGCATCGTTTCAGTGCGGCTCAGGCTCAAGGCACCGCTACACTCAACTTGCGTAAATGTTACCACAAGTATCGCAAATTTCAAGAAATAGATGCTGATAACGTTATTTCGATGAACGTTTTAGACGCTCTACTTCTTCTTCCAGATGTTTAATTCGTTCTTCCAAGGCATTGATTGCCTTAAAGACAGCAACGCCCATGCCTTTGAAATCACCGCTATGGATCGCGGCTTCGATCGCATGTCTGGCATTTTCAATCGACATCTCTACCTCCACTTGAGCCGGGGACGGTACATGCAGAAAGCCCAATCCTCAAGGGGCATGAGGATTGGGCCATATTGGCTTGTGGGTTAGCCAAGGGCTGGTTTGGGGGAACCAGTACATTTAAAACGCGAGATCGCGAACTTGGTTCCGGAATTTTCTAAAAAATCTTCTAATCGGTTACTGCGCTCAGGGGCGGGTAGTCGGTGTAGCCTCGTTCACCGGACGTATAGAAGGTGGATTTGTCTGCTGCACTAAGACCCGCGCTCAGTCGCCACCGTTCCGGCAGATCGGGGTTGGCAATGAAGGCCTCGCCCACGGCAACGAGATCAGCAGCGCCCGACGCCAGCACGTTTTCTGCGTCAGCGCGCCCATAGCCACCGGCAACAATGAGCGTTCCGCCGAATGCATCGCGAATGCCTTTCAATGTCCGCGGCTGGCCAATCGACTGCACTATCGGCTCGACGATGTGAAGGTAGGCCAGTCCGAGCGGATCGAGCAACGCGGCAATCCCGGCGAAATTGCCCACAGGATCGCTGTCGCTCATCCCCTGATAGGTATTTGTCGGGGATAGACGGACGCCAACGCGGGCGGCCGGCCAATGCATCTGGGTTGCAGCGATGATCTCGATGAGGAGGCGAGTCCGGTTACTGACCGAGCCGCCATAACGATCGGTCCGGATATTGCTGCCGTCGCGCAAGAACTGATCGATCAGATAGCCATTGGCGCCATGGATCTCGATACCATCGAAACCCGCTGATCGCGCCCGTCTTGCGGCGGCCGCAAACTCGGCGACGATCGTGCCTATTTCCGGGATTTCGAGCGCGCGCGGTGTGGCGTAAGGCTCGGGACCTGTCGACGTGTAGATAGTCCCGGATGCGGCGAGTGCCGATGGTCCCACCGGTTGCCTGCCGTCAAGCAATTGCGAAGGATGGGCCGTGCGTCCCATATGCGACAATTGGGCGAAGATCTTTCCGCCGGCGCCGTGAACGGCATCAGTCACCAGGCGCCAGCCGGATTCCTGGGCTGAATTGGTGAGCCCGGGCCTCGTCGGAACATCGATTGTGCTGAACGGATCGACTTCGATCGATTCCGAAATGATCAGTCCGGCGCCGGCACGCTGGCGATAATAAAGGGCGTTGAGTTCGCTGGGGATCTTGCCGTGCAGCGCACGGCGGCGCGTCATCGGAGCCATGACGATGCGGTTCGAGAGGGAAAGGTCGCCGAACGTCATCGGCGCAAGCAGGCATGGAGCAGACATTGTCACATCAGGAATGAATTAAAGAGGCAAGGAAAATTCGAGCGGATGCTCAGGCTGGCAGCAGGTTGAACAGGATCGCCAGGTGGAAAGCGACTGCTGTTGCAAAAAGCAGGATACCGGGCGCTCGTTCCCGGACAAATCGGTGAGCGGGCCGGGCCAGGGTTGTGCGCTGGGCGAAGTCGATGGAGGCCATGAGGAACCGATTCTCCGTTTGGTCGTGTGCCTATCTTGACGCATTGATTACACGATTAATACGATAGAGATTACGATTTGCGGCTGTCCTCCGGTAGGGTTTTGCGCCCCGGCCGTGTTCAGTAGGATTAAATTTCGTCTGAACCCTCCAAGCTAAAAGCGGATATCTCTACAACGACAGTCGTCTAAAGCGTCTCACTAGATTGGATTTCTCCAAACTGTCGGGATAGGCAAAACAAAATCGCCAAATGGTTGTATCGGGCGCAAAGGAAAAGCTGGCTGCCCGGGTGCCTGGTGTGGTGCAATTGCGGCACGACCTTCATTCGCGATCCGCGACCAAACTATGATGAGGAAAGTATGTCCGTATTTTATTCGGGAGCGGGCGCGGCCCGCCGCGAGCTTTCCGTTGAACCAGACCTGTTCAAGGATTCCATGCGGCATCTCGCCGGTGCCGTGAGCGTCGTTACCGTCGGTCGCGGCGACGACCGAACCGGATTTACCGCAACATCGGTTTCATCGCTGGCGGTCGATCCCGCTTCCGTGATCGTCAGTCTCAATCGCGATTCGTCCTCCTGGCCGGTGCTGCAGCGCCACGGCACGTTTTGCGTGAACGTTCTCGCCCACGATCAACGCCACGTGGCCGAGAGTTTCTCCGGGCGCGGCGGGCGAAAGGGGATCGACCGCTACAAGGATGCCGAGTGGCTGGAACTTTCGACGGGCACCTTGGCGCTCGCTCATGCCCTGACTGTGCTCGATTGCGAACTCGATGACGCGATCGAACGGCATTCGCACGGCATTTTGATCGGCAGGGTGAGAGCAGTTACACTGCGCGCAAATGCCGAGCCGCTGCTCTACTGGCATGGCGCCTATCGTCAGATCGCGCCGCAGTCCCGGAAATGAGAGGCGTCAAGTAACGATTGCGGTTATCGAACAGCCGATGAGCGCGACCGAGACAAAAAGAATAAGCCCGTAAAGGCGTGGCTGGTCGAAGATTACCGCAAAGCCAAGGAAGAAGGCGGAGCAGCCCGAAGCCAGTGCGAACAGGAAGGCCGGCTTATCGCCGGTCGCAATTGCGAACGCCATCAGGCCGGCTACGATCAACGCCCCGAAGACGATAAAGATCCAGGTTGCGAAGGTTTCGTAGCGGTCCATCTTCGGTACTCCAGCATTCAACGGCATTCTGATCATTCCAATTACAACGAAACATGGTGTGTCAGTCAAATCAATCGATGGAGGCCAAAACGTGACCCATATGCTTTGGCGTTGCACAATTGCGCCATATTTGTCACAGCGCGGCGCGAACTGAAACCTGCGGTTGTAGAGCATGCTGGTGAAATATAGGTTGCGTCTGGAGCGTTCTTCCAAGGAGCCAGCATAGCAATCGAGCTATGCCAGCTACTATTGTCAGGTGAGGGGAAGCATGAAGTTTCATGGTGTACGCGCACGACTTCTCTGGCCCTCCATCATTTCACTTCCCACCATTCTGTTATCGGGCCAATCGGCCCAAGCGGCTTGTGTCCTCGTCCCAAATCCCGGCAACAATACTTATACGTGCGACAGCGGTGTCGGCGGACCGCTGATCGATACGGGCGGCAACAACACCCTCATCATGCCGGCTCGCGGAACGGGGTTTATCAACGGTCCGGTCGTATTCGGCGCGGGCGCGGACTCGGTCTTCATCGAATCCGGCACCATACAGGGCAACCTCGACACCGGTGCAGGCAATGATACCGTCGAATTGAGGGGAGGCTTCGTCAACGGAACGATAACCCAGGGCGCCGGCGTCGATACGTTCAAAATGACCGGGGGCACAGTCCAGCGCGTCGAGCAAGGCAGCGAACTCGATACGGCAGTCGTCTCTGGCGGACGAATCATCGGGCAGTTTTTTGCCGGTGACTTTTTTACGATGACCGGAGGTCAGATCGGGGAGGTCAATCTCGAACAGGCCAACAATGAAATGCGCATGTCGGGAGGCACGATCGACCGGTTTGTGATCGCCGCGCAAGGGCGCGACCTTTTGATATTGTCAGGCGGTTCGATTGGTACCTTCGTAGACCTCGGCATTGGTGATAATCGCGTCTTTGTCTCGGGTGGATCGATCGGCAGCACGTTGACGACCGGGACGGGAAACGACCAGTTCACCTGGACCACAGCAGGCACGATCGGCGGTGCCATAAGCCTCGGCGGCGGCAATGACACTGGAACCCTGCAAAACCTGACTGACGCTGTGCTTTCCTCAACGCCGTTGCTGAACGGCGGTGCTGGCACCGACACCCTCACATTCGCCAACACGACCGCGACCACATCCGCACGCTATGTAAACTGGGAAAACGTGGCTCTAACTGCGGGCTCGGTATTCACGCTCGACAGCACGTTCATTCTTGGCGATAGCGGCACGGGCACCGGCAGTTTCTCGATAGATGACAGCAGCACGCTCCTTGCCGGTAACGGCGTCAATGCAGCGATCGCGCCCTTCGATGGTATCCGGTGGGTTTCGCTCACCAATGCCGGCGTCATCGATCTCACCAATGGCACCAGCGGAGCGACGGATACCTTCACTGTTATCGGCAATTATACCGGCAGCGGCGGCGCCATTCGCCTGCAGACGGTCCTCGGGGACGACGCTTCGCCTGCAGACAAACTTGTCATTTCGGGCGGCGCAGCAAGCGGGACGACAGGGCTCGCCGTCACCAACCTCGACGGTCCGGGTGCGGCAACCCGGCAGGATGGTATCCTGGTCGTGCAGGCGATCAACGGTGCGACCACGGCCGGCACGGCGTTCGGCCTAAGCAATGCGGTGGCTGCCGGCGCCTTTGAGTATGCGCTCTTTAAGGGTGGCGTTTCGGCAGGTTCGGATGAAAACTGGTACCTGCGCTCGGCGCTCATTCCCGGATCGGAACCACCGGCGCCGCCCATCGATCCCGATCCCGCCGTCGAAGAACCGGGAGAGGAAATTATCCTGCCGCCGGCGCCGGGAGTTGAACCGCCCACGCCCGGCGCGACGCCCATCGTTGCCGACGATCCAACCGAGGCCATCCCGCTCTATCGCATCGAGGTTCCGGCCTATTCGGTCGTCCCGCCGGCAGTGCGAGAAACCGCGCTCGCCACGCTCGGAACTTTCCACGAACGGCGCGGCGAACAGAGTATCGCTACGTCGAATTCGAATTTTTCCGCAGGTTGGGGCAGGGCTTTTGGCCAATCGACCGATCAAAGCTGGAACGGCACTGTCAATCCATCTGTTGACGGACATCTTTACGGTATTCAAGCCGGCCTCGATATTCTCGGCCATGAAAGCAATGGCGGGCATTATGACATGGCCGGACTGTTCTTCGGCTATTCCAACTTCGATGCCGACATAAAGGGCGAAGCCGTCGGCTGGAAAAATCTCCAGGTCGGCTCGATGAATGTCGATACCACCAGCTTTGGCGGCTATTGGACCCATATTGGCCCGTCTGGATGGTATGTCGATGCCGTGTTGATGGGCTCGTGGTTCAATGGGGATTCTACGTCGTCGCGCGATATTGGAGTCGATATCGACGGAACGGGCATCACGGCCTCGCTCGAGGGCGGCTATCCATTCGCGCTCACGCAGAACTGGAATTTCGAGCCGGAAGCGCAACTGATCTGGCAGCATTTGTCGCTCGACGACCAGTCCGATGCCTTTTCCGATGTATCGTTCGACACCGACGATGGGTATATCGGCCGTGTCGGGTTCCGACTGCAGGGCAAATACGAGACCGCCTCCGGCCTGTTCCAGCCCTATCTGAAGGCCAATCTATGGCACAATTTCAGCGGGACAGATTCTGTTCTTTTCGGCACGGACGCGATCAATACCGAGCTCGAATCAACGTCTTTTGAACTTGGCGCTGGCGTAACCCACGATTTCACCAAGAATGTCAGCGCCTTCGCCGTGGCCGATTACACTTTCGACGTCGATGGCCCACATCAAGAGGTCGTCGAGGGCAATATCGGCCTGCGGGTTAAGTGGTAAGCCATTTCCGGCTCGTCTAGGGTACTGCTATTTCGCGAGGCCCTCTGAATAATAGCGCCGGCTCGCGTGTTCAAAGACATGTGGGAGGAACGGCCGACCGCCGCAAGGCGTTATAGCAGGTGACCCATCCCGCGCGTCAACTGCCTCAATTCCGATCAGAATTTGGCGCATTGTTTGAACAGAGGCGAGCGGCTTGGTTCGCCAAGAAAACGGGCTCTGCCGACATTCTGCCGGCAACCCTGAAGAGGGAGTACATAAAATGCGGACTATACTCGTAGCAATGGGAATACTTGCAGCCACGAGCCTGTCTGTCTTCGCTGCAGAACCGGTGAAGATGATGGATACAAAGATGGGGAAGGTAATGACAACCCCCAGGGGCATGACGCTTTATACGTTCGACAAGGATGCAAAGGGCAAATCCAACTGTGATGCGAAATGCCTGAAAAACTGGCCGGCTTTCCATGCCGATAGCGGCGCAAAGGCGGAAGGCGAGTGGTCGCTCGTCAAGGACGCCGACGGCAAGGAAATGTGGGCCTATGATGGCAAGCCGCTCTACATGTTTGCCAAGGACAAGAAAGCCGGCGATATGAGCGGCGAAGGCGTCGGTGGCGTTTGGCACGTCGCAAAGTAAGATCAAATTCTTTGCAAATGAGAAAGGCGGCTCTGACGGGCCGCCTTTTGCTTTTCATGCTGTGATTGCAAGTGCATGGTAAACATGCTGATCTTCAACCTGGAGTATTGTTACGACAATCAGGAGGACAATCATGCACTTCAAGTCGTTGATCTACTCTCTTGCAGTTCTTTTCGCTCTCGCCACCGGTGTTTTCGCCGCGGAACGGTGGGAACAGCTTCCCGAGCCGCAACCTATGCCGAAGGCAGACAAGAGCGGCACAGCCCCCGTAAACGGTATTGAGATGTATTATGCCGTTTACGGCAAGGGACCGCCGGTCCTGCTCATCCATGGTGGCCTCGGCTATGCCGATATCTGGGGTGCGCAAGTGGCCGATCTTTCCAAGGACCATATGGTTATCGTTGCTGAAAGCCGCGGGCATGGACGCTCGACGCGCACCGCCGATCCCTATAGTTACGACCTCATGGCTTCCGACTACGTCGCCCTTCTTGATTATCTCAAGGTCGACAAGGCGGCGATCGTCGGCTGGAGCGACGGCGGTATCATCGGTATCGATATCGCCATGAAGCATCCCGAGAAGCTGACGAAGGTCTTTGCCCAGGCGGCAAATACGAAGGTCGACGGTGTGAAACCGGACGTCATGCAGAACAAAACGTTTGCCGGCTACATAGATCACGCGGGGCAGGTCTATAAGAAGATTTCGCCGACGCCGGACCAGTACGACGCCTTTGTCGAGCAGATCAGCGGCATGTGGGCAAGCCAGCCAAACTGGACCGACGACGATCTGAAAAAGATCAAAACGCCTATTGCCATCGTGCTTGGCGATCACGACGAGGCGATCACCCGCGAGCATACGGACTACATGGCCAAGACCATACCCGGCGCGAAGCTGATCATTCTCGACAATGCCAGCCACTTCGCCATGGTCCAGGATCCGGAAGGCTACAACAAGGCAGTCCGTGATTTCATCGACAATTGATCAAGCGGTCTTCTGTTCTTCGACCCCAAGCTCATCCGCCATTTGTCGGCGGATGAGGAATTTCTGGATCTTGCCGGTCACCGTTAGCGGAAACGCTTCAACGAAACGGACATAGCGCGGCACCTTGTAATGCGCGATCTGTCCTTGACAGAACATGCGGATTTCCTCCTCGGTTCCTGTCTCGCCGGTTTTCAGGATAATCCAGGCACATAGTTCCTCGCCATACTTCAGGTCGGGAACACCGACGACGGTCACGTCCTTCACTTTTACGTGGCGGAAGAGGAATTCCTCGACCTCGCGCGGATAGATGTTCTCGCCGCCACGGACCACCATGTCCTTCTGGCGGCCGACTATGTTGCCGTAGCCTTCTTCATCGATGGTCGCGAGATCGCCGGTGTGCATCCAGCCATCCGCATCAATGGCTTCAGCGGTTTTCTCCGCATCGTCCCAATAACCGATCATCACCGAATAGCCCCGGGTGCAGAGCTCGCCAGGGGTGCCGCGCGGCACGGTGTTGCCTTCCGTATCGATTACCTTGCATTCAAGATGCGGCTGGACACGCCCGATGGTTGAAACGCGGCGCGACACCGGGTCTTCGGCCGAACTCTGAAAGCTGACCGGGCTCGTTTCGGTCATGCCGTAGGCGATCGTGACGTCGCTCATGTGCATGCGCTCGATTACTTGCTTCATGATCTCGATCGGGCAGGGCGAACCTGCCATGCAACCGGTGCGCAAGGAGGAGAGGTCGAATTTGTCGAATTCCGGGTGGCCGAGTTCGGCGATGAACATCGTCGGCACGCCGTAAAGCGCGGTGCAACGCTCCGTCTCAACCGCCTGCAGCACGGCGAGCGCATCGAACCCCTCGGAAGGGTAGACCATGGTTGCGCCATGAGCGACGCAGCCAAGATTGGCCATGACCATGCCGAAGCAGTGATAAAGCGGCACCGGTATGCAGAGGCGGTCGCCCGGGCGAAGACCGACGCTGCGGCCGACAAAGAACCCGTTGTTGAGAATATTGCGGTGCGATAGCGTCGCTCCCTTTGGCAGACCTGTGGTTCCACTGGTGAACTGGATATTGACGGCGTCCTTCGGACTGATGGCCCTGTGCCGACGCTCCAGTTCGACGTGGTGTTCTCTTTCTGCAAATGCGGGCACGGCGTCGAAGGCAAGCCAACCCGGCCGCTTTCCTTCACCGATCCTGATCACGTGCCGCAGATGCGGCAATTTCTTTGAAACGATCGTATGTCCCGCAAGAATTTCCGGTGCCAGCGTTTCCACCATTTCCGCATATTCGCTGGTCTTGAAACGCTCGGGAGCAACAAGCGCCTTGACGCCGACCTTGTTCAGCGTGAATTCGAGTTCCGACAGGCGGTAGGCGGGATTGATGTTGACGAGGATCAAGCCGGCTCGGGCGGCGGCAAACTGCGTCACGGTCCATTCGGCGCGGTTGGGTGACCAGATGCCGATCCTTTCGCCAGGCTCCATGCCAAGCGCGATTAGCTCGGCCGCAAATGCGTCAGCTCTTGCCTTGAGCTCAGAATATGTCAGGCGAACGCCCTGATGTACGGCGACGAGAGCATCGACATCCCCCCAGCGCTCTGTAGCATCATCGAGCGCCTGCGATATGGTCTTGTCGAGAAGCGGCGGCTCGTTTGGGCCGCGCACGTGGCTTAAACGTGAATCGTCGCCCGTAGAGGCTGCAGCCGGGCTCATGACGTTTCCTCCCAGGGTCAACGGCACATACCCGATAGACTAGCCGAAAGCCGAGAAAATACCCACGCTGATTTTCGCTCAGGCGCTGATGGCGGTGCGTAGCTTTTCGGCAAGCCCGCTCAACTGATCGACAGGGTTGCGACCGACGAGCATGTAGCCATGGGCGGCATCGGCCCAGTAAACCACATTCATGCCGTAGCGCTTTTCGACCTGCGGCGCGAAGGCGCCGCGTGCAGACTTGACGATGCACAGTGCAAGCGGTCCGTGCTCCGGATCGAGAAAAGCAAGCTGACCAAGCGGCCTGCCGTCATATTGCAGAAGCTGCGCGCGCTTGAGCGGTATATCGGGAAGCGTCAAAGCGGAGGCAGGCAATTGAAGGCCGAGCCTGTCGCTTATCAACTGCAATTGCGCTGTCTGTACGCCCGGATCGTTTGCGAGATCCGCCAGCGTATCGGCGGTATAGAGACTGAGGTATTCGGCGACGACCGAACGCCATTCCGAACCGTCTGCTTCCTCGTGATCATCCTTGATCCGCAAATAGGCGCGATCGATCGCGACGCCGACAAAAACAGATGCAACTGCTGCAGCGAGCAAACCGCGACGTGTCCAGTTATGGCCCCTTGGCTCGGCGGCGTTGGGTGAGGGAAGGCGCGCAAGTATCGCTTCCAAATCAGAAGCAGGTGCATTCTCCAACAGCGGAACGAACGCGTCGTAGAATGGCATCTCGCTGCGCGAAAGGAACTCATAGCGCGCAGCCACCTCAGGATCGCTCTCGACCAGGGCTCCGATACGCCGCCGTTCCTCGCCGGCGAGTTCGCCATCGAGGAAAGCAACCAATAGTTCGTCGGAGGGCATTTCAGGATGCTTGTGTTCGCTCATCAACTGCCCCCTTTCGTCCGTCTGGCAACCGCGTCCTCATCCATGTTCTCGGCAAGTTTCGCGCGAGCCGCAGCAAGCCGGCTCATGACCGTGCCAATCGGAACATCCAGCACATCTGCGACTTCGCGGTAGGAGAGGCCCTCGACATAGGCAAGAAACACGGCCGTTCTTTGCGCTTCGGGCAGGGCGTTGACCTTGCGCAAAACCTGATTGGCCATGACATGGGTTTCGGTATCCTGTTCACCGTCGAATGTCAGCGTCAGGTCTGCATCAACGAAGCCGTTGCCCATACGAATGCGGCGCGAGCGCACTTCGTTCAGCCAGATTGAATGCAGGATAGAAAACAACCAGCGGTCGAGGCGCGTGCCGCTGGTAAACTGGTTCGCCCGCTCAAGGGCACGCACGCATGTTGCCTGGACGAGATCGTCGGCCACGTCGCGCTGACGTGACAGCACGATCCCATAGCGCCAGAGCCGAGCGAGGTGCTGGCTCAAACTCGCCCTGATTTCGTGTTCGCTCGCGATGATTGCCTCCGCGCCAACTCGTTCTTTGCGAACGTCGGGCAGCGATGATGCGCCCGTGTCCGGGCGACTATAAGCATAAAGTTGAAGATGAGCGACAGGCACTTTGTGCTCCTTTGGTGAACCCGGCATGCCGCTCATGCTGTTTTCCTAAAGCCGCGCGTGATCGGGGTCAGATTTTAGAGGGCTTTTCGATTGCCTCGTGAAGGTCGCGATATTCTTCGCAACTTGTCCCGCAGATCGATTTGATCGTCGTCAACTGTTCCTTGGCGAGGTCGATCTGGCCCTTGATGACATAGGCTTCACCGAGATACTCGCGAACTTTCGCGTATTTCGGATCGAGCGCGACCGACTTTTTGTACCAGGAGATGCCCTCATCGGTGCGGCCGAGCTTGCGTGTCGCATAGCCTCGATAGTTGAGCGCCTCCTTGGTGTTCGGATCCTTCAATGTATCGAGCATGTCGAGCGCTTCCTGGTAGCGGCCGGCCTTGGCCAGCGTATAGGCATATTCGGTGCGGTCTTCGTCCGGAACGTTGCTGGTGGTCTTATCGACGCATTTCTTCGACTTCTTTTCGTAAACCTTGCCCTTGGGACAGGTCGGCGTCGTTGCTGCATCGTCGCTGCCTCCGCCTCCCGCGGCGACGCTTGCGCCAGGAAGCATCGCGATCGCAAGTCCGGCGCCAAGCAGGGCGGCAGGCACCTGCCGGTAGAGTGTGTTTAAGATGTTGCTCATGAGATCAGTCTCCGCTGGTAGGGAACGTGCGACCTAAAGAACACTTGGAGAGGGGGTTTATTCGAAGCGCCCACGCAGTATTCGGCGAAACGCCGCTTTGCAATTCAATTTCAGAACCGCTCCGCTCGCGGGAATCGCTTGCTCCATTCGCGGCGAATTTTGATCGGATATACGTTCCGGGCGTGGTCCCTACCTTGTAGATTAAGGAGGACCACAAGCTCCTCAACCTCACGAAAACACATGAACTGCAGAACGGCTGAACCCATGACCTCCGATATTGCCAGCGCCCCGCTCGTGCAATCATTGCTCGCAGGGCTCGACATGCGTTCAAACAAAGCGCGTGAGCAAGAACGCGCACCGCGAAAAGTCGTATCTGCCGTCGAGCGTGCGAGCAAACATGTCGAAGCGGCAAGACGCGCTGCCGACGCGAGCCTGGCGCGGGCCAAGGCGGCCCCCCGGCCGCACGAGATCACCAATCCCGTCTTTGTCGCCTTGTTCGACGCGCATCAGCAGGACAGGGAAGCGCTCTTTGCGGCCATGCGCGCCCTCGATGCGGCGCGGACAGACGAGTCCGCTGACGATCGGGTTTGAGCGGCGGTGCTCTGCGCACGATTTTGTTACCGAAGCCTGGAGCGGATTTCAAAAAACACTATGGCCTTCGCAGCCGCGCGCTAATATATCAATTCCGTTCCTGCGAGCCCCAGCGCGTCTTCCCAGCCGTTGTGCCGTCGCGGCGCAATCGGTCCCAATCGAAAGAGCTGTCTTAAAAATGTCGGATCAGACTTGTCATGTTGCTGCGACCTCTCAAGGCGCGCTTCAGAGACCGGCGCCGAACTTCCGTATCATTGCGATGATCATTGCCAGCGCCATGTTCATGGAGCAACTCGATGCTACGGTGCTTGCAACGGCGCTGCCGACAATGGCGCGTGATTTCGGCGTCAGCGCGCCGGCGATGAGCATCGCGCTCACATCTTATCTTTTGAGCCTTGCCATTTTCATACCGGCGAGTGGCCGGGTTGCCGACCGGTTCGGATCCCGCACCGTTTTCCGCACGGCCATCGGCGTATTCATCCTGGGTTCCGTGCTTTGCGCCTTCGCGCCGAACCTCACTTTCCTCGTCTTTGCGAGACTGGTGCAGGGCCTCGGCGGCGCCATGATGATGCCGGTGGGCCGTCTGGTGCTGATGCGCAGCGTCGAGCGCAAGAATCTCGTTTCGGCCATGTCGTGGTTGCTGGTACCGGCCCTGATCGGCCCGATCCTCGGTCCGCCTGTTGGCGGCCTGATCGTGACCTACCTCGACTGGCGCTGGATTTTCTACATCAATGTCCCGATTGGCATACTGGGCTTCATCCTCGTCAGCCTGTTCATAGAGGATTTCAAGGGCGAAGCGCGGGGACCCTTTGACTGGACCGGCCTGTTCCTTTCCGGCATATCGCTCGGCTCCCTGCTTTTCGGCTTCGAAATGGCAAGCCGCAGCGGCGAGGCCGGCCTTGCGGCTTCGCTGGTCGCAGTCGGCGCAATGGCCGGCATTGCTTATCTGCGTCATGCACGGCGCCACCCGTCGCCCATTCTCGATTTTTCGCTGATGCGCATTCCGAGCTTCAGCGCCTCGGTGGTCGCGGGATCGTTGACCCGTATTACGCAGGGCGCACAGCCGTTCCTGCTGCCGCTCATGTTGCAGCTTGGCTTCAACCTCTCCGCCGCATCGGCCGGCGCGATCGTCATCGCGACGGCACTCGGGTCGATGACGATGAAGGCGGTTGCACCAAAGATCCTGAGGCAGTTCGGCTTCCGCAACAGCCTCATCGTCAACGGCATAATCTCGACATTCGGCTATGCGCTGTGCGCGGCGTTCCGGCCGGATTGGCCGCTGCCGCTGATCTTCGTCATTCTCTATTTCTGCGGCTTCTTCATGTCGTTTCAGTTCACCGCCTATAATACGGTCGCCTATGACGAGATCGGACGCGATCAGATGAGTTCGGCGACCAGTTTCTATACGACGTTCCAGCAGTTGATGCTGTCGCTGGGGATTTGTGTCGGCGCGCTTGCGCTGCACGGATCAATGCTTGCGCGCGACCACGATGTGCCGGAACTCGGCGACTTCTCGGTCGCTTTCATCATCGTCACGGCGATCTCCATCACCGCAACGGTCTGGAACATGCGGTTCTCAAATTCCGCGGGCGCCGATATCAGCGGGCATCAGGTAAAGACAACGCCGCGAAAGGCGTGATCTTCCGTCATGATCATCCATCGATGGTGAGAGAAATGACGCTGTTGTGATGGGTCTTGCAGACGAAGGGCGTGTTGCCGTTGGCCTTGCCCTGGATCGTCATCCACATGCCCTTGCCGAAATTGGTGGTGACCGCGGAAGCAGCGGGCGGTGTGAGCCCCTTTTTCTGGAGCGCTGCGCTGCAGGCGGCAATTGATCGCGGCTTGTTGGCCGATTCACCCGGCATCGGTGCGCTGACGATGAAGGCGCAAACCGGGACGATAAAGATGAGATAGCTTTTCACGATTCCCTCCCCAAAGAATGTGATCAGTAGGGGAGCTTACGCTTATTGCGGGTGGACAACCATCCAGCCAAAATCTCTAGCTCGAATGAATGGGTCTTCTGGACGGGAGTGCAGATACCTCAGCCGCTCAGGCCGCTTCAGCCATCTGCACCAGACGGTAAAGCTCGCGCTCAAGCGTTGCAATATCGGCAGCGTGTTGCGTGCGCCCGCCATGGTGGAGCAGGAAGACCGCGCCGCTTTTCTCAATGCAGCAAAGACCGTCGGCATAGACATAGCCTTCACCGTCGCACATGCCTACAGCGAAAAGATCGTCGCAGTAGTCACGCGATTCTACGAACTCTTCGAAGCTCAGTTTCATTCCGGTCATCCTTCAAGACGCCAATGTCAGTGATCGGATTTTGAGCCGATTCGCCTGAAATGCCTAGAAGGCGACGCGTTTGACCCCAATATTTGCGCCTGCAGGGCCGAAGTCCGCTAGATGTGGAGCAAGCCCAGCGTTACGCCAAGGCTGAGGCCGATTGTGAATACGGTGAAACAATTGAAAGCTGTCAGGCGCATGAGGTTTTTCCCCCGTCATTATTATTCGATCGCCAATCATCCAACAGATCGGCGATGCTGACAATCGCCCTAAAAGGATGAAGTGCCGCGCGATACACCGCGTCGGGCTTCACGCCCCGTCGGTTCGCCTGTAGTGGGCTGATTTGCAACCAAGGCAGGCAGCAATGAGGCCGGTAATAGATCCGAGGCAGGATGTCGCCCTGACCAGTGACTGTCCCCCCGTGAATGGTGCGGCCAGACAGTATAAGGCAAACGACAGGATGCGCGCCGCTAGCGAACCCGGCAATCTAAACAGCGTTTTCAAGGGACGCTTTTCCAGTTTGGAACGGAATTCCGTCGTGCAATGGTCCTTGTTGCGTTTGAATTGATAGAGGAACGTGAGTCGTGCAGATGGAATTGTTTCGTGAGCGACAGCAAGCGGCGTCCATCCGGTGAGGGCGCCCATTTTCCTTGCTTCCGACCAGAGACGCCAGTCCTCGCCGCCGGCAAGCCCCAATTGGGTATCGAAGCGTAGCCCTGTCAAACGAAAGAACTCTACCCGCCCCATCCAACTGCCGGTGGCAAGTTTTATCCTATGGTGTGAACCTGTATCGCGCATGCGACGGCACTTCGCTTCGCAGGCCCGACTGTGCCAAACCAGGCCGTTCCACACCAGTCTTTCCCGAAATGGTGCGTCAGCATCGATGGGGGCGGGACGGACGGGCGAACCCACAATGTCGAGATCGAGCTTGTCGCGCTCGCAAAGCAGGTGCATCAGCCAGTCCGGCTCGACTGTTTCGTCGTCATCGGCAAAGGTCAAAAGTTCCCCGCAAGCGTCGATCGCACATTCGATCGCCCGGTTACGCGCGGATGCAATCCCAAGGTTGGGCTCGATTTCATACCGCACACTCGTCTCCGGTACTTGCAATCGAAACATTTCGATTATGCGGTCAAGCGTGGCGTGGCCGCTGTTCTCAATGATGATGAAAACAAGATCGGTATCGCTCGGTCGTTCTAGTCGTCCATAGGACTCAAGCAGTTGGGCAAGCATTTGTGGTCGATTGCGGGTTACGGTGCCGATACATATCCGGCGCCGTCCTGCCAACGCCGGTTTTGCCGCGCTGGAATGGTCCATGGTCAACCCGTCAGGCATTTGCGCAGCACGTTCATCCAGCCGTCGGAGCAACGTGCGATGCGGCGGGGCAGCATAAAAGCGTCGTGTGAGGGGCGGGCGCGCCCCCGAATTGTGGTTGTCGCGTGCGCATAGCCGGCATCCTCGACCATACGCCTGACATTCTCGGAGACATCGCCATAAGGATAACAGAAGGCGTCAACCGTGTTGCCGACGATATCCTCGAGTTCCTTGCGAGAGTCTTCGATTTGGCGCTTCGCTTCGCGAGCGGGGATGGCGGGGAGGTGGACATGATCGAGAGTGTGTGCGCCGACCTCATTGCCTGCGGCAGTCCATTCGAGCAATTCCAATTTCGACATGCAGGGCGAAGCGGGCACGCCAACTTCTGCGTCCCAGACGTTCGAACCACCAATCTGCCGGCTCACGAAGTAATTGGTAGCGGTGAACCCGAGCGACGACAGGACAGGCAACGCATGTGTGTGCACGTTTTGAAAGCCATCGTCGAAGGTGATTCCAACGACGCGTCCGGATTTCTGACCCGATAGATATGGTTTGAGATCGTGCATCGACAGGCCGATGAAGCCCAGGCGCTTCAACCGATGCATTTGCGTCCTAAAGTTGGGTGGACCGACCGTCAATTCGCGAAATGGCGTGCCGCGCGGCGGCACCTGATCGATCTGGTGATACATCAGAATAGGAACCGGCCGATCTGCGCCGCTCGTGGTTCCGCGTAATTCCTCGTCGCCCGGTTGGCCCGCCATCGCGAATTCCCTCACGATAGGCGCGCAAGAAGCGCACAGGCAGCGAGTATCGCCGCAATCGAAGCTGCACTCGCGCCTTTGGCAAGAAGCGCGCTCTGGCGCATGGAAGCGTCGATCGTCTCGGCAAGCGCGTTGCGACCATCCGACAGGCTGGCCAGTTCATCGGCGGTGATAATGTCGGTTGAAGCGTGCCAATGCCAGCCCGCTTTCATCGCAAACGCAACGGCGCCGAGGGTCGCAGCCGCAGCGAACCAGTTGGTGATGAATTTCTCGACAAACATTATCTACCCGCAACTGGGATGTGCAAAACGAAACTGGCAATCAGCCGACTATCCGGAAAATGAAAGAAAGGCTATGCGAAAAAAGATTAGATCTTACTAAATGAAAGTATTCAATACTTGATCGAATAATTATACTTGTGACTTTCTCAAATATATTACTACATTATTACATTGCAAAAAATCTGCACCTCAATGCCCTATAAGTCAGATGTTTTCAATAATACTTTCGCAGTATGATTCAAGTCAAAACGGGGAAGCCGCACACTCAAGGCGCATCATGCGGCACATTTTCAGCTTACCTCAGGACGACAAGATCCGCGTGGGCTCGGGTACCGAAAGCTCCGCTATTTGTCCTTGCAGGATTTTTTCGACCTCGATTGCGATGCGCGCGGGATCGCTCAAGGTCACGGCCCGGAAGCGTCCGTTCTCGGCGTTGGCATCATCCGGCTGATCGATGGTCTCGACGATCGCGGAACCCAACCGCTCAGGATCGTGCTCGGCGATCAGGTACCCGTAGCGCCTGTCGGTAATCACTTCGCCGAGACCGCCGTGCATCACGGAAGCTACCACCGGGATGCCGTAGGTCATCGCCTCGACCGGCGTATTGCCGAAGGCATCCCAATCGGAATTGAACAGCAGGACATCCAGGCCGAGATAGAAGTCGCGCATATCCGCAATCCAGCCGAGCCAATGGATACGGTCGGCGATACCGAGTTCCTGCGCCAGAGCCTGCAGCTTCTCATTTTCGGGACCAGAACCCGCGATGGCGAAACGCACGTCGGGCCGCTTTACGGCAACGACCGCGGCGGTTCGCAAGAACACGTCAAACCGTTTGCGATCGATAAGCCAGCCGGCATTGCCGACGATTTTGGCTTGTGGCGGCAACCCGTACCGTCGCCGTGCGGCCGCCTTATCCTCCGCAGAAGCCTTTTCCGGCACCGCCAGCGGATTGCGGATCGTGCGGGTTATGGATTTGACAGAAGGGACGATGGTTTCAGCCTCGAGCCGTACAAAATCCGACGGGTAACTGATTGCATCGAAGCGGCGCTTTGCCAAACCATAGAAAAGTTTCCACTGCCAATCGGGACGCACCGAATGGTGGAAATGCATGGCGAGGAGGCGGCGACCGCGCGCAATGCCGCCCAGCGTCAGCATTGCCAGGAGATTGCTCCCCGTCATCATCAGGGCATCTGCCCGCTCGCCCCGCAGGATCCGGTAAAGCGTGGGCAGGCTGCGCCAACCCAGGGCGCCCCGATACTCCATCCCGACCGCCTCGATGCCTGACTTGTCCAAATGCTCCTTGAGGGCACCGAGCGGATTGAGCGATATGACTTTAATCTCGTGGCCGCGATCCTGAAGGCATTGCATCAGCCGCAGCGAGGCCTGCTCCATGCCACCGAGTTCAGTGCACTGAATGATATTGAGAATGCGCATATCTTTGCCCCGATCGGACAGCGCCCACATTGCGAGCACTATTTGTTAGAGGCGATGATCTTATTCCTCGGTAACAAATGAAAGTTATCCATCCGGATGAACTCCGCGAACCGTTCAATGGTTGTATAAAATAAGCAATCCGATGCGTAATCCTAATTGGGTACGGGACAGAATCGAAGAACAGGCGCCTAATATCGCCTAAAGCCGCAAAGGCAAAAGGGGGGCGAAGTCACTATGGTGCCAATTTCTGTTGCGCTGGTCGATGACCATCCGCTCATGCTTGCAGGCGTCGTCAATCTCTTCGAAACCAACTCAGAATTTTCGGTTGTGGCCAAGGGCGCATCGGCCGATGACGCACTCCAGATCAGCCGGCAATTGCGTCCCGATGTCATGGTTCTCGACCTTTACATGCCGGGCAATGTCTTTGAAGTTATCAGCGAGATAGGCGCAAATCCGGGAGGCACCAAGGTTGTGGCGTTCACTGCGATGACCGGCAGCGACTATGCCGTGCGCGCGCTCCATGCCGGGGCCAAGGGCTACGTTCTCAAGGGCAGCAGCGCCGATGAACTCATTCAGGGCGTGCGTGCTGCCCACTCGGGCGAAACCTACATTACGCCGGCTTTCGCAATCAAAGTCATCGAAGCATTGCGCATCGCCTCCTTGCGCAAACGAGCTGCGGGACCGATCAAGCTCAGCATCCGTGAAGAACAGATCGTAAGCCTTCTACTCCGGGGCCGTACCAATCGTGAGATCGCGATCGGGCTCGGCATAGGCGAAAAGACGGTCAAGAACTATATGACGATCCTCATGCAGAAGCTGCATGCGCGAAACCGTCTTGAAGTGCTGATCGCCGCGCAGAAACTAGAGGTCGCCAGCCGCGACGAACGCGAGTCCGTTTCGCGTCATTAGCTGCGATGTGTTCAAGGCCTAGGCGCTGTTGCTTTCGAGCGGAACCGCGACAATAAGGCTGGTGCCTGCACCCGGTTCATGTACGATCCGCACCGTGCCGCCAAATGCCTCCACCCGGTTGCGAATTCCTTGAAGTCCGAGTGGGTGCCGTCGCCCGGCTGAAGCAATCGGCTGGTCGGGGCTCGGGCCCTTGTCGCTGACAGTGACGGTGATGACGCTGCCATCGGCGCTCACCTCCACCCGCTGTCCGCGGGCTCCAGCATGGCGATAGGCGTTGTTGAGACCTTCCTGCACGACCCGGTAGAGACATATTTTCAGCGGATGCGCGACCTTTTCCGGCAGATTCTCGTAATGTGCCGCGACAATAGACCCTGTCGCGTATTCGTGGCGTTGCGCTGCGAGCTTGAGCGCTGCTTCGATCGACAGGTTTTCAAGTTCCGGCAGCACGAGACCCGTCGAAAGTTCGCGCAGTTCACTGAGTACTTGGCTCGCGAGCCGCGATGGATCGAGTTCATCTCGCTGGTTGCCTGCGCCCGACGTTTGCCCTAAGCGCAGTATCAGCAGGCTCAAGACCTGGACGGGACCATCGTGCAGATCCGAGCCGATACGGTTGAGCAATGTTTCGTTGGACTTTGACGCGTCCATGCGCGCCTTGTCGGCGGTTCTGCGCAGTGAACGGTTCTGATCGGCAAGCGCTTGCGCGTTCTCCAATTGCGATTTCAAGGTTTCACGCTGCGTATTGATAATGCCGCTGGCGCGCCGCACGATCAGGTAAAGCAGAGCCATGATCGTCAAGGTCGTCGCCCCGACCAGTGCCCATGTGCTTCGCTGGACGCGCGATCGCTGGGCAATGAAATCCTCCGCTTCCTCGTATAGCTCTCCAACCGCGATCACATCATGGTTGCCGGGTCGGTAGATAGGTGCGTAGATTTCGATCAGCGGACGCGCCGTTTGCTCGTTGGCGATACCCTGATCGTCATGGTGCTCTTCGAGTTGAGCGACGACGGTTCCGGCGAACGCCCGTTCAATATCCTCGGATGGCAGCCGTTTTCCCATAAGTGACTTGTCTGTGCTGTAGACAACAGTTCCGTCCTTGTCCCAGATTCTGAAGCCTTCCACTCGCTTCGCAAGATCCGTGCCGATTAGAAGGTCATCAAGTTCCTTCTGCCTTTCCGGAACGACAAGCGGCCTGCCATTTTCCTCGTCGACATGGCGGGCAAGGAATCCCTCCATGTAAAGGGCCCCCGATTCTGCCCGGCTCCGCAACTGGTTGGCCGCAATCTGGGAACTCAGCCATTCTCCAAGGATCGCCATGGATCCCAAGAGGATGAGCGCGGCTACGACGAGGAATTGCGATTTTAGATCAAGGCGTTGCCAGTACCGTACGAGCTTGCCGATACCGAACCGCCCACCCTCGTGGTTGAGGTCATAGGTCATGTTGACGATAAGGCCAAAAGTCCCGAAACTCTCTTGACCAAGGTCTTTGCAATTGACCGGACCTTCCGAACTACCAAGTTCGCTCCCCCCACCACATCATCCGACTATCGAAACTCGTGTCGACGTTTTTGGTGAGTTTGTCCCGGAGATCCGGGTCTGGTCAAGAAAAACACGCCGCGGGAGGGGGATGGCGCCTGCCAAAGTGCAGTCGCGGCAACAAAACACCGCGCAAGAAAGCGGTCCAGGAGGGCAATTATGGTAACCTACATTCGTTCGGATCTCGATTTCATCCTCAAGCAGATCAAGATTGCTGAGGCGGACGCCGCATTCCGGCAAGGCATAACCACGGGCGATCCGAACAATGTTGCCAAGCCGCTCTTCGGGGAGGGAGGGTCCATACCGACCTACAACCTCGCTTGGGGCCTTCGCACCGTCGACGGAACCTACAACAACCCGCTGCACCCGGAATGGGGCGCTGCCGACAATGAGTTCCCTGAGCCGCTCGGCACGCAGTTCAAGACGATCATGGTGCCCGCAGGTCCAGGCGGAGCGCTGGTTCCGGTCTCATACAATCCCACGGTGGATAATGACGGACCCGGGACCGCTGTCGCCGGCGATGTCTTTGATCCCTATGTGCGCACGATTTCAAATTTGATCGTCGACCAGACGCTCGGCAATCCGTCGGCGATCCTGACGGCATTGCAGCGCGCCGGTATTGTTCCGGCAGCCCAGCAAATGACCGTTACGGCCCAGATCACCGCGGCTTATGAGCCGCTCAAGCCCCTGTTCAATGCTGTCGGCACGGCCGAACGTCTGAACGCTGAGGCGCAGGCTGCCGCATCTGCGAGCCCAGGCAACCAGGCCCTGCAGGACGCTGCCGCAGAAACCGCCGCCGACCTTGCAGCCGCGCAAGCTGCACTTGAGGTAGCGGACGATGCGCTCATGACGCTCCTCGACGCCAATGGCGTCGAACTCGACGGCGTCAACATCGTCATCACCAACGCTGCGCCCGATGAGGGACTGTCGGCGCCGTTCAATTCCTGGTTCACGCTCTTCGGCCAGTTCTTCGATCATGGCCTCGACCTTGTCGCCAAGGGCGGCAACGGCACCGTGTTCATTCCCCTGATGGAAGACGATCCGCTTTTCGTCCAGCCGACGCCCGAGAATCCGAACCCGCCGAACTTCATGGTGCTGACCCGCGCAACGCTCGCCGGTCCTGGCAATGACGGCGTCATGGGTACTGCCGACGATACCGATCGCCCGGTGAACACCACCACCTCTTTCGTCGACCAGAACCAGACCTACACTTCCCATCCGTCGCATCAGGTCTTCCTCAGAGCTTATGAGTTCAACGCGGCCGGCGACCCGGTCTCGACGGGCAAACTCATCGAAGGCGGCAATGGCGGCATGGCCACCTGGGCCGATCTGAAGGCTCAGGCGGCTTCGATGCTTGGCATTCAACTTCTTGATGTCAATGTCGGCAACGTTCCCTTGCTGGCCACAGATCCCTATGGCGAGTTCATTCGGGGCCCCAATGGCTTTCCGCAGATAGTGACATCGGCTGGTCTGATCGAGGGCAATCCTGCCGCCAACGGCGGGCTCGGCGTCCTTGTCGACGATCCAAACCATGTACCCCCCTATACAGCGATCCGGACCGGTCATGCTTTCCTTGCCGACATTGCCCACAATGCGGTGCCTGACGGGCTCGCTGACGGCGACATCGAGATCGGATTGAACAATCCCGGATTCGATCCGGGTGACTACGACAACGAACTTTTGGACGCGCACTACGTCGCCGGCGACGGCCGCGCCAATGAAAATATCGGTTTGACCGCCGTTCACCACGTTTTCCATTCCGAGCACAACCGCCTCGTCGAACACACCAAGGAAGTCGTTCTTGCTGATGCCAATGCGATGCTGGACGATGGCGCGTCGCAGGCCGAGGCCGTTGCATTCCTCAATGAATGGCTTGTCAACGATGTCACGTCGGTTCCCGCAACAGCGACGGGCTTGATCTGGGATGGCGAACGGCTGTTCCAAGCCGCCAAATTCGGCACCGAGATGCAATATCAGCACCTCGTCTTTGAAGAATTTGCCCGCAAGATCCAGCCAAACATCAACGTGTTCCTGGTGCCGGATGGCTATGACGTCACGATCGATCCGTCCATCGTCGCCGAGTTTGCGCATGTGGTCTATCGGTTCGGCCACTCGATGCTGACGGAATCCATCGATCGCTTCGATCCCAACTTCAATCCGGATCATATCGGCCTTATCGAGGGCTTCCTCAACCCGCTGCAGTTCGAAAACAACGGCGGCGACACCACGGTCGATGCCAATGTCTCGGCAGGCGCAATCGTTCGCGGAATGACGCGTCAGGCGGGCAACGAGATCGACGAGTTCGTCACGAGTGCATTGCGCAACAACCTCCTCGGCCTCCCGCTCGATCTGGCAACCATCAACCTGGCACGTGGCCGTGATACAGGTGTTCCTTCGCTTAACGCCGCCCGCGCGCAGTTTTATGCGGCAACCAACCAGGATGTGTTGCTCAAGCCTTATGCGAGCTGGGTGGATTTCGCCGGGCACCTGAAGCATGAAGCGTCCATCATCAACTTCATCGCTGCCTACGGCACCCATTCGCTGATCACCTCGCAGGCAACGCTGGAAGGTAAACGCGACGCCGCGCTGACGATCATCTCGGGCGTTTCCGTCGACGGATTGGTCGTACCCGCAGACCGCCTCGCATTCCTGAATGCCACCGGAGCTTACGCAGCAAATCAGCCGGGAAGCACGCTCGGCGGTCTCAACAACGTCGATCTGTGGATCGGCGGTCTTGCCGAAGCGATCATGCCTTTCGGCGGCATGCTTGGTTCCACGTTCAACTTCGTCTTCGAGATGCAGATGGAAAAACTGCAGAACGGCGACCGGTTCTACTATCTGCAACGCCTCGACGGCCTGCATTTGTTCGGCGAGATGGAGAACAATTCGTTCGCCGCAATGATCATGCGCAATACCGATGCAACGCATCTTCCATCGGACGTGTTCTCGACGCCCGGCCTTATCCTTGAAGTCGACCAAACACGGCAGTTCAACGACCTGAATGGTGATGGCACGCTCGTATCCGACGACCCGCTGGGTGATGGGATCCTCACACAGCTCGTTATCCGGGATGATCCGGGAACAGCGGCCGTGGAGACGAACTACCTGCGCTATACCGGCGGCGACCACGTCGTCATGGGTGGTACTGACGGCGCCGACACGATAATTGCGGGTATCGGTGACGATACGCTCTTCGGTGACGGCGGCAACGACCGGCTCGAAGGTGGTTTCGGCAACGATATCATCAATGGCGGCGATGGCGACGACATCATCCTCGACAGCGGCGGCGACGACAATATCAAGGCGGGCAAGGGTAACGACGTCGTGCACGCCGGGCCGGGCCTCGACCTTGTCATGGGCAATGACGGGCAGGACTTCATCTTCCTCGGTACCGACATGGGCTCGGAGGTCTTTGCCGGCACCGGGGACGACTTCATCTACGGCAATAAGAACGCCGAACGCATTCTTGGCAATGAGGGCAATGACTGGATAGAGACAGGGACTTTCGACGGCGCCCCAGGCGACAACTTCGACGAAATCTTCTCGCACGATGAGATCAACGGACACGACGTGTTCCTCGGCGATGGTGGCTTTGACGAGTTCATCGGCGAAGGCGGCAATGAAATCTTCGTCGGAAGCGCCGGTCGCGGCAAGATGGTCGGCATGTCCGGCTTCGATTGGGCCACGTACAAGGACAATCCGAATTTCGTGAACGCGGATCTGTCGATCCCGATCGTATTCGACGAAGCGCCTACGCTGCCTCAGAATGCCGCGCTCGATGAATACGAGTCGGTCGAAGGCCTCTCCGGTACACGGTTCAACGACGTCCTGACCGGCACGAACATACTCGCCGCGGAACGGCTTCCCGCTCTCCAGGGGGGTACCGAAGGCTATCAGGGCAGCGCGCTCGACGCCGAAGGCATCGCGCTGATCAGGGGTTTGCAAGAACTGCTGGGTGCTGGCGTTACCGAATACAGCGCCGGCGACATTATACTCGGCGGCGATGGCAGCGACCGCCTAACCGGCCAGGCCGGCGATGACATCATCGACGGCGACAGTTGGCTCGACGTGCAGATCGGTGTCTTCGCGCCCGGCGATACGGAGCACACCGGCACGCCCATCGCGCTGCACAACAGCATGACGACGCTCGCTGCGAGCATGTTCAACGGGACGATCAACCCGGGCCAGCTTGGCATCGTGCGGACGATCAGGAACAGCACGACACAGGAAGCGCTCGGCGAGACAACCGATAGCGACGGCGTTGCCGATATCGACCGCGCGGTGTTCTCCGGTGCACGGGCCGAGTACGACATTACCTTCAATCCCAATGGCACCGTCACGGTGGCCCATACCGGCGGTCTGGCGACCGACGGCACGGACACGATCCGCAATGTGGAGGTCCTGGACTTCATCGATCAGGATATCTCGTTGCTGGCGCCGACGCTCGATCTCAATGGCGACGTCACTACCACGACGACCGCAATCGCTGCGCAGGCCTATCGTGATGAGTTCGAAACTCCTGCTCATAACAACAGCAACGGCAGCGTGGCCTGGGGGGCGACCCCATGGGTGGAAGCCAACGATACGACTACCGGGAATGTGGTCACCGGTGGCCAGATCCAGCTCGACAACGGCACCAACGAGTTGCGCTTCACTGCCGGCGACGGTGCGCAGATTACCCGTACCGTCAACCTCGGCGGCGTGACGACGGCGACACTGTCTTTCAGCTACGATCGGAATAATGGCACCAGCACCATTGATGCAGGCGAATCCGTACAGGTCCAATACTCGGCTAGCGGGTCCTTTGCCCCAGGAAGCTTCACTGTCCTGACGACGATTGACCAAAACTCTGGAGGAGCTGACGGGGCTGACACGTTCAGCACCAACTTAAATCTCACGGGGGCTGGCCCGAACTCGGCGATCCGATTTGTTACCACTGCTATCAGCGCTGGCGAGTATGTTCTGATCAACAACTTCAACATCGCAACATCGACGACCACCACTACGGTCACTCCAGGTAGCCCCGGCAACAACTACGTCACCAGCTATGCGGAGAATGGGCCCGCTGTTGCGATCGCAGTTGGCGCTCGGATCACCGATGACGGCGCGACCATGGCTTCGGCCCGTGTTGTTCTGACCAATGCCAGCGCAGGCGACGTCCTGTCGGTGCTGGGCGGATTACCGGCTGGCATCACCTCGTCGCTTGATAACAGCATCTCCGGGCAGATCACTTTGAACTTGACCGGAAACGCCTCGCTCGCCGCCTATCAGGCAGCCATCCAGCAGGTGCGGTACTCCAACAATTCGGAAAACCCGGCAGTTGGCGCACGCACCCTGCAGGTCACTGTCAATGACGGCCTGCTCAACAGCGCGGTGGCCACGACGACGGTAAATGTTACGGCCACCAACGATGCCCCAGTCGCCAATAACGACACGGTCATCACCAATGTGGCGGCGAACACCGTGTTCTCCGTCTCCCAGGCCGCTCTGCTCGCCAACGATAGCGATCCGGAAGGTTCCCCTGTCACCATCACGGCAGCGGGCGGCGCCACCGGCCTGGCAACTGGCCCCACATTGGGAGCGGGCATCATCAGCCTCTCGGACAATGCCACCGCCGGCGGCACCTTCACCTATACCGGCAGCGACGGTGCACTGACCGACGGGGCCACGGTGACGATCACCCGCGTTACCACGGCCGGCATCACCGGCACTGCAGGAAATGACATCATCGTCGGCAACAATACTGCCAACACGATCACCGGCGGTGCTGGCTCTGACCACATCAATGCCGGGGACGGCGGCGACACGGTGAGCGGCGGTACCGGAAGCGACATCATTCTCGCTGGCACCGGCAACGATACGATTATCTGGAACGCCAATGCGGCGGGCGATACCGATGGCTTCGACATGGTCAACGGCGAAGAGGGTGCAACCGATACCTTCGTGATCAACGGGCGGGCTACCGCTGCCGAAACCTTCATCATCTACGCCCGGGCAGCGGCCATAGCGGCCGGTATCCAGGTGACCGGTGGCGATAGTGAGATCATCATTACCCGCACGGCCGCGGGTGTGACGACGATCATTGCCGAGCTCGACAATATCGAAGAGATCACTGTCAACACGCTCAATACGACATTAAACAACGGCAACAATCCGAACGCGCCGGATGGAGGGGTGAGCGCAGGCGACACGATCCAGGTCATTGGCAATTTCAACTCGCCGTTCACCAGCCTGAATTTCAGCACGATCACCATTGATGGCAATGCCGGTGACGATACGGTCGACATCTCAGCCCTCTCGTCGGCACATCGCATCGTTTTCCGCTCCAACGGCGGCAACGATACGATCATCGGCAATCTGCGCCCGCAGGACGTGATCGAGCTTCCGGACGGAAAGACAGTCGCCGACTATGCGACGACGATCGAAAATGGCGTCACTACCCTGACGAGCAGTGAACAGACGATTACGTTTACCGCCCCCGATGGCATGCCGCAGATCGGCGCCCCGATCGACGATGAAGAAGAAGTACCGACACCACCTGCAGCTCCGGCAACCGGCGCACCGATCATCGGCACTGCCGACGGCGACGTCCTGAACGGAACGGCAAACGGCGAAACGATCCTTGCACGGGCTGGCAACGACGTGGCCATGGGCGGGGCCGGTGCCGATATCATCCGCGGCGATGAAGGCGATGACTTCGTCATGGGCGAGGGGGGCAACGATATGATCTTTGCCGGCTCCGGCAACGACGATGCCCTTGGCGGTGAAGGCAACGACATGCTCTACGGCGATGCCGGAAACGATCGTCTATTCGGCGATGCCGGCAATGACCTGATCGACGCCGGCGCCGGCAACGACACGGCATATGGCGGTGAAGGCAACGACATGTTCGTGGCAGCAGCGGGTGACGGCGACGACACCTACTACGGCGATGCCGGTGTCGATACGCTCGACATGGCGGCGATCACCGCGAACCTGACTGTGGAGCTGGGCTCGGGCTTCATGGGCCGCGGCAGCGCGTCAAGCAGCCAATCCGGTTCGGATACGCTGTGGAACGTCGAAAACATCGTGACCGGCTCGGGTGCGGACAAGATCACCGCGAGCAGTGCCGTCAACATCATCGACGGCGGTGCAGGGAACGATACATTCCGCTTCCTCTCCGAGGCGGATGCGGATGGCGACACGATCGTCGGGTTCCAGACCGGCGACAAGATCGATGTCAGCGGTATCGACGCCAACAGTGGAACGAGTGGAAACCAGGCATTCACGCTTGTTTCCGCGGCGACACTCAGCGGCCCGGCGCAACTGATTGTCACGCATGAAACACGTGCGGATGGTGACTATACCGTGGTCCAAGGCAGCGTCGACGGTGACGCCAGCGCGGAACTGCGGCTCAGCATCAAGGGCAATCACAACCTCACCAGCTCGGATTTCAATCTGTAGTCCGGGCGGGCGACGGGCCGGAGGCATAGCGGGCCCGTCGCCTCATTCAAATAAGAAAAGTGGGGAAAAACAATGCGTTCCAAGCCAGCTTTAACGGGGATGAAGCGTAAGAATGCCGAGAAACTAACAGAGGGTTTTCGCGGCATCTTCGCGTTTCTGTTCACAACCTCGGGGATCATCAATATCCTTGCCCTGACCGGCTCGTTCTACATGTTGCAGATCTACGACCGGGCATTGACCAGCGGCAGCGTCCCGACGCTGCTCGCACTGTCGGCCTTGGCGATCGGCCTTTACCTGTTCCAGGGTCTGTTCGACATTATCCGCTCGCAGGTGCTGGTGCGGGTCGGAGCGCGTCTCGATGCGAAGATCGCGCCGCTCGCGCATCAGGTGGCCATCGACATGCCGCGTTTCGGCTTTTCGACCGCGGAGGCGCTCGAACGCGGCCGCGACGTCGACACGGTTCGCAGTTTCCTTGGCAGCCAGGGCCCGGTGGCACTGTTCGACCTGCCGTGGATGCCGCTTTATCTTATCTTCGTCTATATGCTGCATCCCTATCTCGGGGCGCTGACCTTCGGTGGCGCCTTCGTCCTTTCGGTGCTGACGGTGATCACCGAACTGATGACGCGACGGCTGGCAAGTTCGACGCACCAATCGGCGATTGCCCGGAATGCCATTGCCGATTCCAACGCGCGCAATGCCGAGATCCTGAAAGCAATGGGCTTTGCCGGGCGGGCGGTCAGCCGCTTTAACGCGGCAAACCAGGAGCATCTGCAATTGCAGACGCGCACGAACGACATCAGCGGCACCTTTGGCGCGGTCTCGCGCGTTCTCCGCATGGTCCTGCAGTCGGCCGTCCTCGGCCTTGGCGCCTGGCTGACCATTCAGGGCGAACTTTCGGCCGGCGCAATCATCGCCGCCTCTGTGGCTTCGGCCCGGGCGCTTGCCCCGGTCGATCTTGCCATCGGCAACTGGAAGGGTCTTGTTGCGGCCCGCAATGCGTTCAACCGCCTGAAGGAAACCGTCGTTGCGCTCGCGGGCAACGAGGCGCCGATGCAATTGCCGGCGCCGACGGCATCGCTGAAGGTCGAGAAGATCACCATAGCTGCGCCCGGTTCCGGCCGCGTGCTTCTGAGCGAGGTCAGCTTCGAGATCAAGGCGGGGCAGGCGCTCGGAATAATCGGCCCAAGCGGCGGCGGCAAGACGACGCTGGCGCGTGCGCTGACCGGCATCTGGCCGGCGCTGCGCGGCAGCGTGCGGCTCGATGATGCCGACCTTACACAGTGGTCGGACGACAATCTCGGCCAGTATATCGGCTACCTACCGCAGGACGTGGCGCTGCTCGATGCAACGGTCGAGGAAAACATTGCCCGGCTCGAAGAGGATGCCGATGCCCGCGCCATCGTCGAGGCGGCGCAGATCACCGGGATCCATGAAATGATCGTGCGCATGCCCGACGGCTATCGCACGGCGCTCGGGCCGCAAGGCGCCTCGCTTTCCGGCGGACAGCGCCAGCGCATTGGCCTCGCTCGGGCGCTCTACAAGAACCCATTCCTGGTCGTTATGGACGAGCCCAATTCCAACCTCGACGGTGAGGGCGAAATGGCCCTGACCGAAACGATCAAGGCGATCAGGGCGCGCGGCGGCATTGCCGTCGTCATCGCCCACCGGCCGAGCGCGCTCGCCGCCGTCGATCTGGTTGCCGTCATTCAGAACGGCAAGATGGTGGCTTTCGGCCCGAAGGAAGAGATTCTCAAATCAGCTGCCCCGGCGGACCCGGGCAACCGTCAGGCACCGGCAGCGCAGAATGCGCCGCGCGTCACATCGAGGGTACTGGCATGATCATCGAGGCAAAAGGCACCAAGACCAACCCATCCGAGAATGAAAACCCGCATGAGCGCTATGTGCTGAAGAACGCGGACAGGCGCTCCCATGCGCCCCTGTTCTTTACCGTATTCCTGACCGGGCTTGCGGTTTATCTGAAGAGCGCTTTTCCGCGGCTCGGCGACTATGCCGACAATAGCGAGGAAAGACCGCCGGCGTCGGCTGGCGCGGCCGGAACGTCTGCTCCGGAGCAGGTTATGGCGCGCGGGCCCGAACTTGTGGTCGATAACGAATATCCGGAGGAGATGAAGCACAGCGGCTCGGGCGAGGCACTGGTATCGGCGCGGCGGGGGAGCGCTTTTGAGCTCGCCGATACACCGCCCATCAGCCTCCAGGACTTGAACCTGCCGAGTTCGGCGCTGCTGCGCCAGTTCGGCGGCATTTCGGTATCATTCCAGGCTGCCAACGACAACGCCTGGATGGCACAGCCGGCTCGCGGGATCGCCTCCGGCAGCGTCGGTGGAAGCGGCGGACGGTGGTATGAGGACCTGCCTCCACAAGCTTCAGGCGGCGAGGATGACGAACCAGAACACGACCCACAAACCGATTCCGAATACGGCGACGACGGGAACGCCAAGCCGGTAAACCGGGCGCCGCGCACCAGCGGTCCCGTCACGCTCTACGACGTCTATGGCTGTGCGGGGGCGCTGATCGGCCTTGCCGATCTCCTGCGCGGGGCCGCCGATCCCGATGGGGATCCGCTCTCGATCCGCAATTTGACGATCTCATCAGGGACGCTGACGCAAGCCGGCAATGGCTGGAACTTTGCCGCGAGCGGACTTGGTCCGGTCACGCTCACTTACGAGATCACCGACGGCAATCTTTCGGTGTGGCAAACTGCGCAATTCTCGGTGCTGCGCAATCTGCCGATCTTCGGCACCCCCGGCGACGATATTCTTGTCGGCGGTGACTGTGCCGACGACATTGACGCGCGCGCGGGCAACGACCTCATCGATGCACGGGGTGGTAACGACACCGTCAATGGCGGCGATGGCGACGACCACATCGTTGCCGGAAGCGGCAATGACATCGTTATGGCGGGTGCGGGCGCCGATATCGTGCTTGGCGGCCTTGGCGATGACACGATCTGGGGTGGGGCCGGGAATGACCGACTCTATGGTGAGGATGGTCGCGATACAATTTTTGGCGAAGAGGGCGACGACACGATCAGTGGCGGCGATGGCGACGACCTCATGTTCGGCGGCTTGGGCAACGACAACATTACGGGGGATTTGGGAAATGACCGCATCAATGGTGATGATGGCAATGACATTCTTGACGGCGGCCTCGGCAACGACATTGTCTTGGGCAATGCGGGGCTCGACACCATCCGCGGCGGTGAGGGCAACGATCTCCTCGGCGGCGGCGCCGATGCCGACAGCGTCCGCGGCGAGGCGGGCAGCGACACGATCATAGGCGATGCGGACGGAGCCGACGACAGCTATGACGGCGGTGAAGGCGAGGACACGCTCGACTATTCGGCAGTAACGGGCTCTATCGAGGTGGATCTTGCAGAAGGCGCAGCCTCGGGCGGCGAGATCGGCAATGACGCAATCAGCAATATCGAGGCTGTCAAGGGCGGTGGCGGCGACGATACGATAGGCGGCAGTGCCAATGACGACACGCTTTCCGGCGGCGGCGGACATGACCGGCTTGCCGGGTCTGCCGGCGCAGACGAGGTCAGCGGCGATGCCGGCAATGATGTCATCATCGGCGATACCGATGCAGCGGACGATCGTTATGATGGTGGCAGCGGTATCGATACGCTCGACTATTCTGCGGCAATCATGGCGGTCGCCATCGATCTTGCAGCAGGAAACGCCACCGGCGCCGAGATCGGCACCGATACGATCAGTAACTTCGAAACAATCAGTGCCGGGGCGGGCGACGATACCTTTGCCGGCAGCGATGGCGAGGAGACGCTTCTGGGCAATGCCGGCAACGACACGCTTGCCGATGGCGGGGGCACAGACCGGGTTGACGGCGGACATGGGGATGATCACGTCGTCGCAGCGGCCGATGCAGCCGACGATACCTATGCCGGAGGCGAGGGTACCGATACGCTGGACTACTCGGCATCGGCACAGGCTGTGCTCGTCAACCTCGAAACCGGCGAGGCGACCGGGTTTGACATCGGTCATGACGCGATCAGCGGCTTCGAGACGGTGCACGGCGGGAGTGGCGATGACCGAATGATCATCGGGCCCGAGGCTATGATCCTGCGCGGCGGCGATGGCAACGACACCTTCCAGTTCCACATACCCGAAGGTAGCTCGAGCGCCGAGGTAATTCATAACATTATCGATTTCATGGTCGGCGACCGCATCGAGACGTCGAACTACGAGATCTTCGAAGACGTGATCGACGGGCTCGAGGATCGCTTTGAAGATATCTATGGCGAGACGGCCGGGGACGAGCCCTTGCCGATCAAGATCAGGCACGAGGGCACGGGCGAACTCGCGCAGACATTGATCGAGGTCGACATGAACCGCGACGAGCACTTCGAGATGACAATCAACTTGAGCGGCCATCACGTGCTGATGATCGTCGAAAATCCATAAAAAAGCACGGCAACACAAGAGAACCGGGGGCAGGCAGATGCTGGGAAGAAAGAACAAAAAGACCAATCGAAACGGTGCACTATCGGCCGTAGCGCCAGACCAGACGTTCCCGATAGGATCGCGGGTCTTTGCTGGCACACTGTTTGGCCTGCTGCTGTTTGCGGGAGCTGGCGGCTGGGCGGCAACGGCGCAGTTGACCGGCGCCATCATTGCACCGGGGCAGGTCAAGGTCGATCGCAACATGAAATCGGTGCAGCACCGCGATGGCGGCATCATCAGCGAGATCGCCGTCAAGGAGGGCGATTTCGTCACCAAGGGCCAGGTGATGCTGCGCCTCGACGATGCCGAGACGCGGGCGGAATTGTCGATCGTGCGCACACAGCTCATCGAGCTCACGGCTCGTCAGGTCAGGCTCATGGCCGAACGCGACAATCTCGATGCCATCATCCTTTCCCCTGAACTCTCGAGCCGGCTCGAAGAACACCACCATATCTTCTTCGGTGAGAACCGCCTGTTCGAAGGCAATCGCCAAAATCGCAAGAGCCAGAAGGAACAGCTGGAACTCGGGATCGATCAGCTGGGCCAGGAGGTGACCGGCCTTGAGGCGCAGCGGGATTCCAAGACCGATGAAATTGCCCTGGTCAAGATCGAGCACGACAAGATCAAGGGCCTCACGGACAAGCGGCTGATCGAAACCTCGCGCAAATATGTCATCGACCGCGAGATGGCTAAGCTCGTCGGCGAAAAGGGTGAGGTCGAAGCCAGCATTGCCCGCGCCAAGGCCAAGATGAGCGAAATCCAGATCCAGATCATCGCCATCGACGAGACCGCGCGTACCGAAGCGCAGCGCGAACTTTCCTCGATCGAGCCAAAGCTTTCCGAACTGCGCGAGCGCCGCATTGCCATCGAGGACCGTCTGGCGCGCACGGACATTCGCGCGCCGCTATCGGGCACCGTCAATGAGCTTGCCGTCCACACGATTGGAGGTGTCATCACCCCGGCGGAAAAGCTGGTGACGCTGGTGCCCGCCGACGCCGCATTGAAGATCGAGGCAAAGCTGGCGCCGACCGATATCGATCAGGTATTTGTCGGCCAACCGGCGAAACTGCGCTTTTCCGCCTTCAATCAGCGCACGACGCCCGAACTCTTCGGCAGCATTGCCTATGTCTCGGCGGCGACGAGCACCGATCCGGCAACCGGCCAGGTCTATTATCTTGCCGACGTCATCGTTCCTGCGGATGAACTGGAAAAGCTCGGTGACGGGAAGCTGCTGCCCGGCATGCCGGTCGAGGTCTTCGTTTCGACAGAAGAGCGCACGGCGCTGTCATTTCTTGCCAAGCCGCTCGCCGATCAGTTCAGCCGCGCGTTCAAAGAGCAGTGAGGGTTTCGCATTTTCAAGCAAGGTATTATCGCCATGTATTGATGTTTAAGCTTCGCTTGTAGCGATCAGTTTTGTCCTGCCCATGACGCATGCCGGGGTATTCCGCCGCCGTCCTGTGGATTGCTCGTGACACACCCGCTCAACGCCAATGCGAGGAACGCAACAATATAAAGTCGCATCGCCGCCTCCTGAAGTTTTGGATGATACGAGAATAAGCTCAAAAATCAGGAATGGTATGTGATCGCCTTCACCTTTGCTTGAGCGGAGGGTGATCTGGTTGGGGCCGCTACCCTTAAAGCTTAAGAGCGACGGAGTGGGATAGGCGATCGGCTCCAGCATTGCTCCCTGCGAGCCGACACGCGTATCGGTGGATTATATTGTTAAATAAATGGCTTAGATCGGATGCTATGGCGGAAGAGGTGAGATTCGAACTCACGGTACGGTTCCCCGCACGACGGTTTTCAAGACCGTTGCCTTAAACCACTCGGCCACTCTTCCAAACCATTGGAAACATTCGGTGGTCGCATTTTTAGCCGTTGATTGCTAGTGCCGTTTGCTACCGAATGCTATTCGGAGGCCTTTATAGCCTTTCGAATTGCGGCGTCAACCTGCTCGGCTGCGTCGGCGTGTATTCCTGGCATTACGTGTGAATAAAGCTCGAGTGCAATCCCGATACTCAGAACTCCGAGGCGTTTGCTCGCAATTATTGCCGTCAGTTGGATTTCGACAAACTGGCACAGCTTCGAGAGCCCAAGCTCTTTCAACCGTTTCTACCGAACGCATTCAGTTCCCGTAATGCGGGCCCCAATGCGTTCGGTATGGACGCATTGCGCGCCTAGCCTTCTATGGACAGTCTTCCCATGCCCTACTATGCTCATCATCAATTTTAAGCGCTACATTTTTTCATTAGGAGATTTTTCGATGGGGGCTATCACACTATATCATTGGGTTATTGCCATTCACATGTTGCTTTTCATAATCCTTATTGCGGTCGCCCTCCTGTTGCTCATCATATCGGCTGTCAAAGGCAAAGACGCGAAGCAAAAGCATATCAAGGCTGCCAGCAAAGCCGAAATGTCCGACACGGCCCTAAGATATGGGCCCCAGGGTTATCAAACGGTTGTTGCACACGGGAACATCATGGTTCTGACCAGGAAACACCCCGTCAATTGGGGGCTTTGCATCCTTCTGGCGTTTATTCTGCAAGTTCTTCCCATCATAGGTCCGATTATTCTATTTTACCTGTTGCTCACCAGCCTAGGAAAATTCCTCACAATCATCATAGAAGCGCCTGAAAACGTCTAAGATGCAAGGCGCCATTGATGTGGTTTTCCGATCCGGTCGCATTGCACGGTGCATTACTCACAGTCCGCTCATTTAAATTATTCAGGGTATACCGGAACGGCGAAATTGCTCGAGACTTCGATTGTTTATCGTGGCGAGCATTTAGGTCCCCGAAGTTCAGGCTCTTGAGCACAGCTTCAAGGCTCGCATTATGGCCTTGTGAACCGAAGATTTGGACCGGCACCTCGTTCTGTGCTCCGTCTCAGGCCTTGAATATTGAAATCCAAGCTGCGTAACGCTCATGGGTTAAACCTCCGAAAATCTTCAGCGAGTAGTCCGCTGGTAAAACCGGCCCTAGACTTGTCCCACAGCGTGCCTTCAAAGTAGAGGAAGCGCAACGGTAGCATAGTGGGAAGCCGCAAATGTCAGAACTCAAGATCCGCACCAGGGCCGTTGGAGCCACGGCAGTGCTCAAGGGCAAGGAACTGCCGGTTATAACGTCCGAGACAGGCGGCGAAATCAACATCGTCACCTCCGTCTCGCAGCCGGGGTTCAATCCCCTCGATCTCCTTTATGCGTCACTCTCGGCTTGCATTGCGCTCAGCGCTCGGATTGCGGCAAACAAGCTCGGTGTCGCGGAAAAGCTTGCGGGAGTGCGCGTCCATGTAACGGGCGAAAAGGCGCATGACGAGCCATCCCGTGTTGCGTCGTTTAACATCGACATAGAGATTGATGGCGATCTCGACCCCGGCACGCGGCGGCAGATCGTCGAAAAAGCCGAGGAAATCTGCACTGTTTCCAACACGCTGCGTGGCGACGCGCAATTCGTAACGACCCTTCGCGACTGATCTTCAGGAGGCCGCGCTATCGCCGGCTGCGGCGTAGCGCGCAAGCTCGGGATCGAGATCCACATTGACGACATTGGTGAAAATGGTCGTCGCAATCATGATCCCCGCAAAGGCGACGAGGTTGACGAGCGTGGCTTCATCGTAGCTGGCAGCGAGCTTGTTCCACAATTCGTCCGCTACGGCATTGGAGTTTACGACAATGGCCCTTCCGAAATCGATCAGCGCTGCTTCTCGGGCCGTCGGCACCACGGCTTCCAACTCCAATCCGGACTCGATCAAGGCCCGGCGAAAAAAGGTGGCGGGAACGCGCGCCTTGCTCGCTTCGGAAATCGCCAGCGACAGGAGCCAGATTTCCCGGTCGCTCAAGGCCGGCCGCAGCAAATCGCGCAACGTGAACCACTCGGCATAAATGCGGTGGGCGACCGGAGAATGTAGCATGATGCGCTTCATGTTGGTCATCCGCCCGCGCAATTGCAGCTCACGGTCGTGTTCGGCGCGTGTTTCGGGGGAAGCGGCGGCATAGTCGATTGCAGATATGCGGCTCATGGAAATATCCATATTTTTGATAGGCTTGCCGCACTATAGGGCCTGTTAATGGCCTATCAACCTATCAGTGGCAATTTCATATTGGTGCATCCCGGATGGGCGTCGGGGTTTGCGTCAACGTTCTGATCTGCTATCGATACATTACCATTCCTGGGGACGGCCCGCGCGGCCGGTGGTCAACATTGTCAAAAGCCAAAGCTTTTCAAGTTGTGGGGGTTGTTGCCGTGGGCGCTCTGATGACCGCCTGTGCTTCCCCTAAAGTGACAGTCGCACGCAAGCAGCACCCCAAGGAATATTTTGCCGAATCCGCCTATGGCGTGAAGGCGAGCCCGCGGGTCGTCACGGATCTGCGCCACATTCCGCGCGGCGGCGGCCGTAATCTTGTCGGCCAGCCCTACAAGGTTGCCGGCAAGTGGTACTATCCCAAGGAAGAGCCGGGTTATCGGCGCCAGGGCAAGGCGTCCTGGTATGGCTCTGCGTTTCATGGCCGCCTGACCGCCAATGGCGAAATTTACGACACGACCCGGCTGACGGCGGCGCACCCGACGATGCCGCTGCCCAGCTATGCGCGCGTCACCAACCTTTCCAATGGCAGTTCTGTCATCGTCCGCGTCAATGATCGCGGACCCTATCATTCCGACCGCCTCATCGATCTTTCGCAGAAGGCCGCGATGGTGCTGGACTACCACGACACAGGTACCGCTAGCGTCAAGGTCGAATATGTTGGCCGTGCACCGCTCGAAGGCAATGATGACAACTTCCTCATGGCTTCATATCACGCGCCTGGTGTCGATCCTTACGGCCAGCCGGCATCCGGGGTGATGATTGCCATGAACGGCGGCACGCCGACGCGGCGCGCGCCGATGCCGATACCCGGCATGCAGCCGCAACAGCCCGCCGGCATCCAGGTGGCGAGCCTTGGCAATCAGGCATTTTCGCTTGAGCAACAGGCGGCGCGGATCGACGGGGGCCAGCCGCAGCCTGTGCCGATGGCGGCAGCCATGAACTTCAGTATCGATATCGACCCGGTCTTGCCCTTGGTTGGGCCCTATATCGACGACAAGCCGACGATCCTTATCGGCTCGCTGAAGGGCGGCAAGGCGGCATCGCCATTCGTCAGTTCCTATGCCAGTGAGCGTATTGAAAGCGCCAATGCGCCGATCGAGGCGACTACAGGCATTCTCTCCTCGTCGGCGATTTCCACTTCATGGAAGAGCATGAACGGGAAGGTCGAAAGCGGATCAACCGGCGAATATGTCGAGATCGGCCTGTTTGCCAGCAAGAGCGAGGCCGGACGGATGGTCGCGGCCCTTTCGGCGTTCGGCAAAGTCGAGATGGCCGAAGTCGCCAGCCCTGAAGGGCGCAGGATAGAGCTTATTGCCCGTGCCGATTCCGGGAAGAATACCGACCGGTTGCTCAAGGCCGCCTGGGCCGCGGGGGCAGGTGATGCATTTGTCGTTCGCGATGACGGGAATTGATTGCCGACGCCTGGTTGTCGCGTTGAAAGCGCCCATCCGTTCTATTGTCCTTGGCATTGCAGTGGTAATGCTCTCAGGCTTCGCGGCCGATGCGCAGGAGCAGCTTTTTGACACCAAGGCCAAGCAGGCGTTGATGGTCGAAGACCAGACCGGCACGGTGCTCTATACCAAAATGCCGGAGACTCTCATCGAGCCTGCAGCGCTCGCCAAACTGATGACGATGGAAGTCGTATTCCATGAGTTGCAGGCCGGGAGGATCAACCTTTCGACGCAGTATACGGTCAGCGAACACGCCTGGCGCACGGGTGGTGCACCATCGGGTGGGTCAACCATGTTCGCCAAGCTCAAATCGGCGGTCAGCGTCGGCGATCTCATACAGGGCGTTATCGTTCAGTCGGCCAATGATGGCTGCATTATCCTTGCCGAAGGCATTGCCGGCTCGGAGGAAAAATTCGCCGAAATGATGAATGCGCGGGCGAAGGAACTGGGGCTCAACAGCTCCACCTTCGTCAACTCCACGGGATTGCCGGATCCGAAGCAGCGCGTTTCGCTGACTGACCTCGTCGCGCTTGCCCGCCATATAAAGCGCAGCTATCCCGAATTCTATCACACCTATGCGCAGGACAATTTTACCTGGAACAATATCTTCCAGCGCAATCGCAACCCGCTGCTCCGCCTTGATATTGGTGCGGACGGCATGGGCACCGGCTACACCGAACAGTCGGGATACGGCATTGTTGGCGCCACGGAGCACGGCGGCCGGCGTTATATCGTGGCCTTGAGCGGGCTTGCCAGCGACAAGGAGCGGGCCGAAGAGGCAAAGCGCATCTTCGAGTGGGCCTATCAGGCGTTCGAGGAAATCGATATCTTTGCTGCGGGCGAAACGATCGGGGAAGCGAGTGTCTTTGGCGGCACGAAGTCCAGCGTACCGCTGAAAGCAACCGAAAAAATCAGCCTGCTGGTCCCCGTGGCCAATCGCGACCGGCTGAAAGCGCATGTTGTCTACAAGGGACCACTCGTCGCGCCCATAAAGGCGGGGGAAGAGGCGGGCGTGTTGCGGATCTGGATTGGCGACGAGCTTGTCCAGGAAACGCCCGTGTTCACGGCCGAGGCCGTGGAGACCGGCGATCTGAAGAAGCGCAGCATTGATGCGATGCTGGAGCTGACCACGGGCTGGACGAGGCAACTCAAGTTCTGAACACGCCTCGACCTTTTAATTTGCGGGCGCTAGAACCATCTTTAAAATGACTCTGCATCGAAAGACGGCGGCGGCGTGCAAGGACTATTCATTACATTCGAAGGCGGCGAGGGCGCTGGCAAATCAACGCAGATTGCGCGGCTGGCCGAACATCTGCGCGCAGGCGGCGATGACGTGCTGGCGACGCGCGAGCCCGGCGGCTCACCCGGCGCCGAGGCACTGCGTCACGTCATCTTGAGCGGTGCGGCGGAGCCATTCGGGCCCGCGATGGAAGCGCTGCTTTTCGCTGCGGCCCGCAATGATCATGTGGAGCAGGTCATGCGCCCGGCGCTCCGGTCGGGCCGGATGGTGCTCTGCGACCGCTATATCGACTCGAGCCGGGTCTATCAGGGAGTGACGGGCGACCTCGACCCTGATCTCATGCAGGCCATCGAGAAGGTGGCAATCAACGGGCTGGTGCCGGATCTTACGATCATTCTCGACCTGCCGGCGGAGGTCGGTCTCCAGCGCGCCAATGCGCGACGCGGCGAGGGCACCGCCGACCGCTTCGAGAAGGAAACGGTCGAAATGCATACCAAGCGGCGCGATGCCTATCTCGCAATTGCCGATGCCGAACCCGAGCGTTGCAAGGTGATCGCCGGCGACCGGCCGGCAGGCGAGATTGCGCGCCAGATCGCCGAGCTTGTCGACGACCTCAAGGCAAGCCGTGGCATGAAAGCTGTCCGGACTGCCGAGGTGGCGCGATGACCGACGCGATCCTCGACGTTCCGGCTACCCATGACACAATCGACGGTGTCCCGTCGCCCTCAGCCAATCCTGCCCTGTTCGGACACGAGGTGATCAGATCGTTTCTGGCACAGGCCTATCAATCCGGCCATATGCACCATGCTCTTCTCCTGGAGGGGCCGCAGGGCGTCGGCAAAGCGACTCTTGCATTCCATCTTGCCGGGCACATGCTCAGCAATCCGCAAGCTCACGCTGCGCCGCCGGCACTTGCCGAGCCGGATTTCACGGTTGCGCCTTACCGGCAGATTGCGAGCGGCACGCACCTTGCGCTCTTGCATATCACGCGGCCGGTCGATGCAAAGACGGGTAAGTTCAAGACCGGCATCACCATCGACGAGATCAGAAGGGTCACGCATTTCCTCAACCGGACATCGCATGACGGTTCCTGGCGCATTGTCATTGTCGATCCCGCAGACGACATGAACCGCAATGCCGCCAACGCTTTATTGAAGACGCTTGAAGAGCCGCCACAGCGAACGCTCTTCGTTCTGATATCGCATTCATCCGGCCGTCTCCTGCCGACGATCCGATCGCGCTGCCAGTCGCTGCGATTTGAGCCGCTGGAGCGGAACGATCTGATATCGGCGCTAAGCGCAATCAAGCTCGATTCCGCGCAAGCCGGCGATATCGAGGCGCTCGTCGCGCAAGCCGATGGCAGCGTGCGCAAGGCGGCGTTGCTTCTGGCGTTCGGCGGCCTTGAAATTGCCGAGGCCGTGGAAGGCGTTCTCGCCAAGGCAGTATTCGATGTGCCAAAGGCGCATGCGCTGGCCTCGGCGCTATCGGCCCGCGAAGCTGAAATCCAGTACGATCTCTTTCTGGAAGGTCTCTTCGACCGGATCGCGCTCAAGGCACGTCTGGCGGCAGAGCAGGGCGATACCGCAAGGGCAAGCAGGTGGTCCAACCTCTGGAACGAGATGCAGAACGAGGCGAGGGATGCCGCCGCCTACAATCTCGACCGCAAGCAGACTGTACTGATCTTCCTCGAGCGAATTCATCGCGCTCTTGCAGACGCCAGATAGGGCTTTGGTGGTCTGGCAATCGCGCCGGACATGAGTTATGTCAAAGCCTCCCAAGCTTCCGAGACAAAGACGAAATCAGGTCAGCATGAGCCGCGAAAAATTCTATATAACTACTGCCATTTCCTACCCGAACGGGAGCCCGCATATCGGCCATGCCTATGAGCTGATTGCGACGGACGCGATTGCCCGTTTCAATCGCCACGATGGCAAGGATGTTCTCTTCCTCAGCGGCACCGACGAACATGGCATCAAGATGCTGCAGACGGCACGCAAGGAGGGGATTTCCCCGCGCGAACTCGCCGATAGAAATGCAAAGCTTTTCCGTGACATGGGTACGCTTCTTAATGCTTCCTATGATGATTTTATTCGCACCACCGAAGAGCGGCATTACGCTTCATCGCAGGCGATCTGGAAGAAGATGGTTAAGGCGGGGGACATCTACAAGGATTCCTATGCCGGCTGGTATTCCGTGCGCGACGAAGCCTATTATCAGGAAGAAGAGACGGAAGTGCGTGCGGACGATGTGCGCTATGGCCCGCAGGGAACGCCTGTCGAGTGGCTGGAGGAAGAGAGTTATTTCTTCCGCCTGTCCGCCTATCAGGATCGCCTGCTTCAGCTTTATGCCGACAATCCTGGTTTTATCGGACCGGAGGAACGCCGCAACGAGGTGATTTCCTTCGTCAAGTCGGGATTGAAGGACCTGTCGGTCTCGCGCACCACCTTCGATTGGGGAATCCCCGTTCCTGGCGACGAAAAGCACGTCATGTATGTGTGGGTTGATGCACTCACCAACTACATTACTGCGGCCGGCTACCCGGACACGAATGCCGAGCGCTGGCGCTTTTGGCCGGCGGACGTTCATGTCATCGGCAAGGACATCATTCGTTTCCACGCCGTTTACTGGCCCGCGTTTCTGCTTTCTGCCGGAATCGAGCTGCCGAAACGGGTCTATGGACACGGCTTCGTCTTCAACCGCGGCGAGAAGATGTCGAAATCGGTCGGCAATGTCATCGATCCGATCTCGCTCGTCGAACATTATGGGCTCGACCAGCTGCGCTATTTCCTCCTGCGCGAAATCCCGTTCGGACAGGACGGCAATTACAGCCATGAGGCCATCGTCAACCGGACCAATGCCGACCTTGCCAACGATCTCGGCAATCTCGCGCAGCGTTCGCTGTCGATGATCACGAAGAATTGCGGCGCCAAGGTGCCGCAGCCCGGGGCGTTCAACGATGCGGATCAGGCGATCCTCAACCAGGCGTTGACAGCCCTCGACACGGCGCGAAAGGCAGTGTCTACGCAGGCGCTGCATCTCGCGCTTGGCGCAATCTTCGCTGTCGTGGCTGAGGCAAACCGCTACTTCGCCGGGCAGGAGCCGTGGGCGCTCAAGAAGACCGATCCGGCGCGCATGGAAACAGTTCTCTTTGTGACAGCCGAAGTCATCCGCCGCGTCGGCATTCTCTGTCTGCCGTTTATTCCAGGGTCCGCAGCCAAGTTGCTCGACATCCTGGCGATCCCGTTCGACAAGCGCAACTTCGCCGATCTGACTGGCGGCGAGCTCGTTCCGGGAGCTGACTTGCCGGCACCGCAGCCGATCTTTCCGCGTTACGTCGAAGCCGACAAAGAAGCCTGAGCGGACAGCGAATGACGATGCTTGTCGACAGTCACTGCCATCTCGACTTTGCCGATTTCGAGGAAGAACGGGATGCCATCGTCCAGCGGGCGCTTGATCACGGTATCAAGCGTCTGGTGACGATCGGAACGCGTGTCCGGCGCTTCGACACGATCCTTGCCATCGCCGAACGCTATGACAGTGTCTATGCTTCGGTTGGCACGCATCCGAACAACGCGCATGAGGAACTCGATGTAACAGCCGACGAGCTGATCCGTTTGGCAGAGCATCCGAAGTTGGTGGCGATCGGCGAAGCGGGGCTCGACTACCATTATGACTACGCGCCACCGCAAGCGCAGGCGCAGGGACTGCGCACGCACATTCAAGCGGCGCGCGTCACACAGCTTCCACTGGTCATCCACGCGCGCAACGCCGATGACCATATGATTTCGATCCTCAAGGAAGAATCGGGGAAGGGGACCTTCCCTTTCATCCTGCACTGCTTTTCCTCTGGCGCAGAACTCGCCAAGGTCGGCGTCGATCTCGGCGGATATGTTTCCTTCTCGGGTATCCTTACCTTCAAGAATTCGCCCGAGATACGTGACATTGCCCGCAATGTCCCGCGTGATCGCCTGCTGGTTGAGACCGACGCGCCCTATCTTGCGCCAGTGCCGCATCGCGGCAAGCGCAACGAGCCGAGTTTCGTGCGCCATACGGCTGCTGTCCTTGCGGATACCATCGGCGTAAGCGAGGAAGAGATCGCTCGCCTCACGACTGAAAACGTGTTCCGGCTTTTCACCAAGATGCCAAGGCCCGCCGATGCCTGACCGCTTGCGCTTCACGATTCTCGGCTGTGGCTCTTCGCCGGGCGTGCCGCGCATTAATGGCGACTGGGGCAAATGCGATCCGGGCAATCCGAAGAACCGTCGCCGCCGCGCCTCGATGCTGGTCCAGCGCATTGCCGAAAATGGCGGTGTCACCACCGTTATCATCGACACCGGCCCGGATTTCCGCTCGCAGATGATCGATTTCGGTTCGGGCAAACTCGACGCCGTCGTCTATACGCATCCTCACGCCGACCATATTCACGGGCTTGACGACCTGCGCACCTTTGTCATCGATCGCCGCGATCTGTTCGATATCTATGCGGATGCGCCAACCCTGAAGAGGCTCTATGACGCCTTTGGATATTGCTTCAAGACACCCGAAGGATCGAGCTATCCGCCGATATTGCGGCCGCACGAGATTATCCATGACGAGAGTTTCGCGATCGAAGGTGCGGGCGGAGCGATACGCTTCCTGCCATTGCCGCAGATCCATGGAGACATTGTTTCGCTCGGCTTTCGCGTTGCCGATGTTGCCTATTGCTCCGACGTGAGCGCCTTTCCTGCGGCGACGGCCTCTGCCTTGGCTGGCCTCGATACGCTGGTGATCGACGCTCTGCAGTACCGGACGCATCCAAGCCATTTTTCTTTAGAAGAATCAATTGAATGGATCGATAAGCTCAAGCCGCGTCGAGCAATCCTGACCCACATGCATGTGCCGCTCGACTACGAGACGGTCATGCGCGAAACGCCCGATCATGTCGAACCCGCGTTCGATGGACTGACATTTGAGGTCAACCTATGAGCAAGAGCGTCGAACGTGTTCGCCAGGCAGCCCACGCCGCCGGCTTCGATATCGAGATTCGCGAGATGCCGGATTCGACCCATACGGCCGAAGACGCGGCTGTGCAATGCGGCGTGACCGTCGGCCAGATCGTCAAGTCGCTCATCTTTCAAGGCGCTGAGACCGCGAAGCTATATCTGTTTCTGGTGTCCGGTCTGCGGCAACTCGATCTCGGCAAGGCCGCGCGTTTGACGGGCGAAGCATTGCACCGTGCCGACCCGAAGCACGTGCGCAAGGAAACCGGCTTTGCCATTGGTGGCGTTGCGCCCATCGGCCATCTCATCGACATAGCGGCTTATGCCGACGAGCATTTGATGCAGTACGATGTTGTCTGGGCGGCGGCAGGCGGCACCAATTTTGTGTTTCCCAGCGATCCCAAAGCCTTGGTAAGGGCTGCAAAGGCCCAAATTACGGATATTGCCGGCTGATTGTATCTGTATGTTAGTTCCATAATCTATCTTATGTGACTTTTTTATTTAGGATGGCACATTCTATTTTCAATTGCGACACGTACAAAACCCTCCTCGTTTTCACGAGGATGCAATGCCCCGCAAGTCAAGGCATATGAAGTCCGGAGAAAAGTACTGAAGATGAAAAGCGACGATCGTGAACTCCAATCTGCCAAAAAGTTCGATAGCTCGCGAGCGGATGAATACGAAACGCAGAGCCGGATAGCGCTGGCTGGTTATGAGGCATGCCATGAGCTTGCCGCTTGCATGTTGGCTGCCACGCTCGGACCTGGAGGCAACCGTCGCATTCTCATCGTTGGTGTGGGTGGCACTGCTCAAGAAATAACCGCAGTTTCCAGAATCGAAGCCACTTGGCGCTTCGTTGGCATTGACCCTTCGGAACCGATGCTTGCGCGCGCTGCACAGCGCCTTGAGGAGCAAGGCTTAAGCGACAGAGCCGAACTGCATCTGGGCACATTGGACGCGCTGTCGACAGATGGAACGTTTGATGCCGCCATGATGCTAGGGGTGCTGCATCACCTGCCCGGTGATGACGCAAAGAACGCGATACTGAAGGATATCGCAAATCGGATCGCGCCGGGTGCGCCTCTCATCCTTGCGTGCAACCGCTATGTTTATGCCAAGAAACCGCACTTGCTTGCTGCGTGGGGAGAACGCTGGCGGATGCATGGTGCGACCAGCGAGGACGTCAAGGTAAAGCTTGGCAAGATCCTGCAAGGCGCCGACCCACCTGCATCTGAAGATGAGGTGTTCAGCCTGCTTGCTAACGCGGGTTTTGAACGACCGGAAGGATTCTTTTCAAGCTTGTTTTGGGGTGCGTGGATCGCTTGGCGAAAAGCGCTTTAGAATGTGGTCGTCACCTACGAAATCACCTGTTGCGGCCCCGCTCCCATTGCGACGTGGCCCACAAGGTGTCCTTATCCAGATGTTGTGGACAAATTTCGCTTGCGATCCAATCCGTCATGTTCGGCAGCACTGACGTGGCCTATGCTCTATCCATGAAACCATCACGCGATATTTCCCGCCTCCTCGATATCATGCAAGCCCTGCGCACGCCTGTCACCGGCTGCCCATGGGATCTTGAACAGGATTTCAAATCCATTGCGCCCTATACGCTCGAAGAAGCCTTCGAGGTGATCGATGCCATCGAACGCGACGATATCGACGATCTGCGCGAGGAACTCGGCGATCTCCTGCTTCAGGTTGTATTTCATGCCCGTATGGCCGAGGAAATGCAGGCATTCGATTTCGGCGACGTGGTTAAGGCGATCACGCACAAGATGATCCGGCGGCATCCGCATGTGTTCGGCGAGGAAGCGGCGCGTGGCGCCAGCATGGCCAAGGGCATGTGGGACAAGATAAAGGCCGAGGAAAAGGCGGAGCGGCGCGAGCGGCGCGCGGCTCTCAATCTCAGTCTTGCCGAAAAGGAAGGTTTTCTCGACGATATTCCGCACGGCTTCCCCGCGCTGATGCGTGCGCTGAAGCTGCAGCAGCGCGCCGCCAAGGTCGGTTTTGACTGGTCGGAAGCGGCGCCCATCCTTGACAAGATCGAAGAGGAAATCGGCGAGCTGAAGCAAGCGATCGCCAGCGGCGAGCATAAGGATACCGAGGAGGAATACGGCGATCTTCTCTTTGCCATCGTCAATCTCGGCCGCCATCTCAAACTCGAGCCGGAGAGCGCGTTGCGCGGGACGAACGAGAAGTTTCGCAAGCGCTTTCACTACATTGAGCGCAAGCTCGCCGAACAGGATCAATCGCTTGGCGCGGCTACGCTCGAAGAGATGGAAGCGCTATGGCAGCAGGCGAAGAGCGAAAAGTAAGCGTCCTACCGCGCATTGCGGCCAAGCTTTTCCTCTAGCATCTCGTTTGAGGCCACCGTCATGTCCATGGTCAGCGCGATCGATCCGTCGTCGAGGTCCTTGCGCTTGACATTGCTCGAATGCTGGTAAATCCAATCCATCAAGCGCATCTCGTCATGCTTGAGTGTGACCTTGACCCGGGAAAGTGTCCCGGAGATGCGGCCCTCGATCTCCTGTAGCAGCGTGTCCACGCCCTCGCCTGTGATCGCCGAAATCGGGATCGGATGCTCGCTTCCGGAAACCGCGGCGCTCTGGCGCAATGCTGTCTCGCGACCAGCCTCATCAAGCAGATCGATCTTGTTCCAAACCTCGATGATGCGCTTGGAGTCGCCGCGTTCAATGCCAAGACTTTCCATGATCGCATGAACGTCTTCGGCCTGCGCGGCCGTGTCGGGGTCGGAGATGTCGCGCACATGCAGGATAAGGTCCGCCTCCACCACCTCTTCGAGCGTGGCACGGAAGGCCGCTACCAGATGTGTCGGCAGGTTCGAGATGAAACCCACCGTATCGGAAAGGATGATCGTCTCGCCATGTTCGAGGCGGATACGGCGCAGCGTCGGGTCGAGCGTGGCGAACAGCATGTCCTCAGCCACCACGCCTGCTCCCGTGAGCCGGTTGAACAAGGTCGATTTGCCGGCATTGGTATAGCCGACGAGCGCCACGACCGGATGCGGCACCTTCTTGCGTTTGGCACGGTGCAACGTGCGCGTGCGGACAACCGTTTCGAGTTCACGCTTGATGCGCAGGATCTTTTCCTGCAAGGCACGCCTGTCGGCCTCGATCTGGGTTTCACCGGGACCACCGAGAAAGTCACCGCCACCGCGCTGGCGTTCCAAGTGGGTCCAACTGCGCACGAGCCGGCCCTTCTGGTAGGTCAAATGCGCAAGTTCGACTTGCAGCGCGCCCTCCTTCGTCTGCGCCCGGCGCCCGAAGATTTCGAGGATGAGCCCGGTCCGGTCGAGGACCTTGGCATTCCATGCCTTTTCGAGATTGCGTTGTTGTACAGGCGTCAAAGGATGATCGACGATCACGAGTTCCGCATGGGACGCTTCCACGAACTCGCCGATCGATTCCACCCTGCCCGTTCCAAGCAAGGTCGCCGGTCGGGGGGTGGGAACCTGGACGATATCGGAATGGACGATGTCGAGATCGATGGCGCGCGCTAGTCCCTCCGCCTCTTCGAGACGGGCGTCGTCGCTGCGCTGAAACTCATGCTGGAAACTGCTGTGATTGCCCGCATCCTTGCCGCCATCGGCAAAGCGCTGCGGAAGGATCGGCACGATCACGATAGCGCGCGTCAGTTCCCTGGCCGTTTCACCGTTGTCGGTAATCGGGCTGGACTTCTTTGCGTTACGCCGGGTTTCTTTGGTCAAATTGGTTTCAGTCGCTCTCTTCAACTTCGAACATTTGCACGGGCTGGCTCGGCATTATGGTCGAGATCGCATGTTTGTAGACGAGCTGCGAATGGCCGTCACGGCGTAAAAGCACGCAGAAGTTGTCAAACGAAGTGACAATGCCGGTCAGTTTCACACCATTGATGAGGAAAATTGTCAGAGAAATCTTTTGTTTTCTGACTGAATTCAGAAAAAGATCCTGAAGATTCTGCGATCGTTCAGCCATTGTTCTTGTCCTTTTATGCGATCAGCAAAGCGTCTCATACAACATTCGGCAGCAGGAGTGGAAATGAATCGACTCCTACGGGAGGTGAAAAAGTGCGTCTGTTAGTCCCCTCACTCTCCGGTTAACAGGCTGGCGTTCTTTCCGCAACGTCAAAAAACGCTTCCCGTAAGGAAAGTGTAGTCTCTCCAGGATGGCCATTTGCCACCGATTCGCCGTCAATCGCAACGATTGGCATGATAACAGTGGTCGCAGCCGTCATGAAAACCTCCTTGGCTTTCTTGGCTTCGTCCACTGAAAACCCCCGCTCCTCGATCTTCAGCCCCAGCTTTTTCGCCACATCAAAGATGGTTGTGCGGGTGATCCCACGCAAGATGCCATTTTCGGCCGGCCGGGTCACAAGCGTACCGTCCTTGGTCACAATCCAGGCATTGGTTGCCGCGCCCTCCTTGACCGTGCCGTCGGGATCGATGAACCAGGCTTCCTGAGCACCCTCCTCCTTCGCCTGTTGGCGCGCAAGCACGTTGGGCAATAGACCGATCGACTTGATGTCCACGCGCTCCCAGCGATTTTCGGGCACGGTTATCACCTTGATTCCCTTGGCCGCTCGCGCCGCCGAGGCTTTAGGATCGGTGCGCTTTGCGGTGACGACGATGGACGAAGGCGTGCCCACAGCGGGAAACACATGATCGCGCCTGGCGACGCCGCGCGTGACCTGGAGGTAGACGAGCCCGTTATAAACGCGGTTGCGCCTTACCACCTCCTTGATCACGACGATGAGCGCCTTGCGGTCCATCGGCCAGGCGATGCGCAGTTCCGAGAGCGAACGATTGAGGCGATCGAGATGGCGGGTCATGTCCATGATATTGCCGCGCGCAATCTCGCACACTTCATAGACGCCGTCAGCGAACTGATAACCGCGGTCCTCGATATGAATTCCCGCTTCCGAATGCTGGACATACTGGCCATTGACATAGGCAATGCGTGACATCTGCTTGCAACCTCAACCGAACGTGCCGAAGACGATGCGCATCGGGTTGGGCAGGTCGACCCGCTTGCCGGTATCGGAAAGCGCACCCGTCGCAACATCGCGCTGGAAGATGGCAATGCCGCCGCCCTTCTGGTTGGCGACAAGCATAAACGCCCCACTCGGATCGATCGTAAAGTTGCGCGGGCCGATACCCTGCGACGGCGTCCAACCGATCAGCGACAACTCGCCGGAAGGTGCAACGGCATAACTGACGATGCTGTTGTGGCCGCGATTGGATCCGTACAGGAACTTGCCATCGCTGCTGATCGCAATTTCCGCACAGGTGTTCGTATCGGTAAAATCGTCCGGGAGGCTAGGCAGCGTCTGAAGGATCGAAAGCTCGCCATCGGTTGGATCGTAGTCCAATGCGCTGACGGTGCAGTTCAACTCGTTGATCACGTATGCGACGTTGCCGTTTGGATGAAACGTCAGATGGCGCGGGCCCGCACCGTCCGGAAACTGAACGAACGGCGCTGACGCCAGTGTCATCGCCTCGCCTTTCTTCGGCAGATTATAGGCGACGATCCGATCGAGGCCGAGATCGCAGACGAAGAGGTAGCGGTTGTCGGGGCTCGCCACCGCACAATGGCCATGCTGGCGCTTGTCGGTGGCAATGATGGCGTGCTTGCCCTCGTGCGCCGCGGCGGCAAAGGCCGGCTCCAGCCCACCGTCTTCCCGCAGGGCGAAGGCCGCCACCGCATTGCCAGGTTGTTCGCCAAGATCGGCCACGGTGTAGTTGGAGGCAAAGATGGTCTCCCCCTGCTGATCAAAGCCGAGATGGCACGTCGTGTTGCCGAGCGTCGGCTGCATGTTGATGTAGGAAAGTGCTCCCGTCTCAGGGTCGATATCGAAGGCGACGGCCATGTTCTCGTTCCAGGCAGGGATCTCGACGGCGGCGTAGAGACGCTTGCGCTTCTCGTCGATGGCCAGATAGCCCGGATTGTCGATGGCGAGATATTCGCTCGCAGGGGTCAGTTCTCCAGTCGCGCTGTCAAAGCGATAGACGCTGATCCCGGTGCCCTGGCCGTTGCGATTTTGCGTTCCGACGAATGCGAATGTGTTTGGCATGGATGGTCTCACGTAGTGGGGGCTGTCAGATGGAGGATTTCTCCATCGTCGGGGATGATGAGTCTATGCTTATCAACCGACCGGCTGTTCGCATAGGCCCGAAGCTCTTCCCGCGATGTTGTCGCGTGGTCGAGCGCTTCCATGTGAACGGCAATGACCCTGGTATGGGGAGCCGCGATTTCGCACACGTCGCTGGTTTGTTCAGCGTCCATGACGATGAATACGTCGTCCCATTTGGCGCCGCAGGAATGGGTGATGATGATATCTGGCTCAGCCGTCTCGATAGTCTCGCGCACCGGGGGATAGAGAATCGTATCGCCCGCCCAATAGATGGACGGCTCGCCCTCGCCCTCGATGGTAAGGCCCATCACTTTTCCCATCTTCTCGAGAACCGGACCCGATCCGTGGTTCCCCTCGCGGCGCTTTACATAGATGCCGTTAATGGTCAGGTCATCGTAGAGCGGTGTTACGTCGAGAAATCCGAACGACCTGATCGTGTCCTCGTCGCCCGGCTGGCAAATAAGCGGCAGATGCTTCGGTACGCGGTCCTGTGCGACCTTGTCGAAATGGTCGGCATGAAGATGCGACACGAGGACAAAATCGACACCTTCCAAGATTTCGTCCGTCGATGCCGGCAGTTCTACCATCGGATTTGGAGAGCGCCCGGTGAATGACGGCCTGCTGTGCTTTGGCCCAAAGTCCGGGTCGATCAGGATGACCGAGCCGGCATAGTCGAGCTTGAGCGTGGCGTTGCGAAAGAGCTGAAGTTTCATGATATCTGCCTTTCTGGGGGTCAGAAGAATTCGAGGCTGACGCGGAACATCTGTTCGACCTGTTTGACCGTCTCTGCCGTGGCGAAGAGAACGACGCGGTCACGCGGCTTGATCCGGGTACTGCTCTGCGGCTTGATGAGTTCACCGTTACGATAGATCGAGCCGATGCGTAGTCCGTCAGGCAGATCAAGTTCGCCAAGCGTCGCGCCAACCAGCGGCGACGTTTCAAGCGCTTCAGCTTCGATGATCTCGGCTTTGCCATTTTCGATGCTGTGCACTGCACGAATGCGGCCGCGCCGCACATGCTGGAGCACGCGCGAGATGGTGACGCTGCGCGGGCTGATCTGCGCGTCGATGCCAAGCGATTTCGCAATATCGAGATAGTCGGGATTGTTGATGAGGACGAGGTTGGATTTGCACCCGAGACGCTTGGCCATGACACTGGCCAGCATGTTGACCTGGTCGTCATTCGTCAGCGCAACGATCAGATCCGCATCCTCGATTTCGGCCTCCCGCAATAACTTCTGATCGAGGGCGCTGCCGTGAAGGACGAGGGAGCGATGCAGATCGTCGGCAATAGAATTGGCCCGGCGGAGGCTGGCTTCGATAACCTTGACCTTCGTCCGTGGTTGGCGTTCCTCAATGGTCTGGGCCACGTAAAGGCCGATATTGCCGCCGCCCGCGATGACGATCCTCGTTGCTTCAGGCTCCTCATGGCCGAACAGGGCCAGCGTGCGCGTAATCTGCGCTGAAGGTGTCGCGACATAGGCGACATCGCCCGGCATCAATTGGTCGCTTGAATGCGCTACCGCCAGCTTGCCATCGTGGACCACTGCCATCACCGTGGCATTGAGATCCGGAAACATGCTGGTCAATTGCGCCAGTTGGGTATGGACGACCGGGCAATCCTCCAGGCATTCGATGGCCAGCACCGCGACCTTGTCATCGCAGAGGCGGACGACGTCGGTGACGCCCGGCAGCGCGATACGGCGCAGGACCATTTCCCCGACTTCGAGTTCAGGCGAAATGATGACGTCGATCGGCATGTGTTCGCGTGAGAAAAGGTCCTGGTAGTGCGACTGCAGATAGGATTGAGCGCGGATACGCGCGATCTTTGTGGGGACGTTGAAGAGCGCGTGGGCGACTTCGCAGGCGACGATGTTGACTTCATCAAACAGCGTTACCGCGATGATCATGTCGGCCTGATCCGCCCCGGCCTTTTCAAGCATGTCGGGATGTGCGCCATGCCCAACGAACCCGCGGACGTCGAGCGTGTCACCGACAATCTCGATGAGATCGGATGACATATCAATGACGGATACGTCATTGCCCTCGGCCGCGAGCCTCTCGGCAATGCCGTAGCCTACCTGTCCAGCGCCGCAGATGATGACGCGCATTTTGCGATTAGACCCCGAGGGATTTCAGCTTCCGGTGCAGTGCTGAGCGTTCCATACCAACGAACTCGGCGGTGCGCGAGATGTTTCCGCCGAAACGGTTGATCTGGGCGACGAGGTATTCCTTCTCGAAGCGTTCCCGCGCTTCGCGCAGCGGCAACGCCATGATGTGCTGATCGGACTCGGTCGGCGCCTTGGGCAAGGTATCGCCAATCTCCGCCGGCAAGAGATCCGCAGTGATCACCGCTTCCGGATCGTCGCCCCGGGCAAGGATGATCAGGCGCTCGATGTTATTGCGCAACTGGCGAATATTGCCGGGCCAGGAGTGCGACTGCAGCACCGCCATGGCGTCGGGGCCGATCTTGCGGGGCTTGATGCCGGCCTGGTCGGCGATCTGGGTCATGAAGAACTCGACGAGTGCCGGGATATCGTCGCGCCTGTCTGCAAGCGGCGGCACGATGACGGGAACAACCGCGAGACGATGGAACAAATCTTCGCGGAAACGCCCCTCGGCAATCATCGCCTCAAGGTTTTGGGCGGTGGATGAGATGATGCGGACATCGACCTTTATCCGCTTCGTACCCCCTACCCGTTCGAACTGCTGATCGACAAGGACGCGCAGGATTTTGTTCTGCGTTTCGCGCGGCATGTCGGCAATTTCATTGAGGTAGAGGATGCCGCCGTGGGCCTCTTCCAACGCGCCGACCTTGCGCTCCCCGCCATCGGATTCGGTCCCGAACAGCTCGATTTCCATTCGCTCCGGCGTGATCGTCGCAGCATTGAGATTGACGAATGGTCCCTTGGACCGGATGGACAGCGCGTGTATCGCGCGTGCCGTCAATTCCTTGCCCGCGCCTGATGGACCCGTAATCATGATGCGACTGTTCGTCGGTGCGACACGCTCGATGGTCTGGCGCAGATGATTCATCGGCAGCGACGAGCCGAGCAGTTCGAAGCTCTCACTGGACCGCTTGCGCAGATCCGAAACTTCTCGCCGCAGCTTTGAGGTTTCGAGCGCCCGCTCGGCGACGAGGATCAGCCGGTCCGCCTTGAAAGGTTTCTCGATGAAGTCATAGGCGCCGCGACGGATCGCAGATACGGCGGTTTCGATATTGCCGTGCCCTGAAATCATCACCACCGGGATCTCCGGGTGGCGCTGCTTGATCTCGTCGAGCAGTGCGAGGCCGTCGAGACGGCTTCCCTGCATCCAGATATCCAGGAAGATCAGACGCGGAATTCGGTCGTCGATGGCAGTCAAGGCACTATCGGCGTCGGAGGCTACACGGGTTTCGTAGCCCTCGTCGCCAAGTATCCCTGCAACTAGTTCGCGGATGTCGATCTCATCATCGACGACAAGGATGTCAGATGCCATCTCAATTCACCTGCTTATTATTTGCGGCCTCGGTCGAAGCCTTTGCGGTAGGAAAAATCATTCGGATCATGGCGCCTCGCCCAGCGTAGAAATCGTCCGGCGCGTCATGCAGTTCGATCTGGCCACCGTGGTCCTCGACAATCTTTTTGACGATAGCAAGACCAAGCCCGGTCCCCTTTTGCCGGGTGGTCATGTAGGGCTCGAGCAGGCGCTGGCGATGCTCGCGCGGGAGGCCTTTGCCATTGTCGAGGATCTCGACGATCAGTTGCTGGTCCTGGCGCTTGGCACGGATCAGAATATGACCATCAGTTATGCCATCTTTTATTGCAGAATCAATGGATTCGGCAGCGTTCTTGATAACATTTCCGAAGGCTTGCCCAAGCAGCCTCCCGTCGAACTCACCAGACAGCGGCTCATCGCCGAAATGACGTTCGAAGCGAACATCGCTGCGGCTGACTTCAACGAGAAAGGAGGCTTCACGCAAGGCTTCGCGCAGATCCATCGTCTTGATCTCCGGCTTCGGCATGCGGGCGAATGACGAGAATTCATCGACCATGCGGCCGATATCGCCAACCTGGCGGATGATCGTTTCCGTGCATTGATCGAAGACTTCGCGGTCCTCGGTGATGACCTTGCCGAACCGGCGGCGCAGGCGTTCGGCCGATAGCTGAATGGGCGTCAGCGGGTTCTTGATTTCATGGGCGATGCGCCGGGCGACATCGGCCCAGGCCGAAGAACGCTGTGCCTCTACGAGATCGGTGATGTCATCAACGGTAACGACATAGGAGTGCTCGAGCGCTTCCGCGTCTTCCAGGGTAATCTGCACGTTGAACGTGCGGGCACTTCCGCGCCGCGACATGCTGACCTGTTCCCTGTAAACCGATCGGCCGGTGGCATGCGCGACCTCGAAGACAAGGCCGATTTCGGGGACGAGCGCAGTAAGGTTCTTCCCAACTGTATCGACGGCGTCGAGTTCGAACATTGCCTCGGCGGATCTGTTGACAATGCCGATGACGCCATCGCCGTTGACGCTGATCACGCCCGCCGTCACGCCTGAAAGCACAGCCTCGGAAAAGCGCCGGCGTTCGTCGATCTGATCCTTGGCGGTGACGAGTTCGCTGCGCTGAGTATTCAACTGCTCGACCATTGTATTGAAGGTTTGTGACAAGGAACCCACGTCGCCATCGGAGCGGCGCACCGGTACCGAAACATCGAGATTGCCTGTCGCGACGTTATCCGCCGCGCCAATCAGCAAACGGATCGGCCGTACAAGGCGATCGGCAACCGCAATACCCGTCCAGATCGCGGACAGGAGCAGCGTCAGCGTCAGCCCGAAATAGAGAAGCGCAAACAAGATCTGCGTGGTGATGCCTTTGCCGTCGTTCTTCTGTGCATCCTCGGCCCGCTGCTCCATGAGGCGGCTGGAACTCAAAATATCGGCATCGACCGGCCTGACCGCATAAAGGAAAAGGCCCGGAATTTCCCGCAGCTTGATGACGGCGCTCAGGAGATTGGTCTGTTCCGGCGGAATGAGAACGGGTTTGCCGTCGGCGGCGGTGTCGAGCACTGATCTGGCCACCGCAGGAATAGTCACCTCGGTCTTGATGTCGGCACGGACCGCGATATCACCATTCGGCCGAATGAGCGCAGCGCCGATCAAGCCGCGTCCGAGCGCCTGCTGCGTCATCAGCCGGGTAAATCCGGTGCGGTCGAGGTTATAGAGCGTACGCATCCCGTCGAGGTCGTTCACCATTTCCAGCGTCGTACCCTGCAGATTGCGAGCACTTTCCTGGATATACGAGTTGGCGAGGCTTATGGATGAATTGACAATCGTCGTGGTTCGCATTTCAAACCAGCGGTCGAGGCCAAGATCGAGTGTGACAGACGCAACGATGGCAACGATCATTGCCGGCACGGCCGCCACCAGCGAAAAGAGCACGACCAGCCGCACATGCAGTCGGGAAGCCGCCTTTCCGCGGCTGCGCGCCTGGGCAATGCGGTAGATTTCACGGCCGATTAGGATCATCAATGCCAGAATCAAAACGGCATTGATGCTGGTGAGAAGTAGCGTGACCTCGCTGTTCGGATGAATCGGCGTCATATCGGTCAGGATCAGGAAGGTAACGCCGGTGGTCAGCATGGCCAGGATGACGGTTGCAATACCTGCACGCGAATAAAACCGCTGGTTGCTGCCACTACGTGCAGCTCCAGTGCCCGACGTCTGAAACAGATTGACCGAATTCGATAAGAGCATTGTTAGTGATTCCAACCACGTGGCAGTCATGCAACACATTGTGGCGGAAATGCAACGCTCTCCCGCGACATCGTGCAAAGTTTCGGATTGAAATCAGGTTTCCACAGGCTCGAATATGTTGTCGTCAGACACTAAAGTCAGGATTGGGAACTCGCGAAATCCCTCGGCCAAGGAGTAGTTGGCGCTCAGTTTGGTCTGATTTCCGGTCATCAAGTGCCGGAGGGTCACGCCACGTAATTGCGCTGGAAACGCCAGCGACGTCTGTTCCCAGTCCGATAGCGGTTGGAATGGACTGCTGAACTGTTTCAGCATGGCAAAACACAGTCGCGGAACCGCAACGATTAGATATTGCCCTTCAAATTCCCGATAGAACGCGACGACGTGGTCCGCCAGATCGCCGTTTACATGGAGTGGGATATACTGGCCACGCAAGAACAGGTCGGCTCGTTGCTGGCGCAGCTGCAAATAGGCTTGCACCAAACGCAGCTTCACCGCGCCCGAATGCCAGTCTTCGAGCAGGACATTCAGGTGCGTCTGGCTGGCGTTGGCCAATCCCTTTCTCAGTTCACCGAAGTCGACAGGGTGCGAGCCGAATTGACCGGTGGGCGAAATGTCCCAGGTTTCGGAGCCAGCGCGTATGACCGGAACACCCGGTACGGTAAGTTTCAAGACGGTTTGCGAAAGGCCGTTCAGCGCACCGGCAAGCCAGAACGGCCTTGCCGTTTCGACAAAATCCCCCAGGAATTCCTCGTCGGCGAAAAGACGGTCGATATAGTGTATTACAGCCTCGCCATAGGGCTTGTCAGTGCCCGTCCAGAGGGACAACCAATCGGATTCGCGAATAGCGCTCGCCATGAATGCCACGAGCTCATCGCGAACCAAGGCGATACCAGCCTTGTCGTGCACGAGCAAGGAGGCAGGCCAGATGGCGGCAAGCGTTTGATAAAGCAGCCACTCAGCCTTGGCGTCCGGGACAACGGCATTCTCAATCGTGACGAGGTTGCCGGCCTGGCTCTGTCGCCAGCGCTCGACGGCGGACGCCCACCGTTCAGGTGCTTCGGAGAGCGCGAGAAGCCTCATTCGTGCATCCTCACCGAACTTGGTGGCATAGCTGTAAGAGGTCGCCAGCATGCCAGAAGGCTCGGTCCTTGCTTTGTCATGCATCGCGTGATGGAAGGAACCTACGGGATCGGGTTTGACGTTTGATTTCAGGATAAGCTCGTCGAGAGCGATGGGCCCCCGCGTATATTGGTAGGACTTCTCCAATGAACTCGCCGTCACCGCTGCCGCCAACTGCTGAAAGCGTCCGGAAAATGTCTCGGCGATCGCGGCGTTCACGGTTTTTTCCGGCGATTGCATGACACCCAGCACAAAGCTCAAAACGTCGTTCTCTTCAGGGGTGTGGCCCTCTCTTTTCGAGACCTGGGCAGCCGTGGAACGCAGCGCCCGCGCATAGAACGGCGATATCCTTCCGTCCTTGGAATACGCGCGAAAGACGGGGAGCGCCGTTGCAAGGTCGACAACGGCGCGGCCAAGCATCGTCTGGTCGTCGCTTGGTGGCTGCAATTCCGTCAAAAGTTGCACCAGGTGGGCGAGATCATCGGCAAAGGCTGCGTGCAGAATGTTTGCCTTGACGTGGTTTTGGTCGCCAGCAAATTCAGTCGTTGGATCAAGCTTCGACCAATGGCGTTGCAAAGTCGACAGGCCTTGCGGGTCGATCAAAAGGTCGATGACCGTCGCGATAAATTCATAGCCTGCCGTACCGTTTACCTGCCATTCCGAGATGGCGCTTTCGCCCTTGAGAACTATCTTGTCGGCAATAAGGAACGCATCTGCACCAGCCCGTTGACGCAAAAGCCTCGTATAGGACTCCGGGTCAGCCAACATATCGATGTCGTTCACCCTGAAACCCCTCACCTGCGTCCTTTGCAGCAATGAAAGCGGCTCACGGTGAAAATCTTCGAACACATCAGGTTGCTCGTGGCGCAATCCGACCGTCAGGCTCGAATTGTCTGCGTTTCGCGCGACTGGTGCTTCGTTTTCCACCAACCGCCAATTTTGCAAATCCAAGATCGCATCGCGCCACCCCGCGTCACCGGCAACATTGTTAAGATGCGCAGCCAGATCGATAAGCGCGGCTGTGTCAGCCACCTTGAGAATACCGGCGATTTCTCTGTGAAACTCAATGGATGCTTCTGGGGTGGCTTGGTCCGCCACCCCAATCAGCTCGGCCGCCAGTGCAGTTTCATTGCGATCGAGCACGGCGGCGTAAGAAGACGGTTCGAAGGGGTAAAAGACGCCTCCATAGGCAATGCCGATACTTGCAAGGCGCCGATTGAAGCAAATTGTGAGAAGGCAGGCCTCAATCGCCTCACCCATCGGCCGTTCAAGGACTGGCAACAGGACCGGTCCAGCCCAGTCTATGTCAAAGTGTCCGGCATAGGTCGCCCTGCTTCCCCATTCGAGGACATCGAACCACCATGAGTTTTCGGACGACGCCGGCATCCGGCTGGGGTTGAGATCGATGATCAGAGCCAAGCCGGCTCCGGCGAGGCGGGAATTCAGTTCGGCAAACCCATTCTCTGCACCCAATTCCACATCCAGAACCGCAGGGCTGACGGTCGCCAGACCATGCTCACCGACCTGCACGCTCTGGAATGGCGAGGACATGCTGAGGGCATCCACTCCCAGGTCGCTCATATAGCCGGCCGCATCCGCAGCGTGCCTGAAGGTCGTCCCGTGGCGAAGTTGGATCCGATATGCTGATTTGGGTGTGTACATGCTTTCGCTCGACAGCTCTCGCAGATCAATGCCGGCTGTTGCTCATGGTCCCCATGCCGGGCTCTTTGCGCCACTTCGCGTGTGACGAAAGTTGCGCGCGTTGAACATTGGGCTCGACGGACCGCAGCGCCGCAACGTAGCGGCGTTGCCAAAGATCGGCATTGTTGGTCGAAATCTGACTGAAGAGGTTGCGATGACGGGCCTTGCGCTCATCCATAGGCATCGTCGCCGCCTTCTTGATGGCTTGCGCAACCTCGTTAACGTCATAGGGGTTGACGATGAGTGCATCGCCGAGCTCTTCCGCCGCGCCCGCAAACCGCGACAGAATGAGGATACCGGGATCCTCATCGTCCTGGGCTGCGATATATTCCTTGGCGACGAGGTTCATGCCGTCGCGAAGCGGCGTGATAAGCCCGATCAGGCTACAGCGGAACAGGAGCGCCAGCCGCTCCCGTGATATGCTCTGATTGATATATTGGATCGGCGCCCAATTAATATCGGCATGCTTGCCGTTCACCGCTCCGGAAAGCTGTTCGAGTTCCCCGCGGATGTCGGAATAAGCAGTGACGTCCTCGCGAGAGGGTGAGGCCACCTGCAAATATTCGGCATGTCCGCGATATTCCGGGGATGTATCGAGAAACTTTCGAAACGCCTTCATGCGCTGTGGCAGTCCTTTGGAATAATCGAGGCGATCGGCCGAAATGACCTGGAAGCGCTTGAGCAGACTGCGCCGCTTCCGCTCGAGCTGGATCTCCTCGTCTGTTTCTTGTGCCATGGCAGCAAACTGATCGACGTCTATGCCGATCGGAAAGTGACCGATCTTGATTGTCCGGTCGTGCCACCGGATCCTGTCGGGGCTAAGGAATTTGACGTCCGAATTGCCTTTCAGATAGCGGCAGAAATTGTCTGCATCGTTCTGTGTCTGAAACCCGATCAAGTCGAACTGCAGCAGGCATTCACGCAGCCATTGGTGGCGTGGGATCGCTGAAAAAATATCCGAGGGGGGAAAGGGAATGTGCAAGAAGAAGCCAATCTTATGATTGCAACCCTTGGCGCGAAGTTCGGAAGCCAGGGGAATAAGATGGTAGTCGTGCACCCAAACAAGATCGTCGTCGCGCAGATGGGGATGGAGAATGTCGGCAAACTTGCCGTTCACCCGGGCATAGGAGCGCGCAAACTCGGTTCGGTAATCCATGAGGTCGAGCCGATAGTGGAATGTTGGCCACAGGACCTTGTTGGCAAAGCCAAGATAGTAGTTGTTATGCTCCTCTTTCGTCAGAGGCATGGTCAGGGACGTGACATTATCGTAGGTCTCGACGCGCGCATCCATTGAACGGGACTTGTCGACGATATCGCCGTTCCAGCCCATCCACATCCCGCCGCTGCTTTTCAGCGCATCGACAATTCCGACTGCAAGCCCCCCGCTCAGTGTTTTGCCTCCCAGATCGGCTGTCCGATTTGAGACAACAACAAGGCGTTCCATAATCAATACCCCAGTTTCATGAGAGTAGGGCTAACTTCTCGCCCCACGATTGGTTCCCGAAATATTTTGCGATGGAACGATCCGGGAACTAATCGGTTTGGTGAGAACAGCCAAAAATTCGAATGAGATGCTTCAGCGAAGGAATGAGTGATGAACGATGTCAGCGAGGTGCTCCCGGCAAAAATCGGCTCGTGGGCACTCTTCCTTGATGTCGATGGAACGTTGATCGACATTGCTGCGACGCCGGATAGTGTCGAGGTTCCTCCTGCTCTCCCGCATGAAATCAGCCAGTTGGCGGCCCGGCTGGGCGGAGCATTGGCACTGGTCAGCGGCCGCTCAATCGCTTCAATCGACGCGCTGTTTACACCTTTCAGGTTTGCAGCGGCAGGATTGCACGGCGCAGAACTCAGAAGCACGCTCGATGGGTCCGTCGAGCGCACCCCCGTCAATGATGCCGATCTGGACGATGCGCGCCGCGAACTCGATGACCTCGTGCGGACGTGGCCGGGTATCATCATCGAAGATAAGGGGATCAGCCTCGCTGTCCATTACAGGCAGGCGGAAGCGGCGCATGGTGAGGTTGACCAGCGGGTTTCCGATCTTCTGACCGAGCTTGGTCCGAACTGGGTCAGGCAGGACGGAAAGATGGTTGTCGAAATTCGCCCGAGCGGCACGAGCAAGGGCGAAGCACTCATACGGCTGATGGCCCACCCACCGTTTCAGGGGCGACTGCCCATCGCGATTGGCGATGATATCACCGATGAGGCGATGTTTGGCTATGTCAATGAGGTCGGCGGACGTTCGGTCAAGGTGGGAACGGGGGATAGCAAGGCCCAGTTCACCGTCGATACACCCTACACCGTACGGAAATGGATTGCCAAAGTTTCAGCTACAGTTTGAGCGCTTGATTTGGAATTCCCGGCAGATCGATGTGCGCCGGGAATTACATGTCGCAGGCCTATTGCGGCGGTTGCTTTTAGCGGCGCAGTAGACTGCCAGCCACTCAGTCGTAAAAAGCCTCAACAATCTTCCTTTTGCCGAGCAGGAAGGCGTCGGCCACGTGCCGCAGCGGCGATAGATCGACATCCGATTGGCCAGCCTTGATGATTTCGGCAAAGCGGCGGTAGAGCTGCGCATATTCCTGTTCAGGTTCGGCGAATGTGAGTTCACCATTGATGGAAAGCTTCGCGCCGCCTTCCGAGAGCACCATTGTGCCAGCCTCGGTCTCGGCGACGATGTCCCACGTCTGTTTTCCGGTCTGCCGCCAGTCAAAAACCGCGTGGATCGGCAGATTGTCCGCGTCCTTGAACTGCAGGTCGGCAGCGATGGGTGCGGCGCAATTCTCAGGAAATTCAAGCGTGGCGCTGGTCAGAAACGCCGCGCGTGGGAGAATATGGGTCACGATCGACAGCGCATTGATTCCGGGGTCGAAAACGCCAAGTCCTCCCGCCTGCCAGATCCATGCCTGGTTGGGGTGCCAATGGCGCACATCCTCTTTCCAGTTTATCTGAACGCTCGTGATCCTGGTTGCAGCAAGAAATGCCTTGGCCGCTTCTACGGCCGGAGCATAGCGCGAATGCCAGCTTGCAAATAAAGACAGGCGCTTCGCCGCAGCCGTGGCTTCAAGGTCTGCAACTTCCGAGAGTGTGGCGCCAGGCGGCTTTTCAAGGAACACATGCTTTCCTGCCGCGAGTGCCTTGTGCGCAGCCTCGTAGCGAAATTGCGGTGGCATGCACAGCGATACGGCGTCGATCGTCGGCACCGCCTCAAGCATCGCGTCGATCGTCTTATAGGCGTCGATACCCTCGACGGTGCCGTTGCGGCTTGCCGTGGCAACGAGCTTGAAATCGGGATTCCTGGCGATTGATGGAAGATGTTGGTCGTTGACGATCTTGCCGACGCCTACGATGGCGAGATTGATGGCGGACATGGTTTACACTCGCGTTGAGGCATTCTGTTCTACTCGGAAATCGAAGCTTCTCACTGCTTCGTTTTCCACCGCCATGGACCTTTTTTCATATAGGCTTGTCAATCCAAAACTCGAGTTGCGCAGGCAGGCCTCGGCATGTCCGATTTGAAAAATTTCCACGCGTGTTTCGCAAACGCCAACTCAACGTGTAGTCTCGTATCGCTAGCAATGTTCAAACTCACCGGAGGAAGACATGCCTTATGTTGACGGTTTCCTGGTCGCAGTGCCCAAGGACAGAATCGAAGAATACAAGGAACTGGCCCGTAAAGCGGGCGATGTCTGGATGGAATATGGCGCGCTTTCCTATGTTGAATGCCTGGCCGACGATGTCCCTTACGGGGAACTCACCTCCTTCCCGCGTGCCGTTCAGGCCAAAGATGATGAAACGGTCGTATTTTCTTGGATTACCTATGAATCCCGCGAAAAGCGGGACGAAATCAATGCCAAGGTCATGGCGGACCCGCGCCTCAAGGGCGACATGGACAACATGCCTTTTGACGGCAAGCGCATGATCTACGGCGGCTTCAAATCCTTCATGGAGCTTTGAACTTCGCCTTGAACGAGATGTGGCGCGTGGGGCCCTCGCCCCACGTTTCGAGGAAATGCCAGGGCAATTAAAATTTGCAGCATTAGCAAAGAATATTTTTCATAGCTTTGCGCTGTACTGTCCTTTGGTCCTAAGCGTGCGGCGAATTGCTATGACTACCTACGATCTCTGGATGACCAAATTTGGCGACTATTCTCCGATCAAGCAGATCGCGATTATGGTTGGTATGGCCGTTATATCGGCCGACCTTCTTGCCGCAGTCTTTTTCCTCGCTATCGGGCTCGACCGCCTTTCCACGGTGCTTGTCGTCACCACGTTCATTGTCGTGATTGTCAGCGTTCCGCTTGGAGCGTTTCTCATCGGCCTGAATTTTCGGTTGAAGCAGATAGCGATCGAACGCGATCTTGCTGCCCGCATGGATGACCTTACCGGCCTTGCAAACCGCAACGAATTTTACCTGCAAGTCGAGCGTCTGATCGAAGGCTCCGCCCAGAACCTGAGTGCAGGCGCCCTGCTCTACATCGATGCCGACTACTTCAAAACGATCAACGATCGCCATGGACACGCGGTCGGCGACCGGGTCCTGCGCGAAATCGGGCATTTGATGCAGACGGTCATCAGCAAGGGTGATTTTGCAGCCCGCTTCGGCGGCGAGGAGTTCGCGGTATTCCTGAAGGATGCGGATTTTGGTCGCGCAGACTGGTTGTCACAGAAAATCCTGACCGGCGTCCGTAACATATCTCATCTACTGCAGATCAAGGATCTGGAGGTAACGGTCAGTGTTGGCATCGCCATCCACGAGCCCGGTCAATCGTTGGAGACGGCCCTCATCGCGGCCGATACATGCCTTTATGCAGCCAAGAACCAGGGCCGGAACCGTATCGTCCACGCGACCAGCGACACCAAGGTTCGCCACGATAACTATATGCGGACGTTTTAGAGCATTGCAGTAGAGTGCTCTTGAAATCGTATCCCATCGGCGTATTTGCGTTTGGCAGCAAGCAATGTTGCCCCGGCTGCCAATGCCTCAAGGAGCGCCCCATGGCACTTAATATGTACACGATCTCAGTCCCGGCCTATCTGCGCGGTTTCGCGGTTCTCGCCAGTCTGATCGAAAAAGCCGAAGCATACGCCGAGGAGAAGAAGATCAACCCCACCGTGCTCGTCAATGCGCGGCTCGCCCCGGACATGCTGTCACTTGCCGGACAGATCCAGCGGGCAAGCGACACGGCCAAGGCGACGATCGGCCGGTTGACGACACTTGAAATTCCGAAATTCGCCGATGAAGAGGCGAGCCTTGCAGACCTGCGCGAGCGTATTGCCAAGACCGTGGCTTTCCTTGAAAGCGTGGATGCCGGTGCGCTCGATGGCGCGGAGACCAAGGACGTGGTTCTCAGCGCCGGCCAGCTCAAGGTGACCTTGAGCGGCGAGGAGTATGTGCAGAAGTTCGCGCTCCCGAACTTCTATTTTCACGTGACGACTGCCTATGACATCCTGCGCCACAACGGTCTTCAGGTGGGTAAGCTCAACTATATCGGCGCGTTGAGCTGAACCCGAACATCAGGCGACGAGATGCTCGATCTGGTCGGCGGTTAGCTCGCGCTTTCTGCCGATTTCGTCCCAGCGCCTTAACATCTTCCGGTACTGGTCGAGTTGCGCCTCAGGCTGATTGTCGGCGCTTCGCGATATTTCCTGCGGGAAATTGAGAATCTTGGCAAGGAAGTCCGCATAGGCAAACTGTTCATGCGGCTGAGCGGCTCCAAATCCGACAAACTTGCTCTTGTCAGGATTGGTGTTGCCGGCCGCGACGCTCGACCCGCGGATCGCCCGGAAAAGCCCGAGTATGTCGTTCATCTCCTGCGCCGCAGCGGCACTGACAGTTTCCTCGGTTATGCCAAGTTCCTGGTAAAGATCCTCGAAACCGCGTTCGACCACTTCCTGGTGCCGGCCATAAAGGCTCGACTTGTCAGGGTCGAGTTTCTTCAGGATCTCGTACTGATTGAACAGAATCAAACGTTCCGCAAAGCTGAACACGATAGGACCTCCATATTCCGCCCGCTGCCTTCTTGCGGCAGCAATGATTACGGGATTTTCGATGGTTACTATGCGCACAGTCCTGTTAAGAACGGTCTATTCCACTCTCTACAATTTTAGCTTTCCGGGTTTTTCTGTTCTCAGCGGTCGCTCTTGCTGCTCTTGTAGATATTGACGCCGAGTTCGCGAATTTTCTTGCGCAGCGTGTTGCGATTGAGACCCAGCAGCTCGGCCGCCTTTATCTGGTTGCCATGCGTCGCCGTCAAGCAGGAAAGGATCAGCGGATATTCCATTTCCTCCAGCACGCGCTGGTAGAGGCCGGCAGGCGGAAGCTTGTCGCCGTAGGACATGAAATAGCGCTGCATGTTCAGTTCGACCGCCTGGCTGATGGTCAATTCTTCATTCGCAATCGCCGTTGGAGCCGATTCTGCCGGCCGAAGATCAGCCTTCAGCTCGGATTCGATCACATCCGCATTGATTTCGTCCTGCGGATAAAGGGCGGCGAGACGGCGTACGAGGTTTTCGAGTTCGCGTACGTTTCCTGCCCAGGGATAGCGACGCATCAGGTCGAGACCGTCGGCGGTGATCCGCTTTTCGGGCAGACCGTCCTTCGCAGCAAGCTTGAAGAAGTGACGTACGAGATCGGGAATGTCTTCTCCACGCTCGCGCAGCGGCGGCAGGCGCAGCGGCACGACGTTGAGCCGGTAGTAGAGATCTTCCCGGAATAGCCCCTGATTGATCAGGGTCCTGAGATCCTTGTTGGTTGCAGCAACGATGCGCACATCGGTCTTGATCGGCGTGCGGCCGCCCACCGTCATGTATTCACCCTGTTGCAGAACACGCAAGAGCCGGGTCTGCGCCTCCATTGGCATGTCGCCGATCTCGTCGAGGAACAGCGTGCCGCCATCGGCCTGTTCGAAGCGACCGCTTGACCGGTTCTGTGCGCCGGTAAAGGCGCCGCGCTCATGACCGAACAGTTCGGATTCGATCAGGTCGCGCGGAATAGCTGCCATGTTGATTGCAACGAAGGGCCCCTTGCGGCGCCGGCCATACTCATGCAGCGCGCGCGCGACGAGCTCCTTGCCCGTACCGGACTCGCCCGAGATCATGACCGTCAGGTCGGTCTGCATCATGCGGGCAAGGACGCGGTAGATATCCTGCATTGCGGGCGAGCGGCCGACGAGCGGCATCGTATCGGGCTGCTCTTCACCATGCCATTTTTCGGGCTTCTTTTTCGGTTCAGCCAGCGCGCGGCCGACAATGCTGACGAGTTCGGTGAGATCGAACGGCTTCGGCAGATATTCGTAAGCACCCGCCTCCGAGGCGCGGATAGCCGTCATAAACGTGTTTTGCGCACTCATGACGATTACCGGAAGATCGGGGCGCGATTTCTTGATGCGCGGCAGGAGATCGAAAGCGTTTTCGTCCGGCATCACCACATCGGTGATGACCAGGTCGCCATCGCCAGCCGATATCCAGCGCCAAAGCGTCGCCGCGTTGGAGGTGATGCGAACATCGTAACCGGCCCGCGAAAGCGCCTGATTGAGGACCGTCCTGATCGCCGCGTCGTCATCTGCAACGAGAATGCTGCCCAAACTCATGATCAGGATCCTGCTTTATTGGAATAAGGATTTTCATCTGCATGCGTTCCGTCGGCAGAGCCGCTGTCCCATGCAGGCATAAGAATGCGAAACGTCGTCTTGCGCGGGACCGAATCGCATTCGATAACGCCGCCATGGTCGCCGACGATCTTGGCCACAAGCGCCAGGCCAAGGCCGGAGCCATTGGGCTTGGTCGTCACGAACGGGTCAAAGAGATGCGGCATGATATCGGGTGAAACGCCAGGCCCAGTATCCTGCACCGTGAATTCGAGCGGAAGGGAGACTCGGTTGCGCATGCCCGGGACCGAAAGACGAATACCGGGACGGAACGCGGTCGAGAGGGTGATCTCGCCCGGCTCATTGGGGCCGATCGACTCCGCAGCATTCTTGACGAGGTTGAGGAAAATCTGAACGAGCTGGTCCCGATTGGCAAAGACATAAGGCAGCGAGGGATCATAGTCCTCGTGGAACTTGATGTGGCTGGCGAACCCGTTTTTGGCAATCGCCTTCACGTGATCAAGGACAACGTGAATATTGACGGCCTCGCGCTCAATGGGCCGCTCGTCGGAGAACACTTCCATCCGGTCGACAAGCGAGACGATCCGGTCGGTTTCATCGGTAATGAGGCGCGTCAGCGCGCGGTCATCATCGTTCAGCCCCGTTTCCAGCAACTGAGCCGCACCGCGAATACCGGACAACGGGTTCTTGATTTCATGCGCCAGCATCGATGCGAGCCCGGTGACGGATCGCGCGGCGCCGCGATGGGTCATCTGCCGGTCGAGCTTCTCGGCCATGGAGCGTTCCTTGAACAGGATCACGATCGACCCGGGCGCCTCACTGACCGGAGTCACGTAGAGATCGACAATGCGTTCCTGTCCGAGGCGCGGCGATGAAACGTCAACGCGGTATTCATTGACCGGCGACGGGTTTTCGCGGACCTGCTTGACCAGCGCGAGAAGCGGGCTGCCGAATGGCAACAGCATGTCCAGTGTATTGCGGCTGAGAATGCTTGCGCTGGAGCGAAAGAAAGCCTCGGCGTCGGCATTGGCATAGGATATATACCCGGCTTCATCGAGCATGATCACCGGATGGCGGATCGAATTGAGCACGATGCCGGCCAGCTTGTCTTCGAGCACCGACTTGTCTGCTGAGGTCATCAGGCAACTTTCTTCATATCTGTAGAGCCACCGCGCGAGAGCGCAGCATATAAAAGGCGCGATACGTGACCGGGATTGGTTTCCGTCATGATCGCACCGCGTTCACTCGCGGTGACGTCAAGGCCGTGGCGGTCGAGATACCAGCCAAGATGCTTGCGCGCATGCCGGCTGCCCGTGGTCTCGCCGTAGTGGGCGAGCATCGCCTCATAATGCGCAACCGCATAGTCGGCGATGATATCGCTCTCCGCACCCTTTCCATTGACGATACTGCCGGGGAGCCATGGTTGACCGTAGGATCCACGCCCTACCATGACGGCATCCGCTCCGGATGCTGCGAGAATCGCCTCCGCATCGTCACGATTCAGAACATCGCCATTGGCCACCAGCGGTATCGATATAGCTTCCTTGACCACGCGAATGGCATGCCAATCCGCCCTGCCCTCGTAAAATTGGCAGCGCGTCCGTCCATGGACGGTCACCATCTTGACGCCGGCCTGCTCGGCCCTTGCCGCGAGTTCCGGCGCGTTGATTGTTGCATCGTCCCAGCCAAGGCGCATCTTCAGCGTCACGGGAACGTAAACGGCGCTAATCGTCGCCTCGATCAATGTCATGGCGTGGTCAAGATCGCGCATCAGCGCGGATCCTGAAAGACCGCCTGTCACTTTCCTTGCCGGACAGCCCATGTTGATGTCGACGATATGCGCACCCTCGCCTTCAGCGATCCGCGCGGCCTCGGCCATCCACCTTGGCTCGCGTCCGGCGATCTGCACGACATGAGTCCCGAGCCCGTCGCCCTTTATACGCAGCAAATTGCCGCGCTCGCGGGTGCAGAGCTCGGCGCTCGCGACCATCTCGGAAACAACCATGCCGGCCCCCGCCTGCCAGGCGAGTTGGCGAAAAGGCAGATCCGACACACCGGACATGGGCGCAAGAAACACGCGATTGCGCAGAACGACCCTGCCAACGTGCAGTGCGTCCGCCAATTCAACCCGCGATTTTGCCTGTTTCGTATGCAGTTTCATAATAGCCTATGCTTTAGACAGGATCGTGCCTCTTCGCAAGGCAAAGTGCGGCGTTTGTTGCTCCTATTTTGACATTGTGGCGATTCAATTCTCTGGCCTTTCGCCGTTGCAAAGGGTAACGGAGTTGGCATTACGGAGAGACATGTGGCGGGAAAGACTGAAAACAAGCAGGCGCGGGTCGCAGCCGTCATCGTCGCGGCCGGGCGCGGAGAACGTGCCGGCCAAAGCGTTGAAGGACCGAAGCAGTATCGCAAGATCGGCGGCGAGGCCGTTCTTGCGCATACATTGCGTGCGTTTCTCGAATGCCCGCTGATCGATGACGTCATTGTCGTCATCCACAAGGAAGACGACGTGCTGTTCACGCAGGCGCTCGGCGATCGGGCCAGCCGTGTCGTTGCCGTCACTGGCGGCCCGACGCGCCAGGAGTCGACACGCCTTGGACTTTTGGCTCTCAAGGATATTTCCCCGGATCATGTCCTCATTCACGACGGCGTTCGTCCGTTCATTTCGGCTGATCTGCTGGAACGGGTTGTCTTCAATCTGACACCGCATATCGGCGTTCTGCCGGTGCTTGCCGTTTCGGACACACTCAAGGCTGCGGGCAATGATGCGATGGTCAGTGCCACCGTGCCGCGCGCCGGTCTTTACGCCGCGCAGACCCCGCAGGCCTTCCCGTTTCTTCCGATCCTTGCCGCCCACGACGCCGCCTTTGCCGTCGGACGGTCGGATTTTACCGATGATTCCGCAATTGCCGAATGGCATGGCCTGCCCGTCCGGATCGTGGAAGGATCTGCCGACAACACAAAGTTGACCTGGGCGAAGGATATCGAAATGGCCGACGAACGCTTGACCAAGCAGCATTCCGCTTTTCCGGATGTACGCACCGGCAACGGTTACGACGTGCACGCATTCGAGCCGGGAAATGGCGTCACGCTTGCAGGCGTATTTATCGCCCATGACCGCAAGCTTTCAGGTCATTCGGATGCCGACGTCGCCCTGCACGCGCTGACCGACGCTCTGCTTGCCACACGTGGCGCCGGCGACATTGGAACGCACTTTCCGCCGTCGGATCCTCAATGGAAGGGCGCGGCCTCGCACATCTTCGTCGAACATGCCGTCAAGATCGTCAGGGAAGCAGGCGGCAGGATCGCCAATGTCGATATCACCCTCATCTGCGAGGCACCGAAAGTGGGCCCTCATCGCGAGGCGATGACGGCGGCACTCTCGACTATGCTCGGCATTTCGCCGGATCGCATTTCGATCAAGGCGACGACCAACGAAAAACTTGGCTTTATCGGCAGGCAGGAGGGTATCGCCGCCATAGCAACGGCTTCTGTGATCTATCCAGGAGGATTGCCGGAATGAGCGGACTGATTGCCGAGGCAAAGGCAATTGCAGTGCTCGAAGCCTGCCGCCGCAAGGGCATTCTGCTAGCCACGGCAGAATCCTGCACGGGCGGCATGATCGCGGCCGCGCTGACCGACATTGCCGGCTCTTCGGACGTTGTCGACCGCGGTTTCGTGACTTATTCGAACGAGGCCAAGCAGGATATGATCGGCGTGCCTGCAGGTGTAATCGCGGCGCACGGCGCCGTGTCGCAAGAAGTGGCGCTCGCCATGGCGGAAGGCGCCCTCGCCCATTCCAGCGCCGGCATCGCGGTTGCCGTAACGGGAGTCGCGGGTCCGGGCGGAGGATCGGCGGAAAAGCCAGTCGGGCTGGTCTGGTTCGGCCTTGCACTCAAGGGAAAGCGGCCAATAGCGGAGCGGCACGTTTTTGCCGATGGCGGGCGCGCTTGGATCCGGCTTTCGGCAGTGAACACCGCGCTGGACATGGTCCTTAAGGCTCTAGGCGACTGAGCGTTTTTTGCCTGGCACGAAACGCTCTACATTTCGTATTCGGACGGGCGCCTGATCTCGATGGCCATGCCGATCGACTCGGGCATTACCGGCCTGAACCCGAACTTCGCGTAAAGATATTTTGCGGGACCATCAGCGATAAGGCTGACATAGGCACCGTCCGGGGCTTCCGCCTGCAGGTAATCAACAAGCCGCGAAACAATGATCTTGCCAAGGCCCTTGCCCTGATGCGCGGGATCGACGGCAATGTCCACGACCTGAAAGAAACATCCGCCATCGCCGATAATTCGACCCATGGCGACCGCGTTCGACTGATATTGAACGGTTGCCGCATAAACGGTGTTCGGAAGGCCGCGCTCCGCCGCCTCCTGGCTCTTCGAGCTCAGGCCGGCAATGTCGCGCAGCCTGCGATAGTCCTCTACCGAGGGCGTGCCGATTTGAACTTGATATTCCGGATCTTCGTGCTGCATAGCAGATTACCTTCATGCACTCAGGCGACTATACGTTCCTGCCATAGATCGCATCGGCACGCTTTTCAAATGCTTCCGTGAATTTTCGGAAGGCGATATCGAACATGGATCCCATGACGAAACCGAGCGTGCGGCTCTTGAATTCGTAGTCGATGTAGAATTTGACGACGGAATTTTCGGGGTTTTCCGCCGGAATGAACTGCCAGCGGTTGTCGAGGTAGCGGAACGGTCCGTCAATATATTTGGTGAGGATCACCTTTTCCTGCGGTTTGAGGAGAACCTGGCTGGTGAAGGTCTCACGGATGAGCTTGTAACCCACCGTCATGTCGGCAATGAGCAGGGTCTTGCCGTGGCTTTCCTTGCGTGAGCGCACCTTGAGGCTCTCGCACATGGGCAGAAACTGCGGATACGTCTCCACGTCCGCGACGAGATCGAACATCTCCTCGGCGCGATGGACGACGGGACGGCTCGTCTCAAATTTCGGCATCAGCTGCGATTTGCGTGCATCGCCTCGCGTGCAGCCCTCAATCGTGCAAAATCTTCGCCGGCGTGGTGCGACGAGCGGGTCAACGGGCTCGACGCAACAACGAGAAAACCTTTGGTCTTGGCGATCGTCGCATAGGACTTGAATTCGTCCGGCGTCACATAATTCAGCACTGGATGGTGCTTGCGGGTCGGCTGGAGATACTGGCCGATCGTCATGAAATCGACGTCGGCGCTGCGCAGATCGTCCATAAGCTGCAGGACCTCGTTACGCTCTTCGCCAAGCCCGACCATGATGCCCGACTTTGTGAAGATGGTCGGGTCAAGTTCCTTGACCCGCTGCAACAGCCGGATGGAGTGGAAATAACGCGCACCCGGCCGAACCTTCAGATAATTGGACGGCACGGTTTCGAGGTTGTGGTTGAAGACATCGGGACGGGCAGCGACAACGATCTCCAGCGCTCCCTCCTTGCGCAGGAAATCGGGCGTGAGGATTTCGATTGTCGTTCCGGGCGAAATGCGGCGGATCGCATGGATCACGTCGGCAAAATGCTGGGCGCCGCCGTCCGGCAGATCGTCACGATCCACCGACGTGATGACGACGTGAGAAAGGCCCATCTTCTTGACTGCCTTGCCCACATTCTCCGGTTCGTGCACATCGAGAGCGGTCGGCAGGCCCGTGGCGACATTGCAGAACGCGCAGGCGCGGGTGCAGATTTCGCCCATGATCATGAACGTCGCGTGTTTCTTGTCCCAGCATTCGCCGATGTTCGGGCAGCCGGCTTCTTCGCAAACCGTAACCAGGTTGTGCGAGCGAACGATATCGCGCGTCTCCGAATATCCCTTCGACACGGGCGCCTTGACCCTGATCCAGTCGGGTTTTTTCAGGACCTCCGAATCCGGGCGATGCGCTTTCTCCGGGTGGCGAAGGCGCCGCTTCTGGTCGATCGTGTCGAGTACCGTTACCATTATGTCTTCCTAGTTCGCGGTCCTGGCCTTGCCAAAAATCCACAGAATGAGAATTGCCCCGACGGTGGCGACGATCAGATTTCCCAGAAATCCGTAGAACTGGAAATTCAGAAGGCTGGCCAGCGTGCCGCCGACGAAAGAACCGGCAATACCGACGAGAATGTTGGTGAGCAATCCGTGATCGCGGTTCATCGCCTTTTCGGCGATATAACCGGCAATGAAGCCGATGACCAGCATTCCAAAGAAACCCACACCGGGCATGCCCATGATACCGACTGGCTGATCCATATTCTTCTCCCGCTAGCGCCCGGATGCGATGGCAACGGCGCGCAGCACCAGAGCCCATATAGCACCGAAAAGAAACCCGCCCAAGCCGCAAGCAAGCGTGACGACCCAGACCCCAGTCCACCCGCCGATTGCCGTTCCACTCACCGATATGGTGTTACCCGACAAAAGACTCAAGGCAGACGGCACGAAGCCGATCAGCAGGCCGACAATGGTCGACCATTTGAGGACCGCCCATGCAAGACTGGTCCAGGGCCTGCTGTCGCTGATGTTCAATCGCTCATCGTTCCTTTAGGCGTTCAGCACACGACCATAGGCGTCGAGTACACTTTCCTTCATCATCTCGGACAGAGTCGGATGCGGGAATATGGTGTGCATAAGCTCTTCTTCCGTGGTCTCTAAGTTCATGGCGATGACGAAGCCCTGAATGAGTTCCGTCACCTCCGCGCCGACCATGTGGGCGCCGATCAGCTGGCCGGTCTTCTTGTCAAAGATCGTCTTTACCAATCCCTGGTCTTCGCCGAGCGCGATCGCCTTGCCATTCGCAGCGAACTGGAACCGCCCGACGCGGATTTCACGCCCGCCTTCCTTGGCTTTCGCTTCCGTCAGCCCCACCGACGCCACTTGTGGCTGGCAGTAAGTGCAGCCCGGGATTTTGTCCTTCTCGAGCGCATGGACGCCCGGAACATTGGCGATCTTCTCGACGCAGATAACGCCCTCGTGCTCGGCCTTGTGCGCGAGCATGGGCGGGCCGGCGACGTCGCCGATCGCATAAACGCCGGGCACATTGGTCTTGCCGTAGCCGTCAGTTACGATGCAGCCGCGATCCGTCTTGATGCCAAGCGCCTCCAGGCCGAGATTCTCGATATTGCCTTGGACCCCAACGGCGGAAATCAGCCGTTCTGCCGGGATCTTCTCGATCTTGCCGTCCTTGGTTTCGACATGGGCGGTGATGGAGTTGGCTGCCTTTTCGACCTTGGTCACCTTGGCATCGGTGATGATCTTCATGCCCTGCTTTTCGAACTGCTTGCGGGCGAAGGCGGAGATTTCGGCATCCTCGACAGGCATGACTGTCGGCAGAAGCTCGACTACAGTCACATCCGCTCCCATGGTCCGGTAGAATGAGGCGAACTCGATGCCGATGGCTCCAGATCCCATAACGACCAGGGATTTCGGCATTTCCGGCGGCACCATAGCTTCAAAATAGGTCCAGATCAGCTTGCCGTCCGGCTCGATGCCGGGCAATGCACGCGGGCGTGCACCGGTGGCAATGATGATGTGCTTAGCCGAATAAGTACCTTCGCCAAGCGTGTTCTTGGGCACCGGATTCTGCGGCTCCATGGGCTTCTTCGAAGACTTTGAGACCACGATTTCGCCGGGCTTTGAGAGTTTCGCTTCGCCCCAGATCACGTCGACCTTGTTCTTCTTCATCAGGAAGCCGACGCCGCCGTTAAGACGCGCAGAGACGCCGCGCGAACGCTGAACGACGGCCTTGATGTCGGCCGAGATCTTGCCTTCGATCGTCAGGCCGTAATCCTTGGGATGTTGGCCGTAATGGAAGATCTCGGCCGAGCGCAGCAGAGCCTTCGTCGGTATGCATCCCCAATTGAGGCAGATGCCGCCAAGATGCTCGCGCTCGACGATGGCGGTTTTGAATCCGAGCTGCGCGGAGCGGATCGCGGTGACATAGCCGCCGGGGCCAGAACCAATGATGATCACGTCGTAATTATTGGCCAAGACCTTGGTCCTCCTGGATTAGAGATCGAGTATGTCTCGAACGATGGGAGCGACGGCTTTTCCGATCGCCCTGGTGTTTTCGGCATCAAGATGAATGCCATCAATGCTCGACGTTGCGGCGACCGAGCCGGCATCGAAGAACGCGCAACGGCCAAGCTCCGCCGCGTCACGGTAGAATTCTGCAAGCAGGTGCGATTGTTCTGCACCGCCCTCGAAGATCAGCCTGAATTCGCTCCATTCGTTGGCGCCGAATGGCGGCGGCGACATGATCAGAACAGCCGGCGCCTTGGTGTCGAACTGATAGGGCGCCGTGCGAACGATCTCGATCAGCCGCTGCATCCCCCGCTTGGCGCCGTAGGCGTTGCCGCAGAGTATATGCTTCATGTCGTTGGTGCCGAGCATGATGATGACCAGATCGAGCGGAAAATGCGTGCCAAGCGCCGTCGTCAGCGTCTTGGCAGCGTTGCGCTCAAAGCCCGAAAGGTGATCGTCGAACGCCGTCGTTCTCCCGTTCAGGCCATCGCTGATTACGTGCGCAGCTTCACCAAGTTCAGCCTGCAAGACTTCCGGCCACCGGTCCTTGCGTGCATGGCGACCCGAGCCGTCGGGGCGATAGCCCCAGGTCAACGAATCGCCATAGCAGAGGACGGTTTTCATCGCGTTGCTCAGACCAGCATGCCCATCGGATTTTCGATGTGCCGCTTGAAGGCCTGCGCGAGTTCGGCTCCAAGCGCACCGTCAACCGCGCGATGGTCGGTAGACAAGGTCACCGACATGATTGTCGCGATCTTGATCTCGCCCTTGCGAACGACCGCCCGCTCCTCGCCCGCTCCAACTGCAAGAATGGTTGCGTGCGGCGGGTTGATGATCGCGGCGAAATCCTTGACGCCGAACATGCCGAGATTGGACACGGCCGTGGTGCCGCCCTGATATTCTTCGGGCTTCAGCTTGCGGTCGCGGGCGCGCTTGGCGAGATCCTTCATTTCGTTGGAAATCGTCGACAGCGTCTTCTGCTCGGCCTTGCGAATAATCGGGGTGATCAGCCCGCCCGGGATCGACACGGCGACGCCAACGTCGGAATGCTTGTGCTTGACCATATTCGCGTCGGTCCACGAAACATTCGCTTCGGGAACGTCGCGCAACGCCAACGCCATGGCCTTGATGATCATGTCATTGACCGAAAGCTTGTAGGCGGGAACGTCGCCCTTTTCGGTCTTGATCATCGGCGAAGCCGTGTTGATCTGCGCCCGAAGCGCAAGCAGCGCATCGAGTTCGCAGTCGATGGTCAGGTAGAAATGCGGTACCGTCGTCTTTGCCTCGAGCAGGCGTTTGGCAATGGTCTTGCGCATGCCGTCATGCGGCACGAGTTCGTAAGAGCCTTGCTCGAAGAGCTTGAGCACGGCATCGTCGGACATTGGCTTGGCCGCTGCTGGCGCCGGGGCTGCAGCGGAAGCTGGAGCCGCAGCCGCGGGCTTTGCGCCGCCGCCCGAGATGGCAGCTTCCACGTCCTTTTTGACCACGCGCCCATGCGGACCGGAGCCGGTGACGCCGGACAGATCGATGCCTGCTTCCTTGGCGATGCGCCGTGCAAGCGGCGACGAGAAGGGCCGGTCACCCGACTTGGCAGGTGCACCAGATGCGGCAGGCGCGGCTGATGCGGCTGGCGCTGCGGCCGGTGCAGGAGCGGCGTCCACCTTTGGAGCAGCCGCGGCCTCCTTCTTCTCTTCCTTTGGCGCTTCCGTCTTGAGCGCCGCGCCATCGGCCTTAGCGGCTGCGGCGGCGTCCTCGCCCTCACCCGCAAGTATGGCGATGAGCGCGTTGACCTTTACGCCTTCGGTACCGGCGGGAACCACGATCTTGGCGACTGTGCCCTCATCGACGGCCTCGACTTCCATCGTCGCCTTATCAGTCTCAATCTCGGCGATGACATCGCCGGGACCAACCTTGTCGCCTTCCTTGACGAGCCATTTGGCGAGGTTGCCCTCTTCCATCGTAGGAGAGAGCGCCGGCATGGTGATATTGATCGGCATATCGGTTTCCTCCCCTTAAGCCGTGTAGGTCACAGCTTTGACGGCATCGATGATTTCCTTGACGCTTGGCAGCGCCAACTTTTCAAGGTTTGCCGCATAGGGCATGGGCACGTCCTTGCCGGCGACGGTGAGAACCGGCGCATCGAGATAGTCGAAGGCCTGCTGCATGACGCGTGTGGCAATTTCCGTGCCGACGGAGGATTGCGGATAGCCTTCCTCGATCGTGACGCAACGCCCGGTCTTCTTCACCGATTCGATCACCGTCGGCATATCCATCGGGCGGATCGTGCGCAGATCGATGATCTCGGCGTCGATGCCGAGCTTGGCAAGCTCCTCGGCGGCCTTGACCGTGTAGTTCATGCCGATGCCGAACGAGACGAGCGTAACGTCATTGCCCTTCTTGTGAATGCGCGCCTTGCCGATCGGCAGGACGAAATCGTCAAGCTTGGGCACGTCGAACGAATGGCCGTAAAGAATCTCGTTCTCCAGGAAAATCACCGGATTGGGATCGCGGATCGCCGCCTTGAGCAGGCCCTTTGCGTCGGCGGCCGTATAGGGCATCACGACCTTGAGGCCCGGAATGTGGCTGTACCACGCGGCGTAGCACTGCGAGTGCTGGGCGGCGACACGGGCGGCGGCGCCGCTCGGTCCGCGGAAGACCATCGGCGCACCCATCTGGCCGCCCGACATATAGAGCGTCTTTGCCGCCGAATTGATGATCTGGTCGATCGCCTGCATGGCGAAGTTGAAGGTCATGAATTCGACGATCGGACGAAGCCCGGTCATTGCGGCGCCAACGCCGACGCCGGCAAAGCCGTGTTCGGTGATCGGCGTGTCAACAACCCGGCGCGGGCCGAACTCGTCGAGCAGGCCCTGGGTGATCTTGTAGGCGCCCTGGTATTCGGCAACTTCCTCACCCATGATGAAGACATTCGGGTCGCGGCGCATTTCTTCAGCCATCGCATCGCGCAATGCTTCGCGCACCGTGGTCGAAACCATTTCGGTGCCGGCCGGAATGTCGGGGTCGGCCGCGACTTCGGACTTGGGAGCAGCAGGAACCGAGGCGGGAGCCTGTTCGGCCGCTGGCTCTGCCTTTGGAGCTTCGGCTTCTTGCGGCGGCGCCTCCGGCGCGGCCTTCGGCGCGCTGGCGGCATCGGCGCTCTCGCCGTCGCCGAGCAACACGGCGATGACAGAGTTTACCTTTACGTTGTCGGTGCCTTCCGGAACGACGATCTTGCCGATCGTGCCTTCATCGACGGCCTCAACTTCCATCGTTGCCTTGTCGGTCTCGATTTCGGCAAGCACATCACCGGAAGTGACTTTGTCTCCTTCCTTTTTCAACCACTTGGATAGTTTGCCCTCTTCCATCGTCGGCGAGAGCGCGGGCATAAGAATATCTACAGGCATTGGTCGCGCCTCCCCTTAGAGCAGAATATCGGTGTAAAGCTCGGACGGATCCGGCTCTGGATCGGACTGGGCGAAATCGGCGGCGTCGGCCACGATGTCGCGAACGTCCTTGTCGATCTTCTTCAGATCGTCCTCGCTGGACCAGTTATTGCCGATCAACCGGTTCTTCACCTGCTCGATTGGATCGTGCTCGGAGCGCATCTTCTGCACTTCGTCTTTCGACCGGTATTTCGCCGGATCCGACATGGAGTGGCCGCGATACCGGTAGGTCTGCATCTCGAGAATGATCGGGCCCTTGCCCGAACGCGCGAAGGCGGCTGCTTCCTCGGCAGCCGCGTTGACGGCGCGCACATCCATGCCGTCGACCTGGATGCCCGGAATATTGAACGAAACACCGCGCTTGGAGAAATCCGTTTCAGCCGAGGCCCGCGATACGGCGGTGCCCATCGCGTAGCGATTGTTCTCGATGATATAGATGACAGGCAGCTTCCACAGCGAGGCCATGTTGAAGCTTTCGTAGACCTGGCCCTGGTTGGCCGCACCGTCGCCGAAATAGGCGAGTGAGACATTGCCATTGTCGCGATAGCGATTGGCGAAGGCGAGACCCGTACCCAGCGAAACCTGGGCGCCGACGATGCCGTGGCCGCCGTAGAAATGCTTCTCCTTGGAGAACATATGCATCGAGCCGCCCTTTCCCTTGGAAAGGCCGCCGCGCCGTCCGGTCAATTCAGCCATGACACCGCGGGCACTCATGCCGCAAGCAAGCATATGGCCGTGATCGCGGTAACCGGTGATGACCTGGTCACCTTCCTTCAGGGCCATCTGCATGCCCGTGACAACAGCCTCCTGGCCGATGTACAGGTGACAGAAACCACCGATGAAACCCATGCCATAAAGCTGACCGGCCTTTTCCTCGAAACGGCGGATCAGCAGCATCTGGCGATAGGCTTCGAGTTCTTGCTCCTTGGTGAACTGGATGGGTTTTGGTGCTTTAACAGCAGAGGTCTGCGCAGAACGCGCAGGGCTTTTTTTCGCCCTCGTAGCCATATCTCACTCCCTGTGACTTGGTCGCAAGAGAATAGCAGCAGGGGCAGAAGTTACAATATGCAGAATTGAATAAGTGCTATGCAAATAAGCTGTTAAAAATACAGCATAAAACGGCTATTAACTAGAAATCAGTTAATAGCCAAATCGCCGGAGCCACGCATTATGGTGACTTCGTCCGGGCGGGACATGTTCAATGCCTTGCGAGCCTGTTCGTCCAACATATCCTTCTCAATCGTGCCATCATGCATAAGTTGGACCTGTCGTTCAAGCTCCGTGCGCGAAGCGGTCACGGCCTCGAGTTGAGCTTGCAGGAGCTTGGTCTGCTCCTGCAGCTTGATGGTCGAATAGAGACCGTATTCACCGTGGTAGGCGTGAAATCCGAAATAGCTGAAGAATAGCGCTGACAGGAACGGAACGATCAACCGTCCCCGTCGCGTTTTTCGTCTTTGTTTTGTCCACATGGAAGCCGGTCCGAATGCTGGGGAATCAGGCGACGATGCCCAATCTCTGGCAATCAATAAGACGATGTTTTGCTTAACAGGGTCTTACCGCCAGCCTTGAAAAGCAAAATGGCGGACACCAGGCCCGCCATTTTCTGTTGTCTTGCCAGTTTGCTGTCAGGCGTTGCGGAAGATGCCGCGGCCGGCATAGCGCGCCTGCGGTCCGAGTTCTTCCTCGATGCGGATGAGCTGGTTGTATTTTGCGACCCGGTCGGAGCGCGCCAGTGAGCCGGTCTTGATCTGCCCGCAGTTGGTGGCGACAGCAAGATCGGCAATTGTCGAGTCTTCAGTTTCGCCGGAACGGTGCGACATGACGGAAGTGTAGCCGGCGCGGTGCGCCGTATCGACCGCATCGAATGTCTCGGACAGAGTGCCGATCTGGTTGACCTTGACGAGGATCGAGTTGGCGACACCCATCTTGATGCCATCGCGCAGACGCGCCGAGTTGGTCACGAACAGATCGTCGCCGACGAGCTGGCACTTGTTGCCGACGAGGTCGGTCAGATATTTCCAGCCCTCCCAGTCATCCTCGGCCATGCCGTCTTCGATCGTGATGATGGGATAGTCGCCGACGAGCTTGGCGAGATACTTCGCCTGCGTTTTCGGATCGCGCGACTTCTTCTCGCCTTCGTAGACGTAGTTGCCGTCCTTGAAGAATTCGGTCGAAGCGCAATCCAGACCAATGGCGATTTCCTCGCCCGGCTTGTAGCCGGCCTTCTCGATCGATTCGACGATGAAGTCGAGTGCAGCCTGGGCCGTCTTGATATTGGGCGCAAAGCCGCCTTCATCACCGACATTGGTGTTGTGGCCGGCATCCTTCAGGCGCTTCTTCAGGGTGTGGAACACTTCCGAACCGTAGCGCACGGCTTCGGCGAGCGACGATGCGCCGACGGGGAGGATCATGAACTCCTGGAAGTCGATCGGATTGTCGGCATGAGCACCGCCGTTGATGATGTTCATCATTGGCACGGGAAGCACATGCGCCGACGGGCCGCCGAGATAACGGTAGAGCGGCAGGCCGGATGCTTCCGCCGCAGCCTTGGCGACAGCAAGCGAGACGCCGAGGATGGCATTGGCGCCAAGACGGCTCTTGTTCGGCGTGCCGTCCAGATCGATCATGGTCTGGTCGATGTGGATCTGGTTCTCTGCCTCGAGACCGCCGATAGCGTCGAAGAGTTCGCCATTGACCGCATCCACGGCCTTCTGAACGCCCTTGCCGAGATAGCGACTCCCACCATCGCGCAGTTCGACTGCTTCGTGCGCACCGGTGGAAGCGCCGGAGGGAACGGCTGCACGACCCTTGGACCCGTCTTCGAGAATGACATCGACTTCAACAGTCGGATTCCCGCGACTATCCAGAATTTCGCGGCCAATGATATCTACAATTGCAGTCATGGAATTCCCTTTCAATGAGCTCAGAGCAGCGTTGGGCTGGGCCACTGATAGCGAATGAAGATGACAAGGAAAATCCCCAGCAGGACGAAATGTCGCCTAAAAAGACAAAAGGGCCGCCGGTGGCGACCCTTTCGCGCTGGCCTCAGGGCGGATTACGCCGCCCTGTCGACCTTGTAATAGGAAAATGCGTTGTCGCGAACGCGGCGACCATCGTTCTCGGAGAGTTCCGAAATGGTGTGCGCCGGAGCCTGCGTCAGCTGTTCCTTGGTGAACGGGACCACATAGCCGCCCGTGCTTTCGTCGTAGTTCAGGAGTTTCCAGGGAACGGCATGGTATTTTTCACCCATTCCCAGGAAGCCTCCAAAGCCGATAACCGCAAACATGATGCTATCGGAGGTCTTGTCCAGCATCACATCTTCGATCTCGCCGATCTTGTCGTTGGCTTCGTTATAGACGTTTGTACCAATCACACGGGTGGCGCGAATTGCTGTAGTATGTCCGGATTTGGTCGGCATATTTCTTCCTCCTTGTTTGAAGCTGCCATGGAGGAGTAATGAGCAACCCCGCGTGAGGGTTGCATAAAAAGTTATTTCTCGGGACGGAACTTCCGCCGCTACCTATGCCCTTTTGGCAATCCGATCGAATTCCAGCAGTGTTTCGAGAAGTCTAGGCATCTGGTCGATCGGCACCATATTGGGGCCGTCCGAGGGCGCGTTATCCGGATCCTGATGGGTCTCGATGAAGACACCGGCGACGCCGACTGCCACTGCAGCGCGCGCCAGCGTCTCCACAAATTCGCGCTGGCCACCCGTGGATCCGCCTTGCCCGCCCGGCTGCTGCACCGAGTGCGTGGCATCGAATATGACGGGAGAGCCGAGACCGGCCATGATTGGCAACGAGCGCATGTCGGAGACAAGCGTGTTATAGCCAAAGGAAACCCCACGTTCGGTCAGCATGACGTTGGGATTGCCGCTCTCGGTGACCTTTGCCGCGACATTCTTCATGTCCCATGGCGCCAGAAACTGGCCCTTCTTGATGTTGACGACCTTGCCGGTCTTTGCGGCCGCGATCAGAAGATCGGTCTGGCGGCAAAGAAAGGCCGGTATCTGCAGAACGTCCACCACTTCACCGAGGATCGCGCATTGCTCTTCGGTGTGCACGTCGGTCAAGGTCGGTAGGCCGAACTCCTTCCGGATGTCGGCAAAGACCGGCAGGGAGTTTTCGAGCCCAAAACCACGCTTGCCGGTGAGCGACGTGCGGTTGGCCTTGTCGAAGCTCGATTTGTAAACAAGGCCGATACCGAGCTTGCCTGTGATCTCCTTGAGGGTGCCCGCCATGTCGAAAGCATGCTGGCGGCTCTCCATCTGGCACGGGCCAGCAATGAGTGAAAACTGCGACGCGTTCGAAAACGCCACATTGCCAGCTTTAACGGTCGAGTTCGGGGTCATCAGACTGCCTCAAATGCGATGGCGGCGCCCTGCCCTGGTGCCTTGTGCACGATCAGGCGGGAGCCGCGCGGTTCGAAGGGTATATCGTTGCTGCGAAGGAGCGATTCAACGGCGACGAGATCGCGAACGCCAACGACGAAGGCCTGAAGGCGCAAGCCCCGTTCGACGCCCGGTGCTTCAAGGCCGAAGAACGAATGCAATCCTTGCGGCGAAAGCACGCTGACGTTGGCGTTTGAAGCGCGCAAATCCATGCCGAACGAGTGTGCATTGACGTCGCGCTGGTTGACGACTTCCTGCAGGAGATACTGGAAATCGGTCGGATTTACCTCAGAAAGGACTACTTCGCGCAAGCTGACGGCGCCATTTGCATGGGCCTGCAACTGGCTGCGATCGGCATTTGGCGCATGTACGCGCTCGCAGGTGAAGAAAAACGCATCCGGCGCACGCAGGTCGGCGGCAAATGCCAGCCTGAAGCTTGCCCTGTCCTCCTTGCCGTCCGGGGTAACGAACGGGCGCGAGAAGTTAAGAATTACGCCTGCCGATATGCCAGCCTCCATGAAGGCCAAGTGATCACGCTCCGCGTCTCGCGTTCCCATGACGAGGGCCGAAAAGCCTTCATTGCCACACCGGAATCGATAGGCTTGATCGCGCGCAACAAAGACATTGCCTGCCCTGGCCTCGGCCTCACAGACTTCGCGCTGGCCGATGGCAAGGAATTCGAGAAACGTATCGTCGCCCAGGAAAACGCAGACATTCTCGGTCCCGAACGGGTGCTTGCCGACCGGAGCCACGGTAAAGCCGAGCTTGCCCAGGCGGTCGCGCGCCACATCGAGATCCGCAGTCGGCAGCACAAGGTGGTCGACCGGGTGGGGCGTGCGCGGCGACTGCGTTGTCATGGTGATGGGTATGCCTCAAAGCAATGCAACGTCATACCTCCACCGGTCACACGAGCCGGCTTTGAGCCATGGCAGCGTTGATGAACGACGCAAACAGCGGGTGCGGCTCGAACGGGCGCGACTTCAATTCCGGATGGTACTGGACGCCGATAAACCAGGGATGATCGGCATATTCGATCGTCTCCGGCAAGACACCATCCGGCGACATGCCGGAGAACACCAGACCGCAATCCTCAAGCTTCTGCTTGTAGTCGATATTTACCTCGTAGCGATGGCGATGGCGCTCGAAAATGTCGGTCGAACCGTAAATGTCGGCGATGCGCGTGCCGGATTTCAATAGCGCTTCATAGGCGCCGAGCCGCATCGTACCGCCAAGATCGCCGGCCTTCGTGCGTTTCTCGAGCATATTGCCCTTCAACCACTCGGTCATCAGACCGACAACCGGCTCCTTGGTCGGGCCGAACTCGGTGGACGACGCATGTTCGACGCCGGCCAATGACCGTGCAGCTTCCAGCACAGCCATCTGCATGCCGAAGCAGATGCCGAAATAAGGCACCCTCCGTTCGCGTGCGAATTTCGCCGCGAGGATCTTGCCTTCCGAACCGCGCTCGCCGAAACCGCCGGGAACGAGAATGCCGTGAACCTTCTGCAAATAGGGCGCCGGATCTTCCTGTTCGAAAATCTCGGATTCGATCCAGTCGAGATTCACCTTCACCTTGTTGGCCATGCCGCCATGGTGCAGTGCCTCGATCAGCGATTTGTAAGCGTCCTTTAGGCCCGTATACTTGCCGACGATGGCAATGGTGACTTCGCCTTCCGGATTGTGAATGCGCTGGCTGACTTCGTCCCAGCGCTCCATCCGCGGTTTCGGGGCAGGATCGATGCCAAAGGCCGCCAGCACCTCGGAATCGAGGCCTTCCTTGTGATAGGCCATCGGCACGTCATAAATGGTCTCGACATCGAGCGCCTGAATAACCGCCGAAGCGCGGACATTACAGAACAATGACAGCTTGCGACGCTCGGATTCGGGAATTTCCCGGTCAGCGCGGATAAGCAGGATGTCGGGCGCAATGCCGATCGAGCGCAACTCCTTGACCGAATGCTGCGTAGGCTTGGTCTTGAGTTCACCGGCGGCCGGGATATAGGGCATCAGCGTCAAGTGGATATAGACAGCCGAACCGCGCGGCAGATCGTTGCCAAGCTGGCGGATCGCTTCGAGGAACGGCATGGCTTCAATATCGCCCACCGTGCCGCCGATCTCGCACAGCACGAAATCATAGTCTTCATTGCCCTCGACAACGAAGTTCTTGATCTCGTCGGTGACATGCGGAATGACCTGAACCGTCGCGCCGAGATAATCGCCGCGGCGTTCCTTTTCGATGATGTTGCGATAGATCCGTCCGGTGGTGATGTTGTCCTGCTTGTTGGCAGGACGCCCCGTGAAACGCTCATAATGACCAAGATCAAGGTCGGTTTCCGCCCCATCGTCGGTTACGAACACTTCGCCGTGCTGATAGGGCGACATCGTACCGGGGTCGACGTTGAGATAAGGGTCGAGCTTGCGGATCCGCACACGGTATCCACGAGCCTGCAGAAGCGCCGCCAAAGCGGCAGCAGCGATGCCTTTTCCGAGGGAAGAAACCACGCCGCCAGTGATGAAAACATATCGGGCCATGGGCTTATCTCGTTAGTCCTTTGCGAGTGATTTGGCCACAAAAAAATTGGCGGGCCTGCCAATTTTCCCATTCCAACGATTGTTTATTCCAAACAAAACGGCCAGACGCGAGGTCTGGCCGTTCCAGTGAATTAGATAATAGTCTTTACAGCACGATAACTTGAGTGCCGACGCTAACGCGGTTGTAAAGGTCGATGACATGATCGTTGACCATGCGGAAACAGCCGTTCGAAGCGGAACTTCCGATGGTCCAGGGCTGGATCGTGCCATGGATTCGCACATGCGTATCGCGGCCGCCCTGCGACAGGTAGAGGGCGCGTGCGCCAAGCGGATTGCCGGGGCCGCCATCCATGCCATTCTCATATTTGGCATAGTGAGCCGGCTCGCGTTCGATCATTTCCTTGGTTGGAATCCAGCGCGGCCACTCGCGCTTGGTCTGGATCTGGGCGGTGCCCTTGAACTCCAGACCTTCCTTGCCGACAGCGATGCCATAGCGGCGCGCCGTAAACGGCGATTCGATCAGGTAGAGGAACTTGTCCTTTGGATCGATGACGATCGTGCCGGTCTTGTAGCCGGTAAAGGGCACATCCTGCGGCATGTACTTGGGATCGATACCGTATTTGTTCTTTGCCTTGCCCGTGGCGGGCTTGCGCACTTCAGCGACGTCGATGGGCGCTGCGGCGGCAGCGGCATCCGGATTTACGACAGCTTCCGGCGCGAGCGGTTGCGGCGCATCGCCGGTAAACGGATTGAGGATCCGCTTCAGAAATGGTTCGGCTGATGCCGGGCCGGTCAAGGCCAGGACTGACATGCCAATGAGTAAGGAGCGACGTGAAAGCATATTTGAAATCCCGCGTAGATTGCACAACGCCATCACGGCGTTTGCGAGGCCCCCGAGGCCAACGTTTATGGCGATAACCGAAGACCGGTTTCTTCTCAATGCAAATCGCTGTGAAGAACAACGTCCGACGATTCTTCACACACAACGGTTGCGGAAGCGCAACACTTTATTGCGCTTGCCGCGAAAGACGTTCAAACGGTGCCCGATTATTGCGAATTCGGGACCGGGTTCGCCGGCTGTGCCGGAGCAGGTGCAGCCGGGGCTGTATTGGCCGGGGCCGGCGATTCGGGCGTTACCGGCGCAGTCGCTCCCGGAGCGGCGGGCGCATCCGTCGGCGCCGTTGCGGGCTTCGACGAAGGACCGCCCAGCTGGTTGAGGATACCGCCGCTCGTCGGCGGCTGCTGGCCCTGCTGGCCCGCTGGCTGCGTGCCCGTCGTCTGTGGAATACGGTTCAGAATGTCCGTCGGGTTTTCGCCGTAGCGCGCCATGATACCCAGCGCCAGCGAAGTGATGAAGAACCCCGCCGCGAGAATTGCCGTCGCACGGGTCAGGGCATTGGCAGCGCCGCGCGCTGTCATGAAACCCGAGCCGCCACCGATCCCGAGACCGCCGCCTTCCGAGCGTTGCATAAGCACGACACCGACAAGGGCAAGTACAATCAGAAGATGAATGACGATAACGACGGTTTGCATGGGGTATTTTCTGCTTTCTAGAAATCGGACGCGGCTCTTTACACCGTATCCTTCAATAAACCAAGCCCGTCCGCAGACAGATTTCCTGGTTCCATTGCTTGTCCGAGCCGATCAGAGGGCGTGATACGCCTCACAGATGGCGAGGAAGTCCGCCGCTTTCAAGCTTGCGCCGCCGACCAAAGCGCCGTCGACATTGTCGATGCCAAGCAATTCGACTGCGTTTGAGGGCTTGACCGAGCCGCCATAAAGGATCCGCATCTTCGTTCCGTCCTCGCCAAAGCGCTTGGCAAGAGCCGCGCGGATCGAGCCATGGACGTCTTTGACGTCGTCCGGCGTGGGTGTCAGTCCGGTACCGATGGCCCATACGGGTTCATAGGCAATAATGGTATTGCCGGACCGCGCGTCTGCCGGAATCGACCCTGCGAGCTGCGTCGCTATGATTTCGAGCGTCGAACCCGCGCGGCGCTGCGCTTCGGTTTCACCGATACAGATGATGGTCGTCAGTCCGGCTTCCCAGCCCGCCTTTGCCTTGGCATTGACGATCTCATCGGTCTCCGCGTGATCTGTGCGCCGTTCGGAATGTCCGACAATGACATGGGTCGCGCCGGCATCGAGCAACATATTCGCTGCGATATCGCCGGTATGGGCGCCGGATTTTTTGAAATGACAGTCCTGGCCGCCGATCGCCAGCGCCTCGCCTTCTACCAGCTGGGCTGCGCGGAAGACGAGCGTAGCCGGCACACAGATCAGTGCGTCGATCTTCTCGCCTATGGCGGAATTCGGCCGGTTGACGATCGTACGCAGTTCGTCGAGCGACTCTGCCGTACCGTTCATTTTCCAGTTTCCAGCAACGAGCGGACGCACATCAGGGGTCATTGGGTGTTCCTTGGACGTTTGTTTGGTCGATTTTCTCAGTGATTTGATTGCCTGACTAGCAAATTCAATTGATAAAGCAATCGACACATGCCCTGCATCACGCTATTCCCGCGTGGATTAAATTATGCTTCTTGACTGACACGGTGATTTTTCATGCTCGACTCTCTCCGCAATGTTGCACAGACCTGGGTGGTCAAGGTGCTCATGGGCCTTCTCGTCATCAGCTTTGCCGGATGGGGTGTATCCAATACGATCCTTGGTGCAATCGGCGGCGGCGCGGCAATCCGCGCAGGCCATTCCGAGGTCTCTCCGGTAGACTACCGCCTCGCCTATGACCGCCAGCTTGCAGCGCTCTCGCAGCAGTTCGGGCAGAGGCTGACGCGCGAACAGGCTGACGCCATCGGCATTGGGCACCAGGTCCAGGGACAGCTCGTTGCAGGCGTCGTTCTCGACGAACAGGCGCGCACCATGTCCCTCGGCCTCTCCAGGGACCGCCTCGCCCAGCTTGCGGCAGAAGATCCAGCCTTCCATGGCCCGGATGGTCGGTTCAACCAGGCGCAGTTCAATGCCGTGTTGCGCAATGCCGGCATGAACCCGCAGAGCTACCTCGACAATCGCGCGCAGGTCGCGCGCCGCCAACAAATCGTGGAGGCCGTCGCCGACGGCATAAAGGCGCCTGATGCGCTTCTGAAGGCCCTCGCCATGTACAAGGGCGAATCGCGCACCATCGACTATGTCGCCATGCCGGCCGACTTCATCAAGGACGTCGCTGATCCGAGCGATGACGCGCTGAAGGCCTATTTCGAAGCGAACAAGGAGGCCTACGGCGCGCCGCAGTATCGCAAGATCACCTATGTAAAGCTCGAGCCGAAGGACATCGCCAACGCGGCAACCGTCGCGCCGGAAGAAATCAAGGCGGAATACGACAAGAACATTGCCCGCTACACCACCCCGGAAACCCGGACGATCGAGCAGCTTACCTTCGCCAATGTGGAAGCGGCAAAGGCGGCGCACGACAAGATCGCAGCCGGAACGAGCTTCGAGGACGTTGTAAAAGCGGAAGGCAAGACGATGGATGACGTCCGGCTCGGGACATTCCCGAAGCCAGCCCTCCCCGATCGCTCAATCGCGGATGCCATCTTTGCGCTGCAGCCAAATGGCATCAGCGACGTGCTCAAGGGTACTTTCGGACCGGTGATCGTTCGCGTTACCGCGTCGACGCCGGAGGTCATCAAGCCGCTTTCGGAAGTCGAAAACGACATTCGTGAGAACCTCGCTCTTGCCCAGGCGGCATCGACCATCGGCGACGTGCACGACGCCTACGAGAATGCGCGCGCTGACGGGCAAAGCATGGCGGAGGCCGCAGCCAAGGAAAATCTCAAGGTTGTAACCATCGACGCGGTCGACCAGGCTGGTCGGGGCATGGACGAAAAGCAGCTCGCCGATCTTCCTTTTGACGAGAACCAGCTTGCCGCTGTCTTCCAGGCCGATGTGGGCTTTGACAACGAACCGTTCAATCTCGGCACCAATGGCTATCTCTGGTACGACGTGACCAGCGTGACGCCCGCGCGCGAGCGCCCGCTCGACGAGGTGAAGGCCCGCGTCATCGCCAACTGGAAGAAGACGGAAATCGAAAAGCAGCTCAATGCCAAGGCGGAAGAGGTACGCAAGCGCGTCGCCGATGGCACTTCGCTCGATGTGATTGCGTCCGAGTTCAAGTTCACCAAGGATACCAAGCGTGGCATCACGCGCGAAAGCAAGGATGCGGATCTGGGTCAAGGTGGCGTTGCCTCGGTATTCGACGGCCCGGAAGGCGTGGTCGGCGTGACGGAATCGGCGACCGATGGCTCGAAGCTGATCTTCAAGGTGACGGAATCGATCGAGCCAGCAAATGTCGGACCAGATGCGATCACCACGGTCGAGAAGAATGCCATCGGCAATCGTCTTGCCGATGATCTGCTCGACCAACTGGTTTCGCAGTTGCAGACTGTCTATCCTGTTTCCGTCAACCAGTCCGTCATCGACAGGGCCCTGGCCCGCTGAGCCGCGAGAAAGAGAATGGCTGAACTAAAGCGCTTTATCGGCATTGCGGCAGCAGGCAAGGCTCTCACCCGCGAGGAAGCGGTCGAGGCCTTCGATATCATGATGTCCGGACAGGCAACGCCGGCGCAGATTGGTGGCCTGTTGATGGCGCTGCGTGTGCGCGGCGAAAACATCGACGAGATCACCGGCGCCGTTTCTGCCATGCGCTCGAAAATGCTGACGGTGACTGCACCGGCAAAAGCCATCGATATCGTCGGAACGGGCGGCGATCAGTCCGGCTCATATAATGTGTCGACTTGCGCTGCCTTCGTTACCGCCGGTGCCGGCGTTCCTGTTGCCAAGCATGGCAATCGGGCGCTGTCCTCGCGTTCCGGCGCGGCCGACACGCTCGCGGCCCTCGGCATCAATATCGAGATCGGGCCGGAGCTGATCAGCGATTGCATTGAACAGGCAGGCATCGGCTTCATGTTTGCGCCGATGCATCACCCGGCCATGAAACATGTCGGGCCGGCGCGCGTCGAACTTGGCACACGGACGGTTTTCAACCTGCTTGGCCCGCTGACCAACCCCGCCGGTGTCAAGCGCCAGCTCGTCGGCGTGTTTTCCCCGGAATGGGTCGAGCCGGTCGCGCACGTGCTCAAGGCGCTCGGATCAGAATCTGTCTGGGTCGTTCACGGGGATGGCCTTGACGAAATTACCACTGCGGGGGTCACGAAAGTCGCCGCGCTGGAAAACGGCGTCATTCGTCAATTCGAGATTGATCCGGAGTCTTTCGGCCTGCGGCTTGTCGATCCCCAGGACCTGAAGGGCGGTTCGGCGGATGAGAATGCCGTGTCGCTGCTCTCCGTCCTCGATGGCGCCCATGGCGCGTACCGCGATATTACGCTGTTCAATGCCGGCGCGGCGCTGGTGATTGCCGGCGCGGCGCCGGATCTGAAAGCTGGCATTGCCGTGGCTGGCCAATCGATCGACAGCGGCGCGGCGCGAAATGTGCTAAAGAAGCTGGTTCACGTATCCAATAGCGGGGCGATCTGACCATGGCTGATATTCTTCGCAAGATCGAGGCCTACAAGCGCGAAGAGATCGCGGCCGCCAAGGCGCGGACACCGCTCGATGAACTGCAGGCGCGGGCGCGCGACGAGGATGCGCCACGTGGCTTCCTTGCTGCTCTGCGCAAAAAGCGCGATGCGGGCGAGTTCGGCCTGATTGCCGAAATCAAGAAGGCGAGCCCTTCCAAGGGGCTGATCCGGCCGGATTTCGATCCACCCGCGCTCGCCAAGGCCTACGAACAAGGCGGCGCCGCCTGTCTCTCCGTTCTCACGGACCAGCCATCCTTTCAGGGCGCACCGGAATATCTGGTCGCTGCGCGCGCCGCCACCGGACTGCCTGCCCTGCGCAAGGATTTCCTGTTCGACACTTATCAGGTGTACGAGGCGCGCAGCTGGGGGGCGGATTGCATCCTCATCATCATGGCCAGTGTTTCCGACGATCTCGCCAAGGCGCTTGAGGAAACGGCGCTGGCGCTCGGCATGGACGTGCTGGTTGAGGTTCACGACGAGGCCGAGATGGAACGGGCGCTGAAACTCACCTCCCCGCTCCTAGGCATCAATAACCGCGACCTGCGTACGTTCGATGTCGACATTGCCACTTCCGAGCGGCTGGCCGGTATGGTTCCAGCGGACAAGCTGCTTGTCAGCGAGAGCGGGATCTTCACGCATGCGGATTGCGAGCGGCTTTCCCGCTCCAACATCGGAACCTTCCTCGTCGGTGAAAGCCTGATGCGAAAGGACGATGTCGCGGTGGCGACGCGGCTCCTCCTGAACGGCGCGACTTCGCAACAGAACGACGCGGCATGACGAGGCTTAGCCATCTCGACGAAACGGGCGCGGCCCATATGGTCGATGTGGGCGGCAAAGGCGAAACCGAACGCGTGGCGATCGCGGAGGGTTACGTTCAGATGCAGTCTGAGACATTGGCGCTGATCCGCGCTGGCAATGCCGCCAAGGGCGATGTGATCGGTACGGCGCGGATCGCCGGGATCATGGCGGCAAAGAAGACACATGACCTCATTCCGCTCTGCCATCCGCTCCTTTTGAGCAAGATCACGGTCGATATCGAGGCGGATGAAACGTTGCCCGGCCTGAGAGTGTCTGCAACGGTAAAGCTGGTGGGCAAGACCGGGGTTGAAATGGAGGCGCTGACCGCGGTCTCTGTTGCCTGCCTCACTATATACGACATGGCGAAAGCCGCTGACAAAGCCATGATTATTCAGGATATTCGACTGTTGCGGAAGACCGGCGGCAAGTCCGGCGACTGGTCGGCCGATCCAATCAACGGGAACTGATATGGCAGCCCTCCTCCCCGTCAACGAAGCGCTGGCGCGGATTCTGGCCGGTATCGATACGCTCGATTTCGAGATCGTTCCCCTTGCGGATGCAGGCGGCCGCGTCCTCGCCGAAGATCTTCACGCCAAGCGCCAGCAGCCGCCCTTTGCCGCCTCGGCGATGGACGGTTACGCCGTACGCGCCGCGGATGTCGCGGCCGTGCCTGCGACCTTGCAATTGATCGGTCAATCCGCCGCCGGGCATGCTTTTGCCGGCACCGTCGGCCCAGGTGAGACAGTGCGGATCTTCACGGGAGCCCCTCTTCCCGACGGCGCCGACAGCGTCGTCATCCAGGAAAACACCGTTGCGCATGGCGAGCGCATCGAGATCGCCGAGCCTATCGAGCAGGGCAAGAATATCCGCAAGGCCGGGTTGGACTTCAATGAAGATGACGTGTTGCTTGAGGCAGGACGTGTGCTCGATGCGGGCGCGCTGGCCCTTGCCGCATCGGGCAATCATCCGGCGGTCCCGGTCGTGCGCCGGCCACGCATCGCAATCCTTGCGACTGGCGACGAACTGGTTGCTCCCGGCGAAGATATGCGACCCGACCAGATCGTCGCATCGAACAGCTTCGGCCTTGCCGAAATCATCCGCCAGGCGGGCGGCATCGCCATCGATCTCGGTATTGCCGAAGACCGCGTCGAAGCCCTGAGCGCAGCTTTCGACCGCGCCACGGTTGCCGACGCCGATGTTGTCGTGACCCTCGGTGGCGCATCCGTCGGCGATCATGATCTCGTCCAGCCCGCGCTGGCTGCACGCGGCATGGTTCTCGATTTCTGGAAGATCGCGCTGCGGCCCGGCAAGCCGTTGATGTTCGGCCGTCTTGACGGCACCCGGATTCTCGGGCTTCCCGGCAATCCCGTATCCAGTCTCATCTGCGCGCATATCTTCCTCGTGCCGCTTATCCGCGCGTTCAGCGGTCGTGCACACGAGCCGGATACGCGCAGCGCCGAACTCGGGACCGACATGGCGATGAACGACCAGAGACAGGACTATGTGCGGGCTCGCGTCGTACGGCAGCCGGACGGCGCGCTCGTCGCCACGCCCTTCCCGCTGCAGGATTCCTCGATGCTGAAGTTTTTCGTCGAAGCGAACGGCCTGATCGTGCGCAAGCCGTTTGCGCCGGCCGCATCCGCGGGATCGCCCTGCGACGTCCTGATGTTGCGCTAGGGCAACATTAAAGGGTGTTGCAGGGGTGCACGCCTTGCCGTCTATGGACCCGGCAAACTAATTTTGTTACGACTTTATAAGTTGATTCGATGTTTATTTAAGTAGTACAACCGTTGGTTGTGGAAATATAGCGATACTAATGAAGTAATACCCGCATCCGGAGCATTCTGAATAATTATTGGAAGCGTTTTTAGCGCTTTTCGGTAGCGCTTATCACTAATTTTTCTTCGTAACGCGAGATTATTTTGCGCGGTATATGATTTATTGCCCGAAGGTTATTTACATTGATTTTATTTACGAGAATTGCCCGTTTTTGGGCCAATTTATCTAAGTATTTTCTGGCAATTACCTTTGCAGGGCTCCTGACATGGGTGTTCCCGGGCGTCGCCCAGGCCCAGGTGCAGCGAAGCATGATTAATCAGAGCTTCGAAGACCCGGTTATCGGGGCCTTGCCCTGCTATGCGACAATACGTGAAGACCTTGTTCCTGGCTGGAACACTTCTCACACTAAAATCGGTAATCCTTCGGGGAGCTGCTTGTCGGTCAAGCCCGGCGGAAGTCTTACAGGGGGAAGCGGTGGGTTCGTCGAGTTCTGGCGATCAGGCGAAGGTGGCGTGTTTGCGTCGGACGGTAGTCAGTTCGTCGAATTGAACGCGAACGAGTCTTCGCGACTCTTCCAGACCGTTTGTCTCGTTAACGGAGAAACTTTCAACTGGCGCTTCAGTCATCGCGCCCGCGGAAACGGCAATGAAACACTGTCTTTCAACATATCTCCGACCTCAAAGCCAGCCGGGTTGCCCGCTGACAGCACGACAACGGAGATTGTCTCTGACGTTGTAAAAAAGGCGGATGGCTGGAAAAAACGCAGCGGCTCTTTCACCTATACGGGTGACTCCGGCTTGCAGACTCTGGGGTTCAGGTCGAGCGACGCCGGTAGTAGCGGAAACTTTCTTGACGACGTTCAAATAGAGCTGGGGCCCTATGTCGAGTTCCAACCCGCCGAAGGTAGCGGCGCGGAAAGCATCGCAACAGCGAACCTTCCGACGCTACGGCTCGCCGGAACCCTTACCAAACCGTTGACCGTGACGGTCAGCGTCAGCGGTACGGCGACGCTCGGAAAAGACTTTACAACGCCCAACGGGACAAACAAATTCACCGTCGATATCCCAGCCGGGGACTATGACGGCACCAATGGCGTTCCAACCGGCATCAAGGTCACGAACGACACGGATATCGAGCCTAACGAAACGATTCTCCTCACCATCGAGCCGAATAGCGCCGCGTACACGCTCGCAAGTACGACGTCGTGCGGCGGCAAATCGACGACCACCACGAAGTACACAATACTTGACGACGATGTACGCATCACGGTCAAGAAGCAACTGACGGGCAATCGGGTTAACGCCACCGATCAATTCGTGCTTTCGGTCGCCGACGCCAACAACTTTGACCTTGTGAACATCACCACTACTGGTACCGGTACGACCGCAAACGGTGTTGCTTCCGCAAATGTCGTGGGTGGGGCAAAGTATTTTGTGAAAGAAGGGCCCGCCAGTACGGTCAGCCCGTCCTATGTCGTCGAGTCATATGGTTGCGTAAACGCCAATGCCGATTCCACAACCGTCCTTCCATCGGGTAAAAACAAGAACGTTGTGGATATCACGCCAATAGGTGGAGACGACATTACCTGCACCTTCAGGAATGCTCCGCCACTTTATGCCATGACGCTGGCGAAAATCATCACAAGCGGCGATCTCTACTCCAATGTCGGAGATAAGATTACCTACAACTACACGATCACCAATTCCGGCAATGTGACGATTACAGATACGATAGGTATTGGCGACGATAAAATCGCTAGCGTTTCCTGTCCTCCCCTCCCCGCCACTGGCTTTTTACCAAACACGGCGCTCGTGTGCTCGGCCTCCTACACGGTCGTCCAGGCCGATCTCGACGCAAACAAGGTCACCAATACCGCAGTCGCAGCCACCAGCAAGTTTTCATCTCCGAAAGTGTCGGCCACCGCCTACCGCCTTCCTGTGATGGGCTTGGATATAAAGATCACACCCGATCCCTATTCGGCCGTCGGCGAGAAGATCGTCTACAAATACACAGTGACCAATACCGGCAATGTGACGATCACCAAACCCATTGTGGTCACGGACGACAAATATACGGTAAAATGCGATCCGCTGCCGGCTGGCGGGTTGGCTCCAAAAGCCACGCTCACCTGTACCGCCGAATATACGATCAAACAGGACGACCTCGACACCGGCAAGATCGTCAATACGGCGACGGCCACCAGCCAGGGCGTTCCTCCCTCTGTTCCAACAACCGCGATCGCATTGGCAAAGCAGACGCCCGGCCTGACGCTAGAGAAAAAAGTGGCCGGTGGTACGAAGACCTATGCTGCCGTAGGTGAAAAAATCACTTACGAATACAAGGTCACCAATAGCGGCAACGTGACGATCACCAGGCCGGTCAGCGTCAGCGACGACAAGATCACAACGGTCACCTGTCCAAGCCTGCCAAGCCCTCCCACAGTGAAGGGGAGCGTGACCGACGGCAAGCTTGCGCCGGGCGGCACCTTGACCTGCACGGCCGACTACAGCGTCACCCAGGCCGATATCGATGCCGGCAAGGTGGTCAACACCGCCTCGGCCACGGACGGCACCACCAAGTCGCCCGAGGTGTCGGTAACGGCAACGGCAACGCAGGCGGCGGCGCTGAAACTGGAAAAGTCGATCAGCGCCGGCAGCCCGTTCAAGGCGGTCGGCGACAAGATCAGCTATGCCTACAAGGTCACCAACAGCGGCAATGTGACCATCACCAGGCCGATCAGCATCAGCGACGACAAGATCAAGAGTGTGACCTGTCCGGCGCTGACCGACGGCAAGCTTGCGCCGGGCGGCACCTTGACCTGCACGGCCGACTACAGCGTCACCCAGGCCGATATCGATGCCGGCAAGGTGGTCAACACCGCCTCGGCCACGGACGGCACCACCAAGTCGCCCGAGGCGTCGGCAACGGCAACGGCAACGCAGGCGGCG
>NZ_FNJP01000008.1:0-210650 GCF_900104165.1 Phyllobacterium sp. YR620
ATCCTGCAAACCTTAGGGCGCATTCAGCAACCGCCAGCGGCGCCCCGCCCTCGTTGTGCCGGTATATAGACCCCACCCAACAAAACTGTCAACACGCCTTTTTCAATTTCTCCAAACTTTTTCCAACCACCAACCAACGCTGTGGATAAGCGCAATTTCATGCCTGCCGACAACGCATTCTTAACCAAACATCCGGCCGCCTCAGCGCATCGAACCAAAGCCCGTCAGGAACGAGGTGAGATTGTCGGAAAGCGCATCGCATAGGTAGCCGCCCTCCTGAACGATGACGGAAGGCCGGCGCAAGGCCGCAATGCGTTCGGCAATTCGTGCGAATCCCGCGGTGGATACCGAAAGCCCACCGAAGGGATCGCCCTCGAAGGCATCAAGGCCAAGCGCGACGACAAGCGCCTGCGGTGCAAAGGCCTCGATGCGACGGCATGCGGAGTCGAGAGCTTCCAGAAATATATCGTCGCCGGATTTGCGTGCGAGCGGCAGGTTGTAATTATAGCCGATCCCTGCCCCCTCGCCGCGCTCGTCCGCATAGCCCCAGAAGAATGGATAGAAGCGCACCGGATCGGCATGGATCGACACGGTCAGGATGTCGGCTCGGCCATAGAAAATCCCTTGCGTTCCGTTGCCGTGGTGCAGATCCACGTCAAGAATAGCCACGCGATCAGCATGCTTGCGCAGCGCTTGCGCGGCGACGGCGGAATTGTTGATGAAGCAGAACCCGCCGGCAACGTCGGCGAAGGCGTGATGACCGGGCGGCCGGCAGAGGGCATAGGCGGCTGGTTCACCCGACATGACCGTTGCGGCTGCCTCGACCGCGCTCCAGGCGCTCCAGCAGGCACTCTCGAAGGTCTCCGCGGAAATCGGGCAGGACGTATCGGCCATGTGGTAGCCGGCCTGGCCAACCGCCGAGGCTGGATAGCTGCCGGAGCGATTGATCGGGTGAATATTCGGAATGACTTCGTGCGAGCCGCCCGGGATCAACTGCCAGCGCCGATGGATGTTTTGCAGGAACTCGAGATATTCCGGCGAATGCACCGCTGCGATCGGGGCGAGGCCATGATCGGACGGGTGATGAATGCTGCAACCTGCGGCCCGCGCGCCGGCAAGCAGGCGATCGATACGTTCGGGTTTTTCCGGATTGGGCTGCGGTGCGCCGCTCGAAAGGAAGCCCTTCGGGTCGTGACGCCGCTGCTCTTCCGCATAGAACGTTTTCATCGCCCCTCCTCGTCGATCTCATGTTCCGCCAATGCGACAAAGGCGTCGCCATAAATGGCGTGGATATGTTCTGCTTGCGACCACTCTATGCCAAGGCGGCCATAGAAATTCTGGGCGCCGAGATTGGCCGTATCCACGGAAAGCCGCAAGTAAGCGGCACCGTTTTCGCGGGCGCGGGCGGCAGCCGCCTTGAGCAGGCGCTCCCCGACCCTGCTGCCGCGAAAGGCAGGCTCGACGTAAATGTCCTGGACAAAGATGCCGGGCCGGCCGCGCCAGGTTGAGAAACTTCGAAAGTACAGGCACATGCCGGCAAAGGCGCCGCCAATCTCGGCGATGAGCGTTTCGAAGGCAGGCTTGTCACCGAAACCGTAGCGCGCGAGATCCTCCGGCGAACTCGTCACCCGCGCTTCAGACCCCATGCCCCGTGCCATCGCAACAATCGCATGATGCAAGAGCTGCACGTCGCTCGCCTCGGCGAGGCGAATGGAAACGGGAGCCATCAGAAGGCCACCCTGTCGCCGCCCTTCAAGGCGAGCATGCTGCGCGCCTCGGCTGGCGTTGCCACATCGAGCGACAGGGCATCGAGAACTGTCCTGATGCGCCGCACCTGATCCGCATTGGACCGAGCAAGTTCGCCGCGCCCGAGCATGAGGCTGTCCTCGAGGCCTACCCGCACATTACCACCCATCGCCGCGGCCATCGAAATCATCGGCATCTGGTGTCTACCCGCTGCCAGCACCGAGAAATCGTAGCTGTCGCCGAAGAGCTTGTCGGCAATACGCTTCATATGAGTAAGATTTTCAGGATCAGCCCCGATGCCGCCAAGAACCCCGAACACGAACTGGATGAAGAGCGGTCCCGCGACAAGCCCGCGATCACGGAAATGGGCAAGTGTATAGAGATGGCCGACATCGTAGCATTCGAACTCGAAGCGCGTGCCACAGCCCTCGCCGAGCCGCTTCAAAATATCCTCCATGTCGGCGAACGTGTTCTTGAAGATGGTGCTGCGCGTCGCTTCGAGGAGTTGCGGCTCCCATTCGTGCTGCCACGCTGTGTAGCGGTCAAGGGCAGGAAAAAGCCCGAAATTCATCGAGCCCATATTGAGCGAACACATCTCCGGTTCGGCCCGAAGCGCCGCAGCGAGGCGGTCGTCGAGCGTCATCACCGAGCTGCCGCCGGTCGAGATATTGATGACCGCATCGCAGGCCTGCTTGATACGCGGCAGGAATTGCATGAACACGGCCGAATCGGCTGAGGGGCGGCCGTTTTGCGGATCGCGCGCATGCAGATGCAGGATCGAAGCGCCCGCCTCCGCCGCATCGATGGCCTGCGTAGCGATCTCGTCCGGCGTGACGGGAAGATACGGGCTCATTGTCGGCGTATGAACCGAACCGGTGACCGCGCATGTGATGATGACTTTTTTCCTCGCCATATCGCCCTCAACCGTTGACGGGAAGATCGAGTTCGCTTGCGAGCTGGCGCAGCGTATCGTCGAGCATATTTGCGATTTCCGCGATCTCTTCGCGGGTAATGATCATCGGCGGACATACCAGGAAATGATCGCCCTCGACTCCGCCGCGCGTACGCCGCGAATATATGATGAGGCCCTTGTCATATGCGATATCGACTACGCGCTGGAAGGCGTTCTTCTCCTTCGGCAATGGCCGCATCGTCGATTTGTCGGAGACGAATTCCGCAGCAAGAAGCAAGCCCTTGCCGCGCACATCGCCGATGAACGGATAGCGGGCGGCCAGCGCAACGAGCTCAGCCTTGAGAAATTCGCCCATGGCGGCGGCATTGCCGACGAGATCATGCCGCTCGATCTCGTCAAGAACCGCGCCTCCGGCAGCGCAGGCCAGCGGATTTCCGGCATAGGTATAGCCATGCTGGAAGCCGCCATTGTCAAGCACCGGCTGGACCATGCGAGAGGGTGCGACCATGGCGCCGAGCGGGCTATATCCAGAGCCGAAACCCTTCGACAGGGCGATGAGGTCCGGCCGGCAATTCCAGTGGTCGCCGCCAAGGAACTTGCCGGTGCGGCCGACGCCGCTCATGACTTCGTCATGGATCAAAAGCACGCCGTAGCGGTCGCAAATCTCGCGAATCCGGCGGTAATAGCTGTCGGGCGCAACGAGCGCGCCGGTTGATGCGCCGCCGATCGGCTCCATGATGAACGCAAGGACTTCCTCCGGCCCTTCTGCGAGGATCGCTTCTTCGAGCTTGTCGGCGTAGCGCAGGCCGCGTTCCTCCATCGAGAAATTATCGCGGTCGAGATAGGCGGTGGGCGCCGGAATGCTGGGCATTTCCTTCATCATCGACCGGAATGGATCGGTGAGCGCCGCATAGCCGGTAACCGCAAGCGCACCGAGCGTGCCGCCGTGATATGAGGGGAAGCGCGATATGACCTTCCAGCGCCGGCTTTGGCCGATCGCCAGCGCGTACTGCCGGGCGAACTTCAGGCAGGATTCGACTGCCTCCGAACCACCCGAGACGAAGAAAACCTTGTCCATGCCAGCCGGCATATAGGTCGAGATACGGCGCGCGAGATCTTCGGCGGGCTCGTTCTCGAAATGCAGCCGATACGCGAACGTGACCTTGTCGAGCTGCTTCTTCATCGTCTCGATGACATGGCGATTGCCGTGGCCGATATTCACCACCATGGCGCCGCTCGAACCGTCGATATAGCGGTTGCCCGCCTGATCCCACAGGTAAATACCCTCGGCCCGGTCGACGAGCGGACGCCGCAGGCGGCTTTGGTAGAAGAGGTGCGAGGCGGCGCGCGGTGCAAGCGTGATCTTCGGCATGGGTTGGCTGGACATCGTTATTCCGTTGTTATCGTTGAAGGTAGCGGTCGAGGACGTTGGCAGTGACACGTTCGACCATTGGATCGCGGCGCAAGAGCCCTGAAACCCACTCGCAGGTTCCGGCGTGGAAGACCTCGCCCTTGCCGCGTGGAAAGTTTACGATCATGCCAGCGCCGCGCTTGTAGCGCTCTACGGCAGCGTCGCCATGATTGCCGGCAAGGACATTGGCAACGAAGAGCGCATCCTCGTCGCCGAGGAACTGGGTGTCCGCAGGGATATCTGCGCTTTCCTCCTTGAGCGAGGAGAGACCAAGGCCAAGAATCTTCAACCCTTCCGGCGGGTTGCCTTCGCCGGTCGGCTCCGGCAGCCCGCGACGGATCACGTAGTCGAGGCCATCAACCTCGTAGCCGAAAATGTGACTATCTGCACCGAGGACGTCGCCATAATAGATGCCCGTCCCCGCGAAAGCCCAATGCTCCGGCCGGTAGATCGGAAAGCCGCGCGCGCCCCGCGGTGCGCAGCCGCCCCAGCCGGCATAAAGTCCATACGTGGCATTGAGGCCGAAGGTCTCGGCGCCCGGGCGGCCGATTTCCTTCGCCTCCCATGAATTGGTGACGCGGCGAATATCGCCCGCGTGATAGAAGGGGTCTTCGGCGCGGGCGCGATATTTATAGCAGACCTGACGCTTGCCGGCGTTCTCGAGGCGGGTCTGCCACATGAAGTTACCGGCAAAGCGGGCGACACGGCCGCCGCGATCGACATAGTCGTCAACCGCATCGCGCATCTCCCAGGTCCAGTACTCGTCATGGCCGACGAAGACGACACAGTCATAGAAACCGATCAGATCGGGGGAAAAATGCAGTTCGTGCTGGGTGACAAGATCGATGCCATAGCCTGCACTCTCCGCCCAGCGAAAAAAGTGGCTGTCATAGCTGGCCCACCCCGCCGAGGCATATTTCTTGGAATAGCCGTTGGCATAGGCCCACTCCATGTGCGGATAGCGGGGCACCGTCGCAGGCGGAAGCGTGATTTCGAGCGGCACCCGCGGGGCTGTCGCGGGCAGGCGCACGAAGCCTCGCCCAAACGGTCTTTCCATGCTCACGATCGGCGCAAACTGATTACGTTCCGGGCCGGTTATGCCCTGATAGTGGTTGGAGCCTCCCCAGCTGTTATAGGCGGCCCATGTTCCACTGGCCGCGACCTGGAGAATGCGGCCGGCCTTTCGCCCTGGCGCCGGCTGCACGATAAACAGATGGTCGCAGGCGATGGGCGCGCCCTTGCGGCCCTCCGCGGTCAATCGCACCCGGTAGGCACCGGACGGCCACTCCGTTCCTATATTGAAATCGAATGCCGCCTCCCAGCCGCACCCTTCGACCGAGCATTGATCCGGCGTTTCCTGCCAATAAGCACTGATATTCTCGGCTTCGAAGACAACCTCGACCGAAGCACCATCGCGGAAGATTTCTATAGCGAAGGTCGGCGCCGTCGAACTGACGAAAAGCGTCACCCGTGCGCCCGGCTCATAGGACCATGCGTCGGTGTAGCACCAGATTTCGCCGCGATCGCCATCCATGCCCGGATATTCGTAATAATGGCCGAGCACGGCTTCACGCCGTTCGGATTCGGTCAGTCCAAAGTCGGGAAAATCAGATCTTACGTGCACGATGGCCACCTCCCTGGCCAGGATCGTTCACATTCATGCATCCCCCGTGACGAATAGTCAAAATGCGGCGGGGCAATGCCGGAGCTATCAACGACCGGCCGCACCCTTGCACGCCCGGTCGACTCTTGTTTTCAGAAAAGCGACTATGCCTTGTTCTTGTTGTAAACGTCGAAGACCACGGCTGCGAGGAGAACCAGTCCCTTGATCACCTGCTGCCAATCGATATTGACGCCCATGATCGACATGCCGTTGTTCATGACGCCCATGATGAAGGCGCCGATCACCGCCCCCATGACCTGGCCAACACCACCCATCGCCGAAGCGCCGCCGATAAACACGGCCGCGATAACGTCGAGTTCGAAGCCGAGGCCGGCCTTCGGCGTTGCGGTGTTCAACCGCGCCGCAAAAATCAGTCCGGCGAGAGCCGCAAGCACACCCATGTTGACGAAGGTGAAGAACGTTAGCCGCTCGGTCTTGATCCCGGAAAGCTTCGCCGCCTTTTCGTTGCCGCCCATGGCATAGATACGCCGCCCGATGGTCGTGCGCTTGGTCACGAACACGAAGAGCGCGATCAAAAGCGACATGACGATGAGGACGTTGGGAAGCCCCTTATAGGACGAGAGCAGATAGGTCAGATAAAGGATGATACCGGCAATGATCAGGTTTTTGGCGACGAAGAGCGCAAAGGGCTCACCCTGATAGCCATGCTTCTCGCGCTTGGCGCGTCCGCGAATGCTGAAATAGATCATGAGCGCCACGAGGACGATGCCGATGAGCATCGAGGTTATGTTGAAGGTCGTTCCGCCAAAAACATCGGGAATGAAACCCGAGCTTAAAAGCTGGAATTGCTGCGGGAATGGTCCCACCGACTGGCCGCCGAGCAGCCAGAGTGCAAGGCCCTTGAAGACTAGCATGCCGGCGAGCGTCACGATGAATGACGGGATCTTGTGATAGGCGACCCAATAGCCCTGCGCCGCGCCGATGGCGCCGCCCATGATCAGGCAAAGGATGGTCGCGGGAATGTAGTGGATGTGCCACTGCACCATCATCACGGCGGCAAGCCCGCCGACAAATCCCGAGACCGAGCCGACCGAAAGGTCGATGTGCCCTGCCACAATGACGAGCAGCATGCCCAGTGCCATGATGATGATATAGCTGTTCTGCAGCACCAGATTCGTCAGGTTGACCGGGCGGAAAAGCGTTCCGTTCGTGGTGAACTGGAAGAAGATCATGATGAGGATCAGGGCGAGCACCAGACCGTATTCGCGGAAATTGCCTTTCACGGCCGATCCGTCGGTCTTGAAATCCTTCTTTCCCTGCGTTGCTGCTGTTTCGATAGTCATGATGCTTTCCCTTCAGCACGGATAATGGCGCGCATGATCTTTTCCTGGCTGGCTTCGCTGGCCGGCATTTCGCCGACGAGCCTGCCCTGGTTCATCACATAGATCCGGTCGCAGACGCCAAGCAGCTCCGGCATTTCCGACGAGATCATCAGGACGCTTTTGCCTTCGCTTACCAATTGGTTGATGATTGAATATATCTCATATTTTGCGCCGACATCGATACCGCGCGTCGGCTCGTCCAGGATCAAAAGTTCGGGATTGGCGAAGAGCCATTTCGACAGAACCACCTTCTGCTGATTGCCGCCGGAAAGGTTGCCCGTCTTCTGATAAATGCTCGACGAGCGGATATTCGTTTTGCGGCGATATTCATTCGCCACTTTCAGTTCGGCCATGTCGTCGATGACACCATTCTTCGATACGCCGTCGAGATGGGCGATCGTCGTGTTGTGCTTGATATGGTCGATCAGGTTGAGCCCGTAGGTCTTGCGATCTTCCGTGACATAGGCAATGCCGTTGTCGACCGCCTTGCCGATCGTCGAGACATCGACCTTCTTGCCCTTGATGAAAACCTCGCCGCTGATCTTCTGGCCGTAGGCCTTGCCGAAGACGCTCATGGCGAACTCCGTGCGCCCTGCGCCCATCAACCCGGCAATGCCGACGACCTCGCCTTTACGCACATTGAGATTGATGCCGTTGACGACGGTTCGGTCGCCATGGATGTGGTGGTGAACGACCCAGTCCTTCACCTCGAACACCACCTCGCCGATGTTGGGGTCCCGCGTCGGAAAGCGATCCGCCAATTGGCGCCCGACCATCAGGGTTACGATGCGGTCCTCGGAAATGTCCTTCTTGTCGAGCGTCTCGATCGTCGCGCCGTCGCGCAGGACGGTGATGCGATCGGCAACCTTACCGACTTCATTGAGTTTGTGCGAAATCAGGATCGAGGAGATGCCGTGCGCCTTGAATTCCAATAGGAGGGAAAGCAGCGCGTCGCTGTCCTTTTCGTTGAGGCTCGCTGTCGGCTCATCAAGAATGAGCAGCTCGACCTCCTTGGAAAGCGCCTTGGCGATTTCGACAAGCTGCTGCTTGCCGACGCCGAGATTGGTGATCAGCGTCAGCGGATCTTCCTTGAGCCCGACCTTAGCAAGGAGTTCGCGGGTACGCGATTCTGCGACATGCCAGTCGATGATGCCGAATTTTGCAGGTTCGTTACCGAGGAAAATGTTCTCCGCAATCGACAGCAAGGGAACCAGAGCCAGTTCCTGGTGGATGATGATGATGCCCTTGCGCTCGCTGTCGGCGATATCGCGAAAGTGCTGTTCTTCACCCTTGTAGTGGATTTCGCCCTCGTAGCTACCATGCGGATAGACGCCGCTCAGCACTTTCATCAGGGTCGATTTGCCGGCCCCGTTCTCGCCGACGAGCGCGTGAATCTCACCCTTGCGCACATTGAGATTGACATTGTTGAGCGCTTTCACACCAGGAAACGTCTTGGTGATGTTGCGCATTTCGAGGATAGTATCCATCAAGGTCCTCATCGATGCCCTTGCGACTGCTGGTCCGGCATCGCTCCCTTTGCATTTTTATTGGGCTTTGCGGTGCATTACCACCGGATTCCGCCAAAGCCACTTGTCAAGAAAACAAACCCCGCGCGGTAAGGCGCAGGGTTCGCTTCAGTTCGGTTGATTACTTCACCTGGTCTTCCTTGTAGTAGCCGGATCCAACGAGAATCTCCTTCCAGTTGGACTTGTCGACTTCGACTGGCTTCAGCAGGTAGGCCGGAACGACCTTGACGCCGTTGTTGTACGTCTTGGTGTCGTTGATTTCCGGCTGGTCGCCCTTCAGAACGGCGTCAATCAGGTTGGACGTTACCTTGGCAAGGTCACGCGTGTCCTTGAAGATCGTCGAATACTGCTCGCCGGCAATGATCGACTTGACCGACGGTACTTCCGCATCCTGACCGGAAACGAACGGGAATGGCTGATCCTTGGTGCCGTAGCCGACGCCGCGCAGCGACGAGAGAATACCAATCGACAGACCGTCATAGGGCGACAGAACGGCATTGACCTTCTTGTCGGTGTAGTAGGCCGAGAGGAGGTTGTCCATGCGTGCCTGGGCGACGGCGCCGTCCCAACGAAGCGTACCGACCTTGTCCATGCCCATCTGGCCAGATTGTACGACGAGCTTGCCGCTGTCGATCAGCGGCTGCAGGACGGACATTGCGCCATTGTAGAAGAAGAAGGCGTTGTTATCGTCAGGCGAACCGCCAAAGAGTTCGATGTTGAACGGGCCGGCTGCGTCCGGCAGTCCAAGTGCCTTCACCAGTGACGAGGCCTGGAGCACGCCAACCTGGAAGTTGTCGAACGTGGTATAGTAGTCGACATTCGGGCTGTCACGGATCAATCGGTCGTAGGCGATGACCTTGATGCCGGCATCATGTGCCTGCTGAAGGACATTCGATAGGGTCGTACCGTCGATCGCTGCGATGACCAGAACCTTGACACCCTTGGTGACCATGTTCTCGATCTGGGCGAGCTGGTTTGGAATATCGTCTTCCGCATACTGCAGATCGGTATTGTAGCCGCGCTCTTTCAGCGTCTTGACCATGTTGTCGCCATCGGCGATCCAGCGGGCCGAGGATTTCGTTGGCATCGCAATGCCGACAGTGCCCTTGTCCTCAGCAAAGCTTTGCGCGCCTAACACGCTCAATGCGAGCAGGCTTGCAGCAAATAGTTTCAGGATTTTCACGTCTGTTCCTCCCAGTTTTCCATCAAATTCGATGCGGCAATCCGAGCCTCAGCCGTTGGATTTTGTGCACCGAACCAGTTCCTCCCAGAGCGGGGTCGCACAACACTTATCGCAAAAGTATTACTTTTGAAATAGGCCTTTACGTGTGTCGAAAAAATGTCGCGACCCCCTGGCGACGCTCGGCGCATTAGCCGGCCAAGCCGTTTACATCAATATAATACTATTATATTATTTTTGGAAGAAGGTTCGGCCGCTTATGTGTGGGACCTATAATTCATATACCCAAATATGCGGGAGGAAAGCCTTGAATCTGGTTCAATTGATCAATGCCAATGGAAAGCGGCAGGTTGCCGCACGTGTTGGCGATGAGTTCCGGCACGTAAAGCGCACAAAGTCTGTGCTCGAACTCGCTCATGCTGCCATCGAGGCCAAGACCAATATCGCAGAAATTGTCGAAAGCCGCGGCCTGGGCAAGAAGGTAGACGTCGAAGCGGCCTATCGGGAGGACCGCCTCCTTGCCCCGATCGATACCCATGATTCGGCGCATATCCACCTCACAGGTACCGGCCTTACGCATCTTGGTTCCGCGGCGACCCGCGACGCAATGCACCGCAAAATCGGCGACGCCAAGGAAGAGACGCTGACCGATTCGATGAAGATGTTCCGCATGGGTCTCGACAACGGCAAGCCCAAGAAGGGCCAGACCGGCGTGCAGCCGGAATGGTTCTACAAGGGCAACGGATCGATGCTGACGGCACCGGGCGAGCCACTCCTGTCGCCCGCCTTCGCTGACGATGCGGGCGAGGAACCGGAGATTGCTGGTATCTACGTCATCGGCCCCGACGGTTCGCCGTTTCGCATTGGATTTGCTCTCGCGAACGAATTCTCCGATCACGTCATGGAGCGCGTCAACTACCTTTATCTGGCTCATTCCAAACTTCGGCCCTGTTCTGTCGGTCCAGAGCTGATCGTGGGCGACCTGCCTGCTGATATCCGCGGAACGTCGCGCATACTGCGCAAGAACAGGACCGTCTGGGAGAAGCCGTTCCTGTCGGGCGAGGACAACATGTCCCACACGATCGACAATCTCGAACACCATCATTTCAAATACAGTGTATTCCGCCAGCCCGGCGACGTTCATGTGCATATGTTCGGGACGGCCACGCTCTCTTTTGCCGATGGTGTGAAGGCAGAAAATGGCGACATCTTCGAAATCGAAGCGCCGGCGTTCGGTTTGCCGCTTCGCAACCCGCTCAAAATCGAAAAGCCGTCCAAGGTGAAAGTCAAAGCTCTCTAGACTCTGGGCAATATGCGGATCGCCGACTCTACCCGGCGGTCCCCTGCCCTGCGGCGACGACGCGCTCGGCGCCTTCGCGTATCACCACACGCATAGCCTCTTTCGCCGCCTCCGCATCGCCGGCCTTGATGGCGTCGGCGATTGCCGCGTGCCTTGCGACGGAACGCACGTGACTTTCGGAGTTCGGGATCGGCGAACTGATGGTAAATGTAGTAACAAGCGCGACTTCAATCAGCGCACTGATGGATCGCATGAAGGGGTTTCCCGAGGCCTCGGCAATGGCGATGTGAAACTGCAGATCGCTGTAGACGAAATCGGCCGCGGATTCGCTCGCGCTGCCCATCCTGCCAACCCAGTGGTAGAGCGTTTCAAGCTGATCCTCGGTGCGGCGCAAGGCAGCAAGGCCCGCCGCTTCCGGCTCCAGAGCCAGCCGCATCTCGACGATGCTCGAAAGGAAATGGGCGCTTGCCCCTGCCTCGAAATGCCAGACGAGGATGTCGGGATCGAACAGGTTCCAGTGCGAACGCTCGCGCACCCGCGTGCCGATCTTGGCTTTCGGCTGAATGAGGCCCTTGGCAGCAAGCGTTTTCAGCGCCTCACGAAGAACAGTACGCGAGACACCGAACCGATCCAGGAGTTCGGCATCGCCGGGCAGAATCGTGTTTTCCGGGTAAGCGCCGCTGATGATCTTCAGGCCGAGATCACGCATGACGTGGCCATGATGGGTACGTGATTGGCCCGCCGTGCGGAAGTCATAGTTGAGGAGATCGTTGTCTGCCAACTTTTTGCCTGCTATGTGCTTCGTGGGCAAAATCAGCCAACATTTGCCGCTGCTTAGCGCGTAAGCGGCAATGCCTCCCAGCTGTCCTCCCAACCTCTTGCCTCTATTTATAATATAATAATATCAATAACAATCTACAAAGCTTTATGCACACCCGAATCAGTCATTTTGATCGGTCGTTCGACGTCCCTATTATCGCAAACCGTGGGACTTGCACGTCGCCACTTGCATTATTTGATCGCTTTTCAGAACACTTGCGCATGGATGCGCGGCACGGTTGATGCCGCGCACTTGGCCGCGGCTGGAAGCTGTGTTCTTATAAATCGAAGGAGACAGCAGACATGACGACACGCGGCTTTACGGGCCGGGGGCAATCCCCTGAAATCAAGGATCGCGTCCCGCCGGGGCAATCGCTGACAGAAGATTTTCCGGTTCTTTCTGCCGGTCCAACGCCGCGGGTTCGCACAGAAGATTGGAAGTTCACCCTCAAAGTTGGACCGAAGCCGGTCATCTCCTGGAACTGGGACGAGTTCAACGCGCTGCCGCAAACGAAGCTTACCCGCGACATTCATTGCGTGACCGCCTGGTCGAAGCTCGATACCCATTGGCAAGGCGTGCTCATCGACGATATCCTTGCCGAAGCCAATCTCGAACCGCCCACCGACTTTCTTCTCGCGCATGGCTACGACGGCTATACGACGAACGTGCCGGTCAAGGATCTTACCGGTGGCAGGGCGATGATCGCAACGTCCTACGACGGCAAGCCGCTGACCGCTGATCATGGCGGACCAGCGCGGCTGCTCGTGCCGCACCTTTATTTCTGGAAGTCGGCAAAATGGATCAACGGCCTGCAGTTTACGGCGCGCGACGAACCTGGCTTCTGGGAATTGCGCGGCTATCACATCTATGGTGATCCGTGGCGCGAACAGCGTTACACCGGCGATTAGGGCCTGAACCGTGCAGGACCAATCGGCGAACGCGCGGGTTGAATGGCAAACGGCGACCATAACCGGGGTCGTGCGCCAGACAGCCCGCGTCAGCAGCTTTTTCTTCGCTCCGTCCGTACCCTTTGTCTACACGGCCGGCCAACACGTCGATGTCCGGCTGAGCGCGCCGGACGGCTATCAAACGCAGCGAAGCTATTCCATCGCCTCTACTCCCGATAGCGGCGCAACGATCGAGCTTGCCATCGAGCGGCTCGATGACGGCGAGGTATCGACCTTTTTTCATGACGTGGCGCAGATCGGCGACGAGATCGAATTGCGCGGGCCGATCGGCGGACACTTCATCTGGACCGTCACTGATGGCGGGCCGGTATTGCTGGTCGGCGGCGGCTCCGGCGTCGTGCCCCTCGTCTCCATGCTGCGCCATCGAAAGGCGCGGACTTCGACTATCCCGGCGCTTCTTCTCTATTCGGCGCGAAGCTGGGATGAACTGATTTTCCGTGATGAACTGCTTGCCCTTGCCGAGTCAGAAAACAATTTCGACTTGGCGCTTGCCCTGACGCGCGAGCCGGTGGCGCGCGCAAACCACTATACCCGTCGCATCGATGCATCCATCGTCACGGAAACCTTGGCCCGCCTTCCGGCTTCGCCCAAGCAAACGTTTGTCTGCGGCTCCAATGCATTCGTCACCACCGCTGCCGACGCACTGGTCGCGGCCGGTACACCCGCCGGCTCCATCCGTGTGGAGCGGTACGGCGTTTAGCGAAACAACGTGCATTCAAGGAAGCAGGGTGACGTTCCCTTTAGAGCCGTATCCCTCCTCGCCGTAAACCAACGCTGGCAACCCGACACCCCCAAGTTGCTGCCACAAATCTTCAACCCAATCCATGCAGGTATCCACTATGGCATCGTTGATAGAGAATGACGGTTCGCCTGGGTCGCATGTCAAAACGTCCGGTTGCACACGACCATCTAGATACCGAACCTCGAACAGCGAACGGTGTGCCTCAATGGCTTTATTGAGGACGTAAAGATCCGGGCCATCCAAATGAACCATAACCCCAAAGAAGCCGTCCTCGTCTTGCCCGGGATGAATTCCGATCTCAAGCCGGCCTACTTTGGCCGGGATCGACCGCTTGATTTCCTCCAGCTTTGCCAAGGCCAACGCCGTGTGCGCCTGCAAAACGTTCTGAAGCGCCGCTTTGTAATGGGCTTCGGTGGTCAGTTTGCTTAATCTCATGATCACCTTCAATTGGGACAGCGAGAACAGGCTTGGGGCGTTATTCCGCTTTCAACCGGGACGACCCTGATGGGCAATGGGCCTGCCGATGCGCATTCCGTTGCTCGCGTCAAAGAGATGGGCATGTGCAGGGTCAATCGAGACCGTAAGCACATCTCCGGGCCGGATCGAGAGTCGTTCGCGGAAGAGGCAGTTGATCTCCTGATCGCCTATGCTGCCCACCACCATGATTTCCGATCCGGTCGGTTCCACGACGTCCACCTTTACTGCGACGCCCTCGGATGCGACCTTTATGTGCTCCGGGCGAATGCCGTAGATGGCCTCATCGGAAGACGCTCTCTCCGTGCCCTTCGGCAGCGGTAGTCGCACACCATCACTCGTTACGAAAGCGTCGCCTTCGACCTTGCCCCTGATAAAGTTCATGGCCGGGGAACCAATAAAGCCGGCAACAAAAAGGTTCGCCGGATAGTCGTAAAGGTCGAGCGGCGTGCCGATCTGTTCGACCAACCCGTCCTTCATGACCACGATCTTGTCGGCCATGGTCATGGCTTCGATCTGGTCGTGCGTCACATAGACAATGGTCGTGCCGAGGCGCTGGTGCAGGCTCTTTATCTCGCTGCGCATCTGTACACGAAGCTTGGCATCGAGATTCGAAAGCGGTTCGTCGAATAGAAAAACTTGCGGATCACGCACGATGGCCCGGCCCATGGCCACACGCTGGCGCTGGCCACCCGAAAGCTGACGCGGAAACCGGTCAAGCAGCTTCTCGAGCCCGAGAATTTCAGCGGCGCGGCCGACGCGGCTCGCCTTTTCCTGCTTCGGCGCATTCTTGAGCATGAGCGCAAAGCCCATATTATCGGCGACCGTCATGTGCGGATAGAGCGCGTAGTTCTGGAATACCATGGCAATGTCGCGTTCCTTCGCAGGCAGGTCGTTGACCACGCGATCGCCGATGGCGATTTCGCCGCCGGTGATCTCCTCCAGGCCGGCAATCATGCGCAGAAGCGTCGACTTCCCGCAGCCGGACGGCCCGACGAGAATGACAAATTCACCGTCATCGATATCGACGGAAACGCCGTGCATGACATTAACATTACCGTACGTCTTGGTGACGTCTTTGATGGAGACCGAGGCCATGCGACCCTCCTTGGATAATCAGCCGCCCTTGACCGCGCCGGCGGTAAGCCCGGCGATGATCTGGCGTTGCGCAAAAACGGTGAGCAGCAGAACCGGCAAGGTCACGATAAAGGCGGCGGCCGCAAGCGGTCCCCAACTTACCTGCTCAAATGAAAGCATATTGTAGACAGCGACGGGCAAAGTCCGCGTCTCGCGGCTGGCAAGCACAATGCCGAAGACGAAGTTGTTCCAGGAGAAGATAACCGCGAGGATGAGCGACACGACGATGCCGGGCTTGGCAATCGGCAGGGCCACCATGCGAAATACCTGCCAGGACGTCGCGCCGTCGATCATTGCCGCCTCTTCGAGCTCCATCGGCGTCGTCTCGAAATAGCCGATCATGATCCAGATCACGATCGGAACCGTCACCACGAGATGAATGATGATCTGCGGCCACAGCGTTCCGAGCAGCCCGAGGGTTTGGAACAGGAGAAACAGTGGAATGAGATAGGAAAGTCCCGGCGTCATGCGCGCGATCATGACGACGATGGCTGCCTTGTTTGCCCGCAGTCGGGCGATGCCATAGCCGGCCGGCACCCCGACAAGCAGCGCAAGCAACGTCGCCGTACCTGTCACCAGCAGACTGTTCCAGAAATAGTGCAGGAAATCATTTGTCGCAAAGATCTCTGTGTAATTTGACCAGGCAAAATTCTCCGGAATGAAGATCGGAGGATAGGCGCCGTTGTCGATTTCATATTTCAGCGAAAGCGACAGCATCCACAGAAAGAAGAAGATCGCGGGCGAAACGATGACGAACACGACAAGGGCGGTTCCGAGGGACTTCAGCAGGCGGCGGCGGGCCATCAACGGTCTCCTCAGCTATTCCACTTTGTCCGCTGGCGCAGATAAAGTAGAGCCAGCGACATTGTGATGATGACGATGAAAAACACGACGGCGAGCGCCGAACCGTAGCCAATGTCGTAATAGGCAAAGGCCACATTGTAGAGATAGATATTGATAGTTTCCGATGCGGTTCCGGGGCCGCCCTGCGTCATGGCAAAGATGATGTCGAAGCTTTTGAGCGCATCGATCGAGCGGATAATCACGGCCACCATCATGAACGGGAGGATCATCGGCAGCGTGATATAGCGAAACTTCTGCCAGCCATTGGCGCCGTCGATTTCAGCGCTCTCGAAGGGGTCGCGCGGCATGGCTGCGAGACCGCCGAGAACGATGAGCATGACGAGCGGCGTCCACTGCCAGGTTTCGACAAGAACCAGCGACGGTATCACCGTGTTCTGGTTGAAGATCCATTCCTGCGGTCCGATGCCGACGAGCGACAGAAGATAATTGAGGACGCCGAGCTGCGGGTGGAACATCATGGTCCACACCAGCGCGATTGCAACGGGCGTTGCCATCATCGGCATGACGAAGATACCGCGCAATAGGCCGCGCATCGGCAGTTTGCTGTCAAAGACCAGGGCGGCAATCGTGCCAAGAACCAGAGGGGCCACAACCGACAAGACGGTGTAGACCACCGTGTGAACCATGGACTCCCAGAAGCGCTGGTCACCGGCGATGCGGGCGAAGTTGGCGAAGCCAACAAAGCGCTGGTCACCGCCGAGATGCCACTCATTGGCGCTCATCCAAAGGGTGAACACCCAGGGGAAAATGATGACCGCCCCGACAATGACCAATGCCGGCACGACAAAGGGCCAATAGCTCGGCTTGAGCCGGCTCTTGCCTTTCTTCGCTTTGGCATCTTGCGCAAGACGGGTCATTGTCGGTGCAGCTGTTGTCATGACGACTTCGCCTAGCTTTCGCTGCGCGCGAGGACGGGACGGAACTCCTCCGTGGCGCGCTTCAATTCAGTTGCGGGATCGGCGCCGCCGAGCAGATTGGTCAGTCCGACACCCATCACATCGCGGAATTCGGTGACGGGGATGATGACGGGCAGACAGAGCTTGCTGACCTTGGCCGATTCCGAAAGCGCCGTGACCCAATCCTGCGGCATGGTTACGTTCTTGCGCACTTCTGGGTCGTTGAGGATGGAGTTGCGGAATGGGACGCCGGAACCCGTCTGCAGCAAGCGTGCACCCATCTCCTTCGAGATTGCCCATTGGCAATAGAGGTAGGCGGCTTCCTTGTTTGACGAGCCTTCCGTCACGCCAATGCCGTCGCCGAATGTCGGCGCAGCCTGGGCATTCGGTCCCTTGGGCATGACGCCGTAGCCGACCTTGCCGACGACGCGCGATTTCTGCGGGTTTTCGAGCGGCGGTGCAAAACCGATACCATCGAGCCACATGGCGACCTTGCCCTGGAGGAAGCTTGACTGGCACTCCGCCCAGTTGAAACCGGTGACGCCGGGGGGTGCCGATTTGGTCATCAGCCGCTGGTACAAGGCGGCCGCTTCGATCGCTTCGGGCGTATCGGTCTGCAGGGTTCCGTTTTCCACGGTGCTCTTGCCATAGCCGAGCATCAGGCTCGCCCAGACGGGGGTGTTGGCGTTCTTCATGCCGCGCGCGACGAAACCATAGGTTCCGCTTGCCGCATCGGTGAGCTTTTCGGCCGCTGCAACGAGTTCGTCAAACGTCTTCGGATACTCGACGCCCTTCGCTGCAAAGAGGTCCTTGTTCCAATAGAGAATCCAGTAATCGACGGAAAAGGGGAGCCCGCCGAAACGGCCATTTTGATCCTTTGCGAAGGCGAGGCCAGCTTCGGCGAAATCGCTCTCGGTAAGGCTCGGTTCGGTAAGGCTTGGATCCTTGAGAAACGGAGTAAGGTCAGCCAGCCATCCACCCTTTTCAAACTGGCGCTTCTGCACGTGATAGCTGATGTGGATGACGTCGAAGCTCGGCTTGCCGGAGGTGAGCTCAATCACCGCCTTCTGGCGCTGCTGCTGTTCCGGCGTCTGTTCGGAATTGACCTTGATGCCGGTCAATTCCTCGAATTCCTTCTGGTATTTCTGCAGGATATCGCCGCGCGGGCTCTTGATCAGGTTCACCTCGAGTGTCGTGCCGGCGAATTTCTTCCAGTCGACATTGGCGAATGCGGGCTTCAGGCCGGTCATGCTTGCAGCGCCGAGCGCTGCCGAACCTGCCAGGAACTGCCGGCGTGTCGGGTTCAGGAATTTCATGCTCATTGTCTCCTCCTCGTGTCGTTTTTCGACGGGGCAACTCCCATTGCCGGTGTCGGGCTTTCAAACCTTCAATGCAAGATTCCTCGCATTGTTGATGTGCACGGCTATCGCTTCCATTGCTGTCGGCGGATCGCGGCTCTCGATCGCAGTCAGCACCGCGAGATGTTCGCGCATGACCGGAATGACCCGGCCGGTGATGCGGAACCGCTCCTGGTTGATGAGCCGCATCTTGATCGCATTGATCCGATAGGCCCGCGAAATGATCCCGTTATCGAGTGAATCGATTATCGTTTCATGCAGGTCCCAGTCTATGGCCTGAGCGCGCAGTTCAAGTTCCGGGGTTTCCCTGTTCTGCAGGGCCTCTTCAAGCGTATCCTCATGCTCCTTGCGCAGCTTCGCCAGAAGTTCCTCGGACGCGGAAACGCAAAAGACGGCAATCGCCTCCTTCTCCATGAACAGGCGAAATTGAAAAGCCTCCCGGATCAGGTTGATATCGATATGCGCGATCTGTATGCCGCGCTGCGGTATGGTCCGGACGAGACCTTCGGCCTCAAGCCGCGGCACCAGTTCCCGAATCGCGCCGAGCGGCATGCCCGTCATCGCCACGAGTTGGCGTTGTGAGACGAACTGCCCTGGACTGATATCGCGGGCAAGGAGATGCTCCGTGAAACTTGCATAGGCTTTTTCTCGCAGTCTCACCGGTTCGTTGCCATCATCCATGCGCGATCTCCGTCCCCCGAGCCCTCAGTTACTCCTTATTACGCAGCGGCAGCAATAAACAAGCGGTCGAAAATGCCGGTGACCCGCTTGGCGTCCGTATCCGAAAGGCCCTGCAGTGGCGCTCGCGTCCGGCGCCAAGCATCGTCCTGATTATGATGCGCCAGAATGGCCTTCACCGCAGGCACGACCGGAAACTTCAAAATCTCTTCGACAGCTTCGATAACAGCCGGATCGTCGCGGCCCTCTTCGATGAGCGGCAGCAGCCGGTCAGGATAGAGATTGGCCATGCCTGAAATCGACCCTTGCGCGCCGAGCCGAACCGCTGCGGCCAGGGTGCGTTCGTCACCGATCAGGATGGCGAGATCCTTGTGCTTGGCAAGAAGTGCCTGGGTATAGGTCCAGTTGCCCGAGGAATCCTTGACACCGGCGATCGCACCGGGAAACGCTTCGCGCAAACGGGAGACCAACGCGACCGAAATTTCGACAGCGGTGACCGACGGGATATTGTAGATGATAATCCCGCGTAGGCCCGCACCTATTTCCTTGAACACGGCCGAGAACCAGTCGAAGAGCCCATCGTCACTGACGTTCTTGAAGTAGGACGGCGGAGCGAGCAATACACCGCGGCACCCGGCATCAAGAGCAAGCCGAGACTGCGCAGCAGCATCGACATACGAATTGGCCATCACGCCGACAATGATCTGCGACGGCTCCAGCCCACCTTCGATAAATGCACGAATGACATTACCGCGCTCATCATAACCGATCGAGGAGCCCTCTCCCGTCGTGCCGAAGAGGGTAACACTGCGGCAGCCACGGCCGAGACAATCCTGCGCATGCGCGAGTGCCTTCGGCACGTCGATTCGCATGTCGGCGTCAAAAGGCATGGTCAATGCTGCGGAAAGTCCAAATCGTTCAGCCCGAGACACCTGCTTCTCCCAATCTCATTGCTCACTAGAGACATACTAACATGTTAGTTGAAAGTCAACGTGTCTGTCCTGACTTTTTAGTCAGCGAAATTGGCGGCTGATTAGGATAGAGCTTAATCGATTGGACAGATTCGTCCCGCGCCGGCCCCCAATGTGCCCGTCTAGGTCAGGAAGGCGTCGAGTTCGGCTTTCGTCGGCGCGCCGATTCTGCCGCCGAAGCGGGAACACTTGATTGCAGCCGCGGCGCTGGCAAAGCGCATGATCTGATAGATTGGATAGTTGCGCGACAGTGCCCAGGCAAAGGTGCCGTGGAACACGTCGCCCGCAGCGAGCGTATCGACGACATCCACCTCGAAGGCGGGCATATGGCGCACCTCCCCTTCAAGTTCATCGTACCAGAACGAGCCTTTGTCACCCGCAGTCACCGACACAAATGCGCCATCGCGGCCATAAAGGGCGGCAAGCGCAACGGTCGCCTTTTCGGGATCGGTTTCGCCCGTCACTCGTTCGGCGGCGGGCTCGGAAGCCACGATATGCGAGGCGAGCGGCAGCAGCATTTCCAGCGTTTCGAGTGACGCGGTGTCGGCGTCGAGAATACCATGGACCTCAGCCTCGCGTGCGGCCTTCAGGACCTTTGCCGCCGCAAGCGGCCAGCGAACATCCGTCATCACAACGTCGAAGGTGCCTTCGATAACCGGCGGGATTTCACTCGGGGCGGAGAGCAATCCTGCATCGTAATAGGGAACGATCACCCGTTCGCCCGCCGCGTCGACGAATATCGAAGAGAACGCCGAACGGGCATCGGCAACGCTGCGCACGTGCGAGCAATCGACGCCCTCGGCGGTGAGTTCGGCGACGGCGCGCCGCCCGATCTCGTCATCGCCCGTCGAGGCGAACAACGAGACGCTGCCGCCTAGCCGCGCGATGCTGGCCGCTGCACTCGATGCCATGCCGGCAGCAATTTCGACCGCCTCCAGGGGAATATACTTTCCGGGCCCGGGCGGCAGCCGGTCCAACCGGAAGATCGTGTCCATGGTGAGCGCGCCCACACAGAGAATTTTCGGAGTGGCTTCATTGGCCATGGAATGGAACCTTACAGATGAAGTTTGGCAGCGATGTTGCGCCGGGAGACGCCCGCGGGCAGGCATCAGTTAGCGTTTCTAAGGTGTGCTTGGCAACAGGGTCGCTCGCGATCTACAACCCTTGGAGGTGATTGACTTTTCGCGTCGAAACCGGAGACACTTGGTCCCACCTTCACGGGGGAATCGCAACAATGAAAGAGGCCGCCTTGAAACCGGTCGTCTACGCGCTTTTCGACAAGCGAACCAGTTCAGTCCAGTATGTGGTCAGCGATCCGTCGACGAAGCATTGCGCCATCATCGACCCGGTGCTGGATTTCGACGAAAAATCGGGTTCAACCGCATCGTTCAATGCCGATCAACTCCTGGAATATATCGACCGGAACAGCCTGAAGGTCGATTGGATCCTCGACACCCATCCCCATGCCGATCATTTTTCCGCCGCTCAATATCTCCGATCGAAAACCGGCGCGCCAACGGCAATCGGCGACCACGTCGTCGAGGTCCAGGAGCTATGGAAGAAGCTTTACAACTGGCCGGACTTTCGCGCCGACGGCTCGCAATGGGACAAGCTGTTTGCGGCGGGCGAAGGCTTCAACATCGGTGCCCTGAACGGACGCGTTATGTTCTCGCCGGGTCACACGCTGGCCTCGATCACCTATGTCATCGGCGATGCAGCCTTTATCCACGACACAATGTTCATGCCGGACAGCGGCACCGCCCGCACGGATTTTCCAGGCGGCAGCGCCGAACAATTGTGGCAATCGATCCAGGCGATTCTCGCATTGCCGGATGAGACGCGTATTTTCGTTGGCCACGACTATCAACCAGGGGGACGCGAACCGCTTTGGGAAAGTACGGTCGCCGCACAGAAGGCGAGCAATACGCATATAGCCAAATGCCGAGACGCCGCTGATTTCGTCGCGATGCGCACGGCGCGGGACAAGACCTTACCTATGCCGCGACTGATCCTTGCGGCGCTGCAGGTCAACATCAATGGCGGCCGACTGCCGGCGCCGGAATCGAACGGAAAGCGTTATCTGAAGATACCGCTAGACGCCTTCGACGGCGCAAAGTGGGATTAGCGAAAAGGCCCGCTACCGCAAAGATAGCGAGCCTCCCTCCTCCCCAAGATCCAGGTCTCAGGCGACCTCGTGATTCGCAATGCGCTCGAGCGCTCGAACGAGACCCGAATGGTCGAGGCCGCTGTCGCCATTGGCCGCGCAACTGTTGAAGAGTTCCTGCGTCGAGGCCGTGTTGGGCAGGGAAACGCCCAGGGTTTTCGCGCTCTGCAGAGCGAGATTGAGGTCCTTCTGATGCAGCGAGATACGGAAACCCGGATCGAAGGTGCGCTTGATCATGCGATCGCCATGCACTTCGAGGATACGCGACGAGGCAAAACCGCCCATCAGCGCCTCGCGCACCCGGGCCGGGTCTGCCCCCGCCTTGGAGGCAAGGACCAGCGCTTCCGAAACCGCCTCGATGGTCAGGGCAACGATGATCTGGTTGGCAACCTTGGTCACCTGCCCATCGCCGCAATCCCCGACCAGCGTAATGTTCTTGCCCATCAGCTCGAAGAGCGGCAGCGCGCGGTCGAAAGCTTCCTGCGAGCCGCCGGCCATGATGCTGAGCGTTGCACCCTTGGCGCCGACCTCGCCGCCCGACACCGGGGCATCGATGTATTCGCTGCCCGTCTCGCGCACCTTTTTGGCAAACTCCTTGGTTTCGATCGGCGAGATCGAACTCATGTCGATGACGAGCTTGCCCGGCTTCAACCCGAGGACGACGCCGTTCTCACCAAAAAGAACGTCCTTCACTTCCGGCGTGTCCGGGAGCATCAGGATGATAATGTCGGTTTTTTTGGCAAGCGCCTTGGGGCTCTCGACGATCTTGAGACCATTGTCGATGAGTTCCTGCTTCGGGGCGATGAAGAATTTCGACGTGTAGAGCACATGCCCCGCGTCCTGCAGGTGGCGCGCCATCGGCGTGCCCATGATACCCAATCCAATGAAACCTATGTCAGCCATTTACTCAGCTCCTCATCCTGATGATATCCGCCTGCTTGTAGGCAGCTGATGTTTCGTTCAGCCAGCCAAGCCCGCGTTGCGTTTCCGTTTTTGGTTTGTATTCGCAGCCGATCCAGCCGTCGTAGCCGGCTGCATCGAGCGCCTTGAAGACGAAGGGATAATTGATCTCTCCGGTGCCCGGCTCGTGACGACCGGGATTGTCGGCCAGCTGAACGTGGGCGATCAGTTGCTTGTAGCGCTCATACGTTGCGACGAGTTCGCCGCGCGTCCGCTGCTGGTGATAGAGGTCATACTGGATAAAAAGGTTGTCGCTTCCGACTTCTTCGATGATTGCGGCCGCCTGTTCGACCGTATTGAGGTAGAACCCCGGAATGTCGTAGGTGTTGATCGGTTCGATCAGCAGTCGAATATCGTATTTCGCGAGTTCCTGAGCGGCCAGGCGAAGATTGTGCACGAAAGTGGTGCGCAGCGCATCTTCGGAAAGGCCATTAGGAGCGATGCCGGCAAGGCAGTTGATGTGCTTGCAGCCTAGCGCCGTCGCATAGTCGATTGCCGTCGCAACGCCCCTCCGGAACTCGTCGATGCGGTCCGGGAGAACGCCAATGCCGCGCTCCCCGGCCGCCCAGTTGCCGGCCGGAAGATTATGCAGAACCTGGACAAGATTGTTGTCGGCGAGGACCTGTTTCAGCTCCTCGACATTATAGTCGTAGGGAAAGAGGTATTCGACGGCTTCAAAGCCGGCTTCGCTTGCAAGCGCGAAACGCTCGAGAAACGGCACTTCGTTGAAAAGCATCGTCAGATTGGCGGCAAATCTAGGCATTCATGCCTCCTGAAGAAATGAAATTGCAGGTTCAGTCGAGATAGGCGGCAACCGCAGTCGGCACGTCCTCATTGCGTTCGGCAAGGTCTTCGAACTCGACGACAGCGTTGATATCGGGACCCATTGCGACATTGGTCACGCGTTCGAGGATGAACTCGATCACCACAGGAACCCGGTGCTCGTCCATCAGCGCCTGCGCCTCCTGGAAAGCCTCGGCGAACTGATTGGGGCTGCGGACCCGGATCGCCTTGCAGCCGAGACCTTCGGCGACCGCGACATGATCGACGCCGTAACCCTTCTCGGCATCGCCTGACGCATTGATATTGTCGAAGGCGAGGCTCACTTCGAAATCCATGTCGAAGCCGCGCTGCGCCTGACGGATCAGGCCGAGATAGGAATTGTTCACGACGACGTGCAGGTATGGCAGCTTGTGCTGTGCGCCGACTGCGAGCTCTTCGATCATGAACTGAAAATCGTAATCGCCGGAGAGCGCAACGATCGGACGATCTGGATCGGCCGCACGCACGCCGAGTGCTGCCGGAAGGGTCCAGCCGAGCGGGCCCGCCTGGCCGCAATTGATCCAATTGCGCGGCTTGTAGACGTGCAGGAACTGGGCGCCGGCGATCTGGCTGAGACCGATGGTCGTCACGTAGCAGGTCTCGCGGCCGAACACCTTGTTCATTTCCTCGTAGACACGCTGCGGCTTCAGCGGCGTCTGGTCGAAATGGGTCTTGCGCAGCATGGTACGCTTGCGGCCGCGGCATTCCTCTGCCCAGGCCGACCAATCACGCAACTTTCCAGCCGCTTTCCATTCAGTCGCAACGTCGAGAAACAGCTTCAGCGCCTTGCCTGCATCGGAAACGATACCGAAATCCGGCGAGAAAACGCGACCGATCTGGGTCGGCTCGATATCGACATGGACGAACTTGCGTCCCTCCGTATAGGTCGAGACGTTGCCGGTATGCCGGTTCGCCCAGCGATTGCCGATGCCGAGCACGAAGTCGGAGGCGAGCATGGTCGCATTGCCGTAACGATGCGAGGTCTGCAGGCCGCACATGCCGGCCATCAGTGGATGATCGTCCGGGATCGTGCCCCAGCCCATCAGCGTCGGGATGACCGGAACACCAGCAATCTCGGCGAACTCCACCAGAAGGTCGGAAGCGTCGGCGTTGATAATCCCTCCGCCGGCAACGATCAGCGGCCGATCGGCCTGGTTGAGCATCGTCAATGCCTTTTCGACCTGCGCCCGCGTTGCTGCCGGCTTATAGGCTTCGAGCGGTTCGTAGGTGTCGGGATCGAACTCGATCTCCGCCAGCTGCACGTCGATCGGCAGATCGATCAGCACCGGACCTGGACGACCCGATCGCATGATATGGAAGGCCTTCTGGAAAACGTAAGGAACGAGGCCTGGCTCCATGACCGTCACCGCCCACTTCGTGACAGGCTTGGCGATCGAGGCAATATCGACGGCCTGGAAGTCCTCTTTGTCGAGGCGGGCCCGCGGCGCCTGCCCGGTAATGCACAGGATCGGGATCGAATCGGCCGAAGCGGAATAGAGGCCGGTGATCATGTCGGTTCCGGCTGGACCTGACGTGCCGATGCACACACCGATATTGCCATGTTCCGCTCGGGTGTATCCCTCGGCCATGTGCGACGCGCCTTCGACGTGGCGCGCAAGGATGTGGCGGACAGTGCCCTGCGCCTTCAGCGCGGAATAGAACGGATTGATTGCAGCTCCCGGTACGCCAAAGGCGCAATCGATCCCCTCCTTTTCCAGAATACGGACTGCTGCATCGACGGCACGCATTTTTGTCATTGTCATTCCTCCAAATTCAATGAGAGCATAATCCATATCTGACACTTCACAACCAAAATATGGAAATCACTTCCATCATATGGAAATAAAGATTTTCAATAAAACTGGTAAAATAGGCTGCGCGCAGCTATGGCACATGAGGGCACACGAAACGGGACACGCAGCGATCATGGCTTTGCAGGGCACGTCATTGAAGGGGAAACGGGGACGCAAGGCGAATGAGAACGCGGCGCCGTCTTCCGTTCAGGTCTTGGATCGAAGCTTGCACTTACTCAAGCTCATCGCGGATGCGGACGGGTCGACCCTGATGGATCTCGCGGACCATACCGGCATGGCGCCATCGACTGTCCACCGGCTGCTGACCTCGCTGGCCAATCACGGCATGCTCACCCATGATCTGGAATCAGGTGACTGGACGATTGGCGTTGGCGCCTTCGAGATCGGCAACGCTTTTCTGCGTTATCGCAAGCTGGGTTCAATCAGCCGCCCCTTTCTCAAGCGGCTGATGGACGAATGCGGCGAAACAGCCAATGTCGGCATCGAGGATGAAGGTGACGTCGTCTTCATTTCGCAGATCGAAAGCCATGCGCCGATGCGGGCTTTCTTCCGTCCCGGACGGCGCGGGCCAATTCATGCGTCGGGAATAGGCAAGGCAATTCTTTCGACCTGGTCAGATACCGATATTGCCCAGGCGCTCACAGGCAAGGCGCTCGCGCACTTCACAGCACATACGCTCGATACGCTGCCGGCACTCTTGAAAGATATCCAGCACATCCGTACGCGCGGCTGGTCGATCGACGACGAGGAACACACGCTCGGGATGCGCTGCATCGCTGCGCCACTTTTCAATGAACATGGCGAAGCCATTGCCGGGATTTCGGTATCGGGTCCCGCCGTCCGCCTGCCCAAGGAGAAGCTCAACCTGCTCGGGCCCGTCATACGCCGTACAGCGGATGAATTGACAAAGGCGATGGGCGGACGCCGACCGGACGAACTATAGGGCCCGTCCGCACCTGCCTACGCGGTCTGCAGCTCCGGCAAGGCCCGAGCCTTAGCCTGCGGCGTGGCCGTGTCGATCCTGCTCTTCATCGGCTTGCCAGCGACATAGACTTCGGCGACCGAGCGGTCATCGCCCATCGTCTGCAAAATGAAGAGCTCTTCGGCAAGCGTCGTTGCCGTGCGCATGCGCAGTTCCATCGCAGGCTTCGCCTTGCTGTCAAGAACGACGATATCGGCATCGCCTCCGGTCCGGAGGGATCCGATGCGGTCTTCGAGACCGAGCGCGCGGGCATTGCCGAGCGTCATCATGTAGTAGGACGCGAATGGCGACAGACGCTGGCCCTGCACGTGCAGCACCTTGTATGCCTCGCTCATCGTCTCCAGCATCGAGAAGCTTGTACCGCCGCCGACATCGGTCGCGACAGAAATGCGTGCGCCGAGCGAGCGGAAGCGGTCTCGGTCAAAGAGGCCGCTGCCGAGGAACAGATTTGAGGTAGGACAAAAAACGGCGACCGACTTCGTTTCGGCGAGCACGGAAATTTCGCGATCCGACAGGAAGATGCAATGGCCGAGAAGCATTTTTTCGCCGAGAAGGCCGTATCCGGCGTAAATATCGGTGTAGTTCTTGGCCGACGGATAGAGCGAGGTCGCCAACGCGATCTCGTCGCGGTTTTCCGAAAGGTGCGTCTGCACATAGCATTCGGGATGTTCGCGCACCAGGGCCTGGCTCATTTCCATCTGCCAGGGCGTCGACGTAATGGCAAAGCGCGGGCTGATGGCATAATGCGCGCGGCCGCGTCCATGCCATTTGGCGATCAACGCCTTGGTATCGTCATAGCCCGACTGCGGCGTGTCGCGGAGCGCGTCGGGCGCATTGCGATCCATCATCACCTTGCCGCCGATCATCAGCATGCCACGCTGTTCGGCTGCCGTAAAATAGGCATCGACGCTTTCGCGGTGCACCGAGCAATAGGCCACAGCCGAGGTCGTGCCGTTGCGCAGCAATTCGTCCATGAACCGTCCCGCGATGAAATCCGCGTGGGCGGTCGACGAGAATTTCTGTTCCTCGACAAAAATATAGGTGTTGAGCCATTCGAGCAGCTGCGCGCCGTACGAGGCAATCGCCTGCGTCTGCGGAAAGTGCAGATGGGTATCGATGAAGCCCGGCATGATAAGATTGGGGCGGTGATCGACGATCTTGGCATCGGCAGCAACCGGGGCGATGGCGGCATATTCGCCGACATCGACGATCTTGCCGTCCTCGACCAGGACCGCGCCATCTTCGAAATAATTATAGGCCGACTGATCGTCGATGCTGGTGGGCTCCTCGACGAATGTCAGCACACGACCGCGCAAAATGAGCTTGTTCACTGAACGGTTCCTCCCTTGACGGCACTCTCATACCAGGAGACGAGGAGCTTGCGTTCCTCGTCGGTAATACCGCTGACATTGGCGGGCGGCATGGCATGCGAGCGGCCGGCTTGCAGATAAATCTCCCGGGCATGGGCGGCGATCTGCCCGTCCGATTCAAGCACCACGCCCTTGGGCGCTGTTATGATGCCCTCCCAGCCGGGTTCCTTTGCGTGGCACATCGCGCAGCGGCCAAGCACCGTGTCACGAACCTTTGGAAAGGCTTCGGCACTGACGAATGGCTGCTGCACGGCGGAGAGCTTTTCTTCCGCGCTCTCGCCCGACAGAACCTTGGGTACGGTGGAGAGCCACATGATGATGATGAAGAGAATTGCCGTTGCCAGCCACGTCCAGGTCGGCTCGCCCTTGCGGGCATGGCGTGTGTTGAACCAATGGCGGATGGTGACGCCCATCAGGAAGACCAGCGAGGCGATGATCCAATTGTATTTCGTGCCGAATGCCAGCGGATAGTGGTTCGACAGCATCAGGAACAGCACCGGCAACGTCAGGTAGTTGTTGTGGGTGGAACGCTGCTTGGCCTGTTTGCCCAGCGCCGGATCCGGAGTCTTGCCGGCGATCAGGTCCGCAACGACCTTCTTCTGGTTGGGAATGATGATCATGAAGACGTTGGCCGACATGATCGTCGCCGTGAAGGCGCCGAGATGCAGGAAGGCCGCGCGTCCTGTGAAGAGGTGCGTATAGCCCCAGGCCATGAAGACGAGAACGAAATAGAGCAGAACCATCAGCCGCGTGTCGTTGCGGCCGAGCGGCGACTTGCAGATGGTGTCATAAACGACCCAGCCGCCGAAAATCGAGGCGAGCGAAATCGCAATAGCGACCGGACGCGATACGTCAAGGACGTGCGGGTCGATCAGATAGAGGTCGGCTCCGGCATAATAAACGATGCAAAGCATCGCGAAGCCCGACAGCCAGGTTGCATAGGATTCCCATTTGAACCAGGTCACATGCTCGGGCATTTGAGCCGGCGCAACCAGATATTTCTGGATATGGTAGAAGCCGCCGCCGTGCACCTGCCACTCTTCGCCATAGGCCCCGGCCGGAAGCCCGGGACGCTGACGCAGGCCAAGATCGAGCGCGACGAAATAGAAAGACGAGCCGATCCACGCGATACCGGTGATGACATGCAACCAGCGGAAGGCGAAATTCAACCATTCCCAGGCGACGGCGTATTCGTACATGTGGCTCTCCCTTTTAGTCGGAAGAGTATGTGCCAAAGCCTATGCCAAGAGGAAACCGGCTAATGCACCCATCTCTTTCAAAAAAAACTTTAAAATGCTAGATCAATGGGCAGTGTAGGGGTTGTGCGAAACAATGTCGTACCTTGATAACCTTCGTGTTTTCGTTCGTGTCGTCGAACTCGGAAACCTGTCTGCCGCCGGACGCGATCAGCGCGCCTCTCCGGCCGTTGCGAGCAATCGCATCAAGGAGCTGGAGCGGCATCTTGGCGTGCGCCTCTTCAATCGTACCACGCGCAAGCTGACACCCACCGAACACGGCCGAGTATTCTACGACGGCGCCGTCAAGATCATCGAGGCGATCAACGAGGCGGAAGCGGCCATCGCCGATCTTGCCAAGAAACCGAAAGGCGCGATCCGAATTACCGCCCCGCTCGGCATAGGCAGGCGGCTCATCGCGTCAGGCATTCCCGAATTCCATGACAAGTACCCCGACATTGAAGTGCGCCTGCGTCTTTCCGACCACAACATCGACATCATGAGCGAGGGCGTCGACGTTGCTTTCAAGCTGGGTATCCTTGAGGATTCCAACCTGCGCATGCGCGGCATCATGAATTGCGAGCGGGTAATCTGCGCCTCGCCGGAATATCTTGCCAGGCGCGGAATCCCGACGACCCCGGATGATCTTATTGCCGACCATCACGACTGCCTGCTTCTGCGCTATCCGGGGTCCAAGGAGTACTATTGGACGCTGCAGACGCCCGAAGGCTTGCGCAAGCTCGAGGTCAGCGGACCTTATGATTCAGACGATGGCGATGTTCTGACACGCTGGGCGCTCGACGGGCGCGGGATCATCAACAAGCCGCTTTTCGAAGTGAAAAGCCATCTCAACGACGGCGAACTGGTACCCATCCTCGAAGACACGCCGCCGGCGAGCATCCAGCTTGCTGCGATCTATCCGCACAAACGCTTCCAGGATCCGAAGGTTCGCCTGATGATCGATTTCATGACCGAGCGCTGCCAGCGTCTCGTTACGGAAATGCTGAAATAAGCCTCGACCGGTCAGGCCGGGACGCGCAATTTGCTTGCGACGCTGGCGTTCCGTTGCCGGTAGTTAAGCGCTGCCGTCATGACTTCCGCCGCCGCGAGCGCAGCAATGACCGGCGGCCGCTTGTCCTTGACGGCTGTACCGCCGACAGGGCAAACCAGCCTCTCGAAGACCTCTGGGCGGCCGACTTCCCGCGTCAGCCAGTTGCGGAATGTCGCACGCTTCGTTTTCGATCCGATCATGCCGACATAGGACGCGTCGCTTCTGGCGAGCGCTTCGGCAGCGATGAGGAAGTCGAGCGCATGATCATGGGTCAGGATGACAAAGGCGCTGCCCTCCGGCGCGTCGCGCACGAGCGCTTCAGGCATGGCGGTCAGACAGGTCTCGACACCCGGAACCTCTGAGGCAGACAATTCTTCCTCGCGCGTGTCGACCAGAATGACCCGGAGCGGCACCAGCGAAAGCGCCATGGCCAGTGCATCACCGACATGGCCCGCGCCAAACACGTAAACATGCGGGCGCTGGGCGATCTCGCGGTCCACCTTTTCAACAAGCGCGGCGGCGGCATCGCGGTCGACAGGCTTGAAGTCCAGGGCAACGCGACCGCCGCAACATTGGCCGATTTCGGGACCGAGCGGCACGGTCAGCGCCTCGATCTCGCTCCCGCGCTTCAAAGCACGGCGGGCATGATCGATGGCTATGTATTCCAGCTGGCCGCCGCCGATCGTGCCGAAAATGCAATCCGGCGCCACCAGCATCCAGGCGCCGGCGTCCCGCGGCGTCGAACCATCGGCCGCCTTTACCTCAACGAGGACGACACGTTTGCGCCGGTTGAGGAAATCCCTGATATCGTCGCGATTGCTTGGCATGGAAAATCACCTCCCAGCTTCCCGCAACCGCTCGACAGCCATCAACACGCGTTCCGGCGTTGCCGGCGCGTCGAGACGCGGCGACAGGCGATAGTCCGCAACGCTCGCCACCGCCATCGACAGCGCTTCCAGCACCGAGATCGCCAGCATGAATGGCGGCTCGCCCACTGCCTTCGAACGGCGGATCGTCTCTTCGCGGTTTACGGACCAGCTGGCGAGGTTGACATTGAATTGGCGTGGTCGATCGGAGGCCAGCGGGATCTTGTAGGTCGATGGCGCGTGGGTGCGCAGCCGTCCCTTGGCATCCCACCAGAGTTCCTCGGTGGTCAGCCAGCCCATGCCCTGCACGAAGGCGCCTTCCACCTGGCCAAGATCGAGCGCCGGATTAAGCGAGCGCCCGACGTCGTGGAGGACATCGGTCCGGTCGACCTGATATTCCCCGGTCAAGGTATCGATACTGACTTCCGATACCGATGCTCCGTAAGCGAAATAGTAGAATGGGCGGCCGCGACCTTCGGACCGGTTCCAATGTATCTTCGGCGTCTTGTAGAATCCGGCGGCGGAAAGTTGCACGCGCGCGCCATAGGCAGCCTTGATGAACTCGTTGAAGGGAACGAGTTTGTCGCCGGCCCGCACCGTGTTCGGCTCGAAGAAAACCTCTTCCTTCGCAACGCCAAATTTCTCGACAGCGAAGTCGACAAGGCGCGCCTTGATCTGCTGGGCCGCATTTGCGGCAGCCATGCCGTTGAGATCAGAGCCCGACGAGGCCGCTGTTGCAGAGGTGTTCGGCACTTTCGCTGTCGTCGTCGCAGTCACCTTGATGCGGTCGAGATCGACCTGGAACTCGTCCGCCACCACCTGCGCAACCTTGGTATAGAGCCCCTGCCCCATTTCCGTGCCGCCATGGTTGAGATGGATTGAGCCATCGGCATAGACGTGAACGAGCGCGCCTGCCTGATTATACTCGGTCTTGGTGAACGAAATGCCGAATTTCACCGGCGTCAGCGCGATGCCCTTGCGAATGATGCGGCTCTCGCGGTTGAAATTAAGGATGGCCGCGCGCCGTGCAGCGTAATCGGACGATGCCTCGAGTTCCGCCACGATCTGCGGGATGATGTTATCCTCTACCGTCTGGTGGTAAGGCGTAACGTTCCTGCCTTCGCCGCCATAGAAATTGGCTTTGCGGATGTCGAGCGGATCCTTGCCGAGCGCATAGGCGATCTCCTCGATCATGCGCTCGCCGCCGACCATGCCCTGGGGACCGCCGAAGCCGCGAAACGCGGTGTTGGAGACTGTGTTGGTCTTCAACGGGCGCGAGCGAAGCCGGACATGCGGATAGAAATAGCAATTGTCGGCATGAAAGAGCGCGCGGTCCGTAACAGGTCCAGACAGATCAGCGGAGAAACCGCAGCGGGCCGAATAGGTCGCGTCTACGGCCTCGATCCGGCCTTCATCGTCAAACCCGATTTCGTAGGCGACGTGGAAGTCGTGGCGCTTGCCGGTCGCAACCATGTCGTCATCGCGGTCAGGGCGTATCTTGACGGCGCGGTTGTATTTCTTGGCAGCAATCGCTGCGGCGGCAGCAAAAAGATTGGCCTGCGTTTCCTTGCCGCCGAAACCGCCGCCCATGCGCCGCACATTGACCGTGACGGCATTCGACGGGACGCCGAGAACGTGAGCGACCATGTGCTGGGTCTCGCTCGGGTGCTGGGTCGAGGAATAGACGATAACCTCGTCGTCCTCGCCGGGAATGGCGAAGGATATATGACCTTCGAGATAGAAATGATCCTGTCCCCCGATGCGCATCTCGCCCACGAGGCGATTCCTTGCCTGGGACATGGCCGCGACAATGTCGCCGCGTTCGAGTTTCAGCGGATCGATAACAAGGGGATAGTTGGCCCTCTCCGCCTCGAGAACATCCGTAACGTGGTCCAGATCGCGATATTCTATCTTCGCCTTTGTGGCGGCCTGGCGCGCCATCTGCCGGGTTTCGGCGATGACGGCGAAAATCGGTTGACCATGGAACTCGACCTTGCCAACCGCAAAAACCGGATCGTCGTGCTTGCCGGCAGGGCTCACATCGTTGTGCCCGGGAATGTCGTCCGCGGTAAGCACGCCGACTACACCTTCGCAGGCAGCGACCGCATCGAGATCGATCGAGACAATCTCGGCATGTGCCCGCTGCGACAAGCCAAGATAGGCGTGGAGCGTGCCAGCCGGTTCGGGCATGTCGTCGATATATTCGGCGGTACCCGCGACATGTTTGTGACCGGACTCATGCGGCAGTTTCTCGTGGACGCCACCACGGATGCTTGTGATCGGTTGTATCGAATTCATCGCATCCTCCTCAACCAGCCACGGCGTAGCGGTTCAACCGCACGCGCTTCTCACCAGCGGATTCAAGATAGAAGCGCCGCAAGAGGTTTTTCGCGGTCAGCATCCGGTAATCGGCGGAAGCGCGCCAATCCGTCAGCGGCGTGAAATCCTGCGGGAATTGCTGGATCGCAGCCTCAATCGATGCCTCGTCCCATATCGCACCCACCAGAGCCTGCTCGACTGCAGCGGCACGCTTCGGCGTACCGGCCATGCCGCCGAAGGCGATCACTGCACTCTCGACGCGTCCCTGCTGGTCGAGCCGGACCCGGAAAGCGCCGCATACGGACGAGATGTCCTCGTCAAGCCGCTTCGATATCTTATAGACGGCAAAGAAATCATCGGACGCGAGGCGTGGAATGCGAATGGCTTCGACGAACTCGCCAGGGGTACGATCCTGTTTGCCGTACTCGATGAAGTATTTCTCTATTGGAACCGAACGCCTGACATTGCCCTTGCGCAGTTCGACGACAGCGCCAAGACCGATAAGTGCGGGCGGCGTATCGCCGATGGGCGAACCATTGGCGACGTTGCCGCCCACCGTCCCCATATTGCGGACCTGCTCGCCGCCGATCCTGTTCCACAACTCCTTCAGCTGCGGGAAATGGCGGGTGATGGCTGGATAGGCCTCGGTATAGGTGACGCCCGCGCCGAGGACGAGATGGTTCGGCTCCTCTGTGATCTGGCGCAAATCGTCGACCCGCGACAGGAATACGACCGGACCGATATCGCGCATGAACTTGGTCACCCAAAGGCCGACATCAGTCGAACCTGCAACGATCGTTGCACCAGGATGGGCTTCGAGCACGTCAGCGAGATCGTCGACATTTGCCGGGACAATGAGCCGTTGCTTGCCTTCGCCGATGGCAACGCGCTTGTTGTCCTTGAGGGCGAGCAATTGCTCCGTAATGCGCGCTCGTTCGGTGACGAGTGGATCCTTGCTGGCATCGCCCGCCGCTGAAATGCTCTCGGCGGCGCGAATGATCGCGGCATAGCCGGTGCAGCGGCAAAGATTGCCCTGCAGAGCTTTTTCGATGGCCTCGACGCCGGGATGCGGATCTTCCATCCAGAGGCCGTAAAGCGACATGACGAAACCGGGCGTGCAGAACCCGCACTGCGATGCATGCGTGTCGACCATGGCGCGCTGGACGGGATGGAGGCTGCCATCCTTTGCCGCGAGCGCCTCGACCGTCACCACATGGCAGCCATCGAGCGAACCAACGAAACGGATACAGGCATTGACCGACTCATATTTGAGCCTGCCTTCGAGCAGCCGGCCTACGAGCACCGTGCAAGCGCCGCAATCGCCTTCCGCGCAACCTTCCTTGGTGCCACGCAGCTTCCGGCCGAGGCGAAGGAAATCGAGCAGGGTTTCGGTAGCGGCGATATTGCTGAGTTCGACGAGGGTGCTGTTGAGAACAAAGCGGACGCAATTGCGGATCTTGCTAGCCATGACGCGTCAGCTCCCGCGATAGGTCGAATAGGCAAAAGGCGCCACAAGCAGCGGCACATGATAGTGGGCCTTTTCGTCGTCTATGCCGAAGCGGATCGGCACGACGTCGAGAAACGGCGTCGCTTCTCTGCCGCCGAAATAGGCGCCGACATGAAAACGAAGCTCGTACGCCCCTGAACGCATGCTCCCACCCGAAAGCAATGGACTGTCGCAGCGGCCATCATCGTTGGTAAGGGTGCTGTGCAAAGGCTGCAGCGCATCGCCTTCGATGCGATAGAGATCGACCTTGAGTCCAGCGGCTGGTTTGCCGCTCGCCGTGTCGAGCACGTGGGTCGTCAAGCGCCCGGTCGCATCGTTGTGAGAATGCATCGTTCCTCCTCCCGTGGAGAACTTCTTAAAATATCCAACACTCAGTTTGTCGTTTGGCGTGCTCGCGGGGTAGCCGGAGCTTGGTAAAGGGACTTTCAAATTTTTCAGGGGGAATGCTTCGCCGGTAATTTGAGTAATCAGAAAACGGAGTGAAGGACTGAGGAGGAGAATTCTGTGAGATATCCCCGCGACATGCATGGTTATGGCGGTAAAGCGCCGCGCGCGAATTGGCCTGGCGATGCGCGCATCGCCGTTCAGTTCGTTGTCAATTACGAGGAAGGCGGCGAGAACTGTGTCCTGCATGGCGATGCCGCGTCCGAGGCCTTCCTGTCGGAGATTGTGGGCGCGCAGCCCTGGCAGGGCCAGCGCCACTGGAACATGGAGTCCATCTACGAATATGGCGCACGCGCCGGTTTCTGGCGCTTGCACGAGCTGTTGACCTCGAAAAATGTACCCGTCACCGTCTATGGCGTCGCCACGGCATTGCAGCGCTCACCGGCGCAGGTTGCGGCGATGCTCGATGCGGATTGGGAAATCGCCTCGCACGGGCTGAAATGGATCGACTACAGGGATTTCACGCCGGAGGCTGAGCGCGAGCACCTGCTCGAGGCGATCCGCATCCATACTGCCGCAACCGGCGAGCGGCCGAAGGGCTGGTACACCGGCCGGACGTCAGTCAACACCGTCGATCTTGTCACCGACGAAGGCGGTTTCGACTATGTTTCGGATTCCTATGCCGATGACCTGCCTTACTGGTACGAGCACAACGGCAAGTCGCAGCTGGTAGTCCCATATACGCTCGACGCCAACGACATGCGCTTCGCGACCCCACAAGGGTTCAACTCTGGCGATCAGTTCTTCGCCTATCTGAAGGACAGTTTTGATACGCTCTATGCAGAAGGCGCAGCCGGCTCGCCCAAGATGATGAGCATCGGTCTGCATTGCCGGCTCATCGGCCGTCCTGGCCGCAGCGCCGCGCTCGCACGTTTCATCGACTACGTCCAGTCCCATGAAAAAGTGTGGCTCGCCCGCCGCGTCGACATCGCGCAACATTGGGCCGCCACCCACCCCTATAAGCCCCACGCCGCGCGCCCATCCGCACTTGAGGAAACGACCTTCGTCGACCGCTTCGGCGGCGTATTCGAACATTCGCCGTGGATTGCCCGCCGGGCTTTTGCCGGGGAGCTTTCGCCCGCCCATGACACGGCATCAGGGCTGCATGCGGCACTCCGCACAGTGTTTCGCATGGGCACGCAAGAGGAAAGGCTCGCTGTCCTCAATGCCCACCCCGATCTTGCCGGCAAACTGGCACAGGCAAAGCGCCTGACCGAAAGTTCAACGCAGGAGCAGGCTTCGGCAGGGCTCGACGCCCTGACCGACGAGGAACGCGCCGAATTCACGAAATTGAACACCGACTACGTCACCAGGTTCGGCTTTCCCTTCATCATCGCTGTGCGGGGACTGAACAAGCAAGCGATCCTCGAAGCGTTCCAAGCCCGCATTGCCAATGATCGCGAGACCGAGTTCAACACAGCCTGCCGCCAGGTCGAAAAGATTGCCCTGCTGCGGTTGCGCGACATGTTGCCGGACTGAGGGCGGGCCGATATGCGTGAAATACTGATCCAGAAATTGACGCGGGAAGCCTTTGCACCTTTCGGGGACGTCATCGAGAGGGAAGGGGCCCACAGCTTTCCCATCAATCACGGCATGTGCACCCGCTACCATGACCTTGCCAAGGTTGAGACCACGGGTGACAACGCCCGCACGCTCATCAGCCTCCTGCGCGGCAAGCCTTACGAACTGCCGCTGGAGCTTGGCATGGTTGAACGCCACCCGTTCGGGAGCCAGGCTTTCGTGCCGCTCTCGGCCAACCCGTTCCTCGTGGTTGCTGCGCATGACGGGCGTGGCGGACCCAGCGATCCTGTCGCCTTCATCACTTCTCCGGGCCAGGGCGTGAACATTCACCGCAACGTCTGGCACGGCATCCTCACACCCCTTGGCGGTGAAAGCGACTTCGTCGTGATCGACCGGGGCGGCGACGGAATCAACCTCGAAGAACACTTCTACGCGGAGCTGTTCGTGGTCCGCTGATCTAGAGAGCATGCCCTGCTTTCAAACAAAAAGGCCGCCCGAACTCATACGGGCGGCCTTCTATTGTTATCGGATGGGTCAGTTGAGCGGGATCGAATTGCCACCCTTGCTCGCCTGGTACTGCGCGGACAGATCATCATACTTTCGCGCAATCGAAGCGGCCCGTTCCTGCAACCTCGTCCGATCCGGTTCCGGTTGCTGCGCAATCAGCTTGTGGATCGAATAACTCTTCCAGAAGGCGTTCTCGGCGTTATAGCCGCCGGGCTCCAGCGTGAAGACCTCTTTCAGGATCTTCAGGTCATGCGGAATGGCGAAAGCATCGCGGGAATCCTCATGGCTGAAGAAATAGTAGAAATTGTCGAAGCCAGCCCAGGTGATCGCCGAAAGGCACATCGAACATGGCTCATGCGTCGACAGGAAAATGAGATCGCGGGAATCCGGGCGCTTGTCGCCATCGACCTCGTAGAACCGCTTCAGCGTGTGGACTTCGCCGTGCCAGAGCGGATTTTCCGTCTCGTTGTTGGTTTCGGCCAAAACGACCGACAGGTCCGATTTGCGCAGGAGCGCCGCGCCGAAAATCTTGTTTCCGGCCGCAACGCCCTTCTCCGTCATCGGAATGATTTTTTGATCCATTGCATCGAGCAATGCGTCGAGCACCTTTGTGGTTGAAGTTTCTGATGGCATTTTTGGTCTTTCTTTTCGGGTTGAAACGACCTGGTCCGGGCCCCTGAATTGCGCCCGGAAAAGGTTGCACTGTTAGACCGGGAACAGGGCGAACCGCACGACAAAGAGGATAGCTACGAGCCATGTCGCGGGATGGATCGAGCTTACGCGTCCGGTCAGCGTCTTCAGCACGACATAGCTGATGAAGCCGAAGGCGAGACCGTTGGCGATCGAGTAGGTGAACGGGATCATCAACGCGGTCAGGGCAGCCGGCGTCGATTCAGTCACGTCGCGCCATTCGATGTCAACGAGCTCATGCATCATGAGGCCGGCGACATAGAGCAGCGCAGGCGCCGTTGCATACCCCGGCACGGATGCAGCGAGCGGCGCAATGAACAGGGCAGCAAGGAACAAAACGGCGATCGTCAGTGCCGTAAGGCCTGTACGTCCGCCCGCTTGAACACCGGACGCGCTCTCGACATAGGCCGTGGTGCTGCTGGTACCAAGAAGCGAACCGGCAACGATCGCGGTGCTGTCGGCAAAGAGAGCGCGGCCAAGATTGTTCGGTTTGCCTTCTTCGATGAGGCCGGCGCGTTTGCTGACGCCGATAAGTGTACCGGTTGCGTCGAAGACTTCGACCAGAACGAAGACGAGGATGACCTGCAGGAAACCCGTATGCAGTGCACCGAGAACATCAAGCTGCAGGAATGTCGGCGCAAGGCTCGGCGGAGCCGAGAAGACGCCCTTGAATTCGCTGACGCCGAGCAGTACCGAGAGGACGGTCACGGCGAGAATGCCGATGAGGATCGATCCACGTACCTTCATGGCGTCAAGCGCGGCAATGATGAAGAAGCCGAGAATTGCAAGCAACGTGCCCGTTGCGCCGAGATGACCCAGCCCAACGAATGTTGCCGGATTGGCAACGACGATGCCGGAGGTCTTAAGGGCAATAAAGGCAAGGAACAGACCGATGCCGGCGGCGATGGCGCTGCGCAGCGATTTGGGAATGCCGGCGACGAGCCAGCTGCGCACCCCGGTTACCGTCAGTAGCAGGAAGATACAGCCGGAGATGAATACGGCGCCGAGCGCCTGCTGCCAAGTGAAGCCCATGGCCCCGACCACCGTAAAGGCGAAGAAGGCATTGAGACCCATGCCCGGCGCCATGCCGATCGGCCAGTTAGCGACCAGGGCCATGACGGCAGAGCCCAAGGCGGCCGCGATACAGGTCGCTACGAATATGGCGTTGCGGTCCATGCCAGTCGAGGACAGGATCTCTGGATTGACGAAGATGATGTACGACATCGTCAGGAATGTCGTGATACCGGCCAGCACTTCCGTGCGCACGGACGTGTTGTGGCCTTTGAGCTTGAAAAGCCTGTCGAGCATTGTTCCTCCCCTTGGCAAAACGCCGAGTCTCCGGCTGCCGCCCGGTGCGTTTATGCACCAGAAAGCATGGCATCCGTTCTGATTTTCAATAGTTCTCCACTTGAAAAAATGATTGTCGTGCACTCCTCTGCACGCGCATCATTCTCCCGGTGTCGCCACCGCAAAGCCGATTGTGCGTTTTTCGCACAATGGATGCTAGGTGCCCATTCCGCATTCATTTGCGAAACACCTTCAATAAATTCTTGATTTCGAAAGCCAAAGAAAATGCCGTCAGCCCTGGAGATTTGAAGCTCGTTCAGCGCGTTGCCACGATGAACAGGCGCGGGAAAGGCAATAAGACCGTGCCATCGCGCATCAGGGGATAATGTGAGGCGATGCGCTCCCTGTACTTCTCAAGAAAACGCAAACGCTCGTCTTCGTCAAGCGCTGCAAGATAAGGACGCAGGCCCGAACCCTTGAACCATTCGATAATCCCATCAAGACCTTGCAAGGGATGATGGTAGGTCGTGCGCCAGACATCGACGCGTTGCGCCAATGGCCGCAACAACTGGTAGTAGAATGAGGCGTCGCCAACCTTGGTGCGCGAAAGATCGGCCTGCGCCATCTTCTTGGCCCAGGCGCCCTCTCTCGCCACCTCGCGCATCGCCACGTGAGTGGGTTGCTCGAGGTTGTCGGGCATCTGCAAGGCGACCGAGCCCCCCTCATTGAGGAAGCCGAGCAGCCGCGGAAAGAGCTGGTCGTGATCTGGCAGCCATTGCATGACGGCATTGCCATAGAGCAGGTCCACCTTCTCCTGCGGTTGCCAGGCGTCGATATCGGCCACGGCGAATGACAGGTCCGGAAGGCGACGTTTTGCCTGATCGATCATTTCCGCAGACGCGTCGATGCCGGCAATGACAGCACCCGGATATCGCTTGACGAGGAGCTCGGTTGAATTGCCCGGACCGCAGCCAAGATCCACTGCCCGCTTTACGTTCTGATCGGGAATAGCGTTCAGCAGGTCATTGGCCGGGCGCGTGCGCTCGTCTTCGAATTTCAGATACTGGTCTGGCGACCATACAGCCTTTGCCACTTTTGGCGCCTCCGTTTCAAAGATTCGACTGCAGGATATCCGAAGGGTCCCGGGATTACAGCCATTATCGATCACAGGCCGGAACCGGCTGGACAAGCTCCGCAAAACAGGATCTCATTGCAAACAGAAGTTGTAGAAACCGGGATGGAAGCGGCGATGACGCATAAACGGATTCTGTCGATTATTTTCATTTGCTTCGGCGTTCTCGCCGGGCCCGCTTATGCTACTGCCTATACCGCCTATACAACGGGCAACGTGAACATTCGAACGGGTCCGGGCACCGGCTACGCAAAAGTCGCGACTCTCGCGCCAGGGTTGCGGGTCGATGTTCTCGCTTGCGAAGGCAGCTGGTGCCGCGTCGGCTATCAGGGGCTGCGCGGCTGGCTGTCGGCCAACTACGTCGATCGCGCCGTTTCGACGCGTCCGCCGGCGGTCGTCATTCAGCCGACGATCGTCGTCAGGCCGCCGTACCGGCCTCCATATTATCGCCCGCCCGCATACCGTCCGCCGCCACCCTATTATCGGCCTCGGCCGAACTGCCGTATCGCGCCGGGCTACCCCTGTCCGTAATGCAAGCGACCGGCTGATCGCACGGGCGGCCCATCAGGGTTTATTCGGCTGAAATCGCATAAAAATTCTCGACCCGCTGTCGGGATTGGCGTTACCTGTTCGTCATCACTCAGAGAGGAACGAACGCGAATGCTCTACGCCATTTTTTGCTACAATCCCGAGGATGTCGTCGGCGCCTGGACGAAGGAAGAGGACGACGCCGTCATGGAGCGGCTTGGCAAAGTCCAGGACAAGCTCAGGGAGCAGGGACGGCTCGGGCCCGTCGCGCGTCTCTTACCGACGACTGCGGCAACGACGCTGCGCAAGGGCCGTGACGAGCCGATTATCATTGATGGCCCATTTGCCGAGACCAAGGAGCAATTGCTCGGTTTCTACATCATTGAGTGCGCATCGCTCGAAGAGGCCATCGACACGGCAAAGGATCTTGCCGTTGCCAATCCGGGCACGGGTTCCTACGAAATACGCCCTGTCTCCATCTTCCGGCCTGGAGTCGATCTGACATGAGCGAAGCATGCTGGATCGACGCAGCATTGACGGCCGCACGCCCCCAGGCGGTGGGTGCGCTGCTGCGTTATTTCCGCAATCTCGATATCGCCGAAGAAGCCTTTCAGGAGGCATGCCTGCGTGCCTTGAAAAACTGGCAGACGAACGGGCCGCCTCGCGATCCCACAGCCTGGCTGATCTTCGTTGGGCGTAATAGCGCCATTGATGGCGTCAGGCGTCAGGCGAAGCAACAGCCGCTGCCGCCCGAGGAATTGCTGTCAGACCTTGGCGACCGCGAGACCGCGATTGCCGAGAAGATCGACAATTCCGACTACCGCGACGATATATTGCGACTTCTTTTCATCTGCTGCCATCCCGATCTTCCGGCAACCCAGCAGATCCCGCTTGCCCTGCGCATTGTTTCCGGGCTGTCCGTCCGGCAAATTGCGCGCGCATTTCTGGTTAGCGAGAGCGCCATGGAACAGCGCATCACCCGGGCGAAATCTCGTATCGGCAGCGGCGATGTTCCGTTCGAAACGCCAGGGCCCGTCGAGCGTTCCGAACGGCTCGCGGTCGTTGCCGCGATGGTCTACCTTATCTTCAACGAAGGCTATTCGGCTGGCGGCCATGAGCAGCAGGCGCGTTTCCCGCTCTGCGATGAGGCCATAAGGCTGGCGCGGCTGCTACTTCGCCTCTTCCCGGCCGAACCTGAAATCATGGGGCTCACCGCCCTCCTCCTTCTGCAAAGTGCGCGTAGTGCCGCCCGCTTCGACGCCGACGGCGCGGTCATCCTTCTCGAAGATCAGGACAGGAGCCTGTGGAACAGCAAGATGATCGCCGAGGGCCTCGCATTGATTGACAAGGCGATGCGCCATCGCCGCCCCGGTCCCTATCAGATCCAAGCGGCCATTGCCGCGCTGCATGCGAGGGCCGCGCGGGCCGAGGACACTGACTGGACGGAAATTGATCTCCTTTACGCCGCGCTCGAACGGCTGACCCCTTCGCCAGTTGTTACTCTCAACCGGGCCGTTGCTGTCGCGAAGGTAAAGGGTCCGGAAGCCGCCCTTGCCTTGATAGAGCCGCTGGAGGAAAGACTTTCAGGCTACTTCCACTTCTTCGGCGTCAAGGGCGGCCTGTTGATGAAGGTCGGACGTACCAAGGAAGCACGCGAAGCTTTCAATCATGCAATATCGCTGGCGAATACGGCGGCCGAAGCGGCCCATATCAGGATGCATCTCGACAGGCTCGCCGAAGGCTAGACAATCTGTTTCAGTTGCTGTCGGTTTGGCGGCTTTTCGTTCGTCCTTGAGATGAGGTTCATCAATCAAGGAGAAGTCCCATGGACGAGAGACATGCAGTCGAGGCGACCATCAAGGCCTGGTCCAGCGCCATAACCGCCAAGGATGCCGCAAACGTCGTTTCGAACCTGACCGACGACGTCGTACAATTCACCCTCGCACCGCCGCTCCAGCACAAAGGCAAGGACGCGGAAGATCTTGCAGGCTGGTTCGCCACCTGGGAAGGACCGATTGGCGGCGAAGCGCGCGATACGCGCATCGAAGTCGGCGGCGACGTAGCCTTCGCAACGAGCCTCGTGCGCATGACCGGCACGAAGACTGACGGCCAGAATGTCGATCTCTGGTTCCGCCAGACCCTTGGCCTCGTCAAGCAGGAGGGTACCTGGCGGATAACCCATATCCACAGCTCAGTACCGTTCTACATGGACGGCAGCATGAAGGGCGCTTTCGACCTTAAGCCGTAAATGCCATCAAGCCATGTCTATCGGGGTCTTATGCGCCTCGATATCATGCGGGACGATGGTTTGGCGCTCGACCATGCGATGCACGCGCGGATTGTCTTCGCCGCGATGAAGCTTACGAATACGATCCCAGATCTCGGCATCGGCGTGCGTCCGGCGCTGGTTATGGCGGACATATTCGACCCAGGTTGGGGTGTGGTAGCTCTCGGTCCACACTTCTGGATTTTCGAGATCGCGCATCAGCGCCCAATGGCCCGCGCCATCGCGAATGCGCACGCGCCGCCGCTCGGCCATGACGCTGAGAAACTCCGGAACGTCTTCCTCGGCAATGATGTAGTCGATCATGATGACGATAGGGCCGCTCCGTGGTTTCAGATCGAGCGCCAGCAGCGGCTCGCTGAAGCGGTTGAGCGGATCGAGATTGAGCGTCTTGAATTCCGGCAAGGCATAGCGGAGGCCGATAGCGGCGCCCGCAAGCATGATGACGCTCGATGCGAGCAGCGCCTTGTCGGCCCCATATTCACCGGCCATAACACCCCAGAGCCAGCTGCCGGCAGCGATTCCGCCGAAGGTGGTGGTCTGGTAAAGCGACAGGGCGCGTCCTACCACCCAGCGCGGCGTCGAAAGCTGGACGGTGACATTGAACAATGAGAGCGCGAGTACCCAGCAGGCGCCCGCAGCAAGAAGGGCTGCATTGGTCGGCCAGGCGCTCGGGCTTACGGCTGCAATGGCTGAACTCACGGCAAATCCGGCGAAAGCGATGCGGACGATTGCTTCGCTCGACAGGAATTCGCGCAGCCGCGCGCTGAGGAGCGCCCCGCCGATGGCGCCGATCCCGAACGATCCCAACATGACGCCATAAACGAGCGGACCGCCGCCCACCAGATCACGCGCGACCAGCGGCAGCAGCGCCAGCACGGCGCTCGCCGAAAAACCGAAGATGAAGCCACGGAAGATTACCTTGCCGATATTCGGCGACATGGCAACGTAGCGCAGGCCGGCAGAAATCGCCCGCCCCATCGTCTCGCGCGGCAAGGTATTGGGCGGGTATTTCGGCTGCCAGCGCATCAAGGCGAATATGATCGGAAAGTAGCTGACCGCGTTGACGGCAAAGGCCGCCGCCGCGCCCGCTGCGGCGACGATAACGCCGCCGACCGCCGGGCCGACGCTGCGCGTAATGTTGAAACCCATGCTGTTGAGCGCGACGGCGCCCGGAAGATCGTCGCGGGGCACCATATCGCCGACGGAAGCCTGCCACGACGGATTGTTGAGCGCGGTTCCGCAACCGAGCAGGAAAGTAAATGCGAGGAGGAGCCAGGGCGTGATCAGTCCGAGATAGGCGAAGACAGTCAGGAGCACGGAAATGACGACCATGAAGGTCTGCGCCACGATCATGACAGCACGGCGATTGAAATTATCCGCGAGCGCACCGGAAATGAGCGAAAACAGCATGATCGGCAGGGCGGTCGATGCCTGCACGAGTGCGACCATATCGACCGAACTCGAGATCGTGGTCATCATCCATGCGGCGCCGACCGCCTGAATGAGTGATCCGAAGTTCGAGGAGAGATTGGCGATCCAGATCGTGCGGAACGTTTCGTGTCTGAACGGCGCGAGTGGCGATATTCGGTCTGGCACCTCGAATGCTTCCTATTTGCGGTGATGGCTCGTAGTGCCCTTATAGGCGAGCCTGCCGCGAATTCCAGTTCTCGTGAACGACCGGTCCGTTCAACTTACGTTTTCGGTCTTAAGGAAGTGTGGGTGAGGCTCGCCCTTCCTCTCCCTTGTCGAGGGGACGGCGCCCAATAAAAAAGGGACGCCGCATCATTGCGAACGTCCCTTGAATTCGATTGAGCACTGCACTCATCATCTACGGTGCAATTGCTGCTTTGCGCGCCCCTTGTTCAATTGGTTTCCCCATGGCGAGCCTCGTCCCCGTCGGATCGGTACCACCTGGCCACCCGGCTCTCCGCCAGGTCCCCACTGGTTTGGCGCAGTACCTGATCCAACAGGCTCACCATGAGGAAAGTCGTCAATGCGAAGAAAATGCCGAGGCTAAACATCACGCCACCTCATCATACATCGCGTTGATCTTGTAGATTGCTTCCGAACGGTTCGTGACGCGCAGCTTCTTGAGAATATTGCGGACATGAACTTTGACGGTGTTCGGTGCAAGGTTCAGCGTATACGCAATTGACTTGTTCGCCTTACCGAGCCGCAGCACCTGAATGACGTCCTCCTCGCGCGGTGTAAACATCGCCCCCCGCTTGGATTGGTAGCGCCTCGTCCCCAGGATGCGCTGGATATCAGTCAGATTTTCGGCCGCAACAAACACACCCCCGGCCAACGCCATCGAAATTGCTTCCATGCAGACCGATATGCCGGCATTGCCTGGAAGATAGCCCCGTGCCCCATGCTCGAGAACGGTCAGTATTTGCTGGAAGCCGCAAATATCGGCCTGGACGATGACCGGTGCGTTCGGGAATCTCAGCACCAGTTCCTCGATTTCGAGCACAATCGAGTTGTCCATAAATCTTGAATCGTCGACACACACGAGAATGGCTGAAAACTCCGAGGCATCGAAGTCTTCGATATCATTCACCGAGCCGAAATTGACGATATGCAGGCCGAGCCCATTCGCAAGGAGACCCCAGGAGAGGTGCTCGCGAGAGAGCACGCGCCCGTCGATGATGGCAAGCGACTTTTGCGGCCGTGGATTTTCCGAAGCGATATGCAGCGTGGCACGACGGGCAGCTGTACGTCGGTCGGCAATTGGCCTGCCATCCGGTATTCGCTCATACGTGATTCCTGACATGATACTCACCCCTAAAACTTACTCACTGATTTTCCATCAGTTGTTTGTAACTCTAAGTTGTACGACATGATTTACTGCGATGGCCGGTAGACCTCTTGAGCACTTTTCAGCCGGCCACGGCTTACTCCACTTTGGTGTCCGTTCCTTCACTTGCCTGAATATTTCAGGGAGCGAATTGTCTAACGGAAGCTCATAGTTGTCGATTTTCCGGCAAAGCGCTTCACCCTGCGGGGTGAAACAAAAAAAACTGCAAATTTTTTGTTTGAAAGGAAGTTTAAAGGCCTTCCAGGCCTGCAACCATCCGGATCAATTCGACCTGGTTGGCGGCATTGGTCTTTGCATATAAGCTCTTGATCTGCGATCTGATCGTCTCTCGGGAGAGCCCCGCCTCGGCGGCGATTTCATCGGCCGTGCGGCCGCCGATCAAGCCGTTCAAGGCCCTGACTTCGGCACCGGTAAGCGCATACATTTCGCGGAACTCCGCAAGGTCGAATACGCGCGGCGTCGTTCGTTGCGGCTCGAGAATCACGACGACAGTCGGCCCCTCGAAGAAGAACGAGAACCTGTCCTTCTGGACATGGATCAACGTCACCTTGACGTCATCGACCTGAAAACTCGCATATTTCGGCTCATGCGACGTGCGGTCGAGCATCTTCTGCAACATGGCTTCAGCGTCGTGGGAAGCGATGTGCAGTTTCCCCAGCGCGGAGGTGCGCACACAATTTCCCTGCTCCATTATCTTCTGCGCGGTCTCCGAGGCGGACTTTATCCGGGAGCTGTCGCCGACAATAATCAGCCCGACATCGATGGCGTCGAAGGCAAGACCCCGAGCCTCCTTGCTGAACCGGTTGAATGAACGGTTCTGATAATATTTGAAGACCCTGTTGAGATGCGGCGCCAGTCGGGTCAGCAGCTCGGCTGCGTCGGCAGTGCGCTCAGTTTCTCGCTCGCTGGTTAGGATGCTTAAGAGAAAAGACCGCCCCTCGGTGCGAACGATCGTTACACCTACTGCAGATTCGGCGCCAGCCGGCACAAGAAAGTCGCTATAGAACTCGGTCTTCACCAGCCGGTCATAGGGCAGCATCTGTTCCGCCGTTACACCGATACCGATCTTGCGGTTCGCGGCCCTCGGCATCCACGGATTGATACGGCAGAAATAAGTGTCGTACTGGTTGACCTGCTTGGAGGTCATCCCGGAGGTCAATGACAAGGCGCCAGTTGCCTTGTACTGATCGTGATAAAAGAGGGTTGATTTGCCGTCCGGAAGGGTCGCCGCAAGCCGATCGAGAAAATGCTGCCAGCTGGTTTCACCCAGGAGGGAAGCATATACGAGGTCAATGAACTCGTCGTCGATAAGCTTCAAATCGTGCTTCATCCCACTTTGCCGCTGAACTGTCTTATCTTGCGCGAGTATAGCGCTGCGAGAGAATTTTTCCACAGCAACCCTAGATAATCGGAGCAATGGCTCCGATGCGCCAACTTGCTCCAAGACCGCGGGAACTCCGTACGGACAAAGCCGATTAGCTAAATATATAGCCCCAACTGATTACCGATTAGCCCATTATTTGGTTCGACTGTCAGTATATTTTCTCATAACATTGATAGATCAAACGCACTACGATGTATTATTTGAGACAAACGAGCGTACATCCCATATTCAACCTGTAGCTGTAAATATTCCACAGATTATTTCACAGCGCAAGGCGGTCCCGTCCCGCCAACGACTTCTAGCAGCATCGCAAGGTAATCTTCATTCATCTCGCGGAGAGCGATTCGGCCGCCTGTGCTTTGCTGCGACTGCCATTCGAGGGGGAACCAACATGGCATTTACGGATAATTGCGACATCTTCGCCTCGTTTCATGAAGATGCGTTCAATGCAGTGATAGGACACGTGCGCCGGCAGCGGCCGTCATTGTTCAATTATGCTTCGCTTGGCGTCATCGCCAATCCTGGGCTGCTGTGCCGGCAAATCGATGCGCACCCTGTCGTTGCCCAACGCAACAATCCGCTGATGACGCGCATCGACCCGCTACAGATACCGGGCACCAACTTCGCCATGGAACTCGCCGTTCAGGTCACCGAGGCCAAGATCGACTTTCACCCAGGCAAAGGGATTGCCTTACCCCCGGAACTCGGAAAGCTCGCGCCGCAACGCTTCGCAATGGCGCTCGGGGTATGCCTTGGTCTTGGCTGCCCGCGTGATTTCCCCGTCGACAGGCTTATTGATCCTCCCAGGGACAAACCCGACCGTGACGACAAGGACCGGGATCCGGTACCGCCGCGACCGCTGCCTGTGCGCAGCCTGATGTGCTTCTGTCTTGAAGTCTTCGCCGTGGGCGGAGTGCGGATCCGCTTCTACAACGGCAAGCCCTACCTGGAGCCGTTTCTCGACCGGATCGAGATTGTCGATATACGCCCCGACGAACTCGAGGCGATACTGGAATGCTATTTGGAGATGATGCTGAAGCTCGGCCTCATTCCAAAACTTCGCATCCTGCTTGAACGGGCGCCGCTGGAAATCATCAAGAACGTCGTGAGCGTCGTCGTCAAGCCAACGCCGATCTCGGCGGCGGTTCCGAACAATCCGGCAATCGAGGACGACCAGCTGAAGGCATTCATCAACCTGGAGGTGATCTGAAATGGCCAACCTCACCATTGCCGCTTCCGAAGCGAGTTTCGTTCGCCTCTTCAATGCCATCCGCGACAACTTCACCTTCGCGGACGCTGACAGCGCCGACTTTGGACCTTTCACAGCAAGTTACGACGTCGCCTTCCACCTTGAGAACGGCAATGTCGATCTTCGCGGCGACAATACGGTCAAGATCGACGAACTCGACATCAAATGGGACAAGCTCGACCTGTCGCTCGGCATCGATATACCGAGCATCTGCATTGGCGGCTGGTGCATCATCCCGACGCCATTCGGCTGTGCCCTTCGCCTGCCGAAAATCTGCATCTTCGACGACGATCCCGATATCGCGATCACGCTGCCGCTCGGCGGGCTCGTTTCGGAAGTGTCGCTGACCGGGCGCCTTGTCATGCGCCATTTTGACAACCCGGCGCGTCCACCCGGGATGAATGCCTGGGATGCCCAGGACGCTGTGCCTTCCCTGGCGAGCGAATGGCGCCTGTTCTTCGATGATCCGATTGTCGATATCGACCCGATCGATGTCGGCGATACCGTTGGCGACTTGCTGGAGGCAGCGGTCAACGCAGCGGTCGACAACCTTCTCTTTTTCCTTCCCGGCTGGGCGAGGGATATCGTGAAGGGGATACTCGGGCCGGTCATCGATCTCATTCGGGCGATCCTCGACATTCCTGACGATATTCAGGAATGGATCTCGGACCTTCTGAATGTCAGCTTTGGCCTGCTCGACATCATCGCCCAGTTCATCATCGATTATTTCGGCGACAAGACTCCGCTGACGGCGATCGAAGATCCCTACCCGTTGCTGCCGGGAACCACCAACCCGAACAATTTCGGTCCTTCCATGCTCATACCCGTCAAGATCCCGATCCGGAAACTCAACGTCTTCAACAACGATGTCGAGATGATTCTGGAAGCAGATATAGGATGAAACGATGTTAGCGAACCTCAACCGGCAATTGTTCGAGGCCACCGTTTTTGACAGCGGGGCGCTTGGGCTCACCACCAGCATTGTCCATCAGTTTACGGTCGCCGGGGTCTACTCGGCAACCGTGCGCAAAGACGGAAAGCACATGGGAAATGTCAGTTTCGAGGTTCGCGACGATGCGACCTCGATGCAACTCGACATTGATCTCGCCAAGACCCAGCAAGGCTCGAAAGATGGCTGTTGCTGCGGCACGGAAGCCGGCCAGCCTGTGTCGTCAAAGGGCTATGTCGTCTTTCACACGACTGCCGGTACGGGATGGTCGGTCCATGTTGGCGAAGGCAAGCAGGCGAGCTTTGACAGCACACGCCTGACGAAAGGCGACATTTTTGCCCTGACGCTGCTCGAGCCAACCAGGTACGGCATCGAGAACAAACTCGGCAGTGCCAAGGGTTCCGTCACGGTGGAGTTCACCAAGGGAGATGCGAAGCGCTTGAGCGATCTTAAGCCTATCATGGTGACGGCCGGAAAAAAGTTTGACCCCGAGAACTTCAAGCTGATCGCCACGCAGGGGCTCGTATTCCGCATCGAAACCGACGCCCGCATCGTCATCAGCCGCAAGGAACCGCGTAAGGCTGAACCTGACAAGGGGCACATCCGCTTTCAACGGCCGCGTATCGTCGAAACCCGGCCGGCGCGGAAGGCTTCATAGTATCGTCCGGAGGCTAACGCGCGCTGCGATAGAGGATCTCGCCCTTTCCCGACACGGAATTGTCGCCCGCATATTTCCCCGGCCTGTTGCCAAGCAGGGGGCGGTCGAGGATGCCTTCCGCGATGAGGTAGCGGTCGAAAAGGCCGGAAAAAGCGATATCCGACCGCCCGCAAGGGACGAAGGTCGGCGACAGTGCCTCGGGGTGGCGGTCGAAGAGCAACGAGCCGCGCTTCATAAGGTAGCCCGGCATCGCCCCGACCTTGCCCGTAACCACGATGGTCCCTGCGATCATGCGATAGCCCGGATGATTGCCGCAGCCCTTGCCGATTGCGACCGTGCCACGACGCAAACGGTCGCCGGCGTAATTGCCGGCCCTGCCCCGAACAATGAGGACACCGCCTTCCATGCCTGCAAGCTCGCCGGCAAGCGGTGCGGCAACGTGATTGCCTGCGTTGCCCGTAAGTTCGATACGTCCGCCAGCCATGCCAGATCCCAGATGATCGGCAGCGTTCCCTTCGATCAGCAGCGATCCCCCGGACATCTTGCGGCCCGCCTGGCTCCCGACATTTCCAACAACGCGCAGACTGCCAGCACCCATACCGGCCCCGACACGGTCGTACCGGGCGCTTCCGCCCTCGACGATGAGGTTTTCAGCGTCTTTTCCGGCCAATTTGAAAAGGTCGCCGACAACGGCTGGTTTGCGGCTTGTACCGACGCGCAACCTTTCAATCTGTGCGAGCGAGAGCCCTGATATGCCTGTCGGCGTAAGGACGGAGAGATCGAGGCGCTCCTCGGGCTCGAAGAGCAGGGTGAAGGTCATGGCTTTCATGGCAACAAGTCCTTCAGATGATAGTGAAACTTGCCAAGCTTGCCGCCATAATTGCCAGCGCTGATCCGCAGCGCACCGCGCTTCGGGCCAAGATCGATCGCCGCCTTCAGTCCGGCGCGCATCGCCGCGGCAACCGCATCGCTGGTTTCGCCGTCAATGACGATCTCCAAGACCGCGTTAATGTCCGCCGTGAGTGAGGAATTCACCACGCCACGCAGTGTCGGCGCAAAAGCATCGTTGGTCGAAGCCATCATGCCCTTGTATTTCCCGCCGACCTTCGAGCCGGACCGAACGATACCACCTGGGAACGGCATAATTGCACCCGGCACTTTTTCGATGGCGGCGACCGCTCGCTCGGCGGCGTGCAGCGCCTTGGCATTATCCGCCGCAAGGAAAAGCAGGTTACCGCCGCCAACTGCATTCTTGGTAAGACCCGTCGTCGCTTCGCAAAGAAATTCGCCATCCATGACCGGCACGCGCCAGTAATGGCGGTCGCCGAACTTCTTCGAGATTTGCCAGCCGTCGCCGAAATAGCGCAGCGAATTGCCAAGGTCGAGCCGCGCTGATCCGTCGAGCGCGGCGAAACACGCGCTTCCCGGCGAGGTCAGCACGCATTGGCCTAATCGGGTCTTGAGCTGTTTCTGCAGATCGTCAGTGCTCATGGCGAAGATCATGACGCGGCAGCCCGGCCGGCCATCCGGTGTTTGGGTCTCCGGCACGTCCATATCGATGGCGGCCTCACATCCGCAGCCGATCACGGACGTCGCAAAGCCGGTCATGGTGATCGCTGCCTGACGAGCCCACTTCAGTGTCGGCGCCGTAATGAGGATTGCGGTGGCCCGCATGCCGAAGGCCTCGGCAAATGTATCGTCGATAACGACCCCATTGCGGCTCAGCTCTTGCATGAGATCTCCGCAAACGGCTCTTCGCGGGCAATCGCGGTATCAGCAAATGTAAACCACTCCAGGGACAGGCCGTAGCGCTCGTCGTGATAGTCCCGCATGCGTTTGACCATGGCCTTGTCCGCCGGCGGATTGAGCCGCAACGCCTTGCCCCAACGGTATTTCGTCACCTTGCCGTTCTTGACGACCAACTCGCCGTTCTTGAAGACGAGCGCGGCTTCGCGGAACATCTTCGCGATGTCCTTGCCGCGCCTGTAAACGGCAATATCGGCGATCGCACCCGCCGCGAGATGGCCCCTATCCTTGAGGCCGAGGACCTTTGCCGGCGCGGCCCGCGTCATGATGGCGATCTCCTCGAATGTGTATTCGCGCCGAACCGAAGCCAGCGTCGTCAGCTCCAATGCCCCGGCATTGAGCTCGGTCGCCTTGGCGTCTCGCGCCTCGGCACTCATCAGCAGTTCAAACAATTCCGGATAGGCGGTAAAGGGCGCACCGTTGGGATGATCGGTCGTAAAGAACACGCGCCATGGATCGGTAATGAGGAGAAAGAGCTCGAGCCCTACCGCCCACTGCAGCGAGCCATAGTAGTCGTGCTTGTAGCGATAGGGGACAATGCCGCCACCGCTATTGCCGTCACCGTCGATAATGACCGATTTCTTCGGATTAGCGTTACCGAGCGCCGAGAACTGGCGCATGATGTCGGACGAAATCGTCACCGTCTGGCCGAACATCACCTGGCCGATATCGATCGTCACGTCGGGATTGCCGTTGACAAGTTCCGCAAGCCGCGCGGCCTCGGACGAGAACTTGCGCTTGCCTTCGGTCCCGTAACCGTAAAACTGCAGGTGCGCCAGATGCAGGGGCGTGCCTTCCGTTGCAGCAATCGTCGCCGCGGCCGTGTCGGCGCTCCCGGCTATGCCGAGATTGTTGCAATGGACATGCAAGGGATGCGGAATGCCGAGCCGCGTGACCGATGCCTGCAGCGCCTTGACGATGCCGCGCGAGGTCAAACCATATTCCGGCACGATGTCGTCGAACGAAAACGATCGCACATTGTCCTTGAACGCAGCGGCCGCGCCGGCATTGATTACCTTGACGCCCAGCGCACGGGAAGAAGCGACGATCCAGGCAACATAATCGTCGAGCATGGCCGTCGATTTTTCATCGCGCAGCAGCGAAAGGGTAAAGTCGTCATTACCGAGAATGGCGAGCGTCGCCTTGTCGATGATGGGTATGTCGGCAAGCTCAAGATGCGTGTGAAGGGCGGTGCTCGAGGCCATGGCCGGCTCCACGACCGTGGTAAAGCCCATCTGCGCGTAGAGGCAACCGGTCTGATAGGTCGACCAGCCCGCATTGGAAAGCGGGGTGTGTGCCGGGCGTGGTTGATGCGCCGCGTGTTGCTCGGGCAGCAGCAGCCGGGCGGTATTCACATTGCCGCCGCCGATATGCGAGTGAATATCGATTGCGCCCGCCATGACGATGCAACCGGATACATCGTGCGTTTCGTCTGCTGCGCCGCCCTCGGGAGCTTCGACGATAACACCGTCCCTGATCCACAGGTCACGGCGGCCACTTGTACCATTGACCGGATCGATCACGTCTCCCCCCGCGAGACGGATCAGCATGGCAGACCCTTTCGCCCGGGAAGAACAAGCGCAAGCTGCTGCAGCACGCTTGCTATGCTCGGCAATTCGGACGGTGCCGAAGCTGTCAGCGAATGGAACGTGCCGATCCTGCTGGAGAAGGCGACCCCATCATGATCAACGCCCGCCCTGCCGACCGATATCGTCACGGCAGCCCCTTCCGTCCGCTTTTCCGTCCGGCCCAAAGAGACCAGCCCGATCCTGCCTTTCGGCGGCATTGTTCCCCGTGAGGACACCCAGACGTGAAGGTCCGCTTCCTTGTCGCGAACCATACGCTGGGTGTCCCATCGCACGGGGTCATAGCTTGGGAGGCTATTGGAAAATCCTGTACGGGGTGGAAAACCGGTCATCCACAGTGATGTGAGCGCGGTACCCCAGGCATCATCGTCCATGGGGAGAAACAGACTGCTGGCGCGACCTTGCTTGTTGAGGTCGGCCACCAGCCCCTGGAGCATGGCAAGGTCCGGCGAATTCATGGTGCCGGAAAAGATGAAGACCGGAAACCGGCTCTTGCCGAGCGCGCTCTTCAGACGATCCACGTTTGCCAGCGAACCAGTCTGATTTCGCCCCAGCAAATCCGCGCGCAGGGCAGCGAGCACGCCCGCAAGCCCGAGGCCCTCCCCGCCGATCGCAACGGATCTGAGCTTGCGATGGAGGCGACCCGCGTCCGAGGTGGGCTCCGATGCGCCCTCGACATGAAACCAGACCCGCTTGTTGCGATCGCCGAGATCAGGATTGGATCCTGCCAGATGGAGCAAGAGTTCATGATGGGCAACGGGAATGTCACCGACGAGAACGATGAGGCTGGAACGGCGCCGCGTCTCACCCGGCGTCGTGATCATGGCGCCTTGATCGGCGAACAGCGCCACTTCCCTTGCCAGCGTGTCGCCATGGATATGATCGAAGGCGCCGCCTACCCTTTCCGCGAGTGCAATCGCACTGCGCGTACCATGCACATCCGCATCTATGGTGAATACTGGACAGCGGCTTGATACCAGAAGCTTTGAAACATTCTGTATCGCATCCATCAAGGATACCGGCTGGCTGCCAATCCATGCAACCGACATATTCCGCATCTTTCTGGTGCCAAGATTAACTTAGCTACTTCTTTTTCGATTGTGAACCCTGACGCCAGGCAAAAAATCACGCGGTCAATCGTCGTATTTTACATAGGCAAAGCGCTGGTCTGTTTGCGGCGTTCCTTCCAGCGATCCCGTCTCCTTGCCGGGTTGCCACTGGACCACACTTTCGATCTTCTTGGCGAGTTCGAAGTCCTTGTCGGTAATGCCTTTGGCCGCGTGATTCTGGAGCAGGACCTCGACCCAGGCATAGGACGCCTTAAGATCCGGATGATGCCATGCGGCCTCCGCGAGATGCCCGATCGTGTTGATGACCATCAATGTCGACTTCCAGCTATGCGTCTTGTATTTGCGGCGAATCCAACCGTTCTCGTAGCGCCAATATGGCAGTTCATTCTTGAGCTTTGCGACGATTTCGCTTTCGGAATAGACGCGTTCCTTGATCTTCGGTTCATCGGTCATTGGCATTCCTCCCTATTTCGTCACGCATCGCGCTTGCGCCGAGTTCGAAAGACGATATCATAGCGGTGGGCCCGATTTTTGAGATTATGTAAAGAATAAGCAAATGTCGGATTCCGTCACTATCAAAGTCCCGGCCCGCCTGCATCTTGGCTTTCTCGACATTCCCCGCTCGCCGGACGATCGCTTCGGCAGCATTGGCCTGCCCGTCGAAGACATTGCGACGACATTGACGATTGCACGTAGCGCCGAGACGCATGTGGCCGGTGACGAACAGGCGCGTATCACCCAGCACCTCGAAACGCTCTGCACACATCTCGGCATCAAGGCGCACCACAGGATCAGCATCCAACATGCGATTCCGCCCCATATCGGTCTTGGCTCCGGTACACAGATTGCCCTCGCCGTTTCAGCCGCATTGCGCACTCTCCACGGACTGCCGCTTGAGCCTGCCCACGACGCCGTGCTCTTGAAGCGCGGATCGCGCTCGGGCATCGGGATTGCGGCGTTCGAGGAAGGCGGCGTCATCATCGACGCGGGGAAAGGCGATACCAACCGGGCACCGACGGTGGTCGCCCGTTTCGCATTTCCCGACGCCTGGCGCATCATTCTCGTCTTCGACAATGCTGCCCATGGCATCCACGGCGAGGCCGAGATCGCTGCTTTCCGCGCGCTTCCTCTGTTTCCTGTCGCGACATCCGCTTCGATCGCACGCACCGTACTCCTCGGGATCATGCCGTCACTGGTCGAGCGCGACCTTGCTGCCTTCGCGCGCGGGATTGCGTCCATCCAGACTGAAATCGGCAGCTATTTCGCGCCGGCCCAAGGGGGCGTTTTCACGAGTCGGAAGGTGGAGGCGACATTGCACCGGCTCGCCGACGCGGGCGCCCTTGGCATCGGGCAAAGTTCCTGGGGTCCGACCGGATTTGCCTTCGCACAGACGCAAGCCGAGGCGGAACGTATCGTCAGCGTCATTGGCGGCCGCGCTCCCGGCACGACGATCCAGATCGTTGCGGGCCGGAACGCGGGCGCGGAGATCACGCACAGCGCCCTCAATCTCGCCAGAGCTTGAAATCATGGGCGCCACAGCCAGAAAGGAGCGGGCACAATGAGCCGCAAGACGATCCTTCACATGTTGACGCCACTCCGGCACATGAGCCCGTTCGATGTGAACATGGCGCTCGATGCCGGTTTCGATGCGGCAATTCCCTATACGGAAGTCGGCCTCGCCGATATCGGCAACCTTGTCCAGGACGCGATTTTTTCCCGCCCGCCAGATGCCGGCGTCGCAACCGGCATCTTCATCGCCGGCAAGGATGCGCCGCTCGCGCTTGACATGCTGGGTGCAGCAAAAAAAGCCATGGTTCCGCCGTTCGAGGTCTCGGTTTTTGCCGATCCGGCAGGATCGTTCACCACTGCCGCTGCCATGGTCGCCAAGGTGGAAAAGGCCCTTATCAAACACCATGATCGCGGCCTTGCCGGAACGGCTGTTGCCGTGTTTGGCGCAACCGGGGTCGTCGGCTATTGCACGGCGGTCATCGCTGCCAGCGAAGGCGCCAACGTTACCATCGTTGGCCATGACGGCATTGATCGCGTGACAGATATCGCAGCTTCGATCAAGGAACGTTTCGGCGTCGTGGTCGAGCCTGCTGACGGCTCGACCGATGCGTACAAAACCGCCATCGTGCGCGCAACAGAAGCGGTGCTCGCCGCCGCCAAGGCCGGCGTGCAGGTCCTGTCAAAGGCGCAGCTCGGATCTGCAGGCGGGCTGCTTGTCGCCGCCGACGTCAACGCGGTACCTCCGGCCGGCATTGAAGGGCTCAAGGTCAATGCCAATGGCGAACCGCTCGATGCGACACAGGCTGTCGGCATTGGTCCACTCTCCATCGGCAACGTCAAATACAAGACGCAGGCTGGTTTGTTCGAACAGATGATCAAGGCCAAGAAGCCGGTCGTCTATGATTTCCGGGACGCTTTCACACTTGCTCGCGAACTTGCCAAATAATGCCGCGATCCTGATCGCCGCGATTTCCGGGCGCTCGCTGGCGGCCGCCGCCCGGCGCGCCGGTCTGCGGCCACTGGTTGCCGATCTTTTCAACGATGCCGATACGCTCAGGCTTGCTGAACGAGCCGTCAAGCTTCACGGTAGCATTGAGGCCGGGATCGATCCGCACGCAATCGTCGAGACCCTTGCCGGACTTGCCGGTGAAGCTCAGCCAGTCGCGCTGGTGTACGGATCGGGGTTCGAGCGCCGACCCGAAATGCTGGAAGCAATCGCCAAGAGGTTTTCGCTTGGCGGCAATGCGGCCGACACCGTCCGGCTGGTGAAAGAACCCGCCAGCCTCGCAAGCCTCTGCCATGAGTTCTCCATCCCACATCCGGAGATCCGCTTCGACAATCCCTTGGAAGCAACGGGCTGGCTGACAAAACTAGGCGGGGGAGCAGGCGGCTCACACGTCAAGCGTTTGAATGGGCATAGTGCCATCCAGCCCCCCCTATCGGTGACGGAGGGGAGCAGTTTCGAACACGATGGCCCGCAAATGGGACACTATTTCCAGCGCTTCGTCGAAGGCAAGAACCTTTCAGCGCTGTTCCTTGCAGATGCAACGACGGCTCATATTGTCGGCTTCAGTCGGCAGTGGCCATCGCCGCATCCCGGTGCGCCGTTCCGCTATGGCGGCGCGGTGCGGCTGCGCCGCTACGACCGTGGCAGGGCTTCACAAATTGAAACCTGGCTCTCGGCCATGACGCAGCGCGCCGGTCTTGTCGGCTTGTGCAGCGCCGATTTCATCGAGGCCGAAAACGGTCTCAGTCTTATCGAAATCAATCCCCGCCCGGGGGCAACGCTCGATATTTTCGATAGCGACGCAACGCCGCTGCTGCGTGAACATTTGCGTGCAGTAGCGGGCGCTTCCATTACGGTTCCTGCCTATCGCGGTTCGGCCGCATCGGCCATCGCTTACACTAATAGGCCAATCAGGGCCTTTCCGCCGGTCGACTGGCCGGCGATGACAGCCGATCACCAGACATCCGGAACTGCACTCGGTGCGGGGGATCCGGTCTGCACCGTGTTTGCCTCGGCGTCTTCGGCAGCAGCAGCCGAGCGCGCAGTAAGGCACCGCGTCAGGACGTTGGCGATCAATTGGGAGGAGGATTTCGCATGAGGGACGGTCATGCCTATCTGAACAGGAATGCGCAGCGCCTTGCTGACGCGATGATCGAGGACGCCGATCGGCTCGGGATCAGCCATGGTCGCGGCAGCCTCGGCGAACACTTGATCGACGCCGGGGCCAAGGCTCGCGGGGGAATAGAAGCCGGCCTGCGCATTGTCGAAATCTGCATGGGCGGACTTGCCACCGTCTCGGCCAGCCTCGATCGCAGTTTTGGTAAATGGCCATACACAGTGGACGTGCGTTCGTCGCAGCCGGTCCTTGCCTGCCTTGCCAGTCAGTACGCCGGTTGGAATCTCTCGCACGAAAAATACTTCGCCATGGGGTCCGGACCGGTGCGGGCCCTCGCTCGAGTGGAGCCGTTGTTCAAGGATATCCCCTATCGCGAGCCCGAGGCGCAGTCTTCCGTGGTGATGCTTGAAACAGCGACGCCACCCCCGGCGGAAATCGTCGAAAAAGTAGCGAAGGCGACGAAGCTCGATCCATCGCAATTGACCTTCATCTATGCGCCGACGCAGAGCCTCACCGGTTCGATGCAGATCGTAGGACGGGTCCTCGAAGTTGCCCTCCACAAGGCACACGATCTCAACTTTCCGCTCGATGCCATTGTCGACGGCGCGGGACGCGCTCCAATACCTGCCCCGCATCCGGACTTCCTGAAAGCCATGGGCCGGACCAACGACGCCATTATCTATGGCGGCATCGTCCAGCTTTATGTGCGTGGCAGTTCGCAAGCGGCCCGCGACCTTGCCGAACAGCTGCCGAGCCACCGCTCACGCGACCATGGACGGCCGTTCGCCGACATATTCAAGGCATTCAAAGGCGACTTCTACGCAATCGATCCGCATCTCTTCAGCCCTGCCGAGGTGATTGTAACCGCAATCGAAACCGGCGATACGTTTCGCAGCGGCAGCCGCGATGATGAAATGCTCGAGCAATCCCTGGGGTGAGACGACCGTAAATGCCAGAAACGATACTGATCCTATCCGACCGGGCCGATCGGCAGGTCAGACAATTACAGGCTTCGCTTGAGCGTCTCGGTTTCAATATCCTCACCTTGCACCTTGCCGATATCGCTTTCGATACCCGTTTCTCCTCGGGACTTGCGATCCCGGGATTGAACGGCGCTGTGCCAGCGGGTGTCATCGTGCGTTCGATATCATCAGGATCGTTCGAGGCGATTACCCGAAGGCTTGGCATCCTGCACGCCTTCGCGCATATGGGCGTTCCGGTGTGGAACTCGGCCAAGGCTATCGAGCGCTGCGTCGACAAATCGACGACCACCTTTCTGTTGGCGCATGCCGGTCTGCCGACGCCGCAGACCTTTGCCGTCGAGAACCTCGCCAACGCGCGCGACGTTGCCGAGCGCGAGCTTGGGCACGGCCCCCTGGTGCTGAAGCCGCTATTTGGATCGCAAGGCAAGGGCCTACGCCTGATCAGGAGCGTCGATGACCTCCCCCAGCCCGAGGAAGTCGACGACATCTATTACCTGCAGCGTTACGTTGCGCATTCGGGACCGCCCTTCTGCGACTACCGGGTTTTTACGTGCGCGGGTGAGGTGCTGGGCATGATGGCGCGCCGCGCCGACGGCTGGATCACCAACATGGCCAAGGGCGCCAAGGCCGAACCCGTTATCGGTACCGTGCGTCCGCTCCTCGAAAGCCTGGCACTCGCCGCGTCTGCAGCCATCGGCACGGACTTTGCCGGCATCGATATCGTGCCCGCCGCCGATGGCCGCCTTCTCGTCCTTGAGGTCAACAGCATGCCGGCCTGGACCGGCTTGCAATCGGTCGTGCCGGTGCGCATTGCCGATCGTATCGCCAGTGCCCTCGCCGCCCGCATCGCTCCTGCACTCGATGAAAGGCCTGCTGCGTGAAACCGACACGGGAGCAGATAAGGCGTGCCTATATCGATGCCTGTTATCACGAGATCGACGCGCTCAAACCGGGAAACGTGCATCGATTTGCTGACGGCCACAAGATGAGCGCCGCACAGTTCTTTGACAGTGCCCAGGCTTCGGCTACCCCGATTGCGGACCCTGAACTTGCCATTGGCGCTCGCATCCTCGCGGCGATCAGGGCGACGCGGCAGAAGGTCGAAACCAACACCAATCTCGGCATCGTTCTCCTTTGTGCGCCGCTGGCACAGGCTGCGGAGCGCGGCGGTGCCGACCTGCGCGCGAACCTTGATGCCGTGCTTGCGCTGCTCGACGTCGAGGACGCGCGCAATGCGTTCGCTGCGATCGTCCTTGCGCAACCCGGCGGGCTCGGCTCCGCCACCAGGCATGACGTGGCAGAAGAACCCGCAGTCACGCTGCTCGAAGCGATGCGCGAAGCCGCCGACCGTGACATGATTGGCCGCCAATATGCCACCGGCTTTGCTGATATCTTCAGCGGCGGATTCGCCGCGCACGCTGCCGCTGTCCAAGCGGGCGAGGAGCAGATGTGGCCCGTCGTTTTCGTCTATCTCCATTACCTGTCGGCCTTTGCCGACAGCCACATCGCTCGCAAGTTCGGCGCGGCGCGCGCTGAAGCAACACGCAAGAAGGCGGCGCATATACTGGAGCGTGTCCATGCGCTTAAGGACGGCACTGAACGGGAAAAGCTGCTCCTCGCCTTCGATGCCGAGCTCAAGCATGATGGCATCAACCCGGGCACGTCCGCCGACCTCACCGTTGCAACCCTTTTTGCGCTACAACTCAACTTGGTCTTGCATATTCCCTAGGTAAATGATTGAATTTCGTTAGTGGATTTCATCCGCTGCTATCTGGCCAACCGACCCCCAACTCAAGGGTGCTGCGAACAAGGATAGCTGTCCATCGAGCGTCGTGTCTCGAGGTGCGGCATCTTTGGACGAACCATTTGGGACCGCTATAGGGAGGAAATAGGCTGTGGCGAAAATCAATAAAGTTATGGTTGGCGAGTCGCTTGTTGGCGACGGAAATGAAGTTGCGCATATCGATCTTCTGATCGGGCCGCGTGGCAGCGCCGTTGAGACGGCATTCTGCAATGCGTTGACGAACAACAAGGATGGGTTCACCTCCCTGCTTGCCGTCATTGCTCCGAACCTCGCATGCAAACCCAATACGATCCTGTTCAACAAGGTAACCATCAAGGGCGCCAAGCAGGCCGTCCAGATGTTCGGACCGGCACAGCATGCAGTTGCCAAGGCGGTTCAAGATAGTGTTGCCGACGGAACGATTCCTGCTGACGAAGCCGACGATATCTTCATCTGCGTTGGCGTTTTCATCCATTGGGAAGCAGAGAGCGACGCGAAGATCCAGGACTACAACTATCGCGCCACGAAGGAAGCAATCCAACGCGCAGTAACGGGCAAGCCGACGGCCGCGGAAGCAACCGCCCAGCGCGATTCCGTGAAGCACCCCTTCAGCGCATAGACAAGAGACAACCCCGCACAGAGCTCGCCCTCTGTTGAACCGGATGGCCTGCTGCGCCGGTTGGCAAAACTCTTGGGATTCTAGGTTTCGAGGAAGGGGACACCCTCTTCCTCGAAGGCTCTGCCCTTTTCACACCTTGTGCATGAAAGATGCGATCGCCTCTGAGGCGAGAGCACCATTGTGGAGCGCCGTGGCTACAAGTGCGCCGTCGATGCCCATCGCGGCGAGCTGGTGAAGGTCGTCGGTATCGCGGATGCCGCCGGCGGCGATCACCGATCGATTGCCGGCACGCCGCTTTATGTCAGCTAGCCAACTGAAGTCCGGACCGACGTTCGCGCCAATACTGCCAAGGGTCATCACGATGATATGCGACGGCCAGGTTTGGGGATCCGCGAGGATCGCTTCCGGACCGAGAAATACCTTGCCGCGAAAATCAAGGGACAGAACAATGCCAGGCGTCTTGAGAAGGGCCGAATCGCGCTGGGACTCGGAACCAATGACGGGAACAATTCCCTTGAACGACAGTGCTTGTTCAACCTCTTCGCGTGCCGAGAATCCGGCATCAAGCCAGATGGCCGAGGGTGCGAGGGCGTCCTGCAGTTTCGAAACCAGGTGAAGTGGCGGATGGCGACCTTCGATTGCATCAAGATCGGCGACGTAGACAAGCGGAAACGGATAGAGCGAGGCGAGGCCCCGGGCGACATCGCCTATCTCGGCCGTCGGGCTCAGCGGGGTCTCGATCGGCCGATAATTGGCACGATCGCCAAGATGCGCCCGCACCACGCGGCCGTCTTTTATGTCGATTACCGGAATGATATGCACAGGGTCGAATCCACGTGATGAGAGTGCCATGAAACCGCGATTTGCCAACGAAAGAAAGCCCCTCGTAACCGGTTGGGATCTTGGCGGCGCGCATCTGAAACAGGCGAAATGCCTGGGCGGTGAGATCGTCTCCGCACAAATCCTAAAGACCCCACTATGGCTCGGCATCGACCAATTGCGCGCAGCGCTGCGTGAAATGGGGCCTTTGCGCGAAGCGGGCAACGTCAATGTCTTCACCATGACGGGCGAACTTTCCGACACCTTTGCGTCGCGCGACGCAGGGATCGCCGGCCTGCTCGATCTTATTGAGACCGAATTCGGTAGCGATGACACGCTGATCTATGCGGGACGGGCGGGATTTTGCGATGTCACGACGGCGCGCGGGCTTGGAAGCGACATTGCGTCTGCAAATTGGCACGCGACGGCAAGTTTAAGCGCCAAGCTCCTGGACAGCGGGCTTTTCGTCGATATGGGTTCGACCACCACCGACATCCTTGCCTTCAAGACCGGCGAGATCGCGATCGACGGCTATACCGATGCTGAGCGGCTTTTGACGGGAGAACTGGTCTACACGGGATTTGCCCGTTCGGCGCTTATCGGCATCGCGGCGCTGGTACCGGTGCAAGGCCGCATGACACCCCTGATGAACGAATACTTCGCCAACACCGCCGATCTCGGCCGCATTCTCGGCACGCTGGATGAAGCCGACGACAAATATCCATCGGCCGATCGCCAGGCAAAGTCTGTCGCCGGCTCTATCGCGCGTCTCGCACGCATGGTCGGGCGCGACAGTGCCGATCTGGAATACGACGAGTGGGTGGATATCGCGCAGTGGTTCAGCGAGCGTCAACTGCGCATGATCCATGACGGCGCCTTCCGCGTTGCGCGGCGCATAGGGTCGAATTATGCGGCACCTATCGTCGGTGCGGGCATTGGCCGGCCGCAGATCAAGCGTCTTGCAGCGCGACTTGAACGCCCCTTTCTCGATTTCGGATCGCTTATCCCGGCAACCGATGCTGCGCGCGATGATGCGAGCAAGGCGGCGCCGGCTGCTGCGGTCGCACTTTTGGGCTCAATGCATCTTAAAGGAACTGAACGCCCCAATCAGCCGTGATGATGCTCATGATGGATGGCATCCTTGCCTTTCGCATCGCGGGCATCGTGATGGTCTTTCACTCTTTGCATTAGCCATGACCAGGCCTGCTGCTCGTCGGGGCCGGCCGTTTTCTCCATGGCTATCGATAGATATTTTATCTCGGCCTCGATCTTGTCCGCTGGCAGCATGTGCAATCGGCTGACGAGAATCGCGAGTTCGAGGATGGCTGCCTTAGCGCGGTTGAGCCCGGTAAACGGAGCGTGCGTCTCTTCCGACACGATCTCGCAAAGATGCTGGGGGCGAAGGCCGTCATCATTGACCGAAACAACCTTAAGAACCGAGTGGCTGAGCGCCGATTGGAGGCGGGGAACTTTCCAACCCTTGACGGCGACAGTGGGCCAGTCCTTGCGCCCGGTCAGGCATCCGGCAAAAACCAGCATATCGTCCGTGTAGTTGGCGATCGCATAGGGCACTGCAACGAGGTTTTCCAGCGTCTTCGACGGTCGGAACGGCGCAATGATCCATTTGTCGTCCTGCTGGATAATGCCGAGCGGAGCGATATGCACCGCGCCTTGATTGTCCACAGTCGTTACGATCGTTTCCCTGATGTAGGTCATGGCGCCACATCCTTTTTTGTCCGCAACGTATGTCCGGCCTCGGCCAGCCTCGTGCGGTCCTCTTGTTTCTCAGGCGCAGCAGCGCCCCAGGCGAGCGGCTCGTCCTGCGCATAACGCTTGCCGAGCTTCCAGGCGATTTCCGCTTTTGTCAGCTCCGCACCGAGATAGAAGGCGTGAGCGCCATCAGCCTCAACGCCGAGGTCAGGGAAAAGTTCGAATACGTCCTGTGCCGTCCGGTGGCCCTTGCCGTTGAAAATATGGACGCCGTCAGGCGCGGTCATGATGCGGAAATTCGCATCGCGAACGCCAGCGGCAAGCGTATCGATATCCTGAATACTGTGCGGATAGGGTTTGCGATCATGCACCTGCAACAATCCGGCATCGTAACCACGCGGCAAGGCGTGATCCTCCTTTGCAGCGAACAGGATGCGGCGGGCGCGGTCATGCTCCTCAACGGTGCGCAGCGTGTGCGGACTGACGTTGACGACGAGCACATTCTGGATCGAGAGCTCGGAACAAAGTCCGGCAAGGACCGCCGTAACCCCTGAAGAGTCGGCGTCGGTGAGTTCGGTGAGATTGCCTGTGCCCATCATCATGGGAATGTCCGGCCAGCGTTTCCGCGCTTCGATGAAACGGCCAATCGAGGCCGCAAAGCCGAAATGAATGGGATCGAGAACCGGATCGGCTATGAAGGAGACACCGGCCGTCTGCGCCGCTGAAATCGCACGGCCGAGTGAATCGAGATCGCCGGCAGAAGCGGGAATGAGGACGGGCGTCGCGCGATATTTTTCGGCAAGCCAAATGGTATCTTCGGTCAGGCTGAGCAAATAGTCGGCGCCAGCCGCGGCCCCCTCCTCCAACTCCTTGATATTGGCGGAATCAACGCTGACCTTGAGCCCCATTGCCTTAAGGCTGCGAACGGCCTCGGCAAGATGCGGAAACGGCGTTTCCGGCAGGCAACCAAGATCGATTACATCGGCGCCAGCGGCGCTGAGCGTCATTGAACGCCGAACCAGCGCCTCAATGCCCAACGCCGATGCGTCGACAATTTCGGCAAAAATTCTCATGTCATGACGCGAAAGGTCGACCGGCTTACCGGCCCTCCCAAGGAAGGCGGGAAGGTCGGCAACCTCATCCGGACCGCGCACGAAAGCCACACCGAACCGGTCGCTAAGCCGCGCAAGATCACCGCGGTAGCGCCCGGGCAGGATCACGCGGTCTGCAGTCAACGGCGGCTTCAAACGGCGCGAAATAATCTCCTCGGTCATCAAGGCCGCGACCTTCACGCCGATATCGACGATCTCATAGGAGAAAGTCGTTTCCCCGAGGTCCGCGAGAACCCGCTCCAGCCGCGACCGCGCCAGGTGCCCGGTCAGGAACAGCAGGCGCTCAGCCATCGCTGGCGATCTCATTTTGCCGCTGCGCGATGAGCCCCTGCAGTTCGGAAAGTGATTCCACAACTTTGGTGCGGGGATAGGCCTTCAGGCGCTCGGTGTTTTCGAGGTCGATGGGCCGGGGATAGACCTTGACCATGCCGCCCGGCGCCATGGTTTCAAGTTCCGGAGCGGTGTCGCAGGCGAAGACAATCGACGGCACGCGGCACTTGCCGGCCTGGGCGTAAACATTGGTGGGCAAGGAGTCCGATATGCCAGCCACACATTTCGCCACCGTATTCGAGGTAGCCGGTGCAATCACAGCCGTATGATAAACGCCGTGGTAGAACCCTCCGATCGGGATGGAACTGGCCGTCTTGTCGTGGAGAACGCGCATCGTATCGGGGAAATCGAGCTTCAGGCCATACATGCGCAGGACCTCATTCGCCGCTTTGGATACGAATATATCGCAGTGCTCAAGCGTACGGATCAACTCGAAGCTTTCGATGAAGAAATGGCCCGAGCCGGTAAGGGCCCAAGCCCAGCGCGGCGTATGAAGTTGTGTCATTGAGCACCCATGTCTTCAGCAATACTCCAACGCATGATCGGGTGTCCGGGGATCGTTGCCAAGGGTAATTTCAATGCGGCGAGCGTCTGCGGACCGGCAATATGAAGATCAATGTCGGAGGCAAGCATCTTGTCCAGCATCGGATCGACAATAGCGGCGTGAGCAAGCGCAGAAAGCGATGCACAATGCAGGTATTCGTCCGTTTGTTTGATGAGAAGCAGCGCTTTGGCACCGAGTTTTTCTGCGAGCCAAGCACTCAGCGAATCGGAAGTCACATTCCAAGAGCGCTGGATATGGGCTGCGTCGATCGTCATGGTCGAAGGCAGCCAGACAGGAAAATGTCCCGCCGCGAGCACGTAATCTATCTCGCCGACAGTTCGGGCAAGGCGAAGCCTGTCATGGCGCTCGGCAAGCATCACGCCGAACTGATCCATGGCGAGGATCGCCATGGCGTGAGCAGCGTCATCCGAAATACCGAACCGCTTTTGCGCAAGCCGCACCTGGTCCGCAAAGGGTCCACCCCCGGGGACGATCACCAGCGGAAAGGTGGAAGTCGCGAGAGCGTCGATCCAGTGCTGCATTTCCGCCTTTCCCGCCGTGCTCCCCCCGAGCTTCACGACAAGCGGTTTCATGAGGAGGCGCCGCCCTTCCTGCCTCCATGCACATGCACCTGCTCGGCCTTGCCCTGTCTCGACTTGGCCGAATTTCGCATGTCGTTCTTGCGCTCGATCTCGACGCCGACACCGCCTGGCCCGAGTTCCAGTTTCTCCGCCCGGACGACAACACGGGTCACGCGTGGATTCTCCAGAACCAGCGCCGCCACCTGTTCGGCCAATGTCTCGGCGAGCTCGACATGGCCCTGCGCCACGATCGCCCGGATGCCGTCCATTATGAGGTCGTAGGAAACGACATGGCGCATGTCCTCGGGATTGCGCGTCACGCGGAGCACATCCGCAGTAACATCGAAGCGGACCTTCTGGCTCTTGCCGTGTTCGAAACTGTAGGCGCCGATCTGCACGGGAACGACGAAATCCCTGACGAAGATCTTGTCGGTTCCGAGGCCGGCTTCTGCGGGATCGGGAAAATAGGCGCGGGCGGCGAGCAGCTTGTAGTCGACACCCGGAGGCGCCCGCAGCCCCTCCGTTTCCGGAATAAGGCCACGTATCTTCGCTGTCGCCTGCGCGTCAACAGGCGAATTACGGCTGAGCCCGGCGCACAGCGCCCCGCGAAATCCGAGAAAATCCGGCTTGAAGGCAAGGAGCCGTGGAACGTCCGGCGCCTCGAGCGATCCCGCTACGCCGCACATCAGTTCGTGCGAATGGCACTCCTTGATGAAATGGCCGATCTGGTCCGGAGTCATGTGGTCGAGCAGGCGCCCCGAAGCCTTTTCCGCGGTATCGATCATAACGCCATGAAACCCCGCCGCGGCCAGCTTCTCGACGAGGTTTTCATCATATTCCGCGACATGATCCGCAAAGAGAACGGCAATCAATTTTCCGTGCGTTGCAAGCGGCTTCAGCACCTCGATGCAAGCATCGAGTTGCGCGTTCGGGAAGAACCCAACCTTGAGATAATCGATCCCGGTCGCCGCAATTTCCTCGACCTTGCTGCGGATCGTGTCCGGATGCATCGGCAGATCGCCGCAGGCAGCGCTGAGCGGTCGGCGTCCGGCAATATAATCCTTTACTTCCAATAGCTTGGATAGTTCCACCGCGCCCAGGGCACCGTTTGCCGGATCCTTCAGATCGATGATATCGGCGCCGTTCAGAAAGACGATTTCCGCTTCCTGGCGATCCCTTACGCTGGCCAGCATCTGCGTCATTGGCGCGCTCCCGACAGAATGAACATCACATCAACCAACGCGCGAGAAAAGCTGACACGGTGGGTTGAGATTTCGGCGGGCTTGTTTAAAAACACTCTGGGCACCTCTGTTCTTAAGCGACCGCCATGACGCGAATGGCGGCAAAACGGAATGGTATGATCATGAAGAGTACGGTGCCAAACACTCTCGTGTTTTTATTCGGCTTTTTTTTGCTCTTCGTCAACGTCCCTTCCCTAAACGCACAAGCTACACAACCCGACAAATCTGCAAAACCTGCGGTTGATGTACGCATCGGTTATCTGCGCGCCTACGAGCCGCAACTTGCGCTCTCCGTACTCGATATTCCGCCGCGCGACGAGGGCGTGGCCGGCGCAAACGTTGCCATTAACGACAACAATACGACCGGCAAGTTTCTCGGCCAATCCTTTATTCTCGATGTAACGGAAGCCAAGCCGCAGGCCGACATTGTGCCCGTTTTCAAGGAAATGCTGGCGCGGGGCGATCGTTTTATCCTCGCCGACATTTCAGCCAAGCAACTGCTTTCGATCGCCGATCTTGCCAAGGAAAATGGCGCGATCCTCTTCAATGTCGGGGCCACCGACGATTCTCTGCGGGAAGAGGAATGCCGTTCGAATGTCTTCCATACGGCGCCCACCCGCTCGATGCTGGCTGACGGCCTCGCGCAATATCTTGTCTGGAAACAATGGCGCAAATGGGTGCTCCTTTATGGCTCCCACGACGGCGACAAGCTTTACGCCGATGCGATGAGGCGCGCCGCCACGCGTTTCGGCGCGACCATCGTCGAAGAGCGGCTTTACGAGGACAAGGGCACCGCACGCCGCACTGACACAGGCGTCATCCAGGTACAAAAGCAGATGCCGGTTTTCACCCAGAACCTGCCCGAGCATGACGTCGTCATCGTTGCCGATGAAAGCGAGGTCTTCGGCAGCTATGTGCCCTATCGGACCTGGACGCCGCGTCCGGTTGCAGGCACGGCGGGGCTTGTGGCTTCGAGCTGGCATCCCGCCAGCGAACAATGGGGCGGATCGCAAATCCAGAACCGTTTCGCCAAGACGACGGGTCGCCGGATGCTATCAAAGGACATGCAGGCATGGACTGCGGTCCGCATTGTCGGCGAGGCGGTCACACGCACGAAAGGCAATGATCCGAAGCAGGTCGAGGACTACATCAAGTCAGACGGTTTCTCGATTGCCGCGTTCAAGGGCCAGAAACTGACCTTCCGCAATTGGAACTGGCAGTTGCGGCAACCTGTTCTGATCGGGGATGGACACGGGGTGGTGTCGACTTCGCCGCAGGAGGGCTTCCTGCATCAATTCTCCGAGCTGGATACGCTCGGCGTCGACAGGCCGGAGACCAAGTGTAAACTGAACTAGAAAATACTGGGAGGACTGAATGCGACGGACCTTACGCCTGCTCGCCGCGACCGCGGCGGTGCCATTCCTTGCGGGCCCAAGCCTTGCGAATATGGTCTACGTGTCGAACGAGAAAGACAACACGGTCACCGTCGTCGATTCGAAATCAATGGAAGTCGTCAAGACGCTCGAAGTCGGACAGAGGCCGCGCGGAATTACCATCTCGCAGGACGGTAAATTCGTCTACGTCTGCGCCAGCGACGACGATACGGTGGAGATCATCGATACCGCCTCCGGCGAGATCGTAGGATCGCTTCCCTCTGGCCCTGATCCCGAACTTTTCGTGCTCTCGCCTGACGGCAAGAAGCTGTACATTGCCAATGAAGACGACAATCTCGTCACCGTTATCGATATCGAGAGCAAGAATGTCATCGCCGAGATACCGGTCGGGGTTGAGCCGGAAGGCATGGGTGTCAGCCCTGACGGCAAGACCATCGTCAACACGTCGGAAACGACCAACATGGCGCATTTCATCAATACCGACACTCACGAAATCACCGATAATGTCCTTGTCGACTCCCGCCCGCGCTTTGCCCAGTTCAAACCTGACGGCTCCGAGGTTTGGGTGTCAGCCGAAGTCGGCGGCACCGTGTCGGTTATCGACAACGCCAAGCGCGAAGTGACCCACAAGATCACGTTCGAGATCCAGGGGCTGCGGTCGGAACAGATCCAGCCCGTCGGCATTCGCATCACCGCCGACGGCAAGAAAGCCTATGTCGCTCTCGGACCGGCCAACCGCGTCGCGGTCGTCAATGCCGAGACCTACGAGGTGGAGAAATACATCCTCGTTGGGCAACGCGTATGGCAGCTCGCCTTCACACCGGATGGCAAGAACATCATCAGCACCAACGGGCTTTCGAATGACATCACCTTCATCGATACGGCCACGGACGAGCCGATAAAGTCCGTTACCGTCGGGCAACTGCCCTGGGGTGTCGTGGTGGCGCCGAACTGACCAATGAATGACGCATATCATGGGAGGAAAAGTATGAGAAATTTCAAGACGGTCGCCCTCGCGACATTCCTGAGCATTGTGGCCGCCCAAACGGCATTTGCACAGGCCGATGATGACGACGACGATCAGGCGGCACCGAAGCCGAAGGCCGAAGCACAAACCAAGGCACCGGCGGTCACGCGTGCGAGCAAGAACCTCCCGGAACTCATTCTTGGCTCCAAGACCGACGACTTCGCCGTAAACCAGAAGGATTTCGAGCTTGTCGCCGGACAAGGCTACCGCTGGAAGATCACCTCGGCCGCCGGTTTCGAATACAAGTTCTTTACCGACCTTTTCCGCAACGTCTGGATGAACCAGATCGTCATCAACGAGCTCGAGGTGCACATGAACGGGGCGCCCGCCTGGCTCGAATTCGATTCACCCGGCACGATCAATGTTCAATTCACCGCGGTTCGCCCGGGCGAATACACATGGTCGGTTCCCGACCTTGCCGACAAGGGAATGAAGGGTAAGATTACCGTCAAATAAGTGATACCGCATACGGTACCAGGGTGGAGCTCAATGGGTACAAATGCCGGACTTAGAAGTATCGAAGGCAGGACTTTGCCGGAAGCAGACGTTCCCGCATTGCAATTGACTTCGGTGAGTTACGCCTATGGCAAGCGGCAAGCGCTGGATGACATATCATTCTCGATTGCGCCCGGACGTTTTGCCGTTCTTTTGGGTTTGAATGGAGCGGGCAAGACGACGCTGTTCTCATTGATCAGCCACCTCTTTGCCACGCGGCACGGGAATATCCATGTCTTCGGTCACGATATAAACCGCAAGTCCGGCGACGCGCTTCGGCGCCTGGGAATTGTTTTCCAGGCGCGAACGCTCGATCTCGACCTCTCCGTACACCAGAACCTCGCCTACCACGCCTCGCTCCACGGCATTGGCTCGCGGCAGGCAAACCAGCGCATCAATGAGCTCTTGATGTCGATAGACATGAGCGACCGCCTGCACGAGAAGGCGCGCAGCCTTTCCGGCGGGCAGATTCGCCGCATCGAAATCATACGCGCGCTTTTGCACCAACCGTCGCTGCTGCTGCTCGACGAAGCGACGGTCGGGCTCGACATCAAGTCGCGCGCAACGATCCTTTCCGATATCCGCAAGCTCGTCCAGAACGAGGGCATCAGCGTGCTTTGGGCGACCCATCTCATCGACGAGGTCAGCCATGCCGACCAAGTGATCGTGCTCGATCGGGGCAAGCTCGTCGCCAATGGCCCCGTGCACGACGTCATCAAACGCGCGGGCGCCGAGACGATCAACGAAGCATTTTCGCGGCTTACGGGCATCGTGGCGTTAACCCCAGGGCAGAAACCATGACGGACATTGCCGGAAACGTACCACTTCCCCGGTCCTCGGCGCGCAAACGCTTCGGCCTGATGCAATATCTTGTCTGCCTCAAGGGCATTCTTATCCGTGAGGGCCTCCGCTATCTCAACCAGCGCGAGCGGTTCATTTCCTCGCTGGTTAGGCCCCTGCTTTGGCTCTTCATCTTCGCGGCTGGCTTTCGCCAGGTCCTCGGTGTCTCGATCATCCCGCCCTATCAGACCTATGTGCTCTATGAGGTCTATATCACCCCCGGCCTGTGCGGCATGATCCTTTTGTTCAGTGGCATGCAATCATCCTTGTCCATGGTCTATGACCGCGAGATGGGAAACATGCGCACGCTCCTCGTCAGCCCGTTTCCGCGCTGGTTCCTGCTGGTAGCGAAGCTCCTGGCCGGTGTCGCCGTTTCGATCACCCAGGTCTATGCCTTCCTGTTCATTGCATGGTTCTGGGGTGTCAAAGCGCCGCCCATTGGCTATCTCCTGACCCTCCCCGCCCTCTTCCTTGCCGGCATGATGCTCGGCGCGCTTGGCATGCTGCTCTCTTCGGTGGTGAAGCAGCTCGAAAACTTCGCCGGGATCATGAACTTCGTGATCTTCCCGATGTATTTCGCCTCGTCGGCGCTCTATCCGCTGTGGCGCGTGCAGGAGGCAAGCCCGCTGCTTTACAAAATCTGCCAGCTCAATCCGTTTACCTATGCCGTGGAATTGATCCGGTTTGCCTTCTATGGTCAGGTCGAATGGACTTCGCTTGCCGTCGTATGCGGCTTTACGCTTGCCTTCATGACCGGCGCCATCATTGCCTACGACCCTTCGAGGGGTCTCACCATTCGCAAGCAGGAGGGAGGAAATACGTGAGACAAGCGCGCGCTATTGCCCTGATTTCGGCAACGCTTCTTCCCTTTTTTGCTACGCTTCCCGCTTATGCGGCGGCGAGCAACGATCCGGACTGGCCCTGCATCCAGCGCAAAGTGCCGGAAATTTCGGTCGGGCAGGTCTGGAACGGACCGCAAATTCCCGAAACAGCCAGCGACTGGGGCAACGATCCCAAGATCGATGATCTGGTCAGCGAGATTGCTGCCCGCCGCAACCCGCTCGACGCCGCACAGAAACAGATAACGGAATTTGCCGCCGGACTTCCCAAAGACCAGGCTAACGACAAGCTCTTTCAGGTTTTTCAGGGGGTCTTCGACACGCTCAGCCGCGAGCGCCAACAGGTGATGACCGGTATTTCACGCTACGCCATGCGCCAGCGCGACATGGCGGAGGACCTGCGTAAGGAAGCCGCCCTTGTCGATGCCATGCGCGCCAAGCCCGATGCGGATCCGGAAGAATTGGACCGGCAGGACGAGCGTCTGAAATGGGAAACGCGCATCTTCGACGAGCGCGTGCAATCCCTGACCTATGTCTGTGAGGTTCCGACGATCATCGAGCAGCGCCTCTACGGTTTGGCGAAGACGATCAGCCAGTCGCTGGTCAAGCCGTAGGCTCCGTGACCCGCCCGATCCGCCGATAGGTGAATGTTTCGGCGCCATTCGCCGAAGTGCTGGCTCCGGCCGCTTCGTTGATGAGCGCGCCCATGCGCGCGTGCAGCGGGGATTTGATGCAGGCTGGATCGGTGGCGGCGGCATCGCCGGCGATCGCCAGCGCCTGGCAGCGGCAGCCGCCCCAATCAATCTCGCGCCGCTCGCAGCTCCGGCACGGCTCCTGCATCCAATCGGTACCACGGAAAGCATTGAAAGCGGAGGATTCATGCCAGATGCGGCTCAGAGTCCAATCGCCGAAGCGTTCGAAATTCAGGGTTTTGATGGTAGCGGCGGCGTGGCAGGGAAGCACAGTGCCGTCAGGCGCCACCATGAAGGCGTCGCGGGCCCATCCGCCCATGCAGGGCTTTGGATAGATGGCAAAATAGTCGGGTGTGACAAAATCGATGGTCATGATGCCCCGCAACCGCTCCTGCGCTGCCTCGACCACTTCGACCTGGCGTTCGACGGCTTCCCGCTCCGGCATCAGCGCATTGCGGTTGAGCAAGGCCCAGCCCGCATATTGCACATTGGCGATTTCGAGCCGCTCGGCACCGAGTGAGAGTGCGAGATCGATGAAGTCGGGCACCTCTTCCATATTGTGCCGATGGATCGGCGCATTGATGGTCAGCGGCAGGCCGGCGGCGCGAATGCGTCGCGCCGTCTCCAGTTTCTTTTCGTGAGCGCCGCGCGCATTGCCGATCTTTTCCGTCGTCGCTGCGAACGCTCCCTGGAAACTCAGCTGGACATGATCAAGTCCCGCTTCAGCAAAGGACTCGATGCGGCCCTCAGCAATGCCGACACCCGCTGTGATAAGGTTCGTATAGACGCCGCGCCGCGCAAGGCACGCGATGAGGTCAACGAGGTCAGCGCGCAAGGTCGGCTCGCCGCCCGAAAGATGCACCTGCAGCACACCGAGATCGGCCGCCTGTTCAAAGAGCGAGACCCAGCCCTGCGTGTCCATCTCGCGATTGGCCTTGAGCAATTCAACGGGGTTGGAACAATAGGCGCATTGCAGCGGGCAGCGATGCGTCAATTCCGCCAGCATGCCGATCGGGGGTAAGACAGGTTCCGTCATAACGTCACCAGAAATTTGTCGGACCATTCTTGCAGAAAGCCGGTCACATCCGGCGCAATTTCCGCTTCGTCCGCTCCATATTGGTCGCCGAGCGAGGCAATCATTTCAGCCACGGTCTGCCGCCCATCGCATAGACGCAAGATATCAAGACTGACCTCATTGGGCCAGAACACGCGCTCTGGCGACAGGAGGGCCCATGCTTCACGCACTCTATCATATTGCAGACGGACATGCCGCTTCAGGATCGGTTTCGATTGCATCGACACGAGCGAACGGGCACGGGCGGTTTCGATCATGTTCTCTCCGGATCGAATGCTCCTGGCGGAACGTGGCCCGCTTCGCCATAGGCATGCGCCAGCGCATCGAGCATCGCCCAAAGGACGTCGCACTTGAATACCAGCGCATCGATAATCGCCTGCTGCTTCTCGGCCGTGTCTGCATGTTTCATGACATAGGCAAGGGCAAAGTCGGAATCGCGCGATGCCTGGGTCGGACGTTTGTCGAAATAGGCCAGAATCTCCGGCGTAACATAATCGTATTTCGCCAGCATCGCGGGAACGCGCTCGCCGATTATGACCGGCGAGAAGAGTTCGGTTAGCGACGATGCCACCGCCTCGAGCAGCGTGCGGTTGGTGCAGAACGAGAGATAGGCGCCGACTGCAAAGCGCGTTGCAGGCAGCGCCAGCTTCTCGCTTTTGACGGCGTCAGCATCGAGGCCTAGCCCCGTTGCGAGTTTCAGCCACCGGGCAATTCCGCCGTTCCAGCCATCACTTCCGTCATGGTCTTCGATGCGCTTGCGCCACTCGGCGCGGAATTCCGGGTCCTCGGCGCGTGCGATGATCATGGCATCCTTGCGCGGAATCACCGACTGATAACAGTAGCGATTGAGCGCCCAGGCCTGCATCTGCGCCTTGGTCAGCGCTCCGCTGGTCATCTGGTGATGGTAGGGATGGCGATTGTGATAGCGGACCGCCCCCACTTCGCGCAGAACGTTCTCAAGTTCCGCCGGCGAAAGGCCGCTTCCCGCCGCATTGCTGAAATCGCTCAAAGCCTTACCTCCATGCCGTCATGGGCGACTTCCCATCCCGCCTCCCCGACCGCGGCGCGCTCCGCCGATGCTTCATCCAGGATCGGGTTGGTATTGTTGATGTGGACATAGATCCGCCGCTTGACCCCGAGATTGCTCAGTGCATCGATCGAACCGGAGGGCCCTGAAATGTGCACATGGCCCATCCGCGCGCCGGTCTTGGAGCCGACGCCTGCAGTGATCATCTCGTCATCAGTGAAAAGCGTTCCGTCAAAGAGCAGGCAATCGGCATTCGACAGGCGGCGCTTCAGATTGGCGTCCACGGCTGCACAGCCCGGAACGTAAAATGCTGCATGTGGCGTCTGCGACGACGAGATACGAAGGCCGATCGTGTCGCCCGTCTCGGTGCCGAAACCCTGCGCGGCCAAACTTGGATCTTCGAGAAATAGCGCCACTTTGCCTGGAACGGCAAATGCCTCGACAAGGAGACCGGTGGGCTTGCCGCTGGCGTCAGCGATTTTCGTAGGCTCATCGAGCAGAAGTTCGCGCCGCTTGACGATCGCTGGATCGAGCACGTTGAAAATGGAATTGCTTGCGAGAACTTCCAGGATTCGCTGGGAGGCGTAGATCGCAAATGGCTCGCGTTCGCGCAGGCTGAGAAGCCCGGTAATATGGTCGACGTCGGCGTTGGTCAGAACGACCGCGCGGATTGGTGTAGACCGCAACGGGCCTGCAGAAGCAGGCTGGAGCTCGGGTGTCGCGGCAATCTGCTCACGGATATCCGGAGACGCATTAAATACCACCCAATCCGTGCCGTTTGCACTCGCAATGAGGCTGGACTGGGTTCGGGGGCGAAGATTGATGTCGCCGCTCCGTGCACCTCGGCTCAATCGATAGTTGCAATTCCATTGCGGAAATCCGCCACCTGCCGCTGAACCAATTATCTTCAAACGCATTGCAGGCACGCATCCTCACAGCCGAACAGCAAGGCATCGCACGTGCTTTCAGCTTACGATTGAACCAGAAGGCCGCCCCACGCTCGATATGTGCGTGGGGCGAGAGGTATGTGGCTTATTTCTTGGCCTTCAGTTCCGCTGGCAGGTAACGCGAAAGTTCCATGCCGGCAGCAACTTGGCACATGACTGGCTTTGTCCAGGTTTTCTTCATGCTTTCCTCCTTCTCAAATCAAAGATCATTTCCGATCTTTCTCCAGCATCATACGCCACAATGGCGCAGGATTGAAATCAGTAGGGTTCATTTCTTTGTGTGGCCTGCTTGGCAGCGGTCCAGCCGTCGGTGCCGAGGGGAAACCAGATCACCGAAGTGTATCCCCATTCAACCGCCCTTTTGGCTGCATTCCACGACATCCAGCAGTTCTCCATACAATAGAAAATCACCTTCTTGTTGACGTCATCACCTAGTCGAGATTTGAGCCCTTTGCGAAAATAGGCCTCAGTCTCCTTGTTGATGACCCCGTATCCGATATTTGGAAGCCAGATGCTTCCTGGAATGTCCTCTCGAATCTTTTCCTTCCAGATCGTGCCAGCCGGCAATTCTGCTGGCTTCGGATCATGGGGAAGAACATCGACGAACACAGCGTCCTTGCTCTTCCATAGTTCGACCGCCTCGTCGGTCGTGATCACCTTTGCGCCCTTCAGCGTCGTCGGCGTCGGCGCCCTGTAGGCTTCAGTCCTGTAACCGTCGGGCTCGGGAACCGTTCCTGCGGCAAGTGCAACGCCTGTCCCTGCCACTATCAGAACGGCTGCCGCCACAAGCCGGTTCCACTGCAATTTCAAGCGTCCTCCGTCATCCTATTGCGTCACCGGCTTATTGTTCTCATCGATCAACGGAACCTGATAGTCGAGCAGGATTTTGTTGATCTCCGCCTGGTTTTCTCTGATCACCTTGTTCAGCGTCCGTTTCCACTCCTGGTCGGACGGGCGCACGCCCATGGTGATGCGGAACGCCATGTGCCCCGACTTCTCATTGAGGAGTGGCACGAAGGCGAGATCGGGATCGATCTGCTTGGCATAGTAGCCGGCCATTGGCCCCCACAGAATGGCGACATCGATGACACCGCTCTTGAGTTCCTTGATCATAACTTCGGCCATGGACGGAGCGAGGCGCGTATCGACCATCAGCGGATACGGATGGACGTTGCGCATATAGCCTGCCTTGGCGAGATTTACTGATGGCGGCGTACCGGCAACCACTCCGATCTTCTTGTTGGCAAGCTTCGGATCCTCGATGCTGTCCACGCCATCAAGCCCGGCGCCCTTCTTATAGACCAGAACGTAGGTCGATCGATAATAGGCGTTGGTGTTCTGGACGAGTTCATCGCCCTGGGCGTAACCCATGATGATATCGCAGCGGTGCGCCCGCAACGTATTGCGAACGAAACCTGTTGCCATCGGATACCAGGTGTAGGCGACCGACTTGCGGCCGGTCTTTGCCGCAACGAGCTCCGCGAGCTTGTTCTCAAAACCTTTGCCGCTCTCGTCGGAAAACGGCATGTCGGAGGGATCGGCGCAAACCCGCAAAACGTCTGGATCGACAAGTTCACCGGCCGCACCGAGCCCCGCCCCCTGCGCCAAGGCCGTAGAGGGCGATGCCAGGAATGCCGCCAATGATAATGCGGCAATCCATTGCGGAAGAGAGCGGAGGCGCAGATTCATATCAACCACCCATGCAGGATGTTTCCTGCTCCTTGGCCGCATCGGGTTTGTTTTCGTGCTTCGCCGGGCGACCGCGCGGCAAGTCGCCGACAGCGCGCGCACGCAGATAGACATAAAGATCGTCCATGTAGCAGTAGACGTTCTTGTTATCGCCAAAGGCCGGCATGACCTTCTCATTGCCACCACTGAGATTTTTGCGCCCGCCGGCAACGATCGCCATGAAATCTGCGTAGTTGATGGACTTCAGCGAAGTTGCGAGGGCCGGGGCAAAGGAGGAACCAGCCCCATCTGCGCCATGGCAGACGTGGCATTCGGAGTTGAACCGGCGGTAGCCGCTATAGGTGTACCAGTCGACTGTGCCATCTTCCTGTATCTTGTATGTGGGATTTCCCTCTTTGTCGGCATATTTGCCGTTGGCGTCGGATGCGACTGCAGCGGTCGCTGCGTCGTCGGCGTAAGTGCTGCCCTGGCTCGCCAGAAGGGCGAGACCGGCAGCGACGGCAAGCAATGTCTTTCGAATGGGCATCCGGAGTCCTCTTTCCAATCCGCGGTCAGCATCTCACGATACAGGCCCACGGTTGTTATTGATCAATGTTTCGGCATTTGAGACACGAAGGGCCCGGCCTGGAAGGACCGGGCCCTATTGTTCAGAGCCTGCCTGCGCACGCTCGCAATGTGTCCGACATCGTTCCTGTCATTCAGGAACGGTGAATACGGTCAGCTGACCACCCAACGTGGTGTAGTCGGCCAAACCGGCGTAACCGCCGACGGCGCCGAGACCTGCAGTTCCGACTGACTTGGTTTCGTCGCCCTGGGCCCTGCCCTGATCGACTGCGCCATGCCATGCAGCTGCATTCTTGGCTTCGAGCAGACCGGCTGCGAGACCGATGCCTGCCCAGCCACCAACACCGGACAGAACGGCAACATATTGTTTGCCCTTATGTTCGTAGGTGGTGACATTGCCGATGATCCCGGAAGGTGTCTTGAACTTGTAGAGTTCCTTACCGTTCTTATCGACCGCCTTCAGGTAGCCTTCGAGTGTGCCGTAGAAGACGACGTCGCCATCCGTGGCAAGGGCGCCTGACCAAACCGAGAACTGCTCGGGAATGGACCAGACGATTTCACCCTTGGCAGCATCCCAGGCAATGAAATTGCCCATGCCGCCGTGGCTGTTGGGAGCCGGATACATGGAAACCGTGGCGCCCACATAAGGCTGACCAGCGGTGTAGCTGACCTTGTAGGGCTCATAGTCCATGCAGACATGGTTCGTCGGAACGTAGAAGAGCTTGGTCTTCGGCGAATAGGCCGCAGGCTGCTGATCTTTGGTACCGAGAGCGGCCGGGCAGATACCGGTCGTATTCGTATCCTCACCCTGAGCCTGGGTCGAATACTTGTCTACGACCTTTGGACGGCCATAGGTCTTGCTGCTCTTGTCCATGTCGACTTCAGTCGCCCAGTTGACAGCCGGATCATATTTCTTTGCGACCAGAAGCTCACCGGTTGCACGATCCATCGTATAGGCGAAGCCGTTGCGATCGAAATGCACGAGCACATCGCGATCCTTGCCGTCGATCTTTATGCCATCGGCCAAGATCATTTCATTGACGCCGTCATAGTCCCACTCATCGTGTGGGGTCATCTGATAGAGCCATTTTGCCATGCCGGTGTCGGCATCGCGGGCCATGATGGTCATGGACCATTTGTTGTCGCCCGGGCGCTGGTTAGGATTCCAGGTCGAGGGGTTGCCCGTGCCGTAATAGATCAGGTTCAGCTTCGGATCGTATGAGTACCAGCCCCATGTCGTCCCGCCGCCGATCTTCCATTGATCGCCTTCCCAGGTATTCGTTCCAGAATCAGGTCCGACTGGCTTGCCGAGCGCGGTCGTCTTTTGCGGATCGATCAAGGTCTCCTTGTCGGATCCCATAGAATAGGCCCGCCAGGCCTGCTTGCCGTCCTTGATATTATAGGCTGTCAGATGACCGCGGACGCCGAATTCACCGCCGGACACACCGACGAGAACCTTGTCCTTGATGACAACCGGCGCAGATGTGCCGGATTCACCCTTGCTGCCGTCAGCTGCTTCACCATTCTTGACGGACCAGGCAACGGCGCCGGTCTTGGCGTCGAGAGCAACAAGGGTCGTGTCAGCCTGGTAGAGGAAAATCTTGCCGTCGCCATAGGCAACGCCGCGATTGACCGTATCGCAGCACATGATCGGAATGACGTTCGGATCCTGCCTTGGCTCGTACCGCCACAGGATTCTGCCGTCATTGTTGAGATCGAGCGCATAGACCGTGTTCGGGTAAGGAGCATGGACATACATGACATCGCCGACTACGAGCGGACCGCCTTCATGGCCGCGCAGTACACCGGTCGAGAACGTCCAGGCGACTTGGAGGTTCTTGACGTTGTCCTTGGTGATCTTCTTCAGTTTCGAGTATCGAGTGTTGGCGTAATCGCCCGTCTGCATAGCCCAGTTCTTGGCATCCGAAGACAGGGTCTGAAGATCATCATTGGCAAATGCTCCTCCCACCAACGAGAGCGTCATGGCTGTGGTAGCGAGTGCAATGCCAATGAAGTGTTTGTGTACACGCATTCTGAGTCCTCCCTAAGTTCACTTTAATGAACCATCGGACGGCGCCATCTCAAACGACGACTCCGCTCCATCAGCTCACGCAAATGGGAAGTATTTCCGGCAGCGTGTCACGACCTAAGCCAGGCGAGCAGAGGGCACCGTTACTGCCCACCCCGCTTGGCCTACGAAGACTGTCACCACTCCCTTGACGGTAACGTCCTTGAAGCCGGAAACAAACCGACGATAGGAGAAACAAATGCATTAAGCAAGCAGGATTATCAATTTATATTTGCTGCATTGCAATATACTTCTATTGCACTGCAGTAACCCGCCTATTTTATTCATATATTCTGCTTTTTACGGCTGTCACACAATTTGATACTTAAAACCGGCATAAATGTTTGCAGATCGTTGTTATCTTTTGCTATCTACTTGGAAAATGTATATTTCAACGCCACGAAAGCGAGAAATGCCATGGCCGCGTTCAGAGTTGCCAAATTCGCCCTGTTAGCAGTTGCAATATCTGGCTTCACTTTGCCGGCAAATGCTGCGTCAGACTACCCCACGGCGACGGTCGCAGAATACGTGTACGCCTGCATGAAATCCAATGGCGAAAACCGGGATATGCTGCAGCGCTGCTCGTGTTCCATTGACGTTATTGCCTCCGTCGTGACCTATCCTCACTACGAGGCAGCTGAGACCTTCAAGCAGATGGGACTGGTTCCTGGCGAGAACGGCGCACTGTTCCGTGAGAGTGCGCCGGCCAAGGCTGCAAACGCAGAGTTGAAGCGGGCGCAGGCAGAGGCTGACGTGCGCTGCTTCTGATCCTCAAAGGGTAGATGACTGGATCGGCCACTCGTTCTGGAACTTCTTGCCCTTCGTATCCGCGGCATCGACCTTGATGTCTTCGTCCGGCTTTGCGTTGAAGTCGAAGCGGAAGTTCGGATCCTCCGAGATCGATATGCCGCCTACCATGGACATGATCAAGCGATCGCCCTGAGTGATCGTCAACCCGTCGATGAAATGCGGCGGAATGTAATAGCGCGTGACCTGATCCATCTGCAGCCCGGAATTGTTAGGATGCCGGATCATCAACTGCATCTCCGTGGCGCGCGTCATCGGCTCGGTGCCCGCAGCCGTCGACGGAAAAACCTTGAGCTTCATCTGGCCAAGCGAAGCCAGGGCTTCGTCCTGGTTCTTCATTGCCGGAGCCGAACAGCCGCCCGAAGCCTTTACGAAGGTCTCGGTCATGTGAAGCTTGCCGTCCTCGGTCTCAGCAATCGCCCGGATATAAGAGTAGGCGTTGACGCGCAAACGTGTGGCGAGATGGGTGACGCCGGCATCCTTGCCGAACTGAAAGACCGCGGCGACGGGCGATGGGTTCTCATCGACGATAAGGGTAACGGCCTTCAGCCTGCCTGACGCGGGGTCGGTCTTGAACCGCAGATCGACCGGAACGATCGCCGCATCTTCCGCGCGTTTCGGTGCCTCGATACTGATGATGCCATCGGCTGGCTCGATCGGCTTCGCGCCGAACACGTCACCCTTGAGGCTGTTCCAGGTCGTCGGTTCCGGCCCGGAAGCGCTTTGCGCCATGGCGTTCGGCGCCAAGCCACCAAGAAATGCCAACGACAACACGATCGCAAAACGGCTGCGCCGATCTGTGAAATCAAAAGTCATGCTTTGCCTCCACCAAGTTTTGGCGGTGCCCGGCCAGCCACCATTATACCACCACGCCGAACTGTCTGGCAAACAACACCATCATTCCCATTCGAGTTCGGCGAAGGCTGCCGTCGCATTGCGTTCATTGTAGTCGTCAAAGAGATGCCAATTATCTCTTTCGCTTCTGGCCGCGGTCGTGACGGCCTTGGCCATTGGCACCCCATCGGCAATTGCCTTGCGGATGTCCGCGGCAAGCACGTCGAAATAGCGACGCTCGGCGTCGAGCGCCTGCGGCCAGTTCGCCGGCACGTCGCCGTGGCCCGGGACTGCACGTTGGGCCTCGATGGATGCCAAGGCGCCGAGTTGGGCCATCCAGCCGCGCAAGGATCCATCCATCGTCGGCAGATGCCCGAGAAAGCAAAGGTCGCCGGTAAAGAACGTTGCGGTTTGCTGATCGAAAACCGTCAGGTCGTTGTCCGTATGGGCAGGCTTCCACGCTTTAAGCGTCAGTCTGCGCCCGCCAAGATCGATCTCAACGACGTCGGTGACAAGTTGTGTCGGCGGCATGATCCTGACGTCTGCCATCAGCGCAGTGCCCATGGCATCGCGATAGCTCTGCAAATAGAATTCGCCGCGGGCGGCAAGGGCTCGCGGCAGATTGTGGTGCCCGACAATTGTCGCGCCGGTCTCGGCAAAAGCGACATTGCCGAAGATGTGATCCGGATGCATGTGGGTATTGATCAGGTAGCGGATCGGCTTGTCAGTCACGGCGCGGATCGCAGCGACGAGTTCCCTTCCCTCGGCCGTGCTTCCTCCGCTATCGATGACCGCGACACTCTCATTGCCAACGATGAAGCCAAGATTGCAGATCTTCCCCTCGTTGGCGGCTAGCATGAGGGCCGGAACACCCCTGAAAGCGAAAACGCCGGGGGCAATCTCGCTGACCGTCAGTGATGACTGCGCCCTTGCGAAGCCGGAATGCATCATACCGCGACAGGCGAAGAGCATCCCTGTCTTGATGATGCTTCGCCGGGTTGGCGCTGGAATCATGGTTCAGTCCTTATGCCGGCGAATTTCTCCCGGAATGATCGCAGCAGATCGGCATTTATCTGTTCGTTGCGATAATTGCGCGGCAGCCGGATGTCGAACGTGCCAAGGACGTGGGTCGGTCTGTCGGAGAGGACGACAATGCGGTCGGAAAGCATGATCGCCTCCTGCAGGTTGTGCGTGACCATCAGGGCCGTCGTCGGGCGGTCCGACCAAACGCCAAGCAGGAGGTGCCGCAATTGCTGGGCAGTCGAGGCATCGAGGGAAACAAACGGTTCATCGAGGAGGAGAATATCGGGCTCGATAGCCAATGCCCGGGCGATTGCTGCGCGGCGTGCAAGGCCGAGCGAAAGTTCTGAAGGGTAGAACCCCCGCATCTTGGCGAGGCCAAGACTTGCGAAAAGCTGGTCCAGGCTGGTGTCGCGGAGGTGCGTCGGGAGGGCAAGCCGAACGTTCTGCTCCACGGTCCGCCAGGGCAAAAGAAGTGGTTCCTGAAATACGGCACCCATGCGCGCCTCCACCTTTCCAGGCAGCTGGACGGAGCCGCGAAACTCCCGGTCAAGCCCAAGCAGGATGCGCAGCATCGTCGTCTTGCCGCATCCGGAGGGTCCCAGCACGCAGGCAAATTCATTCTCCCCCACCTCGAAATTGAGGTCGCGCAACACCTCGATCGTGCCGCCATCCGAGGTGCGGAACGATTTCTCTTCGATGTTGACCTTAAGCCGCGCGGCGGCGCCAGCGAGTTGATGAGCGTTCAAGGGGTTGTACCAGGAGGAGTTCGATGAAAAGCATGACCGCGACGAAGGCAAGCGCATAGGCCAGGATCGCCGCGACGTCGAAAAGTTGGAAGAAGAGGTTGATCTCGAAACCGACACCGTTCGACCGGCCGAGCAGTTCGACGACGAGTACGATCTTCCAGATCAGGGCAATACCCGAACGCGACGCAGCGGCGATGTAGGGCTGCAATTGCGGCAGGAGAATATGGCGAAGCCGATCGAGGGGTCCAAATCGATAGACGGCTGCCATCTCGGCATAGCGCGGATCAAGCGCGCGCGTGCCTTCGCGCATGGTGACGATAACGTTCGGGATCTTGTTGACGGCCACGGCACCGATCGCCGCCACCTCGTTGAGGCCGAACCAGATATAGGCGAGGACGATGACGACGAGCGCCGGAATGTTGAGAAACAGGATGAGCCACGGGTTGAAGAATTGGTCGGCGCGCCGGAAACTGCCGAGGAAAACACCGATGACCGAGCCTATGACCATGGCGAGGACGAACGATGCCGCGACGCGCCAAAGCGTCATGCCAAGATGGTAAGGCAAATCACCGCTCGCCGTTTCGCGCAGGAAAGTCTGAAAGACCGGCACCGGACCCGGTAGGGAGCGGCTTGGCCATGTAACGGCAGCGAAATGCCAGGCGGCCAAAAGGACGGCAAAAGACATTGCGATCATGATCGGCGAGGTCAGTTTGCTGCGATCTGCCGGTGCCCTTCCCCGTTGCATGCGGTCGGATTCAGCGCTTGCCAGCCCCATTCATTCGTCTCCCCAGAACGTGCCTGCCGCCAGCGTTTTGGCCGGGCCTACCAGCCTCGGCCCACCGAGTTCGGCAAGCACAGAATAGAGCTTCGTGGCATCCGCCTGCTGTTCCTCGATCGTATCGTCGGGGATTCCCTCCCGGTAGCGATCACGCAAAACGTCCAGTTCCCGGCCTTCGGCCCTCACGACGGGGGCGAGGCGCCGCCAATCCTCGTCCGAGGTTGCCAGCAATGCCTTGGCGTCGCGGCTGGCCGCAATGAAGCCGGCAACGGCCTGCGGATGCGCTTTCGCCCATTTTTCATGAAAGATGTAACCGATGGCCGAAGTGGTGCCGGACGCGCCAAGCGCTTTCGCGGCATCATTCGCACTCAGCAGGCGGCGGAAACCGTTTGCCTCGAGCCGCGCGCAGAAATTCCAGAAGTTCAGGACCGCATCGAGCTCACCCTGCATCGCCTTTTCGGCCAGCAAGGGCGGCGCGCCGTAGATAATCTCGTTCTCAGCAGCAAGGTCGAACGCGTACTGCTGTTTCGCCAGACCCTGGATCAGCAACCAGCTCTTGTCCAGGGGACCACCGGCCACCCCGAGCTTCTTGCCCTTGAGGTCTCCAAGGCTTTTAATGGGCGATTGTGCTGGCACCATGATGGCGCCCACCGAACTTGAGTAAGGGACGAATGTCAGGTCCTCGCCGGACGATCGCTGGCGCGATACCCATAACCAATCGCTGACGATGATATCCACGTCGCCGGCCATCATCGCAACGTTGGTGGCATCCTCGCCAGCAAAGAACCGGATATCGAGATCGATACCGTGCTTCTCATCGAATTTATGAAACTTGATCGTATCAAGTTCCCAATTCACCGTGCCAAACTTGAGAACCCCGATCCGTACCGTTTCGGCAGCCAAGGCGCGGGTGATGCCCACTTCGTAAACCAGAAGCAGAATTGCCAGACTGAAAAATGCCCGTACGCATACGCGAATCACGACGCTCTCCTCACAGCGAGCGTTCATCTGTCGGATAATCACACTTCCAGCGGACTACCTTCTGCTTGGGATGGAGCTCCGACCATTTCGCGATCTCGGCAGGGGCGAGAAACATGCAGTTCAGCTGGCCACCACGGTCTTCGAAATGCAGCCGCTCCTCCCGACAACTCGAGGGATTCGACGCAAGGCATATTGTCAGGACGAGATCGATCACATTCATTGTCGGCACCTCCCGCCTTCTGCCGAGGTCTTCCTACGCTCAGCCGCACGTCCGGCGCGAGAAAGACTCAGTCACGCTGATCGGATTTCTCAAGGTGCCCGAATGAGAAATATTGCAACAGGTTACGGTTCCCGTATGCGAACGTCAATCACGGCGAGCATGGAAAAATCGGCCCGCAATTTCTCGGTGTAAGCGATTGACTTCTCAGGAACGGCGGGTAACTCTGGAAGAGTTCTAAATGGTGGACGCCAATGCATGGAAATTGGTGCCAGTCTTCGTCCAGGGCACCCTTGGCGAAAATGAGGAAATGCCATGCGATACAAGAATGCCCTACTTATCGGTCTATCAATTGTTTCGTTGTCAGCTGTTGGAGCGCGGGCCCAGGAGGGTGATGCCACGGCAGGTGCAACGGTCTTCAAGAAATGCGCGGTATGTCATGTCGCCGATAGCGACAAGAACAAGGTCGGGCCCTCATTGTTCGGCCTGTTCGGCAGGACTGCCGGAACACATCCTGGCTTCAGTTATTCGACTGCCATGGTCGAGGCTGGCAAGGGTGGTCTCGTCTGGGACCCGGCAAGCCTGAAAGACTACCTGCATGATCCGAAAGCCAAGGTCAAAGGCACCAAGATGGCCTTTGCCGGTTTGAAGGATGATACGGATATCGCCAATCTGGAAGCCTACCTGAAGCAGTATTCGAAATAAGCGCAATGCCGCCGCTGAACGCGGCGGCGTTCCCCCGCATTCATGCCGGTTCGCGCCATTTGATCGAGCAACCGATCGAAGCGACCTGTTCGCGCGGGCCCTGGCCTGAATTTGCGACCTGTTTCATGGCCTCGAAAAGATCGCGGCGAAGATCGGTATCGCCTTCCTCCTTGCGCGATGCATCAAGGCGGCCGCGATACTGTAATTCCCCGGCAGAATTAAACCCAAAAAAGTCGGGCGTACAGACCGCTCCATAGGCGCGTGCCACGGTTTGATCGGCGTCATGAAGATAGTGGAATGGAAAGTCATGCTCGCGGGCGAAGCGTTGCATGTTTTCGAAAGAGTCGGCCGGATAGGCCGCCGCATCGTTGGCATTGACCGCGACGAAACCAATGCCGAAATCCTTGAGATCCCGGGCATCGCGCACGATGCGTTTGATCACCGCTTTGACGTAAGGACAATGGTTGCAAATGAAAGCCACCACCAGTCCCCTTCGACCGGCCTGCGCCAGGATCGAATGTGTCTCTCCATCGATACCGGTGAGCCGGGAGTCGAAAGCCTTCCAGCCGAAATCGCATACGGGTGGGATCGCCGCCATTGTCCTCGCCTCCGTTCAAGCCGCTCGCGCGTGCATTGCCGCGTCGGCAGCATGACGGATTGCTGCGATATTGTCAGCATAGGCGAGCTTGCCATTTCCCTTGAATATCGCAGAACCCGCTACAAGCACATCGGCGCCCGCTGCCGCTACGAGTGGCGCGGTCTGCGGTGTGACACCGCCATCGATTTCGATATGGATCGGACGCCTGCCGATCATGGACTTGACCCTGCGTACCTTGTCGATAACCGAAGGAATGAAAGCCTGTCCGCCAAAACCCGGATTGACGGTCATCAGCAGGACGAGGTCGAGGCGGTCGAGGACATATTCTATGACGTTCTCGGGGGTCGAGGGGTTCAATGAGACACCGGCCTTCTTGCCAAGGTTGCGTATCGCCTGCAGCGAGCGATCAAGATGTGGTCCGGCTTCCGCATGAACCGTGATAATGTCGCAGCCGGCTTCGGCGAATGCGGCAAGATAGGCATCGGCCGGAGCAATCATCAGATGACAATCGAAGATGGCTTTCGTCCGGTTGCGGATCGATTTGATGATCTGCGGACCAAAGGTGATATTGGGGACGAAATGTCCGTCCATGACATCGAGGTGCACCCAGTCCGCGCCAGCCGCGATGACATCCTCTACCTCTTCACCGAGCCTGGCGAAATCCGCCGAGAGCACGGACGGGGCGATGATGGTCTTCTGGCCTATCATGATCATTCCTCCTGCCTGGACATTGCGAAGACGCGGCTGACCCTGATGTCGGGCGCAGTGATCGTTGAAAGCGCACGCGAATCGATCGGACCATCCGAACTTTCAAAGAGCCGGTTGGCCTGTCGCAGGCGCGCCCGGTCGAGTGCGTTGCGGATGGAACGGGCATTGGCGAAATGTGGCTGCTGCCGGCGTAACGTGATGTAATCTGCCATGATGGCGCGGGCTTCATCGTCGAAATGGTAGTTCTGCTTCGACAGCATCGTTTCAGCAATACTCAGCAATTCGTCATCGCCGTAGTCAGGAAAATCGACGTGGTGGGCGATACGCGAGCGGAAGCCCGGATTGCTTTCAAAAAACTTGTCCATGCGGTCCGCATAACCGGCGAGGATTACCACGAGATCGTCGCGCTGGTTTTCCATGACCTGAAGCAGGATCTCGATGGCCTCCTGGCCATAGTCGCGCTGGTTTTCCTGCCGGTGAAGATAGTAAGCCTCGTCGATGAAGAGCACTCCGCCCATCGCCTTCTTGAGGATTTCCTTCGTCTTCGGCGCGGTATGACCGATATACTGCCCGACAAGATCATCACGCGTCACCGAAACAAGGTGTCCCTTGCGGATATAGCCGAGGCGATGCAGGAGATCTGCCATGCGCAGCGCGACCGTGGTCTTGCCGGTACCGGGGTTACCGCTGAAGCTCATGTGCAGAGTCGGCGTCTCATGCGCCAATCCCATACGCCGGCGGGCGCGCTCGACCAGGAGCAGCGCTGCCGTTTCCTTGATGCGCTGTTTTACCGGCTTCAATCCGATCAACTCGCGGTCAAGCTCATCGAGCACGTCCTTAACGCCGGATTCGACATATTCGGCGCGCAGATCGACGGCGGCAGGTGCCGCCGCGATTCTGTCCTCGGCCGGAAGTTCCTGGACGGCCGTATCAGCCATAACGCTGCCCCGCTGGTTTGTCGGCTGCATAGGCGCGCGTCGTATAGCGCACGACACGCCCTCCCGCTTCCTGCCGGGCCAGATGGAAACCGGGCTCTTCCGCCGGCCGGTTGACCAGGAACGAAAGCTTCACCGACTCCCAGCCATGGCTGTTATCAAAGGCGACGAAGCGGATATAGCGGTCGCCATATACCTTGCGACATTCCCTTAGCTCCATCATCAGCGCCGCCGCATCGGGATTGTCGAACATCGGGTGGGCCCACATGTCCCAATAGGTGTTGCGCGGATGCGGATCGTCGGTGAATTCCAGGCTCACTGCCCAGCCATTGTCGATGCAGTACTGCGCCTGTTTTGCGATCTGTTCGTCGGTCAAATCCGGCAGGAACGAGAAGGCTCCCTGTGTGACACGCATATTGTCCTCCTATTCTGCTGCGGTTGCTGTCGGAACGAAATCCGGCGAGTCAGTCGATGTGTAGTTGAAAGTGACGTCCTTCCAGATGTCCAACGCCTGCTGGAGCGGCTGGCAGGTGCGCGCGGCCATGCGGAGGATCTCGGGACCCTCGTTGACGATGTCGCGGCCTTCGTTGCGGGCAAGGATCATGCACTCCAGCGCTACGCGGTTGGCGGTCGCGCCGGCGGCGATTCCGAGCGGATGGCCGATCGTGCCGCCACCGAACTGGAGGACGACATCTTCGCCGAGAAGATCGAGCAGCTGGTGCATCTGTCCGGCATGGATGCCGCCGGACGCAACCGGCATCATCTTGTTCAGCGATGCCCAATGCTGATTGAAGAATACGCCGTTCTCAAGCCGCATCGGGTTGAAGTCCTCGCGGCAGATATCGTAATAGCCGCGGGTCGTCGCCGGATCGCCCTCGAGCTTGCCGACCACCGTTCCAGCATGGATATGGTCGACACCCGCCAGCCGCATCCACTTCGCAATGACGCGGAACGAGACGCCGTGCGACTTCTGCCGGGTATAGGTCGAATGGCCGGCACGATGCAGATGCAGGATCATGTCGTTGCGGCGGGCCCATTTCGACATCGACTGAATGGCGGTGTAGCCGATCACGAGGTCGATCATCACGATGTTGGAGCCGAGTTCCTTGGCAAACTCGGCGCGCTCATACATGTCCTCCATGGTGGCGGCCGTCACGTTGAGGTAGGTACCCTTGATTTCGCCGGTTGCTGCTTGCGCCTTGTTGACGGCCTCCATGCAGTAGAGGAAGCGTTCGCGCCAGTGCATGAAGGGCTGCGAATTGATGTTCTCGTCATCCTTGGTGAAGTCCAGCCCACCCTTCAGTGCTTCGTAGACGACGCGGCCGTAGTTGCGACCCGAAAGGCCAAGCTTCGGCTTTACCGTCGCTCCGAGCAGAGGGCGGCCAAACTTGTCGAGGCGTTCGCGTTCGACAACGATGCCCGTTGCCGGACCCTGGAAAGTCTTCACATAGGCGACGGGCAGGCGCATATCCTCAAGACGCAGCGCCTTCAGCGGCTTGAAGCCGAATACATTGCCGATGATAGATGCCGTCAGGTTGGCGATCGAACCCGGTTCGAAGAGATCGAGGTCATAGGCGATATAAGCAAAATACTGGCCTTCCCCGTTTGGAACGGGATCGACGCGGTAAGCCTTCGCCCGATACTTTTCCGTCGCTGTCAGCCGATCGGTCCAGACCACCGTCCAGGTAGCGGTCGAGGATTCGCCGGCAACCGCCGCCGCGGCTTCGATGGGATCGACCCCGTCCTGGGGCGTGATGCGGAACATGGCGATAATGTCCGTATCCTTGGGCTCGTAGTCCGGCTCCCAGTAGCCCATCTTCTTGTATTCCATCACGCCGGATCTGTAGCGCTCCTTTCCCGTAACCGTCTCTGACTTGTTCAGCATTTGTAGGGTCCTTTCCGTTGATTGGGTCCTGTCAGGCAGCCTTGGCTGCAGCGAGCTGCGGGTCGAGTTTGCCCGCGGCGTAGCGTTTGGCCATGTCGTCGAGGCCGATGACCTTGATTTTCGATGCCTGGCCCGCGGTTCCGAAACGTTCGAACCGATCGCGGCAGAGATCGCGCATTGCATCCATGGCCGGTTTCAGGAATTTTCGCGGATCGAATTCAGCGGGGTGCTCGACAGCGATGCGGCGGAATTGGCCACTCATCGCCATGCGGCAGTCCGTGTCAATATTCACTTTGCGAACGCCGTGACGAATGCCACGCTCGATCTCTTCGACCGGTACGCCATAGGTTTGCGGCATCTCTCCGCCGAACCGGTTTATTACGTCCTGCAGCATTTGAGGAACGGAGGACGAGCCGTGCATGACGAGGTGGGTATTGGGCAGCTTGCGATGGATTTCCTCGATCACACCCATCGCGAGGATATCGCCATCCGGCGCGCGGGTGAACTTGTAGGCGCCGTGCGACGTGCCGCAGGCAATCGCGAGTGCATCCACATTGGTGCGCAAGACGAAATCGACCGCCTGATCCGGATCGGTCAGCAGTTGCTCATGGCTGAGTACACCGCTCGCGCCGTGTCCATCCTCGGCCTCCGCCTCGCCGCTCTCCAGCGATCCAAGCACGCCGAGTTCGCCTTCAACCGAGACCCCGACCCAATGTGCAATCGTCGTCACGCGGCGGGTGATCTCGACATTGTAGGCATAGGAGGCAGGCGTTGCAGCATCGGCTTCGAGCGATCCATCCATCATGACCGAGGTGAAGCCATGCCGGATCGCCGTCAGGCAGGTGGCTTCGTCATTGCCGTGGTCCTGGTGCATGCAGACGGGAATGGAAGGATAGATATCGACCAGCGCATCGATCATGCGCGCCAGCATCAGATCTTTCGCGTAGGAGCGGGCTCCCCGCGAGGCCTGCAAGATGACGGGAGCGTCGCAGGCCGCGGCGGCTTCCATGACGGCAAGCCCCTGTTCCATATTGTTGATGTTGAAGGCGGGAACGCCGTAGCCATACTCGGCCGCATGATCGAGCAATTGCCGCAGGGTAATTCGAGCCATGATCGCTATTCCTTGTTAACGAGTTTGCGCGCGGTCGCGACGATGTTTTCCGGCGTGATGCCAAAATGACGGTAAAGATCGGAGGCGGGCGCACTCGCGCCGAAGCCCTGCATGCCGATGAAGGCCCCTTTCTCGCCGATCCAGCGATCCCACCCGAGCCGGGCCGCCGCCTCGATTCCAACGCGCGGCGCAGCAGCGAGAACCGACCGGCGATAGGCGGGCGTCTGGGCTTCGAACAGCTCCCAGGACGGCATCGAAACCACCGCTGCCGCGATCTTGTGCTGCCCGCGCAGGATATCGGCGGCCGTGCAGGCGATCTCGACTTCCGAGCCTGTTGCAAGAAGGGTGACCGCGCGGGGCTCAGCGGGCTCGCGAAGGACGTAGGCGCCGCGCGCCGAACGATTTTCCTCGACATGCCCCTGGCGCAGCATGGGCAGGTTCTGCCGCGACAAAACGATGATGCTCGGCCGGTCCGTATAGCGCAGGGCAAGTTCCCAGCATTCCGCCGTCTCGATGATGTCGGCAGGGCGGAACACGTTAATGCCGGGCGTTGCGCGCAACATCGCAAGATGTTCGATCGGTTGGTGGGTCGGGCCATCCTCGCCAAGGCCGATCGAGTCATGCGTCATGACGTAGATGACCTGCTGACCCATCAGCGCCGACAGCCGAATGGCGCCGCGCGCATAGTCGGCAAAGGCCAGGAACGTGCCGCCATAAGGAACGAAACCGCCATGCAGCGCGATGCCGTTCATCGCGGCGGCCATCGCATGTTCGCGAATGCCGTAGTGAATGTAGCGGCCGGTAAAATCGTCAGGCGTAATGTCGCGAAGCCCTGGGGTAATTGTCAGGTTCGAATGGGTAAGGTCGGCTGACCCTCCAATCGTGATTTGCGTTGCACCATTGATGACGCCGAGCACCATCTCCGAGGCCTTGCGCGTTGCAACCTTGGTTGCTTTTTCCACGTGCTCCCGGCGAAACGCATTCAGCGCGTCAAACAGCTCCGCAGGAAGCTGCTTCTGAACCTCCTGCTTGAACGCTTCCGTCTGGAGCGACGCGGAAAGCCGCACGCACCACTCACGGCGTTCGTCTGCACCACGGCGGGCGACGTTGCGCCATGTCTCGACGATTGCTTCCGGAACGTCGAAGGGTTGGTGCGGCCAGCCGATGGCGAGCCGGGTGGCTGCGATCTCGGCCTCACCAAGTGGTGCGCCATGGGTCTTCTCGGTTCCCTGCAGCTTTGGTGCACCCTTGCCGATAATCGTCCGGCATGAGATCAGCGACGGCCGGTTGGATGAACGCGCCCGCGCAATGGCGGCGGCAATCGCCTCGAAATCATGCCCATCGATCTCTTCAACCTCGAAGCCGGCCGCCTCGAACCGCGCAAGTTGATCCATCGACGTCGAGAGCGATGTCGGGCCATCGATCGAGATGGAGTTATTGTCCCACAGAACCACAAGACGCGACAATTTCAGGTGTCCGGCAAGATCGATCGCCTCATGGCTGATCCCTTCCTGAAGGCAGCCGTCGCCGGCGATCACATAGGTGAAGTGATCGACAATTTCCTCGCCATAGCGCTCGCGCAGAAGCCGCTCGGCCATGGCCATGCCGACCGCCGTTGCAAGCCCCTGCCCGAGCGGTCCCGTGGTCGTCTCGATACCCTGGGCATGGCCGTACTCGGGATGGCCGGCGGTCTTGGCGCCGAGCTGGCGGAACCGCTGCAGTTCCTCGATCGGCATATCGGGATAGCCGATCAGATAGTGCAGAGCGTATTGCAGCATTGAGCCGTGACCGGCCGACAAGACGAAGCGGTCGCGATCCGGCCACTGTGGATGCAGGGGATCAAGCTTGATGAAGCGGTTGAACAGAACCGTCGCAACGTCGGCCATCCCCATCGGCATGCCCGGATGGCCGGAATTGGCCTTCTGCACGCTGTCCATCGCGAGCGCACGGATCGCATTGGCCATGTCGCTTTCGCTGACAATCTCGGCGGTTGGGGTCTCTTGAAGGAAAGCTTGGGTGTTCATCGTCTTCTCCTCACGAGGCTCGGTTCTTGCGTTCCATCAGCTGCATGATCAGCGGGGTCAAAATCAGCTGCATTGCGAGATCCAGCTTGTTTCCGGGAACGACGATGGAATTCGCCCGGGACATGAAGGAATCGTGGATCATCGACAGCAGGTAGGGGAAATCGATGCCGCGCGGCTTGGCGAAGCGAATGACGAGCATCGATTCGTCGGGAGTCGGTATCCAGCGCGCGATAAACGGGTTGGACGTATCGACGATCGGAACACGCTGGAAATTGATGTCCGTAAGTGTGAACTGGGGTGTGATATAGCGGACATAGTCCGGCATGCGGCGCAGGATCACATCCATAACCGCCTCGGTCGAATAGCCGCGCGTTGCCCGGTCGCGGTGGATCTTCTGGATCCATTCGAGATTGATGACCGGGACGACGCCGATCTTCAGGTCGGCATGGCGGGCAAGGTCGACCTCGTCCGTCACGGCGCAACCATGCAGTCCCTCATAAAAGAGCAGGTCGCTCGGCGGAAAGTTGCGCCATGGCGTGAAGGTTCCGGCCGGCGCTTCATGCACCTTCGCTTCATCCTCATCGTGAATATAGCTACGCGTCTGGCCCGTGCCGCGCCGGCCATATTCCCCGAAAACTTCCTCGAGCTTGTGGAGTTCATTTGCATCGGCATGAAAGTGCGTGAAGTTGGGATTGCCCCTTTGTTCTTCCTCCGCGACCTTTTCCTTCATGGCGTTACGGTCATACTTATGGAAGGCATCGCCCTCGATGAACGCCGCTTCGATCTCCTCGCGCCGGAAAATCAGTTCGAAAATGCGCTTGACCGAGGTGGTCCCGGCGCCTGAAGATCCCGTGATGGAGATGATGGGATGCTTTGCTGACATGGTCGTCTCCCATCAGGCCCTGAACAGGCCACGGTTGCTGAAGAGCGGTGCTCGCTCGCCGATGCTGCTTGGCTGCGTGTGATACCGGCTGATCCGCGCGACTTCCCGGGACGAGCCGAATATCAGCGGAACCCGCTGGTGCATGCCTCGCGGCGTCAGCCCGAGAATGCGGTTTTGCGTGTCGGTTGCGGCGCCGCCGGCTTGCTCGATCAGAAAAGCTACCGGATTTGCTTCGTAGACGAGCCTGATCCGTCCCTCGCCATAGCTCTTGCGCCGGTCGCCGGGGTAGAGAAAAACGCCGCCGCGCACGAGGATGCGATAGGCCTCGGCAACAAGCGAGGCGACCCAGCGCATGTTGAAGTCGCGTCCCCGGGGACCTTCATTGCCCTTGAGGCAGTCGTCTACATAGAGACGTACCGCCTCGTCCCAATGGCGGTAGTTGGCCGTGTTGACCGCAAACTCGTGCGCACGGTCGGCAATGACGATGCTCTCATAGGCCTGGACAAAGGTGCCGAGCCTCGAGGAAAACACGAAGATGTGGGTGCCGCTGCCAAGGGTCAGAACCAGGGCGAGCTGCGGTCCATAGATAAAAAAGCCGGCAGCGAGCTGAGCCTCCCCTTTTTGCAAAAAGGAAGCATCAGGCTCGCTGTCCGGTTCACCAGCCACCGGGAGGATGGAGAAGATCGTCCCTATCGAGACATTGGTGTCGATGTTCGAGGACCCGTCGAGCGGGTCGATGGCCAGCGCCAGTGGAGCTGAAGGGTTGAGAATGGCTGGATGCTCAAGTTCCTCCGAACCGTAGACCGCCACCGGCGCCTGCCGCATCGCTTCGATGAACATGTCATCGGCAAGGATATCGAGTTCCTTTTGTGTGTCGCCACCTGTATTCCTGTTGCCCTGGTTGCTCGCGAAGGCCTTTCCCAGAGCACCCTGATTGATGGTGTTGCGCACCTTGACGGCGGTGAGAGAAAGGTGGCGAACGACGGCGGAAACCGCGATGCGGATCTCGTCGCCCTTTTCGCAATAGGACCCAAGAAAGGCGTCTAGTGTCGCCGTGGTCATCGTATTCCTCCCGTGCCTGACGTCTCTCCCGTGTCAAGCTTCGGGTTCATGGAAACAGCTTCATATCCGTAAGTAAAATTTAATATATTTACCGGATCACTAAATTATTTTAACTTCGTTGGATGCGAAATCTTACCCTCAAGCAATTGCGTGCAATCCAGGCCATCATGAAGCACGGAACCATCGCTGCTGCGGCAAACGCGCTTCGTCTGACCCCGCCTGCGGTCACAATACAGTTGAAGCTCGTCGAGGAGGAGGCGAAGGTGTCGCTGTTTGACCGGACCAATGAAGGGCTTCGCCCTACTGCCGCTGGCCTCGCATTTCTGGATGCCGCCCAGATGATCGAAGAGAGGCTGCGTGTCCTTGATGACGAGATTGACGCAATCAAGGGCGTGCGGGTCGGCAGCCTCAATCTCGGCGTCGTATCAACCGCGAAATACTTTGCGCCGCGGCTGATGGCGACCTTCAGGAACGAACATCCGGATATTGCCATCAAGCTTCTTATCGGCAACCGGGCCGAGACCATTGCCAGTCTCAAGAGCCATGAGGTCGACATCGCCCTGATGGGCCGGCCACCAAAGGATATCCCGCTCCGCTCGGCCGTATTCGGCGATCACCCCCTTGTCGTCATCGCCGCTCCAGACCATCCCTTGGCCAAACGCCGTGACATAACCAAGGAACGCATAGCCCAGGAACACTTCCTCGTACGCGAGCCCGGATCAGGGACACGCATCTCTCTCGAGATCTTTCTGAGCGAGTTGCCCGGGAGGCTCGATGATCTTGGAACCGAAATGTCGTCGAACGAAACGATCAAGCAGGCGGTGATGGCCGGGCTCGGCGTGGCATTCATTTCTGCTCACACGATCGCCCTCGAACTCGAAGTCGGCAAACTGGTCATGCTCGACGTGGTCGGGATGCCCATCCGCCGGCAATGGTTCTCCGTGGTGCGCACCGACCGCACCCTGTCGCCGGCCATGAAGGCGTTCCAGGATTTTCTCAACCGCAAGGGCGCGCAGTGCCTGCCTTTCTTCGACAAGCTTTATCCGGATATGGGCAGCATCCACAGATAGCGCAAACGACCGGAAAATGCTTCGCCCGATGGTTGACTCATTCCTTGCGAGCAATAGGTTGCAGTCTGATTGTCGTAGGGGTCATTCGTGAATTCACCGTTTTATCGCGCTCTGCTCTTTGCAATCTTGCTCGGACCCGCGCCGGCAATGGCCGCCGACAAAACGATCTACCTGACATTCGACGACGGCCCGCTCAACGGAACGTCGAATATCCTTAATGTCCTGGACGCCGAGCAAGTGCCGGCAGCGTTGTTCATGGTCGGTTTGCATGCCGAGGCGAGCAAGGAACGGCAGGCGCTCGTGGCAAAAGCGAAGTCGCTGCCCTTCGTGACGATCGGCAATCACAGTTACAGCCATGCCTATAACCATTACAAATATTTCTATGCTTCGGTCGAAGGGCTCCTTGCCGACCTTGCGAGGGCGAACAAGGTTCTCGGATTGAAGGGTCCACCGATTTATGCACGCCTGCCCGGACGGAACGTCTTCCGCCTGCCCGACATGTCATCCGACGACATGGCGATCGGCAAACCGGAGGATCACCGCGAGGAGCCCGGCTTCGAATTCGTGGCTGCCTCCGGCTACTATCTTTACGGCTGGGATCACGAATGGGTACACGACGACAGCGGCAAGCCGGTGCAGAGTGTCGATCACCTCGTCAGCGAGATCGAGCATCTTTTTGCCTACGGTAAGCTGGCAAGACCGAACAAGCTGATCCTGCTCATGCATGACGAAATGTTTCAGGACAGCTTCAACGGAACAGCCAACCTGCAATCGCTCATCGCGTCGCTCAAGAAACGCAGCTACAAGTTTGGACTGATTTCTGCTTTTGACGACTAGTTCAAATGATGAACTTGCAACCCTGGTATATCTGGTTCACGCAAGAGTTGCAAAATGGCGACTATAGCCAGTGGATTGGCTATATTCACGGAGGGGCGTGGTACCATCGTCCAGGACGATCGTAGTCGCCGGTACAAGCAAGGAGATTTCCATGGGACTGATGACCCGTTATTTCCGCGGTGCGGCGCTGTCGCTGTTCGCCATCTTGTTTTCGGCGAGCATGGCATCGGCGCAGGTCGGCAAGTCAGGCTGCTCGCTGCAGCAGGTCGGTGGCACATCTCGCCAAATGCTCAAGTGCACGGGTGGCTTGACGATCATTGCTGAAAAGGGTGCCCGCTACTCGCTTGTCGACCGCAACCGGGACAACCGTGTGGACGGCGTCCGGCTGCAAAGCAAGGCGCTGCTCCTGGACTTCGCCCCGGGTTCCGGCACCGGGTTTCAGGTGACAACCCCACAGGCGATCGCTGCGGTGCGCGGCACGAAGTGGGCGGTAGATGTCGGCGCTGGCAAGACTTCGGTCTTCGTCGAGCGTGGGCAAGTCGGCGTGCAGCGACCCTCCGCAAATGCCGGGGTCGTTCTCGGGCCCGGCGAAGGTGTCGATGTCGATCAAGGCACGAGCCCCCTCACCGTGAAACGCTGGCCGCGTCCCCGCGTAGCGGCATTGATGGCACGCTTCGGCCAATAATTTCATGAGCGGAAGAGCGCTCCAGACGCTGATCGCCCTCGTTGTCGCAGGAATTTGGGGCGCAGGGCTTGGCCTTGCGCATCTACGCGGCGACATGTGGTTCATCGATCGGGTCGAAGCGACAATGACCGACCTGCGGACAGTCATCCGTGGCCAGAAGCCAGCACCTGACGTCGTCACCATCGTCGCCATAGACGACGAGGCTGTCAGCCAAACTGGCAGTTATCCCCTGGCGCGAGCAAAGCTTGCCGAGTTGATCGACGCAATTGCCGCCTTGAAGCCCAAGGTCATCGGCGTGGATACGTTGCTGATCGATCCGGGGCCGGCCGAGGGCGACCAACGGCTGGTTCAGTCTCTGGCCAAAGCACCGGTCGTGCTTGCGGCGGCGGCCGTTTTTCCGCAGGGTCAGCAACGAACCCAGAATGACGCCGCCGACCCGCTATCGGGCGTACCCGACGCTGAGCGCTTCCTGTTGCCCTTACCTGCCTTTGGCGATGTGGCTGCGACCGGCGTCGTTAACGTGTCGACCGATCGAAACGGAACGCCACGGCTCGTTCCGATGCTGTTCAAGAGTGGCGGCGACATCGAGGCATCCTTTCCGCTTCGGGTGGTTTCAATTGCAAAGGGTGTCGAACCTGCCGTGGAACCCGGCAGATTGCTGCTCGGCGACGAAATTATCCGAACCGATATCGGCCAGGGCCTGCCGCTGAGCTTCTATGGCACGCGCGGGTCGATCAGCACCATCAGCGCCGCGGACGTGCTTGCTGGTAAACTACCACGCGAAAGCATCGAGAACCGGATTGTCGTCATCGGAACCACCGTTACCGGCGGCGGCGACGTTTTTCCGACTCCTTTCGATCCGGTATTGCCGGGAGTGGAGGTTGTTTCGACAGCGATAACCCACTTGATGAGCGGTGGCGCCCTCATCCGCGATCACACCGTCAGGCTGGTCGATGCGGGATTCGCTGCCGCCCTTCCCGTCATCCTGGTCAGCCTTCTCGCCTGGCGGCGCAATGCCATTGGCCTTATCGCAGCGCTATGCGTGGTTCTTGCCTGGTTCGCACTCAACCTCGCCGCCTTCTTCAACGGTGTCTGGCTGAGCGCCGCGGTTCCCCTAGTTGCGGCCATACCCCCGGCACTCGCCTTCGGCGCAACGCAGTTGTGGATCGGAAGGCGACGGGCGCAACATTTTGCTGAACAGAGCAAGCTTCTGCAGCAAGTGCAGGCGCCGGGACTCGGCAATTGGCTGGCACGCAATCCCGATTTCCTGGCAGCGCCAGTGCGCCAGGATGCCGCCGTTGTGTTTGTCGATCTTTCAGGATTCACCGGTCTTAGCGAAACCTTGGGCCCCAACGCGACGCGCGAACTCCTCAACGGATTCTACCAGCTGGTGGATGAAGAAGTCGCCGCCAGCAGCGGGTCGATCACGAGCTTCATGGGCGATGGCGCCATGATCCTTTTCGGATTGCCCGCGTCGCGTCCTGATGACGCGCTCAATGCCGCCCATTGCTGCGTTGGCCTTTGTGACCGGACGCGCGCGTGGCTGGATGCGCTGCCTGAGGCCGTCAGTTCCCGTATCGGCTTCAAGGTCGGCGCCCATTTCGGCACGATCGTGGCTTCGCGGCTGGGGAGCGGCACGCGGCAGCAGATCACCGCGACGGGCGACACGGTGAACGTCGCGAGCCGGTTGATGGAAGTGGCCGCAAGCAACGGGGCGGAACTGGCGTTGAGCGAAGAAATTTTGCGCGCCGCCGGGGAGAATGCCGATCCATTCAAGTCGGGCGTCCTTCGCGGTCCGCTCGAGACCCAGATACGCGGGCGCGCAGGGTCAATAGCCATATGGCTATGGCGAGGCAAGGCTTCCGACAGCGCGCGCGGGCAAATTGAAATGTCGAAGTAAAGATCAGTTCGACGCTCGTAATAGCGCGCAACGGCGTTTCGTCGCTGCGGATGAGGCCTGTCTTGGCATCGAGGCAAATGGTACGGCAACTAAGCAGCTGCGGCCGTTGTGATATTTTAGCCAACTCACTGCGCGGGCAGACTCCAAACGGGATTCTGTCATTGCCTGTTAACGGCGGATACCACCTGCCGCATGGGCAATAAGTATTCGTTCAGTAAATCTTCCGGACATAAAGTTGTGCACTGCACAAAACCTTTCGCGGTCACGGAAAATACAACCTAGGGTGTAAATTTGCTGTCATTGCCTGTTTTTCTTCTTTGTGCAATGCTACCTTTGGGCGCCTACAGATTGCATGTTCATGTCCACAGCCGATGTCGGCAGGGAGGTGGCAAGAAATGGCTGTCGTACTCATTCTCGTTCTAGTAGCGGTTGCGTCAGTTCTGTTTCATCTGTTGAGTCCCTGGTGGTGGACGCCTATTGCCTCCAACTGGCACTACATCGACAATACAATCATCGTCACATTCTGGATCACCGGCGTTGTCTTCGTCGCAGTTGTCCTTTTCGTTGCCTACTGCGTCTTTCGTTTCCGCCACAGGCCGGGATTGAAAGCGCACTACGAACCTGAAAGCCGTAAGCTCGAATTCTGGCTCGCGACGGTAACCGCCATCGGCGTTGCGGCAATGCTTACGCCTGGTCTCTTCGTATGGCATCAGTTCGTGACCGTCCCGAGCGACGCCACCGAAGTCGAGGTCGTCGGGCAGCAATGGCTATGGAGTTTCCGACTGCCGGGCGCCGACGGAAAACTCGGCACGTCGGAGACGCGCGATGTGACCAGCGACAATCCGCTGGGGATCAACAAGAACGACCCGGCCGGGCTCGACGACATTATCATTTCGGGCGGCGAGCTGCATCTGCCGATGGATAAGCCGGTAAAGATGGTGTTGCGCTCCATTGATGTCCTGCATGATTTCTACGTGCCGGAGTTCCGGGCCAAGATGGACATGGTGCCGGGCATGGTCACCTATTTCTGGTTCACCCCGACCCGCACCGGAACATTCGAAGTGCTGTGCGCCGAACTTTGCGGCGTCGGCCATCCGCAGATGCGCGGCACCGTCATCGTCGACAATGACGAGGATTACAAGACGTGGCTTGGGCAGCAGCAGACCTTTACGCAGTTGATGGCATCGGGAGAGACCAAGACCGTGAACTGAGCATACGCTTTTCGGGAGACGAAGCGATGAGCATTGAGGGAGGCAATTGATGGTCAATATTCCATCCAGCATGGACGACCCCATCCCGCCGGCGGAAGTCGAAGATGTGGAGCTCTATCATTCGCACAGTTGGTGGACGACCTACGTCTTCAGCCAGGATGCCAAGGTTATCGCCATTCAATATTCGATGACGGCCATGGCGATCGGCCTCGTTGCGCTCGTGCTTTCATGGCTCATGCGCCTGCAACTCGGCTTTCCGGGCGTTTTCACCTTCATCGATGCCGAGCGCTATTACCAGTTCATCACCATGCACGGCATGATCATGGTCATCTACCTGCTGACCGCCCTCTTTCTCGGCGGGTTCGGTAACTATCTCATACCGCTTATGGTCGGCGCTCGCGACATGGTGTTTCCCTACGCCAACATGCTGAGCTACTGGCTCTATCTGCTCGCCGTCTTGATACTTGTTGCCAGCTTCTTTGCGCCCGGCGGACCGACAGGCGCCGGCTGGACGCTCTATCCGCCGCAGGCTGTTCTTTCAGGCACCCCCGGCGGCGCCGATTGGGGCATCGTCCTGATGCTTCTGTCGCTCATCTTCTTCATCATCGGCTTTACGATGGGCGGGCTTAACTATGTGGTCACAGTGCTCCAGGGGCGCACCCGCGGTATGACGCTGATGCGCCTGCCGCTGACGATCTGGGGCATTTTTACCGCGACCGTCATGGCCCTCCTCGCTTTTCCTGCCCTTTTCGTTGCCTCCGTCATGATGCTGTTCGACCGCCTGCTGGGAACGAGCTTCTTCATGCCGGCGATCGTCGAAATGGGGGAGCAGTTGCAGCACGCCGGCGGAACCCCGATCCTCTTCCAGCACCTGTTCTGGTTCTTCGGGCATCCCGAAGTCTATATCGTTGCCTTGCCGGCATTCGGCATCGTCTCAGATCTCATCAGCACCCACGCGCGCAAGAATATCTTCGGATATCGCATGATGGTCTGGGCCATCGTCATCATCGGCGCGCTCAGTTTCGTCGTCTGGGCGCACCACATGTATGTCAGCGGCATGAACCCCAACTTTGGCTTCTTCTTTGCGACGACGACGCTGATAATCGCCGTGCCCACTGCGCTCAAAGTCTACAATTGGGTACTGACTCTCTGGCGCGGCGACATCCATCTGACGCTGCCGATGCTGTTTGCCCTCGCCTTCATCGTCACCTTCCTCAATGGCGGACTAACCGGCCTCTTCCTCGGAAATGTCGTCGTCGATGTTCCGCTATCCGATACATTGTTCGTGGTCGCTCACTTTCACATGGTGATGGGCGTCGCGCCGATCCTCGTTGTTTTTGGTGCGATCTATCATTGGTATCCGAAGATTACCGGGCGGATGATGGACGAGACTCTCGGGCGTATCCATTTCTGGGTGACATTCCTCGGTGCCTATCTGATCTTCTTCCCGATGCACTATCTCGGTCTGCTCGGCATGCCTCGCCGCTACTACGAAATGGGTGAAACCGCCTTTGTTCCGCCGTCCGCACATTCGCTGAACGAGTTCATTACCATCGTGGCGCTCATCGTCGGCGCCGGCCAGATGGTGTTCCTGTTCAACCTCTTCTGGAGCGTCCGGCACGGCAAGGACGCCGGCGGCAATCCGTGGCGGGCAACCACACTCGAATGGCAGACGCCGACGACACCTCCACCGCACGGCAATTTCGGCAAGGACCTGCCGATCGTCTATCGCTGGGCCTATGACTACAGCGTGCCGGGTGCGGCGGAAGATTTCATTCCGCAGAACCAGCCCAACGACGACCGGATATCGAGGGAACCGTCTTGAGCGCGATCCTCGTCTTCCTCGCGGCGCTTGCCGTCATCATCACCTGGTGGATGGCGCAACAGCGGCTCATGTCAAAACCCTGGCTTGAGGTCGGGCATGCCGGCGATATGCCCCAACGTGAAGGATCTTCCATTCCTACGGCAAAGATCGGGCTTGGCGTCTTCCTCGCGGTCGTCGGCGCTTTGTTCACGCTGCTGATCAGCGCCTATTTCATGCGCATGGGCCTCAATGACTGGTGGGCCGTGCCGATCCCGGGCTTGTTGTGGTTCAATACTGCCCTGCTCGTTGCAAGCAGCCTCGCTTTGCAGTGGACCAAGGCAAAGGCGCAGCGGGATAATCTCGAAGCCGTGAAGGCCGGACTTGGCCTCAGCTTCGTAACCTCGGTCGGCTTTCTCGTCGGTCAGATCCTGGCCTGGCGTCAACTGACAGCGGCAGGGTATCTCGTCGCCGACAACCCGGCGAACAGCTTCTTCTACCTGATCACCGGCATGCACGGCTTGCACATTCTCGGCGGCCTCGTCGCACTTGGGCGCACATCCTTCAAGGCTCTCAAGGGCGCGCCAGCCAAGGCCATACGGCTAAGCGTCGATCTGTGCGCCATGTACTGGCATTTCATGCTGCTCGTATGGCTGATCCTTTTTGCCCTGCTTGCAGGCTGGGCGAACGATTTCGTCGAAATCTGCCGGCAATTGCTGACTTAGAGGTGTGACGATGCACGAAACCACAAAGACCAAGCCTGGCATTGCCCTTCCTCCACTCGCTCCCGGAATGCAGGGCTTTGCCTCCGACTGGGCCTCCGACCAAAGGGCATTCAAGAATGTCTCCTGGGGCAAGGCGATGATGTGGATCTTCCTGTTGAGCGATACATTCGTTTTCGGATGTTTCCTCCTTGCCTATATGACAGCGCGCATGTCGACCACCGTGCCCTGGCCGAACCCCAGCGAGGTCTTCGCGCTCAATATTGGGGGGCAGGATATTCCGCTGATCCTCATCGCGATCATGACCTTCGTATTGATCAGCAGCAGCGGCACCATGGCCATGGCGGTGATGTACGGCTACCGGCGAGACCGCCGCAAGACCGCCGCGCTCATGCTCCTTACCGCGCTCTTCGGCGCGACCTTCGTCGGCATGCAGGCCTTTGAATGGACCAAACTGATCCATGAGGGCGTCCGACCCTGGGAGAACCCCTTTGGCGCGGCCCAGTTCGGATCGAGTTTCTTCATGATCACCGGTTTCCACGGCACGCACGTGACGATCGGCGTCATCTTCCTCATCATCATCGCCCGCAAGGTCTGGCGCGGGGACTTCGATCAGGAAAAGCGCGGCTTCTTTACGAGCCGCAAGGGACGCTATGAGATTGTCGAGATAACGGGCCTCTATTGGCACTTCGTCGATCTCGTCTGGGTCTTCATTTTTGCTTTCTTCTATCTGTGGTGAGGTGGGTCACATGGCACAGACTGCAGCACATGCCGAATATCAGGAACATCCGATCAAGCTATATCTGCTTGTCTGGGGACTGCTCTTCGTCCTTAGCGTCTGTTCCTATCTCGTCGATTATTTCGGCCTGCACGGATATTTGCGGTGGGGCCTGATCCTCATCTTCATGGTGCTGAAGGCCGGGCTTATCGTTGCTGTCTTCATGCATATGGCCTGGGAGAGACTGGCGCTCATCTACGCCATCATCGTGCCACCCGTCCTGGTCCTGGTCTTCGTCGCGATGATGGTCTCGGAGTCCCACTATACACTGCTGACACGGGTCAACTTCTTCGGCGCCGGCCCGTGATCTAGTCTCTCGCGCTTCGCTCAACTGGAAACGGCGCCATCTGGCGCCGTTTCCATTGTGCCTAAATGAATTGATCGTCGTTACGCTGCTGTCGGCGCAGGCACGACAATCTTCTTGTAGAGATGCCAGGTCGCGTGGCCGAGCACGGGGATGAACACGGCCAAGCCGACGAACAAAGTCAGGAAGCCTACGAGAAGGAGCGCTGCAACGATCAAGCCCCAGAGCGCGATCGGTACGGGATTGGCAAGCGTTGCCTTCACGGAGGTGACGACCGCCGCAAAGGCGCCGACGTCGCGGTCGAGGAGCAACGGAAAAGCGATCACTGTGGTGCACAGAACGACGACGGCGAAAATGAAGCCGATAGCGTTGCCGAGCAGGATCATCCTAAGGCCCTCCGGGGTCTCGAACACCTGGCTCATGAATGTGCCGATCGATGCGGGGACCTGATCGCCGAAGAGGTTCGTATAAAGCGTCTGGGCCACCAGTATCCAGGCGACGAACAGAACGAGAAGCATGACGCCGACCGCGATGATGGATGGGATTGCCGGCGAGTGGCGTACCTCGAAGGCATGGCTCCAGGACGTGTCGAGATTGAGTTCCCTGCGCCTGCTGATCTCGTAAAGGCCAAGCGCCGCAAACGGCCCGACCAGTGCAAAGCCGGACATCAGCGGGAAGAGCAGCGGCAGCATGTTGGCTCCGGATGTCCAGCGTATCAGGACCAGACCGGCTATCGGATATATCAGGCAGAGAAAGACATAGTGCGAGGGCTTGTCCCAGAAATCATCGAGCCCCTCGCGCAGCGCGGCAAAAACATCGGCCACACCAATTCGACGAACCTCTGGATAGACGTTCGTTTCATTCGCACCAGCTATCACGTGAAATTGTGCCATGAACAATTCTCCCAATCTCGTTCGAGCGGGAAAGGTACCGGGGGCACCGTGCAAAGGCGGGGCCAAGGGACCTAAACCTGCACAAGCAAAACATAACCTGATCGGCATGCATTTGCCAGATCTATCGGCAACCGCTGGTAGAAAGCCCGTCCTATGGCCAATCCCGATGGTGATTATGGTGTGCTTCGGTCAGGCCGTTCTGGAAGAACCGTTCATAGTAGTCGATATCGACGTGATGCACCTGCAGCCAGACGCCGGGAACATGGATCGCATCGCAATGGGCCGGGAACCGGCCGTGGGTATCATAGATATAGGTGCAGATATCCTTGACGCACTCAATCACATCCGAACTGTAGACAGCAGCTTCGGAAAGGTACCGATTGCCGTAGTCGCCTTTGTAAATCTGCGCGAAAAGGGCCTTGTCTGTGTAGAAACCACCCTTCTCGCCAAATTTTTCGCGTACGACCTCCTGAACGGCGCTCGCCATGGAGTCGTAGTAGGGCGGTGACATGCCCTTGATCAGATGCTCGCCCTTGTGGCGCAGGCCGATCGGATTGCTCCTGAGGTTGGAGTAGCGCGGCAGCGGCACATGCCAGCGCAGAAGATCCATGATGCGCCACTTCGGCGTCTCCACATCGAGTCCGAGCATGGGCCCGTAGTCCTTGGTGAACTTCGGGTCTCCCACCAAGACGGGCGGACTGATCGAGGCGTGTATCCAGGCGCCGAGCCCCATCGCATCGGCGACGAGAAAGAGATTCTGCAACAGAAGGTCGGCTTCGATCTGCGTGCGCAGCGAACCAATGGCGCCGAGCGGCACCTTCAGGTCCTTGTTGAGAAAGCCCTTCTCGACCCATTTCTTCACGCCCGCCGACCTATAGAAGTTGCGGTCGTCGACAATAGCCGGGCGCGCTCCATCAGGCTGCGTCAGGATGTACATCATCCCGTTGATATATTGCCGTGACAGGTCGACCACCGGGAGCAGCACCGTCGTTCCTGGAAGGTTCGAAAGGAAGCGGTTGGAATCGAGATAGGCCGGGAAATCCCTCTTGCCGTTCGGCACATCAAGGCGGTGATCGAGTATTTTGACTTTAGCCTGATTGGCGCGCTCCAACAGAAGCTCGGTGCTGAACGCCTTGTTGCCATCTGCCGGCGGGGGCAGCTTGCGCAGGAAATAGGTTCCGGAATCGTTGATGAGAAAGAAGTGCGTTCCTTGCGCGTTGTCCGGGCTTCCCGCCGTTCGTCCCGCCATGTTGAGATTGGGCTTGGCCATGATCGGCTTGCGCGTTGCAGGATCCTCGAAGGGCCGGTCCGGCATGGTTAGGCCGGTACAGCCGGTCATGGCGATGAGGACGGCTTCCTCGAGTTCGGAGAGCGGCTCGCGCGGCTTGTCCGACTCGTAGCTCATCGTACCCGCCAGCACCGTACTTCCCTGGCTGACCCGATGCGTACGCCGGCGCCAGATCGTCTCTAAAAGCGGCCGCTTCAGGAGGGCATCGAGCCCCCGGTGTCCGGTGGATGCGGGAGCATTGGTGGGGAGCGGCTCGGTCACGGCGTCGCTCCCGTCATCGACGGCATTGTGCTATTCGGCAGGATCGGGCGCCAGGGCGCAAAGGCGCTGCCGGTGCGCGGCAGCACCGAGGCAAGTTCTGGACAGTGCCGCAGGATGACGCTGGTCATGTTGTTGTTGGCGATCCAGTCGATGCCGAATGACGAATAGACCTCCGGCCTGAAATCGACGGTCAGGAAGCGGTCGCTCTGCAGCCGGCGTGATGCCATGAGTATGAAGATACGAAACGCCGTATCGCTGAAACCGAAGCCGGTGGGCGCGGGTTCGGCAAAGAGACCGACGACCGTATCGACGCGGTCGATACTTCCATAGAACTTTTTCAGGAGCTCGATGTCGGCGGGATTCGTCGTCAACTCTTCGAAGCTTCTCAATCGCGGCCGATGCAGGCCGGCACGGAAATCATTGTATCGCGGCACCCCTCGCCGTCTTGTGCGCACGAGGTCGACCACCGAAAGGTCGATGATCTCGTTGTCGCGTTCGAGCGCCAGAAGCGAGCGGGGATAATTGTGCAGCGTTATCGCACCAGGATGCGCGATGCCGAACGAATAAAGCGTGTTGCGCAGGCCGAACGCCCGCATCGCATCGTCGGCCGCCGCTGCCTGGATGTCGAGGAACCCCTTATCCGCGATCTTGCTGCCATTGGCGTGGTTGTAGAAGCAGTAATCGTCAGGCAGGAGCGGGTGCAGCCGGTAAACGGTGACAAAGTCCTCCGTCAGGCAGTAGGGCGCGCCATGATGATCCGGCAGGGTCTTCGGAATGCCGGTCAGCGCGTGCGCGTCGAGCAGCCATATGCCGAGCTTGGTCAGCCAGTCATTGGCTGGCGGACCGTTCCAATTGCTGGATAGGCCGACGTCTATGGCTTTCGTTGCGAGGATCGCCGGCGTCCATTCAACGGTGTGGATCTTGGCAATCAGGGCCGAGACGATCAGGCGGGCCGTATGATAGACGCGCTCGTCATCCCAATTGCGGTACCGCGAGCGAAGCTCGTCGCAGAGGAGATTGTGTTCGCGCGCAAACAGCGTGTGCAGGGCGCTGAGACCGAGCCACCAGCTTTCGTTGAAGCCGGTAACCTCCATGCCGCGCATGTCGACCGGCAGATGCCCGTCCACCAATCGCAGCTTCGGGCCTTCGCGCAACAGATTGGCGGACTTGCTGTCCGGGCCATAGACCTCCGAACCGTCCCACCACTGAGAGGCAGCATTGCCGAAATAGATGGGTGGCTGACCGTCGACCGGATCGCGCCCGGCCACGTTGCTGGCGATGCGCATGACGTCTTCGCGCGGCCCACCGACGCTGCTTTGCCAGGTCATCCCCTTCGGCAATGGCACGATGACATCGTCCTTGCCGAGTGGGTTGCGCGCATGGTTGACCCAGTCGTGCACCTGGAACTGGATCCATGCGGCAGCCAGAATGTTCAGCGAGCGCGCGGGAATGAACGTGTCGCGGTGCAGTAGTTCACGAGCCACCTCGACCGGATTGGGATTGTCGAACTGATCCGGCTCAAAGACCGGCTTGAGATTGCGACCGAAGGCCGAGCCGATCGATCCCATTTTGGGCTGGGAAAGATCATTGAACGTTCCATCGTAAGTCCGCGCCTGACGAACTGCCTCGTCGACGCTGGACGGCGGGACCGGACGGGCTGTCGGCGGTGCTTCATAGACTTCCGTGTCGATCAGGTTCTTCTCGCGCAGCACATAGCGGAACGCGTCAAGGTTGAGCAGGCTCAGGCGCAGCGATAATTTATGCCACTCGATGTAGCGATTGATGACGAGAAAGCCCTGTCGTGCAATCGCACCGAGCACGCGGTTGCGGAGCGGCGTTTCCGTTCGCCAGCGATAGACATGCCGATGCGCCGAGCTTGCATCGTAGACCGATTTGCGGGCACGGTTGAGATTGCCCAAGGGCCGAAATTCATCGGTCGTGTTCCAGGGATTGAACGAAAGCTCGTCGATGACCCTCGCATTGGTGAACGCCTCGGCGATGCCCGAATTGGGCTTCGAAATCGTGAGGTCGGCCACCTTGATCGGGCGCGATACCGATTCCAGCCATTCGACCGCCGTATCCTCAATCGGCGTGGACGCCACGTCGACGTAGGGTTGGAGGCAGAGTTCGAATCGGACGTCGTCACGATTGAGACGGCGCGCGAACTCGTTTGAAAGGTAGCCGGGATCCTTGTCGGAAGGTTCGGGTGCGGCGGGCGCGTCGGCAGCGGGGCGCAGGATGAAGCGCACGGCAAGCGTGTCACCCCAACGGATGGCACCGCGGCTCCAAAAGGACTCAAGCGCGACGCTCGAGACCTTGCGTTTGCGTGCGGTCGTGACATTGCGGAGCATGCGGATGACCTCGGACGGCCCGAATTTCACCACGAGTTGCACAAGGCCGGCGAGTTTACTGAAAATGCCGCCGGACGTTGCTTTGGCGAACGCCACAAACTGCTCGGCATTACGCGCATGCGAAACAGGAAAATTGGTGGCAAGCAGGTCGTGAAATTCGTCGTCCGACACCTTCACCCGCAAGGCAACGCCACGCATGTCGGGCTTGTAATCAGGCTGGCCATAGCCGTTGGCGTTCGAAAAGCGGACGATCGTCGTGTATGACGCGCCGGGCTGGGCAAATCCCGCGCGAAATTCCTCGGGAAGGTCGTCAACGAACGTCAGTTTCGCGTCAATGGCGGAAAAGACGGCCTTGCTGTGAAACGCACGCTGGATTGCCGGCGCACTGCCATGCTTCTTTGCCTTGACCTGAACATCCATCATGTCCTGGGCCAGACGCTCGAACGTCAGCCGCTCGGCTTCCGCACTACCTTGATATTCCTCACGCCACGTCGACATTTTTGTTCCCCTACGCAGGCTACATCAGAAAATATGGGACTTTTTCGCGCCTTCAGTGCGCACGAACCCTCTCTCCCAGGCGCTCGACCAATCCGGCGAGCGTTCCCTCGGGCGATGAGCTGTATTTCGGCAGTTCCATCCGCGAGATGTGGGCGTCGATGAGCACCGGCTTGTTGAGGGCAAGCGCCTTGTCCAAGGCCGATTCAAACGCGCCGACCGTTTCGACCCGGAAGCCTTGCGCACCACACGCGTTGGCATAGGCGACGTAGTCCGGATTCTCGAATTCGACGAGACCGGATTCGCCATAGGTCGATAGCTGGTAAATCTTGATCAGTTTGAACTGGTTGTCATTGAAGATGATCCAGATCACTGGAAGGTTATACTGGACCGCCGTCAGCAATTCGAAGCCGGAAAGCAGGTAGCAGCCGTCGCCGCAGCCGACGATGACGGTGCGGTCGGGATGAGCACATTTGACGCCGAGCGCGCCATTGACGCTGCCCGCCATGGGACCGAAGCCGCCTGGTTTGCGAAACCGCTGGTGCGACTTGAGTTCGAGATAATATCCGAGCCAGGTGAGATGCGCGCCCGCATCTGCAAGCACGATGGCATCGTCAGGCAGGCGGCGTGAGAGGGCCTGGGCGAGCTGGCCCGGATGAATCTTGCCCACCAGATCGTGAATCTTGTCAGATCGATAGTCGTAGCGGGGGAAGGTTCGTTTCGGCAGCGGCTCTAGCTCGGCCGACATGCGGTCGTAAAGCGCCGTTATTGCAAGCTTTGCATCGCCGATAATCGCCGCATCCGCCTTGTAGACCTTGTCCACTTCGCCGCCGTCAATATTCAGGTGAATGAGTTTCTTGCCGTTGAGAAGGTCCTTGCGGAAATTGAAGGTCGCATGCTGGGCAAAGGAGTTGCCGATCGCGAGAATGATCTGCGCCTGCTTGAATGCTTCCCGCGCCGCTTTGTGACCGCTGTCGCAGAAAACGCCGATCGCCAAAGGGTGGCTCTCGTCGATAATCCCTTTCCCGTCGAGCGTCGTCACGAAAGGGATCTGGTAGCGTTCGAGCAGCCGAAGCAGCGCCTCGCCCGCGTCGCTCAAAATTGCGCCGAAACCGATGAGCGCGAGTACTTTCTCGCCTTTTGCCAAAGCGGCGAGCAGAATTTCCGCGACGGCCTCGACCCTTGTCGTCTCGGGCACAACCGGCTTGATTTGCAAATCGACGTCGCGATAATTGTCAACGGAAACGCCCTTATGGGTCAGATTTTCCGGCACGTGGATGTGGACGGGTCCTGGACGACCATCAAAGGCCACGTTGACAGCCTCCTCCAGCACGTCGCAAGCCTTGGCCGCATCCTCGAGGAGAAACGACTTCTTGGTGGTTGCCACAAACATCGCATGGGAGTCGGGTGTCCGGCTGACACCGGACGTCTCGTTCAAAGCGCCCTTGCCTTTCCATTCCAGCGACGAATACCCCGAAATCGCAAGGATCGGATAGGAATCCGACATGGCGACGGCGAGCCCTGAAAAGAGATTGAAGGCTCCGGGGCCCGCCGTAGCAAAACAGACGCCAAGGCGGCGCGAATACATGGCGTAGCCGCATGCCGCGAAGGCTGCGGCCTGTTCGTGACGCGTGATCACCGGCCGGATCGTCTTGGAATGTTTGAGCGCGAGCATCAGCTGAGCAGCGTTCTCGCCGGCGCCGCCAAACGCAGCACCGACGCCAACGCTCTCCAGGCCCTTCACCAACGCCTCGTAGATCCTCATTGCGAGCGCTCTCCGGCTGCGCAGGACTTCCTCCTGCACAACAAATACTCACCAGCGAGGCAAGCGCCCCGACCAAGAGTGATGACTTTACATTACAGATCGTATTTTCGGCAGAACTTGTCTTACACGACTGTCAATAAATGCTGTCTTTTATCGAGCGGAAACCCTTTACGGATCATAGCATTCTTTGAATGACTTGCAATCTCTTCGGATGAACTTAAGCGTTTCTCACCCATAGGGATTAGCCCAATTTTTGGAGGCCGCACAACTTCGTTGACGCGCTATCCCTCGCCCTCGCGATTTCGCTGTTCGGCAATGTGCCCAAGGATCGCAGTTCGCATATCGTAGGGAATGTTGAGCAATTGGAGGGCGGATGAAACCTCCGCTTCCCATTCGGCCGAAGGCGATCGTGGCTTGGCAAAATCGTCGGCGCCGGCAAACAATCCTCGCGTGGCGTGGAAGCCGAGCGACCGATAAGCTTCAAATTGCTCCTCGCTGAAAAATTGATCGACCGTCGTTTCGTGTGGAAAGGCCGGGTTATGCCGCTTGTAGTCGAGGACATAATCGTTCTCGTCACCGCTCAGCGAGGCCTTGATATAGATAAGGATGCCCTGGCCGTCATCGTAGCGTATCTGACCGATCACAGCGTGTGGCCCAAGCTTGCCGGGAAGACCGTTCGGGCCATAGAGCGCACTCGCCGTGACGCCGGTTGCGCTGGACTGCAGTGCCTGCCACGGCAGTTCGATGCGGATGCCGAGGTCGATGCGCGCCATGACCTCGAGGTTGACCAGGGCGGAGAACGTCATGTTGGGGTCCGCTTCAGCATCAACCGCAACAATGACTTTGCAGCGCCGGCGCAGCAGTTCATAGATGCCGAGATTCTCGATGTGCCCGCCATCGGTCAGATAGACGTTGAGGCGCTTCTCGTTGAGCTTTCCGAGGGTCTCCATGGCAAAGAACCAAGTGCCGATTTTAGCTTTCCAGCGATTGCGCCACGAATGAAAGTCATCGAGCCGCGCTGGATTTGCCAGCCAATATCCAAGGCGGATATTGAGGAGCGACAGGCTGAACGTCAGGACTTTGATGGTATTTCGGCCCATATTCGCCGAGGCGGCGGCACCCGAAACTGCCATGGCCGTCGCCAGACTGAAATCCGGCACGATGGTTTCCATCCGCGTCGTCGGGACGTATCCCGTCCACCAGCTGCCCACATGCAACGGACTGAAGATGAAGGTGTCGCCGTTGCGCCCGCGCTTGTTGAGGTCTTCGGAGGCTTCGAGATTGATCGCTGTATTTGTCAAAAGGTATGGCGCATAGGCGGCCGACGGCAGCCAACTTCCCGTCGCTTCCGCGCGCGGTTTCAACGATGAGAACTTCCAGGTATCCACATCGCTTGGCGCATTGTGGGTGCCCATCTGCGCCCGCTCGAACAGGAAAGCGCGGCTCAGGCGGTCACGGTAGAGCTTGTGCAGGGAGTTTGCGTTGGGCCCGATGAAGAGGGTGACCACGACAATAGCCAGCGCGACCACGAGATAGATTGCCAGCGAGCTAAAATCGCACAGAGTGAGCCATCGCATCCAGTCGGCCGTGCCGGCGGCGCAGCGATTGCCGGAATAGTTCTGGATCGCCCAGTAACTCAAGCCGATATAAACCAGCCAAAGCAAAAGCGGGACGATAATTGCCGCCACATAGAGGGCAATGCGGCTTGCATATTTTTTGAGAGTGGCAGTCCACGTCGCCTCCCCTATTGACGCCTTCGCCACATTGGCGAGCTTCTGGGATGCGGCAATGAGCACCGTGGCGACGGATGTCAGCAACGCAAACAGCCGTGAAAGCCAGGCCATATCCATATTCGCAGGACCACCAGCGCGCGACATAATTGCCGCAAGGATATAGGGTTGGGCCTGGAACACGGCCGCGACCAGAACGAGAACAACGAGCAAGCCGATGCCCTGCCCGAGGATCTCCCTCGATCGGAGGGTGCCTGGCCTGAAGGAAATGTAGATGGCGCTTGCCACCATGAAGACCGCCGTGAGACCGGCCAGTATCAGCGTCAATGTGAAAGACTTGTAGAGGTCGGGTCGCGGATAAATCGCAACGGTCAGGGCCGCAAGGAGCAGTAGCACCGGCAGAACGATGACGGCATTGACGAGTATCCCGCGCAAAATCAGCGCGAAGCTGACGAGGTAATCGATGCCGCCATTGGCGGTGAGAAAGTTCGAATAGTCGCGCAGATGCTGCGTCTCGGGCGCTTCCTGTTCATCAAGGCGGCTGTCGAAGGGGAACGTTGCATTTTCCTGCATCAAACCGGCAACAAGCGACGTGCCGATGTAACCGCCGCCGGATACAGCAGAAACGTAATCGATGGCATCGATCACCCGCGGCTCATTGTGCTTCGACAGGGAGTCGAGACCCTGGAGCACTCCAAGCGAAAAGGACGCTGAACGTATGCCGCCGCCGGAAAGCGCAAGGCCGACAAGATTGCTTCCGGGAACGGTCCGGGTTGTCTCTCGCCCGGGAACCTCGCTCTCGGCGAGAGCGGCATCGGTGCGCGGGGTCAGGAAATGCGGATTTTCCGCGAATGGCACTTCGACATCGGGAAGAAACAGGTCGGTACTGCCCCGGCGGGTAAGCGATCTTGCGCGTGCGACCGCTCCATCCTGGATGGTGCGTCGGCGGTAATTCACAACATCGAGTTCGTTCCGGAAAATATCAAAGAACGAAAACACCAATTCACGCCTCCGACTTCATTCAAGATGTCAGATCATCATGTGCAGGCAGATATCGAAGTTCCCGGATGCCATCCTAAAGCGTTTCCCATGTAAATAGAAGCGGTTCTGTTCAGCCCCGGCCATCTACGCCGAAACTTGGGGCCTCATGGCAAAAAACTCTTAACCTTTGCGCCGTATAGGACAGGCATGCGGCGAACCATCCTTTTTCCATCGGCGGCAATTGGCTTGTTGCTCATCTTTGCCGGTTGCGCGACCGCGCCGAGCCGCATCAACGATGTCTGCTCCGTCTTCGACCAGAAGGACGGCTGGTTTGACAACTGGTACGATGCGGCCAAGAAGACAGAGCGGGAATATGGTGTGCCGGTTCCGATCCTGATGGCGACGATCCGCAAGGAATCCGGATATAACGCCTATTCGCGCCCACCCCGCACCAAGCTGCTGGGTTTCATTCCCTGGAAACGGCCGTCGAGCGCCTATGGCTATTCCCAGGCCCTCGATGGCACGTGGGCACGGTACAAGAACGAGACCGGCAAGTTCATGGCCGACAGGAATAATTTTGCCGATGCCGTGAATTTCGTCGGCTGGTACCATAGTCAAAGCCACGAGAAGAACGGCATCGAGCTCAACGATGCCTATCACCTCTATCTCGCCTACTATTTCGGCCACAACGCCTTTGCCCGGGGCGACTGGAAGACCAATGCAAACATGCAAAAGGTCGCGCGCAGCACGGCGGAGATGGCCTATAGTTATGGCGCGCAGATGCAGGCCTGCGGCCAGCAATAGAAACCCTAAAGGCGCTCGATCGCCGCCTCCTTCCTGGATTTTGGCGGCGAGCAGCGGATCTTTACATATTCGTTCGGGGACCGCCCGACGATGGCAGTTCTTGCGATGAAGGCCTGGCCCTGCAATCCACACATCATGGGATTGTTTGCCTGCGGGCCGATGATCACATCGAGAGCCGTGTTGGTCTGGCACTCGGCTGGCGAAAGACTGGTCGCGCAGATCAGGATTACGATTTGGAGCATGTTGTCACCCTCAGCAACGATTTGCTCCTCCCAGTACAGTCACGATAGCCCAATTTTGCTGCATTGCAATAAGGGTTTTTGTGCATCGCACATAGACTAAAGGATGTATGGTGGCATTAACTGTATTTTCCTGCTTTCCATGCTAGCTTCCCGCCATGACCGATGTACGCAACATGCGCCTCCATACAAGGCCCAATCAGTCTGCCGACAGCGCCGAGGCAAATCGCTGGAGCTTCGCCCTGGAATCGGCGGGTCTGGGCGTATGGGATTCCAATCTTGTCACCGGCCAGTGCTACTATTCCTCCACCTGGAAAAGGATGCTCGGCTACCGGGAGGACGAACTTGGTGACAGCGGCGATCTTTGGCTGACGCTTATTCATCCGGACGACAAGCAGCGCGCCATCGAGAGTGGACAGCGGCATATTGCCGGCGAAATTCCGCAGATCGAAACGGAGTTCCGGCTGCGCCACAAGGACGGCCATTGGGTCTGGGTGCTCGATCGCGGCCGCGTGGTTGAGTGGGATGCGGACGGAAAGCCTACCCGCATGATAGGCGTTCAGACGGATATTACCGACCAGAAGAATGCCGAACATCAGCTGGCGCTGCTGAACCAGCGCGTCGAACTGGCGCTGGACGCGGGCCAGATTGGCCTGTGGCATTTCAACATCGAGACCGAAACAGTACTTTGGGACCGGCGGATGCGCGAAATATTCGGCATCGGGTCGGGCACCGACGAGGTCCCCCGCGCCACCTGGCACCGTCTCCTGCATCCGGAAGACGCGGCGATAGCGGAACAGGCGGTCGAGGCGACCTTCAAGACCGGCATTCCCATGAAGACGAGCTATCGCATCGTCAAGCCCGACGGCGAGGTGCGCCACGTATATGCTCTTGCCCGCCTCGTTAAGCGCGAGGGCATGCCGGAGATGCTGATGGGCAGCATCTGGGATATTACCGAGCAGGTGCACAGCGCCGAGGCACTGGCGCGCGAGAAGGACCTTTATCGCGTCACGCTGCAATCGATCGGTGACGCAGTGCTGACAACGAATGTCGACGATATCATCACCTTTGCCAACCCTGCCGCTGAACGGCTGTTGCTGCGATCTGCGAGCGAACTGATCGGCGCCCCGGTGAGCGGCGCCCTTCACCTCGTTGACGAAGTTAGCGACCATGTTTTGACGTCGTCGACGATGCGAGCGATGGAGAACAGATCGACGGTCGATCGCGTCGAAAACGCGGTCGTCGTCCGAAGCGATGGCGAACGCCGCTCGATACGTGACCTTGCGTCACCGATTTTCAATACAGCCGGCGCGGTCACTGGCTCGGTGCTCGTCGTTCAGGACGTGACCAACGCGCGCAATTTGCAACGTGAACTCTCGCACGCGGCGACCCACGATACCTTGACCGGGCTTCTCAATCGGCGTGCATTCGAAGTGGCCACCGCCTCGATACTTGCCAGCCCCGACCGGCGACACGCGCTGCTCTACATCGACCTCGACCGTTTCAAGATGGTGAACGACACGCTCGGCCACGCGGCCGGCGATGCGCTGCTGAAGCTTGCAACTGCGAGCATGAACAGCGTTCTCCCGCATGACGCCGTCATCGGCCGTCTGGGCGGTGATGAGTTCGCCGCGGTCCTGCCCTCGGCCAACCCCGAGGACACAAAGGCAATAGCCGAGCGCCTGATCGAAGAGATCCGCAAGGTGCGCCTCGAATGGGACGGGAAACTGCAGGAGATCGGCGCAAGTGTCGGTATCGCATTTCTCGACGACCCCAACCTCACTCTTAACGAGGCAGTCGCGCGGGCGGACGCTGCCTGCTACGCCGCCAAGGCGGAAGGGCGCAACCGCACAGCGATCTACGATGAAAACACTGGCGCGGCGAAGGAGAACCTTGCAAGCGTCCAGGCTGCATCGGGCATTCTCGAGGCGTTGGCGGAAGGACGGCTGGAAATCTACGGCCAGGAGATCAGGGAGATTTCCGATACGACCGAAAATACGGTCTACATCGAAATCCTGTCGCGCATGCGCGCTCCGGACGGCACGCTGATCGCTCCGGCGGAATTCATCCCGGCGGCGGAGCGCTTCGGCCTGATGGGTATCGTTGACCGCTGGATCATTGAACACACGCTGGAGCTATATGGCGAGCGGCTTATGGCGACCGACAAGGTTGCGATCGCACTCAACCTTTCAGCCAACACGATCAGCGATCCGACTTTGTGGTCGTTCATCAAGACGACCACGGAACGTACAAACGTCTCCCCCTCGCGCCTGATCTTCGAGATCACGGAAACGACGGCCGTCAACAATTACGAGGCGGCCGAAAATTTCGTCAAGGAAGCCCGGGCTGCTGGCTGCCGCATCAGTCTCGACGATTTTGGCGCGGGCCTCAGTTCCTTCGGCTACCTGCACCACTTCGATGTCGACAGCATCAAGATCGATGGTGCCTTCATCGAAAAGCTCTCAAACAGCCGGCTCAATCAAGCGGTCGTCCGGTCGATCGGCAGCGTTGCGCGCGAACTCGGCGTCGATGTGGTTGCCGAGCATATCGAAGACACCGGCGCTGTCGGCATCTTGCGCTCGCTCGGCATCGGCTTTGGACAGGGCTTCCTGTTCCACCGCCCGCAACCACTCGGAAACTTGCTGCAGGATCTCGACGTCCGTGAAGCAAACTCGTAGCTATCGCTTCGATTGGGAGGGGAACTGATTGATGATCTCTCCAACAATGTCGTCGGTCGTTGCGAACTGATCCGTATCGAGCACCCTGCAGCCATGCTCCCTGACAAGTTCGGTGGTCTTCTGGTCGAAGAGGATGGTTCGCTCCAGAAAACTTGCAATCATCGCGCGGCTTCGTTCGTCGGCATTCTGGTAACCGCTGCTTTCATGGATGCGCGACCTCAACGTTTCCGCGCTAGCCGTCAGCCAGACCGCGCCGATTTCCTTCAGGCGATGACCCGCTGTAATAAACGGCCAGAGAGCGGAGCCTTCGAGCACAGTTCTCTGGTCATTGGCGCCCTTTAGTATCGACCAGATGAATTCCGCAACGAGCGGCGACATGCGCCTGTGATGAAGGATCACAGACTCCAGTAATTCGTCGGCTTGCAAATTGAGGTAGTGTTCCGAAACGTGGTTCGGGACCTTTTCCTTTCGCTTGGGCCATGGCCTGCCTGGATGTTTGGCGAGGCTGTCGGTTGAAACGCAGCGCCAGCCAAGCTTGCCCGCAAGCACATCCCCAATGGTTGATTTGCCCACATTGGATGATCCGCCCAATAGAATGACCTTGAGCTTGGCGTCTATGCGTTTGGTCAATGAGTTTCCCCTACCCCACAAAAGCTTCGAACAGTGTTTGTCGCAGTACAGTTTTTATCAATTAAAACAGCTCTAATATAAGGGTGCCCAATAACACAATTCAACTTTAGAGTGAAAAATTCAACCCGTAGGTGCACCGTTACACCTTGATAGATTCCTTGATCCTCACCATGCCGATCAATTCATTTACCGTAGCGATCACAAAGCGCAAGGCAACCATGACTGTAGCCGTCTTCATATAGAAAGTCTTAATCGCTATAACGCAACTGTTGCATGTGCCGCACTCGCAGTTTCAAATTGAGCTCAACATGTCAAATACGCCTGCGCGCAGTGTATCCAGCGCGAAGACACGCCAACTTGCCGATCTGGTAGCCGAAATGATCGCGTCCCTTGGTCGGCGCGATGATGCCGAAACCGCGTCGCGCATAAAGGCAGAGCTTGATGCCATGGAGTCGCGCATCCGCCAGCAGGCAGCCGCGCTCGCTCACAGCCAAAGAATATTCGATCAATCGGCGGCGGCAGCCCGGATCGGCATCTGGGAGTGCAGCCTTCCCGATGAAACGCTGCGTTGGACCGACGTCGTCTACGATATCTTCGATCTGCCACGGGGCTCGCCGCTCGATCGAAACGAGATCATGTCCTACTATTCTGCAGAATCCGCGCGCGAACTCATTCGGCGCCGCAGCCGCGCCGTCGAAGAGCATAGCGGATTCACCATGGAAGCCGAAATCGTCACGGCAAAAGGCAATCGCCGCTGGATGCGCATTACCGCTACCGTGGAATGCTCCGACAATGAGCCCGTGCGCATCTTTGGCATGAAGCAGGACATCACCGAGCAAAAGCTGCTCCTCGATCAGACCCGCTATCTCGCCGAATACGATCCGATGACCGGCCTTGCCAACCGGACCCAATTCCAGGCGAAACTTGCGCAGATGTGCAAGCAACAGGGCGAGATGACCGATGCGGGTGCGTTGCTCCTGATCGATCTCGACGGTTTCAAGAAAGTCAATGACACGCTCGGGCACGCAGTCGGTGATGATTGTCTGAAGGAAGTGGCACATCGCCTGGCACATGCTTGCCGCGCCGCCGAGATCGTCGCACGTATCGGCGGCGACGAGTTCGCCGTTCTCACAAAGCCATCGCAAGGCAGGGATGCGCCCGAGGACCTTGCCCACGCTATCGTCGAAGCGCTGAGCCAGCCGATCGAGCACGATGGCAGGACGCTGCGACTGGGTGCCTCGGTCGGCATCGCCGTCGTCGATGCTGGCTTGCCATCGGACGTGTTCAAGCGGGCAGATATCGCGCTCTACGCAGCAAAGGCTGCTGGCCGCAACCGCTTCCAACGGTTCGAACCGCCGAACGATCTCAGCGCGTGATCGGCAATCATTGCAGTCGAAGGCATGCTGTTCCCGTGAAGCGCACGGGTGTACTCGGCCAGCCACGGGACCGGCATCGAATACCAACGAAGCCGCTGAGCGTCGCCTCCATAGTTGAACGCTCGGCGGGACAAGAGCGCGCCCATCCCATTGGGTTGAAGCGATTGCATAGAGCCAAAGAAACGGGCAGCATGCCATTTCCTGGCGGTGCAAGGGGCGACAGCGCAATTGCCGTCGATGCCTTGCCAGGGAGGGCTGGCAAATGCGGTCATGACACGCGCACAGCAATTGGGGGTAATTATCGGCCTTGCCTTCGTGGCGGTGCTCACTATCCTCCGGGCCGGTGATCCACCCATCCTGAAGTTTGCCCGCGACGTCACCTTCGATGAATATCAACGCATCCTGCCGCGCGCCTTCGAACCCATGCCGGTGAAGGTGATCGATATCGATGAGGCATCACTGCTAGAATACGGACAATGGCCCTGGCCGCGCGACCGGATCGCTGCCCTTGTCGACAAACTGAACGATCTTGGCGCCTCGACCATCGCCTTCGATATTCTTTTTGCCGAGCCGGATCGCCTGTCTCCGAGCAACGTGGTTCGCGACGTCAAGGGTATCGATCCCGCGCTCCTTGAAAAGTTTCCCGACAATGATGCGATTTTTGCTAACGCCCTTCTGGGAAAGCCCGTCGTGTTGGGCTTTGGACTGTCGAACGAAGGAAACTACCGCCCGCCCGTAAAGGCGGGATTTGCCTTTACGGGCGAAAGTCCATTCGGCGCCCCGCCGCGTATTAAATCGGCGACGCCGCTGCGACCGCAACTTGAGGCAAACGCCGCCGGCCTTGGCCATATCAGCCTCAATCCCGGCAGTTCGACGTCGGTTGTGCGGACGGTTCCGCTGTTTCTGAGCGACGGCGAGCAGCTTTACCCCAACCTTGCTATCGAGGCGCTTCGCGTCGCACAGGGCGCTTCGACCTATGTTCTCGCCGATGCGCCCGATGTCCCCGACACGATAACACAGGTGAAGATCGGCGAGTTTGCAGTACCCGTCACCGCCGCCGGTGAATTGTGGCTCTATGTTACCCCAGACCGAGCCGAACGTTATATCTCGGCTCGGCGCGTACTTGGCGCGGAAGGCAACTCGCCCGAACTCGCATCCGCCATCGAAGGCAGTATCGTCTTCGTTGGAACATCAGCGGCGGGGTTGCAGGATATTCGCGCCACTGCGCTCGGACAAAATGTTCCGGGCGTTTCGCTACATGCGCAGACGGTCGAACAGATTCTATCCGGCAAATTCCTGTCACGGCCGGACTGGGCCAACGGCCTCGAGATCCTTGCCGTCGCCGTCGGCGGTACCTTCCTTGTCCTTGTCACAACCTTCATCAGTCCCGCCTTCGCACTCGCCTGCGGCTTGCTGATCACTGCGCTCGGCCTCGCCGCATCGTGGCTCGCCTTCTACTATGCTGGACTGCTGTTTGACCCTCTCGCCCCGATCGTCGGCTGGTCGGTCACGCATTTTGGGGCGACGGCATTCCGCTTTCTGGTGACTGATCGAGAACGTCGGGAGGTTCGCAAGGCCTTCGGTCACTATCTTTCGCCCTCACTGCTTTATCGCATCGAGCACACGCGCAATGCCTTGCAGCTTGGCGGGGATGATCGCGAACTCACCGTGATGTTCGTCGATGTGCGGAATTTCACTGAAATCAGCGAGCGGCTCGAACCGACCGCTCTCGTCGGCTTCCTGAATACGCTTCTCGATGCCTTGAGCCAGCATGTCATTGCCAATGAGGGAACGCTCGACAAGTTCATCGGCGACTCGATCATGGCGTTCTGGAATGCACCGGTCGATGTCGCCGACCATGGCCGCAAGGCAGTGCGGGCGGCGCTTGGCATGCGCGAGACACTCGTTAAGCTCAACGCCCGCGACGCGTTTGGATTCGGCGAGGGACAACCCGTAGGCATCGGCATCGGCATTCACACCGGCATCGCCTGCGTCGGCAATATGGGGGCCGAGGCACGCTTCAATTATTCGGCGGTCGGCGACGCCGTCAATGTCGCGGCACGTATCGAATCGTCCTGCAAGGATGTGGGCTTCGATATTCTCGTGTCCAACAACACCGCGCGTCTCCTGCCAGACTACGCATTGCTGGAGGTCGGCGACCTTGCGCTAAAGGGCAAGAGCACGCGTACGAAACTCTTTGCCGTGGTCGGTAATGAGCAAATCTCGACGTCGGCGAAATTCGCCGAATTGCAGACCATTCACCGCCAACTTATCGCGGCAATGCGCGCGCAGTCGACAACCAGCCGCAGAATGGTCAATGCTGCCAAGTCGAAAGCCGCGGATTTGGGCGTTGGGCTGCCGGAATTTTACGGCCGCATAACACGCAGATCCCAACATTATCTCGATGAGCCGAGGCGCAAAGGCAACGGCCATTCAAGATAGCCGGTGCCGGCGAGAACAGTTCGACTAACGTTGGTGTCGACCGCCACCATCCCAGCCGCCACGGCCCCTGCGATCGCCGTCATGATGATCGTCGTCGCGATCATGGTCATGGCGATCATGTTTGCCGTGATGATGCCCCTTGTCGGGCTTGTCGGGCTTGTCGGGCTTATCGGGTTCGTCCGGCTTATCCGGCACGGTTGGCGTATCAGGCGGTTCCGCCTGCGGGGTCGGAGCAGCCGGTGGGCTCGGCGGTGCCGGCGGATCCGGGTCGTTCTGTGCCACCGGCGTGGGCGCCGGTGGAGCGGGAGCCGCTGGCGTCGGTCGCTCGGGCCTGTTTCTTTCGGGTGCGGTCTGGGCAGGATCCGACACAGCCTTGGAAAGCCCGCAACCAGTTACAAACCGTCCGAAGCCGGTCGAAAGTTGCTGATTGCCGGACAGGAACGGCAGGGCGCGGTTATTGCCCAGCGTCTTGAAGATGCTCTGGTTGACGCGGCCGGGGTTCGTCATACGGCCATTGGGTTTCGCGACAACGCAGTCGCAGCGCTTCGTCAGTTGCCGGCAGCCACCCGGGCCGCAAAATCCGACTGCGCCGCTAAGCAGCACGACGGCAGTAGTGCCATCGCGATCGATATAGAAGTCGAACGCCGTGCCGCGGACGCCAATCGTGCCGGCGGGCGTGAGTATCTCATAAGCGGACGATTTCGAGCTGCCGCTGATCCAGCGGAAAGTCCCTTTCGCGGCCTTGATCGAGAGCCTCTTGACCGTGTCGGAATCATCGAAGACAAATTTGTCGAGGGTAACGGACGAACCCCACCCCACCGCAAGCTTGGTGCCGTCCTTGAACACGAACTGGCCGAGGCCGTCCGGGGACGTGCTGATCTTCTCGTTGCGATGTACGGGATCGGTAACGGCCAACGTCCCGCCCGCGCCGGTTACTTCGGTCTTGATCCGGACCGCTTCGCCAATTGCTTCAGCAGCAACAAGAGGCCTCGGGCTAAACAGCGAGAGGCTCAACGCCACGATCGCGGCACCACGCATCCACGTCATGGCACCCCCTTCACCAAAGGCGGAAGGTTACCATGTCACCCCGTCAAGAGTCGTGTCATCCCTTTGGGCTAAGTCAGATGTTTGGGCGATCGCGCCTTTCGTCCACTATTAGGCTTCGGCGATCGGGGCCTTGGCTGGCTGCTTGCGCGCTGAGCGCCACTCCTCGAAACGCTGCATAATGACGAAGAATGATGGCACGAACAGCACTGCTAGGCAGGTCGAAGCGATCATACCGCTGAACACGGTGATGCCGATCGATTTGCGCGCACTGGCGCCGGCACCCGTCGCCACGACGAGCGGCGCCACGCCGAGAATAAAGGCAAACGATGTCATGAGGATAGGCCGGAAGCGGGACCTCGCCGCTTCGATTGCGGATTCTGTAATCGACTTCCCTGAGGCCCGCAATTCCCGCGCCATTTCGACAATCAGGATGGCATTTTTAGCGGAAAGCGCGATGAGCAGGATCAAGCCGATTTGGACATAGAGATTGATGGGCGTGTTCGCGCCAAGCAGTACTCCAACCGGTCCGACCAGCGACATCGGGGCCGCGAGGAGGACAGAAACCGGCGCGATCCAGCTCTCATATTGGCCGGCCAGAACGAGATACACCAAAAGGAGGGCAAGCGCGAAGACCAGATACATCTGGTTGCCGACAATCTTTTCCTGGAATGAGAGTGCGGTCCAATCGAAACCGAAGCCCGGCGGCATGGTCTTCTCGGCAATCTGTTCCATAAGGTTCATTGCCTGTCCCGAGGAAAAATTGGCTTCGGGAACGCCCGTGATCGAGGCGGACGGATAAAGGTTATAGAGGCTGATCAGCGAAGGACCGACGCTTGGCGTAATGGTCAGGACAGTGCCGAGCGGGATCATGTCCCCATTCTTGTTGCGCACGGTGAGATTGTTGATGTCGTCGGGCGCCAGGCGGAACTGCGCATCACCCTGGACATAGATCTGGAAGACACGGCCGAATTTGTTGAACTGGTCGACATAGCTGGAGCCGAGATAGCTCGCGAGCGTATCGAACACCTGATCGGCGGTGAGGAGCAGCGTCTCCACCTTCTCGCGATTGATCTGGACATCGTATTGCGGCACGGTCGCCCGGAACGGCGCGCTTGCACGCTGGATGCCGGATTGCGCTTCCGCAGCAGCGACCATGGTATTCGTCACGCTCTGCAATTTAGCGAGATCGAAGCTCCCGTCACGGACTTCGACCTGCATCGTAAAGCCGCCCGCATTGCCGATGCCCTGGATCGGCGGCGGCGGCAGGACGATGATGCGGGCCTCGGAATTCGCGGCGAGGCTTGCATTCAGCTTTTGGTAGAGCGATCCAAGGTCTTCACCCTTCCCGCGCTGGCTCCAATCATTGAGCATGATGTAGGCAAGGCCGGCATTGGCGAGGGTGGAACTATTGTCGAGGGCTGACATGCCGGCAATGGTGATGACCTGCTTCACCCCTGGCGTTTCCTTGGCGACCTTCCCGACATCCTCCAGGACCTTTTGCGTCCGCCCCAGCGCCGCGCCATCAGGAAGCTGGACCGCTGCCAGCAGATAGCCCTGGTCCTCGATGGGCAGGAAGCTCGTCGAGGCGCGCGTCAGGCCGTAACCCGCCGCGCCGATGATCGCCAAGGCGATGATTGCCATGAGCCCGGCGCGGCTGACCATTGATCCGATCAGCCGGATATAGGCGTTTTCGACGCGCTGGTAGACGGCGTTGAAGCCGCGATAGAACACATTGCGCTTTTCCATTGGTACGGTCGGCCGCAGCCACAGGGCGCATTGGGTCGGCTTGAGGGTTACGGCATTGATCGCGCTGATCAACGCCGTCGCCGCGATAACCAGCGCGAACTGCGAGAAGATCTGTCCGGTGATGCCGGGCAGGAACGAAGCGGGCAGGAACACCGCCATCAGCACGAGGGTAATGCCGACGATCGGTCCGAACAGCAGGTCCATAGCACTGATCGCCGCATCGTGCCCGGACATGCCCTGCTCGATATTGTGGGCAGCGCCTTCGACAACCACGATGGCGTCATCGACCACAATCCCGATGGCAAGCACGATCGCGAACAGTGTCGACAGGTTGACGGAAAATCCCATGGCCGCCATCGCCGCGAAGGCGCCGATGATCGTGACCGGAACGGTCGTTGCCGGCACGAGCATGGCGCGCCAATCCTGCAGAAAGACGAGAATGACGATCAGCACCAGCAGCGCCGCCTCAAACAGCGTCTTGTAGACCTCGTTGATCGCCTGGCTGACGAATGTGGTGGTATCAAACGGTATCGAATAGGTGACGCCTTGCGGGAATTCGGCGGCGAGCGCCTTCATGCGATCGCTGACAAGCTTGGCGACATTCAGCGCGTTGGCGCCGGGTGACAGAAAGATTGCGAGGCCCGCGGCCTGCTTGCCGTCGAGCTTGAAGTACTGACCATAGGTCTGCGCACCGAGTTCGACGCGGCCGATATCGCGAACGCGGGTGAAGTCCCCATTGGTGCCGGTCTTGACGATGACGGCGCCGAACTGCTCGGGATCGCTGAGGCGGCTTTCAACATTGATCGTATATTGAAACGACTGGTCCGCCGGCACCGGCGGGATGCCGACCTGCCCTGCGGTCACCTGCGTGCTTTGCTGTTGCAGCGCCTGGATGACATCCTGGGCGGTCAGGCTGCGTGCCCGCATCTTGTTGGCGTCGAGCCAGATCCGCATCGAGTACTGGCCCGCACCGAAGACGCTGACATTGCCGACGCCGGGGACACGCGCGAGCTCGTCCTTCAGACGGATCGTGGCATAGTTGCTGAGATAGAGACTGTCGAAGCGATCGTCAGGCGACGTCAGGGTTACAATTTCAAGGATCGACGTCGATTTCTTCTGGACGTTTACACCCTGTACCTGCACCGACTGCGGCAGAGCGGCAAGCGCCGCCGAAACCCGGTTCTGCACAAGAACCTGCGCCGCATCGAGATCGGTGCCGATCGCAAAGGTGACCGTCAGCGTATAGCTGCCATCGGACGCGGAATAGGACTGCATGTAGAGCATGCCCTCGACGCCGTTGACCTGCTGTTCGATGGGCAGCGCCACCGTGTCGATCAGCGTACGGGCGCTCGCGCCGGGATAGCGGGTCGTCACTTGCACAGTTGGCGGCACGACGTTGGGATATTGCGCAATCGGCAGCCGGTAGAGCGACACGAACCCGATGACCACCATGAGAATGGCGATGACATTGGCAAGGACCGGGCGCTCGATGAAAAATTTGGAGATCATTGCGTCACGCCGTCAGCAGCAGTGGCGGTGAGTACAGTCATATGCGGTTCGATCTTCTGGCCGGGAATGGCCGTCAACAGGCCGGAGACAACGACGCGGTCATCGGCGGTGACGCCGGAACTGACGACACGCAACTCGCCGACAAGCTGGCCGAGCTGAACCGTGCGTTGTTCTACGATATCATCCTTGCCCGCAATGAGCACATAGCGCCCGCTTTGATCACTGCCGACGGCGCGGTCGGGCACGAGCAGCCTGTCCGGCTCCTCGAAAAGCGGCACGCGCACGCGCACGAAATAGCCTGGCAGCAATTGCCGATTTTCATTGTCAAACACACCGCGGACGGCAAGCTGGCCGGTATTCGCCGTTATTATCGGAGCGGCGTAGTCGAGGGCTCCGACGTGAGGGTAGCCTTTCTCGGTTTGCAGGCCGATCTCGACCGGTATCTTCTTCAGATCCTGCGTCGTCACTCCGCGCTTCTGCATTGTCGCGCGAACACGCAAGACCTCCTTTTCGCTGACGTTGAAGTCGACATAAATCGGGTTGAATTGCACGATGCTGGCGAGGGTCGATACATTATTGGGGCCAACAAGTTCGCCCACCGAAACGAGCCGCGCGGTGACGACACCATCGAAGGGCGCCTTGACCTGCGTATAGCTCAGATTGAGTTCGGCCTGCTGAATGCTGGCTGTCGCCTGCTGCTGGGCAGCAATATTGGCGTCACGGGCGGCTTCGGCTTTTTCGAGATCCTGCTGCGTGGCGAAGGTCTTGGCGACGAGGGCCTTTTGGCGCTCAAATTCTGCTTGCGATTGCTTCAGCGCCGCGTCGGCGGATGCCTTGGCAGCGTTCGCTTGATCGAGCGCCAGCTGGTAAGGCTCCGGTTCGATGACAAAAAGCACCGTCCCGGCCTTCACCGCATCGCCATCCCGGTAGTTGATCGATTGGATGAACCCCTGAACGCGGGCGACCAGAGCCGTCGAATTGATGGAGGCCGTGGTGCCGGTCGTTTCAAGATAGGGCGTCACATTTTGCTTGACCGGTAGGGCCACATCAACTTTTGGCGGCGGCGGCGGCTCGTAGGTGTTCTGTTCGCTGCAGGCGGCGAGTGCGAAAGCGCCGGTAAGCAAAGCAGCGGAGAGGACCATTCTCTTGCGGGGAATAGCTCTCAAAATGGCCGCAAATATTGAGTTTGGGTCTCCGCCCAGCTGTCTTTGCGGGCGATATGCATTGTCTTCGCGCCTGCCGGCACGCAACCCCAATAGACCTGCCATCAAACTCCCCGATTGACGTTGGTTGCAGGGAAATCCAGTCGGATGCTACGTTATTCCGCAATCGGAGGATAGATCTTCAGCGGCATATTTTGGGAGGTTGTCATGCGGTTGTTCTTTGGTTTACTTGCGATCGGCATTGGACTTTCCGGCGGCATGGCAGCGGCACAGACAGCTGCCGAGCGGGAAGCATGCATGCCGGACTATCAGAAATACTGTACCGGCGTAGCGCCCGGTGGCGGGCGCATTTTCGAGTGCCTGGCAAAGCAGTTGGACCAACTCTCGCCGGCCTGCAAGAAGGTTGTCGAGGCGCACGCCCCCAAATAAGCAATGATAAAGCGAGACCATCCTTATGCAGGGGTTTTCATAGTTTCCTGCTGGCGGTGCCACTTGGACTGCAAAAGGAACCAGAAGTCCGGCATGATGCCGAAGGAGCGTTCGATCCGAAGGGCGATGTCGTAGGTTATGGGATGCCGTCCCGCGATGATGGCATCGAGCGTGGTTGCGGGCAGGTCCGCTCGGTCGGCAAAGTCTTCCACGGACAGGCCGCGGGATTGGATGCACTCAAGGAGATGCTGGCCCGGGTGAATTGCCCAATGCGGCGTCCATCGATTTGCTGATGTGTTCATCTTGCTTGCCGATCTGTCTCGCATCGCTTGTGCCTCGAATCATAGTTGCGCCGCATGTCAGGCGAGTGAAAAAATCGTGGCGCGAAAGGGGCAGTTCGACTTCGCCGATCAATAACGCGTGACCCTACTTTGCCGGCCCCATACCAAAGATATTGGAGCCGGTGATTGTTCAGCGCCAATGGGCCGTGCTAGATTTCGCTCCAATCCAACGCCTGGCCACGCAGCGCCTGTAAGCAATCGCGTTGGTTTCAACCGTCATCGGACTGGGAGAACTACAATGGGCCTACGTATCAATGATACCGCACCGGATTTTACCGCTGACACGACGCAGGGCGAGATCCATTTTCATGACTGGATCAAGGACAGCTATGCCGTGCTGTTCAGCCATCCGAAAAATTTTACGCCGGTCTGCACCACCGAACTCGGTTACATGGCTGGCCTTGCTCCCGAATTTGCCAAGCGCAACGCCAAGATCATCGGCATTTCCGTCGATCCTGTCGAAAGCCACGCCAAGTGGAAGGCTGACATCAAGTCGGCGACGGGCCACGAGGTCGACTACCCGTTGATCGGCGATAAGGAGCTCAAGGTCGCGAAGCTCTACGACATGTTGCCGGCTGAAGCAGGCGATACATCCGAAGGCCGCACACCCGCAGACAATGCAACCGTGCGCTCGGTATTCGTGATCGGACCGGACAAGAAGATCAAACTCACGATTACCTATCCGATGACGACCGGCCGGAACTTCGACGAGATCCTGCGCGCGATCGACAGTATCCAGCTGACAGCCAAGCACAAGGTGGCGACGCCGGCGCAGTGGCAACAGGGAGAAGACGTGATCATCACGGCCGCCGTTTCGGACGAAGAGGCGAAGGAGCGCTTCGGTGAGTTCGAACGGGTTCTGCCCTACCTGCGCAAGACAAAGCAGCCGCAGGCTTAAAACCCTTCTGGGCAAAGAGCTCATCGCCGCCAGTGCCTTCGCGCCGGCGGCGATTGCTTGTTAGGCTGTCTCCGGTGGAATGACGCCCTTGGTGAGCATAAAGCACCCGTAGAACCGGGTCTCTCCAGTGGTAATCACGCAATAGGCCTTCTTTGCTTCCTCGTAGAACGCAAAGCGCTCGATGCCGTACATGGGCGAGGCCTTGCCTTCGGCCGCATCGACCTCAGCTTGCACTTCACGCTGTACCGGCGGCACTTCGCCCGGCGCGCCCATGACTTCCATGCGACCGACCGACGGCTGAATCGGCGTATCCAGCGGCATCACCGACAAAATCGCCTTTATCGCGCGAGCAGCGGAAACATTGTCGATCCGCAGGAGCTTGCCCAACGTCGTTTGCCGAGCGATGGCGTCGGAGGGAAAGTTTGTATCTGAAATCACCAGCGTGTCGGCGTGACCCATGGACCGCAACGCGTGGAGAACGTCCGCATTGAGCGCCGGGTCGATATTCTTGAGCATGAAATTCCTCCAGAGTTGCAGGGCCTTGATCTCTGACTATTCCTATTCGCCGTAAGGAATCCAGATATTCTTTACATCGACGGCGCGGCGCAGGAAAAGCGTGCCTTCGGCGGCGGCGCGGTCGTTCCAATCGGTGGCCTTGCCGTAATCGACGAAGGTCCGCTTAAGGTTGCCGACGGACAGTTTCTCGACAGTGGCGGATAGTTCATCGCTGCCAAACGCCCAAACAGCATCGACATCGTTGTGAGCTGCAAGGGTCTTGGCGAGTTCGATTGCCGATCCGGTCACTATGTTGATGACGCCCGCTGGCACATCCGACGTCTCGAGGATCGAGTAGAAATCAGTCGCGGCGAGCGGGTAGGCTTCACTCGGCACCGCAACCACGCGGTTGCCCATGGCGACAAGCGGCGCAACAAGGCTGACAAAACCGAGTAGCGGAGCTTCGGGCGGGCATACGGCACCAGCGACGCCCAACGGTTCCGGCATTGCCAAGGCCACACCCCGCAGGGGCGGAGCATGCACCGCGCCCTCGAACTTGTCCGCCCAGGCGCCATAGGTAAAGAGCCGTGCGATAGAGGCGTCCACCTCCGCCCTCGCCGCCGCTGCGGAAGACCCGGTCATGGCGGCAATCCGCGCGGCAAATTCGTCGGCACGTCCGGAAAGGTTTTCGGCGATGTAATAGAGGATCTGAGCGCGATTGTGCGTCGTCGCGCTCGACCAGGCGGAGGCCGCCTGCGCGGCAACAACGGCGTTGCGGATATCCTTGCGGTTGCCGTCGCCGACCTCTCCAATCACCTTGCCCTTAGGGGAGATCACGGCGCGCGAATAATTGCCGTCCGGCCGCGCCTGCTTGCCGCCGATGAAGAGCTTGGTCGTCCGGTCAATCGCCGGCGCGGAAAAATCCCCGACTACCGGCTTGAGCTCGGGCAGATTCGGTAGAACGCGCGCCTTGCGGCCGATCCACGCTTTGGGCTTTAAATATTCGTAGCAGCCTTCGCGCCCGCCCTCACGTCCAAAGCCGGATTCGCGCTTGCCGCCAAAGCCGACCGCGGCATCAAACAGGTTTGTCGCGTTGACCCAGACGACGCCGGCCGCAAGCTTGGCCGCGACGTTAAGCGCGAGGCCGATCGTCTCGCTCCACACGCTGGCGGAAAGACCATAGCGCGAATGATTGGCAAGTTGGACCGCTTCCTCGGGCGTGCGAAACGTCATGGACACGGCAACCGGCCCAAAAATCTCTTCCGTCGCGACGATCGAGGTGGGTTGCACGCCGCTCAGAAGCGTCGGCGGGTAGAAACTTCCGCCCTTTGGCATTTCGATCTGCGCCTGGTGCAGTTCTGCGCCTTCGGCAAGGCCCTTCTTTACCAGCGCCTCGATGCGGCTGAGTTGCACGGGCGCAACGATGGCGCCCATGTCGATCGACTTGTCGAGCGGGAGGCCGACCCGCAACGTCTGCATGCGGCGCTTCAGTCGATCATGGAAAAGCCTGGCGATGCCTTCCTGGACGAGGAGCCTCGATCCGGCGCAGCATACCTGACCCTGGTTGAACCAGATCGCATCGACGACACCTTCGACCGCGCCATCGATGTCGGCATCATCGAAGACGATGAAGGGTGACTTGCCGCCAAGTTCGAGGGTAAGCGATTTGCCGCTGCCCGCAGTGCGCTCGCGGATGACGCGGCCGACTTCCGTCGACCCTGTAAAGGCAATCTTGTCGATGTCGCCATGATCTACGATCAGCGCGCCGGTTTCACCCTCGCCGGTGACAATATTGAGAACGCCCGCTGGAAGGCCGGCCGCCGCTGCCAGTTCCGCGAAAAGCAAGGCGGTCAGCGAGGTAAATTCGGCAGGCTTAAGAACAACCGTGTTGCCGAGCGCCAGGGCGGGGGCAATCTTCCATGCGAGCATGAGAAAGGGAAAGTTCCAGGGAATGATCTGGCCGACGACGCCTACCGGAACGTGATCCGCAAATTCAGTGTCCTGGATCTGCGCCCATCCCGCATGATGATAAAAGTGGCGAGCGGCGAGCGGCACATCGATATCGCGCGTCTCGCGGATCGGCTTGCCGTTGTCTATGGCTTCGACCACTGCGATCAGGCGGGCGTGCCGCTGGATCGTCCTGGCAAGCGCATAGAGGTGGCGAGCACGAAGGTGACCGGGAAGCCTTGCCCAGGAAACTTGCGCCTTGCGGGCTGCGCTGACCGCCTTGTCGACATCCGCCTTGTCACCAACGGCGAGTTTGGCAAGGGTTTTTCCGGTGGCGGGCTCGAACGTATCAAACGTCTTCCCCGACGTAGAGGGCACGAAGGCGCCGTTGATGAAGTGGCCAAAACTCGACTTGTGGCGAGCCAGCCAATCGCGGGCTTCGGTATCGGCTTCGGGCGCGGGGCCGTAGGACATTTCGTCAAAATAGGTCGCGACAGTCATGGCATTATCCGATCGGATGTCTGTTGAGCGCGGAATAGGCGCCCGTAACGTAATGTTCCAATTGCCGCTCGATGTCGGCAAGAAGGCTTGATGCGCCGATGCGGAAGAGATCGGGCTCGAGCCACTCCCGGCCGAGTTCTTCCTTCATGAGGAACTGATAATTCAGCACGTCCTTTGCCGCAGAAATGCCGCCAGCCGGCTTGTAGCCTATCTTGAACCCCGTGCGCTCCTCATAGGCGCGGATCATGCGCAGCATCACCAGCGTAACAGCCAGCGTTGCGTTGACGCCTTCCTTGCCGGTCGATGTCTTGATGAAATCTGCACCGGCCATCATGCAGACGAGCGAGGCACGCGCCACATTGCGCAAGGTCTTGAGGTCCCCGGTGGCGAGGATCGCCTTTACGTGCGCATCGCCGCAGGCCCTGCGATAGTCCCGCATCTCCGCATAGAGTGCTGTCCAGTTGCCGGTGAGCACATGTTCGCGGGTGATGACGATATCGATCTCTTTTGCGCCGTCGGCAACCGACGCCTCGATCTCCTTCACCTTGAGATGGTGCGGACTGAGCCCAGCCGGAAAACCGGTCGAGACAGCCGCGACGGGAATGCCGGAATCCCCGAGGGCTTCCACCGCCGTCCCTACGAAGCGATGGTAGACACAGATGGCTCCGGTGGTGATCGACCGGCTGCCCATGCCCAAAGCGTCTAGAATATCCTGCCGTACCGGGTGCATCGCCTTGGCGCACATCCGTTTGACCCGTTCGGCCGTGTCGTCGCCGTTGAGCGTCGTCAGGTCGATACAGGTGACCGCCTTCAATAGCCATGCTGCCTGGGCGTCCTTCTTGACCGTACGCCTGCCGGGAAGGCTTGCGACACGGCGCTCGACAGCGGAAAGGTTGACCCGCGCGTCAAGCACCCAGGAAAGGTCGAGTTCCATGCCGGGATTGCGCGGCCAGCCATTCGTCCTGGCGTGGTCCACCAGCCTCGTTGGCAGGGAACCGGCTGCCACAACCCCGCTATCGCCTGATGCAGTGATAATCCGGGCTTTTTCCACGAGAAAACTTCCTCCAGCGAATGCGAGTCTAGCATAAGCGCTTCGCGCCGACAGACCAGAACATTCGCACCGGCCTTCGCCATCATTGTTAGAATAATATCAGTTTTTGTTATTTTTCCATCAAAATGGTCATGACGTCAAGGGGCTTTGGCCACATCGATCTCGCCTTCCTCGGTGATGATCGCCTGAAAGGCCGCCACCGGCGCAAACAGAACGGGCTTGACCTTGCCCATTTTGCTGCTGTCGGCGACAAGCAGGCTCATTTCAGCAAACTCGATCGCTTTTTGCTTGACCGGTGCTTCATGAAAGTGCGCGCAAGACGCGCCCCGGCTCATATCCAGTCCGGCAGCCGAAATGAACGCAGTATTGATGCCAAGCTTGGAGAGGGTTTCAAGGCCGGAATCGCCGGAAAACGACGCGGACGAAGCGTAATAAAGTCCGCCCAGCATCACCAGGCTGATATTCGGGCGCCGCGTCAGCCGCTCGGCGACGTTAAGCGCATAACAGATGGCGGTGATCCGGTAGTCGGCGGGAACATGGTCGATGAGGCTGAGCAGCGTCGTGCCGCAATCGATAAAGATCGTATCGTCGGGGCGAATATATCTGGCGGCATGAGCGCAGGCCTTCACCTTGGCGGCGGCATGGGTGTCCACCGCCTGCGACAAATCGTAAGGACTGTCGTTCCAGAAATCGCCAGCCGGAACGATATGGCCGCCAAGGTAGCCGAACTGGTCGGGATTTTCAGCAACGTCGCGGCGGACGGTCATTTCCGAAACGTTGAGCAGCAGGGCTGCATCCTTGAGACGCAGTACCCGCCGCGCCCTGAGCGCTCCCGAAAGATCTGCTATTCGCCGTGCCTTGCGGCTTACCATTGCGTTTCGTCCCCTCAACCCTTGTGACAACTGTTAAAAACATAACAGATCGCGTTCAAGGAGCAATGAACCGCAACGAAGCCGCATAACTATGTTGCTCGTGCAGAAAAGCGAAGGAGTTCTGCCGCCGTCATAATCGCTGGCTTATGGTACCACCGGCACAGCTTGACCGCCGTTGCTCCACTTTTCTGACATATTGACGCAGATTGTTTGTCGTTACCTATACAATTTGCCAGAGAGACTACTTACATCTTTGGTGAAGGACAGACGACGAAAGGTGATCCTCACCTCATTGCAGACACAACTATGTGCCTAAATTGCATCTACACAAGATAACAACAATTAGTGTCTTGCACAGTGGAGCGACTCACCTGACAGTGTAACGATACGGCATGCAATCCTCTGAGCGGAGGGGCGGCCCCTTCAGCTCAAGTTCCTTCGAACTTGCATGCGGCTGGAGGTTGGAAATGACAACGCAGGCATCTGACGTATTCAGTCTCTTCTCAGAGATCTACAGCAGCGAAAAGCAGGAAGAGATGAGCCTGCAAGAGTATCTGCTGGCCTGCCGCAACGATCCCAAAATGTTTGCCACCGCTTCCGAACGCATGGTCGATGCCATCGGCGAACCGACCCTGGTCGATACCAGTACCGACGAACGCCTCGGCCGCATCTATCTCAATCGCACCATCAAGATCTATCCGGCCTTTGCCGATTTCTACGGCATGGAAGACACGATCGAACGCATTGTCGGCTATTTCCGCTACGCCGCGCAAGGTCTGGAAGAACGTAAGCAGATACTTTATCTGCTCGGGCCTGTTGGAGGAGGTAAGTCTTCACTTGCCGAACGACTGAAGCAATTGATGGAGCGCCGCCCCATCTACACCCTCAAGGCCGGCAACCAGATAAGCCCCATCTTCGAATCGCCGCTCGGCCTGTTCCAGCCTGATCGCATGGCTGGCCTCCTCGAAGACAAATACGGCATTGCCCGCAGACGCCTCAACGGGCTGATCTCCCCCTGGGCGGCGAAACGGCTCGACGAATTTGCCGGTGACATCTCCAAGTTCAGTGTCGTCAAGCTTGCTCCGTCGCGGCTGCGCCAGATCGGCATCGCCAAGACCGAACCTGGCGACGAGAACAACCAGGACGTTTCATCGCTCGTCGGCAAGGTCGATATCCGCCAGCTCGAGAATTTCAGCCAGGCCGACCCCGACGCTTACTCCTACAGCGGCGGCCTTAACCGGACCACGCAGGGAATGCTTGAATTCGTCGAAATGTTCAAGGCGCCGATCAAGGTCCTGCACCCGCTGCTGACCGCGACACAGGAAGGCAACTACAACGGCACCGAGAATTTCGGCGCCTTCCCGTTCCAGGGGATCATTCTTGCCCACTCGAACGAATCCGAATGGCTCCAGTTCAAGAACAACAAGAACAACGAGGCCTTCCTCGACCGCATGTCTGTCGTGAAGGTGCCCTATTGCGTGCGGGTGACGGAAGAAAAGCAGATCTACGAAAAGCTGCTGCGTGAGAGCGAACTCGTCAACAATCCCTGCGCACCGGAAGTGCTGGAAATTCTCAGCCGCTTTACGGTTTCAACCCGGCTTGCGGAGCACGAAAATTCGCCGCTCTATACGAAGATGCGCGTCTATGACGGCGAGAACCTGCGTGAATCCGATCCTAAGGCGAAATCGGTGCAAGAGTACCGTGACGCCGCAGGCGTCGATGAAGGCATGAACGGCATCAGCACGCGCTTTGCCTTCAAGGTTCTCTCGGAAACTTTCAACTACGACACCAAGCAGGTTGCGGCTGACCCTGTCCACTTGATGTATGTGCTCGAACAGTCGGTCAAGCGCGAGCAGTTCCCGCAGGAGATCGAATCCAGCTACCTCGATTTCATCAAATCCGAACTCGCATCCCGTTATGCGGAGTTCATCGGCCACGAGATACAGAAGGCCTATCTCGAATCCTATAGCGAATACGGCCAGAACCTCTTCGACCGTTATATCGCCTACGCCGATGCATGGATCGAGGACCAGGACTACAAGGATCCCGATACCGGCCAGATTCTCAATCGAGGCATTCTCGACGGTGAGTTGTCGCAAATCGAAAAGCCGGCCGGCATTGCCAATCCCAAGGACTTCCGCAACGAGGTCGTGAAGTTCACCCTGCGTGCCAAGGCCAAAAATAATGGCCGCAACCCGTCTTGGACGAGCTACGAAAAGTTGCGCGAAGTCATCGAGAAGCGCATGTTTGGCCAGGTCGAGGATCTGCTGCCGGTCATCAGCTTCGGTTCGAAGAAGGATGGCGCCACCGAGAAGCAGCATACGGAGTTCGTCCAGCGCATGGTCGAGCGGGGTTATACGGAACGGCAGGTTCGTCGACTGGTGGATTGGTACATGCGCGTGAACAAGGCGGGGTGATCGCCGAAGAAAGGTGCTTGCATGCCGAGCTTCATCGATCGCCGCCTTAATCCCAAGGACAAGAGCCTGAGCAATCGCCAACGCTTTCTGCGCCGCGCGCGCGGAGAGCTGAAGCGCGTCGTCCATGAAAAGATAAAGTCGGGCAAGATCGTCGATGTGGATGCGGGCCACAGCGTTCCCTTTCCACTGGACGGCACCAGCGAGCCCAGCTTTCAGGCGGATCGAAGCAGCGGCAGGCGCGAACACGTACTGCCCGGCAACAAGGAATTTACCGCCGGTGACCGCCTCGCCAAACCCGGTCAGGGCGGCGGCACGGGTGCAGGCAAGGGTGCTGCATCCGAAGGCGACATGGAGGATGATTTCCAGTTCGTGCTGTCGCGCGAGGAGGTCCTCGATCTTTTCTTCGAAGACCTCGAACTTCCGGACATGATCAAGTCCAGTCTCAAGGAGGCCGTTACCTTTCGCTCGCGCCGTGCTGGTTTTACCATTGCCGGCGCCCCGACCAACATCAATGTCGGGCGAACCATGCGGAACAGTTTTGGCCGCCGCATCGCACTGCAGCGTCCCAAGCTTGCCCAGGTCGAAGCAATCGCCAGGGAAATCGAGGAACTCGAAGCAAAGCACCCGAAGCCCGGCAGCGCTTCCTTCGAGCGCCTTGCGAAAATGCGCAGCGAACTGGAACGTCTCGAGCGCCGGCGCAAAGTGGTTGGTTATATCGACCCTGTCGATATTCGTTTCAATCGCTTCGAGCCGCAGCCCTTGCCGAATGCAAGCGCCGTGATGTTCTGCCTCATGGATGTTTCAGGTTCCATGGGCGAGCGCGAGAAGGATCTTGCGAAGCGCTTCTTCGTACTTCTCCACCTGTTTTTGAAACGGCGTTACGAGCGCATCGACATCGTTTTCATCCGCCACACCCATCAGGCGCACGAAGTCGATGAAGAGACGTTCTTTCGCAGCACCCAAAGCGGCGGCACGGTCGTATCGACCGCGCTGGAGGAAATGCAGCGCATTATCCTTGAGCGCTATCCGAGCCAGGATTGGAACATATATGCCGCCCAGGCTTCGGACGGCGACAACCTCGCGGGCGATTCCGAACATTGCGTCAATCTGTTGAACAAAGAGATCATGAAGCTTTGCCAGTATTATGCCTATGTCGAGATTCTGGACGAACGCGAGAGCGCCATATTCCGCTCGACCGACAATGGTACCTCGCTGTGGCGTTCCTATCGACAGGTCGGGGAAAATTGGAGAAACTTCCAGATGACGCGAATAGCCAAGCCAGGCGACATCTACCCGGTGTTCCGCCAGCTCTTCGCCAAGCAACCATCTTCCGCCAAGAACGGCTGAGCGGGGTCATAGATGAGTAAGAGTGCGGGCGCTTCCGACCTTCTGTTCACCGGGTCCGACTGGACCTTCGATACTTTGTCCCGAACGTATGACGCGATCAAGGAGGTCGCCCTCGATGATCTCGGGCTCGACTGCTATCCCAATCAGCTCGAAATCATTTCCTCCGAACAGATGCTGGATGCCTATTCGTCCAACGGCATGCCGCTTATCTACCAGCATTGGTCTTTCGGCAAGCATTTCGTCTACGAGGAATACCTCTACCGCAAGGGCCGGCGCGGCCTCGCCTATGAGATCGTCATCAATTCCAATCCATGCATCGCCTATCTGATGGAAGAAAACACGATGGCCCTGCAGGCGTTGGTCATCGCCCATGCCTCCTTCGGCCACAACCATTTCTTCAAGAACAACTACCTCTTCCGGCAGTGGACCGACGCCAGCGCAATTCTTGACTATATGGAATTCGCCAAGGGCTATGTGTCTCGGTGCGAGGAACGATATGGTTTTGCGGCCGTCGAATCCATTCTCGACGCAGCGCATACCCTGATGGATCAGGCGGTTTTCCGTTACCGCCGCCCGCCCCGCATTTCCTCGGCCAAGGAACAGGCGCGCGTTCGCGAGCGCTTGGAATATGAGGAAAAGATTTTCAGCGATCTTTGGCGAACCTTGCCCCAGCCACGGCAAAGCGAGGACACGACCGAGGCCGAAATGGAGGCGCAGGAGCGCAAGAAAGCCCTCAACCTGCCGGAAGAGAACCTTCTCTATTTTCTCGAGAAGAACAGCCTGATCCTCGAACCATGGGAGCGCGAGATCCTGCGCATCGTCCGTGTCGTCGCCCAGTATTTCTATCCGCAGCGGCAGACCAAAGTGATGAATGAGGGCTGCGCAACGTTTGTCCACTACACGATCATGAACATGCTGTTCGACCGGGGAAAGATAAGCGAAGGCCACCTTCTGGAGATGCTTCATAGCCATTCCAATGTGGTGTTCCAGCCAGGGTTTGACGATCCGCGTTTTTCGGGACTCAACCCTTATGCGATCGGTTTCGCCATGATGCAGGATATCGAGCGCATCTGTACCAAACCGACGGCCGAGGACCGCGACTGGTTCCCCGAGTTTGCCGGCAATGGCGACTGGCGCGGCACCTTGCTCGATGCTTGGGCCAATCACCGGGATGAATCATTCCTGCTGCAATATTTGAGCCCTGCGCTCATCCGCAAGATGCGGCTTTTCGCTCTCGATGATGAATCGAAGGAAAAGCACTACCAGGTCGCGTCTATCCATAACGAACGGGGCTATGAAAAAATTCGCAGCTCCCTCGCCCGCAGCTATGACATCGGCATGAACCAGCCCAACATCCAGGTCGTCGATGTCGATCTGCTCGGTAATCGCCACCTGCGGCTGCAGCATACGGCTCGCGACGGCATTGTGCTCAGCGAAAGCACCCGGGATGCGACCTTGCGCCATGTCCGTCGCCTGTGGGGCTATGACGTCAGTCTGGTCGGCGTCGATGCCGAATTCGGCAACGTTCTCTACGAAACATCGACGGACAAGTTTTCCGGATAGCGATTCAGGTCGAGAGGCGGTGCTCGCGGCGGTCACTCTCGGTGACGTTTGCAAGGTCAATCGCCATTTGCAGCCTGGCCGCGTGGCGAAAAGACGGCTCGAGGGTCAGGCCGATGGCCACGGCCTCGACGAAGCGCTGATAGTTCGTCTGAACCGGATCGACATTGATCTCCCTCCACGTTGCGGTCTCAATATCGGCGTCAAGGCAAACAAGAAGCCTGGAACCGTCATGGCGATGAAGCACTTCGAGCGATCCCTTGTCGCCATAAACGCGCAGCCGCAGTTCATTCACATGACCTGTCGCCCAGCGGCTGGAATGCACCACGCCGAGGGCGCCGTTCTTGAAGCTCACGCTCATGGTGAAGCTGTCATTGGCATCGAGTTCATATTCGCCGATACGATTGCCCTCGGCTTTGTCGAATGCTTTTAGCCGGCAAAACACTTCGTCAATTTCGGTGTCCGTTGCATAAACAACGAAATCAAGGATGTGGACGCCGACGTCCCCCAGGGTGCCGTTGGAGCCATGGTTCTTGGAGAGGCGCCATAGCCACTGGCTTTCCGTGCGCCAGTCGCCCCATTGCTTCGAGACCAGCCAGCTTTGCAGATATGACGCCTCGACATGCTTGACCGTGCCGATCCGGCCACTCGTGACGAGTTTGCGCGCCGCCTGCAACTGGGCCACGTTGCGATAGGTCAGGTTGACCATGCCGACGAGATTGGCGGATTCGGCCTTCTCTGCCATCTCCATCGCATCCACGGAATTCGTGGCCAGCGGCTTTTCGCAGAAGACGTGCTTGCCGGCGGCGAGGCATTGCAGGGTCGTCGAATAATGCGCGCTGTCGGGCGTAACATTTGCAACGGCATCGAAGTTTCCCCAGGCAAGTGCGTCTGCCAGCGAGGTGAACGCCTTTTCGATACCGTATTTCGCGCGAAACGCCTCGGCGCGAGCGGGATCGACATCCACGGCGCCTGCAAGCGTCACCGTCCCGATCTCGGCGAAACTGCGCGCATGTGCATTAGCCATCTGGCCGGTACCCAAGATCAAAAGACGCATCGACCCACCTGCTCCTGATGCCAATCAGCGATATCAGCGAAAGCCTTCCTGGCCTTCGGCGTGAACGCTGCCGCCCCGCGCCTCGATCGGCTCGAGCGCCTTCTCGACCGGCACATTCGGCGCGGTTGTTATAGTGGGATACCGCTCAGGATTATAGGCCCAGTTCACGGCGTTACGCAGAACGAGACCAACCGTCTCGTGGTGATAGGTCGGATAAGTCTCATGACCCGGCCGGAAATAGAACACATTGCCCGCGCCCCTGCGATAGGTCAGACCCGAACGAAAGACCTCGCCGCCCTGGAACCACGATACGAACACCGTCTCGAGCGGTTCGGGCACGGAAAACGGTTCGCCATACATTTCCTCGTTCTCGATCTCGAAATAGGCAGGAAGCCCCCGCGCAATGGGATGACCCGGATTGACAACCCAGAGCCGCTCACGCTCGCCGGCCTCGCGCCAATTGAGGGCACAAGGCGAACCCATCAGGCGCTTGAAAATTTTCGAGAAATGGCCGGAGTGGAGAACGATCAGCCCCATGCCCTCCCATACGCGTTTTGCCACCCGTTCAACGATCTCATCGCCGACATCGCCATGGGCTTGGTGCCCCCACCAAACCAGCACGTCGGTTTCACCGAGCGCCCATTCGGTCAGACCATGCTCAGGCTCTTGCAAGGTCGTTGTCTTGACGGAAATCTCTTCGTCCGCGGCAAGAAGTTTTGCTATCTGTGTGTGCATGCCTTCGGGGTAAATCCCGGCAACGGTCTTATTCGTCTGTTCATGAACGTTTTCGCCCCAGACGAGTGTTCGGATAGCCATGTCTCTATTCCTGTTTCTCGGATACGATCGGGAGGGTACGCGCCCAGTATGACGCTCAGAAGGCGATGCCTTCAACCAGACCAATGATCAACGCATTGGTCTGGTTCCATATTCTTGAGAAACAGGATGCATGAAACCCCCTCCAATGAACGAAGGGGATTTCCGTTTTTAGCGGATCGGCGGGGCGTACATCAGGCCGCCGGCGTTCCACAGGGCGTTGATGCCGCGATCAATCTTGAGCGGGCTGCCCTTGCCGAGACTGCGCTCGAACATCTCGCCGTAATTACCGGTCGCAGCGACGATGTTATAAACCCACTTCTGGTCGAGACCCATGGATTCCCCGGTATTGCCTTCCGCACCAAGGAAGCGGCGCACTTCGGGATTGTCGGATTCCAACTGCGCCGCGATGTTATCCTTGGTGACGCCGAGTTCCTCCGCGTTGATCAGGGCAAACAAGGTCCACCGGACTATGCCGAACCAACGGTCGTCGCCCTGGCGGACGGCCGGTCCCAACGGCTCCTTGGAGATGATCTCCGGCAATACCAGCGATGAATCCGGATCGGTCAGGACAAGACGCTGCGCATAGAGCGCGGAGGCGTCTGTCGTATAGACGTCGCAGCGATCCGTATTGAATGCAGCAATCGTCTGATCGGCTTTTTCGAACGAGATGATGTCGTACTTGATGTTGTTCGCCTTGAAGAAATCTGCGGCGTTCATTTCGGTGGTTGTGCCGGTTTCGGTGCATAGCGTCGCGCCGGAGAGTTCCTTTGCGCTCTTTACGCCGACGGACTTCTTCACCATGAAGCCTTGGCCGTCATAATAGATCGTCCCGACGAAGCGCATGCCCATGCCGGTATCGCGCGACTGCGTCCACGTTGTCTGGCGCGACAGGAGATCGACTTCACCTGACTGAAGAGCCGCAAATCGCGCCTTCGTCGAAAGCGGAACATAGGTCACCTTGGTAGGATCGCCGAGGACGGCTGCCGCCACGGCCTTGCAGAAATCAACGTCGAAGCCCGTCCAGACGCCTTTGTCGTCGGCGTTGGAAAAGCCGAGCACGCCTTCGCTCACGCCGCAATTGAGCTTGCCACGCTCCTTGATCGTTGCGAGCGTATCTGCCGACGCTGGCGATGCCGCGAACGCTGCCGATGCCAGCAGCAGTGCAATAACGGATGTCAGTTTCATTGTGTTCTCCCTCGTTTTGGCAGGCAAAGCCTGTCCGTGCCGCCGGACACATGTCCGAAGACCCAATGGTTTCGATGTTAGAGATTTTACCGGCGTCGCCTGCTGGAGACTGTGCCGGGCCTTGCGCCTTTTATGCCTCGGCCATGACCGCTGCGAAGGTCTCCTCCATGACCTCGATCAGCAGATCCGCATTGGCGCGGCTGAAAATCATCGGGGGACGCAGTTTCAGCACGTTGTCGTGCGGTCCCTCGGTTCCCATCAACACGCCCCGCTCCCTTGCCCCGTTATTGATCGTGCGGGCAATCTCCGTGGCCGGTTGCTTGGTCTTGCGATTGGTAACAAGTTCGATGCCGAGGAACAGACCCTGGCCGCGAACGTCGCCGATCACTTCATAACGCGCCTGCATCGCCCTGAAACGCTCGAGCAGATAGTTGCCGATCGAGAGCGCGTTGCCGCGCAGATCGTCACGCTCGATCACGTCGAGCACGGCAAGCCCGACCGCGCAGGAAACGGGATTACCACCGAACGTATTGAAATATTCCATCCCGTTATTGAACGAGGCAGCCACCTCGCGGGTCGTCACCACGGCTGCCATCGGATGGCCGTTTCCGATCGGCTTGCCCATGGTGACGATGTCGGGCACGACGCCTTGCGTCTCGAAGGCCCACCAATGGCTCCCAACGCGCCCGAACCCGACCTGCACCTCATCCGCCGCGCAAATTCCGCCGGCGGCGCGCACCATGGCATAGACTTCCTTAAGGTAGCCTTCGGGCAGGAAGACCTGTCCCGCCACGCTCGGGATGGACTCGGCAAGGAAGACGCCCGGTCCCTTCCCGGCCTTGCGCATCGACGCGATCTGCTCGGCAACACTTTCGGCATACCGCTGCGCGATCTTATCCGCCGGCCAATCGGCTGGCGCGCGGTAGGTGTCAGGTATAGTCGCTTCATAGACGTGCGACTTCTGTCCCTTGCCGCCTTTTCGCTTATATTTGTAGGGGCTGAGATCGATAAGCTCCTGGGTCGTGCCGTGGTACGCCCAATCGAGCACGATCGCCTCCTCGCGGCCCGTATGGGCGCGCATCATCCGCAACATCAGGCTGTTCGCCTCGCTGCCGCTGCAGGCAAAGGTTGCAACGCACAAGTCACTGGGAAGGGTCGCTGTCAGTCGCTCGGCGTAATCGACGATGTTGTCGTGGAGATAGCGCGTGTTCGTATTCAGAATTCCGGCCTGTGTGCGCAATGCCTCCACGACATCGGGATGGGCATGGCCGAGATGGCAGACATTGTTGAAGCAGTCGAGATACGCCCTGCCGCGATCATCGATCAGCCAGGCGCCCTCCCCGCGGACAAATTTGATCGGCTCGGCATAGGAAATGGAAAGGTTGGGCAGAAGGATGGACTTGCGCTCGGCAACGATCTCGCTCCGGCTCCGCCCTGACTGCTCGAACGTCTCCGGCGGCAATCCCGCAAAGGCTGCGGCATTGGGGAAAAGCTCGGCCCAGACCGGGAGAAATGCCGGCTCGCCCACACCCAGTATCTCCATCGCCGCCAACTGCGTGTCGACCGACAGCTGGAGATGCAGGTGGGGCACCCAACCGCCATTTTCCGAAGGACCACCCATCTCCCCGATCAGGTCGCCGGCGGCGAGTTTTTCACCAGGGCGCAAACGACCGACTGCCTCATGCGCGAGGTGCCCCCAGAGCGTCGCGAATGGCGGACAGCCTTCCGGCCGGTGTTCTAGCTTAACCAGACAGCCATAACCGAGGGGGTCTTCTTCGATCATCACTTCGCTGACGATGGCGTCGATCGGGGTAAAGAGCTTCGTCCCGGCAGGCATGAAGAGATCGAGCCCGAGGTGCCGGGTGCGCCGTGTTCCTGCAATGAAGCGCGACTCGAACATCGTGCCGGTATAGACCGAGCGCTCCTCCCCCCAGGGACCGATGCCGAGCACAATCTTCTGGTCACCAGCATAGGCATCCCACCACTCGGTCGCCTTCTCGGGCTCCTTTCCAGCCGAAAGCATGGTCATCGGGTTTTGTGGATCGCCATATGGCACGATGCCCTTGGCGAGCCGCGCCGGATGCGTTGCAAGAATCGGCTGGAAGGACTTGTTGTTTTCCTCTATCCAACGGGCGATTGCTTTTGCGCCGGGGAATGCGTCGTAGCCGCAGGCCTGTCGCAGGATCGCGGTGGCAAGACCCGGGTTCATCCGGTCGAGCCGCCGCAGCAAGTTCCAGGCAGGTGCCTCGCTCACTTGCAGATACGGATTTTCGGCAGTCTTGTCGCTGCGCTGTGCCGACATGGTTACGCTGATGACGAGCCGCATTACAATCAGGTCGAAGAGCAGGTCGACTTCCTCCTCCAGAAGCGGGTACTGCGCGTTGAAACCTGCAACAATCAACCCGGCAGCTCCGATCGGGTCCTCGACTTCAAGAATGGAGTAGGCGCAGGCAACGGCGACCTCCGCAATCAGCACGCTGTGCAGTGCATCACCGAAATCGATGAGGCCGGCGATGCGAGTGGGGTCGGAGGCGTCGACCAGCACATTCCAGTCATTGGCATCATTGTGAATGACGGCAGCGCGCAAGGCAGGCAGGCGCGGGGCGACATCACGCTCGAAGCGATCGAGCCAGCGTTCCAGCAAGGCGCGATCGCCTGCGTCGTTGACATATTGCACTCGCTGCCGCGACAACCCCGCCGCCCGAATATCCCAATCGAAAGTTCGCAGCGCGCCGGTGTGGATGAAGCCCTGCATTGCCCGGTCCAACTCGCCGAGAACTTTGCCGAGATTGCCAAGCGTTGCGGGCGTTCGCTCCATTGTCGCGAGTGGTTCGCCGATCTGCCAGGACACCATGCGAACGGCGTGATGCTCGCCGCTCGGCCCTTCGACGCTTGCGAGCGCAAGGCCGGTCAAGGTGCGGCGCAGCCGGGGCATGGCAAGTTCGCAGGCGTGCTTCTCAAGGTGCTCAAGCAATGCCGTTTGAAAATCGCTCTGGTCACGCGGCTCGCTGGCGTTGACGATTTTCAGGATGAAGGAATGACCCTCGTTCGCATCGATCCTGAAATTCTGGTCCCGCTCGCTGGCAAGCGGGCTGATCCGGCCTTCGATACCGAAGTGCTCACGAGCGATTGTGAGAGCTTCCGCGTCCGAGAACGACGGTGCCGGATGAGACAGATCAATCATGCGCAGGCTCCATTTTCTTCAAGCTTGGCATGGGCCAAAAAATGGGGCATCCGTTAATCCGCCGGTTTGATCGTCGTTTTGACGGCCCTGACCGGCATTTGGTCGGCGAGGATGAAAGTGCAATGAAAGAGCTTGATGACAAGGACCGCGCGATCCTCAGCATTCTTTCGCGCGATGCCAAAATTCCCATCAAGACTCTCGCCGGCGAGATCGGTCTTTCGCGCAGCGCGACGAGCGAAAGGATACTCTTTCTCGAAAAGTCAGGTGTCATTCGCGGCTATCGCGCCGATATCGGCCAGCTGAACGAAGGGCTGATTTGCGCCTTTCTACTCATCAGCCTGGTTCGCACGCCCTCGCTCGGCGTCCTCGACCGCCTTGCCGCCTATCCCGAAGTTCGGCGTGTCTCGTCAGTCAGCGGCCAACTTGACCTGATCGTCGAAATCGAAGTGCCATCGATCAATCACCTCAACACAATTCGCGACAGGGTCGCGACGATGGATCAGGTCGACGATGTAACGACGTCGATCATCCTGCGGCGCGACATCGACCGAGGCGACGCCAGCCTAACACTTTAGCTGTTGCCGACTTGACGGCGGACTGCCGCGACCTATGCTGCTATGGATCGGCGGATCGCCAGCACTCTGGGAGGAGAGCATGGGAAGACTGCATGAGGGCTTGCACGCGGAACACATCCAAACGGCGCTTGCCGGCGATGCTGCGGCGCAGTCAGCACTTGTCGCATCGTGGGGACGGTCCATGCGCCTCTATGGGCTCAACCCGGAGGAACATACGCCACCGAACGTTTTGACCGACCGCGAACTATCGGAAGCGCGTGAGCGGCTCGGTTCGTTGATCGACACGGCGTCCGGAACCCTCGACCGGCTCTATACTGCCGTCGGCGGTGCCGGTTGTTGCGTTCTCCTCGCCGACAAGGAGGGCGTGCCTGTCGATCGTCGTGGCTATGCTGGTGACGATACGACGTTCTACAAGATCGGCCTTTGGACGGGAGCCGTGTGGAGCGAAGAAAGCGAAGGCACGAACGGGATTGGAACCGCCATCGCCGAGCAACGATCGATGACCATCCACCGCGACCAGCATTTTCGCAGCCGCAACACCGCCCTTTCCTGCACTGTCGCGCCCATCTTCGACCATCGCGGTCGCTTGATGGCCGTGATCGATGTCTCGTCGGCGCGGTCCGATCTCACGGAAGACTTTGTCAAGCTTATTGCCATGGCGGTCGTCGATGCGGCGCGCCGGGTCGAGGCCGAGAATTTCCGTCTTGCTTTTCCCAAGGCGCGCATCGTCATGGCCGGCGACAATATTGCCGGCGATCGCGTCGTCAATGCGCTGATTGCCGTCGACCAGGACGATCTCGTCATCGGCGCGTCACGGTCCGCACGCCACGTCTTCGGCTTAACCGATGAAAGCCTCAGCGGTCCGCTGCCGGCCGCCAATCTCCTTGGCCAGGAGATCGATCCCGAACGCGGTTTCGCCTCGGCCGAGCGCAGCGTCATCCGCCGCGCCCTAAGCAATGCAGGGGGTAATGTTTCCCTTGCGGCCGGAATGCTTGGGATGAGCCGCGCCACGCTGCATCGGAAGCTTAAGCGCCTCGGACTCAATTAGCGCGGGCAATTGTCTCAGATCTGCGACACTCGCGCTGTCATGTTGCTGGCACCCGGCTGACAGGCCGGGCTTTCTCGCTGATGCTCCAACCCTGCCGCACGAGGCGGTATTTAACGCGCGAGTTCGTCAAAACCGGCTCGCGTCAGGGAGGAAATCACATGAACAAGGTAGAGTTCAACCGCACAGTCAAACCCAAATTCAAGTCGCGATACGGCAACTTCATCGGCGGTAAATTCGTCGAGCCGAGGTCCGGCAAATATTTCGAAAACACCTCGCCGGTGAACGGCCAGGTAATTTGCGAAATCGCCCGCTCCGATGCCAGCGATGTCGAAGCAGCACTCGATGCAGCGCATGCCGCCAAGGAGGCCTGGGGTCGTACCAGCGCGGCCGAGCGCAGCGTCATCCTCAACAAGATCGCCCAGGTGATGGAAGACAACCTCGACATCCTGGCCGAAGCCGAAACCTGGGACAACGGCAAGCCCATTCGCGAAACGACCGCGGCCGACCTGCCACTGGCGATCGACCATCTGCGCTATTTCGCCGGCGCCATCCGCGCCCAGGAGGGTGGCATTTCCGAGATCGACCACGACACGGTCGCCTATCATTTCCACGAACCCCTTGGCGTCGTTGGCCAGATCATTCCGTGGAACTTCCCGCTTCTCATGGCGATCTGGAAGCTTGCTCCCGCGCTCGCTGCCGGCAATTGCGTCGTGCTGAAGCCTGCCGAACAGACACCCGCATCGATCCTCGTTTTCGCTGAGCTGGTTGGCGACCTTCTGCCGCCAGGCGTTCTCAATATCGTCAACGGCTTCGGCCTTGAGGCCGGCAAGCCCCTCGCCTCCAGCCCGCGCATCGCCAAGATCGCATTTACCGGCGAGACGACGACTGGCCGCCTCATCATGCAATATGCCAGCCAGAACCTCATTCCCGTCACACTCGAACTCGGCGGCAAATCACCCAACATCTTCTTCAAGGATGTCACGGCCGAGGATGACGATTTCTTCGACAAGGCGATCGAAGGTTTCGTCATGTTCGCGCTCAATCAGGGCGAGGTTTGCACATGCCCGAGCCGCGCCCTCGTTCATGAAGCAATCTATGACAAGTTCATGGAGCGTGCGTTGAAGCGCGTTGAGGCTATCGTCCAGGGCGACCCGCTCGATCCAGCGACCATGATCGGCGCGCAGGCCTCCAGCGAACAACTCGAGAAGATCCTCTCGTACATGGACATCGGCAGGCAGGAAGGCGCCGAGGTCCTAATCGGTGGCGGCCGCAACGAACTTCCAGGCGATCTTGCGGGCGGCTACTATGTCAAGCCGACGGTGTTCAAGGGTCACAACCGCATGCGCATCTTCCAGGAAGAGATCTTCGGTCCAGTGGTATCCGTGACCACCTTCAAGGATAATGACGAGGCCTTGTCGATTGCCAACGACACGCTCTACGGCCTCGGCGCTGGGATCTGGAGCCGCGACGCCAATACCTGCTATCGCTTTGGCCGCGCCATCCAGGCCGGACGCGTGTGGACCAATTGTTACCACGCCTATCCGGCGCATGCCGCGTTCGGCGGGTACAAGCAGTCCGGCATCGGCCGGGAAAATCATCTGAAGATGCTTGACCACTACCAGCAGACGAAGAACATGCTTGTGAGCTATAGTCCAAAGAAACTCGGCTTCTTCTGACCGGTTGGATCATTGATGGCGCTGGAAGGCCGGCGCCATCAATTTCACTTGGAGGCTCCCATGGAAGAAAAAGTCACCGCCACCCCTGCTGCGCTCGAATTGATTTCGACCCTGCAATCAGAATACGGGCCGATCCTCTTTCACCAGTCCGGCGGCTGCTGCGACGGTTCTTCGCCCATGTGCTATGCGCAAGGCGATTTCATTATCGGTGACCAGGACGTCAAGCTTGGCGAGATCGGCGGCGCGCCGGTCTATATCAGCGCCTCCCAGTACGATGTCTGGAAACACACCGACCTGATCATCGATGTCGTTCCAGGACGGGGTGGCATGTTCTCGCTCGACAATGGGCGTGAAGTGCGGTTCCTCACGCGGTCCACGATCTGTGCCGTTGGCGGCAACGAGTGACCGCAGCTTTCTGCCCCCGGGGGTCAAACGCAGCCCGCTCGTTAATCCTCTGTTTAGGTTAATGTTTTTGCCGAAGCGGAAGGCAACACGACGTTCACTTCCGCTCCATTGGCACCTCCATATGTTCCTTCGCCAGCGGTGGCTGTCATAAATCCGGCCTTCGTCATGTGTTCACCAGTTGAACGTGGCTGCCATTGGCCCGCAGCTGAGCAAGGAGCATCGGCCAGACCGAAAACTCCTCGCGTGCCGCCTTGTCCGTCAGGGAACGCAGATAACCGCCGGCCGAATTGATATGGTCTGCCCTTTCGAGGATGCATGCTACGACAATCGCCGCATTTTCCTGGCCCAGTATATCGCAGGCTTCCTCATAGGCCGAAGGACTCACCCCAAGCATCGAGCGCACGACCACGGCCGCGGCCATCAGGTCCTGCCAGCTTGAAATACCGTCGCGCCCATAGGCGGCAATGCTCGGGCATGCCTGGCGAACCAATGCAAGCGGGATAGGCCTGTCGGTCTGTGCAGTTTCCGGCGTCTGCGCGCTTCTGGCCATCTTGTCTGATGCCGACTGCTTTGTCTCTGTCATGCTTCCCGTTTGATCCACGACTTTTGCCCCCTGGTTTTTTCTAAAGCCGGGTTCAAGATCAGAAGTGGATTGGGTGTTTGAATTTTGTTTGTGGCGCTCAGTATGAGACTCTTTGGCGCTCATATTCTCAGAATTTAACTGTTTCTCCAGGGTATTAGACACTTCCATGTGGATGCATTCCAGACCATCCACAGCGGGTTCCAGATCGTGGATGGTCGCTTGACGCGGAATCCCGTCAATGACACTGCGAAACCGCCTGTACTGCACGCTCCAGTCGAGATCGGGCGAAGTCTCGAAGCCGAGTTCAATGAGTTTGACGATATCGCGCCGGAGCAGCGTTACGCGCTCCTTCATCAGTTTCAGCTGAAGCCGTTCGCTTCTCACCTGTTCGGCCATTCCTGCGAGTTCCTCGGCCCGCGCCACCAAGGGAGCCAGCGAGAAGCCGAATGCTTCACCACCCTCCCCTCCCCGCGCCTTGCGTGCGAAGCGTTTGCCGTTGGGGCTGTCCTTGCGGAAAATGAGCCCCGCTTCGATCAGGGCAGCGAGGTGGCGACGCAATGTGGCGGGAGCCATTCCGTGCGCCCGCAACGACAGCTGCGCGTTCGACGGGAAGACAACAAGCCCGTTTGCTTCGCTGAGCTCCGCCTGCGGATAGAACGTCAGCAGAGCGTTCAATACCACCAGAGCGCGGTCCGAAATTCCCACCAGCGCCCTCGCCTCGCACAGGCTCCTGAACAGCTTCCATTTGTCGATCGACGTTGCCGGAGCTATCTCTTGGGCCTGGCGTTGGGTTGCCAGCATGCCAAGCGATAGCGACCGCCGCCCAAAGGGCGTCGTGAATGCATTCCCCGTCTGCATTGCCTCTTACCTTTCTAAAGGCAAAAGAAATCCGCTCGCCAGAACGACGTCAAAATATCTTGACACTGATTCGGGGAAATGCGATTCTCGATCCTGCTAGAGATATGAGAGAAGCCTTCCGAGACAGCGATGTTGAGGTGGGCTTTTTTCTTTTGCGGGTTAATCTCCTGATTTTTTGACCGTTTCCGATTGTTGGAAGTCGCGATAAAGCTCCTCCAGCCTGTCGGTAATATAGGATCCGAAGCGCGAAGCGTTTTTGGCTTTGAGCGCCAGGGTAAACGCCTTGCCATTGTCGGTGATATCGACGCGGAGCGACTTGTCCGTGGGCGCCCAAGCCTTCTGGCGCGAAGCAGCGGCCTTCGCGGGACGCTTGTTCGCCTTGCTCAACAAATCGAAGAGTTGCGCAAAGCGCGCGTCGCCGGTCTCGGCTTCAAGTTCACCCGACGCGACGAGTGCCATCGCCTTCACCGCATTGTCTGGCACTTCCAAAAGCTTCGAAAGCTGCCACCACCGATCCCGTCCCGTCGCCTTCGCGGCACCGATTGCGAGAATGATATCTTCCGGGATGTGGGCGCCGACAGACTGCATCTTCGAGAACGTCGTCGCATCGATCGCCAATGCGGACTTTATGATGGACTGATCGTAGCCGAGATCGCCCAGCCGCTTTGCAAACAGTGCGCGCTCAATGAAGGAGAGGTTCGAACGGGCCGCATTCTCCTGGCCCTGTGCGATCACATGGTCCTGGTCCTCGAGCGCCTTCACGACGGCGCGGACTTGCCGGCCGAGATGCTTGGCCACCTTGACGCGGCGGTGGCCGAAGACAACCTGGTAGCGTCCGGCCGCCGCTGGGTGCGGCCGCACAAGAATGGGGGAGTCCTGCCCCCTCTCCCGCACCGCGGTCAGCAGCTCCTGAAACGCCTCGTCGTCCTCGTCGATACGGTCGGCAACAAACGATCCATCGACGAGATCGGGATCAAGTTCGACGACGCTTCCCTTGGCGAGTTCCTCGAAGGAGCTTTTGATCGAGCGCGACGCACCACTCACCACATAATTCAGGGCATTGTTGCGCTCGGTCTTGACCGGCGCCGGGTTCATGACACTGCTGAAAATGTCCTTACGGGCCATCTATCTGCTCCCGCTAAGCTGTAAGCAATTGATCCTGCGTTTCAATTTCGCGTTTTTTACTGCAGTAAAGCCCTCACGCATGGTCAGCGTCCCCACGCCCGGTGAATGAGCGTTGCGATCTCGGCGTTGACCGCGTCCAGCGATTCGATGGCGCGTTCATAGGTTGATCGCGTGAAGCTGTTCTTCTCAACCTCATAGAGGGTCTGCTTTGTCAGCCCGGCATCGGAGATTGCCGTGGATTTCAACATCGGATTGGAAAGGATCTCCTCGGCCAGCATCGATTGCATGAAGCCGACCATCTGGGCCTGCGGAATGTCCGTCGGCTCGTAGCGCGTGATCAGGTAGCGGAACCAGTCGAGTTGGACCTTCGCCCCAGCCTGCTTGACTGTCTTCAGGATCCCGCCGAGCATCAACAGGAACTGCGACATCGACATGAGGTCGAGCATCTGCGGATGAACGGTAATAAGAACGGACGTCGCCGCCGACATGGCTGTCAGCGTCAGATAGCCAAGCTGCGGCGGGCAATCAACAACGACAACGTCGTAGCGGCTATCCACTTCTTCGAGGGCCTTGCCGATCCGAGTGAAGAACTGACGACCTTCAAGCGAGGAGCGATCCTGCATAGCCAGCGGGGTATCGTATTCATATTCCTGCAGTTCGAGATTTGCCGGGATGATGTCGAGCCCGGGAAAGTTGGTCGGCAGTATGACCTCGGAGATCGGCTTGCGCTCATCGTCGTAACGAATGGATTCGTAGAGCGACAAATTGCGATCGAGTTCGGGTTGAAAGCCATGCAGAGCCGACAATGAGGCTTGCGGATCAAGATCGATCGCAAGAACGCGGTGTCCGGTCAGGGCGAGGTATTGGGCAAGATGCGCAGCGGTCGTCGTCTTGCCGGATCCGCCCTTGAAATTGACAACGGCTAGAACTTGCAGCTTGTCGCCCGGTTTGCGGTGCGGCACGTATTTCTTCACTTCGGTGCGGCCGTTGCGATCGAGATAGTGCCGCAATTCCATCATCTGCTCGGCCGTATAGGAACGGCGACCGGACGCTGCCTGTGCGGGTACGGGGCCCTTGCCTTCGAGGTGCAGGCGCTTCAGATTGTTCTGGGTGACGCCGAGATAATGGGCGACCTCGGCCATCGAAAAGGAGCGCAATGTCTTCTTCGCATTCGGAGGAAACTTTTCCATCCGAAGTTGGTCCAGCCGGCGGGAGATCTCCGCCCCTTGATCGAGGATCTTGTCGTCGAACTCGAACTTGGGCAGAGGCATTGCGATATTCATTTGAATCGAAACCTCTAATAGCGCTTTTTCAAAGCAAACGCTTTACGAAGCGCCATTAAGCTCCGATTCGTCTGATCCGGCAAGAATTTTTGGGTTAACAAAAGGTTAACAGGATTTCGCCTGTGGAAGAGCCGGCGAATCCGGGAAGGCGTCAGCCGCTCTAAACGACATTGCCATCACATGGACACCGGCTCTAGGTGATTGATTCAACGCAAGAAATCAATCCAATTTACCGCAGTAAACTTACGTGTGGAACAAAGCTATGATCATTTGCGCTGATCGGAGCCGTCCTTGCGTGTCCCATCGTCCTCTACGAGTTCGTACCACATCGCATTAAGGACGGCGAAGGCCGCGGCGAATGGCAATCCGAGAAGCCAGGAGAAATACCACATGATTCGATCCTTTCGATCAGTAGGCGTGGCCGCTTTTGTCATCGACTGAATTGGCATCTACCTTGCCCCAGAGCACGTGGTAGACCCAACTTGTGTAGGCGACGATCAGCGGGATGAAGATGGCGGTCACGACCAGCATGATGAACAGCGTGAGATGGCTCGAAGATGCATCCCAAACCGTCAGGCTCGACCGTGGGTCCAGCGAGGAGGGAAGGATGAACGGGAACATCGACACGCCGACGCTGCCGATCATTCCGAAGATCGACAGAGCGCTCACGAGAAGCGTCGCTATTTCCGCCCTTGCGCGAAAGCCGTAAAATGCCAGGGCAGCGCCGGCAAGCCCCAGTATCGGGGCAATGAGCAGCACGGGATAGGCGCCATAGTTGGCAAACCAGCCAGCCTGAGCTTCCGCCACCGTTTTTATAAGTGGGTTTGACGGGCCGTGAGGATCGATCGCGCTCGTGATGATGTAGCCATCGACGCCCAGCCAAAGAATGATACCGGAAAGAGCGTAAAGGACGAGCGTCGCGAGTGCCGCGAGCGCGCCATAGCTGCGGGCGCGTTCGGCAATCGGGCCGTCGGTCTTCAGCATCAGATAGGCGCTCCCATGCATGATGAGCATCACGACCGAAAGCACGCCGCACAGCAAGGCGAACGGATTGAGCAGGCCGAAGAACGTACCCTCGTAAAAGACGCGAAGGTCGTTGTTGAAGCGGAACGGAACGCCCTGGAGGACATTGCCCACCGCAACGCCGAAGATAAGCGACGGCACAAACCCGCCGATGAAAAGAGCAATATCCCAGCCGCTGCGCCAGCGGTCGCTATCGCGCTTCGAACGGTATTTGAAGGCGACCGGCCGCAAGATCAATGCCGCGAGGATTGCGAACATCGCGAGATAGAAGCCCGAGAAGGAAACCGCGTAAAGCGGCGGCCATGCGGCGAAGATAGCGCCGCCGCCAAGAATGAGCCAGACCTGGTTGCCTTCCCAGGTGGGGCCGATGACATTTATCGCAATGCGCCGCTCTGTCTCGGTCTTGGTGACGAAGGGCAGGAGCGTGCCAATCCCGAGGTCGAAGCCGTCGGTAATGGCAAAGCCGATGAGAAGAACGCCCAGCAGGACCCACCAGATAAGGCGCAGGAGCTCATAGTCGATGAATTGGTGCAGTATCATGGTTACTTACTCCGCTGGCACAATGTGCGGGGAAATGAGTTCGGCTTCCGGCTCGGTGTCAGGGTCGGGGCCCTTTTGGATAGCGCGCAGCATCAGGCCCATCTCGATGAAGATGAGAACCGTATAGATCAGCACGAAGCCGCAAATGGTAAGGAGCACCGTCGATGCACCGAGGCTGGAGACCGCCGCAGCTGTCGGAAGAACGCCTTCGATGATCCAGGGTTGACGACCGGATTCGGCGACCACCCAGCCGAGTTCGGCGGCGATCCAGGGTAGGGGGATCGCAAACACGGCGACCCGCAACAGCCAGGGATAGGCGTCGATCTTGCGGCGAACGGACAGAATAAAGAAGGTCGTCGTCAGGATAATGAAGAAGATGCCGAGCCCGACCATGATGCGGAACGACCAGAACAGTCTCGGGACGTTGGGAACCGTATCCCAGGCCGCCTTGTCGATTTGTTCAGGCGTGGCAAGGCGCGGATCATCGACATAGCGCTTCAACAGCAGGGCGTAGCCGAGATCGGCGCCATTCGCCTCGAAAGCTTCGCGCACCTCGGCGGAAACGGCCGTGGTACTGCCGACCTCTCTTATTTTCTGCAAGGCGTCATAGGCGATAATGCCTTCCTTGATACGCAAACGGGCGTGTTCGACAAGTTCCTCGATGCCGGGGATTGGCGTCGTCAGCGACCTCGTACCGATCAACCCCATGACCCACGGCACGCGCACGGCAAAATGCGTTTCCCGCGATTCCTGATCGGGGAAGCCGAAAACGGTGAAAGCGGCGGGCGCAGGTTCCGTCTCCCACATCGCTTCGATCGAGGCGAGCTTCATCTTCTGATGCTCAGTCGACAGATAACCGCTCTCGTCACCGAGAACGACGACCGATAAGGCGGAGGCGAGGCCGAACGAGGCGGCGACGGTCATCGAACGCTTGGCGAGCGCAATGTGACGCCCCTTCAACGCATACCACGCCGACACGCCGAGAACGAAAAGCGATGCTGTGACATAGCCCGCCGAAACGGTGTGAACAAACTTCGCCTGCGCGACAGGATTGAACAAAACTGCATAGAAATCAGATACTTCCATGCGCATTGTCTGCGGATTGAAGGTCGCGCCTACGGGATTCTGCATCCATCCATTGGCGATGAGAATCCAGAGCGCCGAAAAGTTGGAACCTGCGGCAACACACCAGGTCGCGACGAGGTGGCCGACCTTCGACAGCTTGTCCCATCCGAAGAAGAACAGGCCGACGAATGTCGCTTCGAGGAAGAATGCCATCAGCCCCTCGATCGCGAGCGGCGCGCCGAAAATATCGCCGACATAGTGGCTGTAATAACTCCAGTTCATACCGAACTGGAATTCCATCACGATGCCGGTCGCGACGCCGATGGCGAAATTGATACCGAATAGGGTACCCCAGAATTTGGTCATCTGGCGCCATATGACGCGGCCGGTCATGACGTAGACCGTTTCCATGATCGCAAGGAGTATTGAAAGTCCAAGCGTCAGCGGGACGAAGAGAAAGTGATATAACGCCGTTATCGCAAACTGCAGGCGCGAAAGCGCCACGATATCGAGTTCCATTGCATCTAGTCGGGCCTACCCCGACCCCCCTGTTGACCGGCAGCACATTTGCGCGCAGCCGAATGAAGTTGCTGGCCCTCAGTCCGGCCGGAGCGCGGCGAGGGCGGTATTGAAATCTTTCTCCCCACGGTGCAGCGCAGCGACAATCAGCCCGTGTTCGAGAATGATGATCCTGTCGGCGAGTTCTGCCTCGCGGCGAATATGTGTCGCGATCACGAGTGCGTGGCCCGGCATGGCACTGCGGAGCCGTTGCAGCACGTCGCGGGCGGTGGCGCCGTCGAGGCCTTCAGTCGGCTCGTCGAGCAGCCAGAGCGGCGCATCGCGCAAAAGCAGTCGCGCAAGAGCAAGGCGCCGCGATTGTCCGCCGGAGAGGCCGAGCCCGCCTTCGCCAAGACTGGTGCCGAGGCCCGCCGGAAGCGATGCGATAAGCTCGTTGAGGCCCGCCTGATCAAGCGCGCGATGAAGCTGCGCATCATCCGCTTCCGGAGCTGCCAGCCGCAAATTGTCACGCAGCGTGTCCTGGAAGAGTTCGGTCCTCTGCGTCAGCAGAGCAGATTTTGCGGTCGCGACTCCGCCGCGATCGGCGCCAAGTTCACCGGCAATGAGCGCCAGCAGGGTCGACTTGCCCGCACCGCTCGGTCCGATCAGTGCAACACGCTCGCCGTCCGCAACTGTGAAGTTTAATGCGTGGAGGGCGGGTAGGGGGGCGCCGTCATGGGTGACCCTGGCATTCGCAATACCAACCGCTTCTCCGTTACGCGCCGCTGTTCGTGGTAGGGGAGGGGAGGGGGGTGCTAGGCTTGGTCCAATTCGCCGTGCGGCGAGTAAGGTGCGGCCAAGCTCCACGGCGCCTCGGCGCAATGCTGCAAACGGTTCGAGCGCTGCGAGGGCCACCAGAACGCCAAGTGCCGCAACGGGACCATTGATCGTGCCCACGCTGGCAAGAGCCGCCATGGCGATGAGCGTCCCGCCGAGCAGGATCGACGAGGCGACCCCAAGCCCTGCGCCGGCGAAAACCTCGATCCAGTTCAGACGGCGATCGGCGGCAGCAGCCCGGCGATCGGCGGCCGCCACCGCTTGCACCTGGGCCGCAAGCGGCCCCGTCATCAAAAGATCCGTCTGTCCGGCAACGAGATCGATGCTGCGGGAGCGGAGCGCCTCAAGCGCGTGAGCGCGGCGTATCGACGAGGCACCGGCGAACCTTGCGGCGATGACCGGCACGCCAAGCCCTGTCAGAAGCAGGAATGCGCCTGCAGCAAGACCGACAAGCGGATGCATCATCCCAAATGTCAAGGCGACGGCGAGCGCTGTCACGATCGCAACGGCTGCCGGTACGAGCACACGCAGATATAGCGAATCGAGCGCGTCGATATCGGCGGTAAGACGGAACAGCAGGCGCGACGGCCGCTGAACGAGCAACCGTGCGGATTGCGGGCGTGACCAACTGCGAAACAATTGTTCGCGCAAACCAGCGAGCACGCCGAGCGTTGCGTCATGGGTTGTCAGGCGCTCGCCATAACGTGCTGCCGTTCGCGCGAGAGCCAGAAATCGGATGGCGGCTGCCGGCGCGAATACATCGAATGCAAACGCAGTTGCAGACGAGAGTCCGGCAATGGCTGTCGCAGTGATGAACCAGCCTGAGAGGCCAAGAAGCATGATGCCGGTAAGAACCGTGACCGCTGCGAGCAATGCACCAGCAAGGAGCATGCTGCGGCGTTCCCTATAGAACAGTGCAATGATCGGCCGGAAAGTGTGGAGGATGCCCATCACGCAGCCTCCTGCGCGATCTGAGGCGATAGCCTGACGATGCGATCCATGCGGGCGGCGAGTATCGGATCGTGTGTTGCAACGATCAGTGTCTTGCCCCTGGCGATTTCGAGGAGGCCTTCGGTGATTTCGCGAGCGGTGATCGTGTCCAGATGTGCCGTCGGCTCATCGGCGAGGATAAGGCTCTTTCCTGAGCCGGCAGCAGCACGCGCGAGCGCCAACCTCAATATCTCGCCGCCCGAAAGGCCGGAACCGCCCTCGCCCAATTGAAGATTGCCGTGGGCCTCGGCGACATGTTCGAGGGCGGCAAGAGCCAGTGCACCGTTCGTCCGCGCCTCGTCGACATCGGGACGCCCAAGCGCGATATTCTCATATAGTGAGCCGGCAAATATATGCGGCCTTTGGCCGATCCAAATCATTCGATTGCGCAACTGATCTGCAGTCGCGCTCGTAAGATGTGTGCCGCCGATGACGATCCTGCCATTTTCAAGGCGAGCCAGTCCTGCGATCAGCGCAAGCAGGGTAGACTTGCCCGACCCACTCGGGCCCAGTATCGCGACACGCTCGCCGGGCTTTACCTCAAGGTCGAAGTCTTCCAGTACATCGCGATCACGCGCCGCGTGAGAATAGCCAAGCGCTTCGATCGAGACAGACGCGGCCTTATCATCGTCGTCCTGATCATTGCCGCCAGACCCGCCCACAATGGCGATGCCCTGATCGCTGAGTTCGGCAAGTGCGGCCAGGGCCGCTTCACCGGCAGCACGGTCGTGCCACACGGCTGAAAGTTCCCGCAGCGGTTCGAAGAAGGCCGGCGCTAGCAGGAGGACGAACAAGCCCTCGCTTAGATCGAGTCGCCCGCCCCAGGCACCGAACGGCAACTGTCCAAGATAGTGGAAACCGATATAGACGGCGACCATGGCGACGCCGAGGGCGGCAAAGAGTTCGAGAACGGCCGAAGAGAGAAAGGCAACCCGCAGTACGGCCATCGTACGCGAGCGCAGGGATTCGGCGTTGGCGCGCAACCGGTCGGCCGTCAGGTCAACTGCATCGAAAACGCGTATGGTCGTCATTCCACGCAGGCGATCAAGAAGAAAGCCATTCATGCTACCCATCTCGACCAGTTGCTTCTCACTGGCAGCCTTGGCGCGCCAGCCAATCAGCGCCATGAATAGCGGTATCAGCGGCGCCGCCATCAGCAGCACCAGAGCCGGCACCCAGGAGAACGGGACGATCGAGGCAAGGATGGCAAGGGGAACGTATGTCGCCTTGAGCCGCGCCGGCTGGAAGCGGGCCAAATAGGGCAGGATAGCCTCGGCCTGTTCGGTTATCGCGCTGGCTGCAAGCCCGGAGGCGGGACGCGTAGTGTCGAGGGGCGAGCGTCGCGCCAGGGAGGCGATGGCGGTTTGGCGCAGTTCGGAAAGAGTCTTGCGGGCGGAAAGGAACGCGACCCGCGTACCGGCCGCGTCAAGAGCAGACCGCAGGACGCCGAGGGCGACAACCCCAACGGCGAGCCAGACAATATTGCGCCAATCGGTGCCCGCGATAATGTGGCCAACCGCCATTGCCAGCAACCATGCCTGCGGAAGCCAGAGGAGGGCCGCCGCTAGTTGCAACGACGCAGCCGCCTTGACGCGAGCGGGCGGCTTTTGCTTGTCAATCGGCAGACTGGAAGACGGCTTACGAGTCGATTCCCCCACAGTGCATGCATCTGCCGGGCTCACCTCTGAGCGGAGCGCCAATGATGCATCTGCTGCGGGTCCCATGCCATCAACCCTTTTCAGTAGTGCGCTTCGATCTGCCGAGCGAGACGATCTTATCCTTCGCCTCCAGCAGTTTCGTGACTTTGGCGCCCAGCGTCAACAGGGTTGCCAGCCGGTCGGTCTCAAGTTGCTTGACATCCTCATACCAGGTCGTCAGCCGCTCGATGAGCCCGTGCATTTCACTCATCCGCTCCTGCGCATGCCGTTCCGCCTCGCTCGCAGGCTGCTGCATCAGAATCTCTCGCAGGACCGACAGTGTCGGATCGACTTCGCGCTTTTTGCGCTCTTCCGCGAGCGTACGCAGGATCTGCCAGACGTCGTCGGGCGTCGTAAAGAAATCGCGGCGATCGTCGGGCAGGTGTTTCAAGAGGACCAGATTCCAGGCCTGCAATTCGCGTAAGCTCATGGAAACGTTCGAACGCGAGATGCCGAGAGCATCAACGATCTGATCCGCGTTAAGCGGATCCGGCGAGACATAGAGCAGCGCATAGATCTGGCCAACCGTCCGGTTGATACCCCAGCGGCTTCCCATTTCACCAAAATGCAAAACGAAGGACTGTACGAGCGGCGGGAGATTCATGGTGCTCTTTCACTTTATCTGTTATTTCAGAAATTACTGAAATGACAGTAGCAAAGAAAGCGAGCGGGTCAAGAATAGGTACGGGGCGGGGCGAAAATGCCGCACGCCGAGCGGGCAAACAAAAAGGCCCGGTCGCGATGACCGGGCCTCTTGCACTCTCGATTTTCAGGCTTATCAGTTCAGGCCGAGCTTTCCGCGCAAGGTCGAAAGGTCTTCGGCGAGCGTGTTGACGGCAGCGGCAAGGACCTTGCGGTCGTCTTCGCTGAGCTTGTCGTATAGCTCGTAGCCATCGGCGGTCTTGTACTTCGCCAAGGTCGTATCGACCGCGTCGAAATTGGCCGAAACCTTGGTCACGAAGGCAGCCTCATCCTTTTCGATCAGGGGACGAACAAGATCGAAGATCTTGCGCGAACCATCGAAGTTGGCCTTGAAGTCCCAAAGGTCGGTGTGGCTGTAGCGATCTTCCTCTCCGGAAATCTTAGTGGCAGCTACTTCTTCCATCAGAACGGCAGCGCCGCCGACGACCTTCTCCGGCGGCAGGGTGAGGTCGGTAATGCGCTTGTTGAGCTCGGTTACGTCAGCCATGAGCTGGTCGGCAACCGGTCCAAGACCTTCGGTGCTGTTCTGAGCGAAAAGGCCATACTCAATCCGATGGAAGCCGGTGAACCCCGGATCCTTTTCAGCAAGCTCATGATCATCGGCACGCGAGTCGATCGAGCCATCAAGGTCGCTGAAAAGCTCTGCGATCGGTTCGATCGCCTCATAGCTCATGCGGGTCGCGCCAAAGAGTGACTTCGCCTTTTCGACATCACCGGCCTTGACTGCGTCAGTGAATGCCTTGGTATCAGCGACAAGCTTCTCGGAGTTTTCCGACACATAAATCTTGTAGTCGGCGATGGGCTGCACGAGATCGAGCGGCGATACCTCGGCCACCGCGACACCAGGGAGGATGGCCGCGGAAAGGGCGAACAGGCTGGCAGATAGTGTAAGTTTAAGCTTCATCGATTATCCCCTTAAGATCTGACGCGGGTCACGGCGTGACCCGCTGCTTCGAGTAGTGTCCGGCCCAGGAAGTCGGTTTCATCAAGTGGGCCGGGTAGTGTGAAGAAGAAGCCGCCGCCGATCGGCTTGATGTATTCTTCCAGCGGTTCACCATCCAGCTGGCGCTGCACAGTGATGAACCCCTTTTCAAGATCGGCCTGGTAACAGATAAACAGCAGTCCCTGTTCAAGCTGACCGGACTTGCTGACACCATTCGAATAATTGAAGGGACGGCGCAGGATGAGATTGGCTCCGGATTCCGGCGTGCGCAGATTGGCAAGCCTGATATGGGCATCGAGCGGCGTCACCTTGCCCTCTGGATCCTTCGCATAGTCCGGTACGTCATGTTCGGTTTCACCCGAAAACGGAGCGCCGGTTGCTTTCTTGCGCCCGATGATGCGCTCCTGTTCGCCAAGCGGCGTCCGGTCCCAGCGTTCGACGAAGTTACGGATGATGCGCACCACCTGGTAGGAGCCCCGCCGCGCCCATTCGGGCTCATCGCTGTTCTCCGTCACCCAGACGATGCGGTCCATCAGTTCGGTATTATTGGCGTCCGGATTGGCCGATCCATCGCGGAAGCCGAGGAAGTTGCGCGCGCTTTCATGACTACCGTCGGGCTTTGGCGGCAACACAGGGACAGAGCCCTCCTGCTTCCAGCGCAAAACCAGAAGGTCCGGCATGGTCTTGATGATATCGCGCAGCGCGTGAATGTTGGTATCGGGCGTATTGGACGATATCTGCAACGTCAGATCGCCGTGGCAAAGGTCGCCATCAAGCGCGTCATTGCGAAACGCCTTCATTCGCGATAACCGCTTCGGCTTGTGTGCCCCGAGCCAATCGCGCTTGGCAAAGAACGACGAGCCGAGCGAGACCGTCATGGTCAAATTATCTGGCGGGACGACGGGCCCGAGAATGCCCGAATCCGACGGCGGCAATCTGTCGTCGAAAACAGGGGGCTTGCCGCCCTGCATCAGAAAAGCGATCCGTTCCGACAAGGTGCGGAACAGCCGCTCGACATCTTCAGGGGTCGAGGCGAGAACGTCAAAGGCTGCTATCATGCCGGCAGCCGGGCGGGGCGTAATGATACCGGCCTGATGTGCTCCGTAGAAGGGCTGACGCTCCTGCGTCTTATCACTGACCGGCGCGTCGGTGACCTGTTCCTCCTGCTTCGCGGCCGCGCTTGCACTGCCAAGCCCGGTGGCGAGGACACCGCCAGCCGCACCGACGCCAAACAGGACATTTCGGCGCGTGGTGACGAGGCCCTTGTCGTTCGCCGTCATCGTCGTTACTCCAATCCCACAGCGGCGTTGAGCTTGCCGATCGCATCCGCCAGCGCCTGCATCTTCTGCGAAAGGACCTTCCGGGTATCGGCATTGACGCCGTCATAGGAAGGATAGCCATCCGGCCCGCGAAGGGCTTTCAGCTCGGTGCTCACATCAGTCAAACGCAACTCAATATCCCCGACAACCTGCGGGGCTGCGGTCACCGCGACGGGCTTCAGCAGCGCCATCATCCGCGATACGCCCGCGACGTTTGCCTCGAAGTCGGAAAGATCGGTCTGCGCGTAGTGGTCGACACCCGCAGCCACCTTCGTCTCTGCCGTGGACGCCATGAGGCGCTGCGCACCCTCGGCGATCTGCTCTGGGGAAATTCGCAAACCGCGAATGCGGTCTTTCAGTGCCGTCACGTCGGCCAGCAGTTTGGTCGAATAGTTTTCGAGACCCGCCGTGCTTTTCTGTGTGTAGAGGCCGTATTCGATGCGATGGAAGCCGGTGAACGCCGGATCCTGCTCACGCTTCTCGAGATAATCGGCGACAGGATCGATGGCATTGTGAAGGTCCGCGAATTGATCTGCCATCGGCTCGATCTGCTTGTAGGGAACGCGCGCGCTTTGGTAGGCTGCCTTGGCCTTCTCGAGATCGCCCCCCTTGATGGCGGCATCGAGGGCCTGGCTCGCCTTGATGAGGCTGTTTGCCTGGGTGACGAGAAACACCTGGAATTCGGCGAGCGGCCCCAGATAGGCGCGTAGTGCCGGCCGCGCCGCCTCGGCGTCGGATACGGCGGACGGTGTCACATGCAAAGTTCCGCGCGGATTGTTGAGGAGCCCACAGGTGATCTCATAATCGCCGGGCTTCAATTTCGCCTGCAGTGTCTGGCTGATTCCCGGCGCGATATTCTCCCGCTCCTCGATCACCATGACGCCGTCGAGAATTTCCCACTCGAGCGCGCGATCCGATTGGTTGACGATCGTGAACGTAGAGGGACCGGCGGCCACGGTAATCGCATTGGGATCGCAGGCGCCGTTCTTGATTGTAACCGTGATGGCATCGCCCGCTACCGCTGGCTTTACATTCTTCGATGCATAATAGAATGCGGCGCCGCCGGCGACGACGAGGGCCGCCGCCCCGACGACGGCCAATTGCATCAATTTCTGTGATGCCGGGCGAGGGGAGGCGGAGCCGGTGGATTGCGACATGAAGAATCGTCCGATCAGTTCGAGGGCTTGGTCGCTGGCGCGTTTGCGGCAGCCGAAACGTAAGGTCGCAAGAAAAAGTAGAGGCTGATCGCAAGGAACGAGAAGTAGACGATCACTTCGCCCAGCGTCGGCATATCCTGATAGCCGAACATGCCCGACAGGATGGTCCCGAGCGGGCTGCTTACAGGCAGGATTCCGCTCAAATCGATGACCACGGTCTGCAGGCTGTTCCAGACACCTGCCTCGTGGAAATGGCGTAGCGTGCCCGCCAGAATGCCGGCGGCAACAACGAGAATGAACAGGCCCGTCCAAAAGAAGAACCGGCGGAGATTCATCCTCACGCCACCGAAATAGATGCCGTAACCGAGCGCAATCGATACCAGAATGCCAAGGACAGCCCCAAGTGGTGCTTCGCTCGATGGGCTCTGCTGGAAGATAGCGAGCAGAAAGAACACCGATTCAAGTCCCTCGCGCGCCACTGCGAAGAACACCATGGCGATCAGCGCCGTTGCTTGCCCGGACGTATGGGCGAGGGCCTCGTCGATATGCGTATGCAGCTCGGATTTGATCGAGCGCGCGGCCTTGCGCATCCAGAAAACCATGGACGAAAGCACGACGACCGCTATCAGGCCGACGATCGCCTCGAAGAACTCCTGCGCCTTCTGCGGAAACTGGGCGCTGACCAGTTGCAGTGCAGCGCCGACAAAGAGCGACAAGGCGACTGCAAGGAGAACGCCTACCCATACGGCAGGCATCCATTCACCGCGTCCGGTCTGCTTGAGATAGCTCGCGACGATACCCACGATAAGTGCTGCCTCGATACCCTCGCGCAGCATTATCAGAAACGGAACAAGCATGAATTCGAACCCCAGCGCAGGCTTTGCCGTGCGAATGACACGGCTTATACGCGGGCCGAGTCATAAACTTTCGCTAAAAACGAAGCAATAACAATATATTAGAAGTGTTCTAATCTATATCTGGACTGAATTCCTCAATTATTTCCGTATCTTGAGTGCGTTTATCCACTATAGCGGTTATTGGCTTCAAGCGCCGAGGTGGAGAGCTGCCGCATTATTGCCATAATTCTGAACGGCGCTTGATAGAACCTTGTCGATCTGACTTGACACTCTGTCTGCGTTCGGCAAATGTGAAACCGGTTTCACTCGCTTTGGATTAGCCGTTTGAAATTTGACCTGATGATACTGGCGCCGCACGTGCCATTCTTGCTGAAGGGCGCGCTTCTGACGGCCGAGGCCTGCGCACTGGCCTTGCTCGGCAGCCTTGTCATCGGACTTCTCGTTGCGGCCCTGCGCACGTCATCCTCGCCCCTCCTGTCGCGTGCCGCTTTCATATATGTGGATCTGTTCCGCAATATCCCGTTCATCGTCCAGCTGTTCTTCTTTTTCTACGGGCTTCCGGAAATCGGCATCTACATCGATGCCTTCACGACCGGAGTTCTCGCGCTTTCGATTGCGGGAGGTGCGTTCAGTTCCGACGTCCTTCGCTCGGGAATTCTCGCCATCGATACAGGCATCCTTGAGGCTGCCGAGGTAAGCGGGCTCTCCAAACCGACTATATTTCGCAAGATCGTTATGCCGATTGCCCTGCGCACATCGATAAGGCCGCTTGGTTCAGTCTTCATCAATCTGGTGCTGACCTCGTCGATTCTTTCGACCATCACTCTCAATGAATTGACCGGCTCGGCGAAAATTGTGGCCTCCGATACGTTTCGCCCGTTCGAGGTCTATGCTGTGCTCCTGATCGTCTATGCAAGCTTGACCTATCTTATCTCGCTCGCGATAGGGGCACTGCATCGGCGCCTCAATCGCGACCGCATGCCGGACGTCGCCTGATGCGGTATACGAGCTTCACCTCCTATGACCTGATATTGCTGGGGCAGGGGCTCGGCGTCTCGGTGGCGCTCTTTCTTGTAACGACGCTCATCGGATTCCTGATCGGCACGATATGGGCGGTCATACGCTTTTATCGCGTGCCTCTGCTTACGCCGCTTATTACATTTCTCGCGGAGCTCCTTAAAAACTCGCCGGTTCTGGTCCAGCTGTTTCTTGTATTTTTCGGCCTGCCGGCACTGTTGAAGATCAACGTTACGCCGGTCGAGGCCGCTGTCATTACGCTATCTGGCAACACGGCTGCCTTCATTTACGTGATAGCCGTTGCGGCGATCGAATCTATCGGCCGCGACCAGATCGAATCCGCGCGCGTTTTCGGCCTGTCGCGCTGGCAAATATTGCGCCACGTCGTTGCGCCGCAGGCGATGGCCTTTGCCATCGGGCCCCTGACGGGACTCCTCGTGAACCAGCTCCAGGTGACATCGTTGATCTCCGTCATCGGCGTCGTCGATCTCACCAAGATCGGCAACATTCTCAATCTGCGTACATTGAAGCCATTCATCGTCTGGACCGTTGTCGGCGGTCTCTACTACATCGCCGCCAAGCTCATCGCTCTTGGTGGCGCCCGGTTGGAGCGGCGCCTGCGCGCTCACACTGCATGGAAAGGTCTGTGAGATGATCCGCGCCCGCGGCGTACAAAAATCCTTCGGCCCCGCCGTGGTCCTCGACGGCATCGATCTTGACGTCAACGTTGGCGAGGTCGTCTCTATTCTCGGCTCCAGCGGATCGGGAAAGTCCACGCTGATCCGCTGCATGAACGGGCTCGAACGGCTCGACGCCGGGCTCATCACCATCGACGATTTCGATGTTTCGAACCCGAAAGACCTTGCCGAGGCGCGCAAGCGCTCGGCAACCGTGTTCCAGCTCTTCAACCTTTACCCACATATGACCGCAGTCGAGAACGTCACGCTTGCCCCGATCCACGTGCTCAGGATGCCTCGCGCGCAGGCCGAGTCCGAGGCCCGCGCCTTGCTTGATTCTGTTGGGCTCGGGGCGCGCGCCGACGCCTATCCGGCCCAGCTTTCAGGGGGGCAGCGTCAGCGTGTCGGAATCTGTCGCGCTCTCGCGATGAAGCCGCGCTACCTGCTGCTGGACGAAATCACCAGTGCGCTCGACCCCGAGATGACCGCCGAGGTGCTCAATATTCTCGCGCAGCTTGCGCGTACGGGCACGACAATGGTGTTCGTCACCCACGAGATCGAATTCGCGCGGACGATTTCCTCGCGCATCGTCTTTCTCGACAAGGGCCGCCTCGTGGTCGACCTGCCGACCGACCGTTTTTTTGCCGGCGATGGCGGGATGGCCAATTCTCGCATCGCCCAGTTCCTCTCCAAAATGCGCAAAGAATAGAACATGATCCTCATCGCAAATTCCGAGGCCTGGCCCGGTTTCGAAAAATCTGTCGAGCTCTTGCAGCAGAATGCCCACGGCATCGATGCAATGGTCGCCGGCATCACCGAGGTGGAGCGAGAGGTCAAGGTGCGCAGCGTTGGCTATGGCGGCTGGCCCAACATGCTCGGCAAGATGGAGCTTGACGCAGGCGTCATGGACGGAACGACGCGCGATGTCGGCGCGGTAGGTGCCGTGCCGGATACATTGGCCGTGGCTGCGCTCGCCCGCGAAGTCATGCGGCGGCTGCCGCATGTGATGCTGACCGGCGACGGCGCCCGACGCTTTGCAACCGAGATCGGATTTCCGCTCGACGACGTTCTTTTCGACGACAGCAAGCGTGTCTGGTGGCAAAGGCTCGAAAAGGAGCTCTCCTCAGAACAGTTGTCGGCGTTCCCCGACATAGCGCTCGCCCCCCTCAGCCGCGCCATCACCGACCCCGAACGGGTGCGCGACACCACTGTGTTCCTGTCGAAAGATATGGCGGGTGGCATCCATGCCGCCACCTCGACCTCGGGTTGGGCCTGGAAATATCCGGGCCGTCTCGGCGATTCGCCAATTGCCGGTGCAGGGTTCTATGCGGATAGCCGCTATGGCGCTGCCGCCTGCACCCACACCGGCGAAATGACGATACGCTGCGGCACGGCGCGCAGCATCGTCCTTGCCCTTCGCTTCGGCTACTCATTGCGAGAAGCGGTCGATATGGCGATCGACGATCTTGCCGAACTTGACACCGGTTTCCTGGCCGGGGTCGTCGTTCATGCAATCGATGCGGCGGGCAATCATGACGTCGCAAGTTTCCGCTGCCCGGGAGAGATCAAATATTGGTTCTGGGAGCCACAATTATCGAAACCTGAGCTGCGGATTGCGAGGCAATACGATCCACGGCCTACAACACAAAGGGGAAATGCATGAAAACCATGATTGCAAGGATTGCCGCCGTTGCTCTGACCGCGGCAGTGACATTTACCGGTGCCGCACAGGCCGGCAAGCTCGAAGAGATTCGCGACCGCGGCACAGTGCGCATCGGCGTTTCGCTCGGCGGCGAGCCGATCGGCTTCCGCGACGACAAGAACAATCCGGTCGGCTATGACGTCGATGTTGCGACGCAACTCGCGGCCAAGCTTGGCGTGCCGGTCGAATTCACCGACGTCTCCGGCGATGCACGCATTTCCATGCTGGTATCCGGTCAACTCGACATCGTTGTCGCCAATACGTCCGCGACGCTTGAGCGGGCAAAGACGGTCAACTTTTCCATTCCCTATAACCGCGCCGGCCTGCGCGTGATCGTCCAGAAGGATGCTGGCATTGCTTCGCTTAAGGACCTTGCCGGAAAGAAGGTTGTCGTCGGCCGCGGAACGACCGGCGAAAGCTTCCTGAAAAAAGCGGTTCCGGATGCTGAGCTGGTCTATACTGATAATTTCTCGCCGGATGGCGTCCTTCTGCTCCAGCAGAAGCGTGCCGATGCAGCGATCGAGGATTCTTCGCTCCTCGATTACCTCGCGACCAAAAACGACAACCTCGTTACCCTTCCGGGCCTCTTTTCCAACGACCCGATCGGCATTGCCGTCGCCAAGGGCGACCCGGAATTTGTACGCTGGCTCGACATGTTCGTTTCGGACTACATCCAGTCCGGCGCATATGAGGCCAACTACAAGAAATGGTGGGGCGAAAAGGCCAACCCGCCGACGCTGAATCCGCTCTGGTAAAGACAGGTATGGGCCGGCTTGCCGGCCCAATTCTTTTCGTTCAGGAACTGTCGCGCGCAACGAAATAGGTCGGAACCCGCACCAGAGTTCCGCCCGACCGAAACTCCTTCGGGTGCGTGAGGAACCGCAGAATCTCCTTGATATAGATCGACTTGTCATAGCCTATGGATGAAATCGGATAGGCCTCATACTCGGCCAAAGTCACGTCGTCGAAGCCGTAGAGCCGAAAGGCTTTGGGACGCGTCTGCAGGACCCAGTCTCTGTGAACATCGAGCACGCCCATGGCCATCGCGTCCGAAGTGCAGAATACGGCGTCCACCTCCTTCCAGTCCGGGGACGCCGCAAGGCGTCGCCCGCTCTGGTAGGAATAGTCGCCGCGCAACTCGCCGGCGAGCGCAATGTCGTTGCGTTGAAGTTCCGACCTGTAGTGTGCGACCCGTGCCTGCTCGACGGCCGATGCCGCACGCCCTGTCACAAGAAGAGCGGTGCGAACACCTTTGCCGGCAGCATCCGCAACTGCGGCCCTGATTCCGGTCAATTCGTCGGGAATAATGGCGGGAGCGGCGTCGTCACGCATGCCGTTCAGCATCAGCACGCTGTCATTACGAAACATCTTGCGCACCGTGGCGGCGTCGGCAAAGTCGGAGAAAACCAGCGCAGCATCGACGTGATAGGCAATGCCGTTGCGCAGGAACTCCTCGATCCCTTGCGAGGACCCGACCCGAACGAAAATCACCTGCTTGCCGATGGACTGGATCTCGCTGATCAGGAGATCGAACAGGTCGAGATCCGAAAGGTCGTGGATATGATTGACCACCACGGCAACGAGATTGACCGTCTTCGTCGTTAGGCTTCGTGCGAGGAGGTTTGGCTTGTAGCCGAGCGTCTGCGCCGCCTTCAGCACACGTTCGCGCTTGTCGGCCGAGACCGGCCTCGGCTCGCTCGAAAGCGCGCGCGATGCGATTGCACGCGAAACGCCTGCGAGTTCGGCGACGTCGGCAATCGTCGGCTGTCCAGTCCCCTTGCGCGGCTCAATCATGCAACACAGCCCCCCTTTACGGTCCGGCTGCTCCCCATGGCGATCGGTGCGGGGTGGCGTCCGACCACCCTCCTGCTTAACCGGTTCGCCGCATGGGGTTCAATGATAAAAGCGTGATCGTCAGCCGCCCAGGCCTCGATGGACACTCGTCTAGACGTTGGCGAGGGTCTTTTCACGCTGTTTGGCTTCCCGCGCCTGCAGTTGCCGTTCCCATGCAAGCGCGTCGCCGACGATCAAATCGAGATCGTCGCGTTTTGGGGCGAAGCCGAGCAGGCTGCGCATCCGCTCGTTGCCCGCCACCAGGATTGCCGGATCGCCCGCTCGGCGCGCCGCGAGTTTGACCGCAAAATCCACGCCGGAAACGCGCTTCACCGCATCGATGATCTCGAGCACCGAGTAGCCATATCCGTAACCGCAATTGGCGGCCGTGCTGCGCCCGCCATCCTCGAGATAGTTGAGGGCGCATAGGTGAGCCTGCGCGAGATCGCTGACATGGATATAGTCGCGCACACAAGTCCCATCCGGTGTCGGATAATCCGTTCCATAGACTTCCATATGCGAGCGTTCGCCCGTTGCGGCCTGGCTCGCGATCTTGATGAGGTGCGTGGCCCGCGGAAACGATTGACCGGACCGCAATTGCGGATCAGCCCCGGCAACGTTGAAATAGCGCAAGGCAACATAGTTGAAATCGGGATAAGCGGCGGCTGCATCGCGCAACATCCATTCGGTCATCAGCTTGGACGTGCCATAGGGCGAGATCGGCTGGTGCGGCATGTCTTCTGTAATCGGCGTCGTCTCGGGTTCGCCATATACCGCAGCTGTGGAAGAGAAGATGAAGTTCTTGATCCCTTCACCTATGGCGGTCTCGATCAGGTTTCGGGACTGGACCGTGTTGTTGCGATAGTAGAAGAGCGGATCACGCACCGAATCGGGCACGACGATCGACCCGGCAAAATGCAGGATCGCTGTGATTCCATAGCTGCGAATGACATCGCGGACCAGTGCCTGATCGCCGATATCGCCGCGCACCAGCGGCACGTCGCTTGGCACCAACCATGGAAAACCGCAGCTGAGATCGTCGAGAACCACAACGGAACGGCCGGCATCCTTGAGCGCCAGCGTCATGTGGCTGCCGATGTAGCCTGCGCCACCGGTAACAAGAACAGTCATGGGAAGTACTCCTGAAGGATTGAGAAGGTTAGGGGATAGACAGGTCTGCCAATCGATTACTGCGCCGTTCCTCCTCCCTGTCCCTTCGCTGTTCCTCCCATTGAAATCGTGACCGGCACGCGCACGAGGTCCCTGTCCCAGGTGACTTTGCATCCGGTCAACCGATAGCGTGTGAAATAGATGAAGGCATTGTCCCCGGTATCCTGGAAAGACGGTGCCTTGGCGTTGGGGTCGAGCAAGGCAGGGTAGAACACCCTGCCATCGGCCCCGCAACTCTTCTCCCACAGCAGCGGCGCTTCAAAAATGAGCCTTGGCTCCGACCAGTTCACCAGATCCCTTGAGGTCGATGCATAGATTCCGGAGGCGGTCTTGCCGTCCTCGGTGCGCCGGTCGCCGAAGACGGCAATGACTTCACCGCTGCCGCGATGTTCGGATATCGAGCCGATCATGCGGCCGATTTTATTTGTAGATACGGGCGCACAGACATGATCCTTCGCGTTTGCCGTCTGCTGGCGGAACGGATCGATGAATTGAACCGAGAATTCCTTGCCGTCCCAGGCGCGCCAAGAAGACGGATCGCCAAGGTCGCGCGTGCGCAACACGCAGTTGCCGCGCTTCTGGTCGCGATAGCCATCCGCGAAGACCATGGCGTAATACCAGCCGTCGCGCTGGATTATATTTGTCGGATTGGCATAGCCGACGCGTGCCTTGCGATCGTTCGGGAAAGGGTAGGGGAGGTTCGCAACCATCGGGCCGGCACCTGAGCCAGTTTCCGGTGCAAAGTTCTTGCCGCCATCGCGCGACACCAGGGCGGTGACCGTATTCAACAGGCAGGAACTATAGGATTTGTTGCTGCAAAGACCAGGGGCGCGATTGCCGCGCAGTTCCATATGGGCCAGCGCATAGACGGTCTTGCCATCGCCGGTCCACACACCGCTGATCCAGCCCATATCGTCATACTGGCCGAGAACATTGGATTTCTTCGCCTGGTAGATGACCGCACATTCGGGCTGCAGGTGACTGAGATCGCGGCCGCTGAAGCGGCGATTGTCATTGTGGCTGGCGATCAGGTGGACCTTGCCCTCAGAGTCGCGAAAGGCACGTGCCGGCGCATCGGGCACGTGCGACTTGACGCAGGCCTGCTTTGCCCAATCGAATACCATTTCCTCCGGGCCGGAAACGGCGAGCGTGGCGCTCGGCGTCTCCTGGCCAAGAGCAGGCCCAGCCACCGCCAGCACGAGTGCGGCGGCGGCTATGGCGAAGCAATTGCCCATCAGGCAACCTTGCGGACAGGTTCTTTAATGCGCTTGCTCGTGTCGGTCATCTTGTGGTCGACACCGTTTTCGGTGAGGAAGCGATGCATTTCACCATAGGTCTGGTACCAGGCGCGATTGTACTTGTCGAAGAGCGACTGATCCCAATAGTCCTCGAGCTTGAATTCCTTGTTGCTGAAGACGTCGAAGCTTGGAATCTGGTACGTCTCGGCGAACTCAACCGTACGGCTGTCATAGGTGAAGTAGATCGACGGGGTGCCGTTCGACAAGGCCATCAGGTTGCCGTGCAGGCGGTAGCCGAGCACGAGATCCTTCGACTGAACGAGATCCTCGTAGTCAGCAACCACGTCCGAATAGAACATGCGCTCGCGATAGAGCTTCTCGACAGTCTCGTCGAGGAACCAGTCAGAGACCCACTTGTTGGCCTTCAACGCTGCGATGGCTTCCTCTTTCTGCTCTTCCGTGCCGAAGACGAGCTTCTTTTCCTCGACTTCGCCCTGCGACATCAGCACGGCGTCAAAGCGTCCGGCAAGTTCCTTGACGAGATCACGATGGAACGTCAGGTAGCGCTTGATATCCTGCGCATAGGTCGGCGAGACTTCGCGGCGCATGGTGATGCCGATGTTCTGGACATCATCGAGCGCCGGCAACTTGATGCGCATTTCGGGGTCGTTACGGCGGAACGCCGTCGGGCAGCCGACGATGCGCACATTGCGGATACCGATATCCCACAGCACCTGCGCCGAATAGGCGCCGCGCACGCCGATAGACGCGGTGGAATCGGCCATCATGTGGAGGACGGTCTTGGTTTCCTCGGAAAGCTCGAGCTTGCCCTTGACCGGAGCCTGCGCGCCGATGCCGAAGGCGATGACCGGCAGGCCGAGACGCTTCAGAACCGGGATGGTCTGGCTCCAGCCCATCGACTGATGAACGTAGTTGGAGCCGCGCAGGAAGACGTAGTCATACTCCTCCCGAAGGCGGTCGATGTCTTCCATCTTCGGTTCAGCAATCGGCAGTACGCCGAGCTTGTCGTAATTCATCAGCTTAAGCGACGAGTCGAATACGAAAGCATCGCCAATATTGTGATAGTGGTTGATGCTGCGCTGAACATCCTTGTAGTTGTACCAGCGAACACTGTCGTGATCGTACACTTCGCCTGAGGGGATCATTACGAGTACGCGTGCCATAGAAATTACCTCCGTTTGGCTTTCGGACTTAACGGTGTTTCAGCGTCAACTCGCTTGCGAGAGAACGATGTCCGCATTTGTCGTGACATTTATCGGTTGGTTGCGTGTCGATTTCAGTAGTCGTTCATAGAGTTCCAGGTGCGCCTCGGCACACTCGATGTGGTTGGTCGGTTGGCGGATAGTTTGGTGCAGGCGCTCCCAGATCGTCTGGTCGCTGAGAACCTCGGTGAAGCGGTCGGCAAGGTCTTCGGCGCTGCGGACGCGGAAGTGCAGACCATCCTCGCCGTCGCGGACTTTTTCGGCCATGCCGCCGATATTGGAGCAGATGATCGGCCGGCGATGGTGCAGCGCCTCCTGAATGACGATGGGGGAATTTTCCCACCACACGGAAGGCATGACCACCCAGTCGACCGACTGCATCAGGCGCGGCATTTCTGAATTCTGGTAAGCACCGTAGAAACGCACGCGCGATCCTGCGTCCTCGATGAGCTTTTCCATGCGATCCTGGAAGTCGCGCGGCTGCTTTTCGAGATTGCCGCCGAAGATCATCAGGCGCGAATCCTCGCCCCAGACATCTTCGGGAACACGCGAGACCGCGTCGATCAGCACATCGACGCCCTTGAACGGCGTCATCTGGCCGAAATAGGCGAAGCGGCCGCGCCGGGGCTTTGGTCCGGTCAGTTCGCGTGGCGGCGTAACACCATCAATGAAGATGCCGTTTTCGATCACGCTGAGTTTTTCGGGATCAAGGCCCCATTCGGCATATTTGCGCGCAAGGAACATGCTTGGGGAAACGAACCCGTCGGCGAGTTCGAGCATGCCGCGGACGAAGCGCTCGCGCTTGAGGAAGCGCGCCGGCGGAATGTCGGGAAAACAGCCGTGGCAATCAATGGGCGAGGCCTCGTTGCAGAGCTTGGCCGATCCTGCCTTCACCATCTGCCCGTGATTGTGGCAGATCGACAGGAACTCATGGAACGTGACGAGGATCGCAGTATCGGGCAGCGCCTCGCGAATTGCGTAAAGCGCCTCAAGTCCAAGACCGAGGACGTGGTGGAAGTGCACCACATGGGGATTGAGGTCACCAACGAAGCGCAAGAGATCGCGGCGGATCTCGTCTGTATTGTTGTTGGAGAGATAGAAGTGATCGTATTCATCGGCGTGAAACAGGATCTCGTCGCTGCTGCGTCTAAGGCTCATCAAGGCCGTCGTTCCATGGCGCGGGATCGGATGGCCGGCGCGCGCGAGATAGACGGACTGGACGCCCGAAAGCGTATTCAGACCCTTGTGAAGATTATAGGAGGCGATTTCTGCGCCGCCCAGGGAAATGCTCGGGTGGGCGTGCGAGACCACGAGTACCCGAAGTTGTTCAGTCATCTATTTGACCTCCGATGGCATGCCATCTTTCGTTAAAATCTTAGCCCAGCGGGAATCGAATACCTGGCGGTCGATGCGCTCGATCAAGGCAATCGTCGAAGCCTTGTCGGAGACGGATATGTCGTCCGTTCCGAGCATCTGCGCCGAAGGCAGCCAATAGGACTTGAGGCCGGACTGCTTGAGTTTGAGGCCGAGATCGAGGCCCTTCTCATGCGTGCCGAGATAGCCGCGGGTGAATCCACCCACGGAAAAGAGAGCGTCCCTCGGCAGAACGCAGCATTCGAAGGTGGCCGTGGCGACCTCCGTCGTACCCATGCCGGTGACGGCATCGATCGGGTAGCCGGCATAGCGGCTGATGAGCGCCCGGTCGGACTGTGAGCCGGCAACCCATGTGCCTGCCCAGCGGATGGAATCATCCTCATAGGCAAGGGTCGGTGACAGCACGCAGGCCTCGCGGTCATGATAGGCCGCAAGCAGCTTGTGGAACCAGCCATTGTTGCGCGGCAACAGCGACGCGGCGAGGAACACCACGGTCTCGGTGGAAACGGCGCGTGCGCCGACTTCGAGCGCATCGTAAAGGTCTTCCGAACCGCTCGCCGATACGAGCCGCAGGCGCAAGCCGTAGAAATTGGCCAGCCGGCGCACATGGACGCCGATACGGTCGATCAGTTCCGCTGCAGCGGCAATAACGATGGGCGCGCGGCGCGTTTCAGGGTCGAGCGCAAGAAGCGTCAGGAGCGGTGCGATTTCCTCAACGCGTTCGTCGACGCCGATGACAATGGCCGGTCCTTCGGCTTCCTCGAAGGCGCCGACATCGACGACACCGAAGATCTCGGGCGCCGGGCGGCTGACGACGCGCAGCAAAGGCACGAGTTGCTGGTCGACGATATGGCGCAGCGCCCAGGCATTCGGATCGATAGCGCGGATCTGCCGGACAACCGCATCGCGCGAGGTGATGCGGGTCGGCGTCAGCGGCATGAAGGCACGGCGCGTATCGCTCAAGGTAAGTTCGAGATAGAACGGCGCCGTACTGTCGCCCTCGAGCTCCGGTGCAAATGCAACAAAGCCGTGAGCATGCCGGTTCGGGTTGAGGCCAGCATTGAACGGCGGCTGGTTGTCGAAGCCGCGGGTAACGTCAGGTCGGTCGATGCGCGTCCAGTTGCCGTCGAGCTGCGCTTCGCCGCGATGCCGCCGCAACTTGACGGCTTCGACGTGACTGTCGGGATCAAGCAGCCAGCCCGCGATCAAAAGGCCGCTGCCCTCGACGCGGTAGGCGTTGTCGATGCCCATGCGCACGGGAAATGGCAGGCTCGAAACCGTCTCGGCGCCGTCAAAGCGGTTGGCGGCGGAGCGCATACGCAGGAGGATTTCCGTCGAACTGCGAACACGCGGCAGGATCGCTCGGACGTGGCCGGGCGTCTCGCGGTTGCCGGCGATGACACGGCGGTCATAAACTTCGGTGAAGCGCCATCCGCGACGTCCGCGGAACAGCAACCGCTCGATATCATTCGGCTCGACCGCTTCGCTGGCAAGGAGCAGACCCGCAAATCCCGATGCCTGGTCCTGAAGATCCGGGCGGGCGAAAACACTGATCGAGCATTCGGCGATCGAAGGGGTTTTGCCGCTGATCAGGAGACGGGTCACCGAAGGTGTCAGGTCCTGCGCCCATCCCTGGACGAAGATTTCGCCTTCATCGCTGCCGCCGATAAGTTCGACACAGCCATCCGAGCGCGCGCCTGCCTGCAGCAGCGCGGTGATCGCCGAAAGTTTCTTGCGGCCAATCGGGCCGGATATGAGGCCTTCCACAAGGCCGTCGATAACGACGGGCAGATCAGCGCCCGCAAGGTCGGTCACCATGGCGACGAGGTCGCCGATGGCGGCGGCGCGCCCTGCAAAGGCATAGCGTGTCGCCTGCGCCTTGTGCTGGAAGAGCACGGTCTTCAGTGATCGGCGGCGTAGAATATTCGTCGGCACGATGGCGACGAAGCCATGGGTACCGGCAGGCGAGGGCTCCTTCAGGTGCCAGCTGACAAGCGGCACTTTCAGGCTCATCGCCGGATCACCGTTCAGGAATACCGTGACCTGTTCGGAGGTCAGACCACCAATGCCGAGAACGAGAATGAGCGTGTCATCAATAGGGCATCCGACCACCATCTCGCCTTCCATCACCATCGGGTGACGTTCGGGCGCTTTGCCGGATCGGGACGCCGGCGTATGTTCTTTTTCGTCGGGAAGCACTTGCTACTCCATGATCTCAAGAAAAGGCAAACATCGCGACGGCGGCGCCGGCCGCGATGCCAACCAGAGTGAACAGCAGCAGAAGCAACGGTTTGGCCTCGCCGCCCGAACGCTTCTGCAGCGATTCGATGCGAGTCTCGAGACCAGCAACCACACCGTCCATACGCATGAGGTGAACATCGAGTTCGGTCAGGCGCTGGTTGATGTCGCCGCGCAGCGTCTCAATTGAACCGCTGATATCAACGAGATCGACCGTCGGGCTGTTGCCGGCACCGTCGATAACCGTCGTCGCGTGGCGCTGGATCGAGCGCTGATTGACTTGAAGCTGGCGCTGTGACGCCATCAGGACGTCGAGCTTGTCGAGGATCCGCGTCATCGGCGCCGCAATCAACGCCTCAGCAGCCTGTTCATCGGGGCGCGGCACGCGCAGCGGATGCTGCTTGCCGGCAGTCGTAAGGGCGACAACGCTAAGTTCGCCGGCGCGCCGTACCGCAAATTCCGGCAACATCACGTCGAAGGCGTGAAGGCCATCGCCGATGCCGTTGCGTTTCAAGTCCGGCCGGTCGCGGTCGGCGACGGCCTCGGCGATCGGTTTGCCGTCCAAAAGCACGCGGATGGTCAGGCGATTGGCGGGCGTTGCCGGATCGAAGGCCCAGCCAAAGAGCCTGCTGTTGTCGATCGCGTCGACACGGCCCTTGATGCCCTGCTGGCTATTATCCTGTTCAGGCGTGGCGCTTGGAGCGGCTTGAGCTTGCGCTGGAGCCTGCGGCGCCACTTTTGTCACGATGGACATGGTGTACTCCTTTAGGCTGCGACACGCACAGGACGCAGGCTCTCGATTAGTGCGAGATAGCGCAGTGCCGTCGTGTCGATGGTTTCGGGGTGACGCGCCCCATGGCTCAGGATCTCGCGCAGATCCGGGTCCTCCACGATACGCCGCATGGCTGCGGCCAGCGCCGTCGGGTCATTCGGCGGAACAGTCAGGCCGTTGACGCCGTCCTCGATCATCTCGGCCATGCCGCCAATATTGCTGGTGATGACAGGACAGTTCTGGCCTTGGGCTTCCTGGATGACCAGGGGCGCATTTTCCCACCAGATCGACGGCATGACCATGCAATCCACGGAACGGATCAGGCCAGCAATGTCGTCGCGGCGGTAGGCTCCCCGCCGTTGCACCACCGGCGCGGTTTCGGCGAACAGCTTGTCGATCGACTCGACGAAATGTTCGCTCTGGAAGGGAGCGGCGCCGTGAACCCGCACCTCGAAATCGAGACCTTCGGCAATGAGCTGCTTGGCCGCTTCGAGCAGGACCGTGCCGCCCTTCCATGGGTTGAGATTGCCGAAATATCCAAATACCGGCTTGCGACGTGCGGGCGCGTCAGTCTGCGCCGGAGCCGGGCGTTCGGGCTGGCCGTTCGGAATAAGGCTGATCCTCTCTTCCGGCAGGCCCCACTCGACATAGCGCTGCCTGAGGAAGGCGCTCGGAGCGACGTAGCCATCGACAACGCTCAGGAGCGATTTCAGATGGCGCTCGCGTAGGACGAACTTATCAAGCGGAATATCCTTGAAACAGGCATGGCAACGGTCGGGGCTTGCGCCGTAGCAGAGTTCCTTTTCCTTCGTTCGGACCATCAGACCGTCGTGGTGGCAGATCGGATAGTAGTCATGCAGGGTCATGACGATCCGGCAGTCCGGCAGCGTACGGCGGACGATGTGCGGAAATTCTGCGCCGAGCAGCAACAGGTGATGCAGGTGCACGATATCGGGGCGGAAATCCTGCAAGAGTTCAACAATATCCGGAACGACGCCGTAAAGGTCGATCTGGCTCATGAAGAACCGGTCGAAATGGCCGGACCACAACAGGACCTCGTCGCCACTCGAGCCGATGCTCTGGAAACTCGTGCCCGGGCGCTCCTGACGATGGATCTGGTTGGTGGCGCCGAGAAACAGGGCCTCGCAGCCCGCCCTCTGGTAGGCACGAAAAAGATCGTGCGCAAAGATTTCCGTCCCGCCCGGATGAAGGGCGGGATGGTTATGGGCAGCAACGAGAACGCGCGTCATCGGCCGTCCTCCCTGTATTCTGCGATGAAGACGTCCTGGTAGTGGTCGGCGGGCGCGCCGCGCCAATGACCAAGCGATTTCGTAACGATCGAAAGCCCAGCGCGGGTCAATGCGCGATCAAGGAAACCATCATCGAAGCCAACCGCCGCAAGCGGCGGCATTTCCGGCACGAACCAGCACGGACCTTCGTCATAGCGCTGGAACCCGAGACGCGCGTCACGCTTCTTCAATCTATTTTCTTGTGCGGACTGATCGACGACGAATGCAGTCATGAACACGCGCCCGCCAGGAGCAAGCACGCGTTCGACTTCGCGAAGATAGGCGGTGACTTCTTCGTCGGGCAGGTGGGTAACGACCGAAGTCATGATGATGAAATCAAACTGGCGACTATCGTAAGGCAGCTTCAGTTCGAGACCGTTGATCTCGCCCTTCGGATTATAGAGCGAGTGGGCGATATCCACCTGACGGAACTCGAAGTTCGGGTAGGCGGGGCTAACCATGCGCTGGCACCAGTTGATGCCCCCGGCAACGGGATCCATGCCACAATAGCTTCCATTGTCGCTGTCAAGATATTGCGTGAGCGGCACCGCCATGCGGCCGATGCCGCAGCCGATGTCGAGAACGCGGCTTTGCGGCTGCAGGCCGCCCATACGAATGAAGTGGCCAAGAAACTCGGCGCCCACAGCCTGGAAATCGCCATCGCCGACAAAGATGCTGTCAGGGTCAGGGCGCGGCAGGAAGCGGTTGCGCAACACGGCATCCGTCAACCAGCGGACATGATCTTCGTTGAAGGGGAGGTGACGCTCGGCCCGAGCCTGCTTCAGTGCGATTACCTCGTTCAAGCTGCACTCCTTTTCGACTTCTCGGCGACGAAGTCGGTCACGGTTTCGTCCGCAGCCTCGTCCACGTAAGTCGTCATCAATTCGGTGATATCTTTGTTCCAGCGCTTGGTGTGCAGCCAGGAATTGTACTGGCTGGCCAGCCCGCGCATGTAGTCCGGGCTGCGGCGTATCGAGCGCCGCTCGAAATGGAAAAGCGAAACCGCCGGCTGATAGGCAATCTGGAAGCCGATCTGGCGGATCTTCATGCACAGATCGCTGTCTTCGTAGTCACCGATGATATAGTCCTCGGTAAATCCGCCGACGAGATCGTAAATATCCTTGCGGGTGACGAGACAGGCGCCCGTCACCGCCGGGACAGTGCGCGCAATCTGTGCCGGCGCATAATGGCCGGGCATGCCCTTGTGGAAATGGTGGTTGAGCCAAACGTTGCGCCGGTCGGGGGCGAAATAAAGCCCGGCGTGCTGCAGCGAACCATCCTCGAAGAGCAGCTTCGGACCGATGGCGCCGAGCTTCTTTTCTTCCAGCAAGGGCTCGACCAGCGGCCCGAGCCAGCCTGCTTCGGTTGGCACGACGTCGGAATTCAGCATGACGAGCACGGTGCCGCTTGCAAGGCTAGCGCCGGCATTGCAGGCGCGGGCATATCCGCCATTCCGGTTCATGATCGCGAGCTTCATCGGCAGGCCGTGGAGCAGATGCAGGCCGCCGACAAGGTGCTCCGTATCCTCGTGGATTTCGGGCGAATCGAGAACGTAGATGAGTTCCGCATTGGCAACGAGCCACGGATCGGTCGCCATCGCGGAAAGCTGGAAACGCAGGAAGTCGAGGTTACGGTAGAGCGGTACAACGATCGAAACGAGGGGGGCAGCCGGCATCACGCCGAACTCTTTCGTATCGGCGATGCGAACCGTCTTGCCGAGCTTGCGCTCGACCTCGGTGAGGGCAGGCGCCAGGATATTCTCGAAGACTTCACTGCGCGCATGCTGCGGCGGAACGGCACGCAGGATCCGGTTGCGCTGCGCTGCGGGCTCGAATGGCTGCAGCGGCGGAATAAGCGGTGCAGTCGCCCCGGAAGTCAGCCGCATCTGGAATCGCGGCTGCAGCACCGGACCCGCAGAGGAGGTTTGCGGCACCCAGGCGACAAACCCGGTGACATCCGCGCCCAACCCGTCTTCGCGCGCCTCGGTCTTGCCTGCGAACTTGTAGAAATTAGGCTTGAGCGGAAGGATGCGGCCTTCTTCGGTCAGATATTCGATACCTGCAAGCATGGAGGAAGGATCATGCGTCCAGCCGCCAACGAGCAAGCCGCCATTGAGCGCAAGGGCAAGGTCGATCTCAGCGGCGGGATGAGTCTGCGACTTGGCGATCTGCTTGGCTGTCAGCGGCATGCGCATCTGCATGTCGATCGCCGTTGCAATGCCTGCAGCGGGAATTTGGGCAAGCTGGCGCACGAGGAACTCGCGGAGCTCGGGATGTGCCTGGTTCTTGCTCCACCACTTCTGGAAATCGCCGGGGGCAGCCTCCCGATCCGTCAACTCGCGTATGGCGACGCCATTCTTGCCGGTGAGAATGATATGGAAGGATTGCGGAAGTGTCTTCGCCGACTCGACGAGCAAGTGGCATGGTTGCCAGCCCTTGCGGACGCGGTTGCCGATGACGAACTTCGAAGGCAAAGCTGAAACAGAATTGGATCCAATCGCATAGATCGAGGTAACGTCGCCAAGTTCGGGATCGATTGCCGTCTCAAGCAGATGCTGGCCCTCGAGCGGTTGCGCACAAACCCGAATCTTGCGCGGCTCGGGGGCGAGCGCTAGCGCGACTTCACGCACCACGCTGGCAAAGACCTGATTCTGCGAGAGCCGGAACATGCTGCGCCAGGTGCTCAGGAGATTTGTGAGCAGCTTGATATGGCCCGCTGCCGAAAGGTTGTTTACCGCCCGATCGACGTCGAGATGCGGCAACTCGGCCGCCGGATAAAGCAAAGTCTGCTCTGTCGGCCCAAGAGAACCCGCGGAAAGCGTCAGGCCAATCGGTTCGTCTTTGGTGCGCATGGCCCAAAGGACGCGGTGCCCGCCGGTTTCAAGAGGAATATTGAGGCTGACCAGAGGAACAGGCTGTTCCTTCGATTCAAGCACGCATTTGGTTGACGCCCGCATTGCGCCGGGCAGATCCCAGATCAGGACAGCAATGTCCGCGCAGAGCCGGGAGACATAAATACTCTCAGTATCGCCTTCAATGTCCGTCGAATGGTCGAGGTTCAATACACGGCCCTTTCATTCATAGCGGAAGGAACGCGCCCCGCATGGAGCGGAGCGCGCAATTCGATTTCACGATCAATGAACGGTGAAATAGTTGTCCGGATGAGCCTGCACGTCTTCCGAGCTGGTGTTGACCAGCGTGACGGAATCGCCATGACCGAGGTCCACGACAACATTGTTGCCGACCTGGGTAACGCGCGACGCGAGGTCGTCTGCGGAATGGATGTCCTGGCCGTTGATACCGCTGGAGATCTGGAGGATGTCTTCCCCAGGGGTAAAATCGAGCACGACATCGTTGCCGCCACCACCGGTGAACTGGAACACGTCGTTACCGGCACCACCGATAAGGACGTCATCGCCAGCGCCACCTGCAATGAAGTCATTTCCGGCGCCGCCGAGAAGAACGTCGCTCCCCGCACCACCAAACAGCGTGTCGTTGCCTGCTCCACCCTGGAGGACATCGTCGCCCTTGTCGCCGAAGAGAACGTCATCACCGTTGCCGCCGCTCAGAACGTCATCACCATTTCCACCGAACAGAACGTCCGTTCCCTCGCCGCCGAACAGAGCGTCATCGCCCTTGTCGCCGAACAGGAGATCGTCCCCCTCATCACCAAAAATCGTGTCATGACCATTTCCGCCAAAGACAACATCATCACCGCCATGGGCGCGGATGAAGTCGTCGAAACGCGAGCCAAACAAAACGTCGTCGTAGGCGCCGCCTTCTAAAGTGGCCATCTGCTTCTCCTTCTGTCCTGCTTTGAGTTTACAAAATGCCGGAGCTGTTCCGACGTTTATGCTTTAACGATTGTGCACTGCACCAAATCGAAATGCAACCTAGTCATGGAATATAAATGTGGCAACACATAGTAACAATTTATTACACGAATGTATTATGACATGTAATAATTCGTGAAAGTAATTTATATTTTACGAGATACTACTTTGGATATGGATATTAATTGGAACTACTTTATTTCTAAATTTGAAGTAATCTAGAAACATAGGGAAATAAGGGGCAAATCGCCCCTCAATCCTCGCGGAACGCCCTATTAAAGCTGTCGGCAATCGGAGAGGTTATGTACTCGATGGCCTTACGCGACTTGTGCACGATGACGACCTCGGCCGGCATGCCGGGATAGAGCTTCACCTGCGGATTGGCCGCAAGCGATTGCGGCGTGATTTCGGCGCGCGCGACAAAGTAGGCAGCGTCCGTCTTTTCGTCGACGAGCTGGTCGGCGGCAAGATAGGTGATCTTGCCGTCCAGTGGAGCCTGGGCACGCTGATTATAGGCCGTGAGCCGAACCTGGGCAGGAGAGCCGACCGTCACGCTATCGATGTCGCGCGGGCCGATCTTCATCTCGACGACAAGCGGCTCGTTTTCCGGCACGATATCAAGGAGCGGCTCTCCGGCAGCGACGACGCCGCCAGGCGTGCGCAATCGGATATTGGCAACGATACCTGCCTGAGGCGACTTGATCTCTACGCGGCGCATTACATCCTTCGCCGCAACGATGCGTTCTTCGACATCAGCGAGTTCGACCTGGCTCGTGGTTATTTCGCCGGCGATCTCCGCCTGCATGTCGCTTTCTATGCCGGTGAGCGCAAATTCTGCGCCGGCCTTGGCCTGTTCCGCCTTGGCCTTGTCACCCGCATACTCGCCGCGATCCCCCGCAAGCTCGCTGAGACGCGTGTCGATCTCGATGAGTTTCGAGCGCTGGGCAAATCCCTTGGCGACCAGACTTGCAATGGCCTTGCGCTGTTCGTCGATCAGTTCGATCTGCCGATCGGTCGCCCTGGTCTGGACGTCGAGCGCCTTTGCCTGTTCCGTATATTGCTCGATCGTCTTCTTCTGAATATCGATCTTGCTCTCTTTTTGCGTCTGGCGCTTGGTAAAGAAGACCTGCTCGGCCTTCTTGGCGCTGTCGGCGGAAATATCGCCCACCTCGCCGAAATTGGCGGGGAACGTTATTTCGGTGTTGCCGGCTTGTTCGGCGCGCAGGCGTGCAAGCTTGGCGATAAGACCGACGCGGCGGCTCTGCAACGACTGCAGATCCGAGCGTGCACGCGTATCATCGAGCCTGATCAGTGGCTGGCCGACTTTTACCTCATCGCCTTCCTGGACAAGAACGCGGTCCAGTATGCCACCCTCTAGGTGGCTCACCGTCTTGCGTTTCGAATCGACGATGACGCTGCCGATGGCCACCGCGGCACTGCCGAGTTCGGCCGAATAGGCCCAGCCGAAGAAGCCGCCGAAGGCTATGGTAATGGTCAGGACCCCGGCGATAATCAGCCGTCGCAGCGGCGGGTGGTCGGAATCATGTTCAAGTTCCGTATACCAGACAGGTCTGGCGATTGGCCGGTGCGCCGCAAGTTGACTGCCGACGGTTTTCATTGGAAGCGAAGCGTCGGCGCGAACCGGCAAATTCTTCTTGATCTTGTCAATCATGCTCCGGCAGCCCCCATCTTCGAATTGACCGGCGTAATCGATGCGACCACATCCGTACGCGGCCCGAACTGGGTGATCCGGCCGTTTTCAAGAACCAGAAGTTTGTCGGCCACCTGCATGATTGTCGGTCGATGCGCGATCATGATGACGATGGCGCCATCGTCACGCGCTTGTTCGATCGCCCGCATCAGCGCTCGCTCGCCGACCGAATCGAGATTGGCGTTTGGTTCATCGAGAACGATCAGCCGCGGATTGTTATAAAGGCAACGGGCAAGGCCGATGCGCTGCCGCTGTCCGCCCGAAAGCGTCAGGCGGCCATCGCCGACCGGCGTGTCATAGCCGAGCGGCAGACGCCCGATCATCTCATGCACGTCAGCAAGGCGGGCCGCCTCAAGCACGCGCTGCGGCTCGCTGTCGGTCATGCGGGCGATGTTGTCGCGAATCGTTCCTTCAAGGAGCGCGACCGATTGCGGCAGATAGCCGGCGATCTCGCCGAAGGAGCCGCGCTCCCAGAGATAAACATTGTTGCCGTCGAGGAAGACGCCGCCGGCAGTCGGCCGCACGATACCGATGAGCAAGCGCGCCAGAGTGGACTTGCCGGCCGCCGAAGGTCCGACAATGCCGAGCACTTCGCCCGGGGAAAGCGAGAAGGAAATGCCCTTGATGATCGGCACGTCGACACCCGGCGCGGCATAGACGAGCTTGTCGATGACAAGATCACCGTGGGGGCGCGGGGTGGGCATCGTCTGTCGCACCGCAAGATTCTGCGATAGCAGCGACTGAATGCGTTGCCAGTTGCCGACGGCCTGCACCCAAAGGCGCCAGTTATCGACGACATGGTCGAAGGGGAGCAGCAACCTTCCGACGAGGATACTGGCGGCGATCATCGCACCCGGCGTAATCTGGCGATCCATTGCGAGGAGTGTACCTGCGGCGAGCACGGCGATCTGAACCATGAAGCGCATGGTGCGCGCGATTGTCGCCATGGCACGGCTGCGACTGCCGCCGAGATCGAGCAGGCCGATCGCATTCATCTGCAGCGAACGCCAGCGGCGGGCTAGGGCGGGCAACATGCCCATGGCCTCAATCACCTCGGCATGGCGGAGCGTGGAGCCGATCTTCGAAATGGCTTCGATATTGGCCTGGTTTGCATCCTTGACAAGGCTGCGCGTCATGAGATCGGTGATGACGCCGCAGCAGACGAGGACAATCACAGCGATGACGCCGATGATGCCGTAGACCGGGTGCATAAGGAAAAGCGCAGCGAGGAAAATTGGCGACCAGGCCGCATCAAGCGGTGCACTGACCGCCGAAGACGTCAAAAAGCTGCGCAATTCGGTCAGATCACGGAGTGACTGCGTCGCCTTCGGCAGGCCCTGGTCAATCGAAGCCTCGACCGCAGCCGATAGAACCGGAAGGTTCAGTCGGCGCACAAGCGCGCTGCCCATCGCCTGGAAGGACATGGCGCGAATGAACTCGAGAACACCGAAAACGATAAGAGCGCTCACCGCCAGGATGGTGAGCATGACGAGCGTGTCCTTGCTCTGGCTGTTCAGGACCCTGTCATGCACCTGTAGCATGTACAAGGGTACTGTAAGTTGCAAAAGGCTGATGCAGGCACTGAGCAGAGCGGCATAAAGCAGGCCCGCCATGAATATCCTACGGGCCCGTAAAACCAGCGCTTTTGGCTCGGCGTTCGCCGCCGAAAGCGCTTTTTTACCAGCATGGCTCTTGCCATTTGGATTGATTTGACGAGTATCTGTCATATGTGATCTGCCTTGGAAATGACACAGCCTTTGGTTAGCCCTGGGGCGTCAGTCTAATGCAATAGACTTATAGAGTATTACTGCAGAGAATGTGACAGAAAAAAGTTCTTTTGGTGGGGAAATCAACGAGGGAGAACCGAAAACATACTTGTAACTTACTTCAAAATTTGAAGTAAAATTGACTAGGAGAGAAGGATGATACAAAAACTTCTACACGAAGGAGTGGAAGTCGAAACATCTATCGACGGCTTCGCCGCCGCCGATTTCCCTGAAATATCAGCCGACAACAAGAAGGCGAAGCCCGCAAACCATGCGGTTGTCGTCACACATTTCGAACTGGCGCGCATGATAGAACGCGTCAATCGTCGCTTCGCTGGCGTGCTGCGCAATGAGATGACGAAACTCGGAATCGAAGACGTGGGGCCGGCTCAGGCGATGGTTCTTTTGGCGATAGGGGATGTCGAACTTTCGGTTGGAGAACTCCTGGATCGCGGCCACTATGTCGGTTCCAATATCTCCTACTATCTGAAGCAACTGGCTGACGGGGGCTATATCGACAGGGTTGCTTCGCAGCGGGACAAGCGCTCGGCGCGTATCAGACTGACCCAAAAGGGTGAGCAATTATGTGCCGATCTGCGCAACGCAGGCGGCACCTACAACCGATTGCTCGCACGGGACGCAGAAGACCTCCGCAACCTGGAAATCGCCTTCCAAACCTTGCATCGACTCGAACTGGTTTGGGGCAATGCCACGCGTTACGGACTATGATTTGCCCTTGAGCGATCCCAACCAAACGTCAGGCAACCATCGCTGTTCCTGTTCGGGCCGATTCTGACGTCATGCATGTGGCATTCGTTCATCGACGTGGATTCGGGCAGTTTGCGGCATTGGCCTCCCACCTTGCCGAAACTGGGCACGATGTCAGCCTGATCAGTGAATCTGTCGACCGGCGTATTCCATCGGTCCGCGTCATTCGGCATCGTGTCGAGCCCGGTCCCCGGGCCGACAGCCAGATGGCGCGGCACCTCGGCATCCCGGATCACCATGTCCGCATCGGCCATCGCGTCGCGGAAACCCTCGACGCGATGGTTCGCCACGGCGAACGGCCGGATATCGTCATCGGTCACATCGGCTGGGGTAGCATGATGTTCGTCAAGGATGTTCTGCCGCAGGTTCCAGCCATCGGCTATTGCGAATTCTTCTATCGCTCTGAAGGCGCTGACGTCGGGTTTGCGCCTGACGACGTTCCCGATCTCGATACACGAAAGCGCTTGCGGCTGCGCAATGTGGCGCAGCTTCTCACGCTTGAGGCGATCGATGGCGGGGTGAGTCCGACCCGCTGGCAAAAGAGCCTTTATCCGGCGCCGGCCCAACGGCGGATAGCCGTGTGCCATGAAGGCGTCGACACGCAGCGATTTCGTCCCGACCGCAATGCGACGCTGAAGTTTCCGGATGGGCGCGTGCTAAAACCCGGCGATCCGCCCATCGTCACATTCGTTTCGCGTGATCTCGAGCCCTACAGGGGATTTCCTCAGGCGCTCGCCGCGGCGGCAAAAGTCATCCGCAGCAATCCTGATGCCATTTTCGTCTTTGTCGGTGGTGATGGCGTCAGCTATGGCGCCCCTCCGCCGGGAGGCGGTTCGTGGAAAGAAAAGCTCATGGCCGAGCAAGATATCCCGGCGGACCGCATCGTCTTTACCGGCGCCATCTCGCACGATCTTTTGCGCAAGCTCTACCAGGTCTCGGCGGCGCATATCTATCTCACCTACCCCTTCGTCCTTTCCTGGTCCGTTATAGAAGCCATGTCATGCGGCGCGTTGATCATCGGTTCCGACACAGCACCCGTCCAGGAGGTGATCCGCTCGGGACAGAACGGTCTGCTCGTTCCCTTTTACGACACCGACGCACTCGCCGGCACAATCCTCGAGGTTCTCAAGGCGCCGGAGAAATTCATGCCATTGCGGGTTGCAGCGCGGCGCACCATCGAGCGCAATTTTAGGCTGATCGACTGCATCGGGCGGCAAAAGGCCCTGATCAATACGGTCTTGCAGGGCAATTGAGGCTGCTATCTATTCCTGGTCTGCCGGTTGATTGCGGCATTGCGGTCCTGAACGTCACGCAGGCTTGTATCCGCCGAGCCACCGGCCATCTGGCCACCGCCCGAGCCATACGAGCCGCCGCCAGCCGGTCCGGCCATTCCACCGCCGCCGCGCCGGCCACCGCCCACCATATTGGTAACGATGCGAACGACGCGATCGCTACCGAAGGCATCGCTGATCCATTCCTGCGTGCTTGTCGCGATGCGCCCCGCGAAAGGCACGATCTGTGCCATGAGAAACATGCCGGCAATACAGATCAGCACGAAAGGCGCCACGTCCTTTATCATCAGCGGCGCATCGGGATTGCTCACGGCCTTGAACAGAACCATGATGTTGGCGCGGACGCCGAGTATATAGAAGCTCAGGAAGGTGCTGAGGAATATCGGGACCAGCATGGCCTGGAGCGTACCCGTCAGCCAGCCGGAGAAGAAGCGCGACGGTATCTTGAACATCAGCAGGATGATGAAGATCGGTGCCAGCGCCAGCATGACCCATAGCGCCATTTTGGCGAACAGCATCAGGAACATCGCATAGCCGACGAAGAGAGCTGCGGAAATCCAGACAATTGCCGACTGCAATGAGGTCGTCAGCACTGTCTCGAGCGGGTTCGTCGGCGGCTTGCGCGCCGGCGTGGCAGGTTGGGCTCCTGGGACGGGCTTGCCGTCTGGCCCTAAGACTTCCGGAGCGGCGGCTTGCGACGCCGTCGCTTCCCGTTCGATCTTCACCGACGCCCGGACAGCAATCGAATAGATCGTCGAAATATCGGTTGCGACTGTCCCGACTGTCATCGCCTTGCCAGTATCCGGATTGACGATGTTGTTGAGCATCACATTGTTGCTGACAAAAAGCGGCGCCATGGTCACAACCTGATAGACCGCAACCTGGAACGGCCCCCAGCTGGTGGCAAGAAAAAAGATCACCGCGAGCCGAAGCATGCGGAAGGCAGCCGTAACGACATTCGTGTCGCCGCGCCCCTGCCAGAACTGAAAGCCCCAGAACACGAGGTAGAGTACCATCAGCCCGCTGAGCACCGGCGTCATATAGGCGGCGAGAACGCCGTAGGTGGTTGCCGTGAAACTCTTGCCGAGCGCATCAATGTTGGATGACAGGGCAGCAATGAAATTTGGCTCCATGCGGCCCGTCCTATAGTGGCTGCTGGACGATGATTTTCGTCAGCGCTTCGTTGACCGGCAGCAGCGGCCCGCAGTCATCGACCGGTCCGAACGACAGCGCGGATGCGGGCAAATCACACGGAGTCTTCAATTTCTGCCGGCTCGCACAGCCTGAAGCAAGCAATGTGGCAAGCAGAATTACGCATACACAAGTTACTCTCACACCTTTACTCCTTGCCCGCAAAAGGCGGGCAACCATTGCTTGGGATCGTCGCCGAGCTTCTCCCTGAGGGCATTCAGTTCCAGTATCGTCTCCGCCCGTCCCGAAAGAACCTTGAGGAGGTCGTCCATTTCCGTCAGGCGCAGGCGGGCGATGACCGATTCCTGTCCGTGCTTGATCAGAAAGCAGCGGCTTGCCGGATCCGTCGACTTGATCCACTCCATTTCGCGCGCCGAGAGGCCGAGCCCGCCGGCATGACTTTCGAGGTCGGCGCGAGGATTGGGGAAGAAAATATGCGTCGCACTCTGCTCGATCAGCGTATGGGCGATGTTCGAATTGACGATATCCGACGTGCTTTGCGTGCCGAAGCCGATGATCCCGTTGAACTTTCGGATCGTCTTCATCTTGTCCCTGATGAAGGCCGAAAACACCGGGTCCTCCAAAAGCCGCCAGCCTTCATCGAGGAAGATCTGGATCGGCGTCCCGTCGAGGAGTTCGTCGAGCCGGTGGAAGATGTACATCAACGCCGCGCTGCGGGTTAGCGGATCGTCGAGGATCTTGGTCATGTCGAAGCCCGCGACGTCAGACCAGGTGAAGCGATCGACGGGATTGTTGAACAGCCAGCCGACCTGGTCCGGCCGCAGCCATTTTTCGAAGCGCGCCAGCAGATCGTTCTCACCGGCGCGAATACGTCCTCGCAGCAGCGTGGCAAAGGCCGGCAATGATCTTCCCTCAGGGGTCGTCGTAAGAATCTGGGCGATTGCCGAGCGGATGACGCTTTCTTCGCTCGCCGGCAAGGGCTGTCCGTCGGGCCGGCGCAGCATCAGCGAAAACAGTTGGAACAGGAATTCACGATTGGGACCGGTATCGCTGAGCTGCAGGGGATTGAACCCGGTCGGCTCGCCCGGCTGCAATATCTCGTAAGTGCCGCCAAGCGCGCGGATGAAGATCTCGCCGCCGCGATCCTTGTCGAAGAAGATGCAGCGCGGCGTCGGCTTGATGCGCTGCGACTGGGCCATCAGGAAAGAGAGGGCAACGGTCTTGCCCGATCCCGACGGACCGACCATGGTGAAATTGCCGAGGTCGCGCACGTGGAAATTGAAGAAATAGGCGCTCTGGCTGGTTGTCTCCAGAAGCGAGATAGCGCTGCCCCATTGGTTGCCGTCGCGCTTGCCGCCCGGGAAATTATGCAAGGAAAGGAACCCGGCAAAGTTTTTCGACGAGATCATTGCCGAACGCGCCTGATAGGAGAAGTTCCCCGGAAGCTGCGCCCAGAATGCCGCCTCGCAGTTCAGATCTTCCCGCAACCAGATGATGGACTGGTCCGTGAGCGTCGCGCCGACCGCGCGGATGCAACGGTCGAGTTCGGCCTTGTCGTTGCCGAGGCACATGATCGACAGATGGTGCTCGCCATAGATGGAACGCGAGCTCAAAAGTTCGTCTCGCGCGCCGACAAGCTGGTTGCCGATGATGGAGCCGGCTTCGTCAGCCATGGCGATCTGGCGTGAAACGCGCTCGATCTGGTTTTGTGCAACCGGCTTGTCGATAATGGAAAAACTTTGGCTGACGATGAATTCGTGCGGCACCTTCAACAGGCCATCAAGGAGGAGGGGGCCCGTATAGGAAGGATACTCGCGCACCGACAGCATGGCGCCGAGGCGGGAATCGGCAGGGGGCGTCGCGCCGACGAACTCGACGGCATTGCGGCCGAAATGCAGGCGCTTCATCGCCAGCGCGCCGTCGAGCGGCATGCGTGGCAGACGCATCTTGACCGGCTCGATCCCGTTCAAAATCTGGACGAGGAATTCGAGCGGCTCGGAATAGAAAACGCCAGGTTCCGTCTCGCGGATGCCGAGGAGCTTGACCTGATAATCTTGCAGGACCTCGCGCACACCGAGGACGGCATCGCGCAGTTCGCGCAATTCCTCGGCTTCGCCCTGACGCGCGCCCTTGGGTTGGCCCTTGCCGCCGCGCGCAAAAATGCCCTTGGCGATGGTTTCAATCATGCCGACCTGGCCGCGCAGCGGCCGCCGGACGATGGTGATGTACATCTCGTTGACGAACATGCGCCGCTGCTCGAGCTGCGCCATGTAGCGGCGGTTCAATTCGTCGGCGAAGGGGTTGGTGAACTCACCATCGAGCTTCGGTTCGAGCCGTCGGCGGATCATGTGGCCATAGACCGCATACCGGCTGTTGCCGAGCGTGCGCAGAATGGTGTTGCGCCCTTCGAGCTTGCCGTTGATCTGTGCCATATCGGCGGTTTCGAAGCAGAAGCCTTCGACCTTGAGCACGCTCAGGAGCAGGCCGTCCTTGGTGCGCAAGGTGGTATCGTCCACATGGCGCGTATAGGGCACGTGGGCGGCGACGGAGCGTTCGCGCGTCGCCTGGGCGCCGTAGCGCATTTCCTTGCGGACAGCGCGCGACATCATGTTGGATCTCCCGGCGCGTAGCTTTTGACACCCCAGAGGGTGGTGGACTGCGGCGGTGTCTTGGCGGCCTTGACCCGCAAAATGTTGAATATCTGTTCGTCGCGCAGTGTCAGGAAATAGCCGAAACTATGGATAGGGAGCACGAGGAAGAGCGTGAACAGGCTCTTCGTCGCCAGAAAGATGACCGCCGTCACCACCATATTGAACATGGCATACATATACGGCACGCCGAACAGGGTAGGTGCGCGCGTCAATGCCTTGACCAACGGGATCATGTCCGGCACCTCCTCAGTCATCTCATACCCTTTCCGGCGAAGCCGGCCGCAATCGCAAATGCAGATCTAGCACGCTGCCGCCTGTCCACATCGAAGATGCGGACCTGCACATCCAACCTTGCTCTCGTCACTTTAAGTCTCCGATCGGACGGGCCGATCCTGCCCCAGTCCTAGTGGCCCAATGCGCCCTGAAAGAACGATACGATCTGTGTCGATCCGAAAACCAGGACGATGCCCATGATGACGGAGCCGGCGATACCCCAGGTAAACCGGCCGGTCCAAGCAAGGAAACCGCAGCTTATGACGGCAAGAATGGCCAGCATCGACGCGATCGGCCCCGTCAGAATGTTGATCATGGTCTGCAGAACAGACGATACCGGCTGCAGGCTGGACTGTGCGAAGGCTTCGCCGGCAAAAAATGTAAGTGATAGAGCCAATGCAGCCCCGGAAATGCGCAATCTATTAAACATTCTGACTACTCCACATGTAATACAAATCCTTGAGTCCATTCCTCCGGCTTGGCAGGTTGGCCCTCGTTCTTCTTGCCCGCCGTCCGCTTTTCGCCGTCGGACGCTGGCACTCCAAGCGACTTCCACCCGTAGAGATCGGTAAGAATGGCCGAGACATAGCGAATGGTTTCGGGATAGAGCGGTATGCCGCGATTTTGGTCGACGGCGCCCTCACCAGCATTATAGGCGGCGAGCACGTATAGCGGATTCTGATAGCGCTTCTGCAGGAAGCGCAGGTACCGTACCGCGCCGCGGACATTGTCTTCCGGGTCGCAGATATCGACGCTGAAGCGCTTCGCCGTGGCTGGCATCAGCTGCATCAGCCCCACGGCGCCTGCGCTCGAAACGGCATTCATGCGAAAGCCGCTTTCCTGCCTTGCAATGGCGAGGAGGAAGTCGAGGTCGAACGCTTCTTCGTCCGCTATTTTGCGGATGATGATTTCACCCTGTTTTGCATCCGGCACCTTGCTGAAATCGCAGCCGGCAGGTTTCGCGGCAATCGTCGCACTGGGCGGATTGACCGGCGCCCCATCCTCGATGACCGTCACCTTGACCGGCGCATCTTCAGCAGGCGCCAGGCCCACCGACCCGGCGGCCATCACGGCGAAGGACGTCAGCAGGAGACAAATCCGGTTCATTGCTTGCGCCCCAGCGGAACGACACCGGGCTCCTGCATTTTCGAAAAGTCGTTATAGGCAGCTGGTCTTTGCCGTCCGGAGCGCACGAACGGGTCGTAAAAGATTTCGGTAACGACACCCGGCCGCCCATCGCGCCGGCCAAGCTGAACCACGAGCGGAACCGTCGCCCGCAACATCTCGACGATCTCGACCTTCGTAAGGCCAAGCCCGCCGCCGCTGCCCTGCATGACGAGCAATGCGAGACGCGTATAGGCTGCGCTCGGCGAATTCGCGTGCACGGTCGACAGCGAACCGGGGTGGCCGGTATTAATGGCCTGCAGGAAGTCGATCGCCTCGCCGCCGCGGATTTCGCCGAGCAGCAGCCGATCCGGCCGCATGCGCAGCGATGCTTCAACCAGATGGCGCGGATCGACGCGGGCGACGTTCTGGTTACCACGCGTCGCAATAAGGCTGACGTGGTTTTCCTGCGGCGGCGTCAGTTCCGGCGTGTCTTCAATCGTGATCAGGCGTTCGTAATCCGGAATCTCCTGCATAAGCGCGTTAAGAAAGGTAGTCTTGCCCGAACCGGTACCACCCGAAATTAGCATCGACACGCGCCGGCACACGGCTTCGCGCAAGAAAGACTCGATATTGCCGCGCGCGATGAGGTCGCAAAGCAGCGTTTCATCATCGGTCAATTGATAGGCACTGTCGGTGACAAGGGTCGAGCGAAGTGCCCCCGAGGCCGCATAATCGTCGAGGACGAGTTGGCGTGTAACCTGACGGCGAATGACGATAGCGCCGCCCTTTGGTGCAGCCGGCGGCAGCACCACCTGGACGCGCGCGCCATCGGGCAGGGACGCCGAAAGAATCGGCTCTTCCTCGTTGATGAACTGGTGGCTTGCAGCGGCAACCCGCTCGGCCATGAACCGCATCCGCTCCGCTGTCAGCTCGGGCATGACGTAGCGCATCATGCCCGGCTGGCCGACCCGTTCGACGAAGGCGATTCCCGGTTCATTGATGCAGATTTCGACGACATCGGGAGACTGCAGAAAGCCGCGCAGCGGTGCGAAGGCAAGATCGATGAGATCGGAGAGCGAGGCAGCGTAACTCATCGCAGACCCCCTCCGAGCCTGACTTGAATACGGTCAGTATTTGCCATCCCAGCCTCGCCCACGTTTGAGTTCCTTCAGCTTCTCCTGAACGGGATCGGGATAAAGTTCGGAAAAATCGAGATCGCGCCGCACGAAGATCGCAACCGGTGTGCCCTGGTTGATGCTGATCGTCGGCGGAATATTGATCTGGCTCTTAATGGCCTCCTGGGCCAGTTGAGTAAAATTCTGCACCGCGAGCGCCGCGCCCTGCATGGCCATGTCGTTGAGCGCGACCTTGTTGGTAGTGGGCGTTTGGATCGTAATACTTTTAGTCGGGTCGCTCGGATCCGGAATCGATTTGATAGTATATCCGACATCGTTAGTCGGCACACTGGTGGCCGCCATAATTTGGGAACCCGCGCTAATCAGACTCAGCACACCCGCCGCGCCGAAGCGTTTCAGATAATGGTTGTTAACGGCACCGGCCGCGCCCGAGACGCCGAGTTCGTCGGTCCCGATCGAGCCCAGATTGAGTGACACGCCATCTGCACGAAGCAACCGGTTCCATACGATGAAGGCACGGGTCTGGCCCTGTGCAACACCCGCATTATATTCGCCGATCATGCGCGAACCCGAGGGGATGAGCACGCGGCGTCCATCGAAGGACCACACATCCTCCGTCGTTACTGCGCGCACCATGCCGGGTAGGTCGGTCTGCACTGCCGTTTCAAGGACACCACGGATCATCGTGCCTTGCGGCACCAGCGCGTCGATGCGCTTGGTTTGCTCAGCCGTCGCGACTTCCACAGGCTTGGCGGCCAAGGCCGAGAGGAACTGGTTGTTCGGGTTGGCGTCCTGGAAGGTTGCGGCGCTCTTTTCCTTTTCCGCCTGTTCGGGAGTCTTGCCTGCCTGAGCCAGCGGGTCGACCTGGCCTCCGGTCTCGGTCACGACCATGGGCGAACGGTAGCGTTCCCATCTCTTCTGGTCGTTTTCGGAGTCGCGCGCCAGCCTTTCGGCCTCGAGGGCCTTGCGCTCTTCGGCGAGGCGCCGCGCCTCTTCCTCGGCGGCCTGTTTCGCCCGCTCGAGTTCGGCGTCCGTCGCCGAGCCCCCCGTCGGCTGTGTCGGCGCCGTCGCCGGTGCTTCCGGCTCCGGCGGCGGCACGTTCAACTGCACTTTTCCGGGAGGTGCGAGGAATTCCTCGTTCTCATTCGATTCCACATTGTCCGGCGCCTTCGGCTGCGCCAACCAGAAGGGCATCGCCAGAAGGGGAATCGAAACCATGCCAAAAAGGACGACGATGGCAGCCTTGCTCAAGCCGCGCTTCGGCTCCGACAGTTGCGACTGCGCGCTTTCCTCGAGTTCGACGTTTTGATGATAATTGGGATCAGGCATGGCTCTACCTCATCCGCTCATTGGAAGAGGTGGTCCTGGCCGCAACGGCGGAGCCGCCGATCTTCTGCATGTTGAACAGGCACAGCGCGAGATCGCCGCGCCGCAGTATCCACTGCCTGGCGATCTTGTCGACGACCAAATATTCGCCTTCGCGGCGGAAGTTGGCCAAAATTTCCCGTTTGCCGCCTTCGACAATGAAGATCGAGGGAATGTCGCCGTCAAACTTGAACCAGGTCTTCACCCCATCGTCGAAGGCGTAGGTCGGCTTCAACTCGCCGTCGCCGCGGAACTGGTAGTTCGTATTGGAATTTTCGAACTGGAAATTGGCGCGATTGGGTTCGGAGACGAGGCGTTGCGCTTCCGCCAGCAGTCGCGAATCCGCCTCCTCGTCCGGATAGCGGAACTTGACCAGATATGTCTGGTCGCCTTCAGATTCGGCATGGGCCCGCAGGATGAACGTGTAGACATGCTTGTCGCTGACGACGTTCATGTTCGTCGTCGTCTTGGCCTCGACCGGCTTCAGGAAGATGATGTTACCACGCTTGTTGGGCTCGATCTTCCAGGACAGGCTGTCACCCACCGCTACCGTTTCGATCTTCTCGGTATCGCCGAGGACGATCATCGTCGAGACGCCGTGGGTTGCGTCGACCGAGACAACATTGGCGGGATTGTAGTTGACGGTGCGTACACGCGCATCGGCCTGACCGCGCTTCGGCGCAATTTCGGCGAGAACCGGGCCTGCGGCGAGTATCCCGGCGCACACGAGCGGCGCAATGAATTGCAATCGGCGAACGGAGAACAGCGTCATCATCAATGCCCCTGTTCCGATGCCGGCACGCTTTCCTGATCGCGCCGGTAGTCCTGGATCTGAAAGCCGAGCGGATTGTCGAACCGCCACTCATTGGTCCTCGGTTCGCGCGAATAGCGGAAATGCATGAGCGCCACCCAATGCTCTTCGGGCCCGGTATCCTGACCTATGCGCTGGGTGGAAAAACGCACGATGGCGGTCTTGTTGTTGGGTATCTGGATCGACTTGATGGTCGGAAGCACACGGGTCTGGCGGCCAAACCGATTGACAGGGTTGGTCGGGCTGGAAGGGCCATAGAGGTTGAGAAGATCCCGCTGGGCATCCCCCGTCGAAAGGAGTTGCGCCAGATCGAAATTGTCCTGAACGGAAGCAGGATCATAGGTCTCGCGCGCCTTTACATAGCGAACCACGTTCATCCGGGTGATCGCTTCCGACTGCGTCAGGTCGCCCTCGGCGAGCGGCCGCTTGATCTCCATGAAGCCCGTCGTCTTGTCGACCTCAATAACATAAGGCTCGAAGCTTTTCAGCGGCAGGAGCAGGGCAAGGCAGGCCATGGCGAGGCCGGCGAGCAAGGCGCTGAACCCAGCGACGATCCAGGCAACACGCCTTGACCGCTTCACCGTACGAATAACGTCGTTTTCCCAGCGCACCGCTTCGCTGAAATAACGTGAATCGAGACCTTTGTCCGGCGTCAGGGTCGCCGTGTCGCCGCCACGCTCAACCATTGGAACACAGCAACGCGAAAGATTGAACGCAAAGAGAAAATGCCGAACTCAAAATCAACCCGCCTGAAATAAATTGCAATATATTGCCAACCGTAAATTCGGTTCGCTAAAAAGAAAAGCAAAAGTCGTCCATCGCCTTGCTTTTTTGATTCAAGCAAGATTTATCAACACTCGGATTCGTTGTATTCTCTAAATTATGCCACGTTATGCGTGTATTTAGTTGCGGGTCCCGTGTCAATGAGACTTTAGTACTATTCCATGTCCATGATATGCTGATAGAAATGATTTTTTCCATGTATTATGAATGACTTGGAGCATTTCGCAACAGTCAGTGGATTTCTCGATCCCAAGCGCGGACAGGCACTTGCCGCTGAGAATTCTTGGTCAAATGTGCAGGTCGTGCTACCTCTTTTATCAGTTGCAGCATGGGTGAAGAACCGTGACCGAAGCCGAAATCGTCGAAATCGAAACCTGGCTCAATGCCCAAGGCATCTGCGGTGCAACCGAAACCGATCTCATGAACGGATTCTGCGATCGATGCGTTGCAGCGGGCATCAAGCTCGAACGCGGCAATACATTCGTCGATACGCTTCATCCGATCTATGAGGGTAGAGTGTTTCTCTGGCGGCGCGAGGGCGAACTGGAGCGCACCATCATCGAGTATGGCTCGTCGCAAAGCGGCGAGAGCGCCGAGAATTGGCAGGCATCGACTTTCTATCATTTGCTGGAGATCGGCGAGGTCGAAATGCGGCACAGGCTGACAGCCGACGAAACACCATCGTTTCGCCAACTTGCCTCGATGCGAGACGAGGGCTGCACAGACTATTTTGCAATGATCGTGCCGTTTTCGAAGCAGGGCAGCATCGGCGAAATGGATGGATTCTATTCGTCCTGGGCCTCCGATCACGCCGAGGGTTTCAACGATGCGGACATCATCGCCCTGCGAAGGCTGGTAAGCAGTCTTGCACTCGCGATGAAATGCGCTTCGCTGACGCGAATCGTCAGGACGCTGGCAGAGGTTTACCTTGGCCACGACGCCGCCAAACGGGTGCTTGCCGGCCGCATCAATCGCGGCGCCGCCGATCGAATCGAGGCCGTGCTCTGGTATTCGGATCTTCGTGATTACACGCGCATTTCCGACGCTGCCGCGCCCGACGCCATCATTCCCATGCTCAACGATTATGCAGAGGCCGTAATATCGTCGATCCAGGAGATGGGCGGCGACGTGCTGAAACTGATCGGTGACGGTACGCTCGCGATCTTTACCGACGGCGATTCCGCCGACGCAGCCACAGCGGCCTTGAAGGCCCAGGCGCTCCTGCGCAAGAAACTAACCGTTCTCAACCGGCAACGGGTCGAAGCCGGACAACCCGCGACCAATGTCTACCTCGGCCTGCATATTGGCGAAGTGTTCTTCGGCAATATCGGCAGTGACACGCGACTTGACTTCACGGTGGTCGGGCCTGCTGTAAACGAGGTCAGCCGTATCGCTTCGATGTGCCGGTCCGTCGACCAGGAGATCCTGATTTCGGAGCGCTATGCTGCGACGCTGCCGGATGCATTCCGCTTGAAGCTGGTCTGCGTCGGCCGCTTCGCATTGCGCGGGGTAGGGCGCGCCCAGGAACTCTTCACGATCGACCCCGCGATCATCCAGAAGGCCATGGCGTCGGTGTAAGTTTTAAACATCATTTATTTAGGCAGTTGGAAAGTATTTTTGACATGAACGATTATCAACGTACCGCCCTTATTGATTGCACCGGAATTTACACGATTGAGGAATTCTTCCAACGTTACCTTGATTCGACAAACCCCAGATTCCCGGCAAATTTCGGACGCAACCTTGATGCCTTATGGGACGCGATCGAGGGCGGCGGCCCCGGCTGCCCGGTGGATTTTGATCATCTTCATTTCATCAATCTGCAGCAATTCGTTGATGAATTGGGTGGCCCTGATTCTCCCTGGTACCAAGCGCTTCGGAGGGTCGCCGGAGATGCCACGGAGGTTAAGCTGACCCTCAGTCTGGGCGGCACAAGCTGAGTCTGCGCCTCAGCGCCTCCATCTCCAAGGAACATAATGCCAAGAGCGATTTCATTATTCGAAAAGGGAGGAGAAGCCCTCATTAATCGCATGGAATTCATGCGAGATGACCTAGAGTTTTTCCGAATGATTTTTGATTATCCCGAAAATGATCCAATGTTGTACATGTTGTACAGGATAAATAGAGACCAAAATCAAAAAATTATGAAAGATTCGGCGTTAGTGTCGATATTGATAATTATGATTGTTCCGTTGAGTACTATGATTAAGCTCAGAGAATCGCTTCTAATGGGCGGATGCAGATGAATTGCACAGTTGGTGCAAAGTCGCACTTCAAACTTGAACCCACCCGACTACACAAGATTGCGGCGTAATCTATCTTATGGAACTCCGATTGTTCGCCAGATCGATACGTCAAAGTTTTGGAAACCGGAATATCTGTTGATGGCGAACTCTTCAATGTCGTGGCTGTGGGGCGGTCTCCGTTCACCGCCGCTGGGAGTTGTACTTTGCGCGCAGGAATGCCTGTTGGGGGCCTGCGAGTCAGTTTTCGTTGGATTATCCCTTTTCAACTGCATTTTATATGGCAAAGGGATAATCCTATCTAATATCGCTTTATAGCATCGCCAAATCGCGATATTATCCCCAATACGCCGCATTTCTCGTTCTCATGGGATAAGATGAATATTTTCAACGAATTATCGCCCGATCAGATTCGCCAGCTTGTGAATACCGAACAGGTTTATGAATCCTATAAGGCGAGTTCGAAGGAATACGAGCAGCGCTTTTCCGGTTCCATGTCGTGGAAGACGAGCACAAACGGCAAGGAATACCTCTACAAGAAATCCGGCCGTATCTGGAAATCACTTGGTCCGCGTTCCACGGAAACCGAAACAACATTCGGCCAGTTTCACGCCGGGCGCGAGAACTCGAAGGAGCGCGTCGGCAGCCTCGCGCAGCGTCTCGATGAACTTGCTCCGGTCAACCGCGCCATGTCGCTCGGACGCGTACCGCAATTGACGGCCCGCATCATCCGCGCACTGGACAAGCTCGGGCTGATCGGCACCGCCATTGACATCGTCGGAACAAACGCCCTTTTCGTCTACGAGCGCCTTGCGGGGGTACACATCACGAGCGGCCTTCTCTCGACGCAAGACGTTGATCTTCTCATGGACCTGAGATTCAGCCTGCGCTTGATCGGCAAGACCTTTTCGCAGAAAGGCCTGATCGGAATTCTGCAAAAAGTCGACCATTCCTTCGCACCACTGGCGAAGAACAGCTACAGGGCAGCGAACCGCGACGGCTTTCTTGTCGATCTGATCAAGCCGACGCCGAAGAACATCATGTCGGGGGATGGCAGGTCAGGATTCAGCGTCGACGACGAAGACCTGCGCGCCGTTGAAATCGAAGGGCTCGCCTGGCTCGTCAACAGTCCCAAGGTTTCGGCCGTCGTGATCGACCAACGCGGCTATCCGCTCACCTTTTCTTGTCCGGATCCGCGGGCCTTCGCACTGCATAAATTGTGGCTGTCGCGTCGTGCGGACCGAGATGCTGCCAAACGCTCGCGTGACGGCATGCAAGCCCGGGTTGTTGCCGGACTCATCCGCACGCGGTTGCCCCACCTTCATTTCGGTTCGGAGGACCTTCGGGCCTTGCCGGCGGCGCTCCGCCGGCTTGCCGAAGAATTCAACGTTTCGGATAGTGCCGACGAAGGCAGTCTCACACCCAATTGGTGAAGAGCAACGGCGCAACACGAAGCGCCCCCTTCCCAAGGAGAAGGAGGCGCTTGGCACTTAACTATAGGCCTGCATCGGCGGACATGAGCAGACGAGGTTGCGATCTCCGGCCACGTTATCGATGCGCGAGACCGGCGGCCAATATTTCGGGTTCTCCTCGCTCGGTCCGGCCGGCAGGCTGGCCTCGCTCCGGCTATAGGGATGCGACCATTCGTCGGCCAGAACATCGTCTGCCGGATGCGGCGCGTTGACCAGTGGATTGTCGTCCTTCGGCCAAGCGCCGCTCGCAACCTTTGCCGCTTCACCGGCGATCGCGATCATGGCATCGCAGAACCTGTCGATCTCGCGTTTCGATTCCGATTCCGTCGGCTCAACCATCAGTGTCCCCGGAATTGGCCAGGACATGGTCGGCGCATGGAAGCCGTAGTCGATGAGCCGTTTTGCGATGTCTTCGACGGTCACCCCGGCGCTCTCCTTCAGCACCCTTGTATCAAGGATGCATTCATGCGCGACGCGGCCATTGCGGCCCTTGAACAGCACCGGATAGTGGTTCTCGAGCCGGCCTGCAATATAGTTGGCATTTAGGATTGCCATTTCCGTCGCGCGCTTCAGGCCGTTTGCGCCCATCATCCGGATGTACATCCAGGTGATTGGCAAGATCGATGCGCTGCCGAAGGGCGCGGCTGAAACAGCGTGGCCCGTATCGAGCTGGACATGCCCCGGCAGGAAGGGAGCAAGGTGGCTCTTGACACCAATCGGGCCAACGCCCGGTCCGCCGCCGCCATGGGGAATGCAGAAGGTCTTGTGCAGGTTCATATGGCATACGTCCGCGCCGATATCACCGGGACGCGCCAGCCCGACGAGGGCATTGAGATTGGCGCCGTCGAAATAGACCTGCCCGCCATGTGCATGAATGATGGCGCAGATGTCCTTGACACCCTCCTCGAAGACGCCATGCGTCGAGGGATAGGTGATCATCAGTGCCGCCAGATTGGCACCATGCAGTTCCGCCTTGGCCTTCAGGTCGTCGAGGTCGATGTCGCCCGCTTCCTCGCAGGCGACGACAACAACGCGCATTCCCGCCATATGGGCGCTGGCGGGATTGGTGCCATGCGCCGATTCCGGAATGAGGCATATGTCGCGATGCGTATCGCCGCGATCGAGATGATAACGGCGAATGGCAAGGAGACCGGCATATTCGCCCTGACTGCCAGCATTCGGCTGCAGGGACACCGCATCGAAGCCCGTGATTTCCGCGAGCCATGTTTCGAGGTCATCCGTGAGCGCCTTATAGCCGAGCGCGTGATCGGCCGGGGCAAACGGGTGAACATTGGCGACGCTCTGCCAGCTCACCGGCAGCATCTCGGCCGCCGCATTGAGCTTCATCGTGCAGGAGCCGAGCGGGATCATGGCCCGGTCGAGCGCAAGATCCTTGTCGGCGAGGCGACGCAGGAACCGCATCATTTCCGTCTCGGAACGCTGCTGATGGAACACCTCCTGGGTCATGAACCCCTCTGCGCCGCGTTCGCTCGGCAGGCGTGTGTCCGTATCATCAGGCAAGATCGCGCCGAACAGGGCGGCGAGAGCCTGCAAATCCGCCTCGGTCGTGGTTTCGTCAAGCGTGAGGCCAAGCCGGTCCTGATCGATGATCCGAAGCAGGAGTCCTTCTTTTTCCGCAGTGGCAGCAATCTCCCCTGCCCTGCCCGGCACATCGACGGTAAGCGTGTCGAAGAAGCGCTTGCCGGCAAGCGCGATGCCTGCGGCCTCCATAGCAGCGGCAAGGCGGACCGCCTGGCTATGTACGCGCGAAGCAATCGCCTGCAGCCCCTGTGGTCCATGCCAGATGGCGAAGGAAACTGCCATGTTCGCCAGCAATGCCTGCGCCGTGCAGATGTTCGAAGTCGCCTTGTCGCGGCGGATGTGCTGTTCGCGGGTTTGCAGGGCAAGCCGGTAACCAGGGCGGCCCTTGCTGTCCACGGACTGGCCAACCAGCCTGCCCGGAATAAGACGCGTAAGTGCGTCCGCTACGGCGAGATAGGCGGCGTGCGGACCACCATAACCGACGGGCACGCCGAAGCGTTGCATCGATCCCGCGGCAATATCGGCGCCGAGCGATGCCGGAGGGGCGGTGATCGTCAATGCCAAAGGATCAGCGACCGCTATCACCAGAGCGCCGGATGCCTTTGCGTCCCGAATGGCGGTGGAATGATCCCTGTAGACGCCATATGTATCCGGCCATGGAACGATGATTGCTGCGACTTCAGCGTTGATCGCGCCGCCGTTGACGCTCATCCCGAGTGGCTCGGCGCGGGTGCGAACCACGTCGAGAATCTGGGGATGCACATCACCGGCCAGAACAACGCGGGTACGCTTCTCACGATGATGCCGGTAGGCGATGCCGACCGCCTCTGCCACGGCCGTCGCCTCGTCAAGCAAGGACGCCGACGCGACCGGTAAGCCGGTCAATTCGGTCACGAGGGTCTGGAAATGGAATAGAAGCTCCAGCCTGCCCTGACTTATTTCTGATTGGTACGGCGTATAGGCCGTGTACCAGGCAGGGTTTTCGAAAAGGTTGCGCTGGATAACCGCTGGCACATGCGTCCCGTGATAGCCTTGCCCGATGAAGCTCTTGTGGGTCTTGTTCTGCGCCATCTTAGCCGAAAGTTCAGCGAGCGCTTCAGCCTCGTTCACTGCTTCGGGAATGTCGAGGGGACGCTCGAGCCGGATGGATTTCGGTACCGCCTGGGAGATGAGCGTTTCGAGGGAGGGAATGCCAACTGCCGCAAGCATGGCACGCGAGCCCTGAAGGCTTGGCCCGATGTGGCGGTCGGTGAACGGAAAGATGCCCTTGTTCTGCATGATAATCAGCCGATAATTGCTTTGTAGCCGGCTTCGTCGAGAAGGCCGGTCAATTGGTTGGTATCCGCAAGCTTCATTTTCCACAGCCAGCCATCGCCGGCCGCCGAAGAATTGACCAGGGCTGGGTCGCTGGCTGCCGCCTCATTGACCTCTGTCACTTCGCCGTCGACCGGCGCGTAGACGTCCGAAGCGGCCTTGACCGACTCGACGACGACGGCAGCATCGCCCTTTGCAAGCGTTTGCCCGACTTCCGGCAATTGCACGAAAACGAGATCGCCCAACTGGTCCTGCGCATGGTCGGTAATGCCGACTGTCGCAATCCCGTCTTCAACGCGCAGCCATTCATGATCTTCAGTGAAATAAGTGACAGCCATTTCAATTATCCTTTGTGGTAACGATGGGTAACGAAGGGAAGCGGGTGGACATCCAGCGCGATGCGGCTGCCGCGTATCTCGGCAAATACCTGTGAGCCAGTCGTTGCGAGCGCCTTCTCGACATAGCCGATGGCAACCGGGTGGCCCGCCGACGGACCATATCCACCCGAGGTAACGATGCCGACAGGGTTGCCGCCGGCATCGACAAGCGTCGCGCCGGATCTGACAGGTTGGCGTCCGTCGGGTTTCAGGCCGACGCGCTTGCGCCCTGACCCGGCGGCGAGCTTGGCCTGTAGCGCTTCAGATCCGATAAAGCCGCCCTCACCCCGAACTTGCTTCGATATGGCCCAGGTAAGCCCCGCATCGACCGGATCGATCTCCGGCGTAATGTCCTGGCCATGCAGGCATAGGCCAGCCTCGAGCCGCAAACTGTCGCGCGCGGCGAGCCCAATCCATGTCACGCGGTCGTCTGCGAGAAGCTTGGCGACAAGTGCGCGGGCGTCCGCTTCCGGAAGGCCGATCTCAAAACCATCCTCGCCCGTATAGCCCGAGCGGCTCATGAACCAGCCAGGCTGAGGCTCGTACCCGTGCATGAACGCAAGATCGGTGCCAGCAATGCTTGCCTTCTGCAAAACATCTGCGGCCTGCGGGCCCTGAATTGCCAGAAACACGCGGTCAAGGGCATCGATGCTGGCTTTGAAATCCTTGGCGAGGTCGCGCAGATGCGCCTCATCCACGGCGGCATTGCCGGCATTGGCGACAACCATGAAGCGTTCGTCGCCGAGCCGCGTGACGATCAGGTCGTCGATAATCCCAGCCTGTTCATTGAGAAAGAAAGTATATTTTGACTGGCCCGTCGCGAGCGAGCCCGCGTCGAGCGGGCAGGCACGAGACAGGAGCGCCGCGGCGCCCTGCCCGGCGATCTCGAAAAGCTGCATATGCGAGATATCGAACAAGCCCGCCTTTTCGCGCGTATGCAGATGTTCCTTCATCACGCCGAGCGGATAGGTGATCGGCATCGACCAGCCGGCAAAGCCGCCGAAGCGCGCATTTGCCGCTTCGTGCAGGTCGCCAAGTGGCAGCGATTTCAGTTCGTCGGTTTCAGGATTGACTTCAGCGCCCATTTTCACTCCAGAGACATGCAAAGACCTCCGCCACAGCGACGGAATGATGCTTTACCCCTCTGTCGGAAGCCTGAGAGACTCGCTCGCGGCGCCTTGGCACCGGCTGAACTTACACCTTCGGCGCGGGGTCTCCCCCGACTTTCCAGAGTTGCCTTATCGGCTTGCGGTTCCTGGTACCTGAGAGATTTCGGGCGATTTCCCCTTCGGTGGACCGGCGCATTCGCACACTGGCCACTCTCCCGCAAGCTGACAGGGCCTTGCCTTCTTGCAAATCACAAGGCCCTCGACGTTCCGAACATATCGCACCGCACATGGCCTGTCATCGCCCTAAAAGCAGATTTGACGCTTTACGGACAGAATTTGTCTATATGAGAACATTCAGCTTGGCCACCGCTTGACCAAGCTGGCCTCCCCGACCCGCAGCAAGGACACAAAAATGACCATCAAGTCGGTGAAGCAAAAACGCATCTTTCCGAGCTTTTGGCCAAGGTCGAAGCCGGAGAAGATGTCGTGATATCGCGTGGCAACCATCCCGTCGCGCGTCTGACGCGCATCCCCGGCAAATCTGACGTCGCCGCTCTGATACAGGAGATTCTGGCTGCACAAAGGGGCCGTCAACCTACGACAGCTGAGGAAATCAAGGCCTGGTTCGAAGAAGGCCGCCGCTGAGAATGGCTTTGGTTATCGATGCGTCGTACCGGACCTGTTCTGGTACGAAATGCGAAATCTCTGCGTGCTCGCGGAAAAAAGAAACCGGATCGAAGCTGGCGAAGCGTTGATCGCCTTGATACGTCTCGGCAATTGCCTCTTGATGCCCATAGCGTCGTCAATGACCAGGCAATCGTTTCCTTAACTTTCAAACATGCTCTTCTGCATACGACGCAAGCTATCTCGCACTGGCGATCAATCAAAACATGCCCTTGCCACGCTCGACAGGCGCCTGCTGCGGCCCGTGCGGAGAATATCGGTTCTAGGCCCGCTGCGCCACGAGTTCTGACTGCTCACCGCGCGGCCGCACAAGGGCCATGACGCCGAGGCTCTGGCCCTTTCCCCGAACCGCATGAGTACCGAGATTGTTGCTGCGAATACCGTCGGGCAGCGTCAGCCGCGCGGCAAGATCGCTGGAGATCAGCACCGGCGCGTTCAAACTGCGGCAAAGCTGTTCGAGTCGCGCCGTCGTGTTTACCGTATCGCCAAAATAGGTGATCTTGTGGTGGTCCACGCCGATCTCTGCAGCAACGACCGACCCGCCATGCAAGGCGGCGCGCAGCCGCGGCACGCGGCCAAATTCACTCAGCCACTTTTCCGAGTTTGCCTCGATTACATCGATGATGTCGAAGATACATGCGACGCAATCGGCATTACGCAAGCCCCGCTGCATCGGCCAAGTAATGATCGCAGCATCGCCAACATAGTCGTCGATGGTCCCGTTGTGTCGCCGGACGGGTCCGGCAAACGCGGCAAAAAGCGCACCAAGGAACTGCTGCGCCCGCAGATCGCCGAATTCTTCGGCAAAGGTCGTGGAACCGACAAGATCGACAAAGAGAAAGATGCGCTCCTCCTCGATCGGTTTGCGATAGCGCCCGATCAGAAGGTTGGCAAAGATATCGCGCCCGAGAAGTTCGCGCACGCGCGAAACAAAGCTCAGGACCGCCAGAATGACAAGCGTGTAAATCCATATGTTTGTCGGCAGGATTGCCTCCTGCCACCAGGCACCGGGTATAAAGCCGAGGGCCCAGAGCAGGGTGCCGCAAACGAAGTAGCCCATACCGATGAGCAGGTAATTGGCAAGGAGCGAGCAAAAGATATAGCTCGGGGTCGGCAGCGCATTGATCCGATCGAAGAGTCGGGGGAACAGGTTTCCCCGTTCGAAGAGCAACGGCGGAATGCAAAGGAACAGGGCGAACACCGCGCCAATCGGCGATATTTTTCCGTTGTAGAAGTAGCCGTAAAACACGCCGCTGGCTGCTGCGGCCAGAAGACTGAAGAACCAAAAAACGATCGAATTTCTATTCATTGCTATTTCCATGGTCAAGATCATCATCGATAGGCCGTTGCCGTCGCTCGATCGATCTTGCTTTTGTGCCTAGCCGCGAAATATGGTGCGATCATGCCCATAGATATCACGCCTGAACGTATCACTGCTGTCGAAGAAATCATCCGGCCGCATATCCGGCACACGCCCGTGCTCCATGTGGATCTTGACGATTTCGGCATGGCCGGTCTCCCCGTAGCGCTCAAACTCGAATGTTTGCAGCACTCGGGATCATTCAAAGCCCGCGGGGCCTTTACCAATCTCTTGACAAGGCCGGTTCCCGCGGCCGGTGTCGTTGCCGCCTCGGGCGGCAATCATGGCGCGGCGGTCGCTTATGCTGCCATGCGGCTCGGCGTGCCTGCCACCATCTTCGTGCCAAGCGTCACTTCGCCGGCGAAGGCCGACAAGATTCGCAGCTATGGTGCAAGGCTCGTGATCGGCGGCGAGCGCTACGCCGATGCCCTCGAAGCAAGTGAACGATTCGTTGCCGAGACAGATGCGCTCGCCGTCCACGCCTATGATCAGGTCGAGACGCTACTCGGCCAGGCGACGCTCGGGCGTGAAATCGAAGCGGACCTTCCGGAAACAACCACGCTGCTGGTAGCAGTCGGAGGCGGTGGTCTCATTGGCGGTATCGCCTCATGGCTGCGTGGCCGCATCAAGATTGTCGCGGTCGAACCCGAAAGCGCTCCAACCCTCAATCATGCGCTCGCCGCCGATAAGCCCGTCGACGCGCCTGCCGGCGGGATCGCCGCCGATTCGCTGGCGCCGCGCCGCGTCGGCAATCTCATGTTTCCGATCGCGCAAGCCTTTGTCGGCACATCAGTGCTGGTAGCGGATGACGACATTCGTAAGGCGCAGCAGGCCCTGTGGGACACAGTCCGGATCGTTGCCGAACCTGGCGGAGCTGCGGCAATGGCCGCACTGCTTTCGGGCCGCTATCTCCCCGAAAAAGATGAGCGTGTCGTCGTCCTCGTTTGTGGCTCCAACACGGCAGCGGTTGGCTTCGAGTGACCGCCGCTTGAACGCAGGAAAGCCCGGGGATGCCGGGCTTTTGTGTGGGTTGTTTTGTTGTGATGTTGGTTGCGGGGACAGGATTTGAACCTGTGAC
>NZ_FNJP01000009.1:0-42601 GCF_900104165.1 Phyllobacterium sp. YR620
CCACCCGACCGTACCATTCAAAAACCACTTAAGTTATTGATAAATAAGCACAAAATCAGATTGATAAAACAGGCTTATTGCCATATGGCTTATTTTTGTGCCACATAACGTTCCACATTTTGCGCCACACGCGCTTTCGGAGCGGTATAGATGACTCGCAAACGCGAAGACAAAAGCCCTAACCGGCACCTCCAGCAACGCAATGGCAATTTCTTCTATAAGCGCCGTGTTCCGAAAGAAATCGCGGCCCTCGACGCCCGTGGCGAGCATATCCGGATATCGCTGAAGACGGATGATATCGCCATCGCCAGAACGAAGCGCGATATTTATGAGACCGCAGATAACGAATATTGGGCCTCCCTTATAATGGGCTTCGAAGGCGACAAAGCGCGGCTGCAATACGCCTCTGCAGTCAAGCGTGCCGAAGCTCTCGGCTTCTCATATAAACCTGCCGCGATGCTTGCGCTTGAACCCATAGAGGCCCTTGCACAGCGTTTCGAAGCCATCCTTGACGTTCGCACCGAAAAGTCTGCGCTCGTGTCCGTGCTCGGCGTTGTGGATCAGCCGGCCGCAACCATTTCGAAAGCGCAGAAAATCTTCCTCGAGGAGATTGTTCCCCACGAGCTGACCGGCAAGAGCAAAGACCAGCGGGAACGGTGGATAGCGAAAAAGAAACGGTCGTTCAAAAACTTCATCGATCTCGTTGGCGATAAGCAGCTTGTTGATATCACGAGGGATGATGCCAACAAGTTCTACAAGTATTGGCTCGATAAGATCGCACCGAAGGAAGGTCGCGGCTCGCACTCTCCGTCGACCGGTAACCGCGATATGGGAAATTTGCGGACGCTCTACACGGCATATTTCACATACATGGGCCAAAAAGATCGCGATAATCCCTTCGATGATCTGAATTTCAGCGAAAAGAAGAAGCGCAAGCGGCCTCCATTCCCCCTCGATTGGATCAAGGAAACAATCTTGGCGCCTGGCGCATTGGCTGGCCTGAACAGTGAAGCGCGGGGAGTGTTGTTGGTCCTGATCGAGACAGGCGCGCGAATGGGCGAGATCAGCAATCTGACCGGGGCCACGATCGATATTGCCAGCAACATTCCCCATATCAAGATTGAGCCTCGCGAAGACCCGGACGATCCACGGGAGATAAAAACCCAATCGTCGATCAGGTCCGTCCCCCTAATCGGTATGGCACTTGAGGCGCTGCGAAAGCATCCAAACGGATTCCCTCGTTACAAAGACAAGGAAACGGTTCTATCCAATACCTTGAACAAGTTCTTTAGGGATAACGAGCTGTTTCCATCTACGAAGCATACGATCTATTCGTTTCGCCACGCATTCGAAGACAGGATGAAAGAGGCGGGAATTGACCACGAATTGCGCAAGATTTTGATGGGCCACACCATTGACCGGCCTGATTACGGGATAGGCGGTTCAATGGAATGGCGCATGCAGGAACTCAGGAAGATTGAGCTATCCTTTGATCCCTCGATTGTCTGACCCTCTCGCGGATCAGCGTCATCTTGTCGATCGACTTCTTGCGGTCATCGATTTCCCGTTCGAGCCTTTCATAGATGGGCAGTAGGCAGTCGAACTCCGGGCCGTGATCAACCATGATTGTAGCCAGGCGGTCGAGATATAATTCTAGACGCTCAATAGTCACCGGCTTGGACGAGGTAGGCTTACCCATTGGGGGTTGACCTCGCGATCGTGTATCCGATACCGGCTTCGCTCAGTATCGTGTGCGGGTGCAAGCGCCTGATCGCCTTTATGTCGCGATAAATCGTCCTCTCGGAGACGCCAAATTGTTGGGCCAAGTCAAGGGCGCGCACCACGTCACCCCAGCTGAGATCGGTTGCCATATGGTCGAGGATATATCTACGCCGCTCCCTGGCGATCGAATGCTGATATTTCCTCTCTCGTGGGCTCGCTCCCTGGTCGGTCATGGCTTGCTCCTGTCGAGCAGTGAGCGAGCCAGCCATCCGAAGTAGAACGCAAGTATCGTCGATACGATTATTGCGACAGGGTCGATTGTCATAATCCACCTCCGGTCATAGCGTCTTTGTGGAGGGTATCTCTGCCCAAGTCAGTAATTTGGATACTTACGCCGCGCCACTCTAGAAGCCCTCGCTTCACAAGTGAGGGGATGACGCGTGTGCTGCCGTCTATGAAACCGCGATCGATCGCTCCGCAATGTTGGTCGCCAATGTATTGAAGGAAAGCCATCTGAGTTGGTGAAAGTCCGTTCATGCCGCTTCACCAAGGTCTTTTTCAGCGATGTGGCAGAGGAAGTCACAAGACGGCGCTATCGGGTTTGTTGTCGGTTGATTGGCAGGGATTTCATCGATGAAAATCCGCTCGTCGTTGATGCGTGACAGACGTACGTCAAGCTTGCGTGAAAGCTTGGCCATGCGTGCGAAGTCTTCGGGATAGGACTTGCGTACTAGTGCCCAATAGTCGGGGCTGGTTGCCTTAACGCAAGTCTTACAGTTGTTGTTGTGGAAGCCGAGCTTGTAAGGGATCGGAATATCAATCCCAGCTTGCTGCACCATTGCTAGAACCGCCTGTTTGGTCAGTCCGGCATCGATGAGCGGGGTGCGAATGGTAAGCTCTGGATAATTATCTCTAAGCTGCTTGGCTCGCTCTACATCCCGCCTATCTGCCGTATACCCAAAAACATGAATATCCGTGGGTCTCTGGAATGCGAGACGCGGCCTGACTTTTAGTTCTGTGGTGCAGCGAGCGCCATTGATCCCGGCAAGCCACCCGGTCTTTTCCCATACATCCCAAGTGTCGGCGTATTCATCCGACTTGATCGAGGTGATGGGGGCGTTGAACCAGCGCACGCAATCCGCCATGAAGCGCTTACTGTCGTCGTGTTCCTGTCCGGTTTCGCAGTAGACGGAGATAGCCTCCCGGTTGTCGGCGAGTGTCATTTTTGCTGCTACTGCGCTGGCGGCACCGCAGGAAAACCAAATGACGGTGCGAAATGCAATCGCAGCGTTGATCTGCTTTTCAGTTGGTTTCATTTCAGAACCTCCAGATAGCAGCGGCGGCGAACCAGGCCACCAAAACAATGATCCACGCGAGCAGCGCTGCCAGAAACGATAATCCCAGAGCGTGAGTGAAGAGATAGGCAAGCAGCCCGACGACAGCCGCGAGCAAAATGTCACCTTGCGTGAAGGTCAGCATGTTTGCGGCCTCCACGACTTCAGCACTTCGACCAGCTCGATCCCCGTGGTTTCGAAGTTACGATGGTGGATGGCGATACCGCCGGCGTCGTTCCACTCTCGCACGTTCTTGTCGTAGTCATCGATCAAGATGTCGCCGGGTGCATGCATGAACAGCGGCTTGTACTTGCTTCCCGACACCGGGAGGATGGTGACTTTGCTCGAAAGATGCTTCCGAACCCACTCACGCTTTTGCCGGGCGACATTTGCGTAATTCGACTTTGAACAAGCGGTGAGGATGATGGGATTGAGCCGCTCGATCTCACAAAAGAAGTCTAGCGCACCATCACAAAGAGGCATGTCGAGAAAATAGGAGGGGTGCGCGTTGATCTGCGACCAGATTTCATCGCCCGCCATACTGCGGTGATCGAGATTAAACGTCGCCGGAAAATGGTAGTCGAAATCGGCCAAAACGCCGTCTAGGTCGAGATATAGGCGGGGGGTCATATTGCCTCCTCGCAGATTGGACGGTTCGCAATTTTCAGTAGTATGTCGGCGTGGCAGGGTTTGCCATCGAGCGCGCACCAACATGCCAAGTTTTTGCCACGCAGCTCGTCGAGGTGGGTGCCAACGTAACTGCGAGACGCTTTGAGAGCTTCGATGTCTGGTGACTTCGCGAGCGCTAGGAGACCTGAGAGCAGTGCAGTGTAGAGATCAACGCACTGTTCTCGATCGCCGTCCTTCCCGACGATAAACGGGTTGCCCCAAGGCCCGGGGCGGGCGACGTGTACCGCCGGCAACCCATTGAGCGCAAGGGAGTGGGCTTCGAGATCAAAGCCTCTCGCACGGGAGAGGCGGATTCGCTGCGGCATAGTCATTGAGGGACCTCCGCCTTAACATCGTCAGCAGTTCGATCGTGCTCGATCGCGTGATCGTGCGACATCGTCCTCCAATCTGGCCAAATACGATTTTCGTTGCGGGTCTGAACTGCCATAATGGTCGCGGAGATTGCTTCTGGCGAATACCCGTGACGCATCGCTCCGTCGAATGCCAAAAGCATCACGTCGACCCATTCTTTGAGGTCGTGAGGGTCCTTCTCAATCTCGATCAATTCCTTGCGGATGTGGTCGAGGTTACCAAGGGTTCTTTCGCCTGGACCGAAGGTCGCCTGTGAAAATGTCGATTGGCGGCGCAGGTGTTGGATGAGATCGAAGATCATTCTGCTGCCCTCAAAGAATGTTCTGGGAGGTTGCCCCACTGTGCAGCCATTGCGCCGGCGATGCCGGGGAAAAATCGCGAGCGTTCCTTCCAGCGATCGGGTCCGGGCGACATACGAAAGACGCGCTGTTCGCGGCCTGCAACGATGTTGGTGGGGACGAGTGGCGGAAGGTTTTTCAGCCATAGGCATGTTCGCTTGGTTTCACCGTGCCCATATTGCCAAGGTTGCACCGACTGGGCCGGTTCGCGATAATTGGTGATCAGCGCCTTGGCGTGGCGGTGCATGACGGGGTTTTCGACACAAATCCGCTCGATCGGCGCGTTCCAAAAATCTGAGAAGAGAGCTGCGCCTTCGCGCAGTTCGGCTTGCATTTGATCGACCGTCTTGCCGGCCGGCGGCGTTGACAGCCACCGCACACCTGAATTGCACAGGCGAGTGCAGGGCGGGTGCGCCACGATCAAAAGGTCCCATCCATCGTTGAGCAATTCGCGGGCGTCGCCGATGATATGCTTGTTGCTCCTGTCCTCGGCCGGAAGTAAATCGCAGGACCAAGCGTCATGACCTCGAACAGCAAAAGCCGTTCTCACAACGCCCGAATATTCGCACGCAACCAAAACGCGAAGCCCGCTCATTGCACGCCACCTCGCGCGTCATGCACTCGCTTCTGAAACCAAAGGGACGGCGGCTGATAAGGCAGCGGACTCATTGGCATGTATGCGCCGACGAAATCGGGGTAATCCTGCACGGTAACCACAACCGGTTGCGGAGCGCCGTCTTTACCTTGGGTGTGCCGATGGAATGTCTCGGCGCCGCGTTGGCGGACTTCAGCTATGCGAGCAGGTATCCGGCTGAAAAGCGCAACCACTTCTGGATTTATCTCGCTCACACCCGTTGTGAGGTTAGAGTTTGTAAGGGCTAGCTCGAGCGGCTTGCGCCAATTAACGGGTGCGCCGGCCGTCCACTTGTAGTCTTGTCCAACGGTATAGTTTCTCCCGCATTCTGTTGCCTGGAACAGGCACGGGTGGAATTCATCATCCTCCTCGGCCCAGTCCGGATGCCGCATTTTCGGGAGGACAAATGATCCCGCGGAATAGGCGACAACCGTGTGAGGCTGCGCCCATTCGGGCAGCGGGCATGAATAGGAATGACCGCAGTAGGTCATGTGGATGGGCTTGGGTGGCCGGCAGGCTTCAAACATGGCGTCAGGTATGCCGAGCGTCATCGGTCTGCTGCAGCTACCGTGCGGGTCCCGAAACACGGCAATCGCGTGCCCAGATATACCGGCCACGATTGCGCCACCTTCCGCACAAGGTTCTACGACAATGTTGTCAGTCATGGCGCCTCCGAACGAGCGCATGTAATCGGTGAGGGGTTGCAACATCCACAGGATGTCAGAACGGAAAGAGGCAAAGCCGCTCTCGAGCTTCCCGTTATCGTCCATGGTTTACCTCGGGGAATGCGTCGTGTGTCACACCGTCAAGCTCGCGGCCGGCGGCTCGCTTTCCGAACCAAGCCATATAGGGGCCGTTCGCATCCGAAGTCGGCTTGTATTCGCCCCACTGCTTGAAGAGAAACGGCACGCTCGCGCCGGCGCATTGATCGCGCAATGATTGAACCCATTTTTGCTGCACCGGCCTCGCACCATGGCCGCTTTCGCCGCCGACAACCACCCAATCGAGGGTCGGATGCATGAAGCCATCTGGAATGCTGCTTAGCCCGTACCAGTCGAGGAAACCGTCAAGCGCCTCGTTAGCGTCGTCGGTAGTGCCCTGCCAAGACAACTCCCATTCATCGCGCCATAGGCGTGGATTAATCGTGTCCATGGAGCCGTCGTTATCAATATCGACGTTGGCCAGGTCGATAGGGCCTAGCAGCGGTTCTGCGCTGATCCACCGGACAGCGGCGGGTGTGTCGAGCAGAATAGGAATGCGCTCTTCGGCCCGCGTCTGATCCTCGACCGACACGCCAAGCCAGACATTTGCAAGCGGATTCGCTGCGGTCTCCTGAGCCGTCTCATAAATGCCATCCGGGTCCTTGCCGCCCCAGATGGACGCTGCCCATTGACCGAGCCGGTCAGCTCGTGCTGGTAAATTCCGGCAGTAGTCCCGCATGCGATCCGGACGCTTCGTCAGCACTTGAAAGACGTGCTGCGGCGCGAGCGTCATAACGGTGAAAATCTTGTCGATCCATTCATCTGGCACGCCCTCGGCGAACAGGTCGCCATGCGCGCAAACGAATATCATGCGGGGGGCTTTCCACCGTAGTGGCTGATTAAGCCACTCTTCGTTGAAGCGAACCTCTCCAGTCCAAACGGGACCGGCCTTCGTATCCTTTGTCAGCCCCTTGCGGGATTTGATGTGCTTGAGCCGCGTTCCTGCCAGCTTCATCGCGTAGCAGTTGGTGCAGCCCGGCGACACGATGCTGCAGCCGGTGATGGGGTTCCACGTCGCATCTGTCCATTCGATCTTGGTTTTGTCAGCCATGCTTTGCCCTCCACAGTGCGAGGGCGACAAAGGCCAACCAAACTAGAAGCGAGATCACGGTGGCTATGGTTACACGCGCTGTGACTTCGAACAGCGGGCCGCATTCAAAGCCACCTTCGTGTTCAGGCTCTTTGTAGGGAATCATGACCACGACCGCCCAAATGAGGCCGGACAAAATGATTGGCACAAGCCATAGATACTGCTGAATGAGCAGAGCCATTCGCGTTCCTTTTCAGTGGACAGTGGTGAAGCGATAAAGACGGTTGAAAAGTGCCTGCCAGGCGTGACGCAGCACGTTGAGTTCCCGATCGGGAACGCCGGCGTATTCTCCGACCGTCACTCGCATGCTGATCTCGTCCATCTGTTCTTCGATGGTCAGATCGCGAACGGCGGAAAGCGTACGTACAGCGTAGTCGTTGAGCGCTGCGGGAAGGTGCGCAGTAGGGTTCATTTGCGCGCACCGTGGTCACTGGCGTTTCCGCTCACGCGAAGGCCGCAGTCGTAATACCCGCTGGCGCAAGAACGCTCCTGGTATGCTTCGAGAGATGTTCCCGTCGCCGGGGTCCAATTGTTGTAGCCGGTAGTGCAGCCGGACAGCTGCAGCGAGGTTACGAAAGCTCCGACGATAAACGCCGTGCCGAGGATATGCTGAAGGGTAGTGCTCATTGTCATCCTCAGAGGTTGCGGCTGGACCAACGCGGGGTGTCGCGCGGTGTAGCCTTCGGATGACGCATATATTTCTATTATAGAAACGACGGTGTCAATAAAATGTTTCGAAAAAAGAAACTTCAAATATGACGATTACGCTGATATGAGTGAAAGGACCTTCGAAAACAGAAACGTTGGAAGCAGAATCAGCGTGTGCGGTTGGAAAGCTTGGTGCCGATCGAGATTATGAGATCGACGATCTTCGCTCGATCTTCATCATCCAATAACTGAGTGGCTTCGATAATCTCAAGCAGCGAGGCCGAAATATCGTGGCGCGGCTTGGGTTGATCCAAGAAGGACTGTTCAAGACGGGCGACGATCTCGGCGTTTATGGAGGATGATATCGCAGCCCGGGACAACTGCTCGTGCAGTTCCACGGGAAGCCGAACCGTCTTCCGTATCCAATCGTCTTGCTTCCCCATGAGGGTCGGCAATAACATCGAAAGTTTCTGGTGTCTTGACACCAAAATGGTGTCAACACATGTATGATGGTCTTTTACTAGGGAGTGCGGCGTAATGCGATCAAGGCGGGAGGCCCTCAAGAGCCTTACACTTGGAGCGGTTTTGATAGGTCAGACCGGAACCACGAGGCAGGCTAATGCTTTAGCCCTGGACGATGAATGTGAGGAATACGCCCGGAGGCTGGCAGAGGCAATGTCGCGCCGGCATGGTGGGGCCTGGACGATTGAAGTTGACCACACTTCCAGATTTGCACTGATTATCCCTGTTCCAGCCGGCGTTGATTAACCTGTCTTCTTCGGGACCATCGTCTGCAATATTTTCATCGACCGATCGCGATCGTCGGGAGACATGCGGTCTATAAGCTCGTTCGCAGAAGGCTTGTCCGGATCGCGAAAAAGCGCCGGTATATCGCAATCCAGCACGAACGCTATACGCTCCAGTAGATCCTGATTATAGCGCTGCTTTCCATTGAGAAGCTTCGATATCACGCTCGTACTTGCTTCAATCCGTGACGCAAGCTCCGCCGAGGTCATGCCTCGATGCTTGAGCCACGACTGAAGATAGAGAGTCGATACGCGCCGGTCTTTTGTTTCTTTGAGTTTCACTGGCATCTTTCGATTATCGCAATTTCGTTAAATTTGGCGATACTCGGAAAAGAAACTTTCAACATGCTCCGCTTGACAAAAAAGTTTCTATAATAGAAACGTGATGTCATGGAGCACGCCCTTACCAAATATCGAATCGAGACCGGCCTATCGTTGGAGGCCTTCGGGGCTTTGATCGGTGCGTCCAAGAGCATGGTTTGGAAATGGGAGGCCGGAGCGGCCATTCCACGCCGCAAGTATCTCGAACGTATATTCACGGTCACTGCTGGCAAGGTACCCCCAAGTGCATTTGTGGCCGTGCTTACTTTGGAGCCGGCACAATGAATTCCTTTTGTGACGCCCTTATCGTTCGTTTTAGCCGGTCACGTCACGCAAATTGCAGGCTATCGACTTTTCGCGCCTCCCGTCACTTCCCCATTTCTGTCCGCGTCCTCCTCCCTGCGGATAGAGACGCGCGCCCGGACTTAGGCCTTTCGTCCGGGCGCGCTCGTCCCTTCGGAGTAAAATCATGACTGTCAGGTTCTCATCAGACAAACAGCGCAACTCGTTGAAAATGGCTTTCCGCGTGTCCGTCGAGCAAGGCGGTGGCGGCAAAATCGTGAGCGAGATGACTCGAGTCACTGCGCCGATGATCTCACTTTACTGCGCATCTCATGAACACGAACGCTTTCCCGGCGTCGATGTAGCACTCGATCTAGACCTAGCCGTTGGCGCTCCAGTTAATGCCCGCGCGCTGGCTTCTGCCCAGGGGTACGAGCTGGTGCCTATGACCGAAAGTGCCGGAACAGGCCGGCTTGGGCTGGGCGATCTCTCCAGTGTGATGCGGGAGGCTCACGATGTGGAGCGGCAAATTGTGGAGGCGCTCGATGATGGCGTCGTAACTGAAAACGAACGGCTGGCGATCACCAAAGACATTCAAGAACTCATGTCCGTGCTGTCCAGCATCCAACGGAAAGTGAGTGGCGCATGAGCAAGTACGGATTGATGAATGTCCCCATGAAGGCCTTGGAGAGCGACGATTGCGCTTGGCCAGTTAATTCCCCGCCACCTGGCGGAGTTTTCATTTTTTGTGCCGACGTTTGTCAAAATGGCCGGCGCTACTGCGAGAAGCATCAAGCGTTGGCCTACCAGCGGGGCCGTTTCATTGCGAGCGAGGCAGCTTAATGGACGCGCATCCGCTTGCCGAGCTGTTTCCGATGATAGGCGATACCGACCTGCAGCAGCTCGCCGACGATATCGCCGTGCGGGGCCAGGAAGAGCCCATTGTCTTATACGAAGGCCGGGTTCTAGACGGGCGGAATCGTTTAAGGGCCTGCGTGCTGGCCGGAGTTGAGCCGCTCACGATGGAATATGGCGGTACCGATCCGCTCGGATTTGTTCTCTCGCACAACCTACATCGCCGTCATTTGAGCGAAAGCCAGCGGGCCATTGTCGCGGCCAATATCGTCGACTGGACCAATGGCACAAATCAATATGCCGAAGGGTCCGCAAATTTGCAGACCCAAAAGAAGGCAGCAGAGCGATTGTCTATTTCCGAACGTGCGATCGCTGCTGCCAAACGCGTGCGCGATCGCGGCGTCGAAGAACTGTCGACTGCGATCCGCGACGGCAAAGTGTCGGTTCACGCCGGCGAGGCAATTTCGCATCTCGCGCATGAGGCGCAGCGGGAAGTCTTGGCGCAAGAAGAGCGAGAAATCATTGCGCGCGCCAAGGCGATCCGGGCGGAGCGTCAGCGCCTCCGCCATGCCGAGCGCCTAGCCAACATGCGCGCGATCGAAACCGCGGGCCATACTACGGCGCCGGGTCGCGTACGCATGCAATATCCCGTGATCTATGCCGATCCACCATGGAAGTTCGACGTTCGCAATGAGGAAACTGGTCGCGAGAAAAGCGCCGAAAACCATTACCCGACGATGGACACAGACGCAATTTGCCAATTGTTCGAAGAAATTGGCTCTCCAGCAACACCTAACGCCGTTCTGTTTCTTTGGGCGACTAATCCAATGCTGCTCGATGGTATTCGTGTGCTGCAGGCTTGGGGCTTTCGCTACATCCATCACTGGGTTTGGGACAAGGAAGTTGCCGGCACGGGGTATTGGGGGCGCGATCGCCACGAGATTCTTTTGATCGGCAAACGCGGAAACATTCCCGCGCCGCTGCCCGGATCGCAGCCTGAGACCGTCTATCGCGAAAAGAAAGGCCGGCACTCTGCCAAGCCCGATTTCTACGCCGAAACGATAGAGCGGCTTTACCCGGATGTTCCTCGCCTCGAAATGTTCTGCCGCAAGCCGCGCCCGGGCACTTGGGACGCGTGGGGATATGAGGTCGGCGAACCCGTCAACGAAGCTGAAAAGGTGGATGATGCGACCAATCAAGATTGATCCCAAACAGCGTCCTACTCACATTGATCCCGGCGTTGCGCCCATGTTGCAATGGGTCCGGATCGATTGTCTCGTCATCGACGACAGTTATCAGCGAGAGCTGAAACCTGGTAACTGGAAGGCAATCAAGCGTATTGCGGCTCGCTTCAAGTGGTCGCGGTTTTCGCCCGTGTTCGTCGCCCCGATCGAGGGCGGCAAATACGCGATCATCGACGGGCAGCATCGCACCCACGCCGCTGCAATGTGCGGATTCGCCGAAGTTCCGTGCCAAATCGTCCACATGACAGCCGAGGAACAGGCCGCAAGCTTCGCGGCGGTAAATGGCATGGTGACGAAAGTCACCGTCTGGCAAGTTTACAAAGCTGCGTTGGCTGCAGGCGAAGATTGGGCCGTCCAGGCCGCACATGTTGCCAGCGACGGCGGTGCAACGCTGATGGACAGCAATACGTCGAGCTATACCAAAAAGCCCGGGCAGATATATGGCGTCACTGCATTTCGGAACGTCATCCATGCGCGCAAGCGCGAAAATATTGTGCTTGCCCTCAGAGTACTGATGCGTGCGGAAGGCTATCGCGATGCTTCTGAGGTCTGGGATATGGGAATTCTATATCCTCTGCTGATGGCGTTATCTGAACGCCCAAAGGCATTGATGCAGCCTGATTTCGTCTCAAAGTTCGAGCTTTTCGACATTTGGTCAGCGAAAGACAGTATCGACGCCGAAACCAAAAAACGGCTGCGTGCTGGACTACCGTATGTCGCCAAGAAGGATCAGCTCGCGGCTGCCATCACTGACTGGATTGACGCGAAGTTTCCCGAGCGCGTTGCCCTGCCTGCGATGGCATCGGCATGACCAGGTTAATTCCGGACTACTCGCCTCGGATGTTGAAACGATTTTTGCACCTTGGCGCTGACTACCGTTGGCTTTCGGCTCCTCTCAACGGTGGGCAGGACGCGACGGTGAAGCGATACAAGAATGACATGCGGCGCGCCGCCGGCGTGTCGGTGGCTGAGTTTGAGGACGCGTGGGCCGGACGGCTCAAGACAGCCTCTCCCCGCAAAAAACTATGGGCGGCGCTAAACGTTCGGCCCAACGATCTCGGCGTTCTCCTTCTCGATGATGGGAGTCAGGAGGTGATCGAATGACCGATCTACCTTCTGAGGATGAAGTGGCAGGGCGTGCGGAATACGATTGGCGTCCCTTTGGGAAGTTGCTGCGCGCGCGTCTCAATGATGACGGGCGTGGTTATAGGGCGCTTGCTCATGTCATTGGTGTGACGTGGACTGACCTATCGCGCGTGACGTGCGGCCAAGCCGTGGCCGCGCACAAGGTCATCGCCATCTGTGACTGGATGGGTATCTCGTTTCGCGCCTTCTACATTCCTCCAATGAATTCAGACTGTTGCAGTGAGTCGCGTGTGAAACGTTCTGCGCAAATTAGCGGTGGCAGACGATGAGGTCGGAGGCGGCAGAACTTCGAAAAATCCGAGATCGTCTCGATGCTCTGCATCCCGCGCGATGGTCGTTGGCGGCGGATCGCGACATCACCTTTGTAGAGTCAAGGCTGGATAGCGGCGAACTGGTCGAGGTCGCGCGGTTCCATCGCGGCGCTTCATCAGATGAGATTGATTTCGTCGTCAATGCGCCCGCCATGGTCGGTTTTCTTCTCGGTCTTGTCGATCGGGCCATCACGGCTGCGCGAGGGTCGAGCGGCGCGCCCGCAAAGCGCGAGCCAAAGGATTTCGCGGCGGAAGCCGCCATGAAATGCGAGGAGCCCGCGTTCCGGGTTTTCCTCGAACAATGCCACGGTCTAGAGCGTCCTTTGACCAAAGATCGCGTGGCTCAAAAGTTGCGTACCGTACTCTGTGTTTCCTCCCGAAAAGAACTCAATGACAGTGAAGCTGCGGCGGATCGGTGGCGCAAATTGCGGGCCGATTTCGAGACGTGGCGGAAAGCAAGCCGATGAACGAAGAGGCGACAATCCGGCGTGGTGTGCGCAATGCACGCTATAGCACCATACCAAACCACGTCTTCGAGGATACGCGCCTCAGCATGGCCGCGCGGTGGCTGCTTGGCTATCTCTTATCCAAGCCTGACAACTGGACGGTCATCGTCGGCGACGTGGCCAAAAAGGGCGGGTGCGGTCGGGACAAGGCCCGCACGATGATCAAGGAGCTAGTCGACTGCGGTTACGCGGAAAAGGACCAAGCACGCGAAGGCGGTCGCTTTGGCGCGATGTCGCTTGTCATCTACGATGAACCGACGGGAGGTGTTGCATCTTTACCGCAGACTGAAAAACCGTCGACGGTGAATCCGTCAACGGTAAAACCGTCGACGGTGAATCCGACACTAGTAAATACTGATGATCAAGTAATTACTGACGATAAGGTTGAGAGAGAATGCGCGAGCGAGGATGAGGGAAGGGAAGGGAATGCAAAGGCCCTTGAACGTTCCTTCTTCCGGTTGGTGAAAGGTTGGCCAGGGTCTCAGGGGATGCCGACTGGTGAGGCAAGGAAGCTTTGGGCGGACCTGACTGAGGAGGATCGACAAACGGCTCAGCGGCGGCGGGATGCGTGGTTCAACATGTTGCGCAGCCAGTCGAAGAAGCACTTTCCAGCACCGTCCACCTATCTGAAGGATCGCCTTTGGACCGATATCCCCGATGAGGCACCTGCCGCCAAGCCGATAAGCGTTGAGGCTCGCCCCTTCGGTCCAACATGGGCAATCGAGCGTTTCCGGCGACTTCTTGCTGGTCCACAAGATTTGCCAATGTTCACGTTCATCGAAAAGCAGATGATTGCGGCGAACCCTGATCGGGAAGCGGCGATGCGCCGGGAGAAGCAGATCAAGCTCGGCTGGCCGTTCGTGAACCGAATGCATGAGATGGCGACCCAGAGACAGGGTGTCATGGTGCTTTCGGCGTTGGACGATCTCAAGCCATTGGTCGAGGCAGTTCCCGTCGCGAGTGAGCTATTTGATAGCTGGAAGACATTCCACGAGTCGAAGGGATGGCCGTGGATACCAGACCCCGGAAACCAACCTGTCGTCTATTTTCCTGTCGGAGGACCGGAAAGACTGAAGGAATTTGAGCAGGCAATTCGGGGAACGGGAAATGATGGCGATCGATAGGAAAGACCTCGAACGGGCAGCAGCGATCAATCTTGATCGGGCTTGGATTGCCAGTGATAGAGCGCGGGAACGCAATGCCAGGCAGAACAGGTTTCTCGCTACTGCGGCCGGGTCAGACGAATCGCTTCGGGCGTGGTTTGTGGTCACAACGCCGAATAACCAAGAAAAGGCTGTGCACAAACGGCTGCTCGACGCTGGCATTCAAGCCTGGTTGCCGGTCGAGATCGAGCAAATCCCAAGGCGGGGAAGTAGGCCGGCGATGACAAACGAGCGGGTCTGCTGGCCTGGCTACATCTTCGTTTTCGTTGTCCCCGTAGCCGAAAGTTGGGCGGGGTTGGCGGGTATTAAGGGTGTTGCTAGCATCCTCACGGATGGCAAAACCCCTGTCGCCTTGAAGGACAAGGAAATCAATCGTCTCAAAGGCTTAGTGCTATCAGGTGAGATATTTCGAAAAGAGAAAAAGGATGTTGGTGAGTATCAAGTCGGTGAACGCGTTCGCGTCGTCGATGGACCTTTTGCTTCGTTTCCAGGTGTTGTAGAATTCTGCGAACCGGACGTTGAGACGGTGCGAGTCGATGTCCTCATTTTTGGGCGTGAGACGCCCGTCTGGCTGGCACTTGATCAAATCAAAAGAGTCAGATAGCGAATCCATCCAGACGACCCGTAGACTGTGAAGCGCAAAGCTTCCGAGACGGTGAGCTGCCATCACGGTAGGGCTCCCTGCGGACCTAAAGAGAAGCGAATGCCAATAGGCGAATAGCTTCTCCACAAGTGCGAAGCCATGGAGGCTTCGATCTCATGCCAAAACTGACAGCGCTCAAGCCGGTTCTCAAACCGCTCTCTCATCGTGTCTCCAAGCTTGGGGCTTACGAGAATGAGCAACAGCGGTTTCGTCAACGCGACGAGAGCCAGGCATATCGCAAATGGTACAAGACCGCGCGTTGGCAGAAGCTACGCATGTCGGTTCTCGTGCGGGACCTGTTCACCTGCCAAATGGTGGGATGCGGACGCATCATGGCCGACACGTCGAAGCTGGTGTGTGACCACAGAACTCCGCACCGTGGCAGAGAAGTGTTGTTCTGGGATGAGCGCAACCTCCAGTGCATCTGCAAGGAGTGCCACGACAGCATCAAGCAACAGGAAGAGCAAGCAACGCTCCACCTGCGCGGTAATTGGGATTGATCTTCATGAGATGGACCAAGGGTGAACCCGAGCAGGCGATGGCTGATCCAATCCTTGTCTCGCACAAGGAACATGGCCTAATGCTTGCGACATGGCAGGAACATCGCGGCTCTTATATCGGCGTGAAGGCGACGGGCGATACTCACGCACCGTTCTTTCATGGCATCATCGAGAGCGGCACCATAACCAAGTGGTTCAAGCCGTCGACCTAATCAGGACATCGGTGTATGCCTCGGTACTGCGGGCGCAAATGCTCGCGACGGAAACGGCCTCCGATGAAGAGGTAAGCACCTTTAGCGCCATCGGTGCGTAGGTTCTCGTCAAACGGGTTCGCCGACGACGGTTCTTTTGCATTCGGTATAGCGACGACACGATGCAGGGATAGCGCCCTGCCTGCACCAATGTCCTGACATCACTACCGGGGGGCGGGTCAAAAGTCTGGTAAGACCGATCCTCCTAGACCCGCGTCCCCCTCATTCGGAGATTTTTTTCCCGTGAGCGAAGAAAAATCAGCCAGCGCAAGCGACGTTGATCTGTTCGGAGCGCCGATTACGCAAATACGCGAACGGTGGGGAAGGGCGTCGTTTGCCAAAACAAAGGAAAATCAGGAGCTTGTATCGCTACTCCGCGCAGCCGGCTGGTCGCAAGGCCGGATTGCTCGGTATCTCGGCTGCGATGAAAAGACGTTGCGAAAACATTTTTCCCGAGAGCTGGAAGATGGTGCTGATCTGATCGAAGGCATGGCCTTGGAAGTCACCCTGAAAAAGATGCGCTCCGGTAATTCAGTCGCAACAAGTCGGATCTTCGAAATCATTGATAAAGGCCGCGTCGAACCGCCAGCTCCGAAGACGAAGCCAGAGGAAAAACGTGAGCAGCAGCTCGGCAAGAAAGCGCTGGCAAATCTTGAGGCCGAGACAGCTCACGAAGAGTCTGGGTGGGGTGAGTTGCTCAATTGACCGAAACGACCGAATGGAATTTCGCGTGCCCCGATTGGATTGATCGGCTGAAGGAAGGCCGCTCGCTCGTCCCAACCTTGCCACTCGACGAGACCGAGGCCAATCGAGCCGCGAGCATCTTCAACAAGCTGCGTTTGCCCGATGTGCCTGGACAGCCGGCGATGGCAGACGCTGCCGGTGACTGGCAGCGCGACATCGTTCGCAACGTTTTTGGTTCGCTTGATCTATCTGGACGCCGCCTCGTTCAGGAACTCTTCGCATTGGTGCCGAAGAAGAACTCGAAAACGACGGGCGGGGCCGGCATCATGATGACGGCATTGCTGATGAACCGTCGGCCGCGAGCGGAATTCATCCTTGTGGGTCCGACGCAAGAGGTTGCCGACCTCGCGTTCCAGCAGGCGACCGGCATGATTGAGGCCGATCCTGATGGTTATCTGCAGAAACGTTTCCAGGTACAAGAGCACCTCAAGACGATTGTCGATCGGCGGTCGAAAGCGAAGCTGAAAGTAAAGACCTTTGATCTGAAAGTTATGACCGGCGCAAAGCCCGCCGGCGTACTCGTCGATGAAATCCACTTAATGTCGTCGATGTCGTTTGCCTCGCGAGTTATTGGCCAGATACGCGGGGGAATTATTGCCAACCCCGAAGCCTTTCTGATTTTCATCACTACGCAAAGTGACGAACCGCCGGCGGGCGTATTCAAGTCTGAATTGCAGTACGCGAGAGGTGTCCGAGACGGGCGAATTACCGATGAGGTTCGAACGCTGCCGATCCTCTACGAATTTCCGGAGGCGATGCAGATCGCCGAGGACAAGCCGTGGCAGGACCCGAAGAACTGGCCAATGGTGCTGCCTAATCTTGGCCGATCAATAACGATCAAGCGTCTGATTTCAGACTACCGCACCGCCAAAGAAAAAGGCGAAGAGGAGGAACGGCGGTGGGCGTCTCAGCACCTCAATGTTGAGATCGGGATGGCACTTCACTCTGACCGTTGGATCGGCGCGGATTTCTGGTTGGCTGCGGGAAATGCGAAGGTCACGCTCGAACATGTTTTGGAGAACTGCGATGTCGTCACTCTTGGCATCGACGGGGGCGGACTGGACGATCTCTTGGGGCTGGCAGCATGCGGACGGCACAAGATTACACGGCAGTGGTTGCTCTGGACCAAGGCATGGGCTCATCCCGAGGTGTTGAAACAGCGCAAAGAAATCGCCGAGACGCTTCGTGGTTTCGAGAAAGATGGTGACCTGGTTATCTGCTCGATGCCGACGCAGGACCTGATCGAGGTCGCTGACATCGTGGAGCGGGTTCGCCGCGCTGGACTATTGCCAGAGCAACATGCAGTTGGGCTCGACCCCTACGGCATCGCAGCGCTCGTTGACGAACTTGATCTCCGCGGCATCAACGGAGAAATGCTCGCTGCAATCGGTCAAGGCACGCGGCTTTCTCCTGCAGTTTGGGGGATGGAGCGGAAGTTGAAGGATGGAACACTCATTCATTCCGCGTCCAACCTTATGACCTTTTGCGTGGGGAACGCGCGCGCGGAACAGCGTGGCAATGCGATCCTTATAACCAAGCAGACCGCCGGCAAGGCCAAAATCGACCCGCTCGTAGCATCGTTCAACGCTGTAATGCTCATGAGCAGAAATCCCGAAGCCTCCGGAGCTGGTGAAGACAGCTTCTTCAAGAGTCTGGAAAGTGCCGTATGAACCTGTTTCGCAAAATGGCCGATTTGGTACGCACCCTCTCGATGCGGCAGCCCCAGGACTGGAATGGAGTACAGCAGTCGTCCGACGCGGGTGAGACCGTGAATGCGCAATCGGCTCTGTCTCTTTCCGCCGTTTGGGCGTGCGTTAATCTACTATCAGGTACGATTTCATCGTTGCCGTTGATGGTTTACAAAATCGATTCCAGCGGAAATCGCGTGGTCGATCCCTCTCACCCGCTTTATCGTCTCCTGCACGATAGCCCGAACTACGATCAGACAGCAGTTGATTTCTGGGACTATATAAATTCGAGTATTGAACTTTGGGGCAACGGGTACGCTCGGAAAGTGCGGTCAGGCGCTCGAATTGTCGGCCTCGTGCCGATCAATCCTGAGTGGGTGAACGTCCGTCGGCTTTCCAACGGCAAAATTGAGTATCGCTGGACGCAAGATGGCAGGCAATTTGTAGAAACCGACGAAACTGTGCTGCATATTCGTGGGTTTGGTGGCGAACCTCTCGGTGGCATGTCGACACTGCATTTTGCCAGGCAGGCGTTTAGCCTGGCGCGAGCGACCGATCGGGCCGCCGGAGAGACGTTCAAGAATGGTATGCGGCCGTCGGGCGTGCTCACATTCGAAAAGTGGCTTTCGCAAGAACAGCGTGATCTGGTTGAGAAAAAGCTGCCGGAAAAATTCATTGGGAGCATGAACGCGGGAAGGCCGCTTATTCTCGAAGGCGGTACCACATGGCATCAGCTCACCATCAATCCCGAAGACGCGCAGATGCTGGAGTCCCGTTCGTTCTCGGTAGAGGAAATCTGCCGTTTCTTCGGCGTGCCACCCTTCATGGTCGGCCACACGGATAAGGCTACCAGTTGGGGCACCGGCCTCGAACAGCAAACGCTCGGTTTCCAAAAGTTCACTCTTCGCCGCCGCTTGAAGCGCATCGAGCAGGCGCTCGAAAAGCAGTTGCTCACGTCGGCCGAACGCGCCAACGGCATGACCATTGAATTTAGTCTTGAGGGCCTATTGCGTGGCGATAGTAAAGCGCGCGCCGAATTCTACGCCTCCGCTCTCATGAACGGATGGACGACCATCAACGAGGTTAGGGCTCTCGAAAACTTGCCACCTGTCGAGGGCGGCAATGTTCCCCGCATGCAGTCTCAGAATATCCCGATCACCCAAACGCCGCAGCCTGCGGCCCTTGCTGCTCCACAGGCCACACAGGAATAAGAACCATGAAAACCAAGGATTTTGCCCTGCAGGTGAAAGACCTGTCGGAAGACGGCACATTTGAGGGTTACGGCTCTGTGTTCGGCAACGTGGACAGCTACGGTGAGAAGGTTATGCCGGGCGCATTTGTCGAGAGCCTGGCGCGCCACAAGCGCGAGGGCAGCAATGTCCTCATGCTCTGGCAGCACAACGCGGATGAGCCCATCGGTGTCTGGGAAGACTTGGCCGAGGATGCGAAAGGGCTCTGGGGGAAGGGCCGTTTCCTCCTCGATATCCAGAAGGCGCGCGAGGTTTACACGCTCGCCAAGCACAAGGCGATCGGCGGCCTGTCGATCGGCTATCGGGAGGTCGAGACCGAGCCGGATGGAAACACTCGGCTGCTGAAGAAGCTCGAGCTTTATGAGATCAGCCCGGTGTCGTTCCCAGCGAACCGCCGAGCGCGGATCGAAGGCGTCAAATCAGAACGCATGGAAGAGATCGCCCGCCGCTTCCGCGATGGCGACCCCATGCCGATCAAGGATTTCGAGGAAGTTCTGCGCGAAGCAGGGTTCCCGAAGAGCATGGCCACTGCGATTGCCTCGCACGGCTATGCCAAGGCCATTCGGAGCGAGTCCGAGGGCAGTCAGGCAAACGACGCGACCGCGCTCCTCAAGGCGCTGCGCGGTTAAATCCCAACCACTGTCCAGAAAGGACAACTGCAATGACTGAGAAAACAGCAATCGAAATGGCAGCCGAAATTAAGGCTGACCATCAGAAGGCGTTTGACGCTGTAAAGGCGATCGCCGAGGACGCGCTTGGCAAGGTAAAGTCCGGCGAAGAGTTGACGACGGCTGCCAAGGAAAAGGCCGACGAGGCTCTTCTCAAGATGAACGGCCTCACCGCTCAGATCGCCGAGATCGAGCAGAAGCTCGCTCGTTCCGGCAACGAGGACGACAAGGACGGCGAAAAGTCCTTCGGCGAGCAGTTCGTCGAGAACGAGGGCATCAAGGAATTTGCGGCGTCCGGTTCGCGCGGCAAGGCTGACGTTCGCTTCAAGGCGACGATCACCTCCGCAACGACCAATGCTGCCGGTTCTGCGGGTGCTGGCGTCCAGAATACTCGACTGCCGGGCGTCCTCGAACTTCCGCAGCGCCGTCTTACTGTTCGCGATCTGCTCAGCCAAGGCCGGATGGACGGCTCGACGCTCGAGTATGTCCGCGAGACGGGCTTCGTGAACAATGCGGCTCCCACCGCAGAAAACACGGCCAAGCCACAGTCTGATCTCAAGTTCGATCTGGTCCCCACCTCGGCGAAGGTCATCGCTCACTGGATGAAGGCCTCGCGCCAGATTCTCGATGACTTCTCGCAGTTGCGCTCGATCATCGACAACCGCCTGCTTTACGGCTTGGCCTATGTCGAGGAAGCGCAGCTCCTCAACGGTGACGGCACCGGCCAAAACTTGAACGGCATCATCCCGCAGGCCACTGCCTACGCGGCGCCGATCACTCTGCCGGCACCGACCAGCATCGACATGATGCGTCTTGCCATGTTGCAGGCGGCGCTCGCTGAATACCCGGCAACCGGCCACGTTATGAACCCGATCGATTGGGCATGGATCGAAACCCTGAAAGACAGCGAAGGCCGTTACATCATCGGCAATCCGCAGGGCACGATTTCCCCGACGCTCTGGGGCCTCCCGGTTGTTGCAACGCAGGCGATCGCAGTCGACAAGTTCCTCACCGGCGCATTCAAGCTCGGTGCCCAGGTCTTTGATCGCTGGGATGCCCGCGTCGAGGTCGGCTACATCAACGACGATTTCACCAAGAACCTTGTCACCATCCTCGGTGAAGAGCGTCTCGCTCTGGCAGTCTACCGTCCGGAAGCGTTTGTCTATGGCGATTTCGGCCGCGTGGCCTGATCCAAGGTCGGTTGATCACAGTGGGCGGCTCCGGTCGCCCACTTCATGAACCGAAGAAGGAGGCTCCAATGAAATTCAAGGTTTTGCGCCATCATATTGGTGATCAGGTCTACAACGTCGGCGATATCCGCGAGGCGCGTGAAAGCGATGTCAAGCATCTCATCGGCAAGTCGCTAGAGCCGCTGAACGGTTCGAAGTCGGAACCGGCGCCAAAGAACAAGGCCGTTAAGCGCGCGCCGAAGAACAAGGCCGCTCCGGTCGCGCCCGTAAGCACTACCGAAACGGAGACGGGCGGGGCCGCTGGCTAATGGACATTGTTCTCGTCAAAGCGCCGACGGCGGCACCGGTCAACCTGGCTGATCTGAAAAAGCACGTCATCGCGTCGGATTTCACCGATGATGACGATATTCTTCAGATGTACCTCGATGCCGCTGTCAACCATATGGACGGCTATTCGGGCGTCCTCGGTCGTGCGCTGATGACGCAAGAATGGGCGGTGCAGGCTTGCGAATGGCGAGCCTGCTTCACCATGCCCATGAAGCCGGTCAAGGGCGTCGCTCTCAAGTATTTTGATGAGGCGAACGTTGAGCGCATAGTTCCGGACACGTCCTACCGTCTATCTGGCGAGACTTTGTGGCTCGATAGCAGTTTCACACGTCCGTCGCTCTACGCGCGCGGAGACGCGATCTCCGTCGTGTTCACGCTTGGCGAGGATGATCCTGCAGACGTGCCGGCGGCGATCAAGGCGGCAATTCTGCTCATGGCTGCCGGCTTGTATGCCAACCGCGAGCAAATCGGCGGCCAGGCTTACGAAAACCCGGCGTTCGATCTGCTCATCTCGCCCTATCGCCGGATGCATCCATGATCGGCGCGGGCCAATTAACGCGCCGGGTTGTCGTCCAGCGATTTACCTCGACGACCAACGCCTTAAATGAACCCGTCAAGACTTGGCAGGATTTCATCAGCTATCGCGCGCAGCGCAAGGATGTGTCTGACGGCGAAAAGTATGCTGCTGGCCAAGTCGGTGCATCGCAGATCGCGCGGTTTCTCATTCGCTCCACCAACGATAGCCGAACCATCACGCCAATCGACCGGCTGAGCCACGAGGGCACAATCTGGGAAATCACGGGTGTCAAAGAGGCTGACCAAGGTCGCAATCGCTTCATCGAGATCACGGCGACACGACGGAGCGAGCCATAATGGTGCGCAAGGTGAGGGTCGATGGGCTAAGCGAGCTTGATAAGGCCCTTGGCCAACTGCCCAAATCAACGGCAAAGGCCACCCTTCGCCGTGTGCTAAAAGAGGCGGGAGAGCCAATTGCCCGAGCAGCTCGGCGCAAGGCGCCGACGCTGACCTTTCATTTGAGCGAAAGCATTGATGTCTCGACGAAGCTGAATCGCCGGCAGCGCGCATTGCACAAGGAAGAAGGCGGCAAAGCCTTTCAGGAAATGTTTGTCGGAACCAACGACCCTGCAGGTGTGCAGCAGGAATTCGGCAACGAAAACCATGTCGCTCAGCCATTCATGCGACCTGCATGGGATGCTGAACAACAGAACGTGCTCGATCTGATCGCCAATTCACTATGGGGCGAGATCGAAGCGTCTTCCAAACGTCTGGCAAAAAAGCGGGTGAAGTAAATGGAAGAGGCCTTGATGGGTCTGCTGCTGGCTAACGCCGGCGTGAGCGCCGCTTTGTCGAACCGGATCAACTGGGGGCGCAAGCCGCAGAGCGACCTCGGTCTGCCTTATGCCGTGCTGCAGAAGATCAGCGGCCTACCCGATATCCATATGCGCGCGCCCTCGGGCTTGATCACGAGCCGCATCCAGGTCGACATCTACAGCGAAACCTATACCGCGATGCTGGCCGCCTATCGCGCTATCCTCGCCCTTTTGTCAGGTTATTCCGGTACCGTCTCCGGCACCAATTTTCAGGGCGTCTTTCTTGACGCCGATCGCGATCTACCCGCTGCGGATGCGGGCGAGGTGAACAACCTATTCCGCAAATCCCTCGATTTTATCATTTGGCACGATTAGGAGATACCAATGGCCGAAACTGGAGCAATGATTGGCTACGGCAGTATATTTGCCATGGCAGACCCCGAAGCGCCCACCGTGTTCGAGGACATCGCGGAAGTTTATGACATCACGCCGCCGTCCGACACGGATGATCTCGTGGATGCGACCCATATGCAGAGCCCGAACCGCACCCGCGAATTCATCGCCGGCCTGACCGATCCAGGCGAAGCATCGTTTGAAATGAATTTCATCCCCGGTTCCGCTGCCGATCTCGCGATCCAGAATGCCAAGGGCAAGCGTAAGATTTGCCGCATCACGTTTCCCAACGGCGTCACCTGGACGTTTACCGGCATCCGCCAGGGTTATGAACCGGCGGTTCCGACCGAAGACAAGATGACGGCGACGGTGACCTTCAAGGTCTCTGGTCCGCACGTCAACGGCGCGACGCAGGCTCCCGCCAACACGCTGCTTCCGGCGATCAGCGGTGTTGCGCAGGTTGGCCAGGTGCTTTCGGCTTATGCAGGTGCGTGGAGCTATTCGCCGTCGTTCAGCTACCAGTGGAAAAAGGCAGGCGTGAACATCGCCGGCGCAACGGGCCCAACGTACACCCCGGTCGTCGGCGACGTTGGGGCGGCGATCGCCGTCGCAGTGACTGGCACAAATTCGGCCGGCAATGCCACAGCGACGAGCGCCGCCACGGCCAACGTCATCGCAGCATAGGTGACGCATGGCCAATCCACATCGCGGGCAGGTGGCGTTCAAAGCAGGAGATAGTGAATATACGCTATCATTCTCGATCAATGCCACCTGTGAGTTGGAAGATCACTTTGATTTGCCCATCGGGAAAGTTGCCGAGAAGTTGCAGAAAAATCCCGCCGAGGTGCGCATGAGTGATCTGCGCGCCTTCATCTGGGCGGCACTGCGCGACAATCACCCCGAGGTTGATATGATCGAGGCGGGAAGGATCGCGACTGAAGCCGGCGTCAAGCCGGTCATCACCGCGATAACGCAATGCTTCATCGCAGCGTTTCCGCCGGCGGAGGCTGCGAAAAAGCCGGACCCCAGGAGGGCAGCGAAGGCATAGACTGGCTTTCGCTGCAATCAAACTGGGTGAGCGTCGGCGAGAGAGGCGATCTCTTCTGGCGTCTCACCCTGCGTGAAGTCAAAAACATCCTGCTTGGTCATGAGAAGCGGCGAACGCGCGAGCACAACGAGCGCGTCTGGACGGTCTGGCACATCGAGGCGCTGCAGCGCTCCAAAAGACTCCCCAAACTTAAAGATATGCAAAGCGGCGCGGCCGCTGCGCCGAAACGGCGTCAAACCGTAGAAGAGCAGATTGCCATTGCGATGCAATGGACGGCGGCTCTGACGCGGCATTGATCGACAGGAGACGATATTTCCATGGCCAATGCTGTAATCGGCGCGTTGCGCGTCAATCTGGGTATCGACACCGCTGAGTTTCAGAACGGCTTGGCCGAGTCTCAGGCCAGCCTGGCGAAATGGGCGAAGGCGGCTGCGGTTGCCGCCGCAGCTGCGGGCGCTGCGATCGCCACTGCGTTGGCGGCTGGCGTAAAGCGCAGCCTCGATGAGGCCGACGAGCTTTCCAAGATTTCGCAGAAGATTGGCGTTCCGATCGAGGAATTGTCGAAACTTAAATATGCGGCCGATCTCTCCGGTGTTTCGATCGAAAGCTTGTCGACCGCGACCGGAAAGCTTGCGCAGAACATCGTCAAGGCATCGGAAGGCGGTAAAGCCGCAAAGGGTTTCGATGCGCTCGGCATTTCGGTGAAGAATGCCGATGGTTCGTTGAAGTCAACCTCCCAGGTTATTGGGGAGGTCTCTGACAAATTCTCCAATCTGGCCGACGGGCCGGTCAAGACTGCTGCCGCAATGGCGATTTTCGGGAAGACCGGTGCTGACCTCATACCGCTCCTGAATGGCGGTTCTGCCGCGATCAAGGAAATGACGGATGAGGCCAAGGCATTGGGGCTCGAGATCAGCGCCAAGACGGGCGCAGCGGCGGAACAGTTCAACGATAATATTTCTCGGATTGGTTATGCAGTCGACGGGCTTACACTCGGCCTGACGGCTGCTCTTGCCCCGGCTCTTGCCGTTGCCTCCGACGCAATCGTCGGATTTGCCAAGGGGGCGCTGCAGCTCCTCGATTATCTGCCGGCGCTGGCGGAGAATGCGGCGATCGCGGGCGGGGCGCTTGCCATCATGTTCGCACCAACGATCCTGGCCGCTGTCGGCGCGCTTGCCGTCGCGATCGGGACTGGCCTCGTCGGCGCCGTCAATCTCCTTACTGTCGCAATCGCGTCGAACCCGCTCGGGGCCCTCGCGATCGCGATCACCGGTCTTGTTGTGCTGATTTATAATTTCCGCGATGAGATCCAGAAAGCCATCGGCGTCGACGTGGTGGCGATCGCAAAAAATGCTGCGAACATGGTCATCGGATCGTTCGTCGCAGCTTTCGAGGATATCAAATTCGTATGGCAGCAGTTTCCGAACATCATAGGAGCGGCCGTCATTGGGGCGGTGAACACTGTGGTCAATGGCGTCAGCCGAATGATCAATGTCGTCATCGATAACATCAACGACTTCACTCAACACATCGCCGGCATCTCCTCCCAGATTGGGATCGAGATTTCGCCAATCTCGCACATCGACGTGCAGGACATCCGCAACGAGTATGCCGAGGCTCTTGGCGCCGCGGTTGGTGATCGTAACAAGGCGATCAGCGAGGCGATGAATCGTGACTACATAGGCACAATTGCCACAGCGTTCAGCGGTGCGACAGCGGAGGCGACCAGTTTCGGGAATTCTGTTGGCGGTGCAAACGGGCAGCTGAACGCCATGGGAGGAAGTGGCGCGAAGGCGGCGGAAGGCGCGAACTCCGCCAAGGATGCGTGGGCTGGCCTGCGAGACGTTTCTGCTGGCGTGAAAGAGAAAATGGCGGCTCTAAAAGAACAAACACGGGCAGTCTCCGATGCTTGGACCGATTTTGGCCGAGGCGGTCAGTCGATACTGGAGGGGCTCGTTGATGGCACCTTGTCGTGGAAAGATGCGCTGAAGTCGGCGCTTCCGGTCTTGCTGGACCTGGTGACCAATCTCATGAACGCGCAGAATCCGGCCGGATTTGGCTCTGGCATGTTGGGAAGTTTTCTCAATGGGCTTACGGGATTGGGCGGCGGGTCCGGATATGGCAAAGGCTACTTCCCGCCGGCTCCTGGTGGCGGACTAACTGGATTTGCTATGGGCGGCATATCCGACGTGCCCGCGATCTTTGGCGAAGGCAAATATGCTGAAGCCGCTGTTCCATTGCCCGATGGTCGTTCGATTCCGGTGACGTTAAGTGGTGGGGATGGTGGGCCGCAATCAACGAGCGGGACAATCCAGGTCGTGCTGTCGCCGGACCTTGAGGCTCGGATTTTGGAGCGCAGCGGCAACCAGTCGATCGAGATCGTCAAGCAGAACAATCAGGCTCAGAGAAACTTCAAGCAGAACGGCGGTCAGGAATGGTAACCGTCGTTAATCTTCCGAATGTCGGCTACCGCAGCTGCAAATTCCATCCGATTCAGCCGCGCGATACAGGTCGTATGGAAGGCCGGCGTACAGAAAGCCAGAAGTTCGGCACGCCGTATTGGGTTGGTACGTGGGAAACCACAGCCCTGGAGCTTCCCGCCTTCGGCCTCGTCGAAGCATTCGAGATGGCGGCGGGGGATAATGGCGAAGTCTTCGCTGCTTACGACGCGTCCCGTCCGCGGCCAGTGCTTCAGGATAGCGGGTCACCATTGTCGGGCGTTAAAGCTCTGGGCGGAGTATTTAATGGCGATGCGGTTTTGCAGTCCATCAGCAACCCTCTGCTGATAGCCGTAAGCGGCCTCCCGGCCCTTTTCAAACTGTCGGTCGGGGATTACGTGGAAGTGCGAAAATCCCCAACTGTCCGCTCTTTGCATCGGATTCAAGCAAATGCCACGGCGAACGAAAGCGGGGTAGTCTCCCTTCCGATCCGCTACGCGCTCGATCTTCAGACGTTTACGTTGCCGTGCACCGTGCACTTCGAAAAGCCATCCTGCCTCATGCAGATCGACCCTGGCAGCTACGAGGCGCGAAAGGAGCTCGTCTATCGCGAGGCCTCCTGGAGTGCAACCGAGGTGTTTTTCTCATGAGTGTTGTTCTTGATCCTGCAGTGGAAGCGGCGATTGAAGCTGGCCAGATTAGACGCCTCGATCTGGTACGCTTTGATCTTCCCGGAAAATCGGTCGGTTATCATCGCGGCGGGCGGCCATACACCTATAATGGCTTGCAGTACCGTCCCAATCGGTTCCTGCAGATGGGGACTATGAACAGTGCCCTTGGCATCGCGGTGACGACGCGCACGATCGTATTCTCCAAAATACCCGTGAGCGACCCTGAAGACGCAATCGCGCGAATTGAGGAATTCGACTATCCGAATTCTCCTGTAATCATCGCCCATCTCTGCGGTGATCCGGTGACGGACCAGGTGCTTGGGATACTGACCTCGACCATCTATGAAATCGACAAGGTGACCTACAACAAGGGCGCGATCGATGGCAGCGGCGAACGTAGTCTCACGCTGTCCATCGATCTACAGCCGCCTGGGCGGTCCGCGCGCGGTTCGACGCTCGTGAAGCGATCGCAAACGGAACAGCAGTTTGACAATCTCGCTACCGATACCTGCCTTGAGTTTGCCTCGGTCGTCAGCAGCCAGCCCATGGAATGGGGCCAAAAGTCGAGTTGATCCATGACGCGATTTCAGATTGTGGAAGCTACGCTGAATGCGGAGCTGGCCAAGCCCTACCAATATGGTGTTGCCGATTGCTTCTTTCTCGGCATTGCCATGATCGACGCGTTGTCCGGCTCTGATCATCGGACCGGATTTGCGAAAGCCTATAGGACACTGGCTGGGGCGCAACGGGCGCTGCGCAAGCGGGGGCACGTTTCGCTCGTGACACTGTTCGACACCATTGTTGAACGATGTGCACCTGCTGAGGCTCGCCTCGGCGACGTCGTGATCCTTCAGCTCGGTGAACACGAGCACGTGGGCATCTGCCTTGGCAGCCGGTTTGTCACCAAGATGAATACCGGAAAGTCCTATCACAATCTGACCGACTGCATCGCAGCGTTTCGCGCGGGATAACCATTCATGCCCATTTTTACGGCCATCGGCACTGCGATCGCGGGCGCGCTTTTTGCTGGCTCGACCTTTGCGGCGACCCTCATTTCGGGCGCTCTCGTCTTTGGCGCCCGGCTTGGCATCAGCTATCTCAATCGCCCGAAGAAACGGAAGTATGCGGCTGTCCAAGGGGAAATCCAGTACGGGTCTGACGTACCGGTTGGAGCCATGTTCGGAACTGGAATGGCAAAGGGGCATCGGGCCTTCTATGCCAAATATGGCAAGGGCAATAAGTACAATTCTGATGTGTTTCTGCTATCCAACGGCTGGTGCGATGGCCTCGAAGCGATTTTCTTCTACGGGGAGAAAAAGGCGCTGGTCCCGACCGCGACGATTGGCGGCGAAACCGCGCGCTTTTTGGTCGATGGCTATGGCACAAAGCTATCAATCCGGTTCTACGACGGTCGTCCGGGGCAGCCTGTCGATTCGAAGCTCGTGCTTGACAGTGCGCTGCTGGGCGTGACTTGGAAGTCGACGAGCGTTTGTGCCGGTCTCTGCTACGTGATCGTTGATCGCGAATACGACAGCGCGCTGTTTGGCAAGGGCATACCTGAGTTCAGCTTTGTTCTGCGGGGTCTACGTCTCTACGATCCGCGCAAGGATAGCACGGTTGCCGGCGGCTCCGGGACGCATCGTGTTAATGATCCTTCCACCTGGCAGTTCAGTCGTAACCCTGCTGTGCAGCGGCTAAATTATCAGCTTGGCATCAAAGGCTTGATCTCGGGCCGCACGCTGATCGGCGAGGGCAAGTCTCTCGGGCAGCTTGACTTGTCATCGTATTTTGCGGCGATGAACGTCAGCGATACCATCAGGGCGGGCAAACCAACCTATCAGAGCGCGATCTATGCGCAGTCCGATGATGATCACACCGAGATTTTGAAAGAGTTTGATGATGCGATGGCCGGCTACGGCGTTAACCGTCGTGGCCTTTCAGGCGTCATCCCCGGGGCTCCTCAGATACCGATACTGGAAATTACCCCTGACGACATCCCCGTTGATCGCGAGCAGGAGGTCAGCAAGCGCAAGTCATCATTCGACAAGTACAACATGATGAGCGGGCAATTTACATCGCCGGAGAGTCAGTGGTCGGCTGAAAGCCTTAAGCCAATCGTGGTGAATGCCGATATTGCCGCCGATAAGCGGCCGCGTCAGACCGCCAACGATTTCCTGCAGGTTTCTGATCCCGACATCGCACAATATCTGCTCAACATTCGGTATCGTCAAAACCGCAAGGGCGGTCAGGCCACCGTTCCGGTCAGCCGTCGTGTCGGTCTCAAGGTGCAGGAAGGCGAGTGGGTAACGTTCGACGGAATGACTTGGCTCATCACCGAGTGGCGTTGTGACGAGCAGTTTCGGTTTACGCTCGTCCTGACTGAAACAGGTTCGGACATTTATGCCGATGGCGACATTGAACCAGGCCCTGTCGTTATTCCGTCGCCGCCGCAAGTCAATCCATCACTCTTGACGACGGTACAGAACTTCCGCGCCGAAGTAGGCATGATCAACGGCGAGGACGGATTCGAACAACCGGCGTTGCATTTCATCTGGGACCCTCCGCAGGACCCAACAATTACGGAAGTGAGGTTCTTCTATCGCATCCATGGCACCACAAGGGAATTTCAGGACAAAAGTTCGGATCCTGAAAGCGGCGAATACACTACTTCAAAGGACGTTCAGTCAGGGGTTTTCTATGAGTGCCGGGCAACGATAACGACCGTTCCGGATCGCTTCAAGACATTCACGCCATATGTAACTACGGACACAACTACGGGCCGGTTTAAAGTCTATCTACCCGGCGTCATCGATGACGTGCTGCGCAATCTTCAACAGCACCTCGAATGGATCGCAGAAAGTGTTCATTATCATACAGACGAGCTCGATCGCGTCGGGCAACTCGCATCGAGCAACGGCGCTCAAGCTGCGAGCGATAAGTTCGAATTGCGAGCCTCGATTGGCGAGGTTACCTCGTCGTACAAGCGCGACATCCTCGTCGTTGCCACTGCGACGGAAGCAGCGATAATCCGCGTCGAAGACCTTGAGGCGGTGATCAACGATCCGGTGACCGGGCTTGCGGCAACGGCCAGCGCCGTCGATGCCCTCTCCGTCACGGTCAACGATCCTGGAACAGGACTTGTAGCAACAGCCAACCGTGTCACGGCCCTCACGGCGACCGTCGGGAATTTCTCGGCATCGAACCTGTTCCGGTCGACGGTCGAGGCAACTCAAGCGGGTGCACTTGCCACAATCGGCCTAAGCGTTGCGGCAACGGGGCCGGGAGCAACCTCGCAAGCTGCCTTGTTCCTCAGCGCGTTGACGGGCGGTCTCAGCGAAATCGGCATGGTTGCCGACCGCATCTACATGGTGAACGGCGCCAACAAGCGGCGTCCGTTCGTCTTTACGGGAGGTGTGCTCTACCTTGATGACGTGCGGGCCACGTCGCTATCCGCACTTTCAGCAACGCTCGGCGCTGTCGACATCAGCTCGGCTATCATCGGCTCGCTGATCGTCGGCACCTCAAACCTCGGCATTGACTCAGTCACATCAACCGGTTCTGCCGGGCCTGCTGCGCCTCCCTTCAGCCTGACGGCCGACATGCCAAGCCCCAACAGGTCGCTGCTCCAGTTCAAGTACAGCGTGAGCGTGAGCAATCCCGGATCGTCTGGCGTGACACGGTCGGCGACATTCTCTGTCGTCAACAACACCACTGGAGCCACGGTTTACTCCAAGAGCTTCAGCGTCAATTCCGGCAGCTCGCTCAACATCGATGAGACCGAATTCTTCTTCGGTCAGAACGCCGCCGGGGTCAACTCATTCACTGCCACATTCCAACTCTCGGGCTCGATGAACACGACCGGTCTCACCGGTTCACTGATCGCGCTTTGGTGGAAGCGGTAATCTCAAAGGAAAATTCATGTCAGAACGTATTCAGATCGCGCCCATGGCTGCGCTCAATGAACAGTTGGCGCTTGTCGAGTTCTACAAGAACCGGACGCTTGTGCTTGCCAACCAGGTGCACGAGCTGACGGCTGCTCTTGAACAGGCGCAGGCGACGATCCAGCAGTTGCGGCCGGCGGAAGCGGCCGATGCTGATGGTCTCGTGCCAGGAAAGGCGCACTGATGGCTATTCGTCCCGACTATACGGCCGGTACAGTCACGATCGCGGCCAACGGCACCGTGCTCACTGGCGTCGGCACTATTTGGGCCGCTGCCAGCATCAAGCCAGGCGCGACGTTCAAAACCAAGAACCTCGACGCGATCATTGCGTCGGTCGATAGCAACACCCAGATCACGTTGACGGAGCCATGGACGGGCGGCGCGCTCGCCGGGGCAACCTATGCCATCCGCTATCAGCCCGACGGCTCCAGCCTGACGGCCAAGGTGCAAGAGCTCATCGAGCAGCTTGGAAATGGTAACGTGCTGGCTCTGTCAGGCCTCACGGGCGCGCTGGACGAGGTTCCAGTCTTCACAGGCCCTGGCGCCATGACGACGATTCCAAGATCGGAATTGACGCGTGGTGTGGAATTTGATGTTCAGGTCGACACTCTGGCCGATCGCGCTGCATACGACGGACAAGCTGAAGGCTACAAGGTTCTTGTCTCAAACGTTGGAGATGGTCGCTCTGCCCTCTACAGCAAGGCCAGTAACACTCTGGGCGACTGGTCTGACCCTTCATACATCACAGGGCCAATAGGTGCCGTCGGGCCGTCTGGATATAACCCGCGAGGCTCCTATAGTGGTTCGACTTCGTACGTCGAGGGCGATGTCGTTCTCAACAATGGGTCTTCGTGGTCTGCGTTAAGCGCAACTACTGGAAACGCGCCACCCTTGTTGCCCGCCACTTCTAATACATGGTGGCAACTGGTCGCCCAAAAGGGTACTGACGGTACCGGCATTGGCGACATGTTGAAGTCTACCTATGATCCGCAGAACAAGCAGGGCGATGCCTTCCCCTACGACACGAAAGCGGCAGCCGAAGCCGCAACCATTTCGGGGGGAATTAACACCATTCGACTGCTTGGTTACGGGAGCGCCGGCGACGGCGGTGGCGGCCTCTATGTGAGGGTGGGGTCAGAGCCCAGCCATGCAGGTAAGCTGCAGTCTGCGGACGGGGCATGGTGGCAGCTTTCCACCGACACGGCCCATCCGAGGATGTTCAATGCGCCTGGGAACCTAACGGGCGATGATTCCCCCGCGGTTCAGAAGGCGCTGAATTATCTCAAGTTCATTGGCCGAGGCGCGCTGGACCTTACAGGCACTTTCAAGATTGTGGACGGCGTTGCTCTCTCGGGTATGTCGAACATCGAGATTGTTTCGAAAGGCGGGGTGATCTATTACCCACAAGCCAGCGCGAACCACTATCACCTTTTCCGCATCAACAGCTGCGCCAACATTCTGGTCGATGGACTAAACATCTATTCAGACAGCGCTCTGGAGCGGGATGACACTGGCTTCGCGGTGCAGGTCAGCGGGTCGTTCGGTGTGCGCATCACGAATAACAGGTTTGCAGATATTGCATCAGCTTGCGTATGGATGGATAACTCTCAAGACTTGATCGTAACCGGGAATTTTATCGACAGCGGCAAGGCAGACGGAATACACTTTTCCGACGGATGTCGGGATTTTGTCTGCTCTGACAACACAATTAACTCGGTAGAAGATGACGCCATCGCAGTGGTTCGCGACACTGGCGGAGTGATCCCCAGCAACGGGACAATATCCGGTAACGTTATTCGCCAGACCATACGTGGGCATGGTGTAGTTCTCATTTCGTGTCACAGCATTGTTGTAAGCGGAAACAACTTGGAAGGGTTCATCGGGCCGGCAATCGCATGCTACACATGGGTTGGAACCACGGACCGCGCGGTGGATATCCTCATTACCGGGAACATTATACGCAACGTAGGGAGCGCCCCCGAGACCGACCTTGGATCCTGCGCGATCGCACTTGCAGGAACCCAACGCGCGGTAGTCAAGAGCAATGACATACAGGGTCCAGGCGTAATCGATGCGACACATCCCAACGCTGCGATCTTCTTCATCGACGACTCTGCTGACATAACCATCGAAGGGAATGCTCTGCACGACAGCGCGAAGTACGGAGTTTTGGTCAACGACTTAAGCGGAACCTCTAACAACGGAATACGCGTACTGCGGAACGATTTCCGCAATGTCGCCGAACTTTCGTTCAAGGCCCGACCTGCTGGTGGGCTGGGAAAGGTGGTCGTGTCGGGGAATACGTTCGAACTCTGCGGCTACAGCAACCCCAACAATCGCATAATCGAAATTGCGAATGCTGGTGCCAACGGGGTCTATGTAGGCGGCAATAAGCAGATTGATGCGCGTCGCAGCATTTTCGTAGACGCCGCGACATGCAGCGCCATCTTCGCTGAAGACAACACGCCGACCGTAAAGATATCTTATAATCCCAGCGCTCGCGCTTCCGACGAGAGTGCCTTCACCTCCGCGACTTCTCAAGCCTCATACTGGCGCTCTAGCGGCATGATGTTTGTCCGGATCATCGTGACGATCACAACCAAAGGTGCGGGCGTCGGCTTGAAGGTAGACGTACCTGTCGTAAATGACGGCGGTGGCCACGCATTCCAGTGGCGAGAGACGGCGGTAACCGGGGCAGTGGGAACAGCAGAATTCGCAGATAACAACACCCTGTATCTCAGCCCAGCAGACGCCGCACAAGGTGATCCCGTGGCCAGCGGTCGGACGATCGAAATCAACGGATGGTACACGACGAGCGGCTAAGCGGGCGATGCTTTAGGCCAAGTAACCGTGCTTGCGGGTGGGTTCCCGCAAGCACCCTGCGCTATTCAAAACAAATCAACGCGTACTCGGGTTCAATAGAAACGCCAAATTGGGCAATTTCCGGCCTTCGCCGGCTACATTCGGCCTCCCCGGAAAGCCACTGTGCGGAAGAAGGGGCTATGACTGTCTTCTGCGCCACAAGGCCAAGTAGATAGATTCCGCTCCAATGGGGGGTGAGCAGGGAGTGCATGTCACCAATAGCGCCAGTGTTGGCTAGATATTGACCGGCGCCTATCACAATCGGTCTATCCCACTTAAACCCTTGGTCAGAGAATTTCGTCACAATTTGATGTGCGATGGCGAAGTCCCTCGCGCGCCCCTGCGAATAACTTGTTGCCAAGCCGACGCTTGCGATCAAGAGCACTGTAACCGGAAGCCAGCATAAGACCGGGAACCAAATGGAGCTCAACAATCTATTGCTGGCTACAGAGACGGCACATGCCACAACAAACACCAATCCGGCGAAATACCAAAAGTAGGTCCTTGGGGGGAACCAAGTGTAATCGAAGGGGAGAGATGTTAGCTGCAGGCCCGCGAACCCAATGACGCCGATTATAAGCACCACTGCCATCCAAAACCGAGGGCCCCGTTCGCGAACGGCCGGCCGGTTCGATACCAGACAGATTATCGCCAAAAAAATCAGGGAACCAGTCACAAACAGGCGAGCGTTTTGAGTCAATGGCGTCGTTAGGGGTCCAACAATCTCCAGCCCTAAGCGAGACAGGTGGATTTTGAATTTCGCTGCCATCTCGGGGGTGGAGAGTCGCCTGAAAATAAAGTCCACACCGTAGCTGCGCAGCATTTCGAGAACGCCGAAGTTGAGCATCATCGAGAACAGAAACCCGGTAGCACAGGCTCCAATTGTGGCCGCTATGCGCTTCAGCGGGATATCCGGCCGAGCTACCTCAAATGCAACCAGGGTGGCAACAACGACCATAAAGAACCCGAGAGCGCCTTGATACGATGTCATCACAATAAAACTGGTAACTAGGCACAGAAGTCCGTTGCGCGCGGGAGAACTGCTCCAAAAGTGTACCAGTGACAGGATCGAACAAAAGGACAGAAAGATGGTAACTCTCGCGCTGGCATAGCTGTTGAGTTCGAAGAAACCGGGATGAAGGGTCGCGCACAGAATTAGTGGCACCGCAACAGATGCGGTGAGGTCCGGACGAGCCCGCCTGATCATGAGGCCGACAATCAATGCCAGAAGTAATTCGTTAGGAAAGAACAGCAGCTTTGACAGCATAGAATGATCAAACCCGAGCCATTCGAGTATCCATGCCACCGGAATAGTGGTAATTCGGCCCCACTTCAAATTGGCATCGAGTAATGTTCCGACTTGTCCGGTTACGAGGTGATAATATAGCGGGACAACATCATCGATCGAAGGATAGTAAAAAAGGCAAATTCTGACCAGCGCCGTGATCAGGAACGCCAAGCCGACTGAACGGATCAGCCAACTGTCAGTTTGGTCGGCGCGACTGCTGTTGTGCATCGGCGATGAGCGCATCGCGCGCGATCCAGTTCGGGAGTCTTCCAAGGAATTCACCCCTAAGCTTTACGCAAAACTACGATGTCTTGAAAATCATGAATTGCGCCTGGGACAATCCGCTCCACGATGAAATCCTGCGCCCAAGCCGAATGTATATAATTGGCAGAAATAAAGGTGATGCCGTAATCGTAATTATCGGTAGTCAGATGACCATCCTGCCGACTGAAATGAAATCCTGTAGTTTCGAACGCTCTAGCCGCGTTACGAAACTCATTTTCGGGTATCGACAACATGTTCGCAATTCGTTGCTCAGACAAAGCACGGGACAGCGCACGTTCGCCATGCACTGTCAGGAATAGATAGGCACCGTCGCGGGTGACCCGCTTCAACTCGTCGAGGTACAACGTGCTATCTTTCTCGTTCATGTGTGTGAACACGGAAATAGAGATCACGCAGTCAGCGACTTGATCCGGGAGTTCAAGTGGTCGGCGGGGTACACTGGGAACTGAGTTTACCCAAGGAAGGTTCTGATGCACCCACTCCAAGAGCTCATGGTCCACGTCTATACCAGTGTATTTTCCTTGGAAACCTTTGAATATTCGCGCAAGTTTGCCACTTCCAACACCGAAGTCGATGATGCTTTCGAACCGATGAAGTGCAATCGGGCTCGCTTGGCTTAAAGCTCGAAAAACGTCACAGCCGTGCTTTGCGAAGTCACGTTTGTCGGTAAGGCCCGAAACCTTATACATTAGCGGTTCTGGCGGGAATTTGGCGACCAAACCACTATCGAGGTCGTTCTCGCTGAAGCTTTCGTTAAAATGAAGCCATTGTTCGGGTTCGCAATTTACGTCCAAGTTCAGACCGTGAGTTGTAGCCATTTTGTGCCCCTAAGCGAGAAACGATTCCTTCGGGGAGGGTCCTTACCAGTTTCAGAGCGCCAAGAATAGTCGCGGGGGACAACGACAACCTGTGGCGGTCAGCTTTCGAGCTCTAGGCCGCCTCTCTATGCGGCGATCGCCAATTCTCCCGAGCCCGCTTTTATCGTAGTATGGCCACGAGCCGACAGGTATGGCACGCGCTGCTTTAGGAACGCTTTTTCTATCAGCTCGTACGATAGGGCGCTGACAGCAAGCGTCACCGGATAGTGGAATAGATACAGGATCGCCGCTTCGTTCCAGACACTCGAATTGAAAAGCCGGATTCCGATCCAGTCTGCATATAACCTGTCGCAAAGTCCGAGCGTGATAAAGTGCAGCATGTATGTGCTGTACGATATCGCACCGATGTAAGCCAACGACCTTGCGATCGCGCCATTTGCGCGCAATGTCAGTAGGCAGTAGGGCGCGAGGATGGATGCCCAGCACACGGCAATCATTGTTGGCCAGAACACCCACAGGATCGAGGACGAAGGATAACTCGGCTGATTATAGTATCCGCCTCGCTCGTTCATCCAATGGGTGACGCACACCGTAACAAAAAGCCCGAGACCAAGTGCAACGCAGTATATCTTGGTGGCATATTTAGGCGGGTGCGCCTTAAGCCTAAGAAAAGCGAGGCCAGCAAGGATGCCAGCGAGGAACGCGTCACCTTGCCCGAATATCGTCCAGTATCCGATCTGTTGCGCGTTACCCAAAGAGTAGAAGCACGCGAGCCTCAGGATCACAAGAAGAAGGCTGAACATACCGCAGCCGACAATCGTTTGACGATAGGAGTCGTGCACCAGGCGATCTTTTAGAAATGGGTATGCAATATAGAATTGGAACTCCACGATGAGCGTCCAGGTTCCATATACGGTCCCCCCTCCTAGTAAGCCGAACAGCATGAACAGTGAAGTCGTAGAAGCGCCAGCTGCGGTGACTGCATAGAGTGTCACCAGGAAGATCAGTGGAAACAGCCTGAGTACACGGTTCCTCAGAAAGGCAATGTATTGAATGTCTTTCTCGTGGGTGAGGACGGTAAATACGAACCCCGTGATCGTTATGAAAAGAGTTACTCCCACCCAACCTTCTTCAAAAAGGCTGGAGACCCAGTTGTTCGGCACTGTCGTCGTTGGAATTCCACGTTGATGAAGCCCGTGCCATGAAAAAACAAGTAGCGCTGCAAACGCCCGCAAGTGATCGAGTCCAATCAAACGCTGACCAGATGTGGGTTTCAAGGCGATTTTCTTTCAATGATTTGTTGGGCAGGGGCCCGGTGAGTGCCGCTGCAGTATTAATCCCAACTTTCGGCGAATAGCTAGCGAAATGATTTTCGGCATTAATAAATGCCGCGGAAAAGCCTCTCGAATTCCCTTCAAAATCAAGGAAACTGAAATGCCCTCCTTTGGATCAAAATCCAAAGCGGCTCTGGCTAAGTGCCATCCGCTTTTGCAAGACATTGCCAATGAAGCGATCAAGGAAATCGACTTCATGGTGCTCGACGCCACGCGCGGCCGGGTAGAGCAGGAGCGGGCCTTCGCCGGCGGCAAGAGCAAAGCCCGTTTCGGCCAGTCGGCGCACAACTACGTTCCGGCCATCGCCTTCGATCTCTTCCCGGCTCCGTACGACTGGAACAATACCGCGGCCTTCATCGCTCTGTCGAAGGTCATCATGCGGATCGCGAAAGAGAAGAAGATTCCGCTGCGCTGGGGTGGTGACTGGAATAGGGACGGCGACAAAACAACGTCCGATGCGTGGGATAAACCCCACTACGAACTCGACCCTTGGCGGGATTGGGCCGCTAAGTCGAAGCTATTTGAGGGCTAAAAATGAATGGGGCACCTGGGGCAGTCGATGCGGTCGTTAACCTCCTAATAGGCCTCGGTCTGCCTGGCGTGATCATCATCGCGCTCGGGTTCGCCGTTTACCGGCTCTATAATCGGAATCAAGAACTCCTTGACACGATGGTCGAGACCGGCCGCGAAACCGTTAAAGCACAGGAAGCGGCTACAGCCTCGATCAACAGGCTGTCCGATCTGCTTCTACGTGGCAAAGCACCGGAGTAAGCGAATGGGACTTCTGCGGAGGATATTCAACCCTCACGATGGTTCTCGGCGAGCGGTCGCGGCTCAAGTGATCCGAGCGCGCGAGAACGTCGAGAAAGCAGCCAACCGACTGGAGTCTGTCGTCTCAGATTTACTCGACGAGAATGATCGCATCACAGGAAGGAAACCTCGGCATGTTCCGAAATCTCGCTCTTAATCGGGTAATGCTTGGCATTGTGTTCTGCACTCTTGTGTTCTTCGTATTGCGCAGCGTCTTTCCACCGGTTCAATTCATCATTTTCTTGAATGGCATCTTTGCCGGTTCGATCGTCGCCATTCTCGTCGCATATCACAAGCTCATCTGGTACGCGGTCCTCGGCGTTGGGGAATACAACCGCGTCCGACAGATGACCATTGGCTTTGCAATTTGCTGGGTGGCGATCTGTGTTGGCGCATCGAACTCGATCTATCTCCGATCGACCGGCGCTGAAATCCCGATGACCGATCTCACGGCAGCGGCGCGCTATCTCAGCATCATTGCCGCAATGCTCCAGGTGACGGCGCCAGACTTCGGCCTCGGGCTGTTCCACGGTCGCGATCGTCGGGTGCTGTGGCTGGGTGTCTCGATCGGGCTCACGGTCGCCACCATCACCATGATTGTTCAGCAGTGGGGAACGTGATGCCGTATCTCAAACTGCTTCCATACATAGCGATCGCCGGGCTGTTGGCGGTCGTGCTTTGGTATCGGGGCGAGATGATCGATGCGAAGGCCCACAAAGCCGCCGCAGATGCAGCGCTCTCGATTGCCAAGGAATCGAACGAGCAGCAGGCCAAGGCGATCGACAAGCTCGTCGAGCGCAAGGCTCGCGACGATCAAATTCTCGCCGATATCTCAGCGAAACTCGCCGGCATCAATCAGAGCGTGGCGGAAACAACCGAAACCATTACAAAACTGGAAAAGAACGATGAAACCGTGCGCAAGTATCTTGATGGGGTTGTGCCTGAGTCTCTGCGCCGGGTGCTCAACAAGCCCTAAAGCCTTTCAGGCGACCAAGGTCGTCGAGGTCTACCCGCCTGCCGCGTTGATGGCGCCATGCCCCAATCCCTACCGAGAGGTGAATACGACCGGCGATCTGGTCAATCGCCTCACCGCAACCGAGGGCGCGTTGAAGACATGCAGCGCTCAAATTGATGGGATTCGCGCATGGCGCTCCGATCAATAAAATCTACGATTCAAAACTCATTCGCCCGCCGCCGGTCATTCCGGTTGGCGGGCTCTTTATTGCGTTCTAGGGCTGCCTCGGCCTTCGGTCTCTTGCCAGCGTAGTTTTGCGCCCGCCGAACTTCGGATCAGGCTTGCCGGTGTAGGCCGGCCGCAGTGGCTCGGCTTCCATGTAAATGTTGGCTTCCCTTGCCGCCTCTACGAAGGCCACACGCGCGACCGAAGGCGAGCAATTGCCCTCAAGGCACTTGAGCATGATTTCACGCGCCAGACGGTGCTTAGGTCCGGTTTCGTCGGGCCATTGCTGCAGCAGGAACACAGCCGCATCGTAAGCCGAGGTGACACTGATCAATTGCCCGGGCTGTCGCCCAAACACGCGCACCATCTTGAAGGTTCTATAGTCCTCGTAACCCATGGCCGGAAATATAGGGCCGGTGTTTCAAGATTCCGAATCAATCGTTTTCATTATTTTTTACGCGGGATGCGCTCCACCCGCCCGCTGCGAAGATCCTCGACGACGACGGCATATTGCTCCGGATTGTTCTGCCTCATCGATCGGAGTTCCATGGTGCGCTGATCGTGGGGCCATTCCTGCGGATCGCGCTTGCCGGCCTCAGTCTTCAAGAAATGAGCCAGGCGATGCTCAACCATCAGAATGGCATCCTCGCGTGTCAAACAGGTGTCGGTGGTGGCGTTCCCTATCTGCATGTTGACGGACCAGACGTCCTGGTTGTCTGCATCCGTTGTGCGATAGATGCGCGCGATCGTAATGTTCTCGACGTAGGCGCAAAAGTCGTGATGCAGTTCATCGCCGCCGATGAGCGTTCTTTTCCATGTTATGTGCATGGTCGCATCGTAAGGATGCGCTATCGGATGATGCAACCAATTTTTGAAGCTATCGCGGGTTAAACTTTTCGCGTTTTTCGAAACGTGTTCGAGCTTTCAAATCGTCGAACACCTTTTGAAATAAAGCGCAATCTACCAGCCTGATAGCCCGGAAGTGTTTGCCGGATTTAAGAGGTGCCGCGTTGATAGGACCTCGATCAACCTCGCCTCATCAAGGGCCAAATTTCCCGAATGACGGTGAAGCTTGGGTTAAGCTCTAGTCCAGCCTCATAGAAAATATCCCAGATGCGAGTGTGAGAGCGGTCGATTTGCAGGGCGATCTCTTTCAGTTTCCCGTAGTCAATCCGGCGCTCAATGAAACGCGGCGAGCCCATGTTGGACACGCCCGGATTGCCATCCTTATCTTCGCTCCACATCCAGTGCACTACTTGATCCCGGTGGCCTTTTACAGACAAGACCATGTCTAATGCGCTAGTCAGCCGTGTAGCCCATTTTTCATTGAGCTGGGCTTTAGCCTCTTTCTTCAGGCGCTGTACTCTCTCGACAAACGAAGAGCGCTGATAGTTGACTTGCTGTTCGGCAGTAGCAGTGGCATTCAAAAGCTCAATTAGGTTTTCCAGCGCAGCCCAATTGAAAGAAACCAGTCCGATGCCGAATATCTCATTGTCTGAGATCGCGGGCATCATTCTGAAGCCCTTTCGATTTGCAGTGAGCATCATCAAACATCCCTTCGAGGAACAATGTTGGCATAGTCTAAGTTAAACTTTGGCAGCATGTCTCCGGATACGAAGGTTTCTTTTTCGATGCACTTTGGGCCACGAATTACGCCACACAATGAGCCACAAATTTGGTGCGCCAAACAGAAACCGCAAATGAAATCAATAGGTGCGGAGTAAATGCGGTGCATCTCGACTGCACCGCCAATACTCCATCCTGGTCTAGTCGAATTTTAGGAGTTGAATGATTTCGTTTGGGCTCAGTTCTCGTCCCAACAGTGAACTTCGCATAGTGGAGAAGATCGCGGCCATCTGGCTATAGCGCGCGACCGTGGGCGTGTGTGAGTTGAAGTCCCGTCCCTTGAAGTTCTCAAAGCGGCCAAGCTGATCCACTAAGAAATGGGCGATACCCATGTAGTCAGTCTCATTATTGCCATCAAAGCCCTTGAAGCGGGGGTTCTTACCTCTAAAGCCGACTTCCTCCTCTATGCGTTTTTTATCGTCATTACTGAAACCAGCGTAAGCGCGCTCGATGAAGGTCCATGTGTCGAGTACATCAACGACCGTTCGAAGAGCTTTGGGGTCGTCAACTTCGTTGTGCATGACGCCCGACAGTTCCCAGTCCAGAGCCCAAAAATGTCCGCCGTAGATGACTTCCTGAATAAGTTCGACCTTTTTCATTTCGTACTTGCTGTCCTGCTTATCCTTGCCGGCGTTGATTTGGTTCTTCAAAATTTCCGTCAGCAGCCACGTCATGAGCCTTTCGCTCTTATTAAGTCGAAAACCCTCCGGCGTGTGAGCATCTAGACCTCGGTCGATCAATCGGCGCACTGCCTCAGACCTCGAGAATGTATCGCCCTGGCTCCCGCGCCATTGGTCCACTCGTTCGATAGTGTCGGCATCAAGTCTCAATTCAAATCGTTCCGTCTTCGGTGTCATCTGAAAATTCCTTACATACGTTAATCTGTACGTATTGTACGGTAGATGTACGTAACAATCAAGTGTGGAAAGAGACACCCGGCTGAGGGATGACAAACTTCCGATTTTCACGCCGCCGACTACGTATGAAATATGCCGGTACATTGCGCCACATTACGTTCCACATTTTGTGCCACAAGTAGAACAGAATATCGGCAAAAATCAAACAAAAACAATAATCAACGATTGCCGGGGAAGCCACCCGACCGTACCATTC
>NZ_FNJP01000010.1:0-2500 GCF_900104165.1 Phyllobacterium sp. YR620
AACGCAGGAAAGCCCGGGGATGCCGGGCTTTTGTGTGGGTTGTTTTGTTGTGATGTTGGTTGCGGGGACAGGATTTGAACCTGTGACCTTCAGGTTATGAGCCTGACGAGCTACCGGGCTGCTCCACCCCGCGTCAATTGTGTGCGGTATGCGCTTGCGCTTTCCTTTGTTGCGCGGGCTTGCGCTTGCATGGAAAGGGCCGTTTGGTGCTGCGCTTGTTTTGTTGTTGTGTGTTTTTCGAGAAGCTTTGTTTGTTGCGTTTGGCAGACCTGGCAGCGACCTACTCTCCCGCGTCTTGAGACGAAGTACCATTGGCGCAGGGGCGTTTCACGGCCGAGTTCGGAATGGGATCGGGTGCGGCCACCCCGCTGTAACCACCAGGTCAGCAAAGCGCAACAAGCAAATGAGAAGCTGGGTTTTGGGGAGGTGAGTAGTGAGTAGTGAAGACACTACTTTGCTACTGACGACTTACTATTCACCTTTTGACGCCTTTTGCGGCGTTTTGGATGGATATTTGTAATGAGAATGATCAAGTCGATCGAGCTATTAGTACCGGTAAGCTTCATGCGTTGCCGCACTTCCACACCCGGCCTATCAACGTGGTGGTCTTCCACGGCTCTGATAGGGAATACTCGTTTTCAGGTGGGTTTCCCGCTTAGATGCCTTCAGCGGTTATCCCGTCCGTATATAGCTACCCTGCTATGCGGCTGGCGCCACAACAGGTCCACCAGAGATACGTCCATCCCGGTCCTCTCGTACTAGGGACAGATCCTGTCAATATTCCTACACCCACGGCAGATAGGGACCGAACTGTCTCACGACGTTCTGAACCCAACTCACGTACCGCTTTAAATGGCGAACAGCCATACCCTTGGGACCTGCTCCAGCCCCAGGATGCGATGAGTCGACATCGAGGTGCCAAACAACCCCGTCGATATGGACTCTTGGGGGTCATCAGCCTGTTATCCCCGGCGTACCTTTTATCCGTTGAGCGATGGCCCTTCCACGCGGGACCACCGGATCACTATGACCGACTTTCGTCTCTGCTCGACTTGTCAGTCTCGCAGTCAGGCGGGCTTATGCCATTGCACTCGACGACCGATTTCCGACCGGTCTGAGCCCACCATCGCGCGCCTCCGTTACTCTTTAGGAGGCGACCGCCCCAGTCAAACTACCCACCATACACTGTCCTGGACCCGGATAACGGGCCGCAGTTAGACATCCATGACGATAAGGGTGGTATTTCAAGGGTGACTCCACCATGGCTGGCGCCACGGCTTCAAAGTCTACCACCTATCCTACACATGCCGACACGAATGCCAGTGTAAAGCTATAGTAAAGGTGCACGGGGTCTTTCCGTCTAACCGCAGGAACCCCGCATCTTCACGGGGAATTCAATTTCACTGAGTCTGCGTTGGAGACAGCGGGGAAGTCGTTACGCCATTCGTGCAGGTCGGAACTTACCCGACAAGGAATTTCGCTACCTTAGGACCGTTATAGTTACGGCCGCCGTTTACTGGGGCTTCGATTCAAAGCTTGCACCTCTCCTCTTAACCTTCCAGCACCGGGCAGGCGTCAGACCCTATACGTCGCCTTACGGCTTCGCAGAGCCCTGTGTTTTTGGTAAACAGTCGCTACCCCCTGGTCTGTGCCACCCCCTTCTACTTGCGTAAAAAAGGGTCACGCTTCTTCCGAAGTTACGCGTGCAATTTGCCGAGTTCCTTCAACGCAGTTCTCTCAAGCGCCTTGGTATTCTCTACCAGTCCACCAGTGTCGGTTTCGGGTACGGTCTATACGCGGGAGCTATTTCCTGGAACCGCTTCGAAGCCCCTCCAATCCAATAAGGAGGAACAACATACGCGATCCGTCACTACCCGCAGGCCCACGAATATTAACGTGGTTCCCATCGACTACGCCTTTCGGCCTCGCCTTAGGGGCCGGCTAACCCTGCTCAGATTAACTTTAAGCAGGAACCCTTGGACTTTCGGCGAGGGAGTCTCTCACTCCCTTTATCGTTACTCATGTCAGCATTCTCACTTCCGATACCTCCACCAGCCCTCACGGGTCCGGCTTCAACGGCTTACGGAACGCTCCGCTACCACTTGCCTGTTGCCAGGCAAATCCACAGCTTCGGTGTATGGCTTGAGCCCCGGTACATTTTCGGCGCAAAGACCCTTATTTAGACCAGTGAGCTGTTACGCTTTCTTTAAATGATGGCTGCTTCTAAGCCAACATCCTGGTTGTTTTGGGATCCTCACATCCTTTCCCACTTAGCCATAACTTAGGGACCTTAGATGGTGGTCAGGGTTGTTGCCCTCTTCACGACGGACGTTAGCACCCGCCGTGTGTCTGCCGATCAGTACTTTCCGGTATTCGGAGTTTGGTTAGGTTTGGTAAATCGGTGAGATCCCCTAGCCCATCCAGTGCTCTACCCCCGGAAGTATAAAATCGACGCTCTACCTAAATAGATTTCGCGGAGAACCAGCTATCTCCGAGTTTG